>NZ_AUII01000022.1 GCF_000423625.1 Pseudonocardia asaccharolytica DSM 44247 = NBRC 16224
AAGGCGCCCGTGGTCCGTGCCTGGCTGGAGCGCCATCCGCGCTTCCACCTGCACTTCACCCCGACCTACTCGTCCTGGCTCAACCAGGTCGAACGCTGGTTCGGGCTGCTGACCGACCAACGGCTCCGCCGCGGGGTCCACAAGAACCTCCAAGCCCTCGAACGCGACATCCGGGAGTGGATCCAGAGCTGGAACGACAACCCCCGGCCCTTCGCCTGGACCAAGACCGCGGACGAGATCCTCGAACGACTCGCCGCATATCTTGACCGGATTCCTGGCGCGACTCACTAGGTGACTGGCGGATCTTCGCGGTGGTTTCGGAATGCGCGTGCAGCAGGAATACGCAGTGTCGACCTGTGCGAATGTCGCCGTACTCGTCCAATCGAGGATGTCGATCATCGCGCCGCGAACATCCGAGCCGATACGTGTACGTCATCTCAAATATTGGCGCCTTCGTGGAGCGAATGATCAATATTGGCATGACAAGACGACTTGAACCTATGGACCACATACGCGAGCTTGGCGATGCGTCTGTCCGTTCAGGTTTGACGTCCGTGCGCTCTCCTTCTCGGAAGACGCTGTAGGTATTGAAGACGCTGTAGGTATTGAGGGCGCCATGCATGCACGTCTGGCCGACCGACGTGTCAAACAGAGTCAACCTTCGCCGTGAGTTCTTCTACGCAACTGCAGCGGAAGCTCGACCGCGTCGGGTGCGAGCGCCGCCGCCGGTGGCCCGTAGCGCACATCTCCTTGGTCCGGCACAGCAGCTCGACGACGAAACCGCCGAGCATGACGGATCATCAGGACCGTCCTGGCCGGACCGGATCGGCGATCGCCGCCTCGTACCCGGCGACGAGACGCTCCAGCCCGACCGCCGGGGCGAGGTCGCGCTCGTAGCGGCGCCGCCCGGCCAAGCCCAGCGCCGCGTTGCGCACGGGATCGGCGACGACCCGGCGCAGACAACCGGCAAGCGACGCCGCGTCGCCGGGCGGATGTCGCAGCCCCGTCACCCCGTCCTCGACGAGTTCGACGAACGCGCCGTGGCCCGCGGCCACCACCGGCACCCCCGCCGCCATCGCCTCCGCGACCACCAGCCCGAACGCCTCCGGCCACACCGATGGTGCCACCACCGCCGCGGCGCGCGCGATCAGTCCCGCGCATTCGTCCCTGGTCCGCAGGCCGAGGTAACGGACGTCGTCGCAGCCGCTCGCCCAACGCACCAGCTCGTCGTGCAGCGGCCCGGCACCGGCCAGCACCAGCGGAAGGCCCAGCCCGCCGCGCGCCCGCAGCTCGTCCCAGGCCGTCATCAGCAGGCGCACACCCTTCTCCTCGGTGAGCCGCCCGAGGTAGAGCAGCCCCTCGCCCCGACCGCGGCGGCGCTCGACCGGATCGGGGACGAAGTTGGGCTTGACCCTCAGCCGGTCGGCCGGCATCCCCGCCCCGACGAGGATGTCGCGCTGCGCGGCGGAGATGCAGAAGAACCGCGCCACGTCCGACCACCAGCGGCGGCGGTTCGCCGCCAGGTTCACCGCCAGCGGGACCGTCGCCAACCGCGAGTCGCGGTAACAGCCATGCCGGACCGCGGGAAGCGGCGTCGCGCCCACGCAGTCGGTGCAGACCCGCCCGGCGCGGTAGAGCGTGCCGGTCGGGCACACCATCAGGTAGTTGTGCAGTGTGGCGACGGCGGGCACGCGCGCGTCGGCGCAGGCGGCCACGACCGACGGGCTCAGCAGCGGAAACGTGCTGTGGATGTGGACGATGTCCGGCCGCTCCCGCCGCAGCAGGGCGGCGAGCTCGGCGCGGACCGGAGCATTCCACGGCACGCGCAGTGGTATCGCGGCCTTCCGCAGCAGCGGCATGCCGGCGATATCGTCGCTGCGCCGCTCGAAGCGGCCGACCCGGTGCCCGGCGGCGGCCAGCAGCGCCGCCTCCTGGTCGACCACCCGGTCCTCGCCGCTGGGCTGCGCCGAGCGATACCGGTTGTGCACGACCAGCACGTGCAGCGGCCGCCCCGCCGTCATTCCGCGGCTCCCCGCGGCAGGGGGCCCGGCGCGACCAGCAGCGCGGCCGCCACCGCGAGATTCAGCGCGTAGGCGGACGCGTCGCCGAGTCCGACCTCGGTGTAGGAGGCGATGATGCAGTACCCGACGAGGAACACCGCGCAGGCCCGCTGCGGCGACGGCGGGCGCAGCGCCGCGAGGACGAGCAGGCCGACGAGGATCGCGGCCACGATCGCGACGCCGAGCAGACCCTGCTCGTAGTAGACCGACAGCCAGGTGCTGTCGATGGGCAGCCCGGCGAACGACTTGTCGGTCAGGCCCACACCGAAGATCTCCTCGCCGAGGCTGCGGTCGGCGGCCAGCAGGAGATCCCACACCTTCTGCCGCCCGGTGAGGTTCTCCAGTTCCTCGGTGTCCTGACCGCGTTGCAACCAGGTCAGCACGGCCTGGCTGAACAGCGCGGCGCCGACCACGCCGAGCCCGACCGCCACCGCGAGCGCCCGCCGGACCCTGCCGTGGGTCAGGGCGAGGCTGAGCCCGGCCATACCCAGGGCGACCAGGAGGCCGATCAACGCGGTGCGGGTGTGGCTGAGCAGCAGCAGCCCGGCGGCGGGCACCGTGATGACGACGGCGCTGCGCCCGTCGACACCCCGGGTGAGCCAGAGCACGACGGCCAGCCCGATCGCGGTGGCGGCGTACATGCCGACCTGGGGCGGCTGGATCGGCCAGAGGGCCCCGACCAGCCTGCCGCCCGGGCCGGAGAACGCCGAACCCGGCGAGATGATCACACCGGCAAGGACCGTCAGGAGCATGACGCAGACGACGCGCAGATGCAGCCGGGCGAAGAAGAGGTCGCCGCGCCACCACGCCGACGTCAGCCACAGGGTCGCGATGAACACGACCAACCGCACGCACCGCAACAGCGACCCGACCCCCGTCTCCAGCAGCATGCCGGAGGCGACGGCGACGACCGTCAGCAGACTGAGCAGGAGCAGATACGCGTTGGGTCGCACCCAGCCCCGCGGGTTGAGCGCCAAGACGATCCCGAAGGCGATCGCCAGCGCGGCCATCGTGATCAGCTGGGCGACCTGGCGCGGGAACGGAATGATCAGATCGACCTTGGTGTAGCCCAAGGTGTTGATGAACAACAACAGCCAGACCACGCCCAGCAGCCGCGGGGGGCGCGTCGCCGAGGTGACGACCTCGCCGATCCGGCCCGGCCCGGTCAGCACGACCCCGCCGAATCGCCCGCGGTGAACGTGCTCCCGGCGTCCTGCCGGTACGGCTCGGCCTGCCACTCTGCGACGCCGACCGTGTGGTCGACGCTGCCCAGCACGAACCTCCACGGCCCGACGTAGCGGTTGTCCCGCCACGTGATCTGCTGATCCGTCACGATCGAGTCCTGGACGACCTCGGCCTGGTACGGCGACCACTTCGGGTAGGTCCCGTAGTTGGACAGCACGGCCATCCGCCCGCCACCCCCCGGCAGGCAACCGATCGCCTCCGCGGTGAAGCTGAACGTGTTGTCGTGGATGTCGACCCGCTGCGTCCGCCACCGGCAGTCGCTGTAGAGCGGCTCGGTGGCGATCCCCGGCTGGGTGCACCGCGACGTCTCGGGCACGAGCAGCGTGCAGCTGTCGGTGGAGGTGTTGGCCGGGCTGTTGCAGAAGCGGTCGGCGTTCTCCCAGGCCGTGATCCCCGACCAGTTGTCCTCGAACCGGTTTCCGGTGATCTCGATCTTGTCCGTGCGGGCGGGCACCCGCGGCTCGCCGCCGGACTCGCTCAGGTACACGGTGCCGGTCGGGAAATGATCCCCGCTCTCTGCGACCTTCCGGCCCTCGACCAGCGTGTTACGGCGCAGCACGTTGTTGCGCAGGATGAGGTTGTAGCTGGTCTCGTAGAACAGGGCGGGCCCGTCGTTGTCCTCGATGAGGTTGCCCTCGATCAGGAAGTCGTTGTTGTTGGTATCGGCCCACAGCCCCGCCCCGCGGTTGTCGTGGATCCAGTTCCCCCGGATGTCCGCGCCGTTGACCGACCAGAACTTCGCTCCCCCGCTGCACCCGCAGCCCGGGTTGCGGGTCTCCCAGTCCTCGGTGTTGTTCCCGACGATCTCGTTGCCCTCGACGACGAGCCCGACGATCCCGTTCCCGGGCTGGTAGGCGTTGATGCCGTACTGGCCGTTGTCGCGCAGGCAGTTGCCCCGGACCTGCTGGCGGGCGCCCGCCATGAGCCCGGCGCCCCGGTTGTCGGAGATCGTGTTGTGCTCGATCACCCATCCGTCGCCGGAGTCGTGGTTGACCACCCCCTGGTCCTGCGGCGGGACGAAGCCGCGGACCGTCAGAAACCGGATCGTCACGTCGCGGGCCTCACCGACGAAGGCGTAGCGGTTCAGCCCGTGGCCATCGATGCTCGCACCCGGTGCGCCGAGGTACGCATTGCGGTCCTTGGGCGCGACCTGGCTGAACTGGTCGCCGCCCAGGGTGTGGGTCCCCGGGGCGAGCCAGAACGTCGTTCCCGGCGGGCTGGCCCTGGTCTTGGCGACCAGATCGCCCTCGACCGCCGGATCGACGACGACCGCGCCCTGCGGCGGCGACGCCGGACCGGGGGCCGTCCGGTCGCAGACCGCGGCTGTGGACGGCGGCTGTGAGGCCGGGGGCGGCGCGGAGCAGGCGGTCAGGGCGAGGGCCGCCACCAGCGCCGGCACGAGCACCAACCCGCGCCACAGCGTCACCGGACCGGCCATCGCGTCCCTCCGGCCGGGGCGTCGCGGCCAAGGTCCAGCAGGGTCGTCAGCGCCGGGCCGCCCGGCCCCGTCCAGCCGCTCCCGACCAGCGTCGCCGAGGGTTCCTTGCGCCCGAACCCCGCCGAGTACCAGCCCAGCGGCGGGTCCGTCTCCCCGCGATGCACGCTCCAGGACAGCTCCCCGGGCAGCTCGAGGACGGCGGCATCATCACGGCCTCGGTGGGTCCACGACAGCAGCGCCCGGGCCCCTTCGAGGCGCACCGCGATCCGCGGGCCGAGGTGATGGGCCAGCCGGCATCGATGCCACCCCCGCCCCCGGAGTTCGTCGGTCACACGCAGGGTCCGGGTGGCGGCGTCGAGCTCGACGGACCGGCGGTGCACGACCCGGCCGTAGCCGTCGTGCTCGGCGCACCAGCGGGACACCCCGTCGTCGCGGGGATCGGCCACCAGCACCCGGCTGCGGGCGTGCCGGGTCCACAGGAACGGTCCGCCGGAGCGGGACTGGTCCGCGCCGTCGAGCTCCAACGTGTTGTGCCCCAGGGTGGACCGGAAGTACGCGCGCCATTCGGGGCGGCCGTGGTAGCAGTAGCAACCGGGGTCGGCGAGCACGTCGACGCCGTCGTGGCGGACCTCCACCGACAGCGCGTCGGCGTGTGCATGGGCCGCGAGCGACCCGAAGCCGTGCGGCCCGCCGTCGCAGCGGCACCAGATCTCGCCGTCGCCGTCGCAGCGCGCCCGCAGGATCGTCAGCCCGGCGTCGGCGAAATGTGACGGCCGACGCGCGGGCCGGTCGGTGCGCGGCGGGCGCGGCCCGGCGAGACCCACCAGCAGCGGGGTGCGGACGTCCGCGACGGAGATCGCGGGCCACCAGTCCGCGCTGCCGAACAGCGCCGCCCCGGTGGCCAGCAGCGACGCCCAGTGCTCGGTGCCCGCGCCATCGAGGACCAGGCCGTACCCGTCGTCGCCGTCGCCCTGGCGCGGCGGTCTGCCGTGGGCGTCCACGACCGCGGCCAGCGCGTCGGTCATCCGGACCAGCACCATCCAGCCCCGCTCCGGGATCGGCATCCCGGCGGCCTCGGCCTCGGCGAACGCCGCCAGGCCCAGCTCCAGGACCAGGCCGTGGTACTCGGTCGCGAGCTCGCGGTTCAGCCCGGACCCGAAGGTGTTGCGGGCCAGCTGGTCGAGCAGCGAGGCCGCCGCCGCGACCCGCCAGCGCCCCGACTCGGCGAACCAGCCGAACGCGCAGGCGGCCGCGAGCAGGCCCGCCGACTCGGCGATGACGTGGTTGTTGGCCGACGAGCCGCGGCTGGGGAAGGCGGCGAGCCAGCGCTGGTGGAACCAGATCTGGTGCAGCGCCTCCGGATTCTCCTCGAACAGCCCCGGCGCGCCGCGCCAGCCGTCGAGCAGTCTGCGCACCCACACCCACGACAGCAGCCGGATGCCCAGCTCGATCCCGCTGATCCACGCCACGCCCCGCATCGGCGGGTGCGCGGCCCACCACGACTTGAGGTGATCGGCCACCCGTATCGCGTAGCGGTCGTCGCCGGTCAGCGCGAACGCCGCGGCCAGCACGGTCAGATGCTGGTGGCGGGAGAGCTCCCAGATCTGCTTGATGTCGCCCACCGCCCGCTCGTCGCGGTAGGCGATATCGAAGGCGTAGACGTCCGCCGGGGCCCGCCGCCCGGTGCGCGGGTCGAGCGACCAGTCCGGGCTGACCATGTCGTCGCGCCGGTGGCCGAGCAGCTCCGCGCAGCCGTCCATGAGCCGGTCGGCCGTGCCGAGCAGGCGTGCCCGGGCCGCGGCGGGAACCGCGGCCGGCACCTCGGGGGCGAGCACGGCCGCGAACCGGCGGCCCGCCGGGCCGGTCGGCCCGGGCGCGGGCGGAACCCGGCGCCACCGATGGATCCGGGCCGCCGTCTCGATCTGGCCCGCGATCTCGCGGGGACCCATCCGGGACAGCCGCCGCAGGTACCAGCCGAGGTCGGTCATGGGCCGGCTCCGTCCGGTGCCGCCGGTGGATCCAGGCGGACCGGCGTCCCGGTGCGCAGGCTGGTGTGCACCGCGAACGTCGCTCGGGTGGTCGCGATGAGCGAGTCGAGCCCGATCGGCATCGGGCCGCCGGTGCCGACCGCGGCCAGGAACGCGTCGAGCTGGGCGCGCTGGCCCTTGTCCCGCCCGCGGGGCAGCCGCGGGCCCGCCCAGCGCCACCTGCCGTGGACCGAGGCGCGGAGGAAGTCGTTGAACCGCAACACTTTTCCGTCGCCCAGCAGTTCGATGGTCTCCTTGGGGAAGCGGGCGGAGCCCGAGGTCGCGTAGGTGATCGCGGCGGTGGAGCCGTCCGGGTAGCGCAGCAGGACCTGTAGGTCGGCCTGGTCGGGGGTGGCGCAGGCGAAGACCTCGGCCGGGTCGGCGTCCAGCAGCCAGTCGATCGTGTCGATGAAATGCCCGCCCTCGCCGGCGAACCGGGACCCCTCACTGTCCCGGCGCCGGTACCAGCTGGCCGGGTCCAGCTGTCCCGCGTTCACCAGGTACCGCGCCGTGGCCGGTCCGATCCGCCTGCCGAGCCGCCCCCTCGCCTCCCGCAGCAGCGGCGCGAACCGGCGGTTGAACCCGACCTGGAGCCGGTCGTTGCCCGACTCCGCGACGGCGTCGAGGATCTGCCGAAGCTGCGCCTCGTCGAGAGCGAGTGGTTTCTCGACGAACACGGCCTTCCCGGCGCGCAGCGCCCGACCGGCCAGCTCGGCGTGCGAACTGTGCCGGGTCACCACGAACACCGCGTGCACCGAGGGGTCGGACAGCACGGCGTCGAGGTCCGTCGAGGCGGCGGCGAAGCCGAACGAACGCCGCGCGTTGGCCGCCGACAGCGCCGAGGTCGTGACGACCTGGCGCAACGCCACGTCGTCGCGTCCCGCGAGATGCGGCAGCAGCATCGACGAGGCGTAGGCGCCTGCCCCGACGAAGGCCAGCCCCACGGGGCGCGGCACCGGGGGCCGGGCCGCCGGCGCCGCGCCCCGGTCCGGCCGTCGCGCGCCGTTCCCACCCGGCTCCGGGGACGGGCGGGGCCCGGGAGGCGGGTACCGGAACAGCACCGCGACCGCCTTCAGCTCACCCGAACCGAGCCGCCGGTAGGTCTCGACCGCGTCCGCGAAGTCCGCGACGTGCGAGATCAGCGGCTCGACGTCGAGCCGCCCGCGGGCGATCAGGTCCAGGACGCAGGCGAGGTTGCGTCGCTCGGTCCAGCGCACGTAGCCGTACGGGTAGTCCCGCCCCGCGAGCTCGTAGTCCGGGTCGTAGCGGCCCGGGCCGTAGGACCGCGAGAAGCGCAGGTCGAGCTCCTTGGCGTAGTAGGCGTTCCAGGGCAGGTCGAGGCGGCATTTGCCGATGTCCACGACGCGGCCTCGGTCGCGCACCAGCCGCGCGGCCAGCTCGACCGGCTCGTTGCTGTCTCCGCCCGCCGCCAGATAGACCTGGTCGGCGCCGTGGCCGCCGGTGAGCTCGGCGACCGCGGTGTCGACGACGCCGGAGCCGGGAGGGCCGCAGGCCAGCGCGCCCAGCCGCTCGGCCAGCGCGCACCGCCGCGGATCGGGATCGGCCCCGACGACCCGGGTGCCCGAGCCCGCCAGCAGCGCCACCACGAGCTGCCCGATCAGGCCGAGGCCGACGACCAGCGCGGCGTCGCCGAGCTGCGGTTCGCCGCGACGGACCCCCTGCAGCGCGATCGAGCCGACCGTGCCGAACGCCGCGTGCGCCGCGGACACGCCCTCCGGTACCCGGGCGTAGAGGTTGGCGGGAACCCAGTTCAGCTCGCCGTGCAGGGCGTGCTCGTTTCCGGCGCAGGCGACGAGATCACCCACCGCGACGTCGCTGACCCCCTCGCCGACCTGCTCCACCACCCCGCACAGCGAGTAGCCCAACGGGGTGTAGGAGTCGAGCCGGTTCATCGCCTTCCGGTAGGTGGCCACCACCCCGGCCGTGGCCGCGCTCTGCACCACCTTCGCGACCTGGTCCGGCCGGGCCCGCGCCTTGCCCAGCAGCCCCATGCCGGCCTCGGAGACCTTCATCAGCTCGGTGCCCGTGGAGATCAACGAGTAGCGGGTCCGGACGAGCACACCCCCTGGTTTGCACCGCGGCGCCGGGACCTCCAGCAGCGCCAGCTCGCCGGTCCTGTAGTTCTGCACGACCTGTCTCACCGGTCCGCCCACCTATGCCGCCATGGCACCGGCGGCCGTGGCGCCGCGGTACCAGTATTCGAGGGTCACGAGATGCCAGAGATGTTTGGACCGGTCCTCGCGGCCCGACGCGTCCTCGTCGATGAGCCGCTGCACCGCCTCGCGGCGCAGGAAACCGGACGACACCAGCGCCCCCTCATGGGCCACCGCCCGGACCAGCGGCGCCAGGTCGCGGCTCATCCACGCCCGCAGCGGGGCGCTGAACAGCCCCTTCGGCCGGTAGGCGATCTCGCGGGGCAGGACGTTGAGGGCGGCCTGCTTGAGCGCGACCTTGCCGTGCCGTCCGATGATCTTTCGGCTGCCCGGGATGCGGAACGCCGCCTCGACGACCGCGACGTCGACGAACGGAACCCGCACCTCGGTCGAGGCCGCCATGCTGGCCCGGTCGGTGTAGGCGAGGTTGAGGCCGGGCAGGAACATCCGGGCGTCGGCCAGGCACATGCGGTTGACGACGTCGTCGAGCGCGGTGTCGGCGTAGACCGCGGCGTGCTCGGCGAGCACGTCCTCGACCGCCCCGGCGAGATCGGGGTTGACCAGGCCGAGCAGCTCCGTCCGGTCGTACATCGTGTAGCTGCGCCGGAAGGCGACCTCCTCCGGTAGGTCGGCGAAGGAGAGGAACCGCTTGGCGAAGCGGACCGAGCGGTAGCCGCGCCGCGCCGTCGCCACCGGCAGCCGGTCCATGCCGGCCCGCAGTCCGCGCCGCAGCGGCCGCGGGACGGCCTGGTAGCGCCGGGCGAGCAGGTTCGCCCGATGTTTGCGGTAGCCGGCGAACAGCTCGTCGGCGCCCATCCCCGACAGCAACACCGTGACCCCGGCGGCACGGGCCGCCGAACAGATGAGGTACGTGTTGATCGCGGCGGGATCGCCGATCGGCTCGTCGAGGTGGTAGGTCATGCGTTCGAGCAGGTCACCGACGTCCGGCGCGATCTCGATCTCGCGAAGGTCGACGCCGAAGCGGCGGGCGACCCGCCGGGCGTAGCGCAGGTCGTCGGGCATCGCCTCGAACCTCGCGTCCCGGGGCCGGAACCCGATGGTGTAGGCGGGAAGGCCCGGCCGGTGCCGCGCCGCGAGCGCGGTGAGATAGCTGGAGTCCAGCCCGCCGGACAGGAACATCCCGACCGGGACGTCGGCGACCAGATGCCGCCGGGTCGACTCCGCGACGACGGCGTGCAGGTCGGTGTCCTCGGGACCCTCGCGAGCGGCCCGCTCGGCGACCTCGCGGATCGACCAGTAGCGTCCCCGCTCGACCCGCCCGTCGGGCAGGCAGCGCATCCAGGTCCCCGGTGGCAGCTTCTCGACGTCCCGGTAGACGCAGTGGCCCTCGGGCACCCAGTAGTAGAGCAGCGACGCCACCAGCGCCGCGTCGTCGATGCCCAGCGCCGCGCCGAGCCCACCGGCGAGCGCCTTGAGCTCCGAGGCGAAGGCCAGCCCACCGCCCCGGCGCGCGACGAACAGCGGCTTGATGCCCAGCTGGTCGCGCGCCAGCACCAGCTCCCCGGTGCGTTCGTCGAACACCGCGAAGGCGAACATTCCGCGCAGCCGCGAAAGGCAGTCCGGGCCCCAGCGTCGCCAGGCCGCGAGCAGCACCTCGGTATCCGACGAACCCCGGAACCGCACGCCGGCGCCCACCAGCTCGGCGCGCAGCTCCGGTGCGTTGTAGAGCTCACCGTTGTAGGTCAGAGCGAGGCCGTCGGCGACCATCGGCTGGGCCCCGGTGGGCGAGAGGTCGATGATGGACAGTCGCCGATGTCCGAGGTGGACCTCGCCGTCGCCCGCGCGGTGGGTGTAGCGGCCGGTCGCGTCCGGGCCGCGGTGGGCGACGGCCGCGGTGAGCCGATCGGTCAGCGGACCGCCGTCGGGCCAGCGGTAGGTACCCGCGATTCCGCACATGCCGCCGGCCCCTCAGCCCCGCGCCGCGAGGGGGTCGTAGACGCCCACATAGGCGGGGATCTGTTTGTCCCAGGCCAGCACGGTCTCGACCCGGCGTCGGCCGCGGGCGCCCATCTGCTTGCGGCGCACCTCGTCGTCGAGCAGCGCAAGGATCGTGTCCGCGTAGTCGTCGACCCGGTTCGGCTCGGCGTAGGCGGCCGCGTCCGCCGCCGAGACCCGCGTCTCGACCAGATCGAAGGCGACGACCGGCAGCTCGAAGGCCAGATACTCCATAGTCTTGTTCATGGTGGACACGTCGTTGAGCGGGTTCTTCGGGTCCGGCGAGAGGCCGATGTCCGCGGTGGACAGCAGCCGGGCCACCAGCTCGTCCGGGGCGCGGCCGGTGAACTCGACCCAGCCGTCCAGCCCCAGCTCGCTCGCGAGGCGGCGCAGCCGTGCCGCGTCGTCGCCGTCCCCGATGAGGGTCAGCGCCACATCGGACCGCTTGCGGACGTGCACGATGTGGCGCATCGCCCGCAGCGTGATGTCGACGCCGTCCTGCGGGCCCATCACGCCCAGGTAGATCAGCAGGTGTTCGCGCCCGCGGCGCAACGCGGGGTCGGGGCTGCCACGACGCATCCGGTCCGGGTCCGGTCCGGTGCGCACGACCGTCACCTCGTCCGGCCGTTTACCCCCGCGCCCCAGGGCGACCCGCCGGTACGACTCGTTCGTGGCGATGACGTGCGCCGAGAGCCGGTAGGTCAGCCATTCGGTCGCCCGCAGCGCCCGATGCGGCAGCCGTGCCCCGTCCGGGAACCGGGACTCGTACAGCTCCGGGCACAGATCGTGCTGGTCGAAGACCAGCCGGACGCCGAACAGGACCTGGAACGGCAGGACCGCGAGGCACAGCACGTCCGGCGGGTTGCACACCTGGACGACGCCGAAGCGCCGCTCCCGCCAGACCTGGACCAGTCGCACCAGGGTCGCGAGGATCGACCAGGCGTATTCGGCGACGAACATCGCCTGTCGGGTGATCGGGGGGAACGCGGAGTAGCGGAACAATCGCACCCCGTCGAGCTCCTGGCGGGCGGGTTCCCCCCGGCCCCGTGGGCAGACGACCGACACCTCGTAGCCCGCGGCGCGCAGCGCCCGGCATTCCAGCCACACCCGCCGGTCGAACGGCACCGGCAGGTTCTGCACGACGATGCAGACGTGACGAGCGTGCCGGACGGGCCCGATGCGCCTCACCAGCCCACACCCTCGTAGCCGGCGAGGCATTCCACCTCGGCGCCGAGCCGTCCGTCCAGGTCGAGCACGAGCGGCGGTCGCGCCGCGACCACGGCGGCCGCCACGTCGGGGCCGGTGGAGCCGACGACCGCCACCGCCGCGCCGTCCAACGCCTCGGCGACGTCGTCGTAGAGCACCCGATGCAGATGCGGCAGCCGTTTCTGGACATGGCGGAGGTTCGCACCGGACAGCCGGGTGGGGTTGACGACCGGATCGTGGATGCGCACGTCCAGTCCCTTGCCGATGAGGATCTCGGCCAGCGCCACGTTCGGGCTCTCCCGCAGGTCGTCGGTCTGCTGCTTGAACGCGAGACCGATCAGCGCCACCCTGCGGTTCTCGCCGCCGCGGGCGTCGACCCCGCGCAGGATCCGCTCGGCGACGTCGCGGACCAGCATGTCGTTGGAGACGAGCACGGCGTCGAGGACCGGCAGATCGACGCAGTTCATCCGGGCGAGATGCAGCAGGCCGCGCAGGTCCTTGGGCAGACACGACCCGCCGAAGGCGAACCCGGGGCGCAGATAGGCCGGCGACACGTTGAGCTGACGGTCCCGCACGAAGACGTCCATCACCTGCCGGGAGTCCACATCGAGCGTCCGGTACAGCCGGGCCAGCTCGTTGGTGAACGCCACCTTGAGCGCGTGGAAGGCGTTACCGGCGAACTTGATGCTCTCCGCCGACCGGATCGAGACCGCGTGCACCGCGCAGTCGAGGAACCCGAAGAGCTCGCGGACCGTCGCCACGGCCGCCGACGAACCGCCGACCACCAGGAACGGCGGGTGGAAGAAGTCGGCCACGCTCGAACCCTCGCGCAGGAACTCGGGGCACATCGCGACCTGCAGATCGGTGCCGACCCCTCGTCCCGAGGACAGCTCGAGCTGCGAGACGACGACGTCCTCGACGGTCCCCGGGGGGACGGTCGAGCGGATGACCACCGTATGCGGATGGTCCGATCCGCCCAGTGCGGAACCGATCTCGCTGATCACCCGAGTGAGCTGGCGCAGGTCGGTGCTGCCGTTGGGGGCCGACGGAGTGCCGACGCAGACGATCGAGACGTCCGCGTGGGCGAGCCGGTCGTGGGCGGACCCCACGGCGGTCAGCGCCCCGGTGCCGATCGCGTCGGCGACCAGCTCGTCGAGGCCGGGCTCGATCACCGGCGGCCGACCGGCGCCGAGCGCCGCCACCTTGACCCGGTCCGGGTCGACGCCCACGACCCGATGGCCGCGCACTGCCAGACAGGTCGCCGTGACCGAGCCGACGTAGCCGAGGCCGAACACCATGACGTTCACCTGACCTCCACATGAGTGACGGGCGCCGCGGCCGCAGCCGGGACCGGTCGGTCGCGCAGGGACACCGTTCGCCCCCGCAGCGCCAGGTGCAGGCCGTCCCACAGGGTGCCGTCGGACCGGTCCCGCGGATCGGGGTGCACGAGCACCACACCGATCACCACGATCTCGACGTCCGCGAGCTGGCGGGCGACGGTGTGCAGCCATTCGGTGCCCGCCTGCCCGGCACGCACCACCAGCAGGCCCTCGCGGCCCAGCCGGGCGAGGTCCGTCCACGCCGCGCCGGGACCGACGGTGCCGACCCCGAGGGAGAACCGGTCCGGTACGCCCGGTTCGGGCCGAACGTCCGGATATCCCGCACCGTCGAGGACCTGGACCGGGTTCTGCGACGCCGCGGCGTATCGGGACACGGGTCTGCCGGGCAGGTCGTCGACGACCAGCACGGGGTGCTCGAGCACGAGTTCCCTGGCGATATCCAGCGCGAGCGCGGCGGCGGGCTCCGGGCAGCCGAGCTCGAGCAGCGACACCCCGGCGGGCGCATCGCGGATCAGCCGGGCGAGAGTCGCCGCGGCCCGCCCGCGCTCGAGCTCGGCGCGGTGCTTCCCCCGCCGGAAGGGCCGACGGCGAGGGGCGGGCAACTGCACGATGACCGACGCCCCGAGGTGCGCGGCGATATCGCGGCGCAGCACCGGACGGTCCTGCACGACGCTCGCGACCGCGGCCAGCGCGAGCCCGACGCCGAGACCGATGACGAGACCCACCACGCCGGCCAGGCCCGCCGCGACCGGCAGCGAACGACTCGTCACGTGCGGGGTGTCCAGGATCTGCGTTCCGGCGGCGACTTGCGGCGAGCCGATGCTCGCCATGGCGGCGGTCTGTGTGATGTCCTGGATCTGCCCCGAGAGCGCCCCGCGGCGGGTCTCCAGTGCCGCGGTCTGCCGGGCGTCGCCCGCCCGGTTCGCCGCGGCCAGCGCCGCATCGACCTCGGCGAGCTCCCGTTCGGCCTGCGCACCCTGGTCGCGCAGCGCCGCGACCTGTGCCTTCGCCACGTCCTCGGTGCGCTGGACGTGGTCGGCGATGAACGCCTCCGCCAGCGCCGTGGCGGTCGCGAGAGCCTCGTGCGCGCCGGCGGCGCGGACGGTGAGCCCGAGGACGTTCGGGGCCACCGCCTCGCCGGAGTAGCTCTCCCGGAAGTCCTCGACGGACTCCGCGGAGTGGAGCCGCTGCAGGGCCGCGGCCGCGATCCGGCTCGTCTCGAACACCGCGACGTCGGTGCCCATGAGGACGGTGGGATCACCCACCTCCTCGTTCTCGTGGACGACGTAGACGCGGGCGGCCGCGGTCACCCGGGACGGCATGACGAAGGTGAGCAGGACGCCGAGCAGCAGCCCGATCACCGCGCAGCCGGCCCAGAGCCTGCGCCGCCAGCGGATTCCGGCGACCAGGCGCTGCAGGTCCACCAGCGGTTCGGGACTCGAGGTGGCCGTCGTCGCGGTTGTCGTCACGAGGAACCCACCGTCGTCGCGTTGTTGTCGGGGTGCGCGAGCGATTCCGGCTGGCCGGGCGCCGCGCGGTACGGCCGCACGACGAGCGCCCCCAGGAGGGGATAGCCCATGTCGAGGCAGGCCCCGGCGAGACCCACCAGCTCCCACGCGGTTCGGGTTCCGACCGCCATGGCCACCAGGACCGCGCAGGCGGCTCCGCAATCCGGGAAGGTGGGGCGGCGGGCGACGTCGACGACCGTCACGACGAGGATCGGTGTGCCGCCGGCGACCGTGGTCAGCCGCTCCGCCGCGTGCCGCGCGGCGGGATCGTCGTCGGGGACGAGGACGATCAGCCCGGCCGCCGCCTCGGGCAGCCGCGCCAGCAGCCGGCGCAGCAGGGCGTCGCACCCCATCCGGTCGTCGGGCACCACCGGTTGCGGGGTCCAGGCGGCCTCCTCGCGCAACAGGTCGCGCAACCGGTCCCACCGGACGCGGCGTCCCGACCCCTCGCCCGATCGGCCGTTCGACTCGGCGCCGGACGGGACCGCAATGTCCACGGTGGCCAGTACCGGGGCGCCGAGCGCGGCGGCGATCGCACCGGTGTCGCGCAGCCGCCGGTCCGACCGCGCGGCGAGGAGCAGGCCGAACACGCCGAGCAGCGCGAACGCCACGGCGGCGCCGGCGACCAGCTGCGGCAGTGTCGGCGACGCGGCGCCGCGCACCACCGCAGGCCCGATCACGGTGATCCCGGACGGGCCGAGCCTGGCCGCCGAATCGGACTGCTGGCCGCCGTTCTTGACGTTGTCCAGCTCGGCTGCCGCCTCGGCCAGGGCGTTGCGCAGCCGGTCGAGCTCGGCGCGGGCCTGGACGCCCTCGGGTGAGGCCGCCCCGAGCACCGGCGAGCCCTGGAGCTGGTTGATCTGTGCGGTGGTCTCGTCGACCTTCTGCTGGGCCGCCGCCCGCCGTTGCAGCAGCGCGGCCGCCGCCGCCGCACCGTTGTCGGCGATCTGCGTCGAGAACGTCACGTACTCCTGGGTCGCCCGCCCCACGAGCTGCTGCGCCTTGTCGGGGCTCCCCGCCGTCCCGCTGATCTCGAGCACGTTGCCGTCGACCACCGCCGCCGTGACCGACCGCTGCAGATCGGCGGCGCCGACCCCCCAGCCGAGCCCCGCCGCGGTCCGGTCGAGTACGACAAGGCTCATCGCGACCTGAGCCTCGCTGAGCACCTCCTGCTTGTCCCGCGACCCCTGCAGCAGGACCCTGCTCGTCGCCTCGTACCCGGGGGAGAACAGCAGCGACAACCCGAGGCCGACCAGCGCACCCAGGCCGGTGAGGGCGGCGAGCAGCCGCCATCTCCTGCGGACGAGCTGCCCAATGACGGACAGCCGAGCCACGTCGTCCACGCCTCGCCATCCCTTCCCCCGGAGATCGGGTTCATCGGCGTATCGCTGGACTCGCCGGGGTTCGGCACGGCGTTACAGCCACCTGTCGGACACGATCGTTCGGAACCGCGCCCGGGGTGGACGTTGTAACGCCCACCGCCGTGGGCGCGAGCCCACCCCCGACGCATCTCGATCGTCGTCCCCCGGGCCGCGACATCGGGATGCGCCCGCTCACCGGACGGTTCGACGCGGCGCAGCACGCGACGGCATGAGGGGCACCATGGCTTCAGACGTCGAGTTGGGGGGCGGTCCGGAACCGGATGCCGACACCCGGTCCGCGCCGGGACCGGTCGCTCCTGTGTGCTCACCCGCCTGGGCGGTCGGGCGGCCGGCCGGCTCGCTCACCCGGCCCCGGTGGGAGACCCGGTACGCGCGGCTCGTCGTGGGCGGCGACCTGCTGGCCGTCGCCATCGCGGTCCTGGTGGGGCACCTGCTGGGGCTGGGGAACTACCTGCCCCTCTTCGGCGGCTCGACCTCGCCGAGCCTGGGCATCGGCAGCGGGCTCATCACCGTGACCGGGCTCTTCGTGACCAGGGCGTGGGACCCGCGCATCCTCGGCCAGGGCTCGGACGAGTTCAGCCGGGTGCTACACGCGCTGGTCGCCAGCGCGGTCGTGGTCGGCCTCGGGGGTTTGGCCCTGCAGATCTCCGCCGTCCGGCCCTGGGTGTTCGGGCTCATTCCGCTCGCCGGCATCCTGCTGGTGATCGGTCGGTTCGTGCTGCGCGGCTGGCTGCACCGCCGCCGTGCCGACGGTCGGTTCACCCACGCCGTGCTCGCGGTCGGCACGATCGACTCGGTCGCCGATCTGATCCGGCGCACCCGTCGCGACTCGCACAACGGGTGGGTGGTGAACGGCGTGTGCACCCCGACCGGCGCCGGTGCCGACGGCACCCCCAGCGTGCTCGACGTCCCGGTGCTCGGCGATCTCGACTCCGTCGCCGAGATCGTGCGCCGCGGCCGGCACCGGGTGGTGGCCGTCGGCGACGCACCGGGCTGGTCAGGACGTCGGTTGCACCAGCTCGCCTGGGACATCGAAGGGCTGGGCGCCGATCTCGTCGTCGATCCGGGGCTGATGGAGATCGCCGGGCCGCGGCTGCACGTGGCCCCGGTCGACGGGCTGCCCCTGCTGCGGCTGACCGAACCGATCTTCAACGGCGTGCCGCGGGTGGTCAAGAACGTGATCGACTGGGTCGGTGCGAGCCTGCTGCTGGTGGTGGTCGCTCCGGTGCTGGTCTGCATCGCCGTCGCGGTGAAGCTCGACGGCGGCCCGGTACTGTTCCGACAGACCCGAGTGGGCCGGCACGGAAATGCCTTTCGCATGCTCAAGTTCCGTTCGATGATCGTCGACGCCGAAGCATGCAAGGCCGACCTCATGGCCGCGAACGACGGCGCAGGCCCGCTGTTCAAGCTCAAGGACGATCCACGGGTGACCAAGATCGGAGCTTTTCTGCGGAAGTATTCCCTCGACGAACTCCCGCAGTTGGTCAACGTTCTCACCGGCAGCATGTCCCTGGTCGGGCCGCGACCGCCGCTGCCCCAGGAAGTCGCCACCTACTCCCGCGCCGCCGAGCGAAAATTACTGGTCAAGCCCGGTCTCACCGGGCTGTGGCAGATAAGTGGCCGCAGCGATCTCTCCTGGCAGGAGTCGGTCCGGCTCGATCTGCGCTATGTGGAGAACTGGACCCTGGCGATGGACGCGCACATCCTCTGGAAGACCCTCGGAGCACTGATCCGCGGAAATGGGGCCTATTGAAATGCGACGGCCTCCACCGAACGTGGATCGTAACGAATTTCGTCCGTCCGCCGACTACGAAGGCATGCAGACGTGCACGATGTCGATCGACGGGGTGCTGCTTTTCCTCCCGGCCCCGCACCACGACGATCGAGGATTCTTCACCCGCACCTTCGACAGCGCCGTCGCCCGCCGCCACGGCCTGCGGCCGGAGACGTTCGTGCAGGACAGCCAGTCCCGATCTCGCTGCGGCACGATCCGGGGGTTGCACGGCCGCAGCGGCCGGGGCGAGGCCAAGCTCATCCGCTGCGCCCGCGGCGCGGTGTTCGACGTTCTCGTCGATGCCCGGGCTGGCTCCCCCACCTTCGGCGAGCACCTGACCGTGACCCTGGACGACACCCGGTTCGCGCACCTCTACGTACCGGCCGGAATCCTGCACGGCTTCCAGGCGCTCACCGAGGAGACCGACATCTGCTACCGGATCGACCGCGAGCACGACCCGAGCGAGGACATCTCGGTGCGCTTCGACGACCCCGCGCTCGCCATCCGCTGGCCGATGCCGGTGACCGCGATCAGCGAGAAGGACCTGAACGCCGGCTCGTGGGGCACCCTGGCCGAGCGATTGCTCAGCGAGACTCACCCCCCCTCCTCGCACGGCAACACCCCGGCCCGGACCGCAGCCAGCAACGCCGCGTGGTCCCGCTCGGTCTGATCGGCGTAGTCCCTCGCGAACCGGCACATCGCCCGGTCGAGTTTGTCCGAACCCCCGCAGTAACCCGCGATCATCGATGCCCCGCTGGTGCGGGCGTGGCCCTTGGCCAGCAGCAGCCCGCAGACCGCGGCGTAGTCCTCCAGCGCCGCAGCGTCGATGCCATCAAGGACGATCGCCCCCTTCATGTCCCGGAACTGCCGCACGTAGTACTGCCGGTCCTCCACGGTGGTCCAGCCCAGCAGCGGGTCGCTCACCGTCTGCAGCGCCTGCTGGTACTCCACCACCCGGTTGCCCTGATGAGCGTGCCAGGCGTCGTCGCCATGCACGTACGGCGCGATCACCGAGCGACGGGCTTGTTTGAGCTGCAGGAACACCACATCGTCCGGGCTCGAGCCCTCGCACAGCGCGATATAGGCGCGCAGCCCCACCGAGCCGACGCCGACGACCTTGTGCGCCACATCGACGAGCCGATACCCACCGAGGATGCGCGCCCAATGCGAGGGCAGCGTCTGCAGATACTGGTCGAGCGCCACGGCGAGCCGCTCGTACTGCTGCGGGTCCGGCCGGGTGATCAGCGGCGGCTCCTCGACGATACGGCGCGTGCCGCCCAGCTCGCGGGTGAACCTCGGCAGCGCACGGTCACTGGTGCGCCGCCGAGCCCGGCGCGCGGCCTGTTCGAACTCGCGGCGGACCGACTTGCGGGACGCGCTCTCCTGCAACCGCTCCAGATCGAGCCGTTCGAACGACCGCGCGAGCAGCGGCTGCTCCGCCAGATGCGCCAGATGCTCCCGGTAGGACGCCACACAGCGGGTCACGGCCTGCGCGCAGTCCTGCTCGGACGCGCCGTTCTGCCGGCCCGCGACCCACACGCTGGCCACCAGTCTGCGCAGGTCCCACTCCCAGGCGCCGGGATGGGCCTCGTCGAAGTCGTTGAGGTCGAAGACCAGGTCCCGCTCCGGCGATGCGTAGAACCCGAAATTGCCCAGATGCGCGTCGCCGCAGATCACCGGCTGGATCCCGGAGGCGGGCAGCGCCGCGAAGTCGGCGGCGTGAATCGCCGCGGCGCCGCGCAGGAACGCGTACGGGGACGCCGCCATCCGCCCCACCCGGACCGGGATCAGCCGTTCGACGCGGCCCTCGTGGCTCGCGATGATCTGCGCGACCGGGTCGGCCCGCAACGGCGAGTGCTCCCAGGTCCCGAGGGTCTCGCGGGACACCTTCTTGCGCAGTCCGCGCCCGATCCCGTATCGCTCGTCCCGCGGGGTGGCCGCCAGGCGCAGCGACGCGAAGCCCCGCCGGTCCACCGCCGCCACCACTTCGTGCCGGTCCTGCGCGTCGTCCGTCGGGACCGACATCATGAGACCCCTTCTTCCGATCGCCGCTGCGCCACGAACACCGTGCTGCGGCGGGTGAGTTCGCGGTGGACGGCACCGAATCGCCGTCCGAGCTCGTCCTCGATCCGGGCGAGCGTCTGCTCCGGCAACAGCAGACGGCGGGCCACGGCGTTCGGGTCGGACCCGCCGTGCCAGCTGAGCACCAGCCGCCCACCGGGCCGCAGCACCCGATGCAGTTCGGCGAGCCCGGCCTCCAGATCGGGCCAGATCGCGACGGTGTTCGTCGAGACGACCACGTCGACCGCGGCGTCGGGCAGACCGGTCGAGGCGGCGTCACCGGCCTGGATCTCGACCCGGCCGTCGGCGATCTCGCGGGCCAGCGCGCGGATCGCGAGGTAGCGCATCTCGGCCGACGGATCGATCCCGACCACCTGCGTCGTTCCCGGCCGGCCGGCGAGCATGCCGAGCAAGACACCCGGCCCGTGGCCGACCTCGAGAACCTCGGCGGGCCGATCCTGGGCGACCAGCTCGGCGATCTCGCGCTGCGCGGCGCCGCTGAGCCGGCGCATCAGCCGTCCGCCGAGACGGCCGATCCGGCCGGCGGGCAGAGCGGCGAACCGGTTCGGCCGCGCCCCGGTGGACCACGACCGCTGCATCGACGTCGTCATGGCGCCAATGATCGTCCGCGAAGGGCCGCTCCGCTGTCCCCGCCGACGACGTCGGTCCCTGATCGGGCTCGTCCCTGGCGTGCCGTCCTCACCGTCCGCCGGCCGATGTGCTGAGTGTGGTGGTTCTGATCGCCGTGGTGGACGCGCTGGGTGGAACGATCGTCGACGTGACGATCCTGGGGAGGTCGACCGGCGGAGGCACCGGGGCGGCGGCCGTCGGAGCCGGGTGCGGATCGTCCGTCGGGGCCGACCAGCGGTCGGTCGCGGGCGCGCCGGCCGCCACGACGGGCGTCGGCTCGATCTCCGCGACCCACCCGGGCCCGGCCGCGGGCTCGCTCGCCGTGTCCTCGAACAACCGCGCCTCGAGCCTCGTCGTACCCGGACCGGTGACCAGGTTCACGCCGACCACACCGAGGATCGCCGCGCACGCCGACGCGCCGGTGTAGGCCGCCGCCCGCATCCGCCTGGATCGGCGGCCGGGGCCGTCGGTGAAGACGGGGCTGCTCAACCGGGTGCCAGTGGTCTCGTCGTCGATCAACGGCTCGTCCCTCTCGCCAACGTCCCTCGTGGACGGCGGGAAGTGAGTGCGTCCAACGCCGCGGTACCTGCGCCATCGTCGTCCGCCGCCACCGGCTTGTCGGTCCGGCCGCACCGGTCGTTACGGAGCCTGCGCTCCATCGGCCACCGTCAGGCTGCGGTGGTCAGCCACGGCTCCCAGGCCGGCAGCGGTTCGACGGCGAGCACGAGGACGCCGCCCGCCGAGCGGCTCGGCGGGGCCGGGTGCGTCCGCAAGCTCCAGCCGAGTTCCTCGATCAGCCGGTCGGCCTTGCGGGAGTTGCACGACCGGCACGCCGCGACGCAATTGTCCCAGCTGTGCGCGCCGCCGCGGCTGCGCGGCACGACGTGGTCGATGGTGTCGGCGCGCTTGCCGCAGTATGCACAGCGCCGCCCGTCGCGGCGCAACACCCCGGAACGGGTCATCGGGATCGACCGCCGGTAGGGCACCCGCACATAGCGGGACAGCCGCATCACCGACGGCGCGGGAATGGAGAGACTCTCGGAACGGAACGCCGTGCCCTCCAACTCAACCTGGACGCATTCGGCCTTACCGCTCAGCATGAGGAGGATCGCGCGTTTGGCGGTGACCACCGTCAGCGGCTCGAAGCTGGCGTTCAGCAGCAGGACCCTGGACCCCGTCGGGACCGCGCCCGGGCGCGACGCGATCCCCGGCACCTCCCCTGGATCGGGGTCGGCACCGATGGGGCCAGGTTGTCGATGCGGCACGCGACCACCTCCAGCGGGCTGCTCACAGTCGACCATACGGGGGCACGGTTACGCACGGGTGATATCGGAGATGTCGCTCAGGTGGACGCACGGAAGGGTGAGCGGCCGATCCGCGCGCTCAACGGCCGACGGCGTCCAGCGCCGCGACGACGTCGGCCACCAGATCGGCGGCGTCCTCGCAGCCCGCCGACAGCCGCACCAGTCCCCCGGGTACGGCGTCACCCCAGCGCTCGCGCCGATCCGCAGTGGTGCGCAGACCGCCGAAGCTGGTCGCCGAGCACACCAGCCGCGACGTCTCGAGGAACCGGGCGACGGCGGTCGGCGAGGGCAGGGTGAACCGCAGCACCCCGTTCCAGCGGCGCATCTGCCGCGCCGCCACGGCGTGCGCGGGGTCGTCCTCGAGCCCCGGCCAGCGGACATCGGTCACGGCCGGGTGCTCGCGCAGCGCCGTGGCCAGCGCACGGGCGTTGGCCGCCTGGCGCTCCAGCCGCAGGTCGAGGGTGCCCAGCCCACGGTGCGCGAGCCAGGCCTCCACCGGCCCGGGGACGGCGCCGCCGCGCGTCCGCGCCGATCGCAGCCGCCCGGCCAGCACCGGGTCGGCGCTGCTCACATGCCCGAGGACGACATCGCCGTGGCCGGCCAGCGCCGTGGTGTCGCTGGCCACGACGAGGTCGGCTCCCAGCTCGAGCGGGCGCTGCCCCAGCGGCGTCGCGGTGGTGTTGTCGACGGCGACCATGGCACCCGCGGCGTGGGCGAGCGCGGCGACGGCGGCGATGTCGCACACCTCCAGCCCCGGGTTGGACGGGGTCTCCAGCAGGATCAGCGAGGCGCCCTCCAGCACCCTGCCGGTCCAGTACCCCGCGGTGGGCACCGCCCGCACCGGCACGCCGAGCGGGGCCAGTTCCTCCTCGGCGAGCACCCGCCCGAGGAAATAGCCGTCGCTGGGCAGCACGACGGCACCGCCCGGGCGTGCGGCTGTCCGCAGCACCGCGGAGATCGCCGCCATCCCGGAACCGAACAGCACGCATTCGCCGCCGTCCAGCTCGCCGATCGCCGACTCCAGCGCGCGCCAGGTCGGGTTGTCAGCGCGACCGTAGAAGTCGCGCGGCAGCGGGTCGCCGGGGACACCGAGGTGAAAGGTCGACGAGAGCGCCGGCCCGGGATGCAGGGGCGCCCCCAGCGCGGCCGGCGGGTGCCCGCCGTGCACGCAGCGCGTCCCGTCGCTCACCATCGCCACACACCGTCCCGTTTGACCTGGTCACCCGGGCCTGTGAGTGCGTAACAGTGTTGGAACACTGTTACGCACTCACAGGTATTCGGGCTTGAAGGAACGGCTGATCAGCTCCTTCGCCATCGACGACGGGGCGAGGTCCTCGTGACAGACCCGCCGCACGGCGTCGGCGATCGGCAGCTCGACGCCGTGCCGCTCGCCCAGCTCGCAGATCGACAGGCACGACTTCACCCCCTCGGCCACCTGCCCGTGGTTGGCCCGTTCGGCCTCGGCGAGGGTCTCGCCCCGACCCAGCCGCTCGCCGAAGGTCCGGTTGCGCGACAGCGGCGACGAGCACGTCGCGACGAGGTCGCCCAGCCCGGCGAGACCGGCGAAGGTCAACGGGTCGGCCCCGAGCGCGACGCCGAGCCGGGAGATCTCGGCCAGCCCCCGGGTGATCACCGAGGCGCGGCTGTTGTCGCCCAGCCCCATCCCGGCGGCGATCCCGACGGCCAGCGCGATCACGTTCTTGCCCGCCCCACCCAACTCGCAGCCGATGACGTCGGTATTGGTGTAGGCCCGGAAGTAGCCGGTGGCACAGGCGTTCTGCAGGGCCACCGCGCGGTCGTGGTCGGCGCAGGCGATCACCGTCGCGGTCGGCTCCCCGTGCGCGATCTCCAGGGCGAGATTCGGACCGGAGACGACGGCCACCTGGTCCGGCAGCACCCCCGCGACCTCGACGATCAGCTCGCTCATCCGTTTGAGCGTGCCCAGCTCGACGCCCTTGGCCAGGCTCACCAGGGTCCGCCCTCCCGACAACTGATCGCGCCAGTGAGCGAGGTTGGACCGCAGAGTCTGCGACGGCACCGCGAACACCACGGCGTCGGCGCCCTCGAGTGCGGACGCCGGGTCGGCCGACGCCGAGAGCCGCGCCGGCAGCACGATCCCCGGCAGATAGTCGGGGTTGGTCCGGCGCTCGTTGATCGCGGCCGCGACCTCGGGGCGGCGGGCCCACAGCGTCACGTCACGGCCGGCATCGGCCAGCACCTTGGCGAACGTGGTCCCCCACGAACCAGCGCCCAGCACCGCGACCCGGCGCACCTCACGGGCCCCGCTCACGACGCACTCCCCCGACGGTAGAACTCGGCGGGAGCCGGTTCCCCGCGCACCTCGACGAGCAGATCGCGCACCCGTGTCATCAGGAGGTCGGTCACCTCGCGCAGCACGCCGGCGTCGATCGGCCGCCCGCGATAGGCCGAGAGATCGACGGGGGCCCCGGCGCGCACGGTGATCGTCCGGCGCGGCAGCGGCCGGAACCTCTTGTTGTAGTGGTCGTACACCTCCCGGGTGCCCCAGTGCACCACCGGCAGCACCGGCACGTCGGAGCTCAGCGCGAGCCGGGCGGCGCCGGTGCGCGCATGCATCGGCCAGCCGCCCGGGTCGCGGGTGATCGTTCCCTCCGGGTAGATCACGACGATCTTGCCGTCGCGCAGCGCCTCGGTCCCGGCGCGCAGGCTCTGCCCGGCGTCCGCGGACTGCCGGTAGACCGGGATCTGACCGGTGCCGACCAGGACCTTGCCGAGCACCGGGATGCTCCACAGGCTGTGCTTGGCCAGGAAGCGCGGCGTCCGGCGGGCCGTGTGCACGTACAGCGCGGTGTGCACCGGGTCCAGATAGGAGATGTGGTTGGCCACCAGCAGCGCCCCGCCCTGCGCGGGGATGTGCTCGCGTCCCTCGTAGCGGACCCGGCCGGTCCCCCAGCCGATCGGATAGAAGAACACCGCGGCGAACTTCTCCCAGAATCCACCGTTCTCCCGAGTCACCCAGAACCTCCCGCCTCGCGATCTCCGGTTGAGTCTTCCCGGCCCGAGCCCCCCGGTCCACCGCCGGGTGGTGCGACGATGGAGCCGTGCCCACGCCGCGGATGCAGACCGTCGATCTCGTGGTCCCGATCAAGCCGCTGCACACCGCCAAGTCCCGGCTGCGCGGCGCCGCCGACAACGGCGTCGGCGAGGCGGCGGCGCATGAGCGGCTCGCGCTCGCGATCGCGCTCGACACGATTGTCGCGGCGCGCGCCGCTGAACGCGTCCGCGCCGTCCTGGTTGTGACATCCGACCCAACGGTGACCCGCGAGCTCGCCACCGAGGGGGTCGCGGTGGCCCCGGACGGACCCGCCGCCGGACTCAACCCCGCGCTGCGCTACGGCGTCCACGTCCTGCGCGACCGCGACCCGAGCGCTGCCGTCGGCGCACTGCAGGCCGATCTGCCCGCGTTGCGCCCCGCCGAGCTCGACGAGGCGATCGACGTCGCCGCGGCCGTGTTCGCGGCGGGTCCGGTGCGTCGCGCCTACTGCGCCGACGCGCACGGCGCCGGGACGACGCTGCTGCTCAGCGCCCCGGCGACGGCGCTGGGCCCGCGGTTCGGCCCCGGCTCGGCCGCCCGCCACCGCCGTTCCGGCGCCTATCCGCTACCCGGCGCATGGCCCGGTCTGCGCCGCGATGTCGACACCGAGGAGGACCTGCGCCGGGCCGCCGACCTCGGCGTCGGACGTCGGACCCGCGGGGTGCTGACGCTGTGTGGCGGCGGCTGCGGTGATGCAGTCGAGATTGTTTCGTAATCAGAAGTTCATTTGGCTGTACTTGGGGGACCGGACAGCGGGGCCCGCGAAGTGCGTCAGAATGGCTGATCGTGGGTCGCGACGCGCGCAGTGCAGATTCAGACTCCTCCGGTTCCCCGTCCGCCCAGTCGAAAAAGACCTTGCCGGAGTGGGCCGACGGCGCATCGCGCCGGGCCGGCGCGGCGCGTACGTCACGTCGCGCTCCGCGCCCATCCGCCAGACGAGCGAGCCTTGCCGGCCGCTCCGCCGCGGGATCCGCGGTCGCCGCGGCGTCCGCGGGCGTAAGCGTCTCCGCTCCGATCGCCCCGCCGAGCGGCCCCGACACTACCGAGTCCACGCCGGGCGCCCCGCCGAGCGCGCCCAACTCCACCGCGTCCGTGCCGACGCAGACCGCCGCATCCGATTCGGCGCTCAGCACGCCGCCTCCGGCCGCCGCTCCGATCGCCCCACCCGCCCCGACCACGGCCGTGGCCGTGGCCGGATCGGGCCTGCCCGACGACCGTTACCTCAACCGCGAGCTGTCCTGGCTCGACTTCAACGCGCGGGTGCTCGCGCTGGCCGAGGATCCGAGCCAGCCACTGCTGGAACGGGCCAAGTTCCTGGCGATCTTCGCGAGCAACCTCGACGAGTTCTACATGGTCCGCGTCGCCGGGCTGAAACGCCGCGACGAAACCGGGCTGGCCGTGCGCAGCGCGGACGGGCTGTCCCCGCGCGAGCAGCTGGCCCGCATCGCCGCGCGCAGCCAGGTGCTCGCGCGGGCCCACGCCCAGGTGTTCCTCGACGAGGTCCGCCCCGAGCTCGCCGACCACGGCATCCACATCAAGCGCTGGCCGGATCTGTCCGCGGCGCAGCGGCAGCGGCTCGCGGAGTACTTCTCCGCCCAGGTCTTCCCGGTGCTCACCCCGCTCGCGGTCGACCCGGCGCACCCGTTCCCCTACATCTCCGGGCTGTCGCTCAACCTGGCTGTCACCGTCCGCGACCCCGAAGGCCGCACCGAACGGTTCGCCAGGGTCAAGGTGCCCGACAACGTGCCGCGACTGGTGCGGGTCGAGAGCGACGAGCCGGGCGAGGTCACCTTCCTGCCCATCGAGGATCTCATCTCGGCCCACCTCAACGAGCTGTTCACCTCGATGGAGGTGACCGAGGTGCACGCGTTCCGGGTCACTCGCAACGCCGACCTCGAGGTCGAGGAGGACCGCGACGAGGACCTGCTGCAGGCGTTGGAGCGCGAACTGGCCCGGCGCCGGTTCGGCCCGCCGGTGCGGCTCGAGGTCGTCGACACGATGAGCGAGCACGTGCTGGAGCTGCTGCTCCGCGAGCTCGACGTCGACCCGAGCGACGTCGTCACCGTGCCTGGGTTGCTCGATCTCACCACCCTGTGGCAGGTCTACGGCGTCGACCGGCCGGACCTGAAGGACGAGCCGTTCGTACCCGCGACGCATCCGGCGTTCGGTGAGCGGGAGACCCCGCTGAGCGTGTTCGCCACCCTGCGCGAGGGCGACGTGCTCGTGCACCATCCCTACGACTCGTTCTCCACCAGCGTGCAGCGGTTCATCGAGCAGGCCGCGGCCGACCCGGACGTCCTGGCGATCAAGCAGACGCTCTACCGCACGTCCGGTGACTCCCCGATCGTCGACGCGCTGATCGAAGCCGCCGGGGCCGGTAAGCAGGTCGTCGCGCTGGTGGAGATCAAGGCACGGTTCGACGAGCAGGCCAACATCCGGTGGGCGCGCGAGCTGGAGAAGGCGGGCGTGCACGTCGTCTACGGCCTGGTGGGCCTCAAGACGCATTGCAAGACCGCGCTGGTGGTCCGGCAGGAAGGATCCACCATCCGTCGCTACTGCCACATCGGGACCGGCAACTACAACCCCAAGACCGCCCGGCTCTACGAGGACATCGGGGTGCTCACCGCCGACCCGACGATCGGCGCCGACCTCACGAACCTGTTCAACTCGCTCACCGGCTACTCCCGGCAGAACCAGTACCGCAGCCTGCTGGTGGCCCCCTACGGGGTGCGCCGGGGCATCGTGCGGCGCATCGAGGACGAGGTCGAGGCGCATCGCCGGGACGACCGGCGGGCCCGGATCCGGATCAAGGTCAACTCGCTGGTCGACGAGCAGGTGATCGACGCGCTGTACCGGGCCTCGCAGGCCGGCGTCCCGGTCGACATCGTGGTGCGCGGGATCTGCGCGCTGCGGCCCGGTCGGCCGGGGCTCTCGGAGAACATCCGGGTCCGCTCCATCCTCGGCCGCTTCCTCGAGCACTCCCGGGTCTTCCACTTCGCCGCCGCGGACGAGTACTGGATCGGCAGCGCCGACATGATGCACCGCAACCTCGACCGCCGGGTCGAGGTGCTGGTGCGCGTCGCCGACCCGATGCTGGCCGACCAGCTCGGTTACGTCTTCGACTCCTGCCTGGATCCGGCCACCCGCTGCTGGACGCTGCTGGCCGACGGTGGCTGGGAGCCCTCCCCGCCACCGGGCGCCGATATCGACGAGGTGCGCGACCACCAGGCCGAGATGATGGCGCGGCACGCGACCGTGGCGGCCGGCGCCGAATGAGCGCCCCGGATCTGATGGTGGCCGACGTGCTGGCGGCCGGCGCCGTGCTGTGGCGGACATCGGGCGGGGCGGGGCTGCAGATCGCGGTGGTGCACCGGCCGCGCTACGACGACTGGTCGCTGCCCAAGGGCAAGCTCGATGCCGGCGAGACCATGGCCGCCGCCGCCGTCCGCGAGGTGGGCGAGGAGACCGGGTTCCGGATCCGGCTCGGGCGGCGGCTCGGCGACGTGCGCTATCCGGTGGCGGGCGCGGCCAAGCTGGTGCGCTACTGGGCGGGCCAGGCGCTCGACGACGGCCCCGGCTTCATCCCGAATGCCGAGACCGACGAACTGCGCTGGCTCGCGCCCACCGAGGCCATGGACGTACTGTCCTACGACCGCGACCGGGAGATCCTCGAGCGGTTCGCCGAGCGTCCGGTTCCGACCTCGGTGCTGCTCCTGGTTCGGCACGCCAAGGCGGGCAGCCGCGAGGGCTGGAACGGCGAGGATGCGCTCCGGCCCCTGTCGCGGGCCGGTCAGGCCCAGGTCGTCGAGCTCACCGGGCTGCTGTTGTTGTTCGGGCCCGATCGCATCCACAGCGCACCCCCGCTGCGCTGTCGGCAGTCCGTCACCCCGCTCGCGGACCTGCTGGGACTCGACGTGGTCGCCGAGCCACGGCTCGGCGAGGTCGGCTACCACAACGACCCGGCCGGGGGCCTGGCCCGGCTGCGCGAGCTCGCGGCGATGCCCGGCGTGACGGTGCTGTGCGACCAGGGCGGGGTGATCCCCGCGGCGGTCGGCCACCTCACCGCCGAGTCCGACCGCGAGATCCGGGCGGCCAAGGGCAGCATCTGGGTGTTGGGCAGCCGCGACGGCCGCACTCTCTTCGCCGACCACTACCCCACTCCCAGCCGCTAGGCCCACTCCCAGCCGCTAGGCCCACTCCTCGCGAGTCGTGGTATTCCCGAGCGCGAGTCGGGGTCGGGCCGCGGCAGCGGCTACTTCTTGGGCTTGGCCGTCCTCCGGGCGGGCTTGGCGGTGCCCTCGACCGTCGACTTCGCCGCCGTCTTCGCGACCGTCTTCGGCGCCGCCTTCGCGGCCGTCTTCGGCGTCCCCTTCGCAGTCGTCTTCGGCGTCCCCTTCGCAGTCGTCTTCGGCGTCCCCTTCGCAGTCGTCTTCGAGGTGGCCTTGCTCTCGGTCGCCCTCGCCGGCTTCTTCTCGGAGAACGACGCCGACGCCTTGGCCTTGCCCGACGACAACCGGGCCGGCTTCGCCTTCGGTGCAGCCGCCGCCTCGGCGGTCGGAGCTGCGGCCGTCGAGGGCGTGCGCCGGGCCCTGCGGGCCGGAGCCGGACGGGTCGACACGCCGTTCCCGCTCACCAACGATTTGAAGCTCGTGCCGGGCCGGAACGCCGGGACCGTCGTCGCCGGGACGTTGACCGTCTCCCCGGTACGCGGGTTGCGCGCAACCCGCGCCGCACGGGCCCTCGCCTCGAACACGCCGAAACCGGTGAGCGAAACGGACCCGCCGGAGCCGACGGTGTCCACGATGATCTCGAGCAGCCCGTCGACCGCCGAGGCGGCGGTTCGCCGGTCCCCGAGGCGCGCTGCGAGCGCGTCCACAAGCTGGGATTTGTTCATGGATGCGCACCGTAGAGCTTTCGGGCACGCAACACCAGGCGCAACGCCAAAAAACCCCTTGCCGTGCAACGGGTGTCTTCGACGGACCGTTGCACGGCAAGGGCTCGACCCGGTCGGGTCAGCGAACGGGGGTGGTGACCGGCAGCCGAGCCGGACGGCCGGCCTCGAACGCAGCGATGTCGTCGGTGTGCCGCAGGGTGAGCCCGATGTCGTCGAGCCCCTCCAACAGGCGCCACCGGGTGTAGTCGTCGATCTCGAATCCGACGGTCAGGTCCTTCGCCTGCACCGTCTTCTCCCGCAGGTCGACGGTGACCTCGGTGCCGGGCTCGTTCTCCAGGAGCTTCCACAGCAGTTCGACGTCGGGCTGTGTGACTTGGGCCGCGATCAGGCCCTGCTTCGCGGAGTTGCCGCGGAAGATGTCGGCGAAACGAGAGGAGATGACGACACGGAATCCATAGTCCATCAGCGCCCATACGGCGTGCTCGCGCGACGAGCCGGTGCCGAAGTCCGGACCGGCCACCAGCACCGAGCCCCGAGAGAAGGGCTCGATGTTGAGAACGAAACTCTCGTCGGCCCGCCATGCCGAGAACAGCCCGTCGGCGAACCCGGTGCGGGTCACCCGCTTCAGATATACGGCCGGGATGATCTGGTCGGTGTCCACGTTGGACCGGCGCAGCGGGACGCCGATTCCCGTGTGTGTGGTGAACGGCTCCATGCTCGGGAAATCCCTCCTCAATCGGGGCCGTGAGTGCGTAACAGTGTTCTAACACTGTTACGCACTCACGGGCAGGTCAGCGCAGGTCTTCGGGGGAGGACAGCGTGCCGCGGACGGCGGTCGCCGCGGCCACCAGCGGGGAGACGAGATGGGTCCGTCCGCCCTTGCCCTGCCGGCCCTCGAAGTTCCGGTTCGATGTGGATGCGCTGCGCTCACCGGGCGCCAGCTGGTCGGGGTTCATGCCCAGACACATCGAGCATCCCGCGGATCGCCATTCGGCCCCGGCAGCGGTGAAGACCTTGTCCAGACCCTCCTGTTCGGCCTGCGCACGCACCCGCATCGACCCGGGGACGACGAGCATCCGGACCCCGTCGGCGACCTTGTGTCCATCGAGGATCTTCGCGGCGGCACGCAGATCCTCGATCCGGCCGTTGGTGCAGGAGCCGACGAACACGGTGTCGACGGTGATCTTCCGCAGCGGGGTACCGGCCTGCAGCCCCATGTAGGTGAGCGCCTTCTCGGCGGCGACCCGCTCGTTCTCGTCGATGATCCGCGCGGGGTCCGGCACGTTCTCGCTCAGCGGCAGGCCCTGGCCGGGGTTGGTGCCCCAGGTGACGAACGGGGTGAGTGCATCGGCGTCGATGTGGATCTCGGCGTCGAACACCGCCTCGTCGTCGGTGCGCAGCCCGCGCCACGCGGCGACGGCCTCGTCCCACGCCGCCCCCGACGGGGCGTGGTCGCGGCCCTTCAGGTAGGCGAAGGTGGTGTCGTCCGGGGCGATCATGCCCGCCCGGGCGCCCGCTTCGATCGACATGTTGCAGATCGTCATCCGGGCCTCCATCGAGAGGTTCTCGATGACGTTGCCCCGGTACTCCAGGACGTAGCCCTGACCGCCGCCGGTGCCGATCTGCGCGATCATGGCCAGCACGACGTCCTTGCTCGTGACGCCCGGCCGCAGCGTCCCGTCGGAGCTGTTGACGTTGATCGCCATCGTCTTGAACCGATTGAGCGGCAACGTCTGCGTGGCCAGCACGTGCTCCACCTCGGAGGTGCCGATGCCGAATGCCAGCGCGCCGAACGCACCGTGGGTGGAGGTGTGGCTGTCCCCGCAGACGACGGTCAGGCCGGGCTGGGTGAGCCCCAACTGCGGGCCGACTACGTGCACGATGCCCTGCTCGGCGTGGTTCATCGGGTAGAGCGGGACGCCGAACTCCGCGCAGTTGCGCCGCAGCGTCTCCACCTGTGTGCGCGAGACGGGGTCCGCGATCGGCGCCAGCACGTCGAGGGTCGGGACGTTGTGGTCCTCGGTGGCCAGGGTGAGGTCGGGCCTACGCACCGTCCGGCCGGCCAGCCGCAGGCCGTCGAAGGCCTGCGGGCTCGTGACCTCGTGCACCAGATGCAGGTCGATGTAGAGCAGGTCGGGCTCCGACCCCTCCGCCTTGCGGACCAGGTGCTGGTCCCAGACCTTCTCGGCCAGCGTGCGTCCCGCCCCGTGGTTCGTCACGGCGCTGCCTCCTGTTCGATATGCGGCCCCGCGTGGGAATGGTATGGATTTCCCATATATTGGGAAGTTAGTATCGAGGCATGAGACAGTCTAGCGGCATCGGGGTGCTCGACAAGGCCGTGGGGGTCCTGCGGGCCGTGGCCGCCGAGCCGTGTGGTCTGTCCGAGCTGTGCGAGCGCACCGGGATGCCCAGGGCCACCGCCCATCGCCTCGCCGTCGGGCTGGAGGTGCACGGGCTGCTGCACCGCGGCGCCGACGGCCGATGGCGCCCCGGCCCGACGCTCGCCGAGCTGGCCAGCGGTCACGGCGACCCCCTGCTCGAGGCCGCCGCGTCCGTGCTCCCGCGGCTGCGCGATCTCACCGGGGCGAGTGTGCAGCTCTACCGGCGCGATGGCATCCACCGGATCTGCGTCGCCGCCGCCGAGCCTGCCAGCGGCCTGCGCGACACCGTTCCCGTCGGCACCCGGCTGCCGATGTCGGCAGGCTCCGGCGCCAAGGTCCTCGCCGCCTGGTCCGACCCCGCCACCCAGCGCGCCGTGCTCGCCGAGGCGATCTTCACCGAACGGGTGCTGCTCGACGTCCGCCGCCGTGGCTGGGCGCAGAGCGTCGCCGAACGCGAGTCGGGCGTCGCGAGCGTGTCCGCTCCGGTCCACGACGGCGCCGGGAACGTCGTGGCCGCCGTCTCCGTGTCCGGGCCCATCGACCGGATCGGCCGGCGCCCCGGGGCCCGCTGGGCCACCGATCTCCTCGCCGCCGCGGAGGCCCTGCACCAACGGCTCAAATCCGGCTGACCCGCCAGCCCCGTCCCGGAATTCGGGCACCGCAACGCTAACGTGACCTTCGCTGCGGCCGATGAACCTCGCAGAGCGCGGACCTGCATCCAGACGAAATGGACGATGATGACCTACCTCCTCGGTATCGATGTCGGGACCACGCGTACCGCGGCGGCGATCAGCCGCCTCGACGGACGGGCCACCGATGCCGAGATGGTCAACCTCGGTGCCCGGTCCGTCGACGTCCCGTCGGTGCTGTTCATGGCCGGGGATGGGTCGGTGGTGGTGGGGGAGGCGGCCGAGCGGCGGGCGGTGACCGATCCGGACCGGGTGGTGCGGGAGTTCAAGCGGCGGGTGGGGGATCCCACCCCGGTGGTGGTGGCCGGGCGGGCGTGGGCGGCCGAGGAGCTCTCGGCGCGGTTGGTGCGCTGGGTGACCGATCGGGTGGCCGAGCGGGAGGGTGGGCCGGCGGCGCGGATCGCGGTGACCCATCCGGCGGCGTGGGGGGCGCACAAGCGGGAGCTGCTGGCCGGGGCGCTGGCCGGGCAGGGGCTGGCGGTGACGTTTTTGGCCGAGCCGCAGGCCGCGGCGCTGCACTACGCCGGCGCCGAGCGGGTCGAGCCGGGCTCGACGATCGCGGTGTATGACCTGGGTGGGGGGACCTTCGACGCGGCGGTGGTGCGCAAGGCCGACGGGGCGTTCGGGCTGTTGGGGCGGCCGGAGGGGATCGAGCGGCTGGGCGGGGTGGATTTCGACCAGGCGGTGTTCGAGCACGTGCTGGCCGGGTGTCCGGGGGTGTTCGAGGGGTTGGACGAGGCGGATCCGGCGGTGTTGGGGGCGGTGGCGCGGGTGCGGCGGGAGTGCACCGAGGCCAAGGAGGCGCTCTCGGCGGATACCGAGGTGTCGATTCCGGTGTTGTTGCCGGGGCAGCAGTCGGCGGTGCGGTTGCATCGCAGCGAGTTCGAGGGGTTGATCCGGGAGCGGGTGGAGGAGACGGTGGCGGCGCTGCGCCGGGCGGTGGGCTCGGCGGGGTTGACCCCGGAGCAGCTGTCGGCGGTGTTGCTGGTGGGCGGGTCCTCGCGGGTTCCGCTGGTGGCCCAGTTGGTGTCCGAGCAGGTGGGCCGGCCGGTCGCGGTGGACGCCGACCCGAAGAACGCCATCGCCAAGGGCGCGGTGCTCGCACTGGCGCCGCCGCAGGCGGACGCCGGCGCCACCGGCGAACAGACCCAGGTCGCGACGGGCGGGTTTCCGGCCGCCCCGGCGCCTGGCCCCCGATCCGCCCCGATGCCCCCACCCCCGCCGCCGAAGGGCGGACTCGCGGCCGCGGCCGCGCCGCTCGCGGGCGCCGGCCCCAAGCCCCGCACCGATGAGCTCCCCGCGACGACCGGCGGATATGGCGTCGCCGCCCACCTGCCCGACGAACCGCACCATGGCTACGCCGAGCACGACTACGCCGAGGATCCCGGCGAGCGGCGCAAGCCGGTGTTGCTGGTCGGCGCGGGCGGGGTGCTGGCGGCGCTGGCCGTCGTCGGCGCGATGCTGTTCTGGCCGCACGGCAGCCCGACGAGCAAGGCCAACACCCGCTTCGAGCCCTCGGCCCCCACCCCCACGTCGATCGTCGACGAGCCGCCCCCCTCGGCCCTGAACCAGCCCGTCCAGGACCCCCAACGGCCGACGCAGGCCCCGCGAACCGCTCCCCCGGTCACCGAGCAGCCCCCGCCCGTCGTGCCCCCGCCGGCGACGACCACCGCGCCGCCGCCGACCACCACCACCAAGCCACCGACCACCACCAAGCCACCGACCACCACCAACCCGCCGACGAGCCCGCCGCCATCCGGGTCGCCCGCGCCCTCGACCGGAGATTGAGGCCCCTCGGCGCCGCCCGTTCGGGCGGCGCCGGGCACCCGACTCGAGCCAGCCCGCCCGCCGGCGCAGCCCGGCCAACCGGGAAGGGACTGTAAGAACATCGGTGTAACTCCGATCAAGGAGTGTGGACCCGATGACTGACCTGATGCCTGAGCCGCTTGTCGACCTCGACGCTGGTGCTGGGGACGAGCCGTCGGCGTCGACGGCCCCGGTGCCGGACGTCCTGGACGCGGTGGACGAGCAGCTGATCGCCCGGCTGGCCGGGCGAGCGCGGGAGAACGGACTGGCGCTGACCGGCGAGGGCGGTCTGCTCGCCCAGCTGACCAAGCGGCTGGTGGAGTCCGCGCTGGAAGGCGAGATCACCGACCATCTCGGCTACGACCGGCACGTCCCGGCCGGCCGGGACGGCGGGGACTCCCGCAACGGCCACCGCACCAAGACCGCGTGGACCGAGGTCGGCCCGGTCGAGATCGACGTCCCCCGGGACCGGAACGGCTCGTTCCAGCCGCAGATCGTCGCCAAGCGGCAGCGGCGGCTCTCCGGGGTGGACGAGCAGGATCTTCGGATCAGCCGATCGAGGATGCCGGCCATACCCGCGAGCGGCTTCGTGATCTCGGACGTGAGGCGCGCACCCGGGGCTGCCGCGGCGGGCGCGGAACAAAGAAGGTCCTCGTTCCGGATCTCCGGAACGAGGACCTCCGTGGTAGCCCCGACGGGATTTGAACCCGCGCTACCGCCTTGAGAGGGCGGCGTCCTAGGCCGCTAGACGACGGGGCCCCGGGAAACGTTTATGGCGTTTCCGCTGGGGTACCAGGACTCGAACCTAGACTAACTGAACCAGAATCAGTCGTGCTGCCAATTACACCATACCCCAATGGATCACGTTCACCGGGCCCAGCTCGCGAGTTGAGAACCGGTGTCCGTGTCCTGCGCGAGCCACTCTAGCGGACCCCGCCAGCGCGCTCCAAACCGGCCCTCAGCCTGCGCAGCGACCGATCCCGGCCGAGCAGTTCCATCGACTCGTACAGCGGCGGGGAGACCGTCCGGCCGCTCACGGCGACCCGCACCGGCGCGAACGCCTTGCGCGGCTTGAGCCCCAGCCCGTCGACCAGCGAGGCCTTCAGGGCCGCCTCGATAGCCGCGCTCGACCAGCTCTCCAACGCATCCAGGCTGGTCAGGGCCGCGCCGAGAATCGGGGCGGCGTCGGCGCCGAGGTTCTTCTCGGCCGCGTCGGCGTCGGGGGCGAAGTCCGCCTCGTCGACGAAAAGGAAACGCAGCATCCGCGCGGCGTCGGAGAGGACCACGCTGCGCTCCTGGACCAGCGGGGCCGCCGCGGCGAGCAGCGCCCGCTGTTCCTCGGCGGGAGTGCCGATGATCACACCCTCCGAGCGCAGGAACGGCTCGACCCGCCGGGCGAACTCGTCGACGGGCAGTCGCCTCAGGTGCGCGGAATTGATCGCCTCGGCCTTCTTCAGATCGAATCGAGCGGCGTTGGAGGAAACGCGGGAAATGTCGAACGCCGCCACCATCTCCTCGAGGGTGAACACGTCGCGATCCTCCGCGATCGCCCACCCGAGCAGGGCCAGGTAGTTGAGCAGACCCTCGGGGATGAATCCGCGCTCGCGGTACAGGAACAGGTTCGACTGCGGATCCCGCTTGGAGAGTTTGCGATTTCCCTCACCGGTCACGAGCGGCAGGTGCGCGTAGACGGGAGGGCCACTGCCGATGCCGACTCTGACGAACGCCTCGAACAGCGCGATCTGCCGCGGCGTCGAGGAGAGCAGGTCCTCGCCGCGCAGCACGTGGGTGATCTCCATCAGGGCGTCGTCGAGGGGGTTGGTCAGCGGGTAGAGCGGGGTGCCGTCGCCGCGGGCGAGCACGAAGTCGGGCACCGAGCCCGCGCGGAAGCTCACCTCGCCGCGGATGAGATCGGTGAAGCTGATGTCGCGGTCGGGCATCCGCAGCCGGTAGACCGGCGCGCGGCCCTCGGCGCGGAACGCGGCCTTCTGCTCGGCGGTGAGGTCGCGGTCGGCGTTGTCGTAGCCGAGCTTCGGGTCGCGACCGGCCGCGCGGTGCCGGGCCTCGATCTCCTGGGCGGTCGAGTAGGACTCGTAGGCCTCTCCCGCCTCGACCAGCCTGCGCAGCGCATCGGCGTACAGCGCGCCGCGCTCGCTCTGCCGGTACGACGCGTGCGGCCCGCCGATCTCGGGACCCTCGTCCCAGTCGAGCCCGAGCCAGCGCAGCGCGTCCAGGATCGCCTCGTACGACTCGGCGGTGTCGCGGGTGGCGTCGGTGTCCTCGATCCGGAAGACGAACGCGCCGCCGTGGTGTCGGGCGTGTGCCCAGTTGAACAGCGCCGTGCGGACGAGCCCGACGTGCGGCGTACCGGTGGGCGACGGGCAGAATCGCACCCGGACCTGCGAAGGAGTGCTCACGGGCTCCATCGTGCCGGGTCACTGTTCGGCGCTTCGGGCTGGCCCCCGGGTCTCGCCCGGCCTACAGTTCAACGCATGAGGAATACCGCGCGGACGACGGTCGCTGTCGTGGGCGGCGGACCGGCCGGGATGGTGTTGGGCCTGCTGCTCGCCAGGGCGGGCGTCGAGGTCACCGTCCTGGAGAAGCACGCCGACTTCCTGCGCGACTTCCGCGGCGACACCGTGCACGCCTCCACCCTGACCCTGCTCGACGAGCTCGGTCTCGGCGAGCGGTTCGCCGCGCTGCCGCAGCGCCGGCTGGAGCGGGCGCAGGTCCAGCTGGACTGGACCACCGCGCAGGTGGCCGACCTTTCCCGGCTACCGGGCGCCCACCAGCACATCGCGCTGGTTCCACAATGGGACTTCCTCGATCTGCTCGCCGACGCCGCCGAGGCCGAGCCGACCTTCACCCTGCAGCGCAACGCCGAGGTCACCGGGCTGCGCCGCGACGGCGGCGCGGTCGGCGGGGTCCGCTACACCGACCGGGTCACCGGTGAACGGCACGAGCTGCGCGCCGCGCTGACCGTCGCCTGCGACGGGCGGGGTTCCGCGGCCCGCGCCGCCGCGGGGCTGCGTCCGCGCTCGTTCGGCGTACCGATGGACATCTGGTGGTTCCGGCTGCCTCGCCACGACACCGACCCGGCCGGTGGCCTCGGGCGGGTCTCGCCGGGCCACTTCGCGGTGCTGATCGACCGCGGCGACTACTGGCAGTGCGGCTACCTCATCCGGAAGGGCTCCGACGTCCGGATCCGGCGGGCCGGGCTGCCCGCCTTCCGGGCCCGGCTCGTGGGCCTGCTGCCCTGGCTCGCCGACCGGGTCGAGACCCTGCGCAGCTGGGACGACGTCAAGCTGCTCGACGTCCGGCTGGAGCGGCTGCGCCGCTGGTACGACGACGGGCTGCTACTCATCGGGGACGCGGCGCACGCGATGTCCCCGGTCGGGGGTGTGGGGATCAACCTGGCCGTGGCCGACGCCGTCGCCGCCGCCCGGCTGCTCGCGCCCGCCCTGCGCCGCGACGGCCGGGTCACCCGCGCCGCCCTGCGCCGGGTGCAGCTGCGCCGGTGGTGGCCCACCGTGCTGATCCAGACCGGCCAGCGGCTGGCCCACCGGGCCGTGCTGAACCGGGATCCGGAGCAGGCCGCGAGTGCTCCGCGCCAGGCCGCAAGGCTGCCCGCACCGCTGCGGCTGCTGCGGCGGTGGCCGATCCTGCAGGGTCTCACCGCCCGGATGGTCGCCATCGGCCCGCTGCCCGAACACGCGCCCGCGTGGGCCTGCGTCCCCCGTGAGCGCTGAGTAACGCTGTGGAGGTACCCGGCGCCCACCGGAGCGTAGCCCCCGACGCGGCGGGGTACTCGCGCGCGTGGGGCGGATCATCGAGGTACTCGTGTGGTGGGCCGTGCTGGTCGGGGTGTGGCTGCTGACGCTCTCCACCGTGTCACCACCCGAGCTGGCGGTCGCGGGCGCCGCCGCGCTGCCCTGCGCGGTGGCGGCGACCGTCGGCAGGCACGTGGTGGACGGCCGCTGGCGGGTACGCCTGCGCTGGCTGCGCTGGCTGGTCCTGCTGCCCGTGGCGGTCGTGGCCGACACCTGCCGGGTGCTCGTCCTCCCGCTGCGCGGGCCCGCCGGGGGTCAGGGCCGCGGGCAGCTGCGCACGATCCCGCTGCCGGACACCCCACCGGGCGACGCGACGCGCAGGGCCCTCGCCACGATCGTCGTCTCGATCACCCCCGGCACCTTCGTCGTGGACGCCGACCCGGACGCCGACCAGCTGGTGGCGCATTCGCTGGTCGGCGGTCCGCCGCGGATGGACGAGGTGGTGCGCTCGTGAACCCCTGGCTGGCCGGTGCCGTGGCGCTGCTGGTCGGCGGGCTCGGCCCCGCGCTCTGGCTCGGCGCGCGCCGGGACCCGGTCCACCGGCTGGTCGGGCTCGAACTCGGCGGAGCGGTGACGGTGCTCATCCTGCTGCTGCTCTCCCAGGCCGCGGGCCAGTCGTCGTATCTCATCGTGCCGCTGGCGCTGGTGCTGGCGTCGTTCGCCGGCACGCTGGTGTTCACCCGGCTGCTGAGCTCACGGCCATGACCGTCGTCGAGAACGTGCTGCTGGCCGCCGGGGTGCTGGTCACCGTCGCCTCGGCGGTCGGCGCGCTCGCCATGCGGTCGGCCTACAACCGGATGCACTTCCTCTCCCCTGTCAGCTCGTTGGGCGGGCCGCTGATCGGCGCCGCGATCGCCGTCGCGAACGGCTGGAGCCTGACCACCGCGCTGGTCGGATTCACCGTGTTCCTGCTCGCGCTGTCCGGGCCGGTGCTGGAGGCCGCCACCGGGCGGCTGGCCGCGCAGCGCGAGGGCCTGATCCCGCCGGAGTCCCCGGAATGACCGCCGCGATCGCCGTCGCGCTGGCCATGGTCGCGATCACCGCCACCGCGGTCGTGTTCACCGGCGACCCGGTACGCCAGGCGGTGACGCTGTCGGTGTTCGGGTTGACGCTGTCGGTGCTGTTCCTCCTCCTGCAGGCCCCCGACGTCGCACTCGCCCAGATCGGGGTGGGTGCCGCGGTGGTGCCGCTCATGGTGATGCTCACGCTGCGCCGGATCAGGCGACACCGATGAGCCGGCCCGCCCGCCTGGTGCTGTTCCTCGTCGCGGCCGCCGGCGTGGCCGCGCTGCTCGTCGTCGCCTTCCTCGACCTGCCCCCGTTCGGCAGTCCCTTTCATCCCTACCGCGACCGCGCCGTCGCGGCCGCCGTCGCGCATGCCACGGCGAACGTCGTCGGCTCGGTCACCTTCGACCAGCGGGGGCTCGACACGCTCGTCGAGGAGACCATCCTGCTCGGCTCGGTCGCGGGCGCCGCGGCGCTGCTGCGGCCGTCCAAGGAGGAACGGGAGAACACCACCGTGCCCGAGGGCGGCCGCGTACTGGAGGCCACCAAGCTCACCGGCTACCTGCTGCTGCCGGTCACGCTGCTCGTCGGCATCGACGTCGTGGTGCACGGGCACCTGACCCCCGGCGGCGGTTTCCAGGGCGGGGTGCTGCTGGGCACCGCCGTGCACCTGCTCTACCTCACGGGTCACTACCGGGCCCTGGACCGCGTCCGGCCGCTGCCCGTCTTCGACTCCGGTGAGGCCCTGGGCGCGGCCGCGTTCGCCGCGCTGGGGATCGCCGGGATCATCGCCGCCGGGGCGTTCCTCGGCAACATCCTCCCGTTCGGGACGTTCGGCGAGCTGCTGTCCGCGGGGACGGTCCCGGTGTTCAACATCGCCGTCGGGGTGGAGGTCGCGTCCGGGGTGATCGTGCTGCTGGCGAAGTTCCTCGAACAGGCTCTGCGGGTGCAGCGGGAGGCGGTGTCGTGACCCTCTACGTCTACCTCGTCGCGGGCTGGCTGCTGCTCGTCGGCTCGCTGGGGATCGTGCGCAGCCGCGATCTCGTCCACACGGTGGTGTGCCTGTCGGTCGCGCAGTCGGGCACCTACGTCTTGCTGATCGCCGTGGGCTACCAGCGGGGAGCGACCGCACCGGTGTTCGGCAGCACCACCCCGCCGAGCGAGAACGTGGTCGACCCGGTCGTGCAGGCGATGACGCTCACCGACATCGTGGTGTCCGCGACCGTCACCGCGCTGCTGCTCGCGCTGGTCATCCAGATCGCCAAGCGGCACGGCACGCTGGACCCCGACCATCTGTCGTCGCTGAAGGGCTGAGATGGTGCCCTCGGCCGACCCCGCCGCCACGCATCTCGCCCCGCTGGCGTTCACCGTCCCGATCATCGTCGCGTGCCTGCTGCTCGCGCTGGGCCGGCGGCTGCCCCGGTGGGCCGTCGACGGGCTCGCCACCACGACCGCCGCCGCCGTCGCCGGCATCGACGTCCTGCTGCTTATGGCCGCCCGCGACGGCCGGGTCGTCACCTGGGCGGGCGGCTGGACACCCGTCGACGGCACCACCGTCGGCATCGCGCTCGTCGCGGACCCGCTCGGGGTGGGTGCCGCGCTGATCGCGGCCATCCTGATGCTGTGCGCCCTGGTCTTCAGCTGGCGCTACTTCGACTCGGCCGAAGCACACCTGCACGCGCTGATGCTGCTGTTCCTGGCCGGGATGACCGGCTTCGTACTGACCGGCGACCTGTTCAACATGTTCGTGTTCTTCGAGCTGATGGGCGCGGTCGCCTACGCCCTGACCGGGTTCAAGATCGAGGACCCGACGTCGGTGCACGGGGCGCTCTCCTTCGGCGTCGTGAACTCGCTCGGCGCCTACCTCACGCTCTGCGGGATCGGCATCCTCTACGCCCGCACCGGCGAACTCGGGCTCGCCCAGCTGGCGGTCGCGCTGCGGGGCAACCCGCCGGAGGCCCTGCTCGTCACGGCATTCGTGCTGGTCCTGACCGGCTGGCTGGTGAAGGCGGCGATGGTGCCGTTCCACTTCTGGACCGCGGATGCCGAGGCCGTCGCGCCCACGCCGGTGTGTCTGCTGTTCTCCGGAATCATGGTCGCGCTCGGGGTCTACGGCACCTTCCGCGTGTACCACGTGGTGTTCGCCCCGGTGCTGCCGGCGCCCGGCGTCCAGTGTCTGTTCCTCGTGTTCGGTGCGGTGACCGCGGTCGTCGGCGCGGTCATGTGCTTCGCCCAGCGGCACCTCAAGCGGCTGCTCGCCTACTCGACGATCGCACACGTCGGGTTGTTCCTGCTGGCGTTCGGCACCCTGGATGCGGCGGGGACCGAGGGCGGGGCGCTCTACGTGGCGGGCCACGCCGGCATCAAGTCGGCGCTGTTCCTGATGTCCGGGGTGATCCTCAACCGGTACGGCAGCGTCGACGAGATCGACCTGCACGGGCGCGGCCGCCATGCCGTGCTGCTGCCGTGGCTCATGCCGCTGGCCGGGCTCGCGCTGGCGGGCCTGCCGCCGTTCGGGCTCGGCATGGGCAAGGCGGTCGCCGAGGAGGCGGTCGCCACGGCGGGGGGATGGTGGGCCGTCGCGGTGTTCGTGCTGGTCTCCGCGGCGACCGGGGGCGCGGTCATCCGGGCCGCGCTGCGGATCTACCGCGGTACGGGGCGCGCCCCGGAGGCGTCCCCGCCCGGGACGGAGGAAACCAGCGGGACCGACGAGGAGGCCGAGGTCTCCGGCCTGCTGCAACGGGTGCCGCTGACGATGCTCGTCCCGATCGTGGTGCTGCTGCTGGGTGCCCTCGCGCTCGGTGTCGTCCCCGGGGTGTCCGAGGCGTTCCATGCGGCCGCGAGCCGGTTCACCGACGGAGCCGGGTACGTGGCGCGGACGCTCGGCGCCCCCGCGCCGCTGCCGGCACCGACGGCACCGAGCGGATGGACGCTCTCCGGGGTCGCGCTGAGCCTGCTGTCCTCGGCCATGGCGCTCGCGTTCGCACTGGCCGCGCTGCACCACGACCGGCTGCCCGCGACGCTGCGGGCGGCGGCGCGTCCCGTGGCACCGGTGCTGCGCGGCGTGCGCGCGCTGCACTCCGGGCACGTCGGCGACTACGTCGCCTGGTTGTTCGTCGGTGTCGCCGTGCTCGGGGCGTTCCTCGCGGCCGGGGCGCTGTAGCCGGGGCAGGGCTCCGTGCACACCGAGCACCGCTCCGGGGCTACTCGGCGCTCACCGGCGCCGCAGCCGCGGCGCCGCGCAGCCGCAACGCCGCGTAGGCCAGCGCGTCGACCAGGGCCAGCCACGACGCCTCGACGACGTTGCCGTGCACCCCGATCGTCGTCCAGGAGCCCGCCTGGTCGCTCGACTCCACCAGCACCCGGGTGACGGCGTCGGTGCCGTGCCCGGCCCCCGACCCGCCCGGGGCGAGCAGCCGCACCTTGAAGTCGGAGAGCTCCACGTCCTCCAGCCACGGCCGCGACGGGGTGAGCGCCGCCCGCAGCGCCGCGTCCAGGGCGTTGACCGGGCCGTTGCCCTCCCGGGTGGCGATCAGCCGCTCACCGTCGACGATCAGCTTCACCGTCGCCTCGCTCATCACCACGCCGTCGGCCCGGTGCTCGATGATCGCCCGATAGGACTCCAGCGTGAACGGCACGGCGTCCTGCTCGCCCATCGCGGAGCGCATCAGCAGCTCCAGCGACGCGTCGGCGGCCTCGAACGTCCAGCCCTGCGCCTCGCGCTGCTTCACCGTGGCCACGACCGAGGAGACCGCGTCGGGGTGGCCGGCCAGGTCCAGGCCGAGCTCGGTGCCCTTGAGCTCGACGCTGGCCCGGCCGGCCATCTCGGTGACCAGCACCCGCTGCCCGTTGCCGACAACCTCGGGGTCCATGTGGTTGTACAACTCCGGGTCCACCTTGATCGCACTCGCGTGCAGCCCCGCCTTGTGGGCGAACGCCGACGCCCCGACATAGGCCTGGTGGGTGTCGGGGGCGATGTTGGCGATCTCCGCCAACGCGTGCGAGGTGCGGGTCAGCTCGCCGAACGCACCGTCCGGTAGGACCGGCATGTCCAGCTTGGTCACCAGGTTCCCGAGGACGGCGAACAGGTCGGCGTTGCCGGCCCGCTCGCCGTAGCCGTTGGCGGTGCACTGCACGTGTGTCACCCCGGCCTGCACCGCGGTCACGCTGTTGGCGACCGCGCAGCCGGTGTCGTCCTGGCAGTGGATGCCCAGCCGGAAGCCGGTGCGCTGTGCCACCTCGGCCACCACCTCGGCGATGGAGAGCGGCAGCATCCCGCCGTTGGTGTCGCAGAGCACCACGACATCCGCACCGGCCGTCATCGCAGCCTCGAGGACGCGCAACGCGGTGTCCGGGTCGAATCGGTAGCCGTCGAAGAAGTGCTCGGCGTCGAGGAACACCCGCCTGCCCTCGGCGCGCAGGAACGCCACCGTGTCGGCGACCATCGCGCAGTTCTCCGCGACGTCGGTGCGCAACGCCCGCTCGATGTGCCGCCGGTCGGACTTGGCGACCAGCGTGACCACGGGTGCCTGGGCCTCGAGCAGTGCGCGGACCTGCGGATCCTCGGCGGCCGTCAGCCCGGCGCGGCGGGTGGAGCCGAAGGCGACCAGCACGGCATGCCGCAGTGTCAGCTCACCAGCCGCGGCGCGGGCGAAGAACTCGGTGTCCTTGGGCAGCGCACCCGGCCAGCCGCCCTCGATGAAGCCGACGCCCAGCGCGTCGAGGTGGTGTGCGACGGCGAGCTTGTCGGCGACGGAGTAGCTGATGCCCTCGCGCTGGGCCCCGTCGCGCAGCGTCGTGTCATAGACGTGGAACGCGTCGCCGAGCGGGGTGCCGGCGGGCTGGGTGCGGGACATCGGGTGTCTCTCCTGGTCGTGAGGTTTCGGGGCAACAAAAAAGACCCCCCGCGGGGTGCGAGAGGTCTGCGCGTCGGCCGTGGTGCTGGTCAGCCGACGCGCTGGCGAATGATGATCACGCTGAGGTAGCGCACCTCTCAAGTCTTGCACGGGTGCCACGGCGACGCCGCACCGCCCCCGGAATCTGCGCGAGGCAGCCCTTTGGGGGTGTTGCGGGCCGGGTCGGCCAACCAGGATGGGCGGTGAGTCGGCGGACACCGTGGTCCGCCGACCGTCCGGTCTGGAGGTACCCGGTGCCCCACCAGCTCACCGCGCTCTACAACCGTCCCGAGGACCCGGCCGCGTTCGACCGGTACTACGACGAGGTGCACACCCCGCTGGCCGCGAAGCTGCCCGGGCTGCGCAGCTTCCTGGTCAACCGCCCCGGGCCCGACGCGGACGGCAACCCGCCGCCCTACCACCTCATCGCCGTCCTCACCTTCGACTCGGCGGAGGCATTCGGGGCCGCGCTGAACGGGCCGGAGGGCAAGGCCGCCGTCGCGGATCTGCCGAATTTCGCGGGAGCCGGGGTGACCATCCTCAACGGGCCCGCCGAGGCGGTCGTCTGACGGATCGGTCGAGGACCGGCGCGATCAGGCGGGCGCAGCCACCGCATGGCGCAGTGCGCGCCGCAGGATCTTGCCCGCCGGCGACCGCGGGACCACGTCGACGATGCGCACCTCGGCGATCCGCTTGTAGCCGGCCACCCGCTCGGCGACAAACGCCGCCACCGCGTCCGGATCGAGTTCGCCGCGGGGCGCCACGAACGCGACCGGCACCTCCCCGCGATCCGGGTCGGGCCTGCCGAGGACCGCCGCGTCGGCGACCGCGGGGTGCGTCACGAGCAGCGCCTCCAGCTCGGCGGGCGGCACCTGGAACCCGCCGACCTTGATCAGCTCCTTGACCCGGTCGAGGATGACGATCTCGCCGGTCGCCGACAGCGTGGCGAGGTCGCCGGTCCGCAGCCAGCCGTCGGCGTCGATCATTTCGGCGGTCGCCGCCTCGTCGCGCAGATAACCGGCCATCACCTGCGGGCCGCGCACCCACAGCTCGCCGACCTCGGCCGCCTCGGCCCCACTGTGCGGGTCGACCAGCCGGATCTCGGTGCCCGGCACCGGTTCGCCGACGCTGCCGTCGGCGTGCGGGGCGGCCGGGTCGCGCCGGCCCATCGCGATCAGGGTGCTGGTCTCGGTCATCCCGTAGGCCTGCACCACCCGCCTGCCGAGCCGAGCGGCGCAGTCGCGTTGCACCGCGGCGGGCAGCGGCGCCGATCCGGATACGACGAGCTCCAGCGACGAGAGGTCGTAGCGATCGACGGCCGGATGGCGGGCCAGCGCGAGCACGATCGGCGGCGCCGCGGGCAGGATCGTCCCCCGGTGCTCCTGGATCAGGGCCAGGCACTCCTCGAGGTCGAACCGCGGCTGGGTCACCACCGTCGCCCCGCCGTGCAGCGCCAGGAAGATCCCGGAGAAGCTCCCCGCGGCGTGGAAGTACGGGAGCGCGGCGAGCACGACGTCGTGCGGGGTGGCGGCCGTCCAGGCCTCGCCCTGAAGCACGTTCGCGACGATGTTGCGGTGGGTCAGGCGCACCCCCTTGGGCAGCCCGGTGGTGCCCGACGAGTACGGCAGCAGCGCGGTGTCGGCAGGCGAGATCGCGACGGGCCGGAGCGGCGCGGTCTCGGCGAGCAGCGCCGCGAACGGGATGGTGCCCGGTGCCTCCCCACCGGCGAGCACGATCCGGGCGTCGCCCGCGGCCTCCCGGGCGCGGTCGAGGAACGGCGGCACCGTGAGGACGAAGCGCGCGCCCGAGTCGGTGAGCTGCGCCGCGATCTCGCCGGTGGTCCACAGCGGGTTGATCCCGTTCACCGCGCCGCCCGCGGTCAGCGCGCCGAGCAGCGCGAGCGGCCACTCCGGGACGTTCGGCGCCAGCACGGCCAGCACGTCCCCCTTCCGGAACCCGCGCGCGGCCAGCCCGGCCGCGATGCGCCCGGCGGCCGGGGCGAGCTCGTCGTAGCGGACCGCGCGGCCGGTGCGGCCGTCGACGAACGCGGGGCGCCCGCCGTGCCTGGCGGACCCGGCGAGCAGGAACGTCGGCAGGTCGAGCTCGGGGATGGGCTGCATGGTCATCGCGACCTCCTCGGTGGCTGGGCCACCAGCCAATTCCTGGACGCACCCGCCGCGCGCCGGGGATACTCCCTAGGTTTTGGAGCCGATGACCCGAAGCGTCGCCACCGAGCACCCGCTCCTCGAGCGAGACGCCGAGCTGCGCGCCCTCGACGCCGTGATCGCCGCGGCCATGGCCGGTCGCGGGGGTGCGCTGCTGGTGGAGGGCGCCGCGGGGATCGGCAAGACCCGGCTGCTGGACCTCGCCGCGGCGAGGGCGGCCGAGCATGGGATGCGCGTGCTGACGGCGCGGGCCGGGCCGCTGGAGCGCGACTTCGCGTTCGGGGTCGTGCGGATGCTGCTCGAACCGGCGCTGTCCCGGTCGGACCCCGACCGGCGGGCCCGGCTGCTCGAAGGTGCCGCGCGCTGGGCCGCGCCGGTGCTCGACGGCCCGACGGCGGGGGTTTCCACCGATACCGCGGCGACGTTGCACGGCCTGCACTGGCTGGTCGCCGCGCTGGCCGAGGAGCGGCCGCTGCTACTGGCGGCCGATGACCTGCACTGGGCCGACGCGGCGTCGCTGCGGGCGCTGGCCTACCTGTTGCGCCGCGCCGCCGCGCTGCCGCTGCTGCTCGCGCTCGCCACCCGCCCGGCCGAGCCCGGCGCCGGATCCGACCTGCTGCAAGAGCTGGCGGCCGACCCGCTGACCACCACGCTGCATCCCGGCCCACTCAGCCTCGCCGCCACCGAGCAGCTGGTCCGCACCGTGCTCGGCGAGCCCGAACCCGCCTTCACCGAGGTCTGCCACGACGTCGCCGCGGGCAACCCGCTGCTGCTCGGCGCGCTGCTGCGGTCGCTGCATGCGGCGGGCGTCGCACCCGTCGAGGCCACGACCGCAGCGGTCCGCGACCGGGCGCCCGCCATCGTCGCGACGTTCGTGCTGCCGCGGCTGCGGCATCTGCCGCCGCCCGCCGCGGCGGCCGCCCGCGCGCTCGCGCTGCTCGGTCCCGGCGCGACCCTGCGGCACGTCGCCGCCGTGGCCCGGCTGCACCCGGACCACGCCGCCACCGCGGTCGACCAGCTCACCGCGGTCGAGCTGCTGGTCGCCGATCCCCCGCTGCGGTTTGCCCATCCGCTGCTCGCCCAGGCTGTCGTCGAGCACATGCCGGCCGGGGAACGGCACGCCGCCCACCGCGCCGCCGCCCGGGAGCTGGCTGCCGACGCCGCGCCGCCCGAGGCCGTCGCCGCGCACGTGATGCTCGTCGAGCCGCTGCGTGACGACTGGGTCGTGGAGCGGCTGCGCGCAGCCGCGGACGCCGCGCTGGGCAAGGGCGCCCCGCAGGCGGCCGTCAGCTATCTGGAACGGGCGCTGGCCGAGCCGCCGTCCCCGCGGCTGCGCGCCGAGGTGCTCTTCGAGCTGGGCTCGGCCCAGACCCACCTCGGCCCGGCCCAGGGACTGTCCCGGCTCGAGGAGGCCCTCGCGCTCACCGCCGAGCCGGACACGCGCGCCCGGGTGGCGCTGCGGCTGGCCCGCGGGCTGGAGACGGCCTGGGAGCTGCCGCGGGCGCTGGCGGTGCTGCAGCGGGCGGTGACCGAGGCCGACGCCGAGCCCGGCGTGGACCCCGGGTTGCGGTTGCTGTTGGAGGCCGAGTTCGTCGGACTTGCCCGCTCCCGCCCGGAGACGCGCGCCGCGGCGCTCGACCGGCTACGCCTGCTGGCCCCGCGGGCCCGGCCGGACTCCACCGCGGGCTGCATCCTGCTCGCGGTGTCGGCCATGGAGACGTTGCAGCGGCCGGGCCGCTCCGCCGAGGCGGTCGCGCAGGCCGAGCGGGCGCTGGCCGGCCTCGGCCGGATCGAGGCCGGCCCCTTCACCACCGGCGTGCTCTACCTGGCTGCCCCGGTGCTCGCGGCGGCCGGGGAGCTCGACGCGGCGTTCCGGGTGGCCGACGCCGCGGTCGCCGACGCCCGGGAGCGGGTCGCGCACATCGAGCTGGGTGCCGCGCTCGCCTCGCGGGCGGACATGGGCTTCCGCCGCGGTGCGCTGCTCGACGCCGAGGCCGACGCCCGGCTGGCCCAGGACATGATCTGCGAGTTCGGCGTCGTCTACCCCCGGCCGCTGGTGCTGGGCTTCCTGCTTCCCGTCCTGGTCGCGCGCGGACAGCTGGCGACGGCCGAGCAGGAACTGTGCGCGCTCGAGGCCGGCCGCAACCACGTCCATCTGCTCCTCGGGGCCGGCAGGCTGCGGATGGCGCAGGACCGCCCCGCCGAGGCGCTCGAGCACCTGCTCGCGGCCGGGCGCAGACTGGCCACGCGCGACTGGACGCATCCAGGGCTCATCCCGTGGGAGACCGACGCCGCGCTCGCCTACCACCGGCTGGGCCGCCTCGAGCAGGCCCGCGAGCTCGCCGACAGCGCGCTGGCCGCTGCCCGCCGCTACGCCGCACCCGTCGCGACGGGCGTCGCCCTGCGCACCGCGGGGCTGGTCGACGGCAGTCTCGACGCGCTGCGCGAGGCCGTCGACGTCCTCGCGGGCACCGCGGCGCGGCTCGAGCACGCACACGCCCTCGTCGAGTTCGGGGCCGCGCTGCGCCGGTCCGGCCATCGGGCCGATGCGCGGGAGCCGCTGCGCGCCGGGCTCGATATCGCGCACCGCTGCGCGGCGACCGTCCTCTCCGCCCGGGCGACCGAGGAGCTGCTCGCGGCGGGGGCGCGCCCGCGCCGCCCGCACCGCACCGGAGTGGAGGCGCTGTCCCCCAGCGAACGGCGGGTGGCGCGGCTGGCCGCCGATGGTCTGAGCAACCGGGAGATCGCGCAGGCGCTGTTCGTCACCGCGAAGACCGTCGAGGTTCACCTTTCGGCCTGCTATCGCAAGCTCGGCATCGCTTCGCGGGGAGAGTTGGGCTGCACTATGGCTCCATAATGCGGCTGGGCCCACTCCCGGGAACGCGTCATGACTCCATAATGCGGCGTAGGGCGGCTGGGGCGGTCAGTTCGTCGGGGTCGCCTGCCGGCTCACCAGCGCCGCGAGCCGGTCCCCGATCGAGCGGGTGTGCCCGGTGACGCCGTGATCGCGGGTGGCCAGGTCGAACGCCACCGCGGCCTCGATCCGGCGCGCGGCCTCGGCGTTGCCGAGGTGGTCGAGCAGCAGCGCAACCGACAGCACCGCCGCCGTCGGGTCGGCGATGCCCTGCCCTGCGATGTCCGGGGCGCTGCCGTGCACCGGCTCGAACATGCTCGGGTTGCGCCCGCTGACATCGAGGTTTCCGCTGGCGGCAAGCCCGATACCACCGGTGACGGCGGCGGCGAGGTCGGTGAGGATGTCGCCGAACAGGTTGTCGGTGACGATCACGTCGTAGCGGCCGGGGTCGGTGACCATGTGGATGGTCGCGGCATCGACGTGCTGGTAGGCGACGGAGACCTCAGGGTGTTCCAGTGAGACCTCCTCGACGATCCGGGACCACAGCGCCCCGGCGAAGGTCAGCACGTTGGTCTTGTGCACCAGGGTCAGATGCTTGCGCGGGCGCCGCTGGGCGCGGGCGAACGCGTCGCGCACCACGCGCTCGACGCCGAACGCGGTGTTCGTGCTGACCTCGGTGGCGATCTCGTGCGGGGTGTCCTTGCGCAGCAGGCCGCCCGTGCCGACGTACGGGCCCTCGGTGCCTTCCCGCACCACCACCATGTCGATCTCGGGATTGCCGGACAGCGGGCTGCGCACTCCCGGGTAGAGCCGCGCGGGGCGCAGGTTCACGTGGTGGTCGAGCTCGAAACGCAGCCGTAGCAGCAGCCCGCGCTCCAGGATGCCGCTGGGCACCGACGGGTCACCGACCGCGCCGAGCAGGATCGCGTCGTGCCCGGCGAGCTCGGTGAGCACCGACTCCGGCAGCAGCTCGCCGGTGGAATGCCAGCGTGCGGCACCGAGGTCGTAGGTTGTCGTCTGCACGCCCGCGGCAACCTCGGCGAGCACCTTCAGTGCCTCGTCGATGACCTCCGGCCCGATGCCGTCGCCGGGAATGACCGCAAGGCGCATGTGTGGGAGTCCTCTCATGATGTGGCGTCGCCGCACCGTACCGGCTGCGCCGCCGCCGCGTTGTCGTCGTCCACCCCTTCGGGGCCACCCGGGGTGGTGAAAGGGGCCCGCGGGGCTGTCGTGGCCCGTCACCTCGGTCGCGACACGCCCCGAGCGGGTTGATTCTGCGCCTGTCCCCTGCGGCGGCGGGTTCGGGGGTGGTCCGACTCGGAGCATCGACGACGACCGCCCTGCGGGCGGGCCGTAGTCGCGAACACCGACATCTGGAACCGCAGCGGAGCCGACCTCGCCGCCGGATCGATCCCGAGCGCGGCCAGCCGCACCGGCAGCACCCAGACGTCGGTGTCGAAGACGTTCGTGTCGGTATCGGCGCCGAACCCGCCGACGGGCTGGGCCTCGATCTCGGCGAACCCGCCCGGCACCGGCCGGTGCAGGTCGTGGGTCCGGACGAGGAGCACATCGGTGTCGGGGGCTTGGTCGCCACCGTCAGGGAGTCGGGACGGCCGTCGCCGTCCACGTCGATCTCGACGCTCGGCTGGGTGACGCTGCCGATATCGGGCAGGTCGGCCCAGGGCGCGATGGCGAACCCGAGCAGCGCGTCAGCGGGCCGTCCGGCCGCCCGCACGGCCGCCGACCATCAGCGCCGCGGCGAGGCACACGAGCATGCCCGCCACCCGGCCACCCCCACCGAGCCGGCCCGCCCGGCCTCGTCCGGGGCAGGCGCGGGGGCACCGCCGCCCACCTGATCGAGCGAGGTGCCCGCCCCCGGGTCAGTCGAAGGAGATCAACCGGGTGGTCTTGGCGCTCACCGAGGCGCCGATCGGCTCCAGGACCACCGGGTTCACCGGGCGGTCGACGCGCAGCAGCATGATCGCGTCGCGGCCGTCGGTGGTCTGGCTGATCTGCGCGGCCTCGATGTTCACCGCGGCCTCGCCGAGCAGCGAGCCGACCCGGCCCATCACGCCGGGACGGTCGGCGTACTCGAGCAGGATGACCTCGCCCTCGGCCCGCAGGTCGAAGTGGCGGCCATTGACCTCGACCAGCTTCTCGACCTGGGCGCGGCCGGTCAGCGTGCCCGACACCGTGATCGACTCACCGTCGGGCATCGCGCCCCGCAGCTGCACGACGCTGCGGTGGGTCTCGCTCTCCGGGGTCGTGGTGAGCTCAACGCCGACCCCGCGCTCCGCGGCGAGGTTGGGCACGTTGACGAACGTGACCTGGTCCTCGACGACGTTGGTGAACACCCCACGCAGCGCGGCCAGGGACAGCACCGAGACATCCTCGGCGGCCAACTCACCCGCGACATCGACGGCCACCGAGCTCGGCAGCCTGCCCGCGACCGCGTACAGCACGGTGCCCAGCTTCTGCACCAGCGGCAGCCAGGGCCGGACCTCCTCCCCGACCACGCCGTCGACCTGCACGTTCACGGCGTCCGGGACGAAGTCGCCGGCCAGGGCCAGCTTCACCGAGCGCGCGACATCGGTGCCCGCGCGGTCCTGGGCCTCGTCGGTCGAGGCGCCCAGGTGCGGGGTGACGACGACGTTCTCCAGCTCGAACAGCGGGCTGGAGGTGGTGGGTTCCTTGAGGTACACGTCGATGCCCGCGCCGCCGACGTGCCCGCTGCGGACCGCCTCGGCCAGCGCCTCCTCGTCGATCAGCCCCCCGCGGGCGGCGTTGACGATCAGCACGCCGGGCTTGGTGATCGCGAGCTGGTCCTTGCCGATCAGCCCCAGCGTCTCCGGGGTCTTCGGCAGGTGGATGGAGATCACGTCGGCGCGCCGGAGCAGGGCCTCCAGCTCGACCAGCTCGATGCCGAGCTGGGCCGCGCGGGCCGGCGCGACATAGGGGTCGTAGGCGATCAGCTCGACGCCGAACACCGCGAGCCGCTGCGCCACCAGTTGACCGATCTTGCCGAGACCCACCACCCCGACGGTCTTGCCGTTCAGCTCGACACCGGTGTAGAAACTGCGCTTCCACTGCCCTTGGCGCAGGCTCGCATCGGCGGCCGGGACGTGCCGGGCCACCGCGAGCAGCAGCGCGACGGCGTGCTCGGCGGCCGAGACGATATTCGAGGTCGGGGCGTTGACGACCATCACGCCACGGGCGGTTGCGGCCGCGACGTCGACGTTGTCGAGCCCGACGCCCGCGCGCGCAACGACCTTGAGCCGGGTGGCGGCGGCGAGCGCCTCCGCATCGACCTTGGTGGCGGAGCGGACCAGCAGGGCGTCGGCATCGGCGACGGCCGCGAGCAGCGCCGGGCGGTCGGTTCCATCGACGTGCCGGATCTCGACATCGTCACCGAGCATCGCGACGGCGGACGGCGCCAGTTTCTCGGCGAGCAGGACGACGGGGCGGGTGTGGTCGGTTGCAGGGGTGCTCACGGTGCTGCAGTGCTCCCGGATCGGGTTGGCGCGGTGGTGGCCTCGGATGTCGTGCCGGACGCACCGATGGTAGTTGCGCAGACCGACGGCACGTGCAGCGGCGTGCGCAGCGCAACAGTGTGATCATCGGCGCCGCCGCCGCGGCCCGAAACGACCATGTGCTCGCGGCACTTCCGCGACTTCAGGGCCCTACGAGGCGTTCGAGCGGCTGCTGTCCGGCGAGGAGCTGTAGCGTCCCGTGGAACGCACGAGCGGCACGTCCGCGCAACCGAGTCGCGTGGACGTGCCGTTCGTTCGGACGGGGTCCGACAGGGAGGGCGGGGTCTACTTGGCCTTCTCGCCCACCCAGCTCATCAGGCCGCGCAGCTTCTCCCCGACCTGCTCGATGGGGTGCTCGGTACCCTCCTTCTGCAGCCGGGTGAAGGTCGGCCTGCCATTCTCGTCCTCGGCCACCCACTCGGCCGCGAACCGGCCGTCCTGGATCTCGGCAAGGATCTTGCGCATCTCCTCCTTGACCGCGGGGGTGATGATCCGCGGTCCCCGGGTGAGGTCGCCGTACTCGGCGGTGTCGGAGATCGAGAAGCGCTCGTTGGCGATGCCGCCCTCGTACATCAGGTCGACGATCAGCTTGAGCTCGTGCAGGCACTCGAAGTAGGCGATCTCGGGGGCGTAGCCCGCCTCGGTCAGTACCTCGAACCCGGTCTGCACCAGCGCCGCCATGCCGCCGCACAGGACGGCCTGCTCGCCGAACAGGTCGGTCTCGGTCTCCTCCTTGAACGTCGTCTCGATGACACCCGCGCGGGCGCCGCCGATGGCCGCGGCGTAGGAGAGGGCGAGCGCCTTGGCGTTCCCCGAGGCGTCCTGCTCGACCGCGATCAGGCACGGCACGCCCTTGCCGTCGACGAACTGGCGCCGCACCAGGTGACCGGGGCCCTTCGGAGCGACCATCGCCACGTCGACGTCCGCGGGCGGGGTGATCAGGTCGTAGCGGATGTTGAAGCCGTGCCCGAAGAACAGCGCGTCCCCGCTGCGCAGGTTCGGGGCGATGTCCTCGCTGTAGATGAAGCGCTGCTTGGTGTCCGGCGCCAAGATCATGATCAGGTCGGCCTCGGCGGCGGCCTCGGCGGGGGTCACCACCCGCAGTCCCTCGTCGGCGGCCTTGGCCCGGCTCTTCGAGCCTTCCGGCAGGCCGACCCGGACGTCGACGCCGGAGTCCCGCAGCGACAGGGCGTGCGCGTGGCCCTGCGAGCCGTAGCCGATCACCGCGACCTTGCGGCCCTGAATGATCGACAGATCGGCATCGTCGTCGTAGTAGATGTTCACACTCATGACCGGTGGATCGTCCTCTCCGGGGAATTCAGTGTCCGGCTCGGTGGTAGCCGGGTTCTTGTTAGCGGACGCTCGCGGCGGTGATGGACCGGGGTCCGCGGCCGACGGCCACCATCCCGGACTGCACCATCTCACGGACGCCGTAGGGCTCCAGCATGCGCAGCAGCGCGTTCAGCTTGTCGGCGGTGCCGGTCGCCTCGATGGTGAGTGCCTCCGGCGCCACGTCGACGACCTTGGCCCGGAACAGCTGCACCGCCTCGAGCACCGAGCTGCGCATCCCGGCGTCGGCCCGCACCTTGACCAGCAGCAGCTCGCGCTGCACCGATGTGGCCGGCTCGAGCTCGACGATCTTGATGACGTTGACGAGCTTGTTGAGCTGCTTGGTCACCTGCTCGAGCGGCAGGTCCTCGACGGCGACGACGATCGTCATCCGGGACACGCCCGGCTGCTCGGTCGGGCCGACGGCCAGCGAGGTGATGTTGAAGCCGCGTCGGGAGAACAGCCCCGAGACCCGGGCCAGGACACCGGGCTTGTCCTCGACGAGGACGGACAGCGTGTGGATCTCCATCAGTCCTCTTCTCCGGTGTCGGCGGAACCAGCAGGGTCAGCGAGGCCCAGGGGCCCCGTCTGGTCGACCTCGGCGTCCAGCTCGTCGCCGTCGAACAGCGGCCGGATGCCGCGGGCGGCCATCAGCTCGTTGTTGCCGGTGCCCGCGGCGACCATCGGCCAGACCTGGGCGTCGGCGCCGACCACGAAGTCGATGACGACCGGTTGGTCGTTGATCTCCATCGCCTTCCGGATGACCCGGTCGACCTCGTCCTTGGACTCCGCGCGCAGCCCCACGCAGCCCATCGCCTCCGCCAGCAGCTTGAAGTCGGGGATGCGGTGCTTGTGCGTGCCGAGCTCGGTGTTGGAGTACCGCTCCGAGTAGAAGAGGTTCTGCCACTGCCGGACCATGCCGAGATTGCCGTTGTTGATCACAGCGACCTTGATCGGGATGCCCTCGATCGCGCAGGTGGCAAGCTCCTGGTTGGTCATCTGGAAGCAGCCGTCACCGTCGATCGCCCACACGACGGTGTCGGGCAGAGCGGCCTTCGCGCCCATCGCCGCGGGCACCGCGTAGCCCATCGTGCCCAGCCCTCCGGAATTCAGCCACGACCGCGGGTTCTCGTAGCCGATGAACTGCGCCGCCCACATTTGGTGCTGGCCGACGCCCGCCGTGTAGACCGCGTCCGGGCCGACGATCTTGCCGATCCGCTCGATCACGTACTGCGGGGACAGCGAACCGTCGTCGGGCCAGTTGTAGCCGAGCGGGAAGGTCTCGCGGTACCCGTCGAGCAGGGCCCACCAGGCCGTGATGTCGGCCGTGCCGGAGGCCTGCTCGGCGCGGACCGCCTCGATCAGCTCGGTGATGACCTCCTTGCAGTCACCCACGATCGGGATGTCCGCGCGGCGGTTCTTGGAGATCTCGGCCGGGTCGATGTCCGCATGCACGACCCGGGCGTCCGGCGCGAAGCTGTCCAGCTGCCCCGTCACCCGGTCGTCGAACCGGGCGCCGAGCGTGATCAGCAGGTCCGCCTTCTGCAACGCGGCGACCGCGGCCACGGTCCCGTGCATCCCGGGCATGCCGACGTGCTGCGGGTGGCTGTCGGGGAACGCGCCGCGCGCCATCAGCGTGGTCACCACGGGGATCCCGGTGAGCTCGGCCAGTGTCCTGAGCTCGCCGGACGCCTCCGCCTTGAGCACGCCGCCGCCGACGTAGAGCACGGGACGGGTGGCCGAGGTGATCATCCTCGCAGCCTCGCGGATCTGCTTGCCGTGCGGCCGGGTCGTCGGCCGGTAGCCGGGCAGCTTCATCTCCGGGGGCCAGCTGAACGTGGTCTGCGCCTGCAGCGCGTCCTTGGAGATGTCCACCAGCACCGGGCCGGGTCGGCCGGTGGATGCCAGGTGGAACGCCTCGACGATCGCGCGCGGGATCTCCGCCGCGTCCGTCACCAGCATGTTGTGCTTGGTCACCGGCATGGTGATGCCGGTGATATCGGCCTCTTGGAACGCGTCGGTCCCGATCAGCGGCCCGGCGACCTGCCCGGTGATCGCGACGATCGGCACCGAGTCCATGTGGGCGTCGGCCAGCGGGGTGATCAGATTCGTCGCCCCGGGACCCGACGTCGCCATGCACACCCCGACCTTGCCGGTGGCCTGCGCGTAGCCGGTGGCCGCGTGGCCCGCGCCCTGCTCGTGGCGAACCAGCACGTGCCGGACCTTGGTCGAGTCCAGCAGCGGGTCGTACGCCGGGAGGATCGCGCCGCCCGGAATGCCGAAGACGACCTCGCAGCCGATCTCCTCGAGCGAGCGGACGAGGGACTGCGCGCCGGTCATCGGTTCGGCGGCCGGGAACGGCCCAGCCGGCGGCGCGCCGGAGACGGTCGGCCCGGGGCGGCCCGGCGGCGGTGCCGGCTTCGGTCCCGGTGGTCCGGGGACCGGGCCGGAACGGGGCGTGGCGGTGGTCATCTGCGGTCAGCCTCGCTCGAGGAGTGGGTCCGAACATGAAAAAACCCCCGGCCGCCGAGCTCCGGCGGAACGAGGGTGGCGCGTCGACGGCCGAGTGTGCAGCGGACAGCTCAGGCGTGGACGCGCCTGCGAAGTACGAGAATTCGGCCGATGGGCATGGCGGCGACGCTAGTCGCCCTGCGGAGCATCGGTCAACATCGGGGGTCGTCGGGACCGCAACGTGGGAGCAGCATCACGCGGACCGGGCTGCCCGGCCTGCGTCTCGGGCCGGCCGCGGCGATGCGACCATGATGGCCGTGACCGCGGACCCCCACCAGCCCGCCGACGCCGCCGAGCCACCGCCGCAGGCCGTCTTCCAGATCTCCCGGCTGGGCATCTTCGTCGCCATCGCGCTGGCCTTCTTCGCGATCCCGTTCGCCTTCGGAGCCCCCTACTTCTGGTTCGTCTACGTGGTGCCGCTGGGGATCATCGTGTGGATCCTGCGGGTACGGACCGTCGCCGACCCCGAGGCGGTGACCGTGCGGCGCGTCCTCGGGACCCGGCGAGTACCGTGGTCGCAGATCAGCTCGCTGCGTCTGCTGCCCTCGACCCGATCTCGAGGTACCCGGGTCAGCGCGGTGCTGACCGACGGCGCGGAGCTACCGCTGCCCGCCGTGCACGTCCGCGACCTGCCACAGCTCGCCGCCGTCAGCGGCGGCAACCTGCCCGATCCCGACCCACGGGCGGCACCGCCTCCCGTGCACCCCCCGGACGACTGATCCACGGACGACTGAAGGAAGACGGATGCCGGCTCTGCGTTCCCGTGTGACGACCCATGGCCGCAATGCCGCCGGAGCGCGCGCCCTCTGGCGCGCCACCGGCATGGGCGACGACGACTTCGGCAGGCCGATCGTCGCGATCGCCAACTCCTATACCCAGTTCGTGCCCGGTCACGTGCACCTCAAGGACCTCGGCGACCTGGTGGCGGGCGCGGTCCGCGAGGCGGGCGGGGTTGCCCGCGAGTTCCACACCATCGCCGTCGACGACGGCATCGCGATGGGCCACGGCGGGATGCTCTACTCGCTGCCGTCCCGCGAGGTCATCGCCGACGCGGTCGAGTACATGGTCAACGGACACGCCGCCGACGCGCTGGTCTGCATCTCCAACTGCGACAAGATCACCCCCGGGATGCTCAACGCCGCGCTGCGGCTCAACATCCCCACCGTGTTCGTCTCGGGTGGGCCGATGGAGGCCGGCAAGGCCGTCGTCGTCGACGGCGTCGCGCACGCCCCGACCGATCTGATCACGGCGATCTCCGCCTCGGCGTCGTCGGACGTCGACGACTCCGGCCTGGACCTGGTCGAGCGGTCCGCGTGCCCGACCTGCGGCTCGTGCTCGGGAATGTTCACCGCGAACTCGATGAACTGCCTCATCGAGGCGCTCGGGCTCGCCCTGCCGGGCAACGGCTCCACGCTGGCCACCCACGCCTCCCGCCTATCGCTGTTCCTGCAGGCCGGCCGCACCGTCGTCGAGCTGGCCCAGCGCTGGTACGAGAACGACGACGCGTCGGCGCTGCCGCGCTCGATCGCGACGCGCGAGGCGTTCGAGAACGCGATGGCGCTCGACGTCGCGATGGGCGGGTCGACCAACACCGTGCTGCACATCCTCGCCGCGGCGCAGGAGGGCGAGGTCGACTTCACCCTCGCCGACATCGACGCGGTGTCGCGGCGGGTGCCGTGCCTGAGCAAGGTCGCGCCGAACTCCGACTACCACATGGAGGACGTGCACCGGGCCGGTGGCATCCCCGCGATCCTCGGCGAGCTGCGCCGAGCCGGGCTGCTGCACGAGGACGTCCACACGGTGCACAGCCCGTCGCTCCAGGCCTGGCTCGACGCGTGGGACATCCGCGCCGAAGCGCCCTCGAACGTGGCGGTCGAGCTGTTCCACGCCGCCCCCGGCGGGGTGCGCACGACCGAGGCGTTCTCGACCCGCAACCGCTGGTCGTCGCTGGACACCGACGCCGAGGGCGGCTGCATCCGCGATGTCGCGCACGCCTACAGCGCCGACGGCGGGCTCGCCGTGCTGCGCGGCAACCTCGCCGACAACGGCGCGGTGATCAAGAACGCCGGCATCCCCGAGGACATCTGGCGCTTCGAGGGCCCCGCCCGGGTCGTGGAGAGCCAGGAGGAGGCCGTCTCGGTCATCCTCGGCCGGCAGATCCAGCCCGGCGACGTGCTCGTGGTCCGCTACGAGGGCCCGGCGGGCGGACCGGGGATGCAGGAGATGCTGCATCCCACCGCGTTCCTCAAGGGCGCCGGGCTGGGCGCGAAGTGCGCGTTGATCACCGACGGCCGGTTCTCCGGCGGGTCCAGCGGCATCTCGGTCGGGCACGTCTCGCCCGAGGCCGCGGCAGGCGGGACGATCGGCCTGGTGCAGGACGGGGACCGGATCGTCATCGACGTACGCGCCCGCTCGCTCGAGCTGCTCGTCAGCGACGAGGTGCTGGCCGAGCGGCGGGCCAAGATGGAGGCCGCCGAGCGGCCGTGGACCCCGCTCGACCGCGACCGCCCCGTCTCCAAGGCCCTGCGCGCCTACGCCGCCCTGGCGACCTCCGCCGATACCGGCGCCGTCCGCTGCCTGTGAGCCACCGCCGGTGAGTGCGTAACAGTGTTCTAACACTGTTACGCACTCACCGGCGGCCGTTACCTGCGGAAAGCGGCGAGCGCGGGGCCGAGTTCCGACAGCGCCCGCTCCGCCATCGCGGCGAGCTCGGCGACCCGGGCGGCACCCAGGTGGTCGGCGGCGAACCCGAGGTAACCGACGGGGGCGTACACCTCGGACAGGCAGCGCTCCACCTCGGCCGGCTCGGGCCCCGGACCGCCGCCGGTGAGCTCGGCGAACAGCGTGCGGTAGGTGGTCAGATCGGTCGCTCCCTGGGCCCGCAGCACGGCGAGGTCGACGCCGGCCGGAGCGACCCGGGCATTACCCCAGTCGACGAGCACCGCGCCGTCCGGGCCGACCAGGATGTTGCCGCGATGGGCGTCCCCGTGGATCAGCGTGCGCGGGACCACCCCGAGGGCGAGCCGGATCCGCGGGTCCTCCGCCCACGCTCCCAGCGCCTCGGCGACCTCGCCGTACACCGGGTCCCCGGTCCGCTCTCCCGCGCCGAGGGCCGCGGGCCGGATCCGGTCGAGGCACTGGCGACGCCACCACGCGGCGTCGACCACCGGGAGGCCACGGGGACGTTTGCCCAGCCAGTGCGCGTGCACCCGGGCGAGCGCCGACCACACCTCGGCCGGCACCTGCGGGCCCTCGGCCAGCGGCATTCCGTCGTAGTAGGGCAGCACCAGCCAGTCCGGGCCGACGGCGAGCAGACGGGGCCGCTCCAGATCGATGACGACCGCGAGCGCCCGCATCGCGGCCACCTCCGCGGCCGTCGCCGGCTTGACGACGACGGCCGTCGCGCGCCCATCGACGTCAAGATCGACACGCTGCACCGCCGCGGCAACAGAGCCGCCGTCGAGCAGGCCGTGTCCGGTCACGGTCACCTGGCCGCCGAGGCGGCGCGCGACGGCCGGCAGCCACACGTCGTCGGGCAGCAGCCGATCCTGCGGGGATGCGCGACTCATGAGCGCAGCACCAGCACCACCACCAGCGCGGCGCCCACCCCGAGGACCAGGCACAACCAGGCGTAGGGCAGCGGGCGACGCTGCCAGGTGCGCCCGTTGTCGAGGGCGACCCGACCGGCCCCGGTGAAGACGAGCGCGGCGGCACCGGCACCGAGCAGGATGTCGAGCTCCAGGGCGTCCGGCGCGGCGGCGGCGAAGAACGGCACCCCCCATTTCACGACCATGGCGACGATCTTGACCGCCATCAGGGCGGTGGCCGCCAGCGGCGTCAGCAACCCGAGCACGAGGAACGCGCCCGCGACGAGCTCGACGAGGCCCGTTGCCCAGGCCAGCGCACCGGCCTGCCCGGTGAATCCGTGGCGCGCGATGTTCTCCGCCGTGCGTTCGATCCCGAGACCGCCCCAGAGCCCGAAGACCTTCTGGGCGCCGTGCGCGAAGAACAACCCGCCGACCGCCAGCCGCAGAACCAGCAGCCCGATGTCCGCGGATCCGTTCGACGGAACCGGCCGCCGCTCGGGTTTGGTCGGTGCCGTGGCCGGCTCAGCGCCGCCGAGCGTCCCGATGTCGAAGGACCGGGTCGGATCACTCATGAGGCGGACAGTAGTCCCCGGCCGGTGCGACGCGGCGCCGACGAGCCGATCAGTACCCGTTCTCGACCAGGTTCGGTGGCCGCTCGCCGCGCGCAAACGCCGCGATCTGCTCCGCGGCGATCGCATAGGCCCGGCGCATCGCGCCGGGCACACTACCCCCGACATGGGGGGTGAGCAGCAGACCCGGCGCGGTCCAGAGCGGATGGTCCGCGGGCAGCGGCTCGGGATCGGTGACGTCGAGGGCCGCGCGCAGCCGCCCGGTGGACAGCTCCGCGGTGAGCGCCTCGGTGTCGACGACGGGCCCGCGCGCGGCGTTGACCAGCACCGCGCCGGCGGGCATGGCGGCGAGGAACTCGGCATCGACGAGACCACGGGTGTCGTCGGTCAGCGGAACGATCACCACGCAGGCGTCGTGCCGGGGCAGCAGGTCGAGCACCTCGTCGATGCCGTGCACCCCGTCGCGTGCCCGCCTGCCGACCAGCGTGGTCGTCACCTCGAACGGGGCGAGCCTGCGCACGGTGTGCTCCGCGACGTCGCCGGCCCCGACGAGCAGCACCCGCTTACCGGCCAGCTCGTCGGTGCGGTGGTAGTCCCAGCGCCGGTCGTCCTGTGCCCGCAGGAACGCCGACAGGTCGCGGTAGTGGGCGAGCAGCACGGCCACGATCCACTCGGCGGTCGCGCCGCCGTGCGCGCCCCGGCAGTCCGACAGCGCCACCCCCGCGGGCAGCCGGCCCACCCAGCTCTCCGCCCCGGCCGTGAGCAGCTGGACCAGCCGCAGCCGCGGTAGCTGCTCGGTGAGCGCGACGGCGCTGCTGGTGGCCAGGAACGGGGGAACGAGGACCTGCGCGACCGCAGCCTCGTCGGGCAGCGTCGCCTGCGGGTCGTAGCGGACCGCGGCGACGCCGGACACATCGGCCAGCGCCGCGAGGCCCTCCTGGTCACAGACGAGCACGTGCATCTCCGTCACGTCGCATGACGCTAGCGCCCTCACCGGCCACTCACCCGCCGCGGCCTAGCCTGGGGCTCGTGCGGGGGATGCGACGGCGGACGGTGCGGGTTCTTGCCGCCGTCCTGCTCGGCCTGATGCTGGCCGCCTGCGCGTCGTTCCCCGACTCCGGCCCCCGCGAATGGCGCGACAAGATCGAGGGCGCCGGCGAGCTCGGCGGGCCGCCGTCGATGCTGGAGCCGCCGCCTCCCGGTGGGCCGGACGGGCAACAGGGTGGGGAGGTGCCGGAACGGGGACGGGAGCAGGCGCCGTCGGGTTGTGACGACCCCGACCCGCAGGTCGTCGCGACCTGCCTGGACCCGATCGGGGCGATCGCGGTGCTCCCCGACAGCAGCTCGGCGCTGGTGGGCGAGCGCAGCACCGGCCGGGTGCTGCGGGTCGAGCGGGGCGTCGAACCGCAGCTGGTCACGACCGTTCCCGTCGACCCGCGCAGCGGCGGGCTGACCGGGCTGGTGCTGTCGCCCAGCTACGCCGAGGACCGGCTCGTCTACGCCTACGCCAGCACCCCCGAGGACAACCGGGTGCTGCGGTTGGCACCCGGCGAGCCGCCCAAACCGGTGCTGACCGGGATCCCCCGCGGGCCTGCGGACAACGGCGGCGCGCTCGGCACCGATACGCAGGGTGCGCTGGTCGTGGCCACCGGGGCCGCGGGCGGCGCCGGCGCCGATCCCCGATCGCTCGCCGGGAAGGTGCTGCGCATCGACACCCTGGGCCGTCCGATGCCCGACAACCCGGACCCGGCCTCGCCGATCTTCAGTTCGGGCCTGCGGTCACCGCAGGGGGTATGCACCGACCGGATGGGCGGGACGACATGGGTCACCGACCGGGCGGCGACGCAGGATGTGCTGTACCGGGTCGGCCCGGGCGCATTGCCCCCGCCGGCCTGGACCTGGCCGGACCGTCCCGGTGTCGCCGGGTGCACGGCCGAGCCCGGCGTGGTGGCGGTCGCGCAGACGGGCGGCAAGTCGCTGTTCGTGCTGCGCCCGGCCGACGGCGGCGCCTTCAACGGCGATCCCCAGACGGTGCTCGCGAACGTCTACGGGCGCCTGGCCGCTGCCGCTTCAGGGCCCGACGGGCTGCTGTGGCTCGGCACGGTGAACCGCGACGGCGGGGCGAAGGCGGCTCCGGTGCCGAGCGACGACCGGGTCATCCGCATCCAGCCCCCGTCCGGCGGCGGCGCCGATCGTGCCTGACCCCGCCCGCGCCCGGGGTTTTTCCGGGCACGGGCGGACAGCTCGACCAGGATCTGGGACAAGCCCTCGTGAATGCTGAGTAACGCCGAAACCGTGTTACTCACTCACGGGCGGCCCGCTGCAACACGAGTTCCCGCACCCGCTTGGCGTCGGCCTGCCCCTTGGTCGCCTTCATGACCGCACCGACGATCGCCCCGGCGGCCTGCACCTTCCCACCGCGGATCTTCTCCACCACGTCCGGTTGCGCGGCGAGAGCCTCGTCGACCGCGGCGATCAGCGCGCCGTCGTCGGAGACGACCTTGAGGCCGCGCTGCTCGACGACCTCGTCCGGGCCGCCCTCCCCGGCCAGCACGCCGTCGACGACCTGGCGGGCCAGCTTGTTCGTCAGCTCACCGGCGGCGACCAGCTCGATCACCCGCGCGACGTCGGCGGGCCGGATCGGCAGCGCGTCGAGCGCGATACCGCGCGTGTTCGCCTGCTGGGCCAGGTACGACACCCACCACGACCGCGCCTCCGACGACGGCGCGCCTGCCGCGACGGTGGCCTCGATGAGCTCCAGCGCCCCGGCGTTGACCAGATCGCGCAGCTCCTCGTCGGACAGCCCCCATTCGGCCTTGACCCGCTTGCGGTGCTCCCAGGGCATCTCCGGGAGGGTGCTGTGCAGCTGCTCGACCCACTCGTCCGAGGGCGCGATCGGCGCCAGGTCGGGCTCGGGGAAGTACCGGTAGTCCTCGGCGGTCTCCTTGCGACGGCCCGGCGACGTGGTGCCGGTCGCCTCGTCGAAGTGCCGCGTCTCCTGCACGACCGTCCCGCCGGCCAGCAGCACCGCGGCCTGCCGGGTCATCTCGTAGCGGACGGCCCGCTCGACCGAGCGCAGCGAGTTGACGTTCTTGGTCTCGGTCCGGGTGCCGAACTCGGACGAACCGCGCGGCATGAGCGAGACGTTCGCGTCGCAGCGCAGCGACCCCTGGTCCATCCGCACATCCGAGACGTCCAGTGCCCGCAGCAGGTCGCGCAGCGCGGTCACATAGGCCCGGGCGACCTCGGGGGCCCGCGCCCCGGTCCCGGTGATCGGCTTGGTGACGATCTCGATCAGCGGGACGCCGGCGCGGTTGTAGTCCAGCAGCGAGTACTCGGCGCCGTGGATACGGCCGGTCGCGCCGCCGACGTGCAGCGACTTGCCGGTGTCCTCCTCCATGTGCGCGCGCTCGATCCCGACCCGCACGACCGACCCATCGTCCAGCTCGAGATCGAGATACCCGTTCACCGCGATCGGCTCGTCGTACTGCGAGGTCTGGAAGTTCTTGGGCATGTCCGGATAGAAGTAGTTCTTCCGCGCGAACCGACCCCACGGCGCGATGGTGCAGTTCAGCGCCAGCCCGATCCGGATCGCCGACCCCACCGCGGCGTGGTTGATCACGGGTAGCGAGCCCGGCAGCCCCAGGCAGGTCGGGCAGACCTGGGTGTTCGGCTCGGCGCCGAAGTCGGTCGGGCAGCCGCAGAACATCTTGGTGTTCGTCGACAGCTCGACATGCACCTCGAGCCCGAGCACCGGGTCGAACCGCTCGACGACCTCATCGTAGTCGACCAACGTGGGCGCGCTCATGCGGAGACCTCCATCGGCGGGACACGGTGGATCAGGGCGCCGCCGCCCTCGGCGTCGCGCGCGGCCTCGTACGCCGCGGCCACCCGGTACATCACGGCCTCGCCCAGCGCCGGAGCCATGATCTGCAGGCCGGTGGGCAGCCCGTCCTCGGCCGCGAGCCCGCTGGGGACCGACATCGCGGCGGTCCCGGCGAGGTTGGTCGGGATCGTGGCGAGGTCGTTGAGGTACATCGCGAGCGGGTCGTCGACCTTCTCCCCGATGGGGAACGCGGTCGTCGGCGCCGTCGGCGAGACCAGCACGTCGGCCTGGGCGAACGCCGTGGCGAAGTCGCGGCTGATCAGCGTCCGCACCTTCTGCGCCTGCCCGTAGTAGGCGTCGTAGTAGCCGGAGGACAGCGCGTAGGTGCCGAGCATGATGCGCCGCTTGGCCTCCGGCCCGAAGCCCGCCTCCCGGGTGGCGGCCATGACCTCCTCCGCGCTGGTGCCGTTCTCGACGCGCAGCCCGTAGCGCATCGCGTCGAACCGCGCCAGGTTCGACGACACCTCGCTGGGCAGGATCAGGTAGTAGGCGGGCAGCCCGTACTGGAAGTGCGGTGCGCTGACCTCGACGACCTCCGCGCCCAGCTTCTCCAACTGACGCAGCGCGGCCTCGAAGTTGCTCTGCACCCCGGCCTGGTACCCCTCGCCGCCCAGTTCCCGGACGACGCCGACGCGCAGGCCTCGCAGGTCACCATCCGCACCCCGCCGGACGGCCTCGAGGACGGCCGGGACCGGCGCGTCGATCGAGGTGGAGTCCAGCGGGTCGGGCCCGGCGATCACCTCGTGCAGCAGCGCGGCGTCCAGCACGGTGCGCGCGCACGGCCCGCACTGGTCCAGCGACGACGCGCACGCCACCAGCCCGTAGCGGGAGACCCCGCCGTAGGTCGGCTTGACCCCGACTGTCCCGGTCATCGCGGCGGGCTGACGGATCGAACCGCCGGTGTCGGTGCCGATGGCGAGCGGGGCCTCGAAGGCCGCCAGCGCCGCGGCCGAACCACCGCCCGAGCCACCGGGGATGCGGCTGGTGTCCCACGGGTTGCGGGTGGGCCCGTACGCCGAGTACTCGGTCGAGCTGCCCATGGCGAACTCGTCCATGTTCGTCTTGCCCAGGATGGTGATCCCGGCGGCGCGCAGCCGCGTGGTCACCGTCGCGTCGTACGGCGGGCGCCAACCCTCGAGGATCCTCGACCCACACGTCGTCGGCATGTCCATGGTCGTGAAGACGTCCTTGAGCGCCAGCGGAACCCCGGCCAGCGGGGACGCCGGGGCGGTACCGGCGGCGATCGACTCGTCGACCAGCGCGGCGTTCGCCAGCGCCGCCTCGCGCGCAACATGCAGGAACGCGTTCACCTGCCCGTCGACGGCGGCGATGCGATCCAGATGCGCCCTGGTGACCTCGACGGCCGAGACCTCCCGGGAGTGGATCTTCACGGCGAGCTCGGCCGCGGTGAGCCGGATCAGCTCGGTGCTCACTGTTCCTCCCCCAGGATCTGCGGGACCCGGAAGCGGCCGTCCTCGACCGCGGGCGCTCCGGAGAGCGCCTGCTCCTGGGTCAGCCCCGGACGCCGCTCGTCGGGACGGAACACGTTGGACAGCGGGACGGCATGCGAGGTCGGTGGGATGTCGTCGGCCGCGACCTCGCCCACCCGGGCGACCGCGCCGAGGATCACGTCGAGCTGACCGGCGAAGACATCGAGCTCGTCGTCGGTGACGGCGAGCCGGGCCAGCCGGGCGAGGTGAGCGACCTCGTCCCGGGTGATGGCCCCGCTCGGCGGCGGGGTATCGAGAGACATGTCCCTCCTGGGTGGAACGGTGTGCGGGGCGGGACCCGGTGCGGGCACGCTCACGGCAGGGTGGGGGTCCCCGGCGACGTGCGGCGCGCGCGTCAGGACGCCGCCTGCGGCGGGGCCGATGACGAGTCTAGTCCCCGGCGAGTCACCCCTTGCGCGCCCGTCGGGCACGGACCGCAGCTCGACGCGCACGGTGGGTGCTGTCCCCGCCGTCCCGAGCCTGGCAGGATCTCCCGCGCAGTGCCGCGTCGGCCGCCCGCGAGGCACGGGCCACACCGCCGCGGGCATGGGTCGTCGTGACGAGGAGGCGTGCGGGTGTCGTTCCTGCTCCGCGTGGTGCTGCCGGACCGACCGGGCAGTCTTGGAGCGGTTGCGACCGCGCTCGGCAACGCCGGGGCCGACATCCTCGGCGTCGACGTCGTGGAACGTTCGGCGGGCACGGCCGTCGACGACCTCGCCGTCGAGCTGCCCGCGGGCCGGCCTCCGGATGTGCTCATCACCGCGGCCGAGGCGGTGCCCGGGGTGCAGGTCGAGTCGGTGCGGCCCTACGTGGGCCGGCTCGACACCCATCGCGAGCTCGAGCTCGTCGACGAGATCGCCGGCGATCCCGCTCATGGGCTGCAGCGACTCACCGACGAGGTGCCGCGGCTGTTCCGGGCCGGCTGGGCGCTCATCGTGGTGCGCGAGGGCGGACGGTCGTGGCGGCTCGCGGAGAGCGGCGCCGCACCCGAGACCAGGGCAGGCGATCTGCCGTGGCTGCCGCTGACCACGACGATGGTCATCGATCCCGAGACCCAGTGGGTCCCGAGCCCGTGGCGCGAGCTGGACACCGAGCTCGCGGCGGCGCCGTTCGGTCCGGCCTCGTCGGCGCAGGCGCTGGTGGTGGGGCGACCGGGCGGTCCGGCCTTCCGGCGGTCCGAGCTGGCCCGGCTGACGCACCTGGCCGGCATCGTCACCGCGGTGCTGGGCCCGGAGGGAACCAGCGCGGGCGGGTGATCGGCGGTTGGGCAGGGGGAACCGCGATCGGCGCGGCCGCGGGCGCCGAAACGACGATCATGGTCGAGGGGATCGGCCGGGGCGGATCGGCCGGGGATCGGCTCCCGGGCGGCGGGTCAGACGCGGATGGCCAGCGCCGACTTGACCAGGTCGTCGTTGCCCGTCGCGAGCCACCCGTCGGGCCGGACGAGGACGTCCTCGAAGCCGATGCGGGTATCAATGCCCATTCGCATCGCGTACTCCAGGACCGGCCAGGCTCCGCCCTCCTCGCCGTGCAGCAGCACCGGCACCGGCAGCGAGCCAAGGGCGCGCAGGATCCGGATCGCCTCGGCGACGGCGGTCTCGGGGTCGGACACCGTCGACTCGGCGAGCACCCGCACGGTGCGTGGCGGGACCCCGTGCTGGCGAAGCGTGACGGCATCGCCGCTGGTCCACACCCCGAGTTCCACGCCGATGCCCACCGAGGCCGCGGCCTGGCAGACGTCGACCCAGCCCTTCTCGTGCACGTTCACCGAGCAGACATCGGGTTTCCCGACGCCGAGCTGACCCCAGGACAGCACGGCCTCGACCCGGACCCGCGGATCGGGTTGGATCCAACGGCCGGTGGCCACCCCGATCTCCATGCCCGGGACCTCGGCCCGGATGAGCGCGACCGCATCCCCGACATGGGCGGGATCGAGGGTTTCCTCGCCGTTGGGGCCGCGCGGGTGCACATGCACCGAGGAGATACCCAGCCGGGCGATCGTGCGGGCATCGCGCGCGAGGTGGCGAGAGAGGACGGGAAGCGCCGGGTGCGCGTCGGCCGGCCGTGAGCCGTTCAGGACCGCCTGCAGCACCAGACAACCTCCTCCGCCCGAGTGAGCCTAGTCACCGTCGGAGCAATTGCCATATCTCCGATCGGAGACCACCAGGCCACAGTTGATCATGACATGCCGTCGATCGTACTGCGCGACCGGGGCGCGGGAACATACCGGGACGTCATGCCGCGCCGGCGCGGAGCAACGGCAGGGATCAGCGCAGGGGGATGAACCGGCAGAGCTTGCCGGTCTCGGGATGACGCTGCAGGTTCGGCACCGGACGGACCACGACCTCGGGACGGGCGAGACCGCTGCCCGCCAGCGCGGCGGCGAGCCGGCGTTGCAGACCCGCCACGTCCAGCCCGGGATCGGCCACCGCTGCCACGTCGATCCCGCCGGGTGTCTGCCGGACCTGATACTCCAGCACTTCCGGGGTCTGCACCAGCACCGAGCGCATGACCAGCGGGTGGACGGTCACCGCGCCGTAGCGGAAGACCTCGTCCGAGCGACCTTGCACACGCGCCCGCAGGTGGCCGTGCCCCGCGGCGGGCGGTTCCGCGACGAACCGGTCGGTGAGCTCGTAGCGGATGAGCGGCTGCACCTGGTTGTACAGGTTCGTGACCAGTACCTTCGCCGACGACGTGCCGGGTGGCACCGGACGGTTGCGATCGTCGACGAGCTCGAGGACGCACCCGTCCTCGGCGAACACGATCGCCTCCTCGCCGGGCGGGCTGTTGCCGACCAGCCCCTCGGTCGAGCCGAAGCCGTCGATCAGCGGGGCTCCGAATCCCGCCGTGATCGCGGCGCGTAGTTCGGGGGTGCAGGTCTCGCTCGTGCAGGTGACCGCGACCGGGGCGATCCGCAGCCGCCCGGCCCGCTGCTCTCCGGCCAGCCGGGCCAGCATCGTGGGATAGCCGAACAGCAGCGGCGCCTGCAGCGCGTTGAGCCGCTCGACGATCTCCGGCAGCGGCAGGGTGACCGGCACCGAATGGAAGCGGAACGGCAGCCGTCCGCCTGCGGTGAGCGGGCCCGCGGTCCCGGTGGCGTGGAGGGGCGAGCCCGCCGCGACCATCGCGGCGGGGAGGCCACCGGGCGGCCCGCCGGTCGCGGCGATCCGGGCGGCGAACCCGCGGGTCAGCGAGCCGTAGAACTGCACGCACGCCGGGCCGTCGAGGACGAACACGGCGCGTTGTCCCGTGCTTCCCCCCGAGGCGAGCGCGAGGTGGACCCCCTGCAGCACCGCGGGCTCCCGGCCCGCCGCGGCGAGCGCCTCCTCCACCGCGCGGTGCGTCAGCCGCCGGTCGGTGAAAACGTCGTCGAGCTCGTTCATCATCTCGGCCTTCGTCATCACCGGCAGCGTGGCGAGGTCCGCGGGACCGACCGCGTCGAGGTCGATCCCGCGCAGCCGCCGGGAGTGGAAGGGGGAATGCGCGGCGGCGTGGGCGAGCAGGGCCTGCAGCCTGAGCCGCTGGTGAGCGACGATCCGCGCGCGGTCCCAGTCCAGCCGAGCGATGAGCTCCGGGTAGGCGGCGAGGAGGGCGGCATTGGTCCGGTCGCGCAGCGCGACGAACGGGGACGTGGCGGTGGTGGCGGTCACGATGGCTCCTCGGCGGGAGGCGGGATCAGATCGGCTCGACGAGGCGAGCGGCGAGGTCCTCCAGGTAGCGCACCGGGAGGGCCGCCGGGTCGGCGGCGCGTTCCAGTAGCAGCCCGGCGTCGACGGCGAAGATCAGCTCGGCGAAGACGCGGGGCGGGTACACGGGGGCGAGGCCGCCGCGGGCGAGCACGGATCCCACCGCCTCGGTGAAGTGGCCCAGGGCGCGGGCGTGCAGGTCGGCGTAGCGGCGGCCCAGCCCGGGGTCCCGCGCGGCCAGTACGCGGAACTCGACGAGCAGCCGCAGCCAGCCGGCGCCCTCCTCGGTGCGCCGGACGTTCGTGCGCAGCAGGGCGAGCAGGCCGTCGAGCCCGGCGTGCGCGGCGGCCACGCGCGCGTTCTCCGCCGCCCGGTCGGAGATCCGGCGCTCCAGCAGCGCGAGGAACAGGTCGGCCTTGCTCGCGAACTGGGAGTACACGACACCCTTCGAGAAGCCCGCCTCGTGGGCGATCGCGTCGAGGTTCGCGCCGCCGTACCCGCGTTCGAGAAAGATCCGCCGCGCCGCGACGAGGACGAGCTCCCGGTTCCGCTCGACCTGCTCCGCTCTGGTCAGCCGCGTCGTCACGGGAGAATTAGATACCCAAGGTATTCGAATGTCAACGGAATCCGAGTACCATCGGTATCTGATTCGCCCGCTCGACCGTATGTCACGGGAGGGACCGACAACCCGCCAGCCGGCCGCTAACCCGTCGTGCTCACCACCTGCCGGGCGGCATCCGGGCCGCGTTCCAGCAGCACCCGGAATCCCTCCTCGTCGAGCACCGGAACGCCGAGATCGACCGCCTTGTCGTACTTGGAGCCCGGCGCGTCACCCGCGACCAGGAACGCGGTCTTCTTCGACACCGAGCTCGCGGCCCGGCCGCCACGGGCGGCGATGGCCTCCTTCGCCTCGTCCCGGGAGAAGCCGTCCATCGAGCCGGTGACCACAATGGACATCCCTTCGAGGGTCCGCGGCACGGAGACGTCGGCCTCGTCGACCATCCGCACCCCCGCGGCCCGCCATTTGGCCACGACCTCGCGGTGCCAGTCGACGGTGAACCAGTCACGTACGGCCGCCGCGATCGTCGGGCCGACCCCCTCGACGCCGGCGAGCGGCGCCAGCGCGGCCGCGACCGCCTTGGCCTTGGCCCGCGTCGTCTCGGCATCCGCGGCCTCTCCGAGAGCCGCAACCTCCGTGCCCTCCGCGGCCTCCATCGTGGACGGTTCGGGCTCGTCGGCGGCCGGCACACCGTTGCCCGCCGGCCCGGCGCCCTCCGCCCCGGCGCCATTGTCGGCTGTACCGTCGGAGGTGATCGCGACGCCGGCCCGCGCGGTCTCGGCGGCCGCCGTCTCGGCCGCCGCCTCGATGGCCTCGAGCGAGCCGAACTCGCGGGCCAGCGCCTGCGCCGCGGTCGGCCCGACGTGCCGGATCGACAGCCCCACCAGCACCCGCCAGAGTGGACGGTCCTTGGCGACCTCGAGGTTCGCCAGCAGCTTGCGCCCGTTGGCCGAGAGCTCACCCGCCTTGGTGCGGAACAGCTCGACCCGCAGCAGATCGGCCGCGGTGAGGGAGAAGACGTCGCCCTCGTCGATGACCACCCCGGAGACAAGCAGCGCGGTGGCCGCCTCGTAGCCCAGGCCCTCGATGTCGAACGCCCCGCGGCCGGCGACGTGGAACAGCCGCTCGCGCAGCTGCGCGGGACAGGACCGGGCGTTGGGGCAGCGCAGGTCGACGTCGCCCGCCTTCTGCCGGGCGAGCTCGGTGCCACACTCCGGGCAGTGCGTGGGCATGACGAACTCGCGCTCCGAGCCGTCGCGCACGTCGACGATCGGCCCGAGCACCTCGGGGATGACATCGCCGGCCTTGCGGATGACCACCCGGTCGCCGATCAGTACGCCCTTGCGACGCACCTCGTCGGCGTTGTGCAAGGTGGCCAGCGCGACCGTCGAGCCCGCGACCTGAACCGGCTCCATGAACGCGAACGGGGTGACCCGGCCGGTGCGTCCGACATTCACCCGGATGTCCAGCAACGTGGTGGTGGCCTCCTCCGGCGGGTACTTGACGGCGATCGCCCAGCGCGGTGCGCGCGAGGTGGACCCGAGCCTGCGCTGCAGGGCCACCTCGTCGACCTTCACGACGACGCCGTCGATCTCGTGTTCGACGTCGTGGCGGTGCTCGCCCCAGTACTCGACGTGCTCGATCACCTTGTCGATGCCGCGCAACATGACGGTGCGGTCGGAGACCGGCAGGCCCCACGCCCGCAACGCCTGGTATGCCTCCGACTGCCGCATCGGGGCGAACCCCTCGCGCTTGCCGAAGCCGTGGCAGATCAGCCGCAGGTTGCGCGACGCGGTGACCCGCGGGTCCTTCTGCCGCAACGAACCCGCCGCCGTGTTGCGCGGGTTGGCGAACGGCGCCTTGCCCGCTGCCACGAGCGAGGCGTTGAGCGCCTCGAAGTCGGCGAGCCGGAAGTAGACCTCCCCGCGCACCTCGAGGACCTTCGGCACCGGCCACGCGTCGGAGCTCGTCAGTCGTTGCGGCACCTCGGACAGGGTGCGGATGTTGAGCGTGACGTCCTCACCGGTGCGACCGTCACCGCGGGTGAGCCCGCGGACGAACCTGCCGTCCTCGTAGAGCAGATTCACCGCCAGGCCGTCGACCTTGAGCTCGCACAGGTAGTGCAGGGCGGCGTCGGCGCCCAGTTCCCGGCCGACCCGCTCGGCCCAGCCGCGCAGCTCCTCGGTGTCGAAGACGTTGTCGAGGCTGAGCATGCGTTCGAGATGGTCGTGGGCCGTGAAGTCGGTCGAGAACCCCGCCGAACCGCCCACCACCCGCTGGGTCGGCGAATCCGGCGTGACCAGCTCCGGATACGCCTCCTCGAGCGCGCGGAGCTCGCGCCACAGCTCGTCGAACTGACCGTCGGAGATGACGGGCGAATCCAGCACGTAGTAGCGGAACTGATGGTCGGCGACCTCAGTGGCCAGCTGCGCGTGCCGGGCGCGGGCAGCGGCTGGGGCATCGGGGCTCACGCGGCAGAGATTAGTGCGATGCACCGACGATCTCGGGAGACCCATAGAGGGTTGTCCTCCTAACTTACCGTGCTAAGTTATAGGTGTGTCTCACGATTTGACCTTCGACCTGCACGTGCTGACCGCGCGGCTGGACCGCGCGGCCGAGGAGATCCTGCAGCCGGCCTTCGGCCTGTCCTACCGGCGGTTCCTGACCCTGCTGCTCGTCGGCGAGCTCGGCCCGGTCACCCAGCGGGCGCTCGCCGAGGCGCTGGGAGTCTCCGAACCGTCGGTGAGCCGGATGACCGGTGCACTGGCAGGCACCGGGCTGCTCGAGGCCGGACCCGACCCGGCAGGCGGGAACCGGCGGCGGCTCACCCTGACCCCATCCGGCAAACAGGCGGTCGCCCAGTGCCGCGACCTGCTCGAACGCCGGTTCGCCGACGTCGTCGAACGCAGCGGCGTCAGCTACGGCGACTACGCCCGCGACACCCGGCGCCTGATCGCGGCGCTGGACGACAGGGAGGATGAACGATGACGGGACCCACGATGCTGGTGGCCGCCCATACGGCCAGCGCCCTGGTGTGCCTGCTGCTCGGCGGCTACCAGCTGCTGCGGCGAATCAAGGGCGACCGCACCCACCGGATCGCCGGATGGATGTGGGTGACGGGCATGCTGTTCGTGGCCACCAGCTCGTTCGCCATCCGCGACCTGAGCGAGGGGCGGCTGAGCCTGCTGCACGTCCTCTCGGTCGTGACGCTGGTCAGCCTCGTCGCCGGAATCCTCGCCGCACGCCGGGGTGACCTGCGCGGGCACCGGTCCGCCATGCTGGGCAGCTGGCTCGGCCTGACCGGGGCGTTCCTCGGCGCGGTCGCGGTGCCCGGACGACTGATCCCCACGTTCGTGGTCACCGAGCCGCTGGGCGCCCTCGCCGCGGGCGCCACCGTCGTCGCGCTGACCGTGGCGCTGATCCTGCTGGCGCGCTGGGCCGATCGCCGCACGGGTACCGGGCGACGGGGCCTGATCAGCGGGTCACCGGAGCTTCGGCTGGACGATCGGGCGCCCACGACGGGTCGCGGCCGCTGAGGCGGAGGAGCCGGTCGAGCGGTGCCGCATCAGCGGACATGTCGACGATCGGGCCGAAGAGCCCCGGCGTGCCCTGCGGGGACGCCACCGCCGCGACGAACCCGAGGCAGGCCTCGACGCTCGCCGGATCGGCGGCATAGGCCTGCCCGGTGGCGCGGGCGAGGTCCCAGCCGTGCAGCACCAGCTCGTCGAGCGCGACGGTCGCGACCTGCGGCGCGGGCATGGTGGCCCCACCCACCGAGGCGATCCCCTCCCACGCCGCCGGGTCGCGCCAGGCGGCGACGAGTTCGTCGAGCCGCCGAGGCAGGACCCGCCGCCAGTCCGGGTCGAGCCGGTCGGTCGCGGCCGGTTGCGGGGGGCCGGGATCGGGCGCCTTCACCGCGGCCCCGCGGAACGCCCCGGCGAGCCCGACCAGGTGGTCGAGCAGGGCGGCGACGGTGGTGTCGGTGCACGGCGTCGGGGCGTCGAGCCGGTCGTCGGCGACGCCGTCGAGCAGCAGCACGATCCGACGGGCGGCGGGTTCGAGATCGAGGGTCATGCAGGTATGACGGCGCGCGGCGCCATCATTCATCGGCCCCACGGGGGATCAGCCCAGCAGCTGCCGCACCGCCCCGAGCAGCGTGACCACCGAGCGCTCGGTGGCGGCATGCCCCATCAGCCCGATCCGCCAGGCGCGGCCGGCAAAGGCGCCCAGCCCGCCGCCGACCTCGATCCCGAACTCGCCGAGCAACCGCTTGCGCAGCACCTCCTCGTCGAGGCCCTCGGGCAACGTCGTCGTGGTGAGCTGCGGCAACCGCGCCCCCTTCGGCGCGACCAGCCCGAAGCCGAGCTCGGGCAGCGCGCCCTGCAGCAGCGCGCCGATCCGGGCGTGACGCTCCCACACCTGCTCGACGCCTTCCTCCAACAGCCGCCCGAGGCCGGCGTGCAGCGCGTACGCCAGGGTCGAGGACGCCGTGTGGTGGTAGGTGGGCGGGCTGGCCAGGAAATAGTCGTGCAGCAGCCCGAGGTCGAGGTAGAAGGACCGGATCGGCGTCCGGCGGGCGCGCATCCGCGCCATGGCCCGGGGGCTCAGCGTCACCGGGGCCAGGCCGGGCGGGGCGCCCAGGCACTTCTGCGCGGCCGAGTAGCAGGCGTCGATCTGCCACTCGTCGACCTCCAGCGGGGTTCCGCCCAGCGCGGTCACCGCATCGACGAGCAGCAACGTGTCGGTCCCGGCCAGCTCGGGCCCGAGCGGGGCGACGTCGTTGCACACGCCGGTGGAGGTCTCCGCGGCCACGACGGCGAGCAGCGCGGCCTGCGGGTTCGCCCGCTGCGCCGCGAGCAGGTCGGCCGGGTCGAGCGGGCTGCCCCACGGCGCCTCGACGCGCACGACCTCGGCCCCGCCGCGGCGCGCGACCTCGCACAGCCGCTCGCCGAAGTACCCGTTGACGCCGACGATGATGGTCGCGCCCGGCTCCAGCAACGACACCAGGCAGGCCTCCATCCCGGCCGATCCGGTGCCGCTGACCGGCAACGTGAGGGCGTTGGCGGTGCGGAACACAGCCCGCAGCCGGTCGCCGATCTCGCTGATCACGCCGAGATACTCGGGGTCGAGGTGGCCGAGCACCGGCCGGGTCAGCGCCTCGAGCGCCTCGGGGTAGGGGACGGACGGGCCAGGGCCCAGCAGAAGGCGATCACCGTGCATACCGGCAACCTACGCCCGTCGTGCCGTCAACTCCCGCAGGACGTCCCGTCCGGCCGGCGACGCCCCGCCGGAGATCAACGTTTGGGCGGGTTCCACCGCGGATTTCGCGGCTGGAGCCGCCGAAACGGCGATCATGTCACGGGGGTGGATCGGCCGGGGCGGACCGGCCGGACGGACCGGCCGAGGTAGCCGAGCCGCTCTACCAACCCTCCGGCGGGTCGGTGAAGGCCTCCCCCAGCTGCCTGGCGAGCGACATCGCGCGGCGGGCCCATTCGGGCGTCGCCCCCACCAGCCCGCACGCGGGCGTCGGGACGACCAGCTCGGGGAGCCGGGAGCGGTCGAAGCCGAGCCGGTCGGCGAGGTCGAACGCGGTCCGGGCCAGCTCCTTCAGCTCCGGTGGCCGCGACGGCGCCTGCACCGGGACGAGCCCGAGCAGCAGCGGCGTGCCCGTATCCCAGACCTCGCCGAGCGCGTCGAGCATCGCCGGGACGGCGGTGTCCCCGCTCAGCGCGGGTTGCGTCGCGTCGATCCCGATCCCCGCGGCCCCGATCCCGGCGAGCAGCCGCACCGGGGGCCGCTCGGCGCAGCAGTGCACGACGACCGGCGCCGCCAGCTGGTCGACCATTCCGCGCAAGGCGTCCGCGACCTCGGGCTCGGGCACGGCGCGCACCGTCCCGTACCCCGACGCGGTGGGCAGCGAGCCGCACAGCACGGCGGGCAGCGACGGCTCGTCCAGCTGCACGAGCACCCGGGCGCCGGTGCGCGCGGCGATCTCGGCGACGTGCCCGCACAGCCCCTCGGCGAGGCTCTCGGTGAACTCGCGGACGGCACCGTGGTCGGTGAGCACCCGGTGCCCGGAGCGCAGCTCCACCGACGCGGCCAGCGTCCATGGGCCCGCCACCTGCACCTTCACCCAGTCCGGACGGACCGGATCGCAGGCTTCGTCGAAGGCGTCGACGTCGCCGCGCAGCAGGTCGACGGCGCGGCGCTGGTCGCGGCCCGGTCGGGCGGTCACCCGGTAGGCGGTCGGCACCACCTCCACCGCGAGGTCGACCAGCAGCGCCGCCGCCCGCCCGATCGGGTCGGCGCCGGCGCCGCGAGCGGGCAGCTCGGGCAGATGCGGCAGCGCCGGCAGCTCCCCGACCACGGTCGCGGCGGCCTCCCGCGCAACGGTGCCGGGCAGCGAGCCGACGCCGGTGGCCGCTCCCGCGGACCAGCGCACGGGCGGCTCCTCCACCCGCTCGGGTTCGGGCGCGGTGACGAGGAGACCGCCCGGATCCGGTGCGGCAGGCGCGGGCCCGCCGGGCACGGCGCCGGACAGCCCCGCGGCGGCGAGCGCCTCGGCGAGCGGGTCGGAGGGAGTGCTCATGGCCGAGGTGTACCCGATGGGCTCCGGCGGTGCGCCACCGCCCACCCACGGTGGCTCGGGACGGCCGCTGAATCGACCCGGAACTGGCCGTTGCCGGACCCGGTCCGCCGGAGGACCGTTGGTCCGGCCGGTGGCGCCACCGGGGCGCTGCCCGGATCGGAAGGGGGTGGGGTCGTGTTCGCACGCTCCACCACGGTGCAGGCCCAACCGGAGTCGATCGACGACGGGATCGCGCACCTCCGCGACACGGTGCTGCCCCAGCTGCAGGAGATCGACGGGTTCATCGGCCTGTCCCTGCTGGTCGACCGGGAGTCCGGCCGGTGCATCGCTGCCAGTGCCTGGCAGTCCGAGGATGCGATGCGCGCCAGTGCGGACCAGCTACGGACCGTTCGCGAGCGGGCCGCGGAGATCTTCGGTGGCAGCCTTCAGATCGATGAGTGGGAGATCGCCGTCCTGCACCGGGACCACACCTCACGCCCGGGCGCCTGGGTGCGCGCCACCTGGGTGCGCGGCGATCCGGCTCGGCTCGACCAGGCGATCGACGTCTACAAGATGGCCTTGCTGCCGGCCCTGGAGGAGTTCGACGGGTTCTGCAGCGCCAGCCTGCTGGTCAACCGGGGGTCCGGACTCGGCGTGTCGTCGGTGACCTTCGACAGCCGCGAGGCGCTGGACGGCAGCCGGGACCGAGGGACCACCCTGCGCGAGTCGATCAGCCGGGACGCCGGCGTCGAGGTCATGGAGGTTCGCGAGTTCGAGTTGGCGCTGGCCCACCTGCGGGTGCCCGAGCTGGCCTGACTGCGGCTCTCAGCGCGCGGCGGTGATCGTGGCACTGCCCAGCACCACGTCCCCGGCCGCGTCCGGCCGGTACAGCGCGACGGCCTGCCCGGGGGCGACGCCGCGCAACGGCTCGTCGAGGCGCACCCGCAGCGACCCGTCGGCGGTCTGCCATGCCGTCGCCGGGGCCAGCCCGCCGTGCGCCCTGACCTGGGCCACGCAGCGGAGCGGGCCGTCCGGGTCGACGCCACCGCACCAGACCGGCAGGGCGCCGTCGATCTCCCGGACGTCCAGCGCGGCGGCCGGCCCCACGGTCACGGTCCCGGTGGCGGGCTCGATGCCCAGCACGTAACGGGGGCGGCCGTCGGCGGCGGGCCGGTCGATGCCCAGGCCCTTGCGCTGGCCGATCGTGAAGCCGTGCACGCCGTCGTGGCGGGCCAGCTCCTGTCCGCTCTCGGCGTCGACGACCGCGCCGGGACGGGCGCCGATCCGCTCGCCGAGGAACGCCCGGGTGTCCCCGGAGGGGATGAAGCAGATGTCGTGGCTGTCGGGTTTGTCTGCCACCCGCAGCCCGCGCGCGGCCGCCTCGGCCCGGACCTGCGCCTTCGGCGTGTCACCGATCGGGAACAGGGCGTGCGCCAGCTGGTGGGCGGTGAGTACCGCCAGCACGTAGGACTGGTCCTTGTCCGCATCGACGGCGCGCCGCAGGGTGGGCGGGGAGGCGGCGTCGAGCCGGGCGTAGTGCCCGGTGCAGACCGCGTCGAAGCCCAGGGCGAGGGCCTTCTCGGCCAACGCCGCGAACTTGATCTTCTCGTTGCATCGCAGGCACGGGTTGGGTGTCTGCCCGGCGGCGTAGGCGGCGACGAAGTCGTCGACGACGCTCTCGGTGAACTGGGCGGCGAAGTCCCAGACGTAGAACGGGATGCCGAGCACGTCGGCGGCGCGCCGGGCGTCGCCCGCGTCCTCCTTGGAGCAGCAGCCCCGCGAGCCCCCGCGGAGCGCCGCGGGCGTCTCCGAGAGCGCCAGATGCACCCCGACGACGTCGTGTCCGGCATCGACCGCCCGCGCCGTGGCGACCGCCGAGTCGACGCCGCCGCTCATCGCGGCCAAGACCCTCATCGCGCGCGTCCCGGGTCAGCTCCGGCCGGCGGCTGCCCGCCGGTGCGCGCGGCCGTTCCCGTTCTGGCCCGCGCGCCGGGCCCGCTCGACGACCTGGCCGATGACCGCGGCGACGGCGGCAACGTCCTCCGCGGTGGACGTGTGCCCCAGCGAGAACCGCAGCGAGCCGCGGGCGGTGGCCTCGTCGGCGCCCATCGCCAGCAGCACGTGGCTGGGCTGGGCGACCCCCGCGGTGCAGGCCGAGCCGGTGGAGCATTCGATGCCGTGCGCGTCGAGCAGCATGATCAGACTGTCGCCCTCGCAGCCGGGGAAGGACAGATGGGCATTACCCGGCAACCGCGACGGCCCGCCGTCGATCAGCCCGGTGCCGGGGTCACCGTTGAGCCTGGCGTCGGGGGCCGCGGCGCGCACCTTGCCCACCAGATCGTCGCGCAGGCCCGCGACGACCTCGGCGCGCCGCGGCGCGTCGGCCACCGCGAGCTCGACGGCGGTGGCCAGACCGATGACCGACGGTGTGTCCACCGTTCCCGAGCGCACATCACGTTCCTGCCCGCCGCCGTGCAGCAGCGGGGTGACCCCGACCTCGCGGCCCAGCAGCAGCGCGCCCGCGCCGTACGGGCCGCCGAGCTTGTGCCCGGTGAGGGTGAGCGCGTCCGCGCCGCAGGCCGCGAAGTCGACCGGGAGGATGCCGACGGCCTGCACGGCGTCGGTGTGTATCGGGACGCCGAACTCGTGGGCGATGTCGACCAGCTCGCGGATCGGGTTCACCGTGCCGACCTCGTTGTTCGCCCACATCACCGAGACCAGCGCGACGGTCTCGGGCGCGCGCGCCATGGCCGCCCGCAGTGTCTCGGGGCGGACCCGGCCCCACTCGTCGACCTCGAGCAGCTCCAACTGCGCGCCCTCGTGCTCGGCCAGCCACTCGGCCGAGTCCAGGACGGCGTGGTGCTCGATCTCGGAGACCAGCACGCGGGTGCGCCGCGGATCGGCCGCCCGGCGGGACCAGTACAGGCCCTTGACGGCGAGGTTGTCGCTCTCGGTGCCGCCGGTGGTCAGCACGACCTCGGACGGACGGGCACCGACCGCCGCGGCGAGCCGCTCGCGGGCCTCCTCGACCAATCTGCGGGAGCGCCGGCCCGACGAGTGCAGGGACGAGGCGTTGCCGGTGATCGCCAACGCCTCACTCACCGCCGCCACCGCCTGCGGGAGCATCGGTGTCGTGGCGGCGTGGTCCAGATAAGTCGCGTTCACCCCAGTCACTGTCCGTCTCCGTCGGCCATCCCCGGCGTCCAGCGTAGTCGCCGCACCGGGCCGGGCCCCTGCGCCCCGCCATCAGGCGGCGACGATGGCCAGCCCCGAGGCCACCACGTGCACCAGCGCGGCCACCAGCAGGCCAACGGTGGCCAGCGGGCTGGTCGTTCTCGTTCGCGAAGGGCCACGGCAGCGAGCGCTCGTCGAGCGGCCGGCCGGGCAGCAGCACCGCGGCGGCTCCGGCCGCGGCGAGTACGCACACCCCCACGGCCAGCGCCGCGTCCCGGTAGGCCCGCAGCAGCGAGCGCGCCACACCGGCGTTTTCTCGCGACTCCATCGGTCGACGTTCGCCCGCACACTCACCGACACCCGCCCGGGGTCCGGGTTCGTTCACAGGACGGCCGACGTCTCGCCCTCATTGACCTCGCGGCAATCCCCGAGTTCGCCCCCGTTCGAGTCCGCGTCGAGACAGAACCCCACCGGGTACCCCGCACTGGAATGCAACGTCACCCGCACGCTCTGCTTGCCGGCACCTCAAATCCTCGGACTCGCGGAAGAACCAGTTCACCTCGACGTCCTGCCAGAACGGGCCGACGATGATCCCCGGATGCCCCGGTTCGAGGTCGCGGATAGGAAGATCCGGCGGCGGGTCCCACACGACATACCGGCCGTACGCCAACCGGTCAGGATCCATGCCGGTCCTTCTCATCACTGCTGCGCGCACTCGGCCCACGAGCCCTCCGAGCCTCCGTCCCACGGATACGACGTGATCATCCCGTTACTGCCCGACACGACCCACGCCGAGCGGTCCGGAGCTCAGTGGTAGATCCACACCAGCTTGCCGTCCTCACGCGCCGGCGCGACCCGGCTCATCACATTGCTCATGCACTCCTTGGCCACGGCCCAGTCGGTGACCCGGTGCTTGACCTCGATGTACACCGCCCTCCACACCCGTCCGTCCCCGCACAGCAGCTCCTCGGCGGAGCCGTCGTCCGCCGGGATGCTGTCGAAGTACTCGAACCGATGGGATTCGGGGACGTCCGCGCCGCTGCCGTACTGCGAAGATCATGAGCCTGAGGGGCCCATCCTCGATCGCGCGGCACGCCATGATCAAATAGCGGATGAAGGAACCAGTCGATCGAGCCGCGGCGGTGACGCTCGGTCAGCTCAGACGGCGTGGGCCGCGGCCACGGGGCGCGTTACCCGGCCGGGATGCACCGGATGGGCCACGCCGGTCACCCCGGCGATCGCCGCGCCCGCCGCCGCGGCCAGCTCGCGGCGGTCGGCCGCGGCGCCGGGGGCGATCGCGGGCAGCACGGTCAGCTCGCACACCAGGCCTGGCAGCCCCATCGCCCGGCGCAGTGCGCCGAGGAAGGTGTCCTCGCCGATGAACGCGGCGGCCCGGGCCGGGCTGCCGTCCGGTAGCCGCAGCGTGATCGCCACCGGGCGCACCTGTGCGCCCGCGTCGAGCGCGGCCTGGAACGCCGCGCGCCGGAACGGGCCCGCGGCGCCGCCGCACCACGTCGTCCCCTCCGGGAAGACGCCGACGGCCGCACCCCCGCGCAGCGCCTCGGCCATCGCCGCGGCCGTCGCGGGCAGCCCGCGCAGCCCCGCGCGGTCGACGAACAGCGTCCCCAGCCGGGCGGCCAGCGCACCGACGACCGCCCAGTCGCGGACCCCCCGCTTGGCGAGCATCCGCACCGGCTGCACGGCGCCGAGGGCGAGCACGTCGATCCAGGACAGGTGGTTGGCCACCACCAGCACCCCGGTGCCGGGCTCGGCATAGCGCCCGCCGCGGACCCGCAGCCGCACCCCCGCCGCCCGCAGCACGCCGCGGAACAGGCACGCGACGGTCCTGCCGCGCAGGCGCGCGTTCGGCAGCGGTAGCCAGAGGAGAGGGAGGGCGACGAGCAGCAGCACCGTCAGCGCGCAGAGCCGGCGTGCGATCCGCAGCCGGCGCGGCAGGACCGCGGGCGGCAGGCAGGCAGGCCCGCACGGAGAGTAGGGCATCCAGGCCCCACCGGGGCGGTCGGTCGCGGATGACAGGCCGGGATGGGCCGGGCGGACGATCCGCAGTCGCGCGACGTCGGCGACCGACGGTGGCGCGGGCGCGCTCACCGATCCGCGCCGAGGAAGAACCGCAGGTAGCGGTCGTCGACGTGGTCGAGGCCCAGCAGGACGAAGAAGTCTGCGACGCCGAAGTCCGGATCGTGGGCGGGCGGCCCGCACACCCAGGCCCCCAGCCGCAGGTAGCCGCGCAGCAGCGCGGGCATGGCGCCGCGCCGGTGGCGCATCGTGGGCGCGGGCAGCCACGGGCGCAGCGGCCGGACCCGGTACCGCTGCGGCGCGAGGTGCCGCGCCCACGTCCGGTCCCAGACGCCCGCGGCGAGCGCGCCGCCGTCGTCGAGGGGAACACTCGCGCATCCGGCCAGCCAGCGGTTGCCGGTGAGCAGCAGGTAGCGGGCGATTCCGGCCCAGATCAGCCCGACGACGGCGCCGTCTCGGTGGTCAGGGTGCACGCAGGACCGGCCCGCCTCGACCAGCGAGGAGCGCAGCGGCGCGAGCGCGGCCAGGTCGAACTCGCCGTCGGAGTAGAGCGCGCCCGCCGCGACCGCCCGCTCCGGCGGCAGCAGCCGGTAGGTTCCGACGATCTCCCCGGTGCCGTCGTCACGCACCACCAGGTGGTCACAGAACTCGTCGAACCGGTCAGCGTCGACGCCGGGCGCCGGGCCATGCACGTCGGCGCCCAGCTCGGTCGCGAACACGTCATGGCGCAGCCGCTGGGCGGCCTGCACCTCGTCGGCGTCGGTCGTCAGCATCAGGGAGTACCGGGACCCGGCCGCCTCGGGCGTCCGGACCAGCACCTGTGAGGAGGTCACGGCCACATTGGTACGGGGCGCGGGCAAACACCCGAGCCCACCGGTGACGACGCCGGGTGGCAACCCGGTGAACAGACACGACAGCGCCCCCGGCCACGGCCGGGGGCGCTGCGCCGATACGAGCGTCAGGCCTTGCGCTTGGCGATCTCCTCCTGCAGCTGCGGGGCGACCTTGAACAGGTCCCCGACCACGCCGAGGTCGGCGATCTCGAAGATCGGCGCCTCCGAGTCCTTGTTGACCGCGATGATCGTCTTACTGGTCTGCATCCCGGCCCGGTGCTGGATCGCGCCGGAGATGCCCAGCGCGATGTACAGCTGCGGGGAGACGGTCTTGCCGGTCTGCCCGACCTGGAACTGGTGCGGGTAGTAGCCCGAGTCCACCGCCGCCCGCGACGCGCCGACCGCGGCCCCGAGCACATCGGCGAGGCCCTCCACGATCGCGAAGTCGTCCGCCGAGCCGACCCCGCGACCACCGGCGACCACGACCGAGGCCTCGGTGAGCTCCGGACGGTCGCCGCCGACGATCGGCTCCCGGCTGATCACCGTGGCGCTGCGCCCGGACGCAGGCACCGCCACGGTCTCCTCGGCACCCGCGCCCTCGGCCTGCTCGATCTCCACCGAACCGGCGCGCAGGGTGATCACCGGATGCCCGGTGTTCGCCTTGGCCTCGGCGATGTAGGCCCCGCCGAACACCGAATGCGTCACACCCGTCGGCGACACCGCGACCGCGTCGGCCAGCAGCGCCGAGCCGGTGCGCACCGCGAGCCTGCCCGCGATCTCCTTGCCGTCGGCCGACGCCGAGATCAGCACCGCCACCGGGTCGACCTGCTCGACCAGCGACTCGAGGACCGACACCTGCGGGGTCAGGAACTCGGCGGAATCGGTCTCCGCGGCGTAGATCTTCGCCGCGCCGTGCGCACGCAGCCCCTCGGCCAGCCCCGCCGCGGTCCCGGCCGGGCCCACCACCACCGCCGACGGCTCGCCCACCGTCCGCGCCGCGGTCAGCAGCTCATACGTGCTTTTCTTGTTCTCGCCGTCGAGGTGGTCGACGAGGACCAGTACCTCAGCCATGACTGTTCTCCTCCGTCGATCCGGGTCAGATGAGCTTCTGCGCCACCAGGTACGCGGCGATCTTCGAACCGCCGTCGCCCTCGTCCTCGAACTTCTCGCCCGCGCTCTTCGGCGGCTTCGGCTGCGAGCTCGTCACGCTCGACAGGGCGTTGGCCAGACCCACCTCCGACGCGTCGAGCCCGGCATCGGTCAGGCTCAGCGTCGTCACCGGCTTCTTCTTCGCGGCCATGATTCCCTTGAACGACGGGTACCGCGGCTCGTTGATCTTCTCGCCCACGCTCACCACCGCGGGCAGCTCCGCGGTCAGCTCGGTCACCCCGTCATCGGTCTCCCGCTTCACCCGCACCGTCGAGCCCTCGATCGCGATCTCCCGGGCGTGGGTCAGCGCCGGCAGCCCCAGCACGTCCGCGACCATCGCCGGCACCGCGGCGGCCCGCCCGTCCGACGCCTCGTTCCCGGCCAGGACCAGGTCGAACCCCTCGACCGTGCCCAGCACCTTGGCCAGCGCCCGCGCGGTCTGCACCGCGTCGCTGCCGTGCAGCGCCTCGTCCGAGAGGTGCACCGCGGCGTCCGCCCCCATCGACAGCGCCTTGCGGATCGCGTCGGTGGCCCGGTCAGGACCCATCGTCACGACAGTGACGGTCGAATCGCCGCCATCGCCTTCCTTCAGCTGCAGGGCCGCCTCGACCGCCCGCTCATTGATCTCATCCAGCACCGCGTCCGTGGCGTCCCGGTCCAGGGTGTGGTCAGAATCGGACAGCTGTCGTTCCGAATAGGTATCCGGTACCTGCTTGACCAGCACGACGATTTTCATCGGACCTCTTCGACCTCCTGCCGGTGAGCGGCGCACGCCCCGTGCGGTACACCGCTTGCTCGCCAAAACCTCTCCGGGGGCGCTGCCGCCGATGGCCGCAACCCGGTGGCCGGGGCGGTCGCGGCGCCGTGCCCGTTCGATCATCGAACTGTGCCAGCCACGGCCGCGGGGCGGCGGGGCGGGCGACCTTCTGAGCATTCTTGCCGGGGGGTATCGGCTCGGCAAACGCATGTGAGGTGAGAACACTCACCAAGCGGTGGGCCTCCGGTCCACTAGTGTCTTGCGCCTGAAATTCGTTGATGATGTCTAGTATGGGCGTCGTGGCACGCACGGGACGGCCGGTGGCCGCGGTGACCTTGACCGACGACGAACGGGCGACTCTGGTGCGCTGGTCGCGGCGGGCGAAGTCGTCGCAGGCGCTGGCGCTGCGATCGCGCATCGTGTTGGCCTGCGCGGACGGTGGGTCCAATCAGGACGTGGCCGCCGATCTCGGGGTGTGGCCGCAGACGGTGGGCAAGTGGCGGCGCCGCTTCGTGGAGGCGCGCCTGGACGGCCTGTCCGACGAGCCGCGGCCCGGTGCTCCGCGCACGGTCACCGACGAGCAGGTCGAAGCGGTCGTGACGGCC
>NZ_AUII01000023.1 GCF_000423625.1 Pseudonocardia asaccharolytica DSM 44247 = NBRC 16224
CGACACCGGTCAAGACCGCCGCCGTGACCGGCTGAACCGGTCGCCCCGCCACCGACCCCCCTTGACACCCAAGCCCCCATAGGGAATCAGCCGAGCAACCGAACGGCTTGGGGTGCTGCACGTCGAGCCGCTCCCTGCCTGCCTCGTCGGCATGGAGAGAATTGCGGACCTCTCGGCCCTCCAGAGCGGCTGTCCCACGCGCAGCGATCACCCGCACACCAACCCCGGCGCGACGAGCGAGGGCGGTGTCTCGGGCAGCGCCTTCAGGTAGGTCGCACCCGCCCTGCTCACATATCAGGCAGATCAATTACGTCGACGCTCTGGGGCTACCCCCAGCTCAGTTCGGGGGCTCCTGCTCGGCAGATCTGGGGTGGGCACCCTCGTTCGAGCAGGCTGCCCGACGCGAGCCTGTGTGCGTGGCTGACCGGCCAGAACCGCCGGCTCGATCGACTCTGCCTGCTCATACTGAATGGGGCGAACCCGTGACGGACTCCAGGATGAGCGGGTCTCCCGCTCCGGCCGCGATCTCGGTGACCGCTCGGTCGCTGGCACCAGATCTGGCGCGCGGCGCGATGCTCCTGTTCATCGCATCGGCCAACGCTCCTGGTTATCTGTATGGCCGTCCCGAGGGTGTGCGGGGATATCCGGTTCCGCAATCGATTCCGGATAAGGTGGTCGTGTTTCTTCAGATGATTGTGGTCGACGGCCGTGCCTATCCGATGTTCGCGCTTCTATTCGGTTACGGGATGATCCAGCTGCTCCGCAGGAATACCTCCGTCGGAGTTGGCTCGGTGACGGTCCGTAAACTAATTCGCCGGCGGGGCTGGTGGTTGGTGCTCTTCGGTTTTCTGCACGCGTCGCTGCTTTTCTCCGGAGACATCCTGGGCGCGTACGGAGTGCTCGGGGTCATGCTCGCTGGGGTGCTGACGCGCGCGAGCGACCGGACGCTGTTGCTCGCGGCGGCGGTGTGGATGGTGCCGGTGGCAATGCTGGGCGCATTGGCTCACTCCGTCCCCCCTGATCCCGGGACCGCGGCGACGACCACGGATGCGGTGGCGGCGGCCGCGGACCGCATCGGGGAGTGGCTGCCCGGTGTGCTCCTCAATTCGCTGGTCAACCTGGTGCCGCCGCTGCTGCTCGGGATTTGGGCAGCGCGGCGACGGGTGCTCGATGACCCCGAACGGCATCGGCGTCTGCTGGTGCGGGTCGGGGTCATCGGTGCCGGGCTGGCGGTCGTGGGTGGGCTGCCGATGGCGCTGATGGGGGCCGGCTGGTGGCCGAAGCCCTCCGCCGAGGCATTGGTACTGACCGCGGCGGCGCATACCGTCACGGGCTATGCGGGGGGGATTGGTTACGCCGCGGTCGCCGGGCTTGTCGCCATTCGAGTGAGCCGGCGGCGCGGAGTGGCCATCACCGCGCTGGCGGCCTGCGGTCAGCGGTCGATGACCGCATATCTGCTGCAGTCGGTGGTGTTTGTTTCGGTGCTGGCTTCGTACGGCGGTGGCCTGGGGGACCGTCTGACGGTCGCGCCCGTCGCCGTGGTGGCAATCGCGACGTGGGTGATGACCGTACTTTTGGCCGAGTTCATGCGTCGACGGGGTTATCGAGGCCCTGCCGAAGTGCTGCTGCGTCGCTTGACCTATCGCAAGCCGAATGTTGGCCGGACTGCGCGGCAACCCACCGATGTCGTGCAAGCTCGTTGAGAGTTCAAATCGAGACAGTCATGAGAGGTCACCATATTGCTGTTTCATGGTGTGGACGCGATCTGCGCGGCTCGGGTACCGCGACGAGAATTAGCGCTAGGTGGTGATGGTGAGTACGTCGCCGCTCATGATGGTGTTCACCGTGAGAACGATGATGAGCGCGTTCAGGAAGAAGCTGAACGTCGTGTGCCAGATGACGGTCCACCGCATCCGTGAGTCGACGACGACGACATCGGAAACCGAGAAGTTCGTACCATTCGTGAACGAGAAATACACGAAGTCCGTCCATCGCGGCTCGGGGGTCAGGGGGAACTCGAGCGGCCGGCGTCTGCTGCTCGCGTAGTAGCGGTGGTAGTAGATCTGCGCATATCCCCAGTGGAAGAGACCCCACGACAGCACCATCGCCCAGACCGCGATGAACTCAATGGCGCCCTGCCACTGCGGCTCATTTCGCAACACGATCAGCTCGCTGGCAGCGCCGAGCCCCATCGCGCTCGACAGGAACGTGGCGACCGTCGCGATCGCGCGGGAAACCCGGCTCGCTTCAAATCTCGCACCGAACGATTCGACATCATCGGATGGTCGCCTCGTCGAAAGCGACAACGATACGACGATCGCCACCCAGTAGATCGAACCGAGAAGGCACCAGGACAGCAGTTGAAGCACCGCGGTCTCATGATCTTCGGTGATGAAGATGAAGGTCAGACCGAGAACGACGAGCCCGAGCTGCAGCATGACGCCGAGCACATGACCCGCGGCCCGGAAGGCTGCGCCTACATGACCCCGGGCTCGCCGCAGCGTCCCACCCATGCCGAAAGGGTAGCGGGACGAGCACAGGGGGCCGGCGGCGTCGCGTGGCCCTTCCTCGGCTTCACGAGCACCTCAGGCACCGGGTGCGTCCGGGCGTCCGGTGATCACCAAAGTGGGACGTGCGCCGCTCCGCCAAGGGCTCCTGGAGGTCTTCTGAGCGCTTTTTCTGCCAAGGTGTCGTATCGTCGCCGGCTCGTTCGTGGAGAGGGTGAGAGGCGGCCAGAGGGGACCGCCCGATCAGGGGAGGACGACATGACCCAGTACCTGCTGTCGGTGCACCACGGCGTCGACGAGAAGCTCCCGCCCGTGGAGGAGATGCAGCCGGTGTTCGAGGCGGTCGACCGGTTCAACCAGAAGCTGCAGGGCGAGGGGGCGTGGGTGTTCGCCGGCGGGCTGATGCCGATCGACCAGGCGACCACCGTCGACAACACCGGTGACAAGCCGATCGTGACCGACGGGCCGTACGCGGAGTCGAAGGAGTACCTCGGTGGCTTCTGGGTCATCGAGGCCCCCGACCTGGACGCGGCGCTGCAGTGGGCCAAGGAGGGCTCGCAGGCCTGCCGCGGCAAGGTCGAGGTGCGGCCGTTCCAGGGCGTATGACGGAGCCCGCGGAGGCGATCGCATGGATCTTCCGCGAGGAGTTCGGGCGGGTCGTCGCCTCACTGGTATGCCGCTTCGGCGATATCGACGTCGCCGAGGATGCCGCCAGCGAGGCGCTCTTGGTCGCCCTCGAGAAGTGGCCGGTGGACGGCGTACCGCCCAGCCCGGGCGGGTGGCTGACCACCACCGCGGCCAACCGCGCCATTGACCGGATCCGGCGAGAGCAGCAGCGGGACGCCAAACACCAGGCGGCCCTGATGATCCACGACGACACGCCCCACGAGCCGACCGGCGTGGTGGAGGACGACCGGCTTCGGCTGATCTTCACCTGCTGTCACCCGGCCCTCGCACCCGAGGCCCGGGTGGCCCTGACCCTGCGGCTGTTCGGTGGGCTGACCGTCGCCGAGATCGCGGCGGCGTTCCTGGTCTCCGAGACGACGATGGCCCAGCGCATCACCCGCGCCAAGGCAAAGATCAAGGGCGCCAAGATCCCGTACCGGGTGCCGTCGGTGGACGACCTCGCCGAGCGGCTGGCCGGGGTGCTGACCGTCGTCTACCTCGTCTTCAACGAGGGCTACCTCGCCAGCGCCGGCGACGAGCCGATCCGAGCTGAGCTCGCCGACGAGGCGCTCCGGCTCGGGCGGGTGCTGCGGTCGCTCCTGCCGGACGAGCCGGAGGCCACCGGCTTGCTCGCGCTGATGCTGCTGACCGACGCCCGCCGGGCGAGCCGGGTGGCAGACGGGGAGCTGGTGCCGTTGCCGGAGCAGGACCGCGGCGGGTGGGACCACGCACTCATCACCGAGGGTCACGACCTCGTGCGCGAGTGCCTGGCCCGGGCCCGGGAGACCGGGCGGCCCCCTGGCCGCTATCAGCTGCTGGCCGCGGTCAACGCCGTCCACACCGACGCGCCCTCGTGGGCCGACACCGACTGGCACCAGATCGCGGCGCTCTACGACCAGCTCGCCGTGGTCGACCCCGGACCGGTGGCCGCCCTCAACCGGGCCATCGCGAGCGCGGAACTCGACGGGCCTGCCGTCGGGCTGGCGGAAATGGACCGGCTCGAGCTGACCGGATACCACGCCTGGCACGCCACCCGCGCCGATCTGCTGCGCCGGCTGGGCCGGTCGGCCGAGGCACGCGCGGAGTACGACGCCGCCATCGCGGCCACCGACAACTCCGCCGAACGGGCCTTCCTCTCGCGCCGGCGCGGGCAGCTGGCCGGGTAGATTCGCCGCCACACCGGAGTGGTCCGGAGACTCGCAAGGCCGAACGCGAGCGCGTCCGCACCCATCCCTACCTGGCCGAACGGACGCTGGCCTGCTCGTCGGTGCTGGCCGGCATCGCCGCGGTTGCAGGCCTGCACCACGAGCGCCTCGACGGCTCCGGCTATCCGCGCGGCCTCACCGCCACGGCCATCCCGGCGCCCGCCCGTATTCTGGCCGCCGCCGACGTTTATCATGCCCTGACCGAACCCTGCCCGCACCGGTCCGCGCACCTGCCCGCGCAGGCGCAGCGGTTGCTCCGCGCCGAGGTCCTCGCCGGCCGAGTCGACGGGGCGGCAACCGACGCCGTCCTTGCTGTGGCCGGGCACCGCGTGCGCTGCCGGGCGGGCTGACGGCGCGCGAGGTCGAGGTGCTCGTGCTGCTCGCGAGGGGGCCGCCCAACCCGGGCACCGGGTGCAGATCGACGTCAAGTTCATCGAAGCCCTCCCCACCACGGCCACCGGCGGAGCAGCCGCCGCAGCGGGGACGGCGTCGAGCTCGCAGCCCCACATCGTGGAGACCACCGGGCTGACCGCACGACGCCGGCGCCGCTACTACCAATTCACCGCGATCGACGACTGCACCCGGCTGCGGGTGCTCAAGGTCTACCCGAAGGCCGATCAGAAGACCGCGATCGCCTTCCTCGACCACGTCCTGGCACGGCTGCCGTTTCGGGTCGAGGTCATCCAGACCGACAACGGTGCGGAGTTCCAGTCCGCGTTCCGCTGGCACGCCCTCGACCAAGGACTGCAGCACGTCTACATCAAGCCCCGCACGCCCCGGCTCAACGGCAAGGTGGAGCGCTCGCACCGCATCGCCGTCGAGGAGTTCTACCGCCTCCTCGACGGCGTCGTCATCGACGACAGCAGCTCCTTCGACAACAAGCTGCGCGAGTGGGAGGACTACTACAACTACCACCGCCCCCACGGCGGCCTCGGCGGCCAAACCCCCTATGAAAGGCTCCGCCAGAAGACCACCAGCCCCACCCAGGCGTAACCAGCCTCCGTCAGTCGCACAGGGCTGCCGCGTGGCCGTCTAAGGTGCTGACGCTGGTGCAGCCCGAGAAGCTGCTCGACGTCGCGGACGGCTCGACGATCGGCGCCGACGTCGTGCTGTCGCTGCTCACCGGGGCGCGGACCGAGGAGCTGCGGGCGCTCACCCGGTCGCATGTGGATCTCGACGGCAACCCGGAGGCCGATCCGCCGGTCCGCCGCACATCATGGTGTGGGGCTCGGTCCGGGCCGGCGGGGACACCAAGACGCGGAAGTCGCGCCGGACGCTCGCGCTTCCGCGGCGGTGCGTCGATGCGCTGCGGTCGCAGTGGTTCCGTCAGGCCGCGGCCCGGCGGCTGGTCGGCGCACGGTGGCACGACCACGACCTCGTGTTCGCCTCGGAGGTCGGCACGCAGCTGGGCGCGGCCAACGTCCGGCGGGCGTTCCGGAAGATCGCTACGATGGCGGGCCTGCCCGCGCAGGACTGGACGCCGCGGGAGCTGCGGGACACTCAGCGGCCCCAGCAACGACGAATGGCCTGGCTGGAAGCTCTCGACAGAGCCTCTGACCAGGCCGTTTGTGTGGTCGGGGTGACAGGATTTGAACCTGCGACCTCTTCGTCCCGAACGAAGCGCGCTACCAAGCTGCGCCACACCCCGATGGCCTGCCGTCTTCTCGGCGGCCGGGAGGAAGTCTAGCTGACGTCCGCGGCGGCCGACGCGGGGGTGCTCCACCGGGCGTGGGGCTTGCTCGGCCGGGCCACCAAGGTCAGCAGCGTGGCCTCGGGCGGGCAGGCGAACCGGATGGGGGCGAACGGTGAGGTACCCAGCCCGGCCGACACGTGCAGCCAGGTGTGTGCCCCCCAGCGCGACGCGCCGCGCGCCCGCGACCGGTCCAGCCCGCAGTTGGTCACCAGCGCGCCGACGCCCGGCACCCGCAGCTGTCCGCCGTGGGTGTGCCCGGCAAGCACCAGGTCGTAGCGGTCGGCGGCGAAGCCGTCGAGTACCCGGGGCTCGGGGGAGTGGGTGAGGCCCAACCGCAGGGCGGGCTCACCGATGGGGTGGCCGGCGATCCGCCGGTAGCAGTCCAGGCTCAGGTGCGGATCGTCCACCCCGGCGGCGGCGATCCGCACCCCGTCGACGTCCAGGGCGATCCGGGTGTGCGTCGCGTCCGCCCATCCGCGCTCGACGAGCGCGGCCCGCAGGTCGCGCCACGGCAGGGGATCCCCGTGGACCCGGTCCTCGTGGCGCCGGAAATAGCGCAGCGGGTTCTTCGGCAGCGGGCCGAAGTAGTCGTTGCTGCCGAAGACGAACAGGCCCGGCCGCTCGAGCAGGGGGCCGAGCGCCGCGAGAACGCTGGGCACGGCCCGGCGGTGGGCGAGGTTGTCGCCGGTGTTGACGACGACGTCCGGCTCCAGCGCGGCGAGCTCGGCGACCCAGCGCTGTTTTCCGGTCTGCACCGGTGTCATGTGCAGGTCGGAGATGTGCAGGATCCGCAACGGCCGGATCCCTGGCGCGAGCACCGGGAGCATCGCTTCGCGCAGGGTCCAGCGTCGTCGCTCCACCCCGGCGGCATAGGCGACCGTCGCGGCTCCGGTGGTGGCCGCGCCCAACGCGAACCGAGCCCAGCTGTTCACGTCGTGCAGCGTACGACCCGGTTCGGGTGGACTAGCGTTGGCGCCCGTGAGCGAACTGAAGGACCGGCTGCGCGCCGACCTGACCGCGGCGATGAAGTCCCGGGACGAGCTGGTCAAGTCCACCCTGCGGATGGCGCTGACGGCGATCAACACCGCCGAGGTGGCGGGCTCGGAAGCCCGGGAGCTCGACGACGCCGAGGTCGTCAAGGTCCTTGCCAAGGAGGCGAAGAAGCGGGCCGAGTCGGCCGACGCGTTCGCCGCGGCGGGACGGGTGGAGCTGGCCGCGCAGGAGCGCGCCGAGGGCGAGGTGCTGGCCCGCTACCTGCCCACTCAGCTCACCGACGATGAGCTCGCCACGATCGCGTTCCGGGCCGTCGAGGAGACCGCCGCCGAGCTCGGCGAGCAGCCCGCCCCTCGGCAGATGGGGCAGGTCATGAAGAAGGCGACCGCGGCGGTGGCCGGACGGGCCGACGGGGGCCGGGTCGCGGCGGCGGTGAGAAACCTGCTCCAGCCCAGCTGAACCGTCCCCGTGAGTGGGTAACAGTGTTAGAACACTGTTACACACTCACGGGATGATATGGGGGTGCGGGCCTACTTCGCGGGCGCCTTCCGCGCCGGTGTCTTCTTCCGCGGCGCGGGCGCCTTCGCCCGCCGTTCCGCCAGCAGCTCCGCGGCACGCTCGTCGGTGATCTCTTCGATACTGTCGCCCTTGCGCAGCGACGCGTTGGTGGAGCCGTCGGTCACGTACGGCCCGAACCGGCCGTCTTTGATCACCATCGGCTTGCCGGTGGCAGGGTCGGTACCCAGCTCGCGCAGCGGTGGGGTGGCTGCGGCCGTGCGCCGTCCCCGCTGCTTGGGCTGGGCATAGATCGCCAGCGCCTCGTCGAGGGTGATGGTGAACAGCTGCTCCTCGCTGGCCAGCGAGCGGGAGTCGGTGCCCTTCTTCAGATACGGTCCGTACCGGCCGTTCTGTGCGGTGATCTCCGCGCCGCTCTCCGGGTCGACGCCGACCAGCCGGGGAAGCGACAGCAGCTTGAGCGCGTCCTCGAGGGTCACGGTGTCCAGCGACATGCTCCGAAACAGCGACCCGGTCCGCGGCTTCGGCTTCGTGGTCCTCCGCTTCGCGCCGTTCGACGAGTCCTCGGCCGGCTCGGGCAGCAGCTCCGTGACGTAGGGCCCGAACCGGCCCTCCTTGGCGACGATCTCGTGTCCGGTGACCGGGTCGGTGCCCAGCACGCGGCCCTCCTGCGGCACCGCGAACAGCTTCTCGGCCACCTCGGCGGTCAGCTCGTCCGGCGGAAGATCCTCGGGCAGGTTGGCCCGCTGCGACGGTCCCTCACCCGCGCCCTGCCTCTCCAGGTAGGGCCCGTAGCGCCCGACCCGCACCACGACGTCGTCGAACATCGGGATCGAGTTGATCTCGCGGGCGTCGATCTCCTCGAGGTTCACGCCGACCAGCTTCTTCAGCCCGCCCGCGCGCGCCACCGACCCATCGGTGCCCTGCTCGGCACCGAAGTAGAAGCCGTGCAGCCAGTCGGTGCGGGAGTTCGAGCCCGCCGCGATCGCGTCGAGCTCATCCTCCATCGCGGCGGTGAAGTCGTAGTCGACCAGCCTGCCGAAGTGGTGCTCCAGCAGCCCGACCACGGCGAACGCGATCCAGGACGGCACCAGTGCGCTGCCCTTCTTCCACACGTAGCCGCGGTCCTGGATCGTCTTGATGATCGACGCATAGGTCGAGGGCCGCCCGATCCCGCGCTCCTCCAGCGCATTGACCAGGCTCGGCTCGGTGTAGCGGGCAGGCGGGTTCGTGGAATGCCCGTCCGGGTCGAGCGCGGTGGCGGTGACCGGATGGCCCTCGGTGAGCTCCGGCAGCCGCGACTCGGCGTCGTCGGCCTCGCCGCCGCTGCCTTCCTCGACGGTCTCCACGTAGGCCTTGAGAAAGCCGGCGAAGGTGATCGTGCGGCCGGAGGCGGCGAACGTGACCTCCTCGCCGGTCGCCGCGGTGCCGGTGATCCGCAGGCGCGTTGTGGTGCCCCGCGCGTCCGCCATCTGCGACGCGACCGTGCGCCGCCAGATCAGCTCGTAGAGCCGGAAGTCGTCGCCGTCGAGCTGACCGCCGAGCTCCCCCGGCGTCCGGAAGGTCTCGCCGCTGGGCCGGATCGCCTCGTGTGCCTCCTGGGCGTTCTTCACCTTGCGGGTGTACTGCCGCGGCGACGGGGCGACGTAGGCGTCGCCGTAGAGCTCGCGGGCCTGCGCGCGAGCCGCCGCGATCGCCGACTCCGACAGTGTCGTCGAGTCGGTACGCATGTAGGTGATGTAGCCGTTCTCGTAGAGCCGCTGCGCGGTCCGCATCGTGCGCTCCGCGGAGAAGCGCAGCTTACGGCCCGCCTCCTGCTGCAGGGTCGAGGTCATGAACGGCGCGTACGGGCGGCGGGTGTAGGGCTTGGCCTCGACGCTGGAGACGGTGAGATCGCGGCCGTACAGCGCCTCGACGAGCCGCCGGGCGCCGGCCTCGTCGAGGACCCTGGCGTCCCCGCGCAGCTGCCCGTCGGGGCCGAAGTCGCGGCCCGTGGCCACCCGGTCGCCATCGATCCCGACCAGCCGCGCCCCGAAGGTGCGCGGGCTGGCGCCGGCGCCGGCGTCGAGCGTCGCGGCGATGTCCCAGTACTCGGCAGAGACGAACGCCATCCGCTCCCGCTCGCGCTGCACGATCAGCCGCGTCGCGACCGACTGCACCCGGCCTGCCGACAGCTTCGGCATGACCTTCTTCCACAGCACGGGGGAGACCTCGTAGCCGTAGAGCCGATCGAGGATGCGCCGGGTCTCCTGCGCGTCGACCAGATCCTGGTCGAGGTCGCGGGTGTTCTCCGCGGCGGCCCGGATCGCCGGCTCGGTGATCTCGTGGAACACCATCCGCCGGACCGGGACCTTCGGCTTGAGCGTGTCGAGCAGATGCCAGGCGATGGCCTCGCCCTCACGGTCGGGGTCGGTCGCCAGTAGCAGCTCGTCGGCGTTCTTGAGCGCGTCCTTGAGTTCGGAGACCTTCCCCTTCTTTTCCGGCGTGACGATGTAGAGGGGCTGGAACTGGTTGTTCACGTCCACCCCGAGGCGGGCCCACGCCTCGCCCTTGTACCTCGCGGGCACGTCCGCGGCGCCGCGGGGCAGGTCGCGGATGTGGCCGACGGAGGACTCGACGACGTAGTCGTTGCCCAGGTAGGGGGCGATCTTCTTGGCCTTGGTGGGCGACTCGACGATCACCAGCCGCCGCATCGGGCGGCCCGCCGCCGTCGCGGTACGCGCGCCGTTGCGACGGCTCCCACCAGCACTGTTGCGGACGCCGTCGCCGGTGCCGACCTTCGAGCTCGTCGTTCGGGTTGCCACCTTGGTCCTAACTCCATCGTCGCCGACCACGCCGCGATCGCGACGTGTCCGTAGGCCGGCCAACCGGCCGCTCGGGTCGTCCTCCGCCCGTTTCGGGGCAGGTTCGCCAGTATCCCTGTACCACGGATGCTGGCCGCCACGTTCGCACACCGACCCGATGTGTTGCTTTCGTCACGCCTGACTCGAACACGACGAGCGGCAGCGTAACCAAGAGCGTCATGAGCGGTCCCGACCCCAACACCGCGGCCACTCCGTGACGGGTACCCCGCCTGGCGGCGGCCCGACCAACTCCACGAGTCGCTGCACCCGGCGCGTTCCGCCGATGCGCAACGCCGGAGCGCCCCAGCCCCTTCCCACCCGCGCAGGCGGGATGCCGGCCCGCGTCGCCGCGGCGATGAGCGGCTGATGGGTCTGCGTGGCATGCGGGTCGAGCGCGAGCAGATAACCGCCGCGCCCGTCGGGGCGGCCCGCGGCCAGCGCCCACAGGCGAAGCAGTGAGCCATCGAGCTGGAAGCCGTCGGGCACGGCCTTCGCCGCGCCCCGCATCCACTGTCCCGCGATACCGACGAGGTCGCAGCGGAACGCCGTGCGCAACACGATCGCACTGCTCTCGGTGGTCACCGTCTCAAGCCGGACGCCGGTGGCCGCCGCGACGGCGCGCACGGCCGGGGCGCGGGCGGGATCAGCCAGGACGATGCTCAGCCGGGCCGTCGTCCCGGTCCCGAACCGCACGATCTGGCCCGGGCCGCACAGCAGCCCGGCCAGGTCCGCAAGGCGCACCGGGCGCGCCTCCGCGGAGAACAGCGACAGCTGGCACACGCCACGCACGGTAGAACACGCGTTCGACGCGAGCATCCGCGGCGCGCCGGACGTGCGGCCCGCGACTCAGGCCGGCGGGGCGAGGCTTGCCAGCTGCTGGCAGCTCGCCGCCTTCTGGGCGGCCCGGTTCGCGCGAGGAATCTCGGCGAGGTAGGCCAGCACGTCCGGTGTGGAGATCTTCTCCAGCGCATCCTGCGCGCCGGCCAGCGTCGCCTTGAACGCGTCCGGGTCGCTCGTGTCCGCCCCGTCGACCTGCGTCTTCACCGCCGCGAACTTCTGCTCCGACTGGCGGAGCAGGTCGTCGATGCGGGTCACCGCCTCGTCCCCGCCGGTCATCGGAGCGCGTCCGACCGCGTCGAGCTGGGTCTGGCCCTGCTGGAGCCCGGTCACGATCGTGCCGAGATAGTCGCTGAGCACCTGCTTGATGCCGGCAAGGTCGGGGACGCTGTCGAAATCCGGCTTGTCCAGGGCGGACCGGGTGAAAGTGACGACCGAGCCGCAGACCCGGTCGGCCCAGGCCACCGGGTCGCTGCCGCGGCCCTCGGTGGGCGCCGGGGCCGGGTCGGGTCCCGGCGTGCCGGTCACCGTGGTGGAACAGCCCCCGAGCAGCAACGCGCCCAGCGCGGCGGTGGCAGCGGCGAGGCGGGCCGTGCGAGTCATGCGCCTTCCCCCGGTCGCGCGAGATGTGCCTGCGTTCCCGGGCCAGTCTGCCTCCTTCCCGGCCGGGGGTCGGGAAGGGGGCGCTCAGCCGCCGAACAGGTCGGGCATCTTCCTGCAGTTCGACGCCTGCTCGGCGGCGGCCCTGAACTCGGGGCTGACCTCCAGCGCCGCCGTCCCCTCGACCAGCCTCCGCAGATCCTCCATCGGCGCCAGCGCCGCGGGCAGCGTGGCGGTAAGGGTTTCCGGGCTGGAGGTGTCGACGGACCCGAGCGTGGTCCGCGTCGTATCGAACGCCTGCTTCACCCCCGTCAGCAGGGACTGCAGCTGTTCGACCGCGGCGTCGCCGCCCTCGATCGGCGACGGTCCCACCGCGTCCAGCGAGTCGAGCGTGCCCTGCACGGCGGTGCCCGTCGACTCGAGATAGCCCGAGAGGCTCTGGACGGCCGCGGCGGGGTCGGAGAACTGGAGGTTCGGGGTGGCCGTGGCGGCGTCGTTGAACGGCAGCGTCGCGCCGCACACGCTGTCGACCCAGGCGACCGGATCGGCCTGCGGGCTACCCCCGGTGAGTGTCGAGCAGCCCGCGGCGAGGAACGCCGCGCAGGCGGCGAGGGCGAGACGGACGGGACGGGTGGGGCTGGACATGACCGGCTCCGGTTCGGGCGAGGGGATGATTCGGGGGCGGTGCGGAGCCGGGCGCCGCGAGGTGGTGCTCAACCGCCGCTCGCGCGCAGCCGCTGACAGCTCGGTGCGGCATCGACGGCCCGGCGCAGATCGGCGTTGGCGGTCAGCTCGCTGGTGGGGTCGGGGAGATGGGCCAGCTCCTGCAGGGGCACGATCGACTGCGCCAGCGCCTCCTGGTCGCGCGCCGCCTCGATCTGGGCCTTCGCGGCGGCGAAGGTCGTTTGGATCTGTGTCATCCGCTGGGTCAGGGTCGCCGCGACGGCGGCGGCGCCGTCCACGTCCGGCGCCCCGGCCGTGTCGATCCCTGCGATCGCCTCCTGGGCTGCGGCGACCACGTTCTCGGCGAACACACTGAGCTGCTGCACCTGCTGAGCATGATCGGGTGCGCTGGTCGTGGGTACCGCCGCGGTGAGGGTTTCGCGGAACGAGACGTAGGAGCCGCAGATCTTGTCCGCCCACGCGGTCGTCTCGGCGTCATCGGCCCCGCCGCCGCATCCGGCAGCCAGCAACGCCATCAGCGCCACGGCGGCCGCGCAGATCGACGTCCGAACACGCATCTGTCCCTCCGGTCCCCTTGGGGATGCTGGTGCCGCGCGGGCCAGCGGACCCTACTCGGAGGCCGATGGTGTGACAAAGGCCGCCCACCCGAACGGGGTGGGCGGCCTTTGTCGAGCCGAGGGCACGGTGCCGGCTGATCAGCCGACCGCGCTCTCCGCCGGGGTTTCCGTGAGCGAGGTCGAGCGGCGCTTCGAGACGACGACGGCCGACACGATGATCAGGACCGCGACGATCGCGATGCCGATGCGGATCGGCGCGGACGCCGAGTCGCCGACCGAGAACGCCACGACCGCCGGTGCGATCAGCACCGAGACCAGGTTCATCACCTTGATCAACGGGTTGATGGCGGGACCAGCGGTGTCCTTGAACGGGTCACCGACGGTGTCACCGATGACGGTGGCCTCGTGCGCGGGCGAGCCCTTGCCTCCGTGGTTGCCGTCCTCGACGAGCTTCTTCCCGTTGTCCCAAGCGCCGCCGGAGTTGGCCAGGAAGATCGCCATGAGCACGCCGGTGGCGATGGCGCCGGCCAGGTAGCCGGCCAGCGGGCCGACGCCGAGGCCGAATCCGACCGCGATCGGAGCGAAGATCGCCAGCAGGCCGGGGGTGGCCAGCTCCCGCAGCGAGTCGCGGGTGCAGATGTCGACGACCCTGCCGTACTCGGGCCGGACGGTGCCCTCCATGATCCCGGGGTTGCTCCGGAACTGCCTGCGGACCTCGAAGACGATCGCGCCGGCGGCGCGGGTCACCGCGTTGATCGCCAGCCCCGAGAACATGAACACGACCGAGGCACCGATGATCACGCCGACCAGGGTGTTCGGGCTGAACACCTCGTAGGCGAACGCGCTGCCCGCGTCCTGCAGGGCGACCCCCGCCTTGTCCAGCGCCTTGGTGATGGCATCGCGGTAGGAGCCGAACAGGGCCGTCGCCGCGAGCACGGCGGTCGCGATCGCGATGCCCTTGGTGATGGCCTTCGTCGTGTTCCCGACCGCGTCGAGCTCGGTGAGGATGTCCACACCGTCGCCCTCGACGTCCCCGGACATCTCCGCGATGCCCTGTGCGTTGTCCGACACCGGGCCGAAGGTGTCCATCGCGACGATGACCCCGACCGTGGTGAGCAGGCCCGTTCCGGCCAGCGCCACCGCGAAGAGCGAGACGACGATCGAACCGGACAGCAGGAACGCGCCGTACACCGCCGCGGCGATGACGATCGCGGTGTAGACGGCCGATTCGAAGCCGATCGAGATGCCGGAGAGGATGACGGTCGCGGCGCCGGTCAGCGAGGAGCGGCCGACGTCCTTGACCGGCTTGTCCTCGGTACCGGTGAAGTAGCCGGTGAGCCACAGGATGACACCCGCCAGGACGATGCCGATGACCACCGCGACCGAGGCGATGATCCGCGGGTCGGCGGTGAGGCTGGTGACCGAGTCGTCGGTCGGGTTGACGAGCGCACCGAAGCTGCTCGGCAGGTACAGGAACGCGGCGACGATCGAGAGCGCGCCGGCGAAGACCGCCGAGATGTAGAAGCTGCGGTTGATCGCCTTGAGGGTGTTCTCGCCTTCCCTCGCCTTGGTGATGTAGACGCCCATGACGGCGGTGACCACGCCGATGGCGGGCACGATCAGCGGGAAGAGCAGACCCTGCAGGCCGAACGCGGCCGTGCCCAGGATCAGCGCGGCGACCAGCGTCACGGCGTAGGACTCGAAGAGGTCCGCGGCCATGCCGGCGCAGTCACCGACGTTGTCGCCCACGTTGTCGGCGATGGTGGCGGCGTTGCGCGGGTCATCCTCGGGGATGCCCTGCTCGACCTTGCCGACCAGGTCGGCGCCCACATCGGCGGCCTTGGTGAAGATACCGCCACCGACGCGCATGAACATCGCGAGCAGCGCGGCGCCGAAGCCGAAGCCCTCCAGGACCTTCGGGGCCTGGCCGGCGTAGACCAGTACGACCAGCGCCGCACCAAACAGGCCGAGGCCGACTGTGAACATGCCGACGACGCCACCGGTGCGGAACGCGATCCGGGTCGCCTTCTCCCGGCCGCCCTGCTCTCGGGCGGCCGCGGCTACCCGGATGTTGGCGCGGGTCGCCAACCACATTCCCAGATAGCCGATGGTCGCCGAGAAGGCCGCGCCGATGACGAAGAAAACTGACCGCCCGATGCGTTCGATCATGTCGTCCGCGGGGAGCGCGAACAACAGCACGAACACGATCACGACGAAGACGCCGAGCGTGCGGAACTGTCGATTGAGGTACGCCGCGGCGCCTTCCTGGACCGCTCGGCCGATATCCTGCATCTTCGAGGTGCCCTGGCCGGCGGCCAGAACCTCCCTGAGCAGCATGTAGCCGATGGCCAGGGCGGCGAGCGCGACCACCGCGACCACGCCGACCACGACGCGGTCACTCGCGGCGAGCTCGAGGCCCTGCGCGAGGGTGGACACGGACATCCGTCCTCCTGGTTCGTGGAACTACTCTTGCCAGGGAACGTGACGGCATCCCTGGCGTCATCTTCTGCCCGTCCCTGCTGGTGAGGCCAGCGACAGGCAGGTGCAGTGTAAGAGTGCGTTCCGGCCCGGATGGCATTGGCCGGTGCCAATCGGATTTTGTAACGTTTCGGCCACGATTTCCATAGAATGTTGGACGAGAAAAATGCCCGGAAGAGTCTCTCCGGATCGGGCGTGGCGTCGGGGCCGGGGTCCCGGTCGCTCCGCCGTATCGGGTTCGTTCCTGTCCATCTCGTTCCTGCTCATCTCGTCTGTGCCAACCTCCTCGGGTGTGGGTGCGGTGACGGACGGAGCAGGTGGTCCCGCGCGGCCGGCCCCGGATCCAGCCGGGCGGGGCGAGCGACTCCTGCGCCGGGTGCTGGCCGGCTCCGGTATCGATCCCGGAGCCGTACTCGAGCTCGGCTCGCCGCGCGGGTCGTCCGATGCCGAATCCGGGAACCCGCTGCGCCATGCGGTGCGGCTGCCTCCGCGGCCCGGCCGCCGGGTGGCCTGGCCCGCCTGGGTCCCCGGCAGCGTGGTGGAGGCGCTGCGGGCCGCCGGGGTGGCGGCACCGTGGACCCACCAGGCCGAGTGCGCCGAACTGGCCCACGCCGGCCGTGACGTCATCGTCGCCACCGGGACGGCATCAGGGAAATCGCTGGTCTACCAGCTTCCGGTGCTGTCGCGGTTCGAGGTCGATCCGCGAGCGACCGCGCTGTACCTGTCCCCGACGAAAGCCCTGGCGGCCGACCAGCTCCGGGCCCTGACGGCGCTCGGCATCGACGGACTGCGTCCAGCTCCGTTCGACGGCGACACGCCGATGGAGGAGCGGGACTGGGCCCGTCGCAATGCGCGCTGGCTGTTCAGCAACCCCGACATGCTGCACCGCTCGCTGCTGCCGCGGCACGGCCGGTGGGCCACCTTTCTGCGCAGGCTCAGCTTCGTCGTGCTCGACGAGTGCCACACCTACCGCGGCGTGTTCGGATCGCATGTTGCGCTGCTGCTGCGCAGGCTGCTGCGGGTAGCCGGGCGGTACGGCGCCCGCCCGACCATCGTCCTGGCCTCCGCCACGGTGGCCGACCCGGCCGCGTTCGCCCGCACGCTGACCGGGCGCGACGTCGTCGCTGTCACGGAGGATGGATCGCCGAGCGCCGGGCGGACCGTGGCGCTGTGGGAGCCGCCGTTGCTGCCGGAGCTGGCGGGTGAGAACGGGGCGCCCGTCCGCAGGGCGGCCCAGGCCGAATCCGCCCGAATGCTCGCCGATCTCGTGGTCGAGGGCGCCCGGACGCTGGCCTTCGTGCGGTCCCGCCGCGGCGCGGAGCTCACGGCGCTCGGGGCGCAACGGGCCGTTGCCGAGGTCGATCCCGACCTGGTGCGTCGGATCGCCGCCTATCGCGGCGGGTATCTGCCCGAGGAGCGCCGCGCCCTGGAGTCGGCGCTCGCCGCCGGTGATCTGCTCGGCGTCGCCACCACCAGCGCGCTCGAGCTGGGCGTCGATATCGCGGGGCTGGATGCCGTCGTCGTGGCCGGGTTCCCGGGGACCCGCGCGTCGTTCTGGCAGCAGGCGGGTCGGGCCGGTCGGGTCCGAGACGAAGCGCTGGTGGTGCTCGTCGCCCGTGACGACCCGATGGATACCTACCTCGTGCATCACCCCCAGGCGCTGCTCGGCGCCCCGATCGAGGGCTGTGTGCTGGACCCCTCCAACCCCTACGTGCTGGCTCCCCAGCTGGCGTGCGCCGCCGCTGAGCTGCCGCTGACCGAGGCGGACGTCGACGGCATATTCGAGGGCACCGCGGCCGCCGCGGTGCTCGACGAGCTCGTCCATGACGGGGTGCTCCGGCGGCGCCCCGCCGGGTGGTTCTGGCCGTCCGCGCAGGACCAGCCCGCGGCCGCGGTCGATATCCGCGGCTCCGGGCTCGGGCAGGTCGCCGTGGTCGAGGCCGACACCGGGCGGTTCCTCGGCACGGTGGAGGCGACCTCGGCCCCCGGGACGGCCCACCCTGGGGCGGTCTATCTGCACCGCGGCGAGAGCTACGTCGTCGAGTCGCTGGACCTGGAGACCGGGATGGCGCTGGTCCGCGCGGCGACACCGGATTGGCGCACCGATGCCCGCTCCACCTCCGACGTCGAGATCGTCGCGGTGCGCAGCCACCGCGACCTCGGCTCCGTTCAGGTGTTCTTCGGCGAGACCCGGGTGACCACGCAGGTCATCGGGTACCAGCGACGGGCGATGGACGGCACGGTGCTGGAGACCGTCCCGCTGGACATGCCCGCCCAGACTCTCGACACCCGCGCCGTCTGGTACACCGTCGACGATCAGGCGCTCGGAGAGGCCGGCATCCGGGCTGCCCGCATCCCTGGGTCGTTGCACGCGGCCGAGCACGCCGCGATCGGTCTGCTGCCGCTGTTCGCGATCTGCGATCGCTGGGATGTCGGCGGAATGTCGACCGCACGGCATCCCCAGACCGAGAGACCGACGGTGTTCGTGCACGACAGCCACCCCGGCGGCGCGGGCCTCGCCGAGCGCGGCCATGCGGTGTTGGGCAGATGGCTGCGCGCCACCCGTTCCGCCATCGCCGACTGCGAGTGCCGGGCCGGGTGCCCCTCGTGTGTGCAGTCGCCGAAATGCGGCAACGGCAACGCACCGCTGGACAAGGCCGGGGCCGCGGCGATTCTCGATGTGGTCACGGCGCGCCTGCCCCGCGCGGAGGGATGATGGGGACCTGCCGAACGATGGCGGTCGGCCCGTGGTTGGCCGCCGACGACCGGCCCGTCGGGGGCCGGGCCGGTCGTCGGCGGCCGGGATGCGGTGGAGCCGAATTGGGGGGTCGGCGTCATCAGGCGCTCCGGCCCCACCGCAGTCTGGGGAGCGTGTGCGGAGTCTCCGGCCCGGCCATGCCGGCCCGGTGACGCCTCCTAGTAGGCAGGACCCGGTCCACCCGCCGCCAGCCATTGTCGGTGATTGGTGTGCAGGCAACGACGAGTGAGGCTTGACCGTCCGGTACGTAACATCGCTTGTGAGGAGGGGATGGCCGCGTTGGTCCGGTCGGCCGACCCGAACCCGCTCACCCGGCCTTGCCGACCGCTCATCGTTGACGTTCGAAATAGCAGCCATGCTGGTCACCGATCCGGGATGTCCGCCCACCGCGCTGGCGATCCGCTGATGGAACGTCGCCGCCTCCGGGTGCCGTGGGTTCACGCGCCGGTGAGGGGCTGCGGGGCCGGGCTCCGGGCTCCGGCCGGTAGCGGATGCTGGGTGAGGGCCGGTCCGGCTCGGGCCCGCCCGTGCGCCTCGGTAGGGCCGAGCAGTCCGAGCCGACGGCTCACCGTGACCTCGACCTGCGCCTCCCAGCCGAGCAGCACGCATCGCCGCAGCCTGCCGCCGGTCATCTCGGCGATGTGTCGGGCGCGCTCGCAGGCCGGCCGCTGACCGTGTGCTCCCTCGCCCGCGGCCGCCAGGGCCGCCAGATCGGCGGCCGCCTCGGCCCGATGCCGCGCCGCCACCGCGGCTCCCAGATCGAGCCCGACCAACACGACGCCGAGGATCGCCACCACCGCGAGCGCCGCCCATACCGTTGCGACCCCGGCGTCGGTGGCGATCACGGAGCCGGGAGCCCCGGGACGGGCCCGGACACCGGCAACCTCGTGGCGACGTTGCCGGACCACCGAGGTCACGACAATCCCCGCCCGGTGCGCACACCGGGTTCGAGCACCCCGGTCGCGCGGCCGCTCACGCGCAGCGGCACCAACCGTACCGGGACGGCGCTGACCTCCGCGTGCAGCTCGTCGCCCGAGACCGTCAGCTCGATCATGGCCCCGGACGGGGCCAAGCCGGTGGCCACCGAGCGCGCCCGCTCCGGCTCCCCCCGCGCGGCGAGCCGGACCAGTTCGCGGGCCGCATCGATGCAGCGGACCGAGGCCGTGACCGTGGCGACCGAGCCGAGCGCCGTCGCCGTGACCACCGCGAGCGTGGCCAGGGCCACCGCGGCCTCGACGGTCACGGCTCCGCGATCGGCCCCTCCGCCCATCAGAACGTCACCGAAAGGGCACGCCGCACGAGGTCGGTCAGCGCGGTCACGACAGATTCGCCGCTGACGACCGTGTACAAGATCGCGGCGAATGCCGCGGCGGCGAGTGTGCCGATCGCGTATTCGACCGTCGACATGCCGTCGTCGGCGCGGCCGAGGGTCTGCAGCCGGTGGCGCAGCGCGGGCCTTCGGCGGGGCGCCTCGGTGGGCCTGTGCAGCGGAGCGGGCTGGATCCTCGTGATCGACGTGACGGGCGTCGGTGCGGCGCTGACGGTGGAGGTGGGCATCGGACTTCTCCTTCTGCTGGGCCCGTGACCGGGCAGAACTCACCACTGCGCGAGGACGTCGCCCGTGAGGCCGATGACGACCGGGGCGATGCCGAGGACGAGGAATGCGGGCAGGAAACAGAGGCCGAGAGGGCCGGTCATGAGCACGGCGGCACGTTGCGACCGGGCTCGTGCGGTATCGATCAACTCAGCGCGCAGCCGGGTCGCCTCCGTCCGGGCGACCTGCGCGAGCGCGGCGCCGGTGGTGGCCGAGCGGCGGGCAGCGCGCCCGAAGACGGCCAAGGCTGCAACGGCGTCAGCGGTGCGCCAGGCGTCGGCGGGGTCGGCGCCGAGCTGGAGCAGCCCGGCCACCCGGCGCAGATGTGTGCCCGTTCGGCCGGGCAGCCGGGCCGCGGCTGCCTCGACCGCGACGGGCACCGGCAGACCCACCTCCAGACACACCGCGATCAACTCCCAGCCGCCGGCGAGGCTGCCGTCGTCGCGATCGGCGGCACCGTCGCCTGCTCGCAGCCTGGGGGTGGCGAAGATGAGCGCTCCGGTCGCCGCGACACCGAGCGCGATCCCGGCGGCGACGTTCGCGGCTGCGCCACCGAGCACAGCCACGGCGAGCCCGCCGACAACGATCCAGGGGGTTCGCAGGCGAACCGGCTCGATCGCCGGGACGGCTGGGTGAACTCGGGTCAGCTCATGCAGCCTGCGCTGCCCGGCCAGAGGTGCTGCGAGGAGCAGGGCTCCGGCGAACAGCAGGACGGATACCGCATCCGTGCCGTTGTTCATCGGGGCACCGCCGAGCGCAGGATCTGCTCACTCCACAGCACGCCTACCGCGGTGAGGCCGATGCCGATGATGAGCAGGGCAGGGCCGAGCACACCGGTTCGCAACACCGCGAGGGGCTCGGCGCCCAGCAGCTGGCCGAGGCCGAGCCCGAGCGCGGGCAGCCCGGTGAGGACGGCCGCGGTGGCCCGCGGGCCTGCGAGCTCGGCCCGGACACGTTTGCCGAACGCGATCCGCCAGCGCAGGTCGTCCTGTACTCCGCCCAGCAGATCGGCCAACGGAACACCGTGCCGGTCGGCGAGCGCCCACGCCGCGGCGATCCGCTCGACGTCGGCTGTCAGGGCGGCGTGTCCGCCGGGGCGGGCGAGCGCGGCCGGGACCGCCTCGCCGAGTTGGGCGGCCGACGCGGCGGGGGCAAGCACCGCCCGTGCCTGCGGCCCATCGGCATCGATACCGGCGAGTGTGGCGGCCGGGTGGGCGCCTGCGCGCAGCTCGTCGGTCATCCGAGCCAGCGCGTCGGCAAGCTCGCCGCCCGCCGCTTCGACGGCGGCCTCATGGCGACGCCGCGACCGGCGATGCCCCCAAACGCCGACGACCATCATTCCGGCAAGGGCTCCCCCGAATCCGGCCACGAGGGCACCGAGCCCGGCCCCCGCGGTGAGCAACCACACGCGCCCCGGCGCTCGCACCAGTTGGCGCCCGACCGCCCAGATCGGCCCTGCCACCGACCGCAGCCGCCCGCGGGCGGGGGCGGCCGGCGCGCACAGCAGCGCGGCCGCCAGAAGCATCGCTGCGGCTGCGGTCACCATGGTGCCGCTGCCCCGCGGTCGGCGAACAGCTCGCCGAGCTGCGGTCGTGCTTCCGCCCAGCCGTTCGACCGCGTCCACGCCGGGCGCACCGCAACCTGGGCACTGTCGCGGTCGAGCACCCCCAGCCCGTCGAGCACCCGGCCGCCGTTGCGTCGGCGACGCATGTGCAGGACAACCTGGACCGCCGCGCCGAGTTGGCTGTGCAGCGCGGCCCGGGAGAGCCCGCCGAGACCCGCCAGTGCCTCGAGCCGGGCCGGCACCTCCCGGGCCGAGTTCGCGTGCACGGTGCCCGCGCCTCCGTCATGGCCGGTGTTGAGCGCCGCGAGCAGATCGCAGACCTCCGCTCCGCGCACCTCGCCGACCACCAGCCGGTCGGGCCGCATGCGCAGGGCCTGACGGACCAGGTCGCGCAGCCCGACTCCGCCAGCACCCTCGATGTTCGCCGGCCGCGCGACGAGCCGCACCACATGGGGGTGGCGGGGACGCAGCTCCTCCGCGTCCTCCACGGTGATGATCCGCTCGCATGGGTCGACGCTGCTCAACAGCGCGGTCAGCAGCGTCGTCTTGCCACTGCCCGTTCCGCCGGACACCAGGAACGCCAGCCGTGCCGCCACGATCGCGCGCAGCAGGGCCTCGCCCTCGGCGCTCACTGTGCCCAGCCTCCGCAGCGCGGCCAGGTCGTGCGCGGCAGGCCGGAGCACCCGCAGCGAAAGGCATGTCCCGTCGGCCGCGACGGGCGGCAACACCGCGTGGAGCCGGACCCCGGCCTCGGACAACCAGCCATCGACGTACGGGCTCGCATCGTCGAGCCGCCTGCCCGCGCTCAGGGCGAGTCGCTGGGCGAGCCTGCGGACCGCCGCCTCGTCGGGGAAGCGGACGTCGGCGCGCTGCAGGCCGCAACCTCGATCCACCCACACCGCGGCTGGGCCGCTGACCAGAACGTCGGTGGTGCGTGGGTCACGGAGCAGCTCGTCGAGCGGGCCGGCTCCGACGAACTCCTGGCGCAGGACGCGCAGGGCCGCGAGGACATCGAGATCCGAGGCCACCCCACCGGCTTCGGCCCGGATCGCTGCGGCGACCGCGGCCGAGGTCGGTTCGCCGCCGGACACGGCGAGCCGGGAACGGACTCTGTCGACGAGAGCAGGCGGGGGCCCGCCGGGCAGATCCTCGGTGCCGGCCACCGCCACGGTGAACGGGGACCTCGACGGTTCGGTCACGATGTCTCCACCCCTGCGCTCGTCGTCCCCACGCCCGCACGCAGCGCGGCGAGCACGGCGCGCGCCGCACCGGCCAGCGGTCCCCGTGGGCGATCGGGCGGAGCGCCCCGCTCCAACGCACGCGCCAGCCCGGGCTCCGGCCGCATCGTCGTGAGCAGCGGCAGCCCGAGGGCCGCGGCGACCTCCTCGGCGGCGACACCACCGGGGGCCGGGCCGCGCACGACAACGTGCACTGCCCCGGTCTGTTCGGCGAGCACCGCTGCGACCCGGCCGGCGGCGGCACAGGACCGGACCTCGGCGGGCACGACGAGGACGGTCAGGTCGGCGGCATGCAGCGCGGCGAGCGCCGCGTCCGTGGGATAGCGCGGCAGATCGCAGACCACCGTCTCACCTGCCCGCCTGCCGGCCTCGACGACGGCGGACACCGCCGAGGCAGCGGGCCCGCGCGCGGACCGGTCGCAGGACAGTACGGCGAGCTCGCAGCCCCGATACCGACCGGTCGCGGGCGCCGGGAGCGCGGCGTGCAGCGCTGCGGCCGGCACCCGACCGCCGGCGACCGCCAGGTCGGGCCAGCGGAGCCCTTGTACGTCCTCGGCGCCGAGGACGAGGTCGAGGCCGCCGCCGAGCGGATCGCAGTCGATCAGAAGCGCGCGGGAGCCGTCCTGCGCAGCCTGGATGGCCACCGCGGCAGCCAGCACCGATGCGCCCGCGCCGCCACGTCCGCCGACCACGGCGAGTACCGGACCTGCGCCCCGTGCCCCCTCGGCGGCCTCGGCGAACGCCGACACCAGCCACGGTTCGGCGTCGGGAAGCGACACCACATGCTCGGCGCCGACCGCGACGGCCTGTTCCCACACGGTCGGCGGCGGTTCGCCACGCACGGCGACCACCACGCTGTCCCGTCGCGGCATCCGGCCACGGGCACAGCGCTGCGCGGCAGGCGGGTCGAGCAGGACGAGCGGGGCATCGGTCCAATGCCGACGGGCGTCGGCCGCGTCGACGGTGCGGTGCAGCTCGCAGCCGGCCGCGGCCGCGAGCCGCAGCACGGCATCGAGCAGCTCGGGATCCTCGACCATCACCAACGCGCGTCGCTCACCCATACCAGCTCTCCTCGGTTCGTCCCGTCCGTCCGGCAGCGGACGCGGCGAGAACCAGCCTGCGGTTGCGCGCCGCCGCGCGGGGGACGAATCTCGAACCTGTGGACAACCGGGTGCCGATGTGGACAGGTCACCGTTGCAGCGAGCTGACGGCCACGAACTGTCGGGGCAATCGGGCATGCTGGAGGGGGATGCCATGAGAACGGACCGATAAGGACGACCCCCGCCAGGGGGGATTGGCGGGGGTCGTCGTCGGTTCAGCCCCGGGGGGTCGAGCTGAACCTCGCCCGGTATCGACCGGGCCAACCACAACTGTAGCCGCAACCCCCCCGCAACGCCCATCTCTGAGCGGATGTGGGTTTCGGTGCTGCCCGGTCGAAGGTATGGGTACCCGCGCCCCGTGCCCAGCCCAATCTCGCCGCCGTCTGGCAAGCTCCGGCGGCGTGCCCGGTGCCACCCAGATACCGCCCAGGGCGGCGGCCTTCTTCGATCTCGACAAGACGATCATCGCCGGGTCGAGCGCGCTCGCGTTCAGCCGCCCGTTCCGCCGCGAGGGCCTGATCAGCAGACGAGCCGCGCTGCGCAGCGGCTACGCCCAGCTGCTGCTCATGCTCTCCGGCGCCGACGCCGACACGATGAACCTGTTGCGCAACCGGATCACCGAGCTGTGTACCGGCTGGGAGGTCGCGCAGATCCGCTCGATCGTCACCGAGACGCTGCACGAGATCGTCGAGCCGCTCGTCTATGCCGAGGCGCTCGCGCTCATCGCCGCGCATCAGGCGGCGGGCGAGGAGGTCATCGTCCTGTCCGCGTCCGGGCTCGAGGTCGTCGAACCGATTGCGGTCTTCGTCGGTGCCGACCGCTGTCTCGCGACCCGGATGGCAGTGCGCGACGGCCACTACACCGGGGAGATCGAGTACTACTGCTACGGCAGGGAGAAGGCGCAGGCTGCTCGGGACATCGCGGCCGAGCGCGGCTATCGGTTGGCCGACTGCCGGGCCTATTCCGACTCGATCACCGATCTGCCGTTGCTGGAGGTGGTCGGACACCCGACGGTGGTCAACCCCGATCGCGCGCTGCGCCGCGAAGCCGAGCAGCGCGGGTGGCCCGTGCTCACGTTCGCCGATCCGGTGGCGCTTCGCACCCGGCTCTGGACGGCGCCTGCGACGGCGCTCGCCGCGGCCGGTTTCGGTGCCCTCGGGCTCGCGGGCGTGGGCTGGATCGGTCGGTCACGCAGACGTCGCCGGCGTCCTCCGAACCGCTGAGCGGCAGCGCCCGACCCGGCCTTTGAACTGCGCGTACCTCGTCGATACCGGCTCTCCCGGCCGCCCCCGGCGTCACACCGACGTCATGATCGCTACTCACCGCGCCTGAACCGATGCACCCGGAGCAACTCTTGATGTGTCCCGGACCACCGACTAGAAAGGTGTCACGGACCTCAGTTGGCCAGGGGCGATACGGAAGAGAAGTACCGCCTCCCCCGGCTGGGCTCCGTGCACGAACGTCGAGCACTCCACGCACAGCACGCCGCGGGAGGCATGTCGTCGTGGGCCTGCGTACCGGGACGCTGGACGCCGAGGCCGGAGCACGACACGTAGTGCACGCCTGGATCTCGGCGTTCGTGCGCAGAAGGACGGCGCTCTCGCAGAGAGTGCCGTCCTTCGCCTGCCGGGACGGTCACGTGCGCGCCTCGGCGATCGATATCCCTTCCCTGGCCCCGGCCTCCCACTGCGCACAGCAATGCAGCAGCCAGGACCGCAAACCGTCGGGTGTCCCGACTGCGAATCCCGTCGCGGCCGCGCGATACTCCGCCGCCTGCCGCAGGTGCCCGACCTCGGGCACCGCGAGACCCCTCGGGTCGAGACCGGCCGCCATTGCGGCCAGCCGCGCCGCCGCCCTGGCCACCACCCCGTTGGCTTCGGTGAACGGCGCCAGCGTCAGCAGTTCTCCGTGGACGATCGCCGCGAGGACCGGGGCGGGCGCCGATGTTCCGCCGGTGACGAGGTCGGCCAGCAGCGCCAGCCGGGTGGACCCGCCCGGTTCGCGGCGCGGACGGCCGAGTTCCTCGGAGTACCGGTCGGTGGGGACCAGATCCGCCGCGGCCAGCATGTGCAGTCGAGCCAGTGCTTGCAGCGGGGCGCCGCGCCAGACGTCAAGCAGCCGGTTCAGCTCGTCCGCGGCGCGCACGGCACCGGCCAGTACCGGGTCGGTGACCAGTTCGTCCGTGGTCGGGGCGAGCGGGGCGCCGTCGATGGCGGCGGAGGCACGAGCGGCACGCAGTCCGGCCTCGGCAGCGCTTGCCGGCCAGCCTCGGCGGTTGACCGGGTGGTTGTGCACGGCGGTCACCGCACCACGGGCCCGGTCGACGGCATCGGCGACCCCGGGCAGGTCGACGAGCGGGGCGAGTGGGTCCGACGCACTCCTGAGGGACACGCCCTCATGCTGTCACCCGTGACGACCGTGGTGGCCGTCGGGCGGTGCCGCGAGAGGCGGCTCGGACCCGGGACCCGAATGTGATACTCCTCATTTCCGCGAGTTTGTGGCTCTCGGTCAGCGTGTACTCCGACGCGAGAAGCGACCGCTCTCCGCCAGGGGAGTTGCGCGCCTGTCCGTACTGACGGTGCGCAATGGACCGCTGAGCACTAGCGTCTGACCAGGAGCGCGAGCGCGCTGACACCATCGCGGACCGATCGCGCAGGGACGAAAGAGGGGACGAGGAGATGGCCGAGTCCGGCGCCACGCTGAGCAACCTGTCCACCGAGAGCCGCACCTTCCCGCCGAGTGAGGAGTTCGCGGCGCAGGCGAACGCGACCGCGGACTGGTACGCGAGGGCCGACCGGGACCGTGCGGCGTTCTGGGCCGAGCAGGCCGAGCGGCTGAGTTGGGCGCAGCGGTGGGACGAGGTCCTGGAGTGGAACGCTCCGTTCGCGAAGTGGTTCGTCGGCGGCAGGCTGAATGTCGCGTACAACTGCGTCGACCGGCACGTCGAGTCCGGTCACGGCGAGCAGGTCGCGTTCTACTGGGAGGGCGAGCCCGGCGACACCCGCGTCATCACCTACGCGCAGCTGCAGCGCGAGGTGTGCAAGACCGCCAATGCGCTGGTCGAGCTCGGGGTCAAGACCGGCGACCGGGTGGCCATCCAGCTGCCGATGATCCCGGAGGCGGTGGTCGCGATGCTGGCCTGCGCCCGGCTCGGCGCCCCGCACAGCGTGGTGTTCGGCGGGTTCTCCCCGAGCGCGCTGCGCTCGCGGATCGAGGACGCGCAGGCGAAGCTGCTGATCACCTCGGACGGGCAGTTCCGGCGCGGGAAGCCGGGGCCGATGAAGGAGAACACCGACCAGGCGGTCGCGGACACCCCGACCATCGAACACGTCCTGGTGGTCAAGCGCACCGAGGCGGAGGTCCCGTGGACCGAGGGCCGCGACATCTGGTGGCACGACGTGGTCGACCGGCAGCCCGACACCCATCAGTTCGAGGCCTTCGACTCCGAGCACCCCCTGTATGTGCTCTACACCTCCGGGACCACCGGGAAGCCGAAGGGAATCCTGCACACCACCGGCGGCTACCTGACCCAGTGCGCCTACACCCATCACGTGGTCTTCGACCACAAGCCCGGCCAGAGCGTCTACTGGTGCACCGCCGACATCGGCTGGGTCACCGGGCACTCCTACATCGTGTACGGGCCGCTGGCCAACCGGGCGACCTCGCTGATGTACGAGGGCACCCCGAACACGCCGCACGAGGGCCGGCACTGGGAGCTCATCCAGAAGTACGGTGTGACGATCTACTACACCGCGCCGACGCTGATCCGCACGTTCATGAAGTGGGGTGCGGAGATCCCCGCGAAGTACGACCTGTCCTCGCTGAAGGTGCTCGGCAGCGTCGGCGAGCCGATCAATCCCGAGGCCTGGATGTGGTACCGCGAGCACGTCGGGCACAACAACTGCCCGGTCGTGGACACCTGGTGGCAGACCGAGACCGGCGCGATCATGATCTCGCCGCTGCCCGGCGTCACGGCCGCCAAGCCGGGCTCGGCGACGCGCCCGCTGCCCGGGATCAGCGCCGAGGTCGTCAACGACTCCGGTGAGCCGGTGGGCCGCGGTCACGGTGGCTACCTCGTGCTCAACGAGCCGTGGCCGGCGATGCTGCGGGGCATCTGGGGCGACGAGGAGCGCTATCGGGAGACCTACTGGGCGCGGTTCGCCGAGCAGGGCGACTACTTCGCCGGGGACGGCGCGAAGATCGACGAGGACGGCGCGATCTGGGTACTCGGCCGCGTCGACGATGTGATGAACGTCTCCGGGCACCGGATCTCCACGACAGAGGTGGAGTCGGCGCTGGTCAGTCACCCGACGGTGGCCGAGGCCGCCGTGGTCGGCGCGTCGGACGTGACCACCGGGCAGGGCATCGTCGCCTTCGTGATCATGCGCGGCGACGCCATCGCCGACGAGGCCACCGGCGCCGAGTCGATCAAGATGCTGCGTGATCACGTGGCCGCCGAGATCGGGCCGATCGCCAAGCCGCGCCAGATCATGGTCGTCGAGGAGCTGCCCAAGACCCGCTCGGGCAAGATCATGCGCCGGCTGCTGCGGGACATCGCGGAGAACCGCGAGATCGGCGACGTCACCACCCTGGCCGACTCGTCGGTGATGGATCAGATCGCGACCGGCCTGCGCGAAGGCAAATCGGAGGATTAGCGGGCTCCGGCTGTCCTCGGGCATGCTCGTCGTATGCCCGAGGACGGCCTGGCGCTGCGTCGCGGGGTCGTCCTACCCGAACGCGAGCTGCGCTGGCGGTTCTCGCGTGCGTCCGGACCGGGCGGGCAGGGCGTGAACACGACCGATTCCCGGGTCGAGCTCTCCTTCGATCTCGCCCGTTCACCAAGCGTTCCGACGCAGCTGCGGGAGCGAGCGCTCGCCCGTCTCCGAGGGCGGCTCGCCGACGGAGTCCTGACGGTCGCCACGGCCGAGCACCGCAGCCAGCTGCGCAACCGCGACGTCGCGCGCGAGCGCCTCGCCGAGACCCTCCGCTCCGCCATGGCTCCCGACCCGCCGAAGCGGCGGCCCACCCGGCCCACTGCGGCGTCGCGCCGGCGTCGGCTCGACGCCAAGGCCCGACGGGGTGCGATCAAGAAGCTGCGAGGGCGGCCGGAGGAATAACGGCGGACCGGCCCGCGCGCGGAGTTACCTCGACTCGGTCGCGGAAACACCGCGACTCGCGGTGGGTGGGGACACGTTAGGGGGACAGCAGCGGCGGGTGGCCGTTAGGCTCGCCGCAGGTGTGCCGGGAAGTCTGGTCGGCAGTCGTTCCACCGACCAGTCTGGAGCCGCTTGTGATCGTTCCCCGCCGCCTACAGGATGCCTTCGCGACGCCCGTCTCGGAGTTCGGCCGTTACCTGCGCACTGAAACCGTCGGCGGGGTCGTGCTCCTCGTCGCCACCGCGATCGCCCTCATCTGGGCCAACTCGCCGTCGGCGGAGCTCTACCAGGCGATACGGGAGATCAGGGTCGGTCCGGCGGCGCTGCACCTGGACCTCACCCTGGCGCAGTGGGCTACCGACGGGCTGCTCGCGGTGTTCTTCTTCGTGGTCGGGCTCGAGCTCAAGCGTGAGTTGGTGCTCGGGGAGCTGTCGACGATCCGCAGAGCGCTGCTCCCGGTGGCCGCGGCACTCGGCGGGATGATCGTCCCGGCGGTTCTCGCGCTGCTTGTCGGGCAGGGCGCGCCGGGAATGGAGAAGGCCTGGGCGATCCCGGTCGCCACCGATATCGCGTTCGCGCTCGGGGTGCTCGCGCTGGCCGGGTCGGCGCTGCCCACCACCGCGCGGGTGTTCCTGCTCGGGCTCGCTGTCGCCGACGATCTGGGCGCCATCGTCATCATCGCCGTGCTGTTCAGCACGGGCGTCCACGTGGTCGCGCTGCTCGTCGCGGTCGCGGCCGCAGGAACGTACTGGCTGCTGCAGCGGCGCCGGATCCGGGCCTGGTGGCTCTACGTGCCGCTCGCCGTCGTCACCTGGGTCGCGATGCACGACGCCGGGGTGCACGCGACGATCGCCGGGGTGCTGCTCGGGCTCCTCACCAGGGTCAAGGCCGACCCGGACGAGGCCGAGTCGCCCGCGGTCCGGCTGGAGCACCGGCTGCAACCCTGGTCGGCGGGGTTCTGCGTGCCGGTCTTCGCCCTGTTCGCCGCCGGTGTGCCGATCGGGGCGTCGGCGCTGCGCGCGGTGTTCACCGAGCCGGTGTCCCTCGCCGTCGTCGTCGGCCTGCTGGTGGGCAAGCTGGTGGGCATCTTCGCGTCGTCGTGGCTGGTGATCAGATTCGTCCCGGCGTCCCGGCCGCCCGGCCTTGACTGGCGCGACTTGCTCGCGGTGTCGATGCTCGGTGGGGTCGGGTTCACCGTCAGCCTGCTCATCGCCGAGCTGGCGCTCGCCGAGCACGAACCGCAACTCGTGCAGACCGCCAAGGCCGCCGTGCTGCTGGCGTCCGCGACGGCGTCGCTCATCGCCGCGGCCATGCTCGTGCGGCGCGGCCGGATACACCGGCTCGCCGGCGATCCGGCGGAATAGCCGCCCGTACCGGGGTCAGCGCGGCGCGCGGCGCGGTCTACGACCCTTCTCCGGTGTCCTGACCGGGCGACCGTGGGGGCAACGTGGCACGATGACGCCGCCGATCATGCCAACGACGACAACCCAGGAGGGACCGCGGTGGCCAGCTCGAACAGCTCCAGCGGCACGGACGTTCCACCCGTGCTGCCCTCGATTCCGCTCTCGGCCGAGCCGGCCCGTGCGGCCGACCAGTCAATCGGCGCCCTTGCCCGCGACGTGACGACACACGTCTCGTCGTTGATCCGGTCGGAGGTCGAGCTGGCCAAGGCCGAGGTCAGCTCCGAGGTGCGGAAGGGGTTGCAGGGCAGCGTCTTCTTCGTCACCGCGCTGGTGATCGCGCTGTTCAGCCTGTTCTTCTTCTTCTTCGCGGTCGCCGAGGCGCTCGCACTGGTGCTCAGCCCTCCGATCGCGTTCGCCATCACCTTCGGGATCATGCTCCTGATCGCGGGCCTGGCCGGGCTGCTCGGCTATCTGCGGGTGCGCAAGATCCGCAAGCCGGAGCGCACGATCAGCAGCCTGAAGGAGTCGGCGCAGGTCTTCAGCGGCCTCGGCGGCGCCGAGGCCCCGGAGCGCAACGGGCAGCACGCGGCCGGCGCCCGCTGACCGTTGCCGTGGGAACCCGCGGCGGCCCCGACCCGTCGTCCGTCCGGCTGCCCGGGCCCTGGACGCACCGCGCGGTATCGGCCAACGGCATCCGGCTGCATGTCGCCGAATGCGGCGAGGGCCCGCTGGTCGTGCTGCTGCACGGTTTTCCCGAGTTCTGGTGGTCCTGGCGCCACCAGCTGACCGCGCTGGCGGAGTCCGGCTACCGGGCCGTCGCGGTGGACCTGCGCGGCTACGGCGACTCGGACAAACCCCCCCGCGGCTACGACCTGTGGACCCTCGGCGGTGACGTCGCCGGCCTGATCCGGGCGCTCGGTGAACCCGAGGCGCGGGTCGTCGGGCACGGCTGGGGCGGGCTGATCGGCTGGACGGTCGCCGCGCTGCACCCGAGGGTGGTGCGCGCGCTGGCGGTGTTCGCCGCGCCGCATCCGCTCGCGCTGCGCGCGCAGGTGGTGCGCGACCCCCGCGGCCAGGGCCGGGCCACCGCCCGCCACGTGCTGGGCTTCCAGCTCCCGCGCTGGCCCGAGCACTCGCTGCGCGCCGACGACGGCGCCAGGGTCGAGCGGATCATGCGTGGCTGGGCGGGCCGGGAGTGGACCGGTACCGCGGACTTCGCCGAGGCCGCCGCGCGGAACCGGCAGGCCGTGCAGATCCCCGCGGTCGCGCACTGCGCGATGGAGTACTACCGATGGGCACTGCGCTCCCAGCTGCGCGCCGAGGGCCGCCGCTTCGCCGCCGCGGTCGCCCGCCGCGCGTCGATGCCGGTGCTGCAGGTGCACGGCGCCGACGACCCGTTCCTGCTGGAGCGGACGGCGCGCGCCTCGGCCCGCTGGACCGATGGCCCGTTCGACCACGTCGTGCTGCCCGCGACCGGCCACTTCCCGCACCAGGAGCGGCCCTCCGAGACCGCCCGACGCCTCGTCGACTTCCTCGCCGGCTAGCGACCCTGCACCGTGGTCAGACGGGCGCGAGCAGCGCCGACCGGGCGGCGACGGCGGTATCGGGGTTGTCGGTGAACATCCCGTCCACGCCGGCCCGCAGGAAGGCCTCGTACTCGGCGAACGCGTCGCCGTAGTCCGCGCCGGGACCCCCGGAACGGTACTGGGCGGGCAGGAACGCGTTCTCGTTACGGAATGTGAACGGGTGCACCAGCAGCCCGGCCGTGTGCGCCTGGCTCACCAGGGGCGAGGGCGCACCGAGCACACCGTCGCCCGACCGCGGGATCACCAGGTCCTTGAGCGGGCCGATGCCGTCGGCGTACTCGGCGATCTCGGCGAGCCCCGCGGCGCTCGCCAGGTCGAGATAGCCGCGCGGGTCCTCCGCGGCGACCAGGTCGGCGGGCGCGCCGACACCGTGGATCAACTGCACCAGCCGCACCCCGACCTGCCCGCGCAGCATCTGCAGGTTCGCGGTCTCGAACGACTGCAGGAACACCGGAGCGTCCGGCTCGTCGAGACCGGCCTCGCGCAGCGCGCGCACCAGCGCCGGTTCGAGCGGCAGCCCGATCGACGCGAAATAACTGGGGTTCTTCGTCTCGATGTAGACGCCGATCTCGCGGCCGAGCTCGGCGGAGAGCCGGGCGCGCAGCGCGAGCACGTCCGTGAGCGCCGGCACCCGGTAGCGCTCGTCGTAGATGGTGTTCTCCTGGCGGAGACGCGGAAGCCGCTCGACCGCGCGCAGGGTGTTCAGCTCGGCGAGGGTGAAGTCCTCGGCGAACCAGCCGTGGCGGGTGAGGCCGTCGATCGTCTTCGTGGTCCGGCGGACGGCGAACTCGGGGTGTTCGGCGACGTCGGTGGTGGCGCTGATCTCGGGCTCGTGGCGCGCGACCAGCACGCCGTCGGAGGTCGTGACGAGATCGGGCTCGATGTAGTCGGCACCCATCCGGGCGGCCAGCTCATAGGCTTCCAGCGTGTGTTCCGGCCGGTACCCGGACGCGCCGCGATGACCGATCACCAGCGGGTGTTCTGCCCGTGCTGCGTCCGGGGTCAGGACTGACACGACGGTCCTCTCAGATTCGTCGGCATGTGTGCGACCTTGGCGGGTCATCGCGTCCGTGAGCTCACGGACCGGCGACCGGAGGGCATCGTTGACATGAACGCGTGAGGCGGCTGCCTGTTCCTGAGTGTGAGCATCTACGCTCACCGACCGTGCGCGTCCTGGTCGTCGGTTCCGGTGCTCGTGAGCACGCCATACTTTTCTCCCTTGCGCAGGACCCTGCGGTCACCGCGTTGTGCTGTGCCTCCGGCAACGCCGGTACCGCGGCGCTGGCCGAACAGCGGGGCCTCGACGTGAGCGACCCGGCCAAGGTGGCGGCGGGTGCCCTGGGATGGGGCGCGGACCTCGTCGTCGTCGGCCCCGAGGTGCCGCTGGTGGCGGGGGTGGCCGACGCCGTGCGGGCGGCCGGCATCGATTGCTTCGGCCCGAGCGCCGCGGCGGCCCGCATCGAGGGTTCGAAGAGCTTCGCCAAGAACGTCATGGCCGCCGCGAACGTGCCGACCGCCCGGGCGGAGGTCATCGACAACCCAGCGCATCTCGACGCGGCCCTGGCCCGGTTCACCCCGCCGTATGTGGTCAAGGACGACGGACTGGCCGCCGGAAAGGGCGTCGTGGTCAGCCCGGACCTCGAGGTCGCCAGGGCGCACGCGCTGCACCTGCTCGACTCCGGGCACCCGGTGCTGCTGGAGTCGTTCCTCGACGGCCCGGAGGCGTCGCTGTTCTGCCTGGTCGACGGGCGGAAGGTCGTCCCGCTGCTGCCCGCGCAGGACTTCAAACGGGTCGGCGACGGCGACAGCGGTCCCAACACCGGTGGGATGGGCGCTTACGCGCCGCTTCCGTGGGCCGACCCGGGCCTCGTCGACGAGGTGGTCGAGCGGATCGTGCAGCCGGTGGTGGACGAGCTCGACCGGCGCGGCGTGCCGTTCAACGGGCTGCTCTACGCCGGCCTCGCGCTCACCTCGAACGGGCCCGCGGTGATCGAGTTCAACTGCCGCTTCGGCGACCCCGAGACCCAGGTCGTGCTCGCGCTGCTGCGGACCCCGCTGGCCGGGCTGCTGCGGGCCGTCGCCACCGGAAGGCTGGCGCAGCTGCCGCCGCTGGAGTGGTCTCCCGGCGCGGCGGTGACCGTGGTGCTGGCCGCCGAGGGCTATCCCGGGACCCCGCGGCTCGGCGACGTCATCACCGGGGCCGAGGCCGACGGCGTGCTGCACGCGGGCACCCGGCGCCGCGACGACGGCGCGGTGGTCTCGGCGGGGGGCCGGGTGCTGTCGGTGGTCGGGACCGGACCGGATCTCGGTGCGGCTCGGGAGGACGCCTATCGGCGCCTCGCCGGGGTGCATCTGGCCGGGTCGCACCACCGGTCGGATATCGCGCTGCGCGCCGTCCGCGGTGAGATCACCGTGCCGTCCAGGGCATGACCGGCCGATCCGCGGGCGTCCTAAGCTCGCGGCGTGACCGGACGTGCCGTACCGACGGAATGCCTGAGAGTCGCCCAGCGGGCCGAGATCCCGCCGTTTCACGTCATGGACGTGTGGGCGGCCGCGGACGAACGGCAGCGCACCCACGGTGACCTGATCAACCTCTCCGCCGGTCAGCCGTCGACGCCGGCGCCCGCGGCCGTTCGGCTCGCCGCCGCCGCGGCGCTGCAGACCGAGGTCCTCGGCTACACCGTCGCCCTCGGCATCCCGCCGCTGCGGGCCGCGATCGCCGGCCATTACGCGCACCGCTACGGCATCCAGGTCGATCCCGACGAGGTCGTGCTGACCACCGGCTCGTCCGGCGGGTTCCTGCTCGCCTTCCTCGCCAGCTTCGACGCCGGTGACCGGGTGGCGATGGCCCGCCCCGGATATCCGTGCTACCGCAACATTCTCAGCGCGCTCGGCTGCGAGGTCGTCGAGCTGCCGTGCGGGCCGGAGACCCGGTTCCAGCCGACGGTGGCGATGCTCGAAGCCCTCGACGCGCCGGTGCGCGGGCTCGTCGTGGCCAGCCCGGCCAATCCGACGGGCACCGTTCTCGACGCGGGGGAGCTCGCGGCGCTGGCGGCGTACTGCGCGGACAACGGTATCCAGCTGGTCAGCGACGAGATCTACCACGGAATCTCCTATCCGGGTGCCCCGGAGACCAGTTGCGCGTGGCAGACCTCGCGCGGGGCGATCGTGGTCAACTCGTTCTCCAAGTACTTCTCGATGACCGGATGGCGGCTGGGCTGGCTGCTGGTTCCGCCGAGGTTGCTGCGTGCGGTCGACTGCCTGGCCGGGAACTTCACCGTCTGCCCGCCCGCGTTGCCGCAGCACGCTGCGCTGGGCGCGTTCACGCGAGAGAGCTACGCCGAGGCGGACGGGCATGTTGTGCGCTACGGCGTCAACCGGGGTCTGCTGCTGGAGGGACTGCCGAAGCTGGGCATCGAACGGATCGCCCCGCCGGACGGCGCCTTCTACGTCTATGCCGACGTCTCGCATCTCACCGGCGATTCCATGGAGCTGACCTACCGGCTGCTTTCCGAGACCGGGATCGCCGTCGCGCCGGGGATCGACTTCGACCCCGTCGACGGCGGCAGGTTCATCCGGCTCTCCTGTGCAGGGGCGACCGAGGACATCAGTGAGGCGCTGCAACGACTCGAGGGTTGGCTCGGCCGGTAGGCGCGGGCCGGGCCGGGTTCACCGCCTGGCCGGGCGCATCCTGGACACGCCGTCGCGGGGTCGCTCGATCGGGCCGATCCGGTCGAGTGCCGCGGTGATGTCGGCCTCGGTGAGGTCGGCGTGGGTCACCAGCCGGACCTTGCCCGCTATCGCAGAGGCACGGACGCCCGCGTCGTCGAAACGGCGCAGGGTTCCGGCGATGTCGGCGACGGTGACCAGCACGATGTTCGTCTGTGGCCGCTGAACCTGCCAGCCGCGCTCGTGCAGCCCGTCGGCCAGCCGGGCGGCTCGCGCATGGTCCTCGGCGAGCCGGTCGATGCGATCGAGCGCGACGAGCCCCGCCGCGGCCAGCACCCCGCCCTGGCGCACCCCACCGCCGAGCATCTTGCGCAGCCTGCGCGCCTCGGCGACGAACTCGGCCGAGCCCGCCACGACCGATCCGACCGGTGCCCCGAGGCCCTTGCTCAGGCAGACCTGCAGGGTGTCGACGCCGACGGTCAGCACCGCGGGCGGCACCCCGAGCGCGACCGCGGCGTGCCAGATCCGGGCTCCGTCCAGATGCACGGCAAGGCCGGCGGCCCGCGCAGCGGCCGCGACGGCCGCATGTTCGTCCGGGGCGGTGATCGTCCCGCCGGCAGCGTTGTGGGTGTTCTCCAGGCACAGCAGCTTGGTGCGCAGATTGTAGTAGGGCCCGGTGGTGCTCGCGGCCCGGCGAACGGCATCCGGGGAGACCTTGCCGGGGCCCGCGTCGTGCTCCAGTGCCCGGGGCATCCCGCCGGCCAGCCAGGCCGCCGTGCCTAGCTCGGCTTCGAGGACGTGGGCGCCCGCCGGGGCCAGGAACTCGTCACCGCGGTCGAGGTGGGCCATCAGGGCGATGATGTTGCCCATCGACCCGCTGGGTGTCCACAGTGCAGCGGCGGTGCCGATCAGCGCCGCTACCCGCTCCTCGAGCGCACGCATGGTCGGGTCGTGGTCGAGCACGTCGTCGCCGACCTCGGCCTTGGCCATCGCCGATCGCATCTGCTGGGTCGGGACCGTGATCGTGTCCGAACGCAGGTCGACCGGCTCGGTGCCGGCCTTCGGCCGGTGGGTTCGCGTGATGGGTCGCACATCGGCGATTGAATCAGGAGGCGCCGTCAGGAACGTGACAGGGTCACGGAAAGGTCACGACGTGCGTCCGATGCAACCGTTCCGCCTCCCGGTACGTCGAGTCGGTGAGGGCGACTGGGGAGGACCGTGCGCGTGGACGAGGCCGCCGAGCGTGAGTTCGCGGAGTACTTCCGAGCGCGCTGCGAGGCCGTGCGCCGGACCGCCTACCTGCTGTGCGGCGACTGGCATCGCGCCGATGATCATGCGCAGTCGGCGTTCGTGGCGTTGCACCGGCACTGGCGACGCATCCGGGACCGCGCTGCGCTCGACGCGTGGGTCCGGCGGACGCTGGTCCGGTCGGTGGTCGACGAGTCGCGGCGGCCGTGGCGCCGGGAGCGCGCGGTCGACGCGCTGCCCGCGGTGCCGGTGGCGGCCGCCAGCGACGCGGTCGCGACCAGGCACGCGCTCGTCGACGGCCTGCGCGCGGTGCCGCCCCGGCAGCGGGCGGTGCTGGTACTGCGCTACCTGGAGGGCCTCGATGTCGCCGCCACCGCCGCGGCGCTGGGTTGTGCCGAGGGCACCGTCAAGAGCCAGACCGCGCATGGGCTGGCCGCGCTGCGTGCGGCGCTCGGTGACGCCCTCGACGACCTGAGACCGGCAGGCTGAGGAGGGTGGAGATGGACGACGAGCAGCTCGGCGCCAGGTTTCGCGCGACCGCCGCCGACTCGCCCCCGCCGAGTTTCGGATACGCCGACGTCGTCGCCGCATCCCGGCGGGCCACCCTGCGGCGGCGCTCGGCGGTGGCCGGCGGCGCCGTGGCGGCGCTGCTGGTGATCGGCGGGGCCGGGGCGGCGGCGGTCGGCGGCCTCCCCGCGGGCCGGGGGGAGCAGCCGGTCGCGGCGGCGGCACCCGCCCCCAGGGAGGCCGCCGACCTGGCGGCCCCGGCGGCTCCCACCGCCCCGCCCGGCCTCGGCGATCCGGATGGTTGCGGCGCGAAGCAGGGTGCGGCCCTGCGTGCGGTGCTGGATGCGGTGCTGCCCGAGGTGCGGACCGCCCCCGAGGCGCCGAGAACGGCCGAATGCCGGCCCGGCGGCGGACGCGAGGTGCATCTGGAGGTCACCGACGGGGCGGCGCGCGGGCTGCTCAGCGTGATCTACAGCGGTCCGGGCGTGCCGCCGCCGGAGCAGGGGCTTCCGGTCGGCTGGCAGCGGGCGGGCGCGCCGACCGCATCCGGCGGGTACGTGTCGGTCACCTCGCGCGGGGCCGTGGAATCCGGAGCCGTCCCGTTCGCGGGCCGGCTGCAGAGCGTCGCCGACGCGCTGGCCCCGCGCCTGTAGTGGCTGGCCCGTGAGTGGTAAGTGACGCTCCGGCACGACTGGCCACGCATGGGCCGTAGGCTCATGCGATGTGATTCCCAACGTGCTGGCCGCCCGGTACGCGAGCCACGAGCTGGTCGAGCTCTGGTCGCCGGAACGCAAGATCACTCTGGAGCGACAGCTCTGGATCGCGGTGTTGCGCGCCCAGCGGGAGCTCGGCGTCGACGTCCCGGAGCGGGTGATCGCCGACTACTCCCGCGTCGTCGAGCAGGTCGACCTCGACTCGATCGCCGCGCGCGAGCGGGTCACCCGCCACGACGTCAAGGCCCGGATCGAGGAGTTCAACGCCCTCGCCGGCCATGAACACGTGCACAAGGGCATGACCAGCCGCGATCTCACCGAGAACGTCGAACAGCTGCAGGTCCGGTTGTCGCTGGAGCTGGTCCGGGACCGGACCGTGGCGATTCTCGCGCGGCTCGCCCGCCGCGCCGCCGAGTACGCCGAGCTGGTGCTGGCCGGGCGCAGCCACAACGTCGCCGCGCAGGCCACCACGCTGGGCAAACGGTTCGCCACCGCGGCCGATGAGCTGCTCGTCGCCTACGCCCGGCTGGAGGACCTGCGCGGGCGCTACCCGCTGCGCGGAATCAAGGGACCGGTCGGCACCGCCCAGGACATGCTCAGCCTGCTGGACGGCGACGCCGCCAGGCTCGCCGAGCTGGAGCGGCGGGTGGCGGCACACCTGGGCTTCACCGCCGTGCTGACCAGCGTCGGCCAGGTCTACCCGCGATCGCTCGACCACGACGTGGCGTCCGCGCTGGTCCAGCTGGCCGCGGCCCCGTCCAGCCTGGCGACGACGATCCGGCTGATGGCGGGCCAGGAGCTGGCCACCGAGGGCTTCCAGCCGGGCCAAGTCGGTTCGTCGGCGATGCCGCACAAGATGAACACCCGCTCGGCCGAACGGGTCAACGGGCTGGCCGTCGTGCTCCGCGGCAACGCCGCGATGCTCGCCGAGCTCGCCGGCGCGCAGTGGAACGAGGGCGACGTGTCCTGCTCGGTGGTGCGCAGGGTGGCGTTGCCCGATGCCTTCTTCGCCCTCGACGGACTGTTCGAGACGATGCTGACCGTGCTCGACGAGTTCGGCGCCTACCCGGCGGTGATCGCCCGCGAGCTCGACCGCTACCTGCCGTTCCTCGCCACCACCGCGGTCCTGATGGCCGCGGTGCGCGCGGGTGTCGGCCGGGAGACCGCGCACGAGGTGATCAAGGAGCACGCGGTCGCCGTCGCGCTGGCCATGCGGGAGAAGGGCCAGGCCGAGAACGACCTGATCGTCCGGTTGGCCGGTGACGAGCGGCTCGGTCTGCCCGTCGGGGCGCTCGACGGCCTGCTGGCCGACCCGCTGCCGTTCACCGGGGCCGCGGCCGCGCAGGTCGGGGCCGTCGTCGCGCGGGTGCGCGAGATCGTCGACGCGCACCCTGACGCTGCCGCATACACCCCCGGAGCGATCCTGTGAAGCTGCTGCACTCGGGCAAGGTCCGCGACGTCTACGCCGACGGGGAGGACCTGATCCTCGTCGCCTCCGACCGGCTCTCGATCTACGACGTGGTGCTGCCGACGCCGGTCCCGGACAAGGGCGCCGTCCTCACCCGGCTGTCGCTCTGGTGGTTCGATCGGCTGGCCGATCTCGTCCCGCATCACGTCATCTCCGCGACCGACGTCCCGGCCGAGTTCGCCGGGCGCGCGATCCGCTGCCGGCGGCTGGACATGCTGTCGGTGGAGTGCATCGCCCGCGGTTACCTGACCGGGCTGGGGCTTCGCGAGTACCAGAAGAACGGGACGATCTCCGGGCTCGAGCTGCCCGCCGGACTCGTCGAGGGGTCGCGGCTGCCCGAGCCGGTGTTCACCCCGACGACGAAGGCGCCCGTCGGCGAGCACGACGAGTTCATGACCTTCGACGAGGTGGCCGAGATGGTCGGTCCTTCGACGGCCGTCCGGTTGCGCGAGCTGACCCTGGAGATCTATCGGCGCGGCGCCGAGACCGCCGCTGTGAAGGGGATCCTCGTCGCCGACACGAAGCTGGAGTTCGGGCGGGCACCCGATGGCGAGATCGTGCTGGCCGACGAGGTGCTCACGCCGGATTCGTCGCGGTTCTGGCCCGCCGACCGATGGGAGCCCGGACGGCCGCAGTTCTCCTTCGACAAGCAGTTCGTCCGGGACTGGTCGGCCACCCTCGACTGGGACCGCACCCCCCCAGGGCCCGAGGTGCCCGCCGACGTCGTGGCGGCTACGCGTGCCCGCTACATCGAGGTCTACGAACGCATCACCGGCATGCCCTTCGCTCCCGTGAGTGCGTAACAGTGTTCTAACACTGTTACGCACTCACGGGACCGGGTGCGCTGGGAGTTCACCGAGCGTTCGTCGGGTCCTCGGCCCGGGATACGCTTCCTTCATCCGGATGTGGCTTCATGGAGGCATGACGGCTCGACTCGTCGTCTCACTGTCCGGGCTCAGCGCCGACACCGCGGCCGACCGGGACACCGCCTTGGCCCGTGCGATCGAGTTGGCGGCCGCGCTCGACGCCCGCCGGGTTCCGCTGTCGCAACTGTTCCGCCCGCGCGTTCGCAGCGGCCCGATCGACTCCCGCTCCGAGCTCGCGGGCTGGCTGCGGGAACGCCGCGCGGCCGGGGACGCGATCCTGTTGCACGGTTACGACCACACCACCGCGCCGCTCGGATCCTGGCAACCCTCGGCCATGGCCGGGCTGGGCCGGCGGGCGGAGTTCGCCGCGCTGCCGCGGCACGAGGCGGGGCTTCGGCTGACGGCGGCCCGCCGGGTGCTCGTCGCTACCGGACTCACGACCGACCTGTTCGTTCCGCCGCGCTGGCTGGTCTCCCCTGGCACCCTCGAGGCGTTGCGCGATCAGCGGTTCGCGGTCTGCGCCGACGAGCACGGGGTCCGGCTACTGGACGAGGGAGCCGAGCTGCGGTCGCGGGTGCTGGGCTTTCGGGTATCGGATGAGCGCAAGCCCGTCGCCGAGGGCCGAAAGGCCGCCGAGCTGGCGCGGTGCCGGCTGCTGGAGGCCGAGGCGCTGCGCGTCGCCCGCCGCGGCGGGTTGGTACGGATCGCGCTGCGGGCGAAGGATCTCGCGAAACCCGCGCGGGTGCGTTCCGCGCTCGCTACCGTCGATGCCGTGTTGGCCCTTGGCGCGCGGCCGCTGACCTACGCCCCGGGCGCGGCACTGGTCGCGGCCTGACCCGGCGGTCGTCGGCCTGCGGCTGCCGCTTGGGTGCGAACGCTACGAAACGGCTGTTGCGCGCATGGTGGAACAGCCGTTTCGTAGCGTTCGCAGCAGCGGGAGAAAGACAGGTCAGACCTTGGTGGGCGCTTCGCGTTCGAGGACCCGCAGGTCCGTGCCGTCCGGCCGCAACTGCTCGAAAAGGCGGTAGTGCATCGCGGGCCGGGCGAGGACCGCCTCGTGAATCGGCACCGCTGTGCGGGGGGCGACCGCGCGCAGGTAGTCCACCGACTCGGACACCTTCAACCACGGCGCTCCGGTCGGGACGAAGAGAACGTCGAGGCCGGGCGCGGGCGGCGGGGTGTACGAGTCGCCGGGATGCAGCACGACGCCGTCGATCAGGTAGGCGTTGTTCGGCACGAGCGGGATGTCGGGATGGATGACGGCGTGAGCGCCGCCCAGCACCTCGACCCGGGCACCAGCGATCTGTAACGTCTCCCCGGGCGCGGTCAGCTCGAAGTCGTAGTCGTGTATCTGCGTCGCCGTCCCGACGTCGATGACCAGTCTGGCCTGCGGGTTCGCCGCCAGGAGCGGGGCAAGCCGGTCGATGTCGAGATGGTCGACGTGCTGATGGGTGACGAGGATGGCGTCGAGTCCGCTGAGCTTCTCGAAGCCGGCCGAGAACGTGCCCGGGTCGATGAGCAGCCGCGCCGTACCCGTGTCGATGAGCACGCAGGCGTGGCCGAAGTGGGTGATCTGCACAGCGACACTGTGCGTTGTGCCCTCCACGTGGCGCTACCCGACGTCATCCAGGCAACAGGAGATTCCGCAGCCCGGCCTCCTCGCAGGGCGGATCGATCGGCCGCACGCGGTCGAGGCCCAACGCGTGTTCGTGGGCCATGTCGGCATCCTCACCGACCGGGCGGCCCGGGTCCGGCGGCCACCCCCGTACGCTGATGTCGTGGCCAGAGTGGTGGTGGACGTGATGCCCAAGCCCGAGATCCTGGACCCGCAGGGTCAGGCGGTCTCCCGTGCGCTGACCCGGATCGGGGTCGCCGGCGTGGCCGAGGTCCGGCAGGGCAAGCATTTCGAGCTCGAGGTCGACGACTCGATCGACGACGACACCCTGCACCGCATCGCGGGCGACCTGCTCGCGAATCCGGTGATCGAGGACTGGACTGTGACCCGGCTATGACGATGCGCATCGGAGTGATCACGTTTCCGGGCACGCTCGACGACATCGACGCGGCCCGCGCCGTCCGCCACGCCGGTGCCGAGCCGGTCGCGCTCTGGCACGGCGACCACGACCTGCGCGGGGTGGCGGCGGTGGTCGTCCCCGGCGGCTTCTCCTACGGTGACTACCTGCGCGCGGGCGCGATCGCGAGCCTGGCGCCGATCATGACCGAGGTCATCGACGAGGCGCGCCGCGGCCTGCCGGTGCTGGGTATCTGCAACGGGTTCCAGATCCTCTGCGAGGCGGGGTTGCTCCCCGGTGCGCTGGTGCGCAACGCGGGGCTGCACTTCGTCTGCCGTGATCAGCGGTTGCGGATCGACTCGACCGAAACCGCCTGGACCAGCGACTACACCCGCGGCCAGGAGATCGTGGTGCCGTTGAAGTCGGGTGAGGGCCGGTACGTGGCCGGCGCCGCAACGCTCGCCGAGCTGGAGGCCGAGGGCCGGGTGGTGTTCCGCTACGTGGGAGAGAATCCCAACGACGCGCTGTCCGATATCGCCGGAATCGCGTCGGCCGACGGTCGCGTCGTCGGGCTGATGCCGCATCCCGAGCACGCCATCGACCCCCTGACCGGCCCGTCCACCGACGGGCTCGGCGTTTTCACCTCGGTGCTGACGGCTGTCGCCGCCGCCTGACGTCGCAGCGTGCGCGGATCCTCCTGGTGCTGCTGCTCTAGGCTGTTCAGACGCGCGGTCCAGCGAGTTCGTCGGCACAGGGAGGACCTCGACCGTGACCCGTCCCCTACCCGGTCAGCCGAGCCGCCGGGTGGTGTTGGTCGAGGACGATCCCGGCGACGTCTTCCTGGTACAGGAGCTGCTCGCCGAGGTCGCACCGGAGATCCGCTTGCTGGTCGCCGGCTCGGTCGCCGAGGCGATTCAGCGCGGGCTGTTGGTGATGGCCGACTGTGTGCTGCTCGATCTGAACGTCCCCGGCAGCCGCGATCTGGAGGGGTTGCGCGAGGTCCTGCAGGCCGACCCGTTCGCCGCGGTCTGCGTGCTCACCGGTCTGGACGACGAGTACCTCGGGATCGCCGCGGTGGGCATCGGTGCGCAGGACTACCTGGTCAAGGGCAAGGCCGACGGTCCGGTGCTGATCAGGGCGATCCGGTACGCCGTCGAGCGCCGCCGCGCCGAGGCCAGCCTGGTGCGGCTGCGGGAGCAGCAGCTGGCGGCGGCCGAGTCGGCCCGTCTCGAGCGGGGGCTGCTGCCCTCGCCGCTGCTGGCGGGCAGCCGGGTACGGGCGCGGTCGTTCTACCGCTCGGGGCGGATCCGCTCACTGATCGGCGGCGACTTCTTCGACGCGGTGCTCGGCCCCTCGGGTGCCGTGCACGCGATCGTCGGCGACGTCTGCGGGCACGGGCCCGACGAGGCGGCGCTCGGAGCGCTGCTGCGGGTGTCCTGGCGGGCGCTGGTGCTGGCCGGGGTCGACGAGCCGCAGCTGCTGTCCAACCTGCAGGAAGTCCTGGTCAGCGAGCGACACGATCCGTTCCTGTTCACCACGGTCTGCACCGTCGTGATCGCACCGAGTGCCGGTGAGGCGTTGGTGCGGTTGGCCGGGCATCCGGCGCCGGTTTCGCTGCGCCCGCACCCGAGCACCGACTCGCCGAAGGCCGGTCCGCCCCTCGGGGTCGTCGCGGACGCGGCCTGGGAGCCCGCTCGGTTGCCCCTTGCCCCGGACTGGGCGCTCCTGCTCTACACCGACGGTCTGATCGAGGGCCGCGGGCCGGATCCCGAGGAGCGGCTCTGGGAGGAGGGCCTGCTCGAGCTGCTGGACGAGGAGCGCGACACCGGCCTGGACGAGCTGCCCGGCAGGCTTGCCGAGCGGGTGCAGAAGATCAATGGCGGCCCGCTGGCCGACGATATGGCGATTCTGCTGCTGTCCGGTGCGGGCAGGGAGGGATGACGGCATCGAGCGGCGCCGCGGGCCCTCGCGACGGGCCACGCGGTCACCGGGTGCTCCGGTTACCTGCCGGTCGCAGCCACCAGAGCCGAAGCTGGCCGCTGCGCCGGATCGTCGCAACGTTCGCCTGGGCGGCCGGGCTCCTTGTCGTGGTGGCCTCGGCGCTGGGCGCGCTGGCGGTGCATGGGCTGACCGACGCGCGCGACACCCTTGTCGATCGGATCGTGCCCGCCCAGTCCGCCGCCCGCGAGCTGTCCGCCGCGCTGGCCGACCAGCGGGGCGGGGTGCAGGCGTTCCTCGCCGGCGGCCGGGAGATCGGCCTGGCTCAGTACACGCGGGGACGCGACGCGGAGGCACAGGCTCTCGAGACGCTGCGCACGCTGGCGACGCAGGACGACGCCCGGCCGCCGGATGCCGACGTCGACGCCGTCGAGACGGCCGCCCGGACATGGCGCGCCGAGTACGCCGAGCCGGCGATCGCGGCGGCGCGCGCCGGCGCACCCCTCCCCGCCGTCGATCGCGGCGACGCCCTGTTCGAGTCGGTCCGCAGCGCGAACGAGGTGCTGCTGGCCGATCTCAGGCGGGCTCAGGCCGCTGGCTGGGAGCGGCTCGAGGCGGCGGCCTGGTCCGCCGGTCTGGCCGGGATCGCGATCACGGCGGTGATCGTCGCCTTTCTGCTCAGCACGACGCTGGCCCTGCGGACGGCGGTATTGCGGCCGATCTCGCTGCTCGCCGCGCAGGTGCGCGGGGTGGTCTCCGGTTCCAGGGATGCGCAGCAGACCGTCGGTGGCCACGGTCCGCGCGAGATCATCGAGCTGGGGGAGGACATCGATGCGATGCGGCTGCATATCCTGCGCGAGCTCGACGCGATGCAGCAGGCCAACCGGCAGCTCGGCGAGCAGGCCCGTGATCTGGAGCGGTCCAACCGGGACCTCGAACAGTTCGCGTACGTCGCAAGCCATGATCTGCAGGAGCCGCTGCGCAAGGTGTCCAGTTTCTGCCAGTTGCTGCAGCGTCGATATGAGGGCCAGCTCGACGAGCGCGCCGACCAGTACATCGGCTTCGCCGTCGACGGTGCCCAACGGATGCAGCGGTTGATCAACGATCTGCTGGAGTTCTCCCGGGTCGGTCGGACGACCGCGGGCCTCGGGCCGGTCGGGCTGGGCCCGGTCGTGCGGGCGGCGGCCCACGTCTGGGAGACGACCGTCGCGGAGACCGGCGCCGAGATCGTCGTCGACGAGCTGCCGGAGGTGCGGGGCGACCGCACGTTGCTGCATCAGCTGTTCGCCAACCTCATCGGCAATGCGTTGAAGTTCCGCACCACCGGTGTGTCACCCGTGGTGCACATCACCGCCGCGCCCGGTCCGGGGGACAGCTGGGAGATCTGCGTGACCGACAATGGAATCGGCATCGAGCCGGAGTACGCCGAGAAGGTCTTCGTGATCTTCCAACGACTGCACCCCCGGGACGCCTACGGGGGAACCGGGATCGGGCTGGCGCTGGCCAAGAAGATCGTCGAGTTCCACGACGGCCGGATCTGGGTCGACACGGGCCCGCGCACCCAGCCGGGCACCACCATCCGCTTCACCCTTCCGGCCGCGCCGCAGGCCGGCTCATCGACGACCAACGGCTCGCCCGCCGTGGAGAACGAGACATTCGCGTGAACGAGATGCGTGCGATCAAGGTTCTGCTCGTCGAGGACGACCCCGGCGATGTGCTCATGACCCGCGAGGCGTTCGAGGAGTACCTGCACAACCGGCTCGACGTCGTCACCGACGGCGCCGACGCGCTGGCCTATCTGCGTAACGAGCCGCCCTATGCCGACGCCGCGCGGCCCGACCTGATCCTGCTCGATCTCAACCTTCCCCGCCGCGACGGCCGCGAGGTGCTCGCCGATATCAAGACCGATCCGCGGCTCACGCACATCCCGGTGATCGTGCTCACCACCTCACAGGCCGAGGAGGACGTGCTGCGCAGCTACCAGCTGCACGCCAACGCCTATGTGACGAAACCGGTCGATTTCGAGCGGTTCGTCGAGGCCATCCGGCAGATCGACGGCTTCTTCGCCGGTTTGGTCAAACTCCCTGGTCATCGCCGCTCGTGAGTGCGTAACAGTGTTCTAACACCGCTCCGCGCTCACAGGTAGGCTGAGGCGGTGACCGGGACCGTTCCCCAGGTGGACAGCATCGACTCCGCCGTCGCCACCCCTGACCAGCCTCAGCCCTACCGGGAGCTCGGCCTGGCCGATGACGAGTACGCCCGAATCCGGGAGATCCTCGGCCGCCGGCCCACCGACGCCGAACTGGCGATGTACGCGGTGATGTGGAGCGAGCACTGCTCCTACAAGTCCTCCAAGGTGCATCTGAAGTACTTCGGGGAGACGACCACGCCGCAGATGCGGGGGCGGATGCTCGCGGGTATCGGCGAGAACGCCGGCGTGGTCGAGATCGGCGACGGGTGGGCCGTCACGTTCAAGGTCGAATCGCACAACCACCCCTCCTACGTCGAGCCGTACCAGGGTGCGGCGACGGGTGTCGGCGGGATCGTCCGCGACATCATGGCGATGGGCGCGCGCCCGGTCGCGGTTGCGGACCCGTTGCGGTTCGGCCCGGCCGACGCCCCGGACACCGCGCGCGTGCTTCCCGGGGTCGTCGCCGGGATCGGTGGGTACGGCAACTGTCTCGGGCTGCCGAACGTGGGCGGCGAGGTGGTGTTCGACCCGTCCTATTCCGGCAACCCCCTGGTCAATGCGCTGTGCGTGGGCTCGATGCGGGTGGAGGATCTCCACCTGGCGTTCGCCTCGGGCGTCGGTAACAAGATCATCTTGTTCGGGGCGCGAACCGGGCTCGACGGCATCGGCGGGGTCTCGGTGCTGGCGTCGGAGACCTTCAGCGGGGACGAGGACGGCTCCGGCCGCAAGAAGCTTCCGTCGGTGCAGGTCGGTGATCCGTTCACCGAGAAGGTGCTCATCGAATGCTGTCTGGAGCTGTTCCACGCCGGGCTCGTCGTGGGCATCCAGGATCTCGGCGGTGCGGGGCTGGCATGTGCGACCAGCGAGCTGGCCAGCGCCGGGGACGGCGGCATGCAGGTCGATCTGGACGCGGTACCGCTGCGCGCCACCGGGATGACCGCCGCGGAGATCCTGGCCAGTGAGTCGCAGGAGCGCATGTGCGCGGTGGTGCGCCCCGAGGACGTCGAGCGTTTCATGGCCGTCTGCCGCAAATGGGATGTCCTCGCCGCGGTCATCGGCGAGGTCACCGAGGACGACCGGCTGCGGATCACCTGGCGCGGCGAGACCGTCGTCGACGTTCCCCCGCGCACGGTCGCGGACGAGGGGCCGGTCTACCACCGCCCGGTCGAGCGTTCGGCAGCCCAGGACGCACTGGTCGCGAACACCCCGGACGCGCTGCCCCGCCCGGCCGCACCCAGCGAGCTGCGGGCCGAGATCCTGCGCATGGCGGCCAGCCCGAACCTGTGCAGCCGGGCGTGGGTCACCGACCAGTACGACCGCTACGTGCGCGGTAACACCGTCTTGGCCCAGCCCGCCGACGCCGGGGTGGTGCGGGTCGACGAGGAGTCCGGCCGCGGCGTCGCCGTCGCCACCGATTGCAACGCCCGCTTCGTCGCCCTCGACCCGTATGTCGGCACCCAGCTCGCGCTCGCCGAGGCCTATCGCAACGTCGCGGTCTCCGGCGCCGAACCCATCGCGGTGACGAACTGCCTCAACTTCGGTTCCCCGGAGGACCCGCACGTGATGTGGCAGTTCGCCGAGGCGGTGCGGGGGCTGGCCGACGGGTGCGCGACGCTGGGCATCCCGGTCACCGGCGGCAATGTGAGCTTCTACAACCAGACCGGCGACCGGCCCATCCTGCCGACCCCGGTGATCGGGGTCCTCGGCGTGTTCGAGGACGTCCGCCGTCGCGTCCGCTGCGGCTTCACCCGCGACGGCGACGCGGTCGTGCTGCTCGGGGCCACCCGTGACGAGCTGGGCGGCAGCGAATGGGCACACGTCGCGCACGGCCATCTCGGTGGCCGCCCGCCCGCGGTCGACCTCGCCGCCGAGCAGCGACTGGCCGCGCTGCTGGCCGCGGCCGCCGCCGACGGCGTCCTCACCGGCGCCCACGACCTGTCCGAGGGCGGCCTCGCCCAGGCGCTGGTCGAGTCGAGCCTGGTCGGTGAGCGGGGCGCGAGGATCGCGCCGCCCCCCGGGCTCGATCCGTTCGTCGCGCTGTTCGCGGAGTCGGCGGGCCGGGCGCTGGTCACGGTGGCCGAGCCGGACGCCGAGGCTTTCCTCGCCCGCGTCGGCGAGGCCGGGGTGCCCGCGTCGCGGCTGGGCACCACCGGCGGCGCCGAGCTCGTCATCGGTGAGCTGCCCGCGCTGTCCCTCGACGAGCTCCGCACGGCCTGGGAGGGGACGCTGCCCGCTCTGTTCGGCTCCCCGTGACCCCCGATCCGCTGACGGACTGGTTGGCGGGTGGGAGCCGGCCGGACCGGTCGTTGCTGCGCGTCGCGGTGAAAGAGAGCCTTGCGGCGCTGGCCGCCGTGGCGCCGGGACGCAGCGTCGAGGTGCGCGTTCCGCCGTTCGGTGCCGTGCAGTGCGTCGCGGGTCCACGGCATGGGCGCGGAACGCCACCGAACGTCGTGGAAACCGATGTGCGAACCTGGATCGCTCTCGTGACCGGGGATGTGACCTGGGACGATGCGGTGCGCAGCGGAGCGCTGGCGGTATCGGGGACCCGCGCGGGTGAGGTGGCCAGATGGTTGCCACTGGATCGCGACCGGTAGCTGATCGACTCTCGATCGGATGATTCGAGCCACCTGATGGTGGCGTCTCCGCGACTCGAGGTCGAAAATTGCGCCGGTCGGTGCCAGCGCGGGCCGAACGGGCGATGGGAGGTGGAGGCGTGGTCGCGGTGCGCAGCCTCCCAGATCCCCTCGAGCCGCCGCCTGGGCGACGCGTCACCGGCAGCGCCGACCCCATCGTCGAGCTGGCCGACCGCTGGGCCGAGCTGTTGGCCGCGGGCCAAACCTGCCTGCCCCGTCGCCTCGACGCGTTGCTGCGTCGGTTATCTGTGGCGCTGCGGGCCGAACCGTTCTGGCCGCTCGCCGTCCGGCCCCTCGGTGCCGCGCTGCTCGATGCCGGTCTGGCCGGCAGACGCGCCGGTGCCGATGCCCCGCCCCCGGAGGACCTGTTGCCGCTGAGCCTGGGGCTGCTGCGGCGCGACGGGCAGCGGCTGCTCGACCTGCCGGGTCCCGAGGGCGCCCGCCGGTTGGCCACCGCGCTCGACGAGCTCGTCGCCGGTTTCACCGCCGCCGTGCGCAAGCGCAGCCAGCTTGCGGCGCCCCCGGAGGAACAGCTCGAGCGCGTGCTGGCCGATGGTGAGCTGCGCTACCGCACGCTCTACCTACAGGGCCCGGTCGGGATCGGAATCGGTGATCTCGACGGCCAGGTGCTGGACATGAACCCGGCGCTGTGCCGCATGTTCGGGCTGTCCGCGCCGCCGGACCTGCCCCGACCGGTGACCGACTTCGTGCATCCCGACGATGCGGCCGGGTTCATCGAGAGCTACCACCGGCTGCGCGCCGACGACGGGCCGGACACCCTCGGCGTCGACGTCCGGTTGGTGCGCGGCGACGAGCTGGTCGTCTGGGTGCATATCACCGGATCGCTGGTCCGCGACGATGCCGGCAGGCCCAGCCACCTCATCGCCGTCGTGCAGGACGTCTCCGAGCGGCACCGGTTGCGTTCGCGCCTCGAACAGGCGTCCTCACAGGACCGGCTGACCCGGCTGCCCAACCGGGTGGTCACCGAGCAGCGGCTGCGGCAGGCCTTCCTGCCGGGGGCGGCGCGCCGGGTCGGGCTCTGCGCGCTCGACATCGACGGCTTCACCAAGGTCAACGACGGGCTCGGCCACCAGATCGGTGACCAGCTGCTGCTCGCGGTGGCCGGACGGCTGCAGATGGCCGCCGGGCCACATCTGGTCACCCGCACCGGTGGCGACGAGTTCGCCGTCCTCGTCGTCGATCCCGAGGGCCTCGACGACGTCTGCCGGCTCGCCGACCGGCTGCTGGCCGCGCTGGCAGCACCGTTCCACCTCGGCGGGCACACGCTCATGATGTCGGCGAGTGTCGGCGTCACCGAGGCGGCGACCACGGCGGCGTGCCCCGACGAGCTCAGGCGCGCGGCCGACGTCGCGCTGTCCTGGGCCAAGGCGCACGGTGGCGGGGAACGGGTGGTGTTCGACCCGGAGCGCGACGCGGGGGAGGCAGCCCGGTTCGCGCTGCTGGCCGGGCTGCGCGGGGCGGTGGAAAGGGCCGAGTTCCACCTGGCGTTCCAGCCACTGGTCCGGTTGCACGACAGGTGGGTCCGCGGGGCCGAGGCGCTCGTCCGCTGGCAGCACCCCGATCAGGGGTTGCTGGGGCCGGGGCGGTTCATCGAGCTCGCCGAGCGCAGCGGCGCGATCATCCCGCTCGGACACTGGGTGCTCGCCGAGGCGTGCCGCACAGCGGCGGCGTGGCGCGCGGAGCTCGGCCATGGCTCGCCGTATGTCAGCGTGAACGTCTCGCCGCTGCAGCTCACCGAGTCCGAATGGGTGCAGGAGGTGATCGGGGTACTCGACGAGACCGGCCTGCCCGCGGAGAAGCTGCAGCTGGAGATCACCGAGCAGGCGGTGCTGGGCGACGAGGCGGTCGCGCTCGATGCGCTCGATGCGCTGCGGGCCGTCGGGGTCCGTCTCGCCCTCGACGATTTCGGCACCGGCTACTCCAGCCTGGCCTGGCTGCGCCGGTTGCCGGTGCACGCGCTCAAGATCGACGGCTCGTTCATCGACGGGCTGCGTCACCCGCTGCCGGACCCGGTGGACCAGAGTATCGTGCGCGCGCTCGTCGAGATGGCGCACGCGCTCGGTCTCGAGGTGACCGCCGAGTGGGTGGAGACCAGGGTACAGGCGGACCGGCTCTGCAGGCTGGGCTGCGACCTCGGTCAGGGCCGGTGGTTCGGTGATGCAGGCCCCGCCTCGTGGGTCCCGGAACTATGGCGGCGTACGATCCGGTAACGGGTTCGCGCCGTCTTTTGCTGAGGAGAGTGTGTGCGTTGAGTTCCAGCCGGAACGTGCACCCGACCGAATGCACGACAGCTGCACCCAACGCCGAACCGAATGCGTCGCCGTCGGCCGACGCGATCCCGCTGGAGCACGCGCTGCGCGAGGAGTGCGGTGTCTTCGGCGTCTGGGCCCCGGGCGAGGATGTCGCGAAGCTCACCTACTACGGCCTCTACGCGTTGCAGCACCGCGGCCAGGAGGCCGCGGGCATCGCGGTCTGCGACGGCAGGCGGGTGGTGGTGTTCAAGGATCTCGGCCTGGTCAGCCAGGTCTTCGACGAGCAGACGCTGTCCTCGCTGCGCGGTCACCTCGCCGTCGGACACACCCGCTACTCCACCACGGGCTCGACGACCTGGGAGAACTCGCAGCCCACGTTCCGTACCACGGCCGCCGGCAGCGGTATCGCGCTCGGCCACAACGGCAACCTGGTGAACACCGCGGAGCTGCGCGACGAGGTCGGCACGCTGTCGGATGAGGCCGGCTTCCGCGGCGGTCATGTCCAGGCCACCACCGACTCCGATCTGATCTGCGAGCTGCTCGCGGCCGATGCCGCCGACACCGGGCTGGAGGAGGCCGCGATGCGGCTGCTGCCCCGGCTTCTCGGGGCGTTCTCGCTGGTCTTCGCCGACGAGCAGACCCTCTACGCGGCCCGCGATCCGCACGGCGTCCGGCCGCTCGTGCTCGGCCGTCTCGAGCGGGGCTGGGTAGTCGCCAGCGAGACCGCGGCGCTCGACATCGTCGGCGCCTCGATCGTCCGCGAGGTCGAGCCGGGCGAGCTGCTCGCGATCGATGCCGACGGTATCCGCAGCTCCCGGTTCGGGGTACCGGAGCCCAAGGGCTGCGTGTTCGAGTACGTCTATCTGGCCCGGCCGGACACGACGATCGCCGGCCGTTCGGTGCACGCCGCCCGGGTCGAGATCGGCCGCAGGCTCGCCGAGGAACACCCCGTCGAGGCAGATCTGGTGATCCCGGTTCCCGAGTCGGGAACGCCGGCCGCGATCGGCTACGCCCAGGGGTCGCGCATCCCCTACGGGCAGGGTCTGGTCAAGAACGCCTACGTCGGCCGCACGTTCATCCAGCCCTCGCAGACCATCCGCCAGCTCGGCATCCGGCTCAAGCTCAACCCGTTGCGCGACGTCATCCGAGGTAAACGCCTCGTCGTCGTCGACGACTCGATCGTGCGCGGCAACACTCAGCGGGCGCTCGTGCGGATGCTGCGCGAGTCGGGTGCGCTGGAGGTGCACGTCCGGATCGCCTCGCCGCCGGTGCGCTGGCCGTGCTTCTACGGGATCGACTTCGCCACCCGGGCGGAGCTGGTCGCCAGCGGTCTCGACACCGACGGGGTGCGGCGCTCCATCGGCGCCGACACGCTGGGATACCTGTCGCTCGACGGGCTCATCGCGGCCAGCGAGCAGCCGAAGAGCCGGTTGTGCTGCGCGTGTTTCGACGGGGCCTACCCCATTCCGCTGCCCGCGGAGGCCCGGCTGGGAAAGCACCTGCTCGAGGAGCTGGGCGGCGAGGTGACCGTCGTGGCAGCCGCCGCGGCCGAGACCTCGAGCGCCGCTGCAGCGGGGACTTCCGGCGAAGCCGGGCCGCTGTCGGTCGGTTACGGTGCCGGGGACGCACTTCGTCGTCCCTGAGCTCGGCCGACCCTGAGCGCGGGCCGTCCGTGCGCCGTCCGCGGCGCCGTCATCCACCGGGAGCGAGACACCCATCATGGCACCCATGCCGCCGACCGTGCCCGACAACAACGTCGACGAACCGCGGGTCAGCTATGCGACCGCAGGTGTCGACATCGAGGCCGGTGAGCGCGCGGTCGAGGCATTCCGACCGTATGCGGAGAAGGCGTCGCGGCCCGAGGTCCTGGGCGGCATCGGCGGCTTCGCCGGGCTGTTCGCCCCGAAGCTGGGTCGCTATGCCGAGCCGGTGCTGGCCGCGTCCACCGACGGGGTCGGGACCAAGGTGTCCATCGCGCAGGCGATGGACAAGCACGACACGATCGGCCTCGACCTGGTCGCAATGGTCGTAGACGACCTGGTGGTGTGCGGCGCCGAGCCGTTGTTCCTCCAGGATTACATCGCGGTCGAGCGACTGGTGCCCGAGCAGGTCGCGACGATCGTCAGGGGCATCGCCGAGGGCTGCCAGCAGGCCGGCTGCGCGCTGCTGGGCGGGGAGACCGCCGAACATCCCGGGCTCATGGCGGCCGGCGGCTACGATCTGTCGGCCACCGCCGTCGGGATCGTCGATGCCGAGGCGATGCTGCGTCCCGAGCGGGTGCGCCCCGGTGACGTGCTCGTCGCGATGCGCGCCTCCGGGTTGCATTCCAACGGCTATTCACTGGCTCGGCACGTGCTCCTGGAGATCGCCCGGATGCCGTTGGACGGGCACGTCGAGGAGTTCGGGCGCAGCCTCGGGGAGGAGCTGCTCGCCCCGACCCGAATCTATGCGCGTGACTGCCTCGCGCTGGCCGCCGAGACCGGGGTGCGCACGTTCGCGCACATCACCGGCGGCGGGCTGGCCCGCAACCTGGAGCGGGTGCTGCCCGACGGGCTCGTCGCCGTCGCCGAACGCGGCACCTGGACCCCCGAGCCGGTGTTCAAGATGATCGCCTCGCGGGGCCGGATCGACCGCGCGGAGATGGAGAAGACCTTCAACATGGGCGTCGGAATGGTCGCGGTGCTGCCGCCGGACGACGTCGACCGCGCGCTGGCCGTGCTGACAGCCCGACACGTCCCGGCCTGGGTGCTGGGGGAGGTGCGGCGCGCGACGGGCGAGGGGGGCCAGGGTCCTGGCGACCGGGTCCAGCTGCTCGGCGAACATCCCCGCTTCTGACCCCCTGTGAGTGCGTAACAGTGTTAGAACACTGTTACGCACTCACAGGAGGCGGGTGAGCGGCGGAGACAGGGCGGTAGCCGGGCCGCGACGGAACAGCTGTGCCGGGCGCCCGCGGCCGCCGGCGGCCCTCGATTCGGTCGGCATCAGGAAGCCGTCGGTCGAGGTGACCTTGCGGGAGAAGTTGCGCGGGTCGATCTCGGTCTGCCAGACCGCCTCGTAGACCCGACGAAGCTCGCTGATCGTGAACTCGGACGGGCAGAACGAAGCGGCCAGAGTCGAGTACTCCAGCTTCGCCCTGGCCCGCTCGACGCCGTCGGCGAGGATGCGGTCGTGGTCGAACGCCAACCCGGCCGTCTCGTCGATCGGGCGCCACGCGCTGACCGCGGCCTCCGGATCGGCGACGGGCTCGGGGAGGTCGGGCAGCAGCGCGAGATGGGCGACGCTGAGCACCCGGCCGCGCGGGTCGCGATCCGGGGTGGCGTAGCTGGCGAGCTGCTCCAGATGCCCGGTGACGGCGTCCCCCGTGGCGGCCCGGGTCAGTTCGGCGAGCTGCCGGGCAGCGGTGTCGCGCAGGTCCTCGCGCGGCCTGACAAAGCCGCCGGGTAACGCCCAGTACCCGGCGTATGGCGGCGCGGCGCGCTGCACCAGCAGCCCGCACAGCGCCCCGTCACGCACTGTGAGGACGACGAGATCGACGGCGACGGCGAACAGGTTGCCACGCATGTGTTGCCACCCTGACGAGAACTTGGGGAGCGATTTTCGTCAGGGCGACACTACCGGGCGCTCAGGACCGGGCGGCGGTCCGGACCAGGCCGATCAGCTCCTCCTCGTCCGGATCGATCCGGCGCGGCGTCGACCCGCTCTAGAAGAACGTGCGAGGCGTTACGGTCACGGCGTGGCCGGGATGACGCCGCTTCAGGCGCTGCTCGTGGCCCTCGCCGGGCTCGGGGCAGGCGCGGTGAACGCGGCCGTCGGCTCTGGGACATTGATCACGTTCCCGATGCTGCTCGCGGTCGGATTCCCGCCCGTTGTGGCGAACGTCTCAAACAACATCGGCCTGGTGCCGGGGTCCGTCGCCGGGGTGTTCGGCTATCGGCGCGAACTGCGTGGCCAACGCTCCCGTCTCGGGCTGCTGTGCGGCGCGTCCGGGATCGGCGGGCTGGCCGGGGCGGGCCTGCTGCTCGCCCTGCCCACCAGGACCTTCGCCGCGGCGGTGCCGGCTCTGATCGGCCTCGCGGTGGTACTCGTCCTGGCCCAGCCGCTGGTCGCCCGGCGGGTCGGAGCCCATGGTCCGCCCGAGCGAGAACCCCGCTGGCTGACCGCGGGCGTCACCGCGTCCGGGATCTACGGGGGCTACTTCGGTGCCGCGCAGGGCGTGATACTGCTCGGGCTGATGGGCGTGGCCCTGCCCCAAGACCTGCAGCGGATCAACGCGTTGAAGAACGCGATGGCACTGACCGTCAACCTCGTCGCCGGGGTTGTCTTCGCACTGTTCGCGAACCGGATCGACTGGACCGCAGCACTGCTCATCGCTGCGGGTGCCGTGGTCGGAGGCCGACTCGGTGCGGCGCTCACCCGTCGGCTACCGCCGACGGCGTTCCGGCTGCTCATAGCCGCGGTCGGGCTGGCCGCGATGACCACCCTGGTGGTGCGATGAGGTTCCGGAAACGCCGTCGGACGGGCCGGCTCAGCGCCGGCGCGCCTCCTGCTCGTCCACGTAGGAGGCGTACTCGTCGGCGTAGTCGTCGGCGTGCTCGTCGGTCGCGTGCCCGTCGTCGGAAGCCGCTTTCCCACTCCCGATCTCACGTTGCAGTGCGTCGAGATCCATGGTGGGGGAGCTGTACTTGAGCTGACGGGCCACCTTTGTCTGCTTGGCCTTGGCTCGTCCGCGCCCCATGGCTGATCCCCCTTACAACAGGGAAGGGGCGGCCGGATGTCTCGGCGGCCCCGTTCATCTCGTCAATCTCCTGGTCCCCACCGTACCTTGCAGGGGCCCGACCGTGCGACGTGGCATCGATGGTGTGACGTTCGACCGGTCCGGTGACCGCCCTTGACTGGAATCATGCGGAGCCATGCTGGCCCCGTTCCTGTCCTACCTGCGGGTGTACGAACCGATGCGCGCGTTCGAGGGGCCATCCGGTGCGCCCATCCGGGCAGGGCTCGCGCGCGGGGCCATCGCGCCGGAGCGGGCCGGGTGGCGGGAGCGCGAACTGTGCCTGCGTGCGCTGGTGGGATCGCGGCTCCTGCCCGGTGATCCGACGACCGACCGCGGGGCCGACGTCTTCGTCGTCACCGAGCCGTCCGGCGAACAGCTGATCTGCCCGTTCGACACCCGGCCCCGCGCGGCGGCCGCCGTCCTGGGCTTCCTCGACTCCGAGGAGCCGCTGCTTCGGGCCAGCGCCCTGCCGGTCTCCGAGACCGTCGCCCGGCGGTGCGCCACCGCGGCGATGGCCGAGCTCGGCGACGGGGCCGCGCACGTCGTGACCGCGGCCTGGATCGTGCCGCTGCCGTGGTTCGCCATGGTCGATCCGGAGCAGCGGGTGCTGCGGCTCGACCGGCCACGCCGGGTGTGGTGGCGGGTGCCGATCGGCACGGCGCGGGCCAGGGCGATCCGCGCGGAGAAGATCCTTCGCGATGCGCTGGGCGACACCGGGCCCGCTGAGGTGCTCGCCGAGACGGAGCGCTGGCTCGAGCGCTTCGACCGGTCGTCGGTCCTCGAGCTCGACTACGGCGGATTGGTCGAGCTGATCAACGATGAGGCGTTGCGCGCCGACGAGTCCGCGCAGCTCGTGCGGTGCGGCCTTCAGGCCCTGCGCGACGGCGACGAGGAGACCGCCGGGGACTGCTACGACCGCCTGCAGGAATTCTGGGGCGCGGTGGCGGGCAAGCAGCGCGCGGGCTGACCGACCGGCGCGAGATCGACTGGGCCGCGCGTTCAGGGCGACGAACCGACCACGGGGAACAGACGTCAGCCCCGCAGCCTCCCACGCAGCTGCGCGGCGCGGCCCGGCGGCGGGGTGGTGTCCTCGGTAGGCACCGAATCCGGGTCGATCGAGGCCGGCGCTGCACGGTCGTCGGTTCCGGCGACCAGCTCGGCATCAGCAGGCACCGAGCGCTTCACCAGCGCCAGCGCAACCGCTCCCAGCTCGTGGTGCAGCACGACCGTCCCGACCCGGCCGACGGCGCGCCCGTCCCGCAGCACCGGGTCGCCGGTGCGCGGCTGCTCCTCATCCCCGGCGTCGAGGTGCAGCAGCACCAGCCGGCGCGGCGGCCGGCCGAGGTTGGCCACCCGCGCAACGGTCTCCTGGCCGCGGTAGCAGCCCTTCGTCAGGTGCACCGCGGGGCCGATCCAGCCGACCTCGTGCGGGATCGTGCGTGCGTCGGTGTCCAGGTGCAGCCGCGGCCGGACGGCCTCGACCCGCAGCGCCTCGAACGCCATCGTGCCCGCGGGCCGGGCTCCCGCCGCGGTGAGCCGCTGCCACCAGGCCTCGCGCTCGCCGCGCGGGACGAGCAGGTCCGCAGCGTCCGAACCGGGCCATGGCATCCGTCGCACGAAACCGTCACCGGGCAGGGCGGCGCATTCGTTCGGCCGGTGCGGGGCGGGGACGCCCGCCGCGTCGAGCACGTTCGCGGTCTCCGGGCCGACGAGGCTGAGTACGGCGAGCTCCGCAGTCGCGTCGCGCGGCTCGACCTTCGACCAGAAGATCATCTTCGTCAGGTAGTCGAGCAGCGCACCCGCGTCCCCGGGCTCGGTGTCGAGCCACACGACCTCGTCGACGTGTGCGACGGCCATGTGGTGCAGCACCCGGCCGTTGCCGTCGAGGACCAGCGCCTCCGTGCCGGTGTCGGCCGGCAGTTCGCTGACGTGCTGGGTGAGCAGCAGATGCAGCCAGCTCAGCCGGTCCGCGCCGGGGACGGCGAGGACTTCGCGGTGGCTGCGGTCGACGACGGCGGCCGAGCGCGCCATCGCGCGCTGCTCGGCGAGCGGGTCGCCGCAGTGCGCCGGTACGGCCACGTCGGGATCGGGGGCGCTCTCGGGCCGGCCGACCTCCATGGGCTCGGACGTGCTCACTGGTGCTCCTCCTCGTCGGACGGCCGCTCGATGCATCTCCCGCAGCGCCCGGACAACGCGACATGGGTGACGTCGAGTTCGAAATCGCATTCGCGCCGCAGCCGCGCGGCGAGGTCGTCCATCAGGTCGGTCTGGGCCTCGGTGACCGCGCCGCAGCTGTGGCAGACCAGGTGCACATGCGTGTGCTCCTGCTCGGAGTAGGTCGGCGCACCGTGGCCGAGGTGGGTATGCCGGACCATGCCGAGGCGTTCGAGCAGGTCGAGGGTCCGGTACACGGTCGTGATGTTGACGGCCGGAGCGGCGCTCTGCACCTGCGCGCAGATCTGTTCGGGTGTCGCGTGTCCCAGGTCGCGGACGGCGTCGAGGACCAGTTGTCGCTGCGGGGTCATCCGAAGGCCGCGCCGGTGCAGCGTCTGTCGCAGCGTGGTGTCCACGAACCCGATGGTAGGCCGGTCCGGTGGCGGTCGGCGGGTGGCTGTCCACGGCGAAGCGGCGCCGGACGAGGCACACTTGGAATCGGCACCGAGACACCCTCGGAATCGGCATCGAACGAGCAGGTGGGCCGTCCGCGCCGGACGGGGATTCCTCGGTGACGGCGGTGCTCCGTTAGAGTGAACCACGCTGGTGGGGGGCGACGCCCTCCCTACCCTCGGCCAAATGGCGGGGATTTGTGTGTTCAGGAGGATCTGCGATGACGGCTGACGGGGGCGATCGATTCCTGAGCACCCCGCGCTTCGACGTCGTACTCCGCGGCTACGACCGGCGGCAGGTCGACGAGCACGTGGCGCGGCTGCAGCGGGTGCTCGGCCGCATGCGCGCCGATCTGGACGCGGTGCGAAGCCAGCCGTTCCCCGCGGTACCGCCGATGGCCGTCGACGGCCCGCCGGCGCCGCCGGGCGACATGCGTCCCCGCCCGACGCCACGGCCGCGCCCCGGCCCGCCGCCGGCCACCCCCGACAAGATCGACGACTTCAGCGATCGGATGCAGAGCATCCTCCAGGCCGCCGAGGAGGAGGCCGAGGAGATCCGCAGCCGGGCTCGTCGGTCGATCAAGGCCGAGGAGGAGGCCGCGCGGGCCGAGCTCACCGAGTTGCTGCGCCAGCGAGACGCCGTCCTCGGCGAACTGACCCGGCTGCGGGGTCAGCTGGAGGGTCTGCTGGCGAGCCCGACCACGCGGATGCCCGCGACACCCCCGTCCGCGTCGGCTGGTGCCGGCGCCCCGCAGTCCGGCCCGCGCCCGACGCCCGGGCGCTCGCCCGATGCCGCTGCGGCCGGCTCGCGGCCCGCCCTGGCTGCGGCCGCCCCGGCGAACGACCGTGCCGCCGTCGAGGCGACGACCGCGATGCGGCCGCACAAGGAGGCCCCGACCCAGGCCGGCGAGCTGTTCCGGCCCGCGGCGAATCCGTCGCAGGCCGAGCGCACCGATGAGCCCGCGACCGCGATCGTGCCCCGCCGGCCGGCCGCGGCCAAGGACACCGCGGAGAAGAGCGGGCCGCCGAGACCCGGGAAGGACGCGCCGGGCGAGTCGAAGCCGGACGTCGAGAAGACCACCGTCGTGAAGGCCGTGCGGCCGTCGGGCACCACCGGATCGGCTGATTCCGATCGTGCGGATGCGAAGCGCGAGGAGCCCAAGTCCGGTCCGGCGGAAAAGCCGGGCGAGAAGGCGGGGAAGAACTCGTCGGAGGTCGACGAGACGGTCGCCGTCGGCGCGGTGCGGCCCGGCCAGCGTGCTGCCGCGACCGGTTCGAGTGGGAAGAACAGCACGTCAGCGGGCTCGTCGCCCAAACCGGCCGCGGATGCGGAGAGCCCAGGAAAGGGGACCGGCGGTACGTCCGGGTCCGGTTCGACGTCCGGTTCGGCGGCGTCCTCGCGGAGCGACCGGTCGGGCTCCGGGTCACGCTCCGGATGAGGTTGGCAGCGCACGGTGACGTAATTCGGCGTACGGTTCGGAACCATGCAGCTGCCGATTTCCCCCGAGGTGCTGATCCCGCTGGCTGCCGGGGTGGCGGCGGTGATCATCGCGCTGGTCGTCCTGCTCGCTCGCCGGCGGCGCAACGGGCGAGACGTCGCGGCAGAGCCCGTCGCGGAGCCGATCCACACCGATTGGACCGGTGAGGGCGCCAACGGGCCGTCGGAGCCAGTTCTGCGGGCTTCCGCCACGGGGCAGACACAGCCGGTGACCGTGGCCGAGGCGGTCGCGGAACGGATGGCCTCGACCGCCGAACCCGATCCGCCGCCACGCCAAGCGGCCGTGCCTGCGGACCACGCGTCGAGCCAGGCCGAGTCGAACGGGAACCCGGAGCGCCACGGGACCGGCCATGGCCAGCCCTCCGACCCGGCGTCCCGGCCGGCCGCGGCGGGCTCGAGCGGCACCGTGGCCGACGCCGTCACGCAGGCGTTCGCGGCCCGGAGCGCGGCGACGCGGGTCACTGCGACGAGCCGGGACGACGCCGCGGCCTCCGGGGAGGTGCGCGCGGTGCCCCCGCGCGGCGACATCCGCGACCGGCTGCTGGAGGTCCTGCTCGACGACCCGGTGCGGGCCATCGGCGCGGCCGTCGACCTGCAGAGGGCGCTCGGTCGGCTCGAGAAGCTCACCGAGGCGGTGCGGCAGGAGCGCGAGGCGCTCAGCTCGATGCTCCGCAGGCTGGTCGACGCCGGACTCGACGTCGACCAGATCGGGCGGCTGTCCGGGTTGTCCACCGACGACGTGCGAGCGATGCTGGGGACGTCGGCGGCGCGGAGGACCTGACCGCCCTCAGCCCGCCACGCGGTGCAACCGCGCCGACAGATGCGGCTGCAACGGCTGGCCCACCATTGCCCGCTCGTCGACATAGGCGAGATCGCCGCCGTCCACGATCCCGTAGAGCCGGTGCGATCCGACGACCTCCTTGGCGCTCGCGGTGCGCATCACGGCGTCGGTCTCGATCTCCCAGGACGTCAGGTTGCGGACCCGGCCGTAGAACAGATCCATGATCCCGGTGGCGTGCGCGATCATGACCTCGAGGGCGCCGTCGGGTTGCGGCCGCCAGAAGCCGGTCTCGCGCGCCGCGGGACGCAGAACCTCGCCATCGGGGCCGAGCAGCCAGGCCGTCGCCTCGTAGCTGAGGAACGGGCGCCCGTCGTGTGCGAACACGAGCTGCTGTCCGAAGTGGAAGGGTCCGTCGATCGTCGGGTAGACGACCTCACCGGTCCCCCGCCACACGCCGACGAGCGGCAGCAGCCCCAGGCACTGCTCGTGCAGATCGGGGCCCTCCCGCAGGTTGGCGGTGTCGTCGGGCACCGGCAGATCGTCCCAGCGGGGCCGGTTGCGCTGCGCCGTGTCGGAGGCCGCGTTGGCCGGTCCGGAGACGGTGCCGCGGACCTGTTCACCCTTCTCGGTCATTGCCCGGTCTCCGGCAGGATGGTGGTCGGGGCGGGCTCGGTGGTGAACAGCCTGCGCAGCAGGTAGCCGGTGAAGGCGACCACGCCTGCGCTCGTGGCGATCAGCAGTCCGGTGAAGAACCAGTGCACGGCCGCGGAGCATAGTCGCGCGGCACCGTCGTCGGTCGAGGCTGGCGGGGGAACGGGCCGACGAGACGACTTCCGCAGTGAACTCCCCGGTCCCGTCGAGCAGTCGCACGAACGCGCCCCCGACCGGCCGGTCCCCGGCGACGACGCGGCCGACGAGCACGGTTTGCCTGGTCAGGTCGATGTCTGCGGGCAGCGGGCTCCCTGGTCCGGCGCGCCGCAGCTCATCGGCCTGCCCCCAGCTCGATAGGCGCGCCGATCAGCGAGCCGTACTCGGCCCAGCTGCCGTCGTAGTTCTTGACGTCGCGGTGGCCGAGAAGCTCGTGCAGCACCACCCAGGTGTGGCTGGAGCGCTCCCCGATCCGGCAGTAGGCGATGGTGGCCCTGTTCTCGTCGAAGCCGGCCGCGCGGTAGACGGCCGTGAGCTCCTCGTCGGACTTGAACGTGCCGTCGTCGTTGGCGGCCTTGCTCCACGGCACGTTGATCGCGGAGGTCACATGGCCGGGACGCTGGGCCTGCTCCTGCGGCAGATGCGCCGGAGCCAGGAGCTTGCCGGAGAACTCGTCGGGGGATCGGACGTCGACCAGGTTCTTCGTGCCGATCGAGTCGATGACCTCGTCGCGGAAGGCGCGGATCGAGAGGTCGGCGTCGCGCGCGGTGTAGCTGGTCGCAGCGCGTTCGGGCACGTCGGGGGTCAGCAGCCGGCCGTCGAGCTCCCATTTCTTGCGGCCGCCGTCGAGCAGCCGCACCTTGTCGTGCCCGTAGAGCTTGAGCTCCCAGTATGCGTAGGCGGCGAACCAGTTGCTGTTGCCACCGTAGAGCACGACGAGGTCATCGTTCGAGATGCCCTTGGCCGACATCAGCTGCTCGAACTGTTCCTTGCCGACGATGTCGCGGCGCACCGGGTCCTGCAGCTCGGTGGTCCAGTTGATCTTCACTGCCCCGGGTAGGTGGCCCCCGTCGTAGGCGGTGGTGTCCTCGTCTACCTCGACGAACACGATGCCGTCGGTGCCGAGATTCTTCTCGGCCCAATCGGTCGTGACCAGGACGTCCTGGCGGCTCATGCGATGGCTCCCTGTTCTGAGTGCGAGCTGTTCCGTGTGTGCGAATCGCCGGACCTCCACGAGGCCCGGGGAGGGACGATCACTGCGTGCGCCACGCAGCCGGAACCATCCCGGGCGTCGCTCGAGGGAGGCTGCGTTCGACGGGAGAACCGCGGACCCGCGCCGGCCATTGCCTCTGATCGGGACCGGCCGGGCACCGACGGCGAAGCGCGCGTCGCCGGGGCTCATCGGCGTGATCGGACCGCGTGCCGGGAGAGCGAGGGCGGACGGGCGGGCTGCGGGGTCAAGGAATTCGACACAGGCAGCTGCCGACGCGGCACAGATCTACTGCGCGACGTCGGGTCAGCGGCCTGAACACGGTGACAGCGTAACCGAAGATCTCCCGCGGCAGGAACGCACCGGCCAGCAGGATCACTTCCCGGCCGTCGTCGCACCCGCCCCGAAGCTCAGGTCCGACGTGGTGCCGCTGATCTCCAGGGTACCGTCGCGGGCGCGCAACCTGGTCGGGGTGACGTCGAAGGGGAGCGTTCCCGGGTCGACGCGCAGCGCGAACAGGTCCTGCAGTCTGGACTGCACGGCGGCGGGCAGCGGCTGGCGCTCGCCGGTCCCGTCGTCGATCCGGATGTCTCGCGGAACGACCTGGATCTGACGCCCGGCCAGTTGCAGCACGGCGATGACCGAGACGTCGCGCTTGCCGAGCAGCGGGACGTTGACCGTGCCGACGAGCCGGGCGGCGTACTCCGGGTCGATCGCGGTCAGCGATGGTTCGCCGCCGTCCTTCACCGCGTCCTTCAGCGCGTTCTCGTCGATGTTCTCGACGCGCACCTTCGTCACGCCGGGGAGGTACTGCTCGATGTCGTCAGGGCCGATCCGCAGGGTACCTTCGGCGTCGCGGACCTGGATGGTGTGCGGCCCCGAGCCGAGCAGCTCGCCCAACGGTGCCTGTACGCCGTGCAGGTGGGCGCGGACCTGCACCTCCTGCAGTTCCCCGAGCCGAATCCGATTCGCCGTGACCTCGACGCTGCGGTACTCACCGGAGAGCGCCTGGGTGAGGAACGGGAACCCGTTGATCCGCACCGAGGGATCGTCGGCCAGATCGAGCTGCTCGCGCATCTGCCGGGACACCGTCGACTCGGCGATGGCGGCGGCGCCGTAGTCGGCGGCGACCAGCAGCCCGATCAGCACCACGAGTGCGATGACGAAACGTTTCAATCCGACCTCCGGCCCGGCGCACAGTGGCCCCGACGGTAGAGCGCGGGGCCCCGAGCGCCGCGTGCGGGACCGGATCGGGGGTTCGCGATCGCGTGACGGCGACCGCTGTGGTCGTGTGGCCGGTCCTCGGACGGTTATTCTGCATCGATCCGCGCGGGCCTTCGGCCAGGTCCCGCGGCGACACGCGGTGCGTCAGCGTCGCCCCACCGTGATCGAACCTGTCGGCGTCCGCTGGCGTCCCGGCGTCGATCCCGTGGGAGAGGAGGCAGCGGTGGAACTGTTACTGCTGACTGCGGATCCGGATCCCGGATCGGTGCTGCCGGCCCTCACGCTGCTTCCACACGGCGTGCGGACCGCGGCACCGGACGTGGCAGCGCTGCTCGACGCGGGCCCGCACGACGCCGTCCTGGTCGATGCGCGGACCGATCTGGTAGCGGCGCGCAGCCTCTGCCGGCTGCTCGGCAGCACCGGGATGGAGGTGCCGGTGATCGCGGTGCTCACCGAGGGCGGGTTGGTCGCGCTGTCGGGGGAGTGGGTCGTCGACGAGATCCTGCTGCCCACCACCGGTCCCGCCGAGGTCGATGCCCGGCTGCGGCTGCTCAGGTCCCGGCCGGGCAGCGGTGCAGGGTTGACCGGCGGGGCGCTCGTGCTCGGCGAGCTGGTCATCGACGAGGCTACCTACTCCGCGCGCCTGCGCGGCCGGCTGCTCGAACTCACCTACAAGGAGTTCGAGCTGCTCAAGTACCTGGCTCAGCACGCAGGCCGGGTGTTCACCCGAGCGCAGTTGCTGCAGGAGGTCTGGGGTTATGACTTCTTCGGCGGCACCCGCACCGTCGACGTCCATGTGCGACGGCTGCGGGCCAAGCTCGGCGCCGAGCACGAGTCGATGATCGGCACGGTCCGCAACGTCGGCTACAAGTTCGTGCGTCCCAGCCGCAGCGGCATCGGGGTCAGCGCGGGCTCGATGGCCGACGATCCGGACGAGGGAGACAACGAGGACCCTGACGACGGCGGTCCGCTCTCCGGATGGGCGATCGGGGCGCGGGCCGAGCTGCCCTGATCGGATGCGTCGCGCGATGCGTAGGGTCGATCGCATGCCTGCAGCTCCGAGGTTGTCCGTCGCGGAACGGCTGTCCGAGGACCGCCGGGCGGCGGTCCGCGCGCTCGCGGCCGCGGCCGGCGAGGCCGACGGCACGCCGCCGTTGTCGGAGCAGATCCTGCTGAACCTGCGCCATGAGGGCGCGGACGTGCTGCACGTCCTCGCCGAGGACCCCGACGGCGGCCTGGTCGGCTACGCCCAGCTCGACCGGTCCGTGGGCGACGGCGGGGTCGGCGAGCTGGCCGTGTATCCGGCCCACCGCCGCCGCGGCATCGGGGCGGCGCTCCTCGCCGTGCTGATCGAGCGGGCCGGGGCGCCGCTGCGCGTCTGGGCCCACGGCGAGCACCCGGCGGCGCAGCGACTCGCCGAGCGCTACGGCTTCTCCCGCTCGCGGGTGCTGTGGCAGTTGCGGCGCAGCCTGATCGAGCCGCTGCCGCCCGCTGAGTTCTCCGATGATGTGCGGGTCCGTGCTTTCGAGACCGGCCGTGACGAGGCGGAGTTCCTTCGGGTCAACAACGCCGCCTTCGACTGGCATCCCGAGCAGGGGGGCTGGGACGTCGAGCAGGTCCGGCAGCGCGTGGCCGAGCCCTGGTTCGACCCGGACGGGTTCCTGCTCGCCGTGGACGCCGACGACCGGCTGCTGGGCTTCCACTGGACGAAGGTGCACCCGGCCGCCGGTTCGGCTCCGGCGATCGGTGAGATCTACGTACTCGGCGTCGACCCTGGAGCGCGCGGACGCAGGCTCGGTTCCGCGCTGACACTGGCGGGCCTGCGGCATCTCCGGGATCGGGGCCTGGACGCGGTGATGCTCTACGTCGAGGCCGACAACGCCGCCGCCGTGAAGGTGTACACGGACCTCGGATTCACCCTCTGGCACAGCGACGTGATGTATCTGCGCTGATTGCTGTTCCGACGGTCGTTCGGCCCGTCATCCCCCGCACATCCCGAAAGGGTTACCACCCGCCGGGCCAGGTGGGATCCGTCACGACTGGTGATGAGTTCACTCCCCGTTCATCTCCTGGGGGGTGTCCGTCCACCGAACCTCCCTACCGTCCTCCGCGAGCGGCCACCCGAGCCGCGGCAAACGTCACTCCACCGGAGGAATTCTCGTGAAACTCCAGCGGCACGGTGTCGTGCTTGCCATTGCGGCGGCGGGAGCACTCCTGCTGTCGGCATGTGGCAGCGATCCGAGCACCACCGTCGGCGGCAATTCGTCGGCGGCCGCAAACTCCCCCGCTGTCGATTGCAGTGGGAAGAAGAGCCTCAACGCCGAGGGGTCGTCCGCGCAGAAGAACGCGATGGACGTTTTCACCCAGGCTTACCAGGCCAAATGCCAGGACGCGAACATCGCGTACAATCCGACCGGATCCGGTGCGGGCATCAAGCAGTTCACCGCTGGGCTCGTCGATTTCGGTGGTTCGGACTCTGCGCTCAAGGAGAGCGAGGCGGAGGCCGCCGCGGCCCGTTGCCAGGGCAACCCCGCCTGGAACCTGCCGCTGGTTTTCGGGCCGGTTGCGATCGCATACAACCTCGACGGCGTCGACACGCTGACGCTCGACGGTGAGACCGCCGCGAAGATCTTCAACGGCACCATCAAGACCTGGAACGACCCGGCCATCGCTGCGCTGAACAGCGGGGTGAACCTGCCGTCCACCCCGATCAACGTGGTGTTCCGGTCCGACGAGTCGGGCACGACCGACAACTTCCAGAAGTACCTGGAGGCCGCGTCGAAGGGCGCCTGGACACAGGGCGACGGCAAGAAGTTCAACGGCGGCGTCGGCTCCGGTGCGGAGAAGTCGGCCGGCGTCGCGCAGGCGGTCGCCGGGGCCCCCGGGTCCATCACCTACGTCGAGCTGGCCTACGCCCAGGACAACAAGCTAGGCATGGCGCAGATCGACAACGGAGCGGGCGCGGTTGCGCTGAACGACGAGACGGTCGGCAAGGCGATCGAGGCCGCGAAGATCAAGGGCACCGGAAACGACCTCGCGCTCGACCTGAAGTCGGTCTACGGCACCACGGCCGCCGGGGAGTACCCGCTGATCCTCGCCACCTACGAGGTCGTCTGCTCGAAGGGCTACGACGTGGACACGGCCAAGGCTGTCAAGGCGTTCCTGACGGTCGCGGCCACTGATGGGCAGGCCAACCTCTCCGAGGCCGGCTACGCCAAGCTGCCCGCGGCGTTCCAGCAGAAGCTGCTGACCTCGATCCAGGCGATCGGCAGCGGCGGTCAGTGACCGGCTAGGCCCTGACGACATCACGGAGGTCTCGATGACCGACCCGACCGTGGCGGCGAGCCTCGCCGGTCCCGGAGATCCCGGCGACCGGCGAGGCGGTTCCGCCTCTGCCGTCCCCGCGACGACTGCCCCTGCCGCCGAACCCGCGCCTTCCCTGCTGAAGGCCGGTAGGCGGACGGGGGCCCAACAGGGAGACCGGATCTTCCGGGGCTTCGCGACCGGTTCGGGCGCCTTCATGGTCGCCCTCATCGGCGCGATCGGCCTGTTCCTGCTGATCCAGGCGGTCCCGTCCCTGCTGGCGAACAAGGGGAACTTCCTCACCGGCCGGACATTCGAGGCCGGGGACCCGAACAACCTGAACTTCGGGATCCTCGAACTGTCGTTTGTCACGGTCGAGGTGTCGATCTTCGCATTGGTCCTCGCGATGCCGGTGGGTCTGGGCATTGCGCTGTTCCTCACCCAGTACGCGCCGCGGCGGGTGGCTCGCCCGTTCGCCTATCTGGTGGATCTGCTCGCCGCGGTGCCGTCGATCATCTTCGGTCTGTGGGGCGCGTTCGTGCTGGCGCCGGCGATCTTGCCGATCGCCGAGTTCCTCAATGAGCACCTCGGTTGGTTCTTCCTGTTCCAAGAAGGCAACGTGCCGCTGGCCCGGGGGGCCAACGTATTCACCGCGGGCATTGTCCTGGCGGTGATGATCCTGCCGATCATCACGGCGATCTCCCGCGAGGTGTTCGAGCGGACTCCGCGCGCGCAGATCGAGGCAGCGCTTGCCCTCGGCGCGACGAAATGGGAGGTCGTGCGCACCACGGTGCTGCCGTTCGGCCGGGCCGGCTATATCAGCGCTTCGATGCTGGGACTGGGCCGCGCCCTCGGTGAGACGATTGCGTTGATGATTATTCTGGCGGCGACCCCGGCGATGTTCAGCGGGAGCCTCTTCGACGGCGGCGCGACGTTCGCCTCGATGATCGCACTGTCGTTCGCCGAGCTGAACAATAACCTTTCTGCCGGCGCATTCATCGCAGCCGGTCTCGTTCTGTTCGTGCTGACGTTCGTGGTCAACGCGGCAGCGCGGCTCATCATCGCCAGATCGGGAGCCAAGGCATGAGGCCCGCCGGTGCATTTCTTTCCGCGGAGGCGGCATGACCACGACGATCGATCTCGACGCGCCGGCGCGGGAGCCCACCTTCGTCGGCGTCAGCGCCGGACGTCGGATGAAGAACGCGGGGGCCACCGCGCTGGTCGGACTCGCGTTCCTGATCGCGCTCGTCCCGCTGATCTGGGTCGTCTACTCCGTCCTGGCCAACGGCGCGGGCGCGGTGCTCAACTCGCAGTGGTGGTCCCAGTCGCTCAACGGACTGCTGGCGCGGCAGCAGGGCGGCGGTGCCTACCACGCGATCATCGGCACCCTGTTCCAGGGCCTGGTCTGCGCGGCCATCGCCACGCCGATCGGCATCATGGTCGCGGTCTACCTGGTGGAGTACGGCGGCAGGTCGCGGCTGGCCAGGGCGACCACGTTCATGGTCGACATCCTGACCGGCGTCCCGTCCATCGTCGCCGCGCTGTTCATCTACGCGGTCTGGATCTCGATCTTCGGGCTGGGCCGCAGCGCGTTGGCGGTCTCCCTGGCGCTCGTGCTGCTCATGGTGCCGGTGGTCGTGCGCTCGAGCGAGGAGATGCTGCGAATCGTCCCCGACGATCTGCGCGAGGCGTCCTACGCACTCGGCGTGCCGAAGTGGAAAACGATCGTCAAGGTCGTGATCCCCACCGCGCTGTCGGGGATGCTCACCGGGGTCGTGCTGGCGCTGGCCCGGGTGATGGGCGAGACCGCGCCCGTGCTGATCCTGGTGGCCTACGCGCCGTACATCAACTTCAACATCTTCGAGGGCAACATGGCCTCGTTGCCGTTGCTGATGACCGTCGAGCGCAACAACCCCACGGACGCGGGCTCCTACCGGGTCTGGGGTGCGGCCATCACGCTGATCCTGATCATCACGCTTTTCCAGTTGCTGGCGGCCTTCCTTTCGAAGGTGACCGCTCCGAAGACCAAGTAAGGGTGGCTCCTCGATGGCCAAGCGCCTCGACCTGAAGGACGTCGACATCTACTACGGCAAGTTCCACGCGGTGGACGGCGTGACGCTTGCGGTTCCACCGCGCAGCGTGACGGCGTTCATCGGGCCGTCGGGCTGCGGCAAGTCCACCGTGCTGCGCACGCTGAACCGGATGCACGAGGTGATCCCGGGTGCGCGGGTCGAGGGCGAGGTGCTTCTTGACGGTGAGGACATCTACAACTCGGCGGTGGATCCGGTGGCCGTCCGCCGGACGATCGGGATGGTGTTCCAGCGGCCCAACCCGTTCCCGACGATGTCCATCCGGGACAACGTCGTGGCCGGGCTGAAGCTGCAGGGACGCCGGAACAAGGCGGAGCTCGACGAGACCGCCGAGCGGGCACTGCGCGCAGCGAACCTCTGGAACGAGGTCAAGGACCGGCTGAGCAAGCCGGGCGGCGGCCTCTCCGGTGGTCAGCAGCAGCGGTTGTGCATCGCCCGAGCGGTGGCCGTCCAGCCAGCCGTGCTGCTGATGGACGAGCCCTGCTCGGCGCTCGACCCGATCTCCACGCTCGCGATCGAGGACCTGATCGCCGAGCTGAAGAAGGACTACACGATCGTCATCGTGACCCACAACATGCAGCAGGCCGCGCGGGTCAGCGACCAGACGGCGTTCTTCAACCTCCGGGCGACCGGCGAGCCGGGACATCTGGTGGAGCTCGACGACACCCCGAAGATGTTTTCCAACCCGACTCAGCAGGCGACCGAGGACTACATCTCCGGCCGTTTCGGCTGACCAAACCCCCCTGTGAGGGGGTTTGGTCAGGTCATTCTCCTCCCCACGGCAACGGCGCGGTCCGCGAAGCGCTCGTAGTACCGGGCGAGCAGGGTCAGATCGACGGCCGCTGAGACGTCGTGTTGCCACTCCGGGCCCAGCAGGACCTGGAACACCTGGCGGTGCAGGTCGTCCATGGCGTCGTCGTCGGTTTCGAGTTCGGCCGCGAGGATCAGGTCACGGGTCCGGAGCGCCTCGGCGACCTTGAGCGCGAGGGCGACCGCGATATCGCCCATCTGTTGCAGCAGCGGTCGGACCTCCTCGGGCACGGCAAGATCGGGATGGCGACGTCGCGCCGATTTGGCGATGTGTTCAGCCAGATCGCCCATGCGTTCGAGATCGCCCGCTACCCGGATGATCGAGACGATTCGGCGCAGGTCGGTCGCCACCGGCTGCCGCAGCGCCAGCGCGATGACGGCGACCTTCTCGGTCTGAGCGCGGAGCGCATCCAGCGTCGGCTCGTCGGCGATGACGTGCTCGGCGAGCCGAACCCGGCCCTGGAGCAGCGCGGTGGTGGCTTTCTGCATGGCGGTCGCGACCGCGGTGGCCATCTCGGCAAGGCCCTCGTCCAGTTCAGTGAGCTGTGTCTGCAACCCGTCACGCACCCGCGCAGTCTAGGCGCGGAGGGTCACGGAAACCGGTGAGGCGGGTGAACCAGGGGCCAATCTCTGGTTGCGCCGGGTAGTTGTGTCCGCAGGGAGTCCGGTCTCGAACCGTCGGTCCGCCCGATCGCGAGCCGAACGCCGATGATCAGACGGCGAGTGGCCCGGGCATCCGGCCGGTCACGACGTAGACGATCCGCCGGGCGACCGCCACCGCGTGGTCGGCGTACCGCTCGTAGAACCGAGCGAGCAGCGTGATGTCGACCGCCGCAGCCACGCCGTGCTGCCAGTTGCGGTCCATGAGCACCGTGAACATATGCCGGTGCAGATCGTCCATGGCGTCGTCGTCGGTCTCGAGCTCCGCCGCAGCGGCGAGATTCCTGGTGCGGATCACATCGCCTGCCTTGCGCGCGAGCAGGACGCCGACCCGGCCCATCTCGGCGAAGTACGGCCTGACCTCCTCCGGAAGGACCGGTTCGGGGTGTCGGCGACGCGTCGCCTGCGCGACGTGCAACGCGAGGTCGCCCATCCGCTCGATATCGGTCGCGCCGTGGATCGCTGAGACGACGATCCGCAGATCGGTGGCCACCGGGGCCTGCAGGGCAAGCAGCGCGAACGCGCCATCCTCCACGCCCACGCGGAGTTCGTCGATCTTGACGTCGTCGGAGATGACCTGCTCGGCAAGCTGGAGGCCTCGTTCGAGCAGCGCCTGGGTGGCCATCTCCAGGGCTGCAGCGACCTGGTCGCACATGTCGGCCAGTCCCGAGGCGAGACCATCGAGCTGCTCCTGGTAGTGGTCACGCATGCGTCCGAGCGTAGAGCGCTTCGCCGCAGCTGGCAGCGCGGTCTGGTGAATCGGGCATGAACGGTCGCGGTCCTTCTGCTCCGTCGGGCGTCATCGGCAGTGGGTGGAGGTCCGTGGAGCGCGCGCCGGGCGCGGTCCGGGGAGAATCGGATGAGCGTCTCCGTGGACGACTTCGGCGCGTTGTCGATCCAGGCGATCGTGAAGCCGACCTGGCGTAGGGCTCCGGCGATGTGACCGGCGAGCCCGTTGCGGTCGGTCGCGTTGAGGACCTCCAGGATGATGGCCGATGGCGGGGGCGTGTGGTGAGCCGGCGGCGCGGTGGCCTCGGCCGGCAGCGGAGCGTCCCAGCGCACCGCATTGAACAGTGCGGCGGCATCGCGTTCGCGGAGGACGACGTTGCCGCGAGTATTGGTCTCACTCGTGGTCGGAATAGTGATATAGATCATATTTTCGTCGGTCTGCGGCAGCGTTCGGGCGAGCGCGACGAGTTCGTCGAACCCGGCTCGGTCGGTCAGCACGCCCTGGCCGAAGGCGTGCGCGAAAGCCCGCAGCTCGCCGGGACCCAGCAGCATCTCGACGGAGAGTGCCCTGTCCAGCAATGCGCCGAGCACCCGCTGTCTGCGCTCGACGAGACCCTGTTCGGAGCTGGGTTCACTCTGGACATGACGGCTCGGACGAGGTCGGCGGTGCGGCTCCCGTCGAGTTCGGTGATGCCCGGACGGCTCGCGACCGGGCCCAGCACCTCGTCGAGCACCGGACGGTCGAGGCAGACCGGCATGCCGCCGACCGCGTCGACCACCGGCCCCAGCACGGCGACGACCGGATGATCGCCAACCCGGTGAGCTGCTGGATCACCCGCACCGCACAGCGGGGTCCGCCGACGTCGTAGGCGGAGTCGATCCCCGAGCGGGCCTCCGCGGGAACGGTCTCGGCCGCATAGGTCGCTGCGGCCTGGTCCCAGTGCCGGCACGGTGGCCAGTTGATCTTGTGGTCGGGAGGGGAGGCGAGGGCGGTCACCGGGCCGCCCGCGGGGACGTGCACGACGGTGATCGTGTCCGAGACGGTGCCGGCGACGCCACGGTCGAGGCCCAGCAGCGTGCGGTCCGACGCGGGCCCCGGCGGGTCCGCCGAGCCCGCGGACGTGCCGGTCCCGAGCACGAGCCCGGTGTGTGCCGCCGTCAGCCGGGTGAGGCTCGCGTCGATGCGCCTGCTCGGCTCGGATCTGATGCGGGCGGCCTCGTCGGTGCCGGGGGTGACAGGACGGGCGGTGCCGTCGCGGGTCTGGCGGCGGGAGACGTTGCCGGTTGACGATGTTCGCGGGGCGGGGCGCCCTGCGCGACAGGCGTGGGTCCGGGTGGCGCCGGCGCCGGGCCCGGCGGCTGCATGGCTGCCGCGCCGCTGACGGGGACTGTCGCGGTGGAGCCGTCGACCGGGCGTGTAGCGGGTGACCACTCTCAGGTGACGGCGTCAACCGGGACCGCGGGCGGGCGCCCCGCAGAGTGTGCGCGGGTGCCGCGCTCAGCCACCCGAATGAGCCAGCTCGGCCCCGGCAGGCACCGAGGCGTCCTCCGGATCGTCGAGCCAGCGCTCCGGAAGGATCACCCGGCCCGGTGAGCCCTGCCGCCCGCGCGGGCCCTCCGCATCGGGCGGGAACTCCTGGTCGTCGTCGAGCAGGGCAACCAGCCCGTCGAGCTCGTCGAGGCTGCTCACCAGCCCGAGCCGCTGGCGGATCTCCGGCCCGACGGCGAAGCCCTTGAGATACCAGGCGATGTGCTTGCGGAGGTCCCGGATGCCCTTGTCGTCGCCCATGTGCTCGCAGAGGAGCACCGCGTGCCTGCGCAGGGTGACGGCGACCTCACCGAGCTTCGGCGGGGCCGGCAGCGGACGGCCCGCGAAGGCGGCCTCGAGGTCGCCGAACAGCCACGGTCTGCCCAGGCAGCCGCGGCCGATGACGACGCCGTCGCACTCGGTCCGCGCGACCATCGCCAGCGCGTCGGCGGCGCTGAAGATGTCGCCGTTGCCGAGTACCGGCAGCTCGGCCGGGAGCGCGTCGCGCAGCCGGGCGATGGCTGACCAGTCGGCGGTGCCCGAGTAGCGCTGCGCCGCGGTCCGGGCGTGCAGTGCGACGGCGGCGACGCCGGCGTCGGCGGCGATCCGGCCCGCGTCGAGGTAGGTCCGGTGCACGTCGTCGATGCCGATCCGCATCTTGACCGTCACGGGGATGCCCCCCGGCGCCGCGTTGTCGACCGCGGCGGCAACGATCGCCTCGAACAGTCGTCGCTTGAACGGCAGCGCCGCCCCGCCGCCGCGCCGGGTGACCTTGGGAACCGGGCAGCCGAAGTTGAGGTCGACGTGGTCGGCCAGGTCCTGCTCGGCGATCAGCCGGACCGCCGCCCCAATCGTGGCCGGGTCGACGCCGTAGAGCTGCATCGATCGTGGGTGCTCGCCCGGCTCGAAGGCGATCATGCGGAAGGTCAGCGGGTTGCGCTCGACCAGCCCGCGCGAGGTGATCATCTCGCAGACGTAGTAGCCGGCACCCTGCTCGCGGCACAGCCTGCGGAACCCGGCGTTGGTGATGCCGGCCATCGGGGCGAGAACCACCGGGGTGTCGACCTGGTATCGCCCGATGCGCAGTGGCGCCACCACCCGCTTCGTCGGCGGTGTGGTGGCGTCGCGGGTCGTTGCCTGCACGCTCACAACACTGATTGTCCCGGGCTCAGAAGCTCACGCTGACGCAGGCCGCCCGGTCCCCGGCGGTCCCGGCCTTACCCGGCTCGGTCGCAGTGTGGTTGGCGTGCACGACGACGGAGGCGGGATGCGCCTGGTCGGTGAACTCCCAGTCCATAGTGGATGTTGTGCTCGCCCGGCCCCGGGCGTCGGTGGTGAAATCGAGCCAGATCTCGTTCTGCGGGTTGGCGTAGGCGGGGTCGACGCTCGGGCTCACCGGGTCCTTCTCGTGCTGGAAATGTGGGCCGGAGTCGGTGGCGGCCGGGCCGCACGCCTTCGTGTGGGCGTGCGCGCCGTAGTGCCGATCCGACACCAACCCGGCCACCTCCAGGGTGACCGTCGACCGCCCACCTCCGGAGGTCGAGGTGATCTTCGCGGTGGCCCCGGGTGGCACGAGCCCAGGCAGGTGGGTGATGGCATCCTTCGAGTCCGGCGCGAAGGTGACGGCGACGGCCGCGTTGCGGGTGTCGCCGGTGGTCTCCGTCGGCTCCGAGGTGCCCTGGCCCGAACAGGAGGTGAGTGCCACGAGGACGAGGGCGCTCGCGGCGTAGACCGGGAAGGCTCGCATGAGTGGAGGATTCTCGGTGACGGGGCGTGATCACAAGCGACCTAGGGTGATGGGCTGCGAAGATCTCCGGGCGGGCCAACGGCTCGCCGTCCGGCACGTCGTACCCTATCGACGCGGGCGGTGTCTGAATCGTGCGCAGCGGCGGGGCCTCTAGCTCAATCGGCAGAGCAGCGGACTTTTAATCCGCGGGTTCGGGGTTCGATCCCCCGGGGGCCCACCAATATCTAGCAGCGGAAATGCGGTCAGACCCAACGCACGTACCGGCTCCATGGAATCACATGTGGTGCGAGTCGCCGGTACGCTGCTGCTCATGGCGGGGGCGGGGCGGCGCCAGAAGCGTCAGCGGGGGAGCATCGAGGAGCTGCCGAGCGGCTCGCTGCGGGTGACTGTGTACGCCGGGATCGACCCGGTGACCAAGCGGCGGCACTACCTGCGGGAGGTCATCCCACCCGGGCCGTCGACGCGTAAGGAAGCGGACAAGGCACTGCGCCGTCTCGCCGGCCTGGTCGACGAGCGGCGAAACCCCCGCACCAACGCCACCGTCGACCAACTGCTCGATCGGCATTTCGAGCTGGTGGGCCTGGAGCGCAGCACACTGGCGACCTACGTCGGATACGCCGACAAGCACATCCGGCCGCTGATCGGTGGCGTCCAGGTAGGAGCGCTCGACGCCGACCTGTTCGACTCGTTCTACGCCGAGCTGCGCCGCTGCCGGGAGCACTGCGACCGCAGGCCGTACGTCGAGCACCGCACGAAGCGGCCGCACGAGTGCGACGCGCGGCGCCGTCCGCACTCGTGCACCTCGCTGGGCGCCTCGACCATCCGGCAGATCCACTTCATTCTCAGCGGCGCCTTGAAGCGGGCGGTGCGCTGGCGGTGGATCGCGACGAATCCCATCGTGGAGGCGGAACCGCCCCCGGCGCCGAAGCCCAGCCCGCGCCCACCGACCGCGCAGGAGGCGGCCCAGATCCTCGCGGAGGCGTGGAAGGACCCCGACTGGGGCCTGCTCGTCTGGGTCGCGATGGTGACCGGCCTTCGGCGAGGGGAGCTCTGCGGCATCCGATGGCGGCACGTCGACCTCACCGGCGGCGTCCTGGCGCTGGAGCGCAGCATCGGGCAGCGCAGCGCTGAGACGTGGGAGAAGGACACCAAGACCCACCAGCACCGTCGCATCGCCCTCGACCCGCAGACCGTCGATCTGCTCCGGGAGCACCGGCAGCGGTGCGCAGGCCGTGCCGAGGCGCTCGGTCTGGAGCCGGCGAAGGACGCGTTCGTCTTCTCGCTCGCCCCGGATGGCTCGACCCACCTGCTGCCGGACTCGGTCAGCCAGCGATACGGGAAGCTGGCCAAGCGCCTGGGCATCCAGACATCGATCCACAAGCCGCGGCACTACTCGGCGACGGAGCTCATCGCTGCCGGGGTGGACGTGCGCACGGTGGCCGGCCGGCTCGGCCACGGCGGCGGGGGCACCACGACCCTGCGGGTCTACGCCGCGTGGGTGTCCGAGTCCGACCAGCGCGCGGCTGCTGGCCTCTTCTCCCGAATGCCGGCGCGGCCCGCGAACGGCGCGCGAGCCGAGCAGACGATCACCGAGCCGCGACATCCGTACGAGGCCGTGGCTGCCGCACTGCGCAGGGAGATGGAAGCCGGTTCCGTGACCGTGGGCGAACAGCTACCTGCGATCAAGAACCTGGCCGAGGCTCACGGCGTGTCGGCGGCGACAGCACAGCGTGCAGTCTCGCTGTTGCAGACATGGGGCTATGTCGAGGTCCTGCCCGGCCGAGGCGTGCGGGTTCTCTATACCGATCCGATCGACACCACTGATCACTTGCCTGACCCAGCCTCGTCCAGCAACGGGAGCCCGCTGGGCGAGCATCCTCGACGGCAGTTGTTTGATCTCGTGATCCGGCACCGCGGCACGGTCGTGGCGAGGCTGACCACGGAGCTGGACCGGACGAACGCCGCCGAACTCCGTGAGGTGATGAGCGCGGCGGTCCGCCGCAGCGGCGGTGATGATGCAGACATCGGCGAGTACGAGATGGAACTCCGCGAGGCCGGGGAGGACGAACTTGTCACGACTTTTGTTGCCCCTGTGAGTTCTTGCCGATGATCTGCTATTCCAGATTGAGCAATTATGCCCACGGGCTGGGAGTTGCCCGACGATCTTGAGAGCAGCTCCTGGGAGGCCCAGACGCTTCCAGTTCTGAGCGTAAGAATCGGCGCTAACTAAGATGAAGGGAAGTTTGGTGGTAACATTCCCAGATTGGTTCATCATCTTCTATAGGTGGTTGCTGACGACCTCGGGCAGTTTAGGCAGTCCACGGTTCAGTATTCGACCTCGGGCTGTGTCATATGCTGTGAACAGCGCAGACGGGAGTGTTCTCCCGTCGAGGGGGGAATCTGATCATGGACGACCGCATCGGGCACTCGATCCACTGGGGACCGGTAACGACACACCACGTACGTGACAGGCAGGTCTTTCGCCCACATCTCTCTGTACGAGCGTGGGTGATCATCACGGCCGTCTTGCTGGTTCTGACGGTCCTTCTCGGCCTTCTCGTCGGCTCGGACGGCAGCGTACCTGCACTCTTTGGGTTGGTCATCGCCGCCCTCTGCTTGCTCCGCTCGCCGTATAGGTGGCGCCAGTGGAACGAGGCAGTTGCTCGTAACAAGGCGAGGGCGAAGCGGGCAGCTGAGGATGAACACGACCGCGAGCTGTACCGAGCGTGGCTGCGTAAGCAGGCAAAGACGGATCAGTAATCCTTTCCGAGCAACATGATGATCACTGACTGTGATGCCCTGGGTCATGTCGTTCGGCAGTGTTCGTGGTGGAGTAGGAGCAGTGCGGCGGCGACGATGTCCCCGATGCCCAGGGGGCAGCCGCGGTAGCGGCGCAGCGCCTTGAAGGTGGTCTTGAGCAGGGAGTTGGCGCGTTCGCCGAGGCAGCGCAGGGCGCCGTGGACGGCGTTATCGGCCTGCTGGTCGGGGTTCAGGTCGCTGCCGGTGGGTTTCTTGATCGGGATGCGCAGGATGTCGGCCTCGCCTTCGTAGCCCAGGTCGGCCAGCCTAGGGTGGCCGTCGTCGACCCAGTCGGCGATCCGGGCGAGCAGGTCGGGGTCCGCGCGGGCGGCGGTGGTGTCGTGCTCCCGCCCGGGCCGCACGGGCGAGGTCCACAGCGGCCGGCCGTCCGGCGCGGTCACCGGCGGATTCACATGATCATCGCAACGATTGCCGGATCATGATGCCATCGCCTCGCCGAAGACGTCGGTGGGTGTGCGCCAGCCGAGGCGCTTGCGTGGTCGATCGTTGAGCCGGCCCTGGACCGCGCGGAGATCGCCTGGTGTGTGCATCGACAGGTCGGTGCGCTTCGGGAAGTATTGGCGCAGCAGGCCGTTGGTGTTCTCGTTCGTGCCGCGCTGCCACGGGCTACCCTGCCCACCCCGGCCGCCAGCAGCAGCCAGTACTCCGACTCCAGTCCCAACCGGCGCTTACGCCCACGCCTCGCCATCAACACACCCCTCATGATCAGGAGTGTTGCGACAAGCACTCGAACCCAGGACGACCAGCGGGGCCAGATCACTTGACGAAACTCAGCTTATCGGGGATGCGCGGGTTATGGCATCCCCACGGGTGATCGTCATGGTGCTCGGGCCGCTGCGCGAGGAACTCCTCCCGCAGCGGCTCCAGGATGCATGCTGGAACAGCAGGCACGGCCCCTCTCCAGTCACAGAGCGTCAACAACTCCACGATGGGGACGCCGTGCCTGCCCCCGTCATCACCCGCCCTACTGGCGGACGCTCTTACATCAGGTAAACGCCCGTCAGGTATGCCTCAGCCAGGTCACATGTGACGCTCGTGAAGCCGGTGCCAAGCTTGGCGGCCTCGTCCGCGTACTCATGGCGCGAGCCGACCCACCCCACGAGAAGCAGCCTACGGAACATGATCAGCGTGGGAATAATCTCGATGTCTACCTTCGAGAGTGGCCGGTGGCTGGTGTAGCCATCGAGCCATGCCGACATCCAGTCGGGAACCCGTGTGTCATCTTCGATAAAGCTCACGGAGGCGGCAAAGTCGTACATGTACCACGAGTAGCCACAGTCGTCGAAGTCGATGACGTGGATATGGTCGCCATCGACGAGAAGGTTCGCCAACCTCAAATCGTTATGAGCGAGACCGAACCGATCCCGTCCGGCTCCATACCCCACTAGTCGCTTGCCGACCTCGGTGTCCAGCCGGGAAAGCAATTTCCGCTCCGACCGTCCGATGCCGAGTCCCTCCTGCCACCGGCCCCACATCGCCTTCAGCCCCAGTGCGGTGTTGTAGTTGCAGGTGTAGCGGTCGAACGAGGCTGGCGGCTGCCACATCGACCCATGCGAGTGCATCTTGGCCGCGAGAGTACCGAGCACGCGAAAGCTCGGAACGAGATCACCCTCTACGGTCGGGGTATGGCCAGGTAGCCACTCGAACAACACGACATGACGAGCCAATCCGCGATCGTCGTCGACTGTGACTATACGTGCGCCGTCTCGAGTGGTCATCGGTCGGGGCGGCGCGACCACACCATCCTCCCGGAGTGCGTCCATCCAGCACAATTCCGACTCGATCGCTGCTTTCGAGTGGTAGTTGAGCCGGTGGATGCGAAGGGCTGCAGAACGCCCGGTTCCCCGATCATCCACCCGGTAGGTCACGTTCTCGGAGACGTTGGTCAGTGTGACGGCAGTATTTGGCGAGAAGTCGTAATTCTTGAGCGCGGAAACCGCCACCGCGTCGAGTGAAGTCATCATGACCACCGCGTTGTAGCTGGCATCGTGTCGGACCACTCCTACGCATCGCGACGACTTGTGTCCTCCCAGTCTGGGTCGGGGTTCAAATATGATGGATCAGTGCAACTACTGACTCGAGTACTGATTAGTTCGAGTCGGCGGCGCGCCACGGGAGCAATGCTTTTAACCCGTGGATGAGCGAGATCAAGGAGGGGGCGTACCCTCCCGCTCGTCCTGAAGGTCCCTCAAGCAATGGCCGGCGTTGGCAGTGCCGGTCGGGAAGGTAAGACCCGCGCTCACGGTAGTCCCTGGCAAGTCCGATGGCCCCGGGGAGTCCGGCTCGGTCGGGCCGGTGGCGGGTCCGGTCGCGGTGTCTGAGTCGGTAATCGACGAGACCGTCCGGGGAGCGCGCGGCGGATACTGAGCCTTTGCCAGTAGCAGTGGTCGGCGGCCGCGACACGCCGAAGATCCGTAGATGACCACGAACGGGTGCGGGACCCCGGTAGAAGAGTCGGTCCGCTCAAAGATCGACTGCCGCACCTGGGGTCCCGCGTGTCTGATCCTGTCACCTACACCGGCACGCTCCCGCTCGGGGAGCACACCGCCGTCCACCTGGCCCAGCTTCTGGCTGGTGCGCGCCGCGACCGCCGCACCCGCACGGGCCGGCGCGCGTTGGGCCCGTGGCGCCAGGCCGTGCTGGTGCTGCGCTGGTTTCTCGACGGCACCCGGGTCGCGCCA
>NZ_AUII01000024.1 GCF_000423625.1 Pseudonocardia asaccharolytica DSM 44247 = NBRC 16224
AGCTCGGGTGGTGTCGAACAGCGTCCCGGTCGCGCCGGCGCGCAGCAGCTCGGTGTCGTCGATGCTGTCGCCGCCGGCGAGCATGGACCCGATCACGGTCAGTGCCTTGGTGCCGCTGTTCGCGCCGTGCCGCTGCAAGGTCAACCGGCGGTCCACGAGTCCGGCCAGGCCGACTCGCTGCGCCAACACCGCGGCCGGCAGCAGCCCGGCGGACGGCACGAGATTCGGTTCGTCGAACCTCACGGACACACGCGCCAGGTCATGAGATGCTCGCACTCGTCAGATGCCTTCCCTGCGCGGACGTGGTGGCCTCAGCAACCGACATCGTTCCCGCTCGGAGGGCATTTGATCTTTCAGGCGCGCCGTAGCCCACGAGGCTCAGCGGTGGATCCGGGCTTATGCCTGTCCGGTTGGCCGAGCAGGGCAGGGCCGTAGCGGCCGTCCTTCGGGACGGCCGAGGATCGCAACATCGGTTCGCTGGTCGACACGGGCGAACTGGTGCGGTAGCGGCCGTCCTTCGGGACGGCCGAGGATCGCAACCACCAGGCGATCTCGACGGCCCGGTGCTTGGCGGGGGCAGCGGCCGTCCTTCGGGACGGCCGAGGATCTGCGCGACCCGAACCCGAAAAGCCGCACCGGCGCGATCCGGATCATCGGGGTTCTCCCCGGCCGCCGGCTTCGTGGTGACCGTCATCGTGGACCCGGTCGACGACGCAGGCATCACCGCCTGGAAGACCACCGGAACCGACACAAGGGCGGCGGCCCGCGGCTGGTCGAGCAGATCACCTCCCGGACCCAGCTCCTGCCGATCGACGAGTGAGCTCAGAACCCGGACGAGAGGAGAAGCGTCATGAACGCCCGCCGCACCAGTCCGTCGCTGCGTCTCGCCCTCGCCGTCGCCGGGCTGATAACCCTGCTCGTCGCCGCCGGGTTCGCCGGGCAGGCAACGTGGGTGACGACCATGCTATGGCCGCTGCCGGACGGGCGGCTGTCTCACCTGTTCATCTCGGCGATCCTCGCGGGTTCGGCGATGCCGCTGCTGCTGGCCGCGGCGACCGGGGAACTCGCCGGACTGGTCGGCTACGCGGCCGGATTCGGCGTGATGTACGGCGGGATGGGCGCCTATGCGGCACTGCTGGCCGCCCGCGGAACGCACCTGTGGGCGCTCGGCTTCGCCCTGGCCTGCGCGGGGTTGACCGCCCTGTTGATCGCGTTGGCCGCGGCCGCGCGGCGGGGTCCGAGGCGGGCAGCTGCTGGCGCGGGTACCCGGAGCGCTGCCCTGGCCGCTGGCGGCGGAGTCGTCGGTCATGTACGGGCTCGCGTTCGTCGGGATGGGTGTCTATTTCGGGTACGCGCTGCGCAGGCCCACCTGGGTTCACGCGCGGGGCCAGCTGCTCGGCTTCCTCGCCTACGACGCGGTGCTGATCGGCCCGTTCCTCCACGGCTTCTCGGTCGTGCGGCCGGAGTATCTGCCACGTCTGGTCGTCGCCACCGCGATCGTCGTGGGCAGTGCGGCACTGGCGGTGTATTACCTGCTGCTGCACCCGCCGACGCGGCTGTGGCCGGTGGCTCGGCCGGGGGCGGGGTCGTCGTACCGGCGGCAGGCGGCCCCTCGTCGCGGCGCCGACGCCAGGCCGGCCGGATCGGCCTGAGCGCCTCCCCGCCCGACCCGTGATCAACGGTTCGGAGCCACCGGCCGCGGCAGGCGCGGCTCCCGGCTCCCAACCGTTGATCACGGGCGATGGGCCGGTGCGTTTGCCGGCTGCGGCGATGACGCACCGCGCCCGGGTCGGTGACGCGGACGAGTCGGGACTTCGGTCAGGGACCCGATCAGCCGGCCCGTCCTACCGGCGGCTCATCCCCCACATCGGGGCCGAGGGGCCCGGGACCCGGCCGGTGAGCGGCGACTCGTCGACCCCCGTGCCGAGCTCGGCGATCGTCTCTTCGAGAAGGTTGGACAGGATGAGCAACTTGTCGCGCGGCCCGATGCGCAGCTCGCGGAAAGCCGCCATCCATACGTGACCGTTCGACACGCTCACGCGGTCGTCGCGGATCGGGGGGAGCGTCTCGTCGGCCTCGCCGAGAATCGGGCGGCCGCCCGCGAGGACGCGACGGATGCTGCCCGCACCCCAGTCCAGGGCTCGCTCGAGCCGACACAGGATATGCGGCCGATAGGAGCCGCGGTGACCACTCTCGAGCAGGTAGAGGGTGGCGGGGGAGGGGCCGCCGGCGCTGTACACCTCGGCCTGGGTCAACCCGAGCTCGGCTCGCCGTTCTCGCACGAGCCGACCGAGCTGCGCCCAGTCCTGTTGATCTGAATCGTGGTCGGCGTCCAACCCCGGATCCCGATCTTCCTCATGCCTCGGCCGCATGGGTCGATGATGCCGTACGCCTTAGGACAAGCCTAGCACCGGAGGGGCCTGGCGCGCCGAATACTAGGGCTAGACAGGGATGTCTGAGGCGTTTTACTAGCCAATTTAGGGATTGCTTTCATTCAGACAGAGCCAGGCGTCGCTATCTTGCCCTATCTAGCCCTCGCCGTCTATGATACGAACACATGTACGAATCCGGGGTCGAGGGTTCGGTGCGGCCATCACGCCCACCACGCTCGGCTCCTACCCGGACCACTCTCCGGATGGGAGAAGGGGCGTGACCAGTTTCATCTTCAACCGCGCCAGCAAGGAACAGGCCAAGGCGCGCATCGCGCTGACCGGACCGACCGGGTCGGGCAAGACCTACACCGCACTGATCGTGGGCACCGAACTCGGCGAACGGGTGGCCGTCATCGACACCGAGCGCGGCAGCGCATCCAAGTATGCAGACAAGTTCACCTTCGACACCTTGCAGCTGACGGCGTTCGAGCCGAGCGCGCTGATCGACGCGCTCGCCGTCGCCGCTCACACCGGGTACGACGTCCTGATCGTCGACTCGTTCTCGCACTTCTGGTCCGGCGCAGGCGGGATCCTCGAACAGGTCGACAACGCCGCCAAACGCTCCGGGACCGGGGGCAGCTTCGCCGGATGGCGGGAAGCCCGTCCCCAGGAGCGGGCGATGCTCGACGCCCTGCTCGCCTACCCCGGCCACGTCATCACCACGATGCGGGCGAAGACCGAGTACGTCGTGGAGACCGATGAGCGCGGCCGCAAGGTACCGCGCAAGGTCGGGCTCAAGCCCGAGCAGCGGGACGGGATCGAGTACGAGTTCGACATCGTCGGCGACCTCGATCACGAGAACACACTGGTGATCTCGAAGTCTCGCGCGGAACTGCTGTCCGGGCGCGTGGTCCGCAAACCGGACGCACAGTTCGCCGACGAGATCCGTGACTGGCTCAACGCCGGCGTGCCCGCCCCGACCGTGTCCGACTACGTTGCGGCCGCCACCGCCTCCGACGCCACGTACGACCAGCTGCGCGCCCTCTATGACGAGGTGAGCCGGCGCGCCTGGCTCGACGCCGCCGTCCTGGACACCGAGGGCAAATCCGTCACGCTCGGTGAGCTGATCGTGCACCACGGCACCGAGGCGAAGAACAGGAACGGGTCGCCGGACGGCGAGGGGTCGCCGAATGAGACGAGCCCAGGTTCGCGGCGGCCGGGTCAGCGGGACCACCGCGGTCAGGCCGCGTGACCTCACTCGTCACCGCCCCGTGGCTCCGGGGCACCGACGGGTCTCGTGGAAGACAGCGACCGATGGCTCTGGTTGAACGGTCACAGCTCGCCGCGGTGCTGGCCGCAATGGGCTCGCCGGTACGGATACTGGACGTTCCGGGCGGGATCTGGCGGGAGCTGCTCGCCGACGTGGACGCCGCCGACGCGCTGCTCGCCGTCATCCGGTTGGCCCGCCGGCGGCGCGACATCACCGCCGGTGATATCCGCGGCGAGGCGCGCGCCATCCGCGAGGAGCGGCGCACCGGTCGTCCGGGGGACTGCGAACCCGACGGACCCTGGCACTACCGCACGGAGCTCCCGGCCGCCGTCACGGCGATGGTGTCCCGCAGGGTGTCGTGCCCGTGGTGTGGGGCAGGCCCGGGCCAACCGTGCACCCTGCCCGGCGGCCACGTCCCCTTGCGACGAACCCCCGTCCACCCGGCTCGAGTCCTCGCGGCGGGATTGGAGGAACCTCATGTACGGTGAGACGCTCATCACTCTCGTCGGTAACCTGGTCGACGATCCGGAGCTGCGCAGCACTCCGAGTGGTCAGACCGTCGCGGACTTCCGCGTCGCATCGACCCCGCGCCACTTCGATCCCCGGACCAACGAGTGGGCGGACGGCGAGAGCCTCTTCCTCACCTGCCGTATCTGGCGGCAGCCCGCGGAGCACGTGGCCGAGTCCCTCCGCCGTGGGATGCGGGTCATCGTCGCGGGCAAGCTCCGGCAGCGGTCCTACGAGACCAGGAAGGGGGAGAAGCGGACCGTCTGCGAGATGGAGGTCGACGAGGTCGGCCCGAGCCTCCGCTACGTGACCGCACGGGTCGCCAAGCCCGCGCGCGACCCCGGTTCCGGATCTGCCGGCGGCGCCGACGACCTGCTCTCGGCAGTCGGCTCCCCTGGCGAGGGCGGCCGCAGGGCCGCGCCGCCGAGGGAGGAGAAGACCCCGTTCTGATCCCGGGCCGGGCCGGTGGAAAAGACCAGGAGGTGACGATGATGAGCCCGAGCACGTCCACGACCTACGCGGTCAACCCGTATGAGGCCACCGCCCGTGCGCGCAAGGCGTTCCGGCTGTTCCGGATCATGGGGGCGGCCATCGACGCCACCCCCGGGTTGCCGGTGACCGCCGGCAACCTCCGCGTGATCTGCACCGACGATTCCCTGACCGGGCTGCGCCATGAGATCGAGGAGCTGGCCGGCGTCCGCCCCGCCTCGGAGATCACGTGGGCGACGGTCGAGGGACTGCTCATCGAGCGCTACCTCGGCCGCCCCGAGGTGACCGACCCGGTCCCGCGTCTCGTCGACGAGATGGACCGCAGTGAGGAGGAGAGGCAGGCGGCGCCGGCCACTCACGAGGCCCCCGGCGAAAGGTCCAGATGACGGGCCACGGCTACACGATCGGCGTACGCGGCTGTCAGCATCTGGGCTACGCGGCCCGCAGCATGCGCCTCAACCCCACCACCACCTGGAACCAGCGGATCGTCGACGGCCACGTCGCGCACCGTCTGATCATGCAGGACATGATCGACGCGCGCGTCGACGGCATCGTCGACGGCGGCGACCTCACCCACTGGAACAAGCCGGTTCCACGGGATGTCGAGGTCGCCAACCGGACCGACGACCTGCGGGTTTCGGCGGGGATCTGGGCGGTCGCCAACTCCGGGAACCACTGCGCCGGGGGCGGCAGCGACCTGTCGGCCATGAGCATCATGCATCGCCCCCATCTGGGCATGAACGCCGTGTATCCGGATCCCAAGCGGGCCCGGGGGGACGGGACGGGTCCGTATCCGGGGCTCTACGAGATCCACATTCCCGTCGACGGCCTGGCCCTGCACTGCGTGTCGCACTATGGACTCGACCGGTCGCTGGCCGACCACGGGATCCGCATCGATCCCCGACCCGTGCCCGGCCTGGTCAACCTGTTGTTCTGTCACGGGGTGTTTGCCGCTGACGGACGCCTCTACCAGTGCGTCAACCCCCATGGCGAGGAACGGACGATCCCGGTCGACTGGGCGCACCGCGGCTGGGAGGCCATGCTGCTGTCCCACTATCACCGCGCCGGGCCCGTTCCCGGTTTCGACAGCGGCGAACACGGTCAGGTGTGGTACACCGGCTCGGCGCTCACCCGCGGCTTCGCGGACGACACCGGTCCCCGTGGCTGGCTGCTGGTCACCATCCACGACACCGGCCGCGTCGCGATCGAACTGCGGACCATCTGGCAGCGGCCCCAGTTCGACCTGCCGGCCATCGACGCGGCCGGACTCTCCGCCACGGAGCTGGACGACATCCTCGTCGGCAACATCGGCCGCACTCCGCTCGAGGACGCGGAATCCGCCCGCGTCACCGGTCACGGGGGCGCCATCGTGCGGCAGGTCATCCGCAACACCTCCCCCACGCAACGGCAGGCCCTCGGCGCCCGAGCGGGCCGGTACGCCACTCTCACCCGCGCCGCCGCCTGGTGGGACATCACCTATGACCAGCGGAGCAACGGGGACCTCGTCAGCGAGAGCGGGACCGGACGCGACATCACCCGGCGGTTCACCGACTTCGGCGCCGAACTGCGTCGCCGTTCCGGCCGCCTCGCCGAGGCGCTCGAGATCCCCCGCCGCCTGCGGGGTCCCGTCCTCGAGCAGGCCGGTATCTGGGCGGACGAGACCGTCTCCGCAGCCGAGCTCGCCGAGCCGGACCGGCTGGGCTGACGGGGTGGGCTGACGTGGGTCGACGACGAGGACGTACCCGATGATCCTGCTGACCCGCATCGAGGTCACCAACATCCGGTCGATCACGCACGGCGTCATCGAGCCGTTGCCCGACGGCATCACTGCGCTGGTCGGCGTGATCGGGACGGGCAAGAGCACGTTCCTCGAGGCGGTGCGCTGGGCGTTGTACGGCGAGGTGCCCGGTGGCCTGCGGCAGGCCGAGATGCGTCGCCGCGGCGCGGACGGCCGGCGGTGCGAGGCGGCGGTGGACTTCATCGTCAGCGGCACCGCGTTCCGTGCTGTCCGGGGCCTGCGACAGAAGACAGCCAAGGGACGGGTCATCGAGACCGCCTACGCCGAGCTGTTCATCGACGGTGCCCGGCAGCCCCAGATCACCCCGACCAAGCTCACCGAGAAGGTGGTCGGGATCAGTGGGCTCACCGGTCGGGCCTTCAGCGGCGCGTTCTTCATCCCGCAGAACCGGCTGCCGACCCTCGCCCAGGGAACTCCCGGCGAGATCCAGCAGGTCTTCGAGGAGCAGACCGGCCTGACCCCGTTGACGCGCCGGGTGGAGGCGGCCCACCGGGACGCCGGTCAGGCGGCGGCGACAGCGGAGGCACTCCCCGGCTCGGCGGAGGAGGTGAAGACCGCCCAGGAGGCACTGGAGATCGCCCGGGCCGAGGAGCGGGGCGCCCAGCAGCGGTTCGCGACCGCGAAGGCGGGCGCGGACGCCTCGCGGCGCGCGCTCACCGCGGCCCAGGCCGTCCACGGCCTGCTCACCGACCGGCGGTCGGCCGCCGAGCAGGCCCGCCTGGACGCCGCCCGCGCCGAAACCCGCGTCGCGGGTCTCGCCGAGACCATCCGTGAACTCGTCGAGCAGGCCCGGGACCTCCCGGCCGGCGACGGCCGGGACGCCCGCCGTCGCCTGGCCGAACTGCGGACCGCGCGGCAGGCAGCCGACCATGCCGGACACACCATGGAGTCGGCGTCCGCGTCGGTGTCCGAGGCCCGGCGGCGGCTGCGCGACGCCCGCGGCCAGCTCGAGCGGTTGCCCGTCGACCTGGAGGAACGCCTGGATGCCGCCAGAAGGGCGCAGACCGATGCCGAGCATCGAGTGGGGAGACTGCGCGGTGAGTACACCCGGCTGAACCAGGCCGTGCAGGCCCTGCGGTCCGCCGGCGCGCGCGCGGCCCGCTGTCCCACCTGTGGCCAGGAGGTCGCCCACCTGGCCGAGTTGCTCACCGGCCTTGCCGAACAGGCGGCGCAGTGCGAGACGGACGGTCACCAGGCGGCCCGCAGCGCCCACGCCGCGGCCGCACAGAACGCGGAGCTCGCGGCCGCGCTCCGTCGGCAGGAGGCCGCCCGCACCGCACTCCGGCAGGCCCGAGACGAGGTGCGCGACGCCGTCCGGGCGCGGCGCACCGCCGCCGGGCGGGCGAGGGTCACCCTGGACGAGCTCGCGACGCTGCTGCAGGTGGCGGGGGAGGGCGCGCGGGTCATGGCTGCGGCCGAGGCGGCCGAGGACGCCGCGGCCCGGGAGGTCAGTGCGGTGCGCTATGCCGAGCAGCTCCGAACCCGGCTGGTCAGGGCGCGCGGCGACCACGCGGCGGCTCAGGCCGCGCTCGCCGAGCTCCACACCCGGGCGGCCGACGTCACCACCGTCGAAGAGCTGGACAACGCCGCCGCGGCGCTGGCCGCGGCCCGTGCGGACTGGGAGGCCGACAGCGCCCGGTGCGCGGAGGCCGCGACGAGGGCCGAGGTTCTCGCCGAACGCTGCCGGGTGCTGGAGGCGGCCCGCGACGGCGAGCAGCGGCTGCTCGAGGCCAAGCTGGACGCGCTGGGCAGGGCGGAGATCCTCCGGCACGCGGCCCGCATGCTGGCCGGGCTGCGCCGCGACCTGCTGGCCGAGTACACGGCCACCGTGTCGGAGGCGGCGACGGACCTGCTGCGGCAGATCGGCGGCGAGCACACCGCCTTCCACATCGACGAGCGGTTCGCCCCCGAGGTCGTCCTCGCCGACGGCACCCGGCGGCCGTTGCGAATGTTGTCCGGTGGGGAACAGGCCCGCAGCGCCCTGTGCTTCTGCCTCGGGATCTCCGCCCAGATCACCGGCGGCAGCCGCACCGGAACGATCAGCGCCGACGAGATCACGGCCGCCTACGACGACGAGACCCGCCAGGCCATCGTCGACCTGCTGCGCGACCTCGGGTGGCCGTTGCTGATCATCGCTCACAGCCCGGAGATCGTCGAGATCGCCAATCGCGTCGTCCGGCTCGGCAAACCCGACGAGGCCACCGGCACCCGCGTCCTGTCCGGGGCCCCGGACGAACCGACACCGGGGGAACTGGCCGACCTGCTGCCCCGCCCAGAATGATCGACGGTCGGGAGCCGGGAACCGCGTTTGCCGCGGCCGGCGATGCCCAATCCTTGATCATGGGTGGTGGAGGTGGCCCCCGGCTCGATCCGCACCGTCGCGGTGTCGGCTGCTGCGAGCACGTGGAAGCGGTCGGTGAGGGCGCCGGTGCGGGTGTCCCGATCCCGGGGCTGTCCCATGATCCCGTCCGGCCTGCTGGCCGCTCACCGCGGGCGTGGTCGACGGGGCCCGGGGGGCAGGTCAGTCGCCGTAGTGGTAATGGGCTTGCAGGATCACGATGTCGTCGGCCTCGACGAGGTAGACCAGTCGATGTTCCTCGCTGATGCGGCGTGACCAACTGCCGGCGAAAGCGTGGCGCAGAGGCTCGGGCTTGCCGATGCCCTCGAACGGGTCGCGGAGGATGTCCTCGATGAGCCGGTTGATGCGCTTGACGGTAACGCGGTCGGTGGCCACCCAGTGCTGGTAGTCCTCCCACCCGTGGGGAGTGAAGACCAGCCTCACCGCGTCAGTGGACGCTCGTCGCGTTCGCCCCGGTGTGCCTGGGCCAGGCTCTCGAGCAGACGACGCGCATTCGCCGGGGAGCGCAGCAGGTGCGCGGTCTCCTCCAATGCCTCGTAGTCCGCGCGGGACATCAAGACCGCATCGCCGCGGCGAGAGTTGATCTCCACGGGCGTACGGTCGTTGTTGACCTGTTCGATGAGCGGAAAGAGGTTCTTGCGTGCTTCGGACGCGGTGATCGCCATCGTGACCCCTCCAAGTGGTACAAAATATCGTACCAGTTGATGTGGGTCAGTGTCGGCCAGGGCGTCCCACCGTCGGGGTCGAACGCGGGCTCGGCCGGGTCGAGACGCGGACCTGGTACTCGACGATCCGAGCTTGGCCAACGCGTCGAGGGCCTCGTCCGCGGCGCAGCAGCGCGCGGTCCCGGTCGGTCTCGGCGATCCCCTCCACGTACCGGGCCCTGGCGAGGTAGGCCGACCGGCCGCAGCGCTCCAGCTCGGCGGCGGGCGGCGCCGATGCGGCTGGTACACCTCCAGCAACCAGGTCATCAACCTGCCCGGTGGCGGCTCCGCGAGGGCCGCTTCGGCCAGTGCCCGCAGCGCAGCGGCGTCGAGGGCGGGCAGGGCAGCCGGCGCAGCAGCCCGTTCCGACCCGGCGCAGAGCGCCGCGATCTCACCGCGCGGCAGCACCCGCAGGTGCCGCTCCAACGCCGCGGCCCACAAACCGAACGCCGAGCTGACGCCCAGTGGGTAGGCGCGGGCCGACAGCACGGTCCACCCCGGATCCGTGAGCAGCTCCCTGGCGAGACGGGTTTGCCCACCCCGGCGTCGGCGGCGATCAGGACGCAGCGGCACGTGCCGTCGCGCGTGCGCGCGGCCTCGGCGCGCAGGGCCGCCAGCTTCTCGGTGCGCCCGACGAGCGGCGGGCCGGGCTGCGTCGCGTCGGCACCCTCGGTCCGATCCGGCGGGTCGACACGCTCCGGGGATGAGGCCGGTCCGGCGGGGCGGTGCGGTGGATCGTTTCGGCCGATGATCGCCTGGCGTGAGCCGCCTGACACAGGTCGTGTCGGCGTGCGGCGCCCGACCTAGACTCGGCAGGATTCCCACGGGCCGGACAACTCCCGCCCGCGGCGACCATGCAGGAGAGGCGCCCGTCGCGGCCGTGCAGGCGGTGGCGGCCGGTGAGGAGCACGGATGAATACCCCGCAGGTGGACACCGACGCGCTGGACCGGGCCGTCCCGGACGAACCGGACGAGCTGGTGCTCGCCGCGGAGTTCCCCGCGGCCACCCGGGAGCAGTGGGTCGAGCTCGTCGACGGGGTCGTGCGCAAGACCGGTCGCATCGCCGCCGACGCCCCCGCCGGTGCCGGCGCGGAGAAGATCGGCTGGAGCACCCCGGACGGCGTCCGGGTCCAGCCCCTCTACACCGGGCAAGACCTCGCCGAGAACCTGCCGATCGGCGTCCCGGGGGCGCTCCCGTTCGTCCGCGGCTCCCGCGCCGGAGGGCCCGTCCCGGATGGCTGGGACGTCCGGCAGCGGCACGCCGACCCGGACCCGCAGGCCGCGAGGAACGCGATCGCGGCCGACCTGGAGAACGGCGTGACCTCGCTGTGGCTCGCGGTCGGGGAACACGGCACCGCCGTCGCCGACCTGTCCGCCGTGCTCGCCGATGTGCTGCTCGACCTCGCCCCCGTCGTGCTCGACGCGGGCGCGCAGGCACCGGCCGCCGCCGAGGCGTTCCTCGCACTGGCCGCGCAGCGCGACGCGCCCGCCGCCGGCCTGCGCGGCAACCTCGGCCTCGATCCGATCGGGCTGCGCGCCCGGACCGGCTCCGGGCCCGCCGTGGAATCGGTCGCCGACCTCGCGCGCCGGGTCGCCGAACGGTTCCCGGTGCTGCGCGCGATCGTCGTCGATGCCCTTGCGGTGCACGGCGCCGGCAGCTCCGATGCCCAGGAGCTGGGCTTCTCCCTCGCCGCCGGGGTCGCCTACCTGCGCGCGCTCACCGCCGCGGGGCTCGACGTCGCCGCGGCCGCCCGGCTGGTGGAGTTCCGCTACGCGGCCACCGGCGAGCAGTTCGCGACGATCGCGAAGCTGCGCGCCGCGCGCCGGCTGTGGGGTCGCGTTCTGGAAGCCTCCGGTGCGGACGGCCCCGGCCAGGCCCAGCACGCCGTCAGCTCGCCGGTGATGCAGAGCCGCCGCGATCCGTGGGTGAACCTGCTGCGCGGCACCGTGGCCGGGTTCGCGGCCGGCGTCGGCGGCGCCGACGCGGTGACCGTCGCGCCGTTCGACGCCGCGATCGGGGTGTCCGAGCCGTTCTCCCGGCGCATCGCGCGCAACACCCAGGCCCTGCTCATCGAGGAGTCGCATCTGGCCAGGGTGATCGACCCGGCCGGCGGCTCCTGGTATGTCGAGCATCTCACCGACGACCTGGCCAGGGCGGGATGGGCGTTCTTCCAGGAGATCGAGGCCGCGGGCGGCGCGGTCGCCGCGCTGGACTCCGGGCTGGTCGCCGATCGGGTCGCCGCCGTGCGCGAGCAGCGGCAGCGGGCGGTCGCGAAGCGGACCGTCCCGCTCACCGGGGTCAGCGAGTTCCCGGACCTCGACGAGCGGCCGGTCGCGCGTCGCCCGCTCCCGCGGCCCGCGGCCCACGAAGCAGTTCACGGCGGCCTGCCGACGTTCCGGCTGGCCGAGCCGTTCGAGGCCTACCGGGACCGATCCGATGAGATCCTGGCCCGGACCGGGACCCGGCCGACGGCGTTCCTGGCCACCCTCGGTCCGCTCGCCGCCTACACCGCGCGCGCCGGATTCGCCCGCAACCTGCTACAGGCGGGCGGCATCGCGGCACCCGATGCCGGCCCCACCGAGACCCCCGAGGACGTGGTGGCGGCCTTCACCGAGGCGGGTACCCCCGTTGCGGTGCTGTGTTCCACCGACGCCCTCTACGCCGAGCGCGCCGCGCTCACCGCGGCGGCCCTGCGCGCGGCCGGGGCGACGGCCGTGCTGCTCGCCGGCCGCGCCGAGGTTCCCGGGGTCGACGGATATCTCTACGCAGGCTGTGACGCGCTGGGCGCGATCGAGGACGTGTACGGCGCTCTGGAGGGTGCGAAGTGACGATTCCCGACTTCACGACGGTTTCGCTGGAGCCCGAGCCGCAGGCCGACAAGGCCGCCGACTGGACGGCCGCGCTCGCCGGCGCCCCGGCGCCGCAGCCGTGGGAGTCGCCGGAGGGCATCGCGGTCAAGCCGCTCTACACCGCGTCCGACCTCGAGGGCCTCGACTTCCTGCAGACCTACCCGGGCATCCCCCCGTACCTGCGCGGGCCGTACCCCACCATGTACGTCACCCAGCCCTGGACGATCCGCCAGTACGCCGGGTTCTCCACGGCGGCCGAGTCCAACGCCTTCTACCGGCGTAACCTCGCCGCCGGCCAGAAGGGCCTTTCGATCGCGTTCGACCTGGCCACCCACCGCGGCTACGACTCCGACCACCCGCGGGTGGCCGGTGACGTCGGGATGGCGGGCGTGGCGATCGACTCGATCTACGACATGCGCCAGCTGTTCGACGGCATCCCGCTGGACCGCATGTCGGTCTCGATGACCATGAACGGCGCCGTGCTGCCGGTGCTGGCGCTCTACATCGTGGCGGCCGAGGAGCAGGGGGTCGCGCCCGAGCAGCTCGCCGGGACCATCCAGAACGACATCCTCAAGGAGTTCATGGTCCGCAACACCTACATCTATCCGCCGCGGCCCTCGATGCAGATCATCTCCGATATTTTCGGCTACACATCGGAGAGGATGCCCAAGTTCAACTCGATCTCGATCTCGGGCTACCACATCCAGGAGGCCGGGGCGACCAACGATCTCGAGCTCGCCTACACCCTTGCCGACGGCGTGGAGTACCTGCGGGCCGGGATCGGCGCGGGGCTGGACATCGACCGGTTCGCTCCGCGGCTGAGCTTCTTCTGGGCGATCGGGATGAACTTCTTCATGGAGGTCGCCAAGCTGCGGGCGGCGCGGCTGCTGTGGTCGAAGCTGGTCAACCAGTTCTCCCCGCGGAACCCGAAGTCGCTGTCCCTGCGGACGCACAGCCAGACCTCGGGCTGGTCGCTCACCGCCCAGGACGTCTACAACAACGTCGTGCGCACCTGCATCGAGGCGATGGCCGCCACCCAGGGCCACACCCAGTCGCTGCACACCAACGCGCTCGACGAGGCGCTCGCGCTGCCGACGGACTTCTCCGCGCGGATCGCCCGCAACACCCAGCTGCTGCTGGCCCAGGAGTCGGGCACGACGAAGGTCATCGACCCGTGGGGCGGCAGCTACTACGTCGAGCGGCTGACCTACGACCTGGCCCGCCGCGCCTGGGCACATATCCAGGAGGTCGAGAAGGCCGGCGGGATGGCCCAGGCCATCGACGCCGGCATCCCGAAGCTGCGCGTCGAGGAGGCCGCGGCACGCACCCAGGCCCGCATCGACTCCGGGCGCCAGCCGGTGATCGGGGTCAACAAGTACGTCGTCGGCGACGGGGACGCCGACGAGCACCTCGAGGTGCTCAAGGTCGACAACGCCGGGGTGCGCCGCGAGCAGCTGGAGAAGCTGGAGCGGTTGCGCGCCGAGCGCGACGACCGTGCCGTCGACGCCTCGCTCACGGCACTCACCAACGCGGCCGCGGCCGCCGCGGAGGGCACCCGGCGCGGATTCGACCAGAACCTGCTGGCGCTGGCCGTGGACGCGGCGCGGGCGAAGGCCACCGTCGGGGAGATCTCCGACGCGCTGGAGAAGGTCTTCGGCCGCCACTCCGGACAGATCAGGATCATCTCTGGCGTGTATTCGCAGGAGGCCGGGAAGAACCCGGTGATCAGCCGCGCCCGCGAGCTCGTGAGCGAGTTCGCCGCCGAGGAGGGGCGCCAGCCGCGCATCCTCGTCGCGAAGATGGGCCAGGACGGCCACGACCGCGGCCAGAAGGTGATCGCCACGGCGTTCGCCGATCTCGGCTTCGACGTCGACGTCGGCCCGCTGTTCCAGACCCCCGCCGAGGTCGCGCGCCAGGCCGTCGAGGCCGACGTGCACGTCGTCGGGGTGAATTCGCTCGCCGCCGGGCACCTCACGCTGGTGCCCGAGCTGCGCGACGAGCTGGCGCGGCTCGGCAGGCCCGACATCATGGTCGTCGTCGGCGGCGTCATCCCGCCGGGTGACGTGCCGGAGCTGCTGGAGATGGGGGCCGCGGCTGTCTTCGGGCCGGGGACGGTGATCGCCGAGGCGGCCGTGGACCTGCTCGGGAAGCTGTCGGCCGCGCTGCACGCCGAGCACTGATGGCGCGGCGGATCGACGTCCCGGCGTTGGCCAAGGGGGTCCTCGACGGCAACCGGGCGGTGCTGGCCCGCGCGATCACGCTGGTGGAGTCGCACCGGGCCGATCACCGGCAGGCGGCGCAGCAGCTGCTGATGGAGCTGTTGCCGCACGCCGGGGCCGCCCAGCGGGTCGGGATCAGCGGGGTGCCGGGCGTCGGGAAGTCGACGTTCATCGAGGCGCTGGGTACCCGGCTCACGGGGGCCGGGCACGCGGTCGCGGTGCTGGCCGTCGACCCGTCCTCGACCCGCACCCGTGGCTCGATCCTCGGCGACAAGACCCGGATGGCGAAGCTGGCATGCGACGAGAACGCGTTCGTCCGCCCGTCGCCCAGCGCCGGGACGCTGGGTGGGGTCGCCAGGGCGACCCGCGAGACGATCGTGCTGATGGAGGCCGCGGGCTACGACGTGGTGCTCGTCGAGACCGTCGGGGTCGGCCAGTCCGAGGTCACCGTGGCCGCGATGGTCGACACCTTTCTGATGCTGACGATCGCGCGCACCGGCGACTCGCTGCAGGGGATCAAGAAGGGCATTCTCGAGCTCGCCGACGTCATCGCGGTGAACAAGGCGGACGGCCCGCACGAGAAGGAGGCGCGCGCGGCCGCCCGGGAGCTGCGCTCCGCGCTGCGGCTGATGACCCCGACCAGCGAGTCATGGTGGCCGCCGGTGCTGACCTGCAGCGCCCAGACCGGCGCCGGCCTCGACGAGGTCTGGGCGAGCATCGAGAAGCACCGGGCCACCCTCGAGCGGACCGGGGAGCTCGCGACCCGGCGGGCCGGCCAACAGGTCGAGTGGATGTGGGCGATGGTCCGCGACCAGCTCATGGACCGGCTGCAGTCGCACCCCGGCGTGGCCGGGAAGCTGCCCGGGCTGGAGCGCGACGTCCGCGACGGGCAGCTCACCCCGACCCTGGCCGCACAGACGATCATCGATACATTGGGCTGATGCCGGCGTTGGGCCGATCCGGTGGGAAAGGCGCATCCTGGAGGGGATGACCGCCGGATCGGCTCACCCGCAGCCCGAGAACGCCCCGGCCCGCGAACCCCCGGCCCGCGAGCTGCCGGCGCGGGGTCGGCGAAGACCGGTCCGCGCCCTCGTGGTGCGGACCCTCACCCGCGCGTGGGACGACAACATCTTCTCCGAGGCGGCGGCCGCCGCGTTCTGGCAGACGCTCTCGCTGCCGCCGCTGCTGCTGGGGCTGCTGGGGGCGCTCGGCTATATCGGCGGCTGGTTCGGCCCGGACACGGTCGAGGTCGTGCAGGATCGGATCATCACCTGGACCAGCGGGGTGTTCAGCCGCAACGTCGTCGACCAGATCATCGCCCCGACCGTCGAGGAGATGCTCTCGACCGGCCGCAGCGAGCTCGTCTCGGTGGGCTTCCTCATCTCGCTGTGGTCGGGGTCGTCGGCCATGTCGTCGTTCGTCGACGCGATCACCCGCGCCCACGACCAGTACGGCCACCGCAACCCGGTCTGGCAGCGGACCCTGGCGCTGCTGCTGTATCTGGTCGGGCTGGTCGCGGGCATCATCGCGCTGCCGGTGCTCGCCCTGGGTCCGGACCTGCTGCCGCAACTGCTGCCCTCGTCCTGGCGGCCCACCGCGGTGAGCCTCATCGGCCTCCTCTACTACCCGGTGCTCGGCACCCTGCTCGTGCTGGCGCTCACCACCCTGTACAAGGTGGCGCTGCCAGCGAAACCGCCGTGGTGGCGCGGGCTTCCCGGCGCGCTGCTGGCCGCGGTCGTGTTCCTGGCGGGGGCGACCGGGCTGCGGATCTACATCAACTGGCTGACCACGACGGGGTTCACCTACGGTGCGCTGGCCGCCCCGATCGCCTTCCTGCTCGCGGCGTTCTTCATCGGGCTGGCCATCGTGCTGGGGGCGCACCTCAACGCGTCGATCCAGGCGGTGTGGCCGGCCCGGTTGCGCGATCGGCGCAGGGCTGGGCGCCGCGGCTGAGCGCGTTATGGAGCCATAACGCGGTCCGGGGCCGGTGCGTAGCGACGTTATGGAGCCATGGCGCGCCTGGGCGCCGGGGTCACCGGCGCGTGGCGAGGAACTCGGCGGGCTCGATGTAGTAGGGGTTGTCGTAGATCATCCCGCTGGCCATCACCTTCGGATGGGTCTTCAGGATGTCCATCAAGATCGCGCCACCGAACCGGTCGAGGTCGTACATGCAGATGACGACCTGTGGGTAGCGGTCGGCGTAGCGGTTGTACTCGGACTCGTAGGCGATCAGTTCCTCGACCCCGGGGAGGTCGCGCAGCGCCCAGCTCATCTCGCAGATGATCCGGACCAGGGGGCTGCCGCCGGCCGTCGCATCGGCCAGGAGCCGCATCCAGAACGCGAGCATCCGTTCGGCGCTGAAGGCACCCGATGTGAAGTACGTGTCCAGCGAGCAGCGCAGGTCGAGCTCGGGCCCGGGTCCATCGACCTCGTCCACATCCAGTGCGGACCGGAGCTGGTTCGGGTCGGTGCCGTCGAGGATGCAGACGCACTTGTCCCCGGCGTGGAGCCCCTCGCGCAGGAAGGGGAGCAGGATCGCGTCTCGCTCGTCGGTGCCGCTGTAGAAGCCGCACACGTGATCGCCCGGGGCGAGGGACAGCCCCGGGATGCCGACCGCGACGGGTCCGGTCACCAGCGCACTCCTGTGTGTCGTCGATCGCCGGGAACGGGTGGCTCGCAGACTACCCGCTCCTCGCGGGGTGGCGCGCCGTCGGTTCCGCATGCAGTGCCCGCAGGGTGTACCACGCGCGGGTGGCCAGCTGGAGGTTGAACCGGGTGTCGGGATCGGCGAGGTCGTGGCCCGAGATGTCGCGGATGCGCTGCAGGCGGTACCGAAGGGTGCTGCGGCCGACGGCCAGCGCGGCGGCGGTGGCGTCGTAGGCGCCGCCGCACTCGAGGAAGCGGCTCACCGTCCTGACCAGCTCGGAGCGCCGGCGCGTGTCGTAGTCCAGCAGCGTGCCCAGCCACCGGCGGACGTACCGCTCGACCCCGGACAGGTTCTCGACCTCGGCCAGCAGCTGGTAGACGCCGAGCTCGTCGTACTCGATGACCCGATCGTCGCCGTGGGCCAGCGGGTGCAGCCGCAGCGCGAGGCACGCCTCCCGGTACGAGCGGGGGACACCCGAGCGGTCGTCGGCGCGGCTCCCCGCGCCGATCCGGCAGCGCCGGCCACCGAGCCCGCGGACGACCGCGGCCCGGAACGCGTCCCAGGACGTCTCCGCATCGGCCAGCACGACGACGGCTCCGGCCCGGGACACCACGAGCGACCCGACGCCGAGGTCGCGGGCGGCACGCCGGACGGCATGCAGGAGGGCGTCGTCCTCGCCCGACTTCGGTCCTTCCACGACGAGGACGCGGTAGGGCCGCTCCAGGTCGTAGCCGAGCGCGCGGGCCCGGGCGAGCGTTGCGGGGTCCTCGGTGCCGAGCAGCAGCTCGTCGATGATGTCGCGGCTCAGCCGCAGCTCGGTCTCGGCGAGGCTGCGGAGGCGGGCCAGCTCCACGGCCAGCACCGTGGCCCCGTGCTCCAGCGCCACCAGCTCCTGCTCGCCGGCCCGCCCGGCGGGATCGGCGAGCGCGAGGACGCCGAGCACGTCGTCGCGGGGATTGGCGACGGCCAGGACGCGGCCGCCGTCGCGCACCGGTCGGCCCTCCTGCAGGATCTGCGACAGCAGCGCCTCCCGCGCGGCCGGGGCGGCCTTGGGGTACCGCTCGGCGCGGTCGGGCCCGGCCCAGGCCGTCAGGTTGCCGTACCGATCCTCGACCGCCACCGGAAAGCCGGTGAGCTCATGGACGGCGCGGGCGATGCCCTCGGGGCCCTCGCCGGCGAGCGCGGCCCGGGTGAGCCGATCATGGATCGCGCTCTTGCGCTCGAGCGCGTCGACCAGATCCGCGAGCACCGCATTGGTCGTGCGCAGTTGCTCCCCCGACGCCCGCTCGCGTGCGTGCAGATCCGCGTTGGCCAGCGCGACGCCGGTCTGCTGCACCAGCACCCGCAGCAGGAACAGCTGCGAATGTGACGGCTGCGCCGCGGCGGTCACGATGAGATGACCGAAGTTGCCCTGCAGGCTGCGCAGCGCGAACGCCCATGCCCAACCCGCGTCCGCGATCTCCACCGCGCCGCCCGAGCTGAGGCGCGCACACCGTTCCTCCAGGGCAGCTCTGACCTCCGGGCGCGTGCACGCGCCCACTGCCGCTCGCCAGCCGATGTCGGAAAGGTGCACGCCCTCCAGCCGGCAGCGTCCCAGTGAGGTGACCGCATTCCCGGCCAGCCGCAGGATCTGCTCCGCGTCGCCATGCCCCGTCATCAACATCGCGAGCACGAGCAGGCCCTGCAGGCTGGACAGCTGGTCGCGCAGCCCGAGCGATTCGGCGTCGGGTCCCGCGGGGACGGCGCTCGGGATCGCGCTCACCGGTTCCACCGCCACCTCCGGTGTCGATTCTGCCCCGGATGCGGCGATCGGCCTAGACCGTGCAGGGCGACGCCCTCCGCTCGATGGGGGTCCGACCAGCAGCATTCCGTCAGTCGGACGGCAGAGTTGGCCTTCGGAGGGCCAACCCGGGGGCGTCTTCGGCCCCGCCAGGGCGTAGCGCGCCCGTCGCGACGCCCGCCACTCTCGTGCCACTCTCCGCGCCGGCGAGGCGGCCGGGCGGAGTCGATTCCCGGGAGGACCGATGCCCCGTCTCGCCCGTTCCGAGTGGTACGACCTGGCCAGGGACATGAACTGGAAGGTCTCCTACGTCGAGGAGTCCGACGCATGGCCGGATGAGCTCTCCACCGCGAAGGGCATTCCGATGGAGGCCTGGTGGGGCTGGGACGAGCCCTACAAGGTCAGCTATCGCGAGTACGTACACAACCAGGCCGGCAAGGACGCGTCCGTCTACGCGGTGAACTCCGTCGTCGCGCGGTCGAAGATGTTCTCGCAGTTGGACGAGGGCTGGAAGTCGGCGATCCTCGCCCACTACGGGGCGATCGCCGCCGCCGAGTACCTGGCCAGCATCGGCGAGTCGCGGATGGGCCGGTTCGGGCGCGCGGCCGCGTGGCGCAACATGGCCCTGTACGGCACGCTGGACGAGATCCGCCACGGCCAGATCCAGACCTACTTCCCCTACGGGCTGCTGGATCGCGAGCCGCGGGCCGACTGGGCGCACAAGACGTTCCACACCAACGAGTGGGGCGCGATCGCGGCCCGCCACCTGTTCGACGACATGTTCACCGCCAACGACGCGGTCTCCACGGCCATCCAGCTGACCTTCACATTCGAGACGGGGTTCACGAACCTGCAGTTCCTCGGCATGGCCGCGGATGCGATGGAGGTCGGCGACATCGACTTCGGTGCGCTCATCTCGTCGATCCAGACCGACGAGGCCCGGCACTCGCAGCAGGGCGAGCCGACGATGAAGCTCCTCATCGAGCACGGCCACAAGGACTACGCCCAGAAGCTCGTCGACCACATGTTCTGGCGGTCCTGGCACGTCTTCGCGCTGCTGACCGGCCTGTCGATGGACTACTACACCCCGCTGGAGCACCGCTCGCACTCGTTCAAGGAGTTCATGGACGAGTGGATCGTCAAGCAGTTCCTCGACCAGTTCCGCGACTTCGGCCTGGAGCCGTCGTGGTACTGGGAGGACTTCCTCAAGGAGACCAACTGGTACCACCACGCGCTGCACCTGGGCGTCTGGTTCTGGCGGCCGACCGTGTGGTGGAACCCCGACGGCGGTGTCTCGCCCGCGGAGCGGGAGTGGCTGGAGGAGAAGTACCCCGGCTGGAACGACACGTTCGGCAGGTACTGGGACGTCATCGCCGAGAACGTGCGCAACGGCAGGCCGGAACTGACGCTGCCCGAGACCTTCCCGATGGTGTGCAACATGTGCCAGATCCCGCTGTGCAATCCGGCGGGCCACGCGGCCGGTCATCTGGACAGCCCGGTTCCGCTCGTCCACGACCACGCCGGCCGCCGTTACACCTTCTGCTCGCAGCCGTGCAAGTGGATCTTCGAGCAGAACCCGGGCAGGTTCCAGGGCCACATGTCGATCATCGACCGGTTCCTGGCCGGCCAGATCCAGCCGCCCACGGTCCCCGGCGCCCTGGCCTACATGGGCCTGTCCCCGGAGGAGATGGGCCGGGACGCCACCGACTGCTCATGGGCGTTCGCGAACGGAACCGTGCTGACGAGGGGTGCATGATCATGGCGCCGTTCCCGGTGCAGGGAATCACCGAAGGCGACTTCGTCGTCGTGCTCGTCCCGGTCGACACCGAGGACCCGATGACGACGGTCGCGGAGAAGATCGCGCACCACGCGGTGAACCGGCGGGTGCCCGAGAACGACAGGCCGATGGTGGTCCGGCACAACGGCAGGGTGCTGGCCGCGGACACCACCGTGGTCGACGCCGGGGTCGCCCCGCTCGACGTGCTCGAGGTCGTGCACCCGTCATGACCGACCAGATCCGCTGGGTGGAGGCCGCCACCCTCGACGAGCTGTGGCAGGGCGAGATCCTCGACGTCGAGCTCGAGGGCGAACCCGTACTGCTCGTCCACCTGCTCGACGGGGCGATCCGGGCCTACCAGGGCATCTGCCCGCACCAGGAGGTGCTCCTCGCCGACGGGAAGTGGGACGAGGAGACCAACGTGCTGCTGTGCGGCGGCCACCACTGGGAGTTCGACCTGACCTCGGGGAGCGGGATCAACCCGTCCGGTTGCCGCCTCTACCGCTACCCGGTGCGGACCGACGGTGCGGCGGTCCGGGTCGGCCTCCCCCAGGACGGCGAACGGCACTACAACCGCTGCCCCGGCACGTGAGAGGACGAAAGTGATGACCGACAGGCACGTCAAGATGGTCGGCCCCGTGGTGCGCGGGATGGACGCCGACCTCGCCGAGGCGGTGATCGAGGCCGTCGAGATCGACAACCCCGGCGCGCAGGTACACGTCGACGACCGGGGCGGCTACATCCGGGTCAGCGTCCCGCAGCGCTGCCGGCTCACCCAGACCAGCCTGGAAGAGGCGCTCGGGCGCCCGTTCCCGCTCGCCCAGCTCGAGCCGTCCCTGTCCGCCTTCGCGGGGCGGATGAACCTCACCGACGACGAGATCGTCTGGTACCTGGACCGAGAGGACTGAGATGACTCCCGCTACGAGCACCGGCGCCCGCCGCCGGGCCAGGACGTGGAGCCTGCTGGGGGACGTCCGCCGCAAGGTGACCCCCTACGAGGCCGTCACGGCGAAGTTCCACTACCATTTCCGGCGCGACCCGGCCCCGTTCGAGCTCGACCCGGAGATGTCGCTCAACCGCTGGTACCTGCGGCACCGGGAGAACTCGCCGTTCCAGGTCGACGACTGGGAGGACTTCCGGGACCCCTTCAAACTGACCTACAAGGACTACGTCTCGCTGCAGCACGAGCGGGAGCTCTACCTCGACGGGCTGGTCGACCAGTACGAGGTCGCGGACGTCACGGCCCGGCTCGACGAGGGGTGGGTCGAGACCCTCCGCCGGCTGTTCGTCCCCCTGCGCTTCCCGCTGCACGCCCTGCAGATGATCAGCTTGTACGTCGGCCAGATGGCCCCCTCGTCGTTCATCACGAACCCGGCGTCGTTCCAGGCCGCCGACGAGATGCGCCGCATCCAGCGCCTGGCGTACTGGACCAAGGTTCTCGGCAACACCCACGGCGACCACATCGCCACCACGGCCGCCGCCCACGATCCCTGGGCGGAAGGCGGCGAATGGCAGCCGCTGCGCGAGACCGTCGAGCGGCTGCTGGTCACCTACGACTGGGGCGAGGCGTTCGTCGGGCTGAACCTGGCGGTGAAGCCGGCGCTCGACACGCTCATCGACTGGCAGCTCGGCGAGCTCGCCGACCGCAACGGCGACGTGTTCCTGTCCCTGCTGTTCTCCGAGTTCGAGCGGGACGCCCGACGCAGCAGGGAGTGGTCGGCGGCGCTGGTCGACTACGCGCTGACCCGTGACCCGGGCCTGCGCGGCGTGGTGACCGGCTGGCTCGACGTCTGGACCCCGTCGGCCGAGCGCGCCTGTGACGGGCTCGCGCCGCTGTTCGAGAAGGCGCCGGAACCGATCCCGGCCGCCGACGTCGCGAGCGCGGTCCGTGCCCAGCTGGCGCAGCTGCGGACGACGTGCGGGCTGTAGCCGGCAGCCATGAACAGGTACGCGGTCACCGTCGCGGGGGGCGGCCCGACGTTCGAGGCGGGGGCGGGGGAGCGGATCCTCGGCGCGGCCCGGCGCGCCGGGGTGTGGCTCCCGTTCGAGTGCGGCTGGGGCAGCTGCGCGTTGTGCAAGGTCACCCTCGTCGAGGGCGAGGTCGGCCTGCTGTTCCCGGACGCTCCGGCCGTCACCCCGCGCGACGCGCGCCGCCGGCGCATCCTGACCTGTCAGTCCACGCCGCGCTCCGACCTGACCATCAAGCCGCTCGCGGTCGGCTTGATGGTCAGGTCGGAGACACCGGCCGAGCGCCCGACCGCGGACCACACCGGTGAGCTGGTCGGACGGGACGAGCTCGGCCCGGACATCCGCCGGTTCGTCTTCCGGCTGGAGCGGGCGGCCGACTTCCGGGAGGGCCAGTACGCGATCCTGGATTTCGGGGACGGGTTGCGGCGCTGCTACTCGATGTCCAGCCGGTCGGGGTCGCCCCTCGTCGAGTTCGTGACGAAGCGCTATCCGGGGCGGGCCGGCAGCGAGCGGCTGCATTCCCTGCCGCTGGGTGCCACGGTCGAGCTGGAGCTGCCCTACGGCGACATGTGGCTGCGTCCAGGCGCACGTCCGGTGGTCCTGATCGCCGGGGGTGTCGGGATCTCCGCGGTGCTGGCCCTGCTGCGGCAGCTGCACGCCGCGGTGGACCCACGCCCCGTCCTGGTCTTCTACGGGGCCGGCTCGCGCCCCGAGCTGGTCTGCTGGGACGAGGTCGAACATCTCGTCCACGGGTTGCCCGGCGGCAGCCTGCACGGCGCGCTGACGAGCCCCGAGAACGGCTGGCCCGGCACAAACGGCCTGGTCACCGACGCCCTCGCCGAGCACCTCCCGGCACCCGAGACCGCCGACCACTACCTCGCCGGCCCACCCCCGATGGTCGACGCCGTGCTCGCCCACCTGCGGGCGCGCGGCGTCGAGCTGACCCGAATCCACTACGACCGCTTCGGATGAGAAGCCAGAAAGGTGAGCAACGATGCGCGCAGCGGTGTACCACGGTCCGGGAGACATCCGGATCGACGACGTCGAGGCCCCACGCATCCAGGACCCGGGCGATGTGATCGTCAAGACCCGCACCGCGTCGATGTGCGGCTCGGACCTCTATCTGTTCAACGGCGAGGTCGAGCACATGGTCACCCCGGGACGGACGACGCTCGGACATGAGGTGTGTGCGGAGGTCGTCGAGGTCGGCGGCGCCGTGGGCCGCTTCGCCGTCGGAGACCGGGTCACCTTCCCCTACTCCGTCAGCTGCGGCACCTGCTTCTGCTGCCGGGTGGGCCAGACGGCGCACTGCGAGACGTCCGGCAAGGCGATCTACGGCTTCGGGATGGCGTTCGGCGACCTGGGCGGCAGCCAGGCCGAGTACGTCCGGGTTCCACTGGCGGACGGTCATCTCGAGCACGTACCGCCGGAGATCGGCGACGAGGCAGCGATCTTCCTGTCCTGCAACCTCCCGGCGGCGGTCACCGCCGTCGACGCGGCCGCGATCGAGCCCACGGACACCGTTGCCGTCGTCGGCTGCGGGCCGACCGGTCTGCTGGCCCTGGAGCTGGCCCGGCAGCGGACCGGTCAGGAGATCCTCGCGTTCGACCGGGTGCCGGAGCGTCTCGTGCGGGCGAAGGAGCTGGGCGCACGACCCGTCGACGTCGAGTCCGCCGAGCTGGACGGCCTGGTCGCCGAGGCGACGTCCGGCCGCGGCGTGGACAAGGTGATCGAGTTCGCCGGGCGCGGAGACGCGTTCAACCTGGCCGTGTCGATCAGTCGGCCCGGCGCCGTGATCAGCGGGGGCGGCGTCTACCTGGAGCAGGCGCACCCCGTCTCGCTGTTCGACATGTACTTCAAGAACCTGCAGATCCGCCTCAACGGGTTCGCGAACGCCAAGACGGCGCAGTGGAAGGCGATGCAGATGGTGGCCAAGAAGGTGATCGACCCCACCACGGTGGTCTCCCACGAGGTGGATCTGGATGGGCTGCCGTCAGCAGCAGCGGCGTTCGCCGGACGCCGCGGGGGCTTAGTGAAGATGCTGGTCCGCGTGTAGGCCGCGGCGCGCCCGGCTGGCCGCCAGGTGCTCGGCCGCCGCCACCGTCTCGATCATGACGATGCAGAGCGGCTCCGGGGGCTGCGGCGCCAGGCGCGACCGCCACCCGGCCCGCACCGGACCGAAGCTGCGCGAGCTGGCCGGCGGGAACCGGCATGCCTCCACCGCCGCCCTGGCCTCGGCGGCGGAGTCGACCAGTGGGACGACCACGCCGTCCGCACCCCGGTCGAGCGCCTTGCAGATCACGGCCGGGGAGTTCGACGCGACCCGCACCAGCGCCGGTGTCACGATCGCGGTGAGCGCCTGCAGCATCGCGAGCAGCGCGTCCTCGCCGATCAGGCCGTGCTGGGTGTCGATGCACGCGAACCCGAAACCGATCGACCCCATGAGCTCGGCCGTCCCCGAGCCGGGCAACTGCATCCACCCGCCCACGAGGTCGTCGCCGAGCCGTGCCGCGAGGTCGGTGCCCTCCACCCCACCCAGCCTGCCCGATCTGCGGCCCGCGCGCCTGTCGAGGCGCGGGCGTGTCCTCGCCTAGGCTCGATCGTCGGTCGGTGGTGGGGAGCAGGGGGGCACGGGTGCTCGGGGTCAGTCATGCCCTGTCGGGTGCGGCGCTGGGTCTGGCGGTCGCGGGCTTCGGGTCGTGGCTGGTCGAGGTGCCGGCCACCGCGGGCAGCGTGCTCACCTTCTCCGCGGTCTGCGCGGGTGCGGCGCTGCTGCCCGACCTCGACCACCCGAGCTCGACGGTCACCCGCCGGTTCTCCTGGGCGTCGATGGTCGCCAGCCGGGTGGTGCGCCCGCTGTCCGCGCTGCTCTACCGGGCCACCCGGGCGTCCCGCGACACCGGTCGCGGCACCCACCGCGGCCTCACCCACACCGCGCTGTGCGCCGTGCTGATCGGGGTGCTGGTGAACCTCGCCTCGGCGCGCTGGGGCACGCCGGTGCTGGTGGGCACCCTGTTCGTCTGTCTGGCGCTGGCGATCAAGGGCCTCGACGCGCTCGTCCCCGGGCCACCGTCGCTGGTGATCGCGGCGGGGCTCACCTACGCCGTCGAGGTGTGGGTGCCCGGCGGCACCGCCGGGACGGCCGGGTGGCTCGGCGCGGCCGTGACCCTCGGCATGCTGGTGCACGCCGTCGGCGACGCGGTCACCGAGTCCGGCGCGCCGCTGCTGTGGCCGCTGACCATCCGGCGCCGCCGCTGGTACCCGGTCGGCACCCCGCGGCCGCTGCGGTTCCGCGCGGGTGGGCGGGTCGAGACGATGCTCGTGGCGCCGGCGCTCACGGTCGGCGTGCTGGTACTGGTGGTGCTCGTCGTGCCGGGGGTGTTGCCGCTGGTCCTGCGGATCGGTGCGCACGTCGGGCAGTTGCTGCCGCACTGAGATCGACCGGCGGGGCTGACGCCCCCACCCGTCGAGGCGGGTCCGGGGGATGGGCGATGATGCGGGCGTGCACCACGCGCTGCCTGCCCGCCCGGTGATCGGCATCCTCCATCCCGGGGCGATGGGCGCGGCCCTCGGAGCCGCGCTCAAACCGGTGGCGGGCGCGGTGATCTGGGCGGCGGCGGGCCGCAGCCAGGGAACGTCCAAGCGCGCCGAACTGGCCGACCTGGTGGGCGTCCCCGATCTCGGCGAGCTGGCCCGCCGTTCCGACATGATCGTCTCGATCTGCCCGCCGCACGCGGCTCGGGACGTCGCCGAGCAGGTCGCCGCGGCCGTCGTGGGGCGTCCGGATCCGCCGCTGCTCGTCGAGGCCAATGCGGTGTCCCCGGCCACCGTGCGCGAGATCGGGGCGTCGCTGGGCGCGGAGAAGGTCGTCGACGGTGCGGTGATCGGCCCGCCGGCGTGGGAGCGGGGACATTCGGTGCTGTGGCTGTCCGGCGGGGCGGCGGGCGTGATCGCGGAGCTGTTCGCGGGCTCGCCGTTCGAGGCCCGGGTGCTCGGTCCCGAGCTCGGCACCGCGAGCGCGCTCAAGGCGTGCTTCGCGTTGCAGAGCAAGGCGCTCCCGGCGATCTGGCTGGAGCTCGCGGCCGCCGCGCGCCGGTTCGGGGTGGACGAGGCGTTGCGCGGCGAGCTCGCCCGGACCGGCGTCGATCTCGACGCCGAGCTCGACGGGGTGACCCGGCGCGCGGGGGCCAAGGCGTGGCGCTGGGCCGGTGAGATGGACGAGGCCGCCGAGGCGATCGCGGCGCTGGGCCTGCCCGACGGCTTCTCCCGGGCCGCCGCGGAGATCTACCGTCGCGCGTCCGACGGGTCACTGCCGGGCTGGTCTCAGCCCGCCGCGACCTAGTTCGAGCCGCTGTTCCAGCCGCGGTTGGCCATCGGGCCTGCCTTCCCGGGCGCCGCCCACCCGAGGGCCAGCGCCGCGACGAGCGTGCTGAGCAGGGCCGCCGACACCAGTCGAGTGTGGTTCATGGACGGGCTCCTTAGATGTGGTGATCTGTCGCCCAGCGTGGCTGCGTCGCCCACCAGAGTCGTGTCTCTTGCGGGAATGTCACTCAAAAGTGTGATCCATTCAGTACGTCAGGTTGCGCTGAACGTGCCGTCTCTGGGCTCGCCGTTCTGGCCGGCCCGGCGAGCGTGGCGCAGCCGGCCCAGATCGTCATCGGCGAGCGCGGTCCAGAACCGCAGCGCCGCGTACTCGATCTCCAGGCCGAGTTCCAGGGTCAGCATCCGCGGGCGGGCGCCGGGGCCGTCGGGATCGCCACCGAGTCGCTCCTGCATCCCCTCGTAGACCGCGATCCGATCCTGATGCCGCTTGATCTGCTCGTGGGCGAGCGCGGCGATGTTGGCGGGGTCGCCGGCGCAGCCGAAGAACAGCTTCAGCTCCGCGATGTCGCGTATCTGGAAGTGGTCGTGGGTCGGGGCGGCGAGCCAGACCTCCAGCGTCGCCCGCCCGGCGTCGGTCAGCGAGTAGGTCTTGCGCCGCCGCCCGATGTCCTCGGTCGTCACGCCCAGCAGGCCGAGCGTGGCCAGCCGGGCGGGTTCGGAGTACAGCTGCGCGTGCGGGAAGTGCCAGAAATAGCCGACCGAGTCCCCGACCATGCGCTTGAGGTCGTACGGCGTCGAGGGGCCGCGAAGCGCGATCATGCCAAGCACAACGTAGGACGTCGCGGACAACCGGGCGGCGCTCACGGATCCGATCGTATCGGTGGCCGAGCGTGACGGAAGGGCGTTCATCGACCACTCTTCAGCGGGAACGCGAGCGATCCATCGTCACGGACGGCGGGAAGGACCCCACCGTCCTTCCCTACACGTCCCCCAATCATTGACGGATCGTCGGTGCACCAGCCCGACCGCAGCGGGGCGTTGGAGTCCACCGACGATCCCGCCGCCGACCGTGACACCCAGTTCGCCTACGGTCTCGGGCGCCTGCTCGACGGGGTGGAGCGGCTCATCGAGCAGCGCCCCACCCCCTCGTCGACGGGTGAGAGGAGGGGCGAGGGGGATCAGTGGCCGCCGAGTGGCTCCACCGTCGTCACCCAGACGACCGGGGCGCCCCCCTCGTCGGACGCCGCGAGGTCGACCTCCGCGCTGATCGCCCAGTCGTGGTCGCCCGCCGGGTCGTCGAACACCTGCCGGACGAGCCAGCGCTCCGGTTCCTCGCTGATCGTGACGAGGTGCGGGCCGCGCGCGTTGGGGCCGGTGCCGATGGCCGAGTCGTCGCGCCCGTGCTCGGCGAAGTACGGCTCCAGCGCCGCGCGCCAGGCCGCCGCGTCCCAACCGGCCTCGGCGTCGAGCTCGCTCAGGGCGTCCCATCGGTTCAGCGCCGCGAGCTCGACGCGGCGGAACATCGCGTTGCGCACCAGCACCCGGAACGCCCGGGTGTTGCGGGTGACACCCGCGGGCCCCTCGTCGAGAGCGGGCGGATGCGCCTGCTCGCCCGCGCCCGCGCCCGCCGCGAGCGCCTCCCACTCGTCGAGCAGGCTGGAGTCGACCTGGCGGACGAGCTCGCCGAGCCATTCGATGACGTCGGCGAGCTCCTCGGTCTTGGCCTCGTCGGGCACGGTCTGGCGCAGCGCCCGGTAGGCGTCGGCGAGATAGCGCAGCACCAGCCCCTCCGAGCGGGCGAGCTGGTAGTGCGAGACGTACTCGGCAAACGTCATGGAGCGGGTGAACATGTCCCGCACGACCGACTTCGGCGACAGCCGCGCATCCTCCACCCACGGATGGCCGCGCCGGTAGGTCTCCAGCGCGGCGTCGAGCAGCTCCTCGAGGGGTTTCGGATAGATGACGTCCTCGAGCAGCACCATGCGCTCCTCGTACTCGATCCCCTCGGCCTTCATCGCGGCGACGGCCTCGCCGCGGGCCTTGTTCTGCTGCGCGTACAGCACGGCGCGAGGGTCGTCGAGCGTCGCCTCGACGACCGAGACGACGTCCATCGGGTAGTCGGGCGAGGCCCGGTCGAGCAGCTCGATCGCGGCCAGCGCGAAGGGGGACAGCGGCTGGTTGAGCGCGAAGTCGAGCTGCAGGTCGCCGACGATACGCACCCGGCGGCCCTCCGCATCGGGGTCGGGGAACTCCTCGACGACGCCCGCGGTGCGCAGCGCCCGGTAGATCGCGATCGCCCGGCGGATGTGGCGGCGCTGCCGCTCGCGGGGCTCGTGGTTGTCCTCCAGCAGGTGACGCATCGCGGCGAACGGGTCGCCGGGCCGGGAGATGACGTTGAGCAGCATCGCGTGGGTTACCACGAAATGGCTGGTCAGCGGCTCGGGCTGGGCGTTCTGCAGCCGCTCGTAGGACTTCTCCGACCAGCCGACGAACCCCTCCGGCGGCTGCTTGCGCACCACCCGGCGGCGCCTGCGGGGATCGTCGCCCGCCTTCGCGAGCGCCTTGGCGTTCTCCACCTCGTGCTCGGGGGCCTGCGCGACGACGGTGCCGACGGTGTCGTAGCCCGCCCGGCCGGCCCGCCCGGCGATCTGGTGGAACTCGCGCGCCCGCAGGCCGCGGGTGCGCACCCCGTCGTACTTCGACAGCGCGGTGAACAGCACCGTGCGGATCGGCACGTTGATCCCGACGCCGAGGGTGTCGGTACCGCAGATGACCTTGAGCAGCCCGGCCTGCGCCAGCGTCTCCACCAGCCGCCGGTAGCGGGGCAGCATCCCCGCGTGGTGCACGCCGATCCCGTGGCGCACCAGCCGGGAGAGCGTCTTGCCGAACCCGGCGGTGAACCGGAAGCCCCCGATCAGGTCGGCGATCGCCTGCTTGTCCTGTTTCGACGACACGTTGACGCTCATCAGAGCCTGCGCCCGTTCGACCGCCGAGGCCTGCGTGAAGTGCACGACGTACACCGGCGCCTCGTGGGTGGCCAGCAGCTCGGCGATCGTCTCGTGCAGCGGGGTGAGCGCGTAGCGGAAGTACAGCGGCACCGGCCGCTGCGCCGAGGTGATCACCGCGGTGGCCCGGCCGGTCCGCCGGGTGAGGTCGTCGCGGAAGAAGGAGACGTCGCCCAGGGTCGCGCTCATCAGCAGGAACTGTGCCTGCGGAAGCTCGATCAGCGGCACCTGCCAGGCCCAGCCGCGGTCGGGATCGGCGTAGTAGTGGAACTCGTCCATGACGACGCTGCCGACGTCGGCGCCCCGCCCGGAGCGCAGCGCGATGTTCGCCAGGATCTCCGCCGTGCAGCAGATGATCGGCGCGGTCTCGTTCACCGCGGCGTCCCCGGTGAGCATGCCGACGTTGTCCGCACCGAACACCTCGATGAGCGCGAAGAACTTCTCGCTCACCAGCGCCTTGATCGGCGCCGTGTAGAAGGTGCGCTCGCCGCGGGCCAGGGAGATCGCGTGCGCCGCGATCGCGACCAGCGACTTTCCCGAGCCCGTCGGGGTGGAGAGGATGACGTTGCTGCCCGTGACGAGCTCCAGCAGCGCCTCGTCCTGCGCCGGGTACAGCGAAAGGCCCTGCTCGGTGAAGGCCCAGTCGGCGAAGGTCTCGACGAGCGCGTCGGCGTCGAAGGGGGAGGGCAACCGGTCGGTGAGCGTGCGCGTCATGGTCTGCCGATCGTCCCCCCTCACCGCCTGCCCGGCGCCCGCGGGGCCCGGCACCGGGCCGCTCGTCCCTCCGCGGCCGCCGCACGGCTACCGAGGGCCGCAAGAGATGCGGCCGCTGACTACGCTGCGTGTGTGATCTGCTGGGCCCGATCGGGCGGTATGCCCGATTTCGTGCCCGCCATGCGTGCCGCTCCCGGCACCCTCCCCACCGGCCAGGGCTGGGCGGTCGAGCTCGCCTGGGAGGGCCTGCGATGCATCGCCTACGCCCGTCCCGGCCACCTCCGCCTGCTCACGGTGCGCGACCTCCCGGTGACGGGGTCGTTCCCGGAGCTTCGGGTGCTCGCGGCGACCGCGCCGCGGCGGGGGATGGTGCTCGAAGGCACGATCGTCGTGCCCGACGACACCGGCCTGCCGAGCGCTCGGCTGCTGCGCAGGCGCACCGCCACCGGCAGGCCCGGGGCGGCGCTGCTCGACGAACTCTCGGCCGGCTTCTTCGTCAGCGACCTGCTGTGGCTCGACGGTGCGTCCACCCTCGCGTTGCCCTACGGCCGCCGCCGGGCCCTCATCGAGGGGCTCGGCCTCGCCCGGCAACCGATCGTGGTCTCGCCCTCGTGGCCGGCCGGCGACGCCGGGCAGGTGCTGCAGATGGCGCGGCGCTACGGTATGGACGTCATCTACGCGAAGCGGCTCGACGCCCCCTACCAGCCGGGGCGGCGCACCCGCAGCTGGCTGCGGGTGCCGGTGTGCCGCATCCAGCGGGTGGTCGTCGGCGGCTGGAGTCCCGCCGACCCGCGGCGCCCGGAGTCGGTGGCCGCGCTGCTGCTCGGCGTGCCGGAGCACGACGGGCTGCGCTACGTCGGTCGGGTGGGGCTCGGCTCCGGCCCTGACCATCACGCCGTCGCCGAGCTGCTACCCGGGCTGCAGGCGGGGGCGTCGCCGTTCGCCGAGCCGCTGCCGGATCCGGTCGCGGCAGACGCCGTCTGGGCGGTGCCGCGGCTGGTCGGATGCGTCGAGTTCACCGAGTGGACAGCGGGCGGGCGGCTACGGCTGCCGGTCTGGCGCGGGCTCGATGAACGCGGTGATCTCGGCGAGGTTGCTGAGGCCGGCGAGACGGACGCCGGCCCGCCGCAGGTCCCGGCCGCAGGTCCCGGCCGGCCGGCGGCGCCGCGCACCCGCGTCGGCGGGAGTGCCGCGACCGTCCCGCAGCCGCAGGCCGGGGCTGCGGGCGAGACGGTCCGGACCCGCCGGCTCGAGCAGCACTTCGTCTACAACGCCCTCAACACGATCGCGGCGCTCGTGCGCACCGATCCGACCCGCGCCCGGGAGCTGCTGCTCGGCTTCGCCGACCTCACCCGGGCCGCGGACCAGCCCGCCGACGCCGCCATCCCGCTGGAGGCGGAGCTGGCGTCGGTGCGCGCCTACCTCGACCTCGAGCAGGCCCGGTTCGGACGGCGGTTGCGCGCGGCCGTCACCGTCGAGCCCGCGCTGGCGGAGGTCCCGGTCAGCCCGACGTCGGTGCTCACGGTGGTCCGGGAGATCGTCCAGCGGCGCATCGAGCCACGGCCGGAGGGCGGCAGCCTGGTGGTCACGGTCGCCGCCGACGGCGCCGGCTGCCTCGTCACGGTGCTCGACGAGGGGATGGGGGAGCGGCGGGAGCTGCGCGTCGGCGCCGCCGGGCCGGACCCGTGAACGGGCCCGGTCCGTACCGTTCCCGTCGGCGGCGAGCGGCGCGGCGGACCAGGAACCGGCCGCAGGTCCACACCGTGTCCAGCACCAGGATGGAGGACGTATCCGGGTCGGGATCGCCGCCGGGCCGGGTTACTCGCCCGGCGAGAGCGCGGGGGGCTCCTTGCGCCGCCCGCCGCGCTGCATGTCACCGGTCGTGATGCGCCGGCGCGGGTCGATCAGCCGCTTCCACTTGGCGTGGGCGGCCTGCCGGCTCGACAGCTGCGCCTCGACGGCCTCGGCCACCTGCCGCCAGGTCATCCCGTCGGCGCGCAGACCGCGGATGAGGTCGCGTTCGTAGTAGTCGGCGAGCCTGCGCATCTCGTGGACGAGCGCGTACCAGGCGGCCGGGCCGCGGCGAGGCAGCTCGCCCGCCTTGGCCAGCTCCTTGAGCCGGTCGAGCTGTTCGGCCAGGGACGGCCCCGGATGTTCCGGGAACGGTCCCATCCGCTCCATCCAGCGCTTCGCTTCGTCGTACTTCATACGTCGTTCATACATTGACGCACCGCCCAGGGGAAGGGTCCCTGCGCATTCGTCCGGCACCACACCCGTTGTCATTCATAGATTGACACGACGCACCGGAAACCCAGGACCCACCGACAAGACACACCCACCCGTCACGCCTCATCCGGGACAGGCCTCGAAGGGGAAGACCCCATGCCTCCGAACGGCCGACGGGCCGGCTCGCCGGATGCGGTCCCGAACCCGCCCGGCCGGTCCGATGGCGCGGCGCCCGCCGTCATCGGAGTCCTGCCCTGCGGTCCGCATCGAACACCCGCTACCGTGCGCTCATGCTGGGCCTCCCCGATGGCACCCGGGCCTGCCTCTTCGACCTGGATGGCGTCCTGACCGACACCGCGAGCGTGCATGCCGCGGCCTGGAAACAGATGTTCGACGAGTTCCTGCGCGCCCGGGCCGACCGGTGCCGCGAGGAGTTCCGCCCATTCGACGTCTCGGCCGATTACGGCCCCTACGTCGACGGCCGTCCCCGCCTGGAGGGCACCGAGATCTTCCTGCGCTCCCGCGGCATCGAGTTGCCCATGGGCGATCCGGACGATCCGCCGGACGCCGAGACCATCTACGGGCTGTCGACCCACAAGAACGACCTGGTGCAGGTGAAGATCCAGGCCGACGGGGTGGACGTCTACCCCGGCTCGGTCCGCTACCTCCAGGCGGTCCGCGACGCCGGGCTGCGTACCGCCGTCGTGTCGTCGTCGGCGAACGCGAGCCAGGTCCTCGACGCGGCCGGGCTGGTAAAGTACATCGACCATCGGGTGGACGGGGTCGTCGCCAAGGCGCGTGGCCTGCAGGGCAAGCCGGCGCCGGACACGTTCCTCGCGGCGGCGGCCGATCTGGGGGTGGAGCCGGCCGCGGCCGTCGTCTTCGAGGATGCGCTGGCCGGGGTCCAGGCCGGCCGCGCGGGCCGTTTCGGGTCCGTGGTCGGGGTCAACCGGTTGGATCAGGCCGACGCGTTGCGCGCGCACGGCGCCGATGTCGTCGTCGACGACCTCGCGGAGCTGCTGGTGGCGGCCTCATGACGGCGGCGGCGGACTCCGGGCGGCCCTTCACCGTCGAACCGTGGATCGTGCGCGAACCGGTCCTGCACCTGGATGCCATGGGGCAGACGGAGTCGGTGTTCGCCCTGTCCAACGGCCATATCGGATTGCGCGGCAACCTCGACGAGGGGGAGCCGCACGCGATCCCGGGCACCTATCTCAACTCGCTCTACGAGCGCCGCCCGCTGCCGTATGCCGAGGGCGGCTACGGGTACCCGGAGTCCGGTCAGACGATCATCAACGTCACCAACGGCAAGCTCATCCGGTTGCTCGTCGACGACGAGCCGTTCGACCTGCGCTACGGCGAGCTCCGCCGCCACGAGCGGGCGCTGGACCTGCAGGCGGGCATCCTGACCCGCGACGTCGAGTGGGTCTCGCCCGCGGGGCGCGCGGTCCGGCTGCACAGCGAGCGACTGGTGTCGCTGACCCAGCGGGCGATCGCCGCGATCAGCTACGAGGTGGAGGTGTTGGACGAACCGGCGCTGCTGGTCGTGCAGTCGGAGCTGGTCGCGAACGAACAGCTGCCCGCCGTCGACGACGGCGACCCGCGCGTCGAGGCGGCGCTGGCCGAACCCCTCGTCGCCGAGCAGCACCGCAGCGGCGAGGCGGGCGCCACGCTGGTCCATCAGACCCGGGTGTCCGGGCTGCGGCTGGCGGCCGCGATGGACCACGAGGTGCACGGCCCGGAGCGGGTCAAGGTCACCTCGGAGGCCACCGAGGACATCGGCCGCACCACCGTGATCACCCGGCTGAAGCCGGGGGAGAAGCTGCGGGTGGTCAAGTACCTGGCCTACGGCTGGTCGGCGCGCCGGTCGCTGCCCGCCGTGCACGACCAGGTGCGCGCGGCGCTGGCGGCGGCGCGGTTCACCGGGTGGGACGGCCTGGTGGCCGAGCAGCGCTCCTTCCTCGACGACTTCTGGGCGACCGCGGATATCGAGATCGACGGCGACGCCGAGCTGCAACAGGCAGCCCGGGTCGCCACGTTCCACGTGCTGCAGGCCGGGGCGCGCGCCGAGCGCAGGGCGATCGGGGCCAAGGGCCTCACCGGCAACGGCTACGACGGCCACACCTTCTGGGACACCGAGACGTTCTGCCTGCCGGTGCTGTCCCATCTCGCTCCGGACGCCGCCGCCGATGCTCTGCGGTGGCGGCAGTCGATCCTGCCGCTGGCCATGGAGCGGGCTCAGCAGCTGGGGCTGGCCGGCGCGGCGTTTCCGTGGCGCACCATCCGCGGGCAGGAATGCTCCGGGTACTGGCCGGCGGGCACCGCGGCGTTCCACATCAACGCCGATATCGCCGACGCCGTGCGCCGGCACGTCGCGGCGACGGGTGATACCGCGTTCGAGTGCGAGGTCGGCCTGGAGCTGCTGGTGCACACGGCGCGGCTGTGGCGCTCCCTCGGCCATCACGACTCGGCGGGCGAGTTCCGCATCGACGGGGTCACCGGCCCCGACGAGTACACCGCGATCGTCGACAACAACGCCTACACCAACCTGATGGCGCAGCTGAACCTGCGCTACGCCGCCGAGGTCGCCGCGCGGTATCCACGGGCGGCGGCGCGGCTGGGCGTCAACGCCGAGGAGATGGCGAGCTGGCGCGACGCGGCGAGGGCGATGCGCATCCCGTACGACGAGAGCCTCGGCGTGCATCCGCAGGCGGAGGGGTTCACCGACCACCAGCGGTGGGACTTCGAGAACACACCGCCGGAGAAGTACCCGCTGTTGCTCAACGTCCCGTACTTCGACCTGTACCGCAAGCAGGTGATCAAGCAGGCCGACCTGGTGCTCGCCATGCAGCTGCGTCCGGAGGTGTTCAGCCCCGAGCAGATGGCCCGCAACTTCGCCTACTACGAGGCGATCACGGTGCGGGACTCGTCGCTCTCCGCGGCGACGCAGGCGGTCGTCGCGGCCTGGACGGGACATCTCGACCTCGCCTACGACTATCTTGCCGAGGCGGCGCTGATCGACCTCAACGACCTGGCCGGAAACACCGGCAACGGCATCCATATCGCGTCGATGGCCGGCACGTGGAGCGCCGTGGTCAGCGGCTTCGGTGGGATGCGTTCGGACCGCGATGGGATCTCCTTCGCACCGCAGCTGCCCTCGGCCCTTTCCCGGATCTCGTTCGGGCTGAAGTGGCAGGGCCGGCAGCTGCGCGTCACGATCACCAAGGACGAGGCGGAGTACCGGCTGGTCAGCGGTCCGCCGATGCGCCTGCGCCACCACGACGAGCCACTCGCGCTGGCCGATGACCCGGTGATCCGGCCGATGCCGCCGCCGGCTGTCGTCGAGCCGGTGGAGCAGCCGTACGGTCGGGCGCCGCGGCAGCGCCATCCGGGCTGAGCTTCGTTCCTGTGCGCGGTAGGTCGTGCTCGGGCAGACTCACCGCGCACGAGTGGACTCCAGCGCTTGCGGGTATGCGCCCTCTCCGACGCCCGACCCGCATTGGAGGGACCCGCATGAATCCTGATCGCGCCCGGCAGCTGCTGACGGCCGAGTTGGCGGAGCTCGACGAACGCTCGCATCGCGCCGACATCGAGGCCGACCAGCCCCTGGACGACCCGGTACTGGGCACCCACCCCGGTGACCACGGCAGCGAGGTCGCCGCGCAGATGGACAACACGCTGCTCGCCGACACCGTCGCCGAGCAGCGCAGAAGGGTCGTGCGCGCGCTGGAGCGGCTCGAGGGCGGCAGCTACGGCCGCTGCGCGGTGTGCGGCACCCGGATCGACGACGAGCGGCTCGAGGCCCGTCCCGAGGTGGCCACCTGTCGCGAGCACGCGGACAGCCCGATCGCGGGGGAGTGACCGGCCGCGGCGGTTTGGCGTCCCGGCCGGTGGGTAGCCGATTGTCATGACAGGAAAGCTGGCGGGCAAGCGCATCGCGATCCTGGCGACCGACGGCGTCGAGCAGGTCGAGCTGACGAACCCGCGCGACGCGGTCACCGCGGAGGGCGCCCGGACGGAGCTGGTCTCGATCTCCACGGGGGAGATCCAGGCGATGAACGGCGACATCCGGCCTGCCGACACGTTCCCGGTCGACCGGACGGCGGACCAGGCGTCCGCATCCGACTACGACGCGCTGATCATGCCGGGCGGAACGGTGAACGCCGACCGGCTCCGGATGGACCGGGACGTGCGCACCTTCGTGGCGGAGATGCTCCGGGCCGGGAAGCCCGTCGGGGTGATCTGTCACGGCCCGTGGACGCTGATCGACGCCGACGTGGCCAAGGGCCGCACCCTGACCTCGTACCCGAGTCTGCGCACCGACCTGCGCAACGCCGGTGCCGAGACGGTCGACCAGGAGGTCGTCAACGACCACGGGCTGGTGTCCAGCCGCGGCCCCAAGGACCTCCCCGCGTTCTGCACCGCGATCGTCGAGGAGTTCGCGCGTCCCCCGAGCTGAGCAGGGCGGGCCGGGGTGCCGCCGCCGGTCATGCGCCGCCGCCGGTCATGCGCCGCCGCAGGGCGGCCACGGTCTGGGCGAGCAGCCGCGACACGTGCATCTGGGAGATGCCGATCTCGTTCGCGATCTGGGTCTGGGTCATGTTCCCGAAGAACCGCAGGACGAGGATCGTGCGCTCGCGCCGCGGGAGCTCGTCGAGCAGCGGGGTGAGCGTCTCGCGGTACTCGACCTTGTCCAGCTCCGCGTCGGCCTCGCCCAGGGTGTCGCGCAGCACGGCGTCGGCGCCCGCGACCAGCTCGTCGAGCGACGACGAGCGGTAGGCGTGCTGGGCGGCGAGCCCCTCCAGCACCTCCTCGGTGCTGATCTCGAGCCGCTCGGCGATCTCGCTGGGTCGCGGTGCCCGCCCGAGCTCCTGGGAGAGAGGATCCACCGCCTTGTTGATCGAGCTCTGCAGCTCCTTGAGCCGCCGCGGTACACGCATCGACCACGTCCGGTCGCGGAAATGCCGGCGGACCTCGCCGGTGATCGTGGGTACGGCGTAGGACAGGAAGTCGACGTCGCGACGCGGGTCGAACCGGTCGACGGCGTTGATCAATCCGACGGTGCCGATCTGCTCGAGATCGTCGACGGGCTCACCGCGACCCGCGAATCGCCGCGCGATGTGCTTGACGATCGGCAGATGGCCCGTGACCAGCCTGGACCGCAGCTGCTCGTGTTCGGGGCTGCCGGGTTGGAGGGCGGCCAGTTCGGTGAACAGGGGCGCGAGCGAGGCATACCCGGAGCCGGACGGACCTTCGGAGCGTTGCTCAGCAGCCATGCCGTGCGGGACTGCTGCGGAACAGAGAACACTGCACGGCTCGATCTACCCGACGCTTCCGACCAGGAAACCCGAGCGCTGGTAGGTTGGATGACCGCGTGCTCACCGGAACCGCACATCGTCCGGGAGCTTTGTCATCCGTCCACGCGTGCGAAGGTGTTGTCCTGGTGTCGAACAGCGCGTCGTCCGCAAGTCCGCTCGATCCCGAAGGCCAGGATGCGCTCGCTCATGAGCAGCAGTACGTCACGATGCTGTATGCGCGTCTCGACGATCGCCGGGCCGAGACGGCGCGGCGGCTGCAGAACGTCCTGCAGGGCGAGACTGTCGGTACCCCGCAGGCGCTCACCGAACGCGACGCCGCGGTCGCCATGTACACCGACCGGCTCGCCGCACTGCGCGCCGCCGAGCACGGGCTGGCCTTCGGCCGGCTGGACACCGAGGCGGGAGAGATCCGCTATATCGGCAGGCTCGGGTTGCTCGACGAGGAGCGCGAGTACGAACCTCTCCTGATGGACTGGCGCGCGCCCGCGGCCCGGCCGTTCTACACCGCGACGGCGGCGTCCCCCGAGGGCATGCGACGCCGCCGTCATCTGCGGACCCGCGGACGCACCGTCGTCGCGATCGACGACGAGGTGCTCGACCTCGCCGACGCCGAGGCGCTGGCCGGGCACTCCGGGCTGACCAGCGAGGCCGCGCTGATGGCGGCGGTGTCGCAGGCGCGTACCGGGCGGATGAGCGACATCGTCGCCACCATTCAGGCCGAGCAGGACCGGATCATCCGCTCCAAGCCGTCCGGGGTGCTGGTGGTGCAGGGCGGGCCGGGTACCGGCAAGACCGCGGTCGCGCTGCACCGCGCCGCCTACCTGCTCTACACCCACCGCGACCGGCTGGCCCGCCGCGGCGTGCTGGTGGTCGGTCCGAACGCCACATTCCTGCGCTACATCGGGCAGGTGCTGCCGTCGCTGGGTGAGACGAGCGTGGTGCTCGGCACCGTCGCGCAGTTGCACCCCGGGCTGCACGCCCGGCGGGTCGAGGACGCCCGGACCGCGGCGCTCAAGGGTCGGGCGGAGATGGCCGCGGTGGTGGCCACCGCGGTGCGTGACCGTCAGCAGGTGCCGCGCAAGCCGATCGAGCTCGTCGTCGAACAGCAGCGGGTGCGGCTCGACCGCGAGGTCGCGAACGCCGCGCGGACCCGGGCCCGACGGTCGCGCAAACCGCACAACGAGGCGAAGCGGATCTTCCATCGGGAGGCGGTGCGGCTGCTGGCCGAGCAGGTGGCGGCCGACCTCGGCAGCGGCGGGCTGCTCACGGCCGGGGACCTGGAGGACATCCGGGCCGAGCTCACCGAGAGCCCGCAGCTGTCCCGCGAGCTGGACGCGCTGTGGCCCACGCTGTCGGCCGAGCAGCTGCTGACCGACCTGTTTGCCGATCCGAGGCGGTTGGGCTTGGTGGCCCGGCGGATCCCGGCCGCGGAGCGCGCGTTGCTGGCCCGGCCCGCTCCGGCCGAGGACGTGCCGCTCGACGAGCGCTGGTCCCCGGCCGACGTTCCGCTGCTGGACGAGGCCGCCGAGCTGCTGGGCGATGACGGGCGCAGCGCCGCGGCGGAGGCCGCCGCGGCGCTGCGCGCCGAGGTCGAGTACGCCCAAGGTGTCCTCGACGTCCTCGACCTGGAGGACGATCTGGACCCGGAGCTGTTGCGCGCCATCGATATCGTCGACGCCGACCGGCTCGCCGAACGGCAGCGGGTGCGCCGCTACGACTCCACCGCCGACCGCGCCGCCGCGGACCGGGAGTGGACCTACGGGCATGTGATCGTCGACGAGGCGCAGGAGCTGTCCCCGATGGCGTGGCGGTTGATCATGCGCCGGGTACCGAGCCGGTCGATGACGGTGGTCGGCGATATCGCCCAGACCGGGGATCTGGCCGGTGCAGGCTCATGGCGCGAGGTGCTGGGCACGTTCGTGGCCGACCGCTGGCGGCTGGAGGAGCTGACCGTCAACTATCGGACACCCGCCGAGATCGCCGACGTCGCCGACGATGTGCTGGCGGAGATCGATCCCGGCCTCGCGCCGCCGCGCTCGGTGCGCAGCACGGGTGTGCCGCCACGGGCGCTGCAGCTCGCCCCCGGTTCGCTCGCCGGGTCGGACGGCGTGCTCGCCGATATCGTGGCGCAGGAGCGCGCCGCCGTCGGCGAGGGCCGGGTCGCCGTGCTCGCCCCCGCTGGGCGGGTGGCGGCGCTGCGCGGATGCCTGCCCGGGTTCGCGGGCGAGGACGATCTCGAGGCGCCGGTCGTGGTGCTGCCGATCATGGCCGCCAAGGGCCTCGAGTTCGACTCCGTGGTGCTGGTGGAGCCCGCCGAGGTGCTCGCGGGGTCCCCGCGCGGAGTCAACGACCTGTACGTCGCGCTCACCCGCGCCACCCAGCGGCTCACCGTCGTCCACACCGACGAGCTCCCGCCGGTCCTCAAACGCCTCCGCCGCCCGTGAGTGCGTAACAGTGTTCTAACACTGTTACGCACTCACGGGCCAGTGGCAGCGACGGATGTAGCAGGCTGGGGGTTGGTCGCGGTGCGCGGCGACGACGGCGGGAGCTCGACGCCGGGCTCAACCACCTGGTTTTCCACGGCCCCGGCCACGACCAGCAGCGGTTCCTGACCCAGTTCGCCGCGGACGTGCTCCTGAGGCTGCGGGCGCTGGGCTGACGACGCGATGGCGGCGTCCGGCCGCCGCCGGTGTCCCGGTGGCGGCCGGCCCTGGGCTCAGCGCAGGCCGAGCTTGCGTGAACAGGCCGGCCAGGCACCCCAGCCCTGCGCGGTCAGCACTCGTTCGGCGACGGCGATCTGCTGTTCCCGGCTTGCGTTCTGCGCGAGGCCGGTGCCGCCGAAGGCGCGCCAGGTCGACGGCGTGAACTGCAGACCGCCCGCGAAGCCGTTGCCGGTGTTGATGTTCCAGTTGCCGCTGCTCTCGCATTGGGCCAGCCGGTCCCACGTCGAGCCCGAGGCGGCGTTCGCGGTGCCGGTGACCGCGAAGGGGGCGGTAGCCGCGAGAGCGCCGGCCAACGCGAGTCGCATGAGATTCCGGCCGGAGAAGAAGGTACGGAGAGTGGACATAGATGTTCTCCCACCGCGCCATGGAGGAACTCCGGGCAAATTCCGCGCACGGATATGCTCGGGTGACCGGAGTCAACCGCGCTCCGCAGACGTTTCCTGCAAAGCGTTCGGCATGATTCCTCGCCCCGTCCCGGCTCATGTGATCGACGGACCGACGCCGCAGGACAGGGCAGGGCGCGACGGGCCGGTGTGCGTTCCTGACCGGACTCGGGGGCCGGCCGCCGAGGACCCTACGCACCTGGACCCGGTCCAGCACAACTCGATCAACGGTGACCAATCTCACGGCAGGGCACTATTTCCCCCCGAACCGTCGCCATTGCGGCTGGTCAGTCCCGGACTTGATAACGAGAGGATCACGCTCGGGGAATCGCTTTCAAACTGGAACTCTACCGAATTGGTCACACGCGGTTCCCGTCGGCAAACATCGATCTCCGTCGCGCCGTCTGCCGTGCCGCACCCGGCCACCGGGGATATGTTGTCCAGGGCGGGCACTACCGGGCGTCGAGCGGAGGCCGAGATGGTCGTAATCCGATCGCCTCACGACATCGCGGCCGAGCCGTGCGGAGTCCGGTGACCATGTCGGGCGGTGAGCTCGCGACATTCATCGGTTCGCTGGCGCTGGTCGACCATCACTCCCATGGGGTCGCGGCCGGCCCGTTGGACGGCCCGGCATTCGAGGCGCTGCTGAGCGAGGGCGGCGCGCCGGCGCCGGGCATGTCGAACTTCGACACCCCGCTGGGACTGGCGCTGCGCCGCTGGTGCGCACCGGCGCTGGGGCTGCCCCCGCACGCCGCCCCGCAGGACTACCTCGCCCGGCGCGCGGAACTCGGCGCGGCGGAAGCGGCCGCGCGGCTCCTGAGATCCACCCGCACCCACGAATATCTGATCGACACCGGATTCCGCAGCGACGAACTCCTCGACCCCGCACGGTTCGCCGCGGTCTCCGGCGCGCGGGCGCACGAGGTCGTCCGGCTCGAAGCGGTCGCCGAGACGCTCGCCGGGGCTTCGGTGCGCCCCGCCGGTTTCGCCGACGCGTTCGAGGCGGCGCTCGAGGAGGCGACGGTCGGCGCGATCGGGCTCAAGAGCATCGTGGCCTATCGCGGCGGCTTCGACTTCCCGCCCGACCCACCGGCACCGACCGAGGTGCGCCGGGCCGCCGAGAGCTGGCTCGGGAGCGGGGCGCGCAGGCTTGATCACCCCGTCCTGCTGCGGCACGTGCTGTGGAGCGGGATCCGGCGCGGTCTGCCGTTGCAGCTGCACGTCGGCTATGGCGATCCCGACCTGGTCCTGCACCGGACCGACCCCAGCAGGCTCACCGGCTTCCTGAAGCTGACGGCGGACAGCGGTGTGCCGGTGCTGCTGCTGCACTGCTACCCGTACCACCGCCATGCGGCCTATCTGGCGGCCGTCCTGCCGCACGTGCATCTCGACCTGGGGCTGGCGATCCCCCATGTGGGAGCGCGGGCGGCCGCGCTGCTGGCCGAGACCCTCGAGCTGGCTCCCTTCGGCAAGCTGCTGTACTCCTCGGACGCGTACGGCCTTCCCGAGCTCTACCTGCTGGGTGCGACGCTGTTCCGACGGGCCCTGGCCCGGGTGCTGGGGGACTGGCTGGACGAGGACGCCCTCGCCCGTTCCGACGCCGAACACATCGCCCGCTCGATCTGCCGGCACAATGCCGAACGCGTCTATGGGCTGGGCCCGGCATGACGGCCACGCTGCTGCGCGCGGTATCCGCGGCGCTGGAGGACGAGCTCGCCGACGCGGTGGAGCTGCGTCACCTGCTGCATGCGCACCCGGACCTGTCCGGGGACGAGGCGCGGACCGCGGACCGGGTGGTCGACGCGCTCGGCGGGAGCGAGGTGTACGAGGTCGCCGCCACCGGACGGCTGATCCCCATCGGCGGCTGCGCCGGACCGGTGGTGGCCGTGCGCGCCGAGCTCGACGCCCTACCGATCATCGAGGACACCGGGGCTCCTTTCGCGGCCACCGTCGGCGCCATGCACGCCTGTGGGCACGACGTGCACCTCGCCGCGCTCGTCGCGCTGGCCAGGGCGGTGCGGCGGGTCGGCACACCGGTGCCGTTGCTCGCCGTTCTCCAGCCCCGGGAGGAGACCCGGCCCTCCGGGGCCCTGGACCTGGTGCGCGAGGAGGCGTTCACGCGGCTGGACGTGCGCGCGGTCATCGGCGCGCACCTACAGCCCGCGCTGCCCGCGGGATGCGTGAGTGCCACCCCAGGGGCGGTGAACGCCTCGTTCGACGAGGTCGTGCTCAGGATGCGGGGCCGCGGCGGCCATGGGGCCTACCCCCACCTGAACCGCGATCCGGTGCTCGCCCTGATGCACGCGCTGGTCGCGGCGCACCAGATCGTCGCCGTACGCACCGATCCGATGCAGTCGGTGGTGTTCACCGTCGGCCACCTCGATGCGCCCGGGACCGCCAACGTCATTCCGGACGCGGCCACCGCGCGTGGGGCACTGCGCGCGCTGCGCGAGGCGGACCGGACGATGCTGCACCGCGAGGTGGGACGTGCGGTGCACGCCGCTGCCGAGGTATTCGGCTGCCAGTGCCAGCTCGAGATCCATGACGGTCAGCCCGCCGTGGTGAACGACGAGCGGCTCGCCGTGGCGACCCGGCGCTGGCTCGACCTCGCGGGTTTCGTGACCGACCGTGCGTTCCGTTCGTGTGGAAGCGACGACTTCGCCTACTACGCCGCCGTCGCACCGTCGCTGATGATGTTCGTCGGGGTGGGGGACGGCGACACCACGGCCGGCCTGCACAGTCCCCGGTTTCTCCCGCCCGACTCGACGGTGCGGGATGTCGCGCGAAGCATGCTCGCCGGCTATCTCGCCGGTGTCGGTGGCTTGGGGTGATCGGCTGGGCCGGGACGCCGCGGACCCGGTCCGGCCTATCGGGGTGGGTCAGCCGGTGATCTGCTTGGCGCCGTCTCCGGCGCCGGTCATCGAGACCGCCCAGGTGCGGTTCCGCTTCGTTCCCTTCGCCGATCCCGAACCGGGCCGGCACACCGGCGCCGAGTACCTGTGATCGCCGCAGCTCCCGGCTCCGGGTCGCCGAGGTTCGCGGTCGGGCCGCTCAGAACGACAGATGGACCCGGACGGGCCCGACGACCAGCGAAACCGACCATGGCCGGCGGCGGACCTCGCAGCGGACCGGGATCGGCACCGGGCCCGATCGAGACGGTGCGTCCGCCGCGGCCGATGCCGCGGGCCGGCGCGGCGGCTGCGGCCCGGCGCCGGAGCGCGGTTTCGCGCGCGCGGGCCCGGGATCGCGGGGTGGTTGGCGACCGCGCAGCGCCCGGTAGGCGGCCTGCACCTCGTCGAGGGTGATGGCCTCCCGGGCCGCGGTGGGATCCCGGGTGTCGGGGTGCAGTTCGCGCAGGCGCCGTCGATAGCCGCGCGCGATGTCGGCGGCCGAGGCACCGGGAGCGACCCCCAGGACCGCATACGGATCCCGGTTGCTCGCCGGCCCATCGTGCGGGGGGATGCGGGCCATGACGGTTCCGTCTTTCGTGTTCGGGCACCGGTGCGCCGCCCCGCCGGCGAGGCGGCTGGATACCGCCGACTCTACGACGGCATCCACGCACCGGCATGCTGCGCGCCCGGCGTCGGCCGCAGACCTCAGAGAGGAGACAGCATCGCCGGAATCGAGCCGGGGAGACAGCGCCGCCGGTTCCCACGGCCGGGCGACCCCGGCACAACGTGCGTCCGATCCTGAAAGGCACGCCGGCGAGATGTCACGGACATGGCGAGGGGTCCTTCGTCAGCCGTTTTGCAACGGCGCGCCGGATCGCATCTTTGGGCATACAATCGAGCGAACAACAATCGAATGCCGACCGAACTGCGCCTCTGCCGACCGCAGAGGCTGAGGTGCTGGTGCGTGCCGACCAGGCACGGGTCTGGACTGCCGAATCGATCTGGAGGCAGCGCAGGCAGTTCCACCGATTCTCTCTCCACCAGGACGAATGATCCTGCCTTGGTTCAGTGACGATGGAGGGCGGCGATGGTGCAGATCCAGGAGGTCCGACTGGTCGACGACCTGACCGGTGAGCAGGCCGACGAGACGGTCGTGTTCGGCTTGGACGGCAAGGGGTACGAGATCGACCTGTCGAAAGCGCACGCCGAATCGCTGCGCAACGTGCTCGCCGAGTTCGTCGCGGCGGCGCGGCGGGCCGATGGCGGGCGGCGCGGACGACGGGCGAGCGCCGGCCGTCGAACGGCGGCCGGGCCCGACGGCGGGGCGCCGGCGCGCCCGGCCGTCGTGGACCGCGCGCAGAACCAGGCGGTTCGGGAATGGGCGCGCGAGCACGGAATGAAGGTTTCCGAGCGCGGCCGGATCCCGGCCGACGTCCTGCGGGCCTACCAGCAAGCGCATTAACCTCCCTCGGTGGAGAGCGGTATCTGCCTACGGCCCTGCACCGGGGTCCGCGTCGGCCTCGAGGACCCGCAGGATTCTCCGGCGGGCGAGCCGTTCGACGAGTTCCGGCAGCGCGCCCGGAGGTTCGCTCTGCAGATCGTGGCGGCAGTCGAGAACGACGCGGCTGATGAGGGCCAGGTCGAGCCGGGAACCGAATTCGGCCATGAGCCGCTCGGTGGCATCGGCCAGGGAGAGGTGGTCGTCGCCCGGCTCGATATCCCTGAGCGCGCTGGGGGAGGAAGTCGGATCGGCTCGGACCGGCCCGTCGCTGTGGGGCTGCAGCCATACGTTGGACGGACTCACCGAACACCTCCAACCGGTTCGTCGATCGGATCAACCGTCGTCGTGGCGCGGGATCAGCTCGGGGTGAGGAGCGTGTCCGTCGGCGCCTCCTCGACGGGCGGTCTCTCGCGTCCGACGTCGTCCTTGAGGTCGTCGACGCCCGGACCATGGAGAGCGGCGAGGAGCTGCACGTGCTGAGCGCTGGGGGAGCGATCCGTGGAGTCCGCCGGGTCGACCTGCTGGAGATCGGAAACATGCTGGCGCGCTGCCATGAGTCCTTCTCCTTCCAATGTCATAAAGCTATAGCTAACATATTAGCTATTGATATGGCATGGGTCACTATCGAGTGGGACCGTATCCGGTCGGTCCTCGGAAGGGGGTGGTTGCCGGAAGAGGATCGGGACGCGCCCGAGGGACGTGGGTCGCATCCGGAACCGAGCCAGGGCGCCGTCACCGCGGGCGAGATCGCGGGTCTCTTCGGCGTGTCCGCCGATCAACACCGCTGAGGACGTCGGCCCCACCACCACCTTGCCTGCCGGTGGGGCCGCTGTCTGTCCGGGGTGACCGTCCCGACGATCCATCCGGATGCCGCCAGGTAGAGCCGGTCAAGCACGAGGACCCAGCAAGGGTTTGCCCGGTCTGGTCGCGGCGGCGTGTTCGTAGCGCGTCCGCCGCGAACAAGGCAGGGTCCAGCAGAAACCCCTGTCAGATGCCATTTGCCCGAGGCGATGGCCAACCGGGCCGGGCGCCGGAACCCGAGATCAACACCACATTCGATTCAGGGTTTGGCCGCGGCAGGGATGGGCAACCGGCAGGTACGGAAGGAGAACGGACATGCCATGGCCACGAGGACCGACAATGTGAACGGTCGTGAACCGGCCGGCGGCCACGGGACGAGGCCGAGCCTGAACACCAGGTTCGATGCCACCGAACCGTTGGAGCTGCACCATCACGCGGATCCCCACGAGCTCAGGGCGATCCGCGCGGAGATCGCAGACTGGGCCGATCGGACGGGGCTCCCTGACCACACCCTGGTCGATCTCCAGCTCGCAGTCGGCGAGGCCGTCGCCAACAGCGTCGAACATGCCTACCGCGGCCGTCGGCCAGGGACCGTCGATGTCCGACTCGATGTCCACCGACGCGGTGCGCACCGAGTCGTCAACGTCCGGATCGCCGATCGCGGACGTTGGCATTCCCGGCCCCGGCACAGCGGAAATCGCGGACGGGGGCTGTTCCTCATCGGAGAACTGGCCGAGCAGGTGCGGGTGACGCCGAGCCTGATGGGCACCGAGGTCCGCTTCACGATCCCGATCGGCAACTGAGACGGGCAGGCCTCAGCGGGTGGAGCCGGGCACCGATCCGCCGGAGACGAGCCGCCGCGAGCCCGTCGGGCCGTATCGGATCGAGCGCAGGCCGGGCAGCGCGACCGCGGAGCGCTGAACCGGGCGGCGGAAGCCTCGCACCACCGGCCATGCCGGGGCGGGCGGAAAGATACCGTCCAGAGCGGACGCCACGGGAACTCCGACGCTGGAACGCAGCAGCTCGTGGTACTCGTCGTACTGGGCGACGGCCGCCGCGATATTGCCCTGCGCGAGATGCGCCTCGATGAGCGCCCTGCGCGCGCTCTCCCGGCTGGGCGCGGTCGCCACGGCGGTCTGGGCCAACTCGATCGCGGCATCGTGATGTCCCGCGGCAGTGAGCCGCAGGCTCAGGTCCTCACACGCGTTCAGCCGCAGCTGGCGGAAACGTTCGCGCTCGATGGCGATCCACGACGCGGTCCAGGAGGGGAGGATGTCCGCCCGCAGGGCGGACGTGTCGGCGATCTCGGTGGCGGGACGTTCGGGCAGCGTGCGCACGAGGGCCATCGCCTCGGCAAGATCGACCTCGACGTCAGGGGCGAGTGCCACCGGCGCGTCGGTGATGGACGGCCCGGCGCCGACGAGCAGCCCGGGTACGTCGATCGCGTCGAGGGCCTCGGCCAGCAGCCGCAACGCCGCGTCGGCGGGAACCTCCGGCCACAGGTCGGCGGCCAGCGCGAGCCGCGGCTGGGGCCGCGGGTGCACGGCCAGATAGGCCACCACCCGGCGGGCGTCCGCGCTGAGCGGCACGCCGGCGCCGTCCTGGTCGAGGGCAAAGGATCCGAGCACCGTCACCCGGTGCAACGGCCGTCGCTGATCGTCAGGCATGGATATCCCCGCAGGTGGTGAAACGTCTGTGTGTCGACCCGTCCGCAGGCCTCATGGCACCGAGTACGCCGGCGAGTCTTCTCCGCCGCACACAGCTTGCCAAGGGGCTCTTTCGTCACATCTGCAGCCTGCGTACGGCGGACGGGTGACGTCGATCGGATCGATCTTAACTCATGGGGAAGCGTGTAACCGAACGTGGGTACCCGCACGGTCCTGCCACACATGCAGCAGGTCACACAGCTGCCGGGCGATCCACATGCCGCGGCCCCGGGGGTCGGTCGGACGCGGCGCCCGCAGGCCCGGCAGCGGATCGGCGAGGGTGCCACCGTCGTGCACCTCGCACACCAAGCCGTCGGCGGAGAGCCACAGTGACAGCTGCGCCTCGCGTGTGCCGTGCTCGACGGCATTCGTCGCGATCTCGTTGATCGCCAGCACGATGTCCTCGATCCGGGCGGGGGTGAACGAGGTACCGGTGAGCAGGTTGGCGACCGCGGTGCGGACCTCGCGCAGCTGCCACGCCGTGTAGGTGAGCTGGACGTCCGGCGGGCCGAGCAGCGCGGGCGCCGGGGTCGGGGTCGCCTCCAGCACCTCCCGGGGGAGGCGGTGGGCCGGGTTGTGCCGGAACTCGCCGTCGACGAGCAGCAGCGGATGGTTGCGCCGGGCGCCGTCGAGGATCTCCAGGTGCAGGGGCAGCTCGGGATAGAAGCACAGCAGGCTCACCGGCAGGTCGCCGAGCGCGATGTTGGCCGCGGCATCGAACTCGGTCCAGTACCGGCCATCGACGCCGTCGAGCCGGTTGTCGTGCTCGGCGACGACCGTGACATGCCCCGATTCGCTGGTCAGCTCGCGCAGCTCACGGGCGCGCCGTACCGCGGTGGTCTGCCCCGAGCCACGGGTGAACGGGTGCGGCTCGGCCAGCACGATGAGCCCGGCGGGGTTGCCGAGCGCGGTGTGCAGCGCCCGTTCCGTAGCGGGGCGCACCGACAGCGCGACGGGTTCCCCACGCTCGAGGAGCGTGCCGATCAGCGGCAACAGCTGCGCGACGAGGTCGTCGGGGGAGCAGAAAAACCCCGCGGCGTGCCGCAGCCGAAGCGGGACCGCGACCCGGGTTGTCTCGACCTTCATCGCACCTCTCGAAGAGTCCCGGCCGTGCCTTCCCCGACCGTATCCGCCACCGTGTCCTGGCATTGCCGTCCCGGCCCATCCTCGTCCGGGGCAACGCCGGGCGTCGGGGGCGGAGCCTCGGCGCCTTCGTGCGGACGGCTGAACTCCAGCAGCACGAGCTGGGCGGCGAACGGCGCCCCGCACCGGTCGAGCACGCGCGCGATCCACGGCCGGACGTCGCGCAGAACCAGCCGATGGGTGCTGGGGAATCCCTCGGCCCCCTGTACCAGGGCAACGGCGCCCGCGACGTCGAGGAATCTCAGCGAGGCAAGGTCGAGCTCGATATCGGTCGGGGCCGAGTGTGAGCGCAGCGCGTCGTCGAGGGTGGTCTCGAGCAACCGGGTGACCGCGGGTCGGTTGCTGTGGTCGATATCGCCGGCCAGTCGCGCGCTGGTGGCCCCGGTGCGGGTGATGCGCAGCAGCCCGTCGTCGTAGGCGGTCGGAGGGGTCAGCTCCTTGCCGTGCAGGCCGCACAGCCGTTCGATCTGGGCATCGGTGTAGCGGACCCGGTCGTAGAGGCAGAGCGCGGTGACGCTGCGGCTGCGGACCAGCTCGTCGAGCTCGCTTTCGAACTCGACGATGTCGAGCAGGCCGGGCCGGGTGGTGCCGTAGCTCATCTGGCCCGTCATCCGCAGGCCCGCGTATCCGCGTGCCTTCGCCTCGTCGATCCGGGCGCACATCAGCTTCCGGGCCTCGGACAGCGACGCACGGAACAGCTGGCGAATCCTCGCCGCCGGAAGGATCTCCAGCTGCCCGGTGCGCAACGGCTGATCGACCGGTACGCGGTCATCGGCCAGCCGACCCAGCACCGAATCGACGGTGCCGTCGTCGAAATAACACACCTGCTCGTTGCGGGACAGCCCGCCGGCCACGAAGTCCGCCGAGATCTCCCAGAGCTGCTCGTCGCTGACCGGAACCGCGCATACGTGATCGCCGGGGCCCACATCCGCCGTCGATCTCACCACTGTGTGTACCCAATCGGAGCTTTGTACGATGTTGCTGCAGACACTGCATGGTCCCGGAGCCGTTCGGTACCACCACCCCTCATGTTCCCGCCGAACCGGCGGTCCCGCGCGATGAACGGGTGTGCGGATCCGCCCGTACGGCCCGACCAGCTGCTCAACCGGGTTTGGCCGTGGTCAGGACCGTGAAGCCGGCGCCGACCAGCCGTCGGTTCACCGGGCCGGTCAACCCGGCGGCGCGCAGCAGATGCTCCTGCTCCTCCCGGGTGGGCAGCACGTTGCCCCACAGCAGCTCCTCGAACCCGGTCATCAGTGGGAACCAGAACTCCGGTTCGCGGGCCTGCTGCGGAGTCGACGGGTAGGTCTCGTCGACGATCACCAGCCACCCCGCCGGTCGCAGTGCCGCGGCGGCGTCGATGATCACCTTTGGCCGTTGCTCCGGCGCGATCTCGTGCAGCACCTCGACCAGCACGACCACATCGACCTGTGTGCCGCCGAGCGCCTCGGAAACCGACCCGTGGTGCAGCCGGACCCGACCGTCGACGCCCGCCGCCGCGACCTTCTCCGCCGCGACCGCGAGCGAGTCGGCATCGATGTCCACCCCGATACAGCGTGCGACCGGGAACCGTTCGGCCACCGCCACCAGGAGCGTTCCCGTGCCGCAGCCGATCTCCAGCACCGCCCCGCCCGCCGCGAGCGCGTCGGCGACACCGGGCAGCTTCGGCAGGAGCCCGCGGGCGGTCATCGTCTGCAGCCCGCGGGTGGCCTCCGCGACCAGCCGGGCGAACCCGTCGCCGCGGCCCTGGAACGGGGTGACCGCTCCGGTGCGCATCGCCTCGGCGGTCGCCTCGAAGTCCCGGGTGGCGACCTCCGTGCCGAGCAGGACGTAGCCGGCCAGATAACGGGGGTCGGTGGGGTCGGTGAGGATCGCGTCCAGATGCGGGGCCAGCCGGTAGCCGTCGGTGCCGTCGGGGATATCGAGGACCCCCAGCCCGTGCGCCGTGCGACACCACGTCGCGGCATAGGGCTCGTGCAGCTGCAGCCGGTCCGCCAGCTGCGCCACCGTCGCACCGGGATGCGCGGCCAGGTCGTGCACGATCCCGGTCCGCAACCCGACCGCGAGCAGCCAGGTGGCGTCGAAACCGCGCCGCCACTCGACGATGCGCCCGACCTGTTCGTCGGGGATGGGCTCCGGGGTACCCATCACGTCACCAGCGCCGGGACGACCGCCTCGATGAGGTGCGGGCCGGGCTCGGCCATGGCCCGGTGAAGCGCCGCGGCGAGTTCCTCGGCGGCCCCGGCCCGAACCGCGGGTACCCCCATGCCGCCCGCGATCTGCACGAAGTCCAGCCGCGGGTCGCCGAGGTCGAACAGCGCGCGGGCTCGTTCGCCGCCTGCGGCCGCGCCCACCCGGGTGAGCTCCAGCCGCAGGATCGCGTATGCGGAGTTCTGGTAGAGGACCGTGGTGACGTCGAGGCCTTCCCGGGCCTGGGTCCACAGGGCGGAGATCGTGTACATCGCGCTGCCGTCCGCCTGCAGGCACCAGACGGGCCGGTCCGGGCAGGCCAGGGCCGCGCCGGTCGCGGCGGGCAACCCGTAGCCGATGGCTCCGCCGGTGAGGGTGAGCCAGTCGTGCCGCGGGGCGCCCGCGGTGGCCGCGGCCAGGCCCGTCCCGGAGGTGATCGCCTCGTCGACGACGATCGCGCCCTCGGGCAGCAGCGCTCCCACGACGGCCGCGGCGCTGTCGGCGGTGAGGGTGCCGGTGGGGAGCGCCGGACGCGACCCGGTCGCGTCCGGCGCCCGGACGTCTGATGCGACGAGGTCGGCGAGCGCCTCGAGAGCGGCGGTCGCGGCGCCGTCGCGGGGCGCGACCTCGTGCACCTGACAGCCGTCGGGAACCAGGTCGCTGGGCTTGTCCGGATAGCCGAAGAACGTCACCGGGCGCTTCGCCCCGGCCAGGATCAGGTGCCTGATCCCGGTGAGCTGGTGGACCGCCAGGTCGGCGAGGTATCCCAGCCGCGCCACCGGCGGGAGGCCGGCGCCGCGTTCCATCCGGGTCGGGAACGTCTCCGACAGCAGCCTCGCGCCGGTGGCCGCGGCGATCCGGGCGGCGGCGTGCAGCCCGCGCTCGCGGGTGGCCTCGCCGCCGATGAGCACCAGGCACGGCTCGCCGGAGCCCAGCGCCTTGGCCGCGGTGTCCACCGCGCCGGTGCCGGGGGTGTCGCGGAGTCGCCGGGCCGCCGGTACCGCGCCGGGCGGGGCCCCCACCGCGTCGGCCGCCGCGTCGGCCCAGGACACGTCGGCGGGCAGGATCAGGGTGGCGACCCGCCCCGGCGGGCCGGTCGCGGCGGCGATCGCCGCCGCGACGTCCTGGCCGATCTCGGCGGAGCTCGCGCAGCGCCGCACCCAGCCCGACACGGTGCCGGCGATCGCGTCGAGGTCGGAGTCCAGCGGGGCGTCGTAGCGCTTGTGGAAGGTCGCGTGGTCGCCGACGATGTTGACCACCGGGGTGCCGGCCCGCCGCGCGTTGTGCAGGTTGGCCAGCCCATTCCCGAGGCCGGGCCCCAGATGCAACAGGGTCGCGGCGGGCCGGTCGGCCATCCGCGCGTAGCCGTCGGCGGCGCCGGTGGCGACACCCTCGAACAGGGTGAGCACCCCGCGCATCCTCGGCACCGCGTCCAGCGCGGCCACGACGTGCATCTCCGAGGTGCCGGGGTTGGCGAAGCAGACCTCCACACCGCCGTCCACCAGCGTCTGGATCAGTGCCCGGGCTCCGTTCACGATGTGCGCTCCTTCGTCGCGCCCGTGAGTGCGTAACAGTGTTAGAACACTGTTACGCACTCACGGGGGTGGGTCAGCTGGGCGCATTCCCGTTCACCGCGACCGAGACCCCGGTACCGGGCCCGCAGCGGAGGGTCTGCAGCACGACGCAGTAGCGCTCGGTCAGTTTGATCAGCGTCGCGATCTGCTCGGCGTCGGCGTCGGTGGTGAGGTCGAACGTCAGCCGGATGTCGCGGAACCCGACCGGCGCCTCCTTGTCGACACCCAGGGTGCCCCGGAAGTCGAGGTCGCCCTCGACGTGCACCCGCCCGCCCACCGGGATCGCCAGCGCCGTTGCGACCGCCCGCAGCGTCACTCCCGCGCAGGCGGCGAGCGCCTCGAGCAGCATGTCGCCCGAGCAGAGCTGAGTGCCGTCGCCGCCGGTTGCCGGATGCAGACCGGCCTCGGCCGGCGCGGTCGCGGTCCGTACCCGGCAGGCGACACCGCTCCCGTCCAGTTCGCCGTCGGCCCGCAGCGTCACCAGCGCCGATCCCGGGTCCTCCCGATAGCGGGCCTTGAGCGGGGCCTGCAGATCTTTCAGCGATTCGGTATCCACGATGTCATCGTGCCGTCCCGGCCGCCGATCGGCACTGCTCGGGCGACTGGCGGGGTCGGGCCGCAGGCACCGTCGTAGGCTGCCGGGCGTGGCCGACGCGCCGAGCACTCCAGTCGATCGGGTGGTGACCATCCCGAACGTGCTGAGCGTGCTGCGGCTGGCCGGGGTGCCGCTGTTCCTCTACCTGCTGCTCGGGCCGCGCGCCGACGGCTGGGCGCTCGTCGTGCTGGTGGCAGGCGGGTTCAGCGACTGGCTCGACGGGAAGCTCGCCCGCATGCTCGGGCAGTACTCCCGGCTCGGCGCACTCCTCGACCCGGCGGTGGACCGGCTCTACATCCTCGCCGCGCTCATCGCCCTCGGGGTCCGCGAGGTCGTGCCGTGGTGGGTGGTGGTCGTCCTCGTCGGCCGCGACCTGGTGCTCGGGTTGTGCCTGCCGGTGCTGCGCCGCCGTGGATACGGCCCGTTCGTGGTCACCTATGCGGGGAAGGCCGCGACATTCCAGCTGCTCTACGCCTTCCCGCTGCTGCTGGTCGGGCAGGGCAGCGGATGGTTCGCCGAGCTGGCCCTGCCGTTCGGGTATGCCTTCGCCGGCTGGGGGGTGGCGCTGTACCTGTGGTCCGGGCTGCTCTATCTGACCCAGTTCGTGCTGGCCCTGCGCACCCCGGCCGTCGTCGCGGCCCAGGCCCGCGACCCCGAGGCGACCACCGCACGGTGAGGGCTACGCTGCCCAGCGTGATCCCCGAGGACCTCCGCTACACCGAAGCCCACGAGTGGGTCCGAGAGCTGGGCGACGGCGTCGTCCGCGTCGGCATCACCGACTACGCGCAGCAGCAACTCGGCGATGTCGTGTTCGTCCAGCTGCCGGCGGTCGGCGACAGCTTCGCCGCCGGGGATGCGCTGGGCGAGGTCGAGTCCACCAAGTCGGTGTCCGACATCTACGCTCCGGTGCCCGGCGAGGTCATCGCCGTGAACGACGCGCTGGAGGGCAGCCCGGAACTGATCAACTCGGCTGCCTACGATTCCGGCTGGATGATCGACCTCCGGCTCGCCGAGGGTGCCTCGGCACTGCTCGATGGCCTGCTCGATGCCGCGGCGTATCAGCAGCTGACCGAAGGGTCCTGATCCTGGCCCGCACGGTAGGTTTGTGTCGTGGCGCGGAGAGGACCGGGCCGTCCAACCACACACCCCAGGAGGAGACCCCGAGGTGACCACGAACGAGGGGCCCGGTGTTCCGCCGGAACGTGCTCCGGAAACCACGTCGGTCTTCCGGACGGACTTCTTCGCCGATGCTGAGCAGGCGGCGCAGGAGCAGACGGTCTCCGGCGTCGACGCGCTGCCTCCGGGCTCGGCGCTGCTGGTGGTCAAGCGCGGCCCCAACGCCGGCTCCCGCTTCCTGCTCGACCGGTCGACGACCAGCGCCGGCCGCCACCCCGACAGCGACATCTTCCTCGACGATGTCACCGTCTCCCGTCGCCACGCCGAGTTCCGCCGTGACGGAGGCGAGTTCGTCGTCGTCGACGTCGGTAGCCTCAACGGCACCTACGTCAACCGGGAACCGGTCGACACCGCGGTTCTCGCCAACGGCGACGAGGTGCAGATCGGCAAGTTCCGGCTGGTCTTCCTTACCGGGCCGCGTGGAACGGACACGGACCGCGGCTGAGCGCGACTGTGATTTGGCTGCGAACTGCCCGTCCGGAGGCGCGCGCGGTGGGGATCGCCCGTGTAGCGTCGGGGGGGTCAACGCCGGGCGGGTCACCGGAGCGAAACAACTCCGGGGACTGAACGGTGTGCGGACGCACGATGGGTGAGGAGGCGGGCGCACATGAGTGAGATGCGCGTCGTGGGTGTCAGGGTCGAACTGCCCGCGAACCAGCCCATCCTCCTGTTGCGGGAGACGAACGGAGACCGGTACCTGCCGATCTGGATCGGGTCGGTGGAGGCCACCGCGATCGCGCTGGAGCAGCAGGGCGTGAAGCCCGCCCGGCCGCTGACCCACGATCTGCTGAAAGACGTGATCAGTGCGCTCGGGCGCCGCCTGGAGCAGGTTCGGATCACGGATCTGCAGGAGGGCACCTTCTACGCCGAGCTGATCTTCGACAGCGGGATCAAGGTGTCCGCGCGACCGAGCGACTCGGTGGCGTTGGCCCTGCGGGTCGGGGTACCGATTCACGCGGCGGAGAGCGTGCTCTCCGAGGCGGGGCTCGTGATCCCCGATGAGCAGGAGGACGAGGTCGAGAAGTTCCGGGAGTTCCTCGATTCGGTGTCCCCGGAGGACTTCCGCGGCGCCCAGCCCGGTTAGGTGGTGTCGTCACCCGCGGTGGGTGACGTGCGTCGGCGCGGCACATTGACCGGCCGCTCGGACCCGCTTACCGTCGGCATCATCGAGCTGATCAGCGGGACGGGCGCACCGCAGGCGCCGAGCCCGGCGGGAGGGAGTGCCGTGGACGCGTCGCCGCCCCACGCGCCTGAGCAGGGCGAGCTCTTTCCGGACCCCCTGCTCGGCGACGGGCTCGAAGGACTACCCGACCAGCTGGTCGGCTTCCGCGGGCCGACGGCCTGCCAGATCGTGGGCATCACCTACCGCCAGCTCGACTACTGGGCGCGTACCGGGCTGGTCGTCCCCTCGATCAGAGGTGCCGCCGGATCGGGCAGCCAGCGGCTGTACTCCTTCAAGGACGTGCTGGTCCTGAAGGTCGTCAAGCGACTGCTCGACGCCGGCGTCTCGCTGCAGAACATCCGGGTCGCGGTCGAGCACCTGCGCCGCCGCGGGATCCGGGACCTGGCCGGCATCACGCTGTTCAGCGACGGCACGACGGTGTACGAGTGCTCCTCACCGGAGGAGGTCGTCGACCTGCTGCAGGGTGGCCAGGGGGTGTTCGGTATCGCCGTGTCCGGGGCGATGCGTGAGATCAGCGGCTCGATCAAGGACTTCCCGACCGAACGCGCCGACGGGGGCACCGTCGACGATGCCCCCGAGGACGAGCTCTCGCGCCGTCGCGCCCGCCGCGCCATCAGCTGACCGCAGCCTCGCCGTCGTGGAACGGTGACCCCCGGGAGGGACGTCGGGTCCGTACCGTCGGCTCGCCCGCGCCTCATCATGATCGGTGTTTCGGAGTCGGCGACCGCTCACCCCGTGGCCGATGCCGCCGAAACGCTGATCACGGCCGTTCGCGCCGTCCCGGCCGGTTGCGGCTAAGCTCACGAGTAGTCGCCGAACCCGCGCGGGAGAGACCCGGTCAGCCCGGGCGCCGAAGGAGCAACTCCTCCCCGGAACCTCTCAGGCATGAAGGACCGCGCGGGCGAGACGCCTCTGGAAAGTGACGGTCGCCGTCCGCGGCGCTCGTCCGCCGACGGGGAAAGCCGGGCCGTCAGGGATGGCACGCGCCGGGTGAATCTCTCAGGCACTCCGCTTGCGGGGTATCGACAGAGGGGGAGGTAGCCCCGAGCGCCTGCGTTCCCGGAGGTCGACCCGATGAGCACCGAGACCCCTATCCAGCCCCGCGAATCGCTGGCTGTGCTCGAACGGGGTCTCCCGTTCGAGGACCGGCACATCGGGCCGCGCGCCGAGGAGCTCGAGCGGATGCTCGCCGTCATCGGCGTGGCGTCGCTCGAGGAGCTGGCCGACCGGGCGTTGCCCGCCTCGATCCGCGACCGCGAACCGGTGCCGACGTCGCTGCCGGCGCCGGCGTCCGAGGACGAGATGCTCGCCGAGCTGCGCACCCTCGCCGCCCGCAACACCGTCACCGTCCCGATGATCGGGCTCGGTTACGCCGGAACCCGCACTCCGCCGGTGATCCGCAGGCATGTGCTGGAGAACCCGGCGTGGTACACCGCCTACACGCCCTACCAGCCTGAGATCAGCCAGGGCAGACTCGAGGTGCTGCTGGCGTTCCAGACCATGGTCGCGGACCTGACCGGGCTGCCGGTGGCCGGAGCGTCGCTGCTCGACGAGGCGACCGCCGCCGCGGAGGCGATGACGTTGCTGCGCCGCGCCGGCAAGTCCACCAGCCCCCGGTTCGTGGTCGACGCCGACACCCTGCCGCAGACCCTCGAGGTGCTGCGCACCCGCGCCGAGCCGTTGGGCATCGAGCTCGTCGTCCACGATCTAGGCGACGGGCTGCCCGACGACGACTTCTTCGGCCTGCTGCTCAGCTACCCCGCTGCCTCGGGTGCCATCGGAGATCCCGGGCCGCTGACCGAGGCCGCCCACGGGCGCGGAGCGCTGGTCGCCGTGGCGGCCGATCTGCTCGCATTGACGCTGCTGCGCGCTCCCGGCGAGCTCGGCGCGGATGCGGTGTTCGGCACGACCCAGCGTTTCGGGGTGCCGCTCGGCTACGGCGGCCCCCACGCCGGATATCTCGCCGTACAACAGCGGCTGGCCCGTCAGCTGCCCGGACGGCTGGTCGGGCTGTCCCGTGACGCGGACGGCAACCCGGCGCTGCGGCTGGCGCTGCAGACCCGTGAGCAGCACATTCGCCGGGAGAAGGCGACCAGCAACATCTGCACCGCCCAGGTGCTGCTCGCCGTCGTCGCGGCGTGCTTCGCGGTCCACCACGGGCCTGACGGGCTGCGCCGGATCGCGCGCCGGGTGCACCGGATGGCGGCGGTGCTGGCCGCCGGGCTGAGCGGCCACGGTGTCGAGATCGTGCACGACACCTTCTTCGATACCGTTCTGGCGCGGGTTCCCGGGCGGGCGAGCGCGATCGTCGCCGCCGCGCACGAGGCGGGTATCGCGCTGCGCCTGGTATCCGACGACGTCGTCGGCATCGCGTGCTCGGAGCTGACCACGGTCGCGCACCTGCGGGCGGTGTGGGCGGCGTTCGGGATCGGCGTCGAGGATGTCGACGCGCTCGACGAGGCGACCGGTGACGCGCTGCCCGCGTCGCTGTTGCGGGAGTCGGAGTACCTGACCCATCCGGTGTTCCACGACCACCGCAGCGAGACCTCGCTGATGCGTTGGCTGCGCAGGCTCGCCGACGCCGATTTTGCGCTGGACCGGACGATGATCCCGCTCGGCTCCTGCACGATGAAGCTGAACGCGACCGCCGAGATGGAACCGATCAGCTGGCCTGAGTTCGCCGACCTGCACCCGTTCGCGCCGGAGGCCGACGCGGCCGGTACACGAGCGCTCATCACCCAGCTCGAGCGCTGGCTGGCCGAGCTCACCGGCTATGCCGCGGTGTCCGTGCAGCCCAACGCGGGCAGCCAGGGGGAGTTCGCCGGCTTGCTGGCGATCGCGGCCTACCATCGCGCCCGCGGCGAGGCGCACCGCACCGTCTGCCTCATTCCGGCTAGCGCGCACGGCACCAACGCGGCCTCGGCGGTGATGGCCGGGATGCGCGTGGTGGTGGTGGGTACCGACGCGGCGGGCAACGTCGACCTCGACGACCTTCACGTGAGGATCGACGAGCATCGCGCCTCGTTGGCCGCCCTGATGATCACCTATCCGTCCACGCACGGGGTGTACGAGTCCGCGGTCCGGGAGGTCTGCGACGCGGTGCACGCGGCAGGGGGCCAGGTCTACGTCGACGGTGCCAACCTCAACGCGCTGGTCGGGCTGGCCCGGCCGGGAGCGTTCGGGGGCGACGTCAGCCACTTGAATCTGCACAAGACGTTCTGCATTCCCCACGGCGGCGGCGGTCCGGGGGTCGGCCCGGTGGCGGTCGCCGAACATCTGGTGCCGTACCTGCCCGGTCGCGGGATCGTCGGCGCGGTGTCGGCGGCGCCGCACGGCAGTCCCGGCGTGCTGCCGATCTCGTGGGCGTATCTGCGGATGATGGGCGACGAGGGGCTGCGCCGGGCGACGCTCACCGCGGTTGCGGCGGCGAACTACGTGGCCGCGCGGCTGCGTGAGCATTACCCGGTGCTTTACGCCGGGGAGAACGGGTTGGTCGCCCACGAGTGCATCCTCGATCTGCGTGGGATCACCAAGTCCACCGGTGTCACGGTCGATGACGTGGCCAAACGGCTCACCGACTACGGCCTGCACGCACCGACGATGTCCTTCCCGGTTGCCGGGACGTTGATGGTGGAGCCGACCGAGAGCGAGGATCTCGCCGAGCTCGACCGCTTCATCGACGCCATGATCGGGATCAGGGGCGAGATCGAGCGGGTCGCCGCGGGGGAGTGGCCGGCGGAGGACAATCCGCTACGCGGGGCCCCGCACACCGCGGCGTGCCTGGTGGACAAGTGGGACCACCCCTATCCGCGCGAGCTGGCCGCCTATCCGGCGGGGGTCACCCCCGGGGTGCACGGGCGAAAGATCTGGCCGCCGGTCCGGCGTATCGACGGGGCCTACGGCGACCGCAACCTGCAACTCCGCTGCCGGTGAGTGCGTAACAGTGTTAGAACACTGTTACGCACTCACCGGCCTCGTCGAGCTGCGGCGGAGCGCTCGCCGGGTCACCGAGCCGGGACGACATCGCTGATCTGCCGGCACAGCTCGACCAGCCGCGCCCGCAGCGGCGCGGCGCGCTCGGCGAACCCGGCCTGGGCGCGGACGTATTCGGCGCGACCGGAGGGAGTCTCGATCCGGACCGGGGGATAGCCCAGATCGGCAAGGTCGTACGGGCTGGCGCGCATGTCGAGCTCACGCACCGCGACGGCCAGTTCGAAGCAGTCCGCGAGCAGCTCCGAGGGGCACGCCGGGCCGAGCTTGTAGGCCCATTTGTAAAGATCCATGTTGGCGTGTAAACAACCCGGCTGTTCCAGGTCGAGCTGGTCCTCGCGGCGCGGCGTGAGGGCGTTGCGCGGGCGGGCCGCGGCGGTGAAGAAGCGGAACGCGTCGAAGTGCGTGCACTGGACGGGTAGTGACTCGACGACAGCGTCGGTGCCTGCCGGGCCGAGTCGCAATGGCACCGCGGTGTGGCGGGGTGTCGGGGTGCGGTACACCATCGCCCACTCGTGCAGACCGAAGCAGCCCAGCCGGGGCGCGCGCTCGGCGGTCGCGGTCAGCAGGGCGCCGATGAAACCCGCGGTGGAGCGCAGCCGATCGGGCAGCCCGGTGAGGTCGAGGAACACCCCGTCGGGGTGGCGGCGGTAGCCGGTCTGTCCGAGGAACGCTGCTGCGCCCGGACCACGCAGCACGACGCCGGGCCCGGGATGCCACCGCTCCAGCTGAGCGGGCCGCAGCGAGTAGTAGGTGAACAGGAAGTCCAGCACGGGATGTGCGACGCCGCGGCGGCGCCGCTCGCGGTGCGGAAGGATCCAGTGCGAGACCCGGTTGCAGTGCGCGTCGGACCGGGACCGCCATTCCGGCTCGCTGAGGCGGCGCAGCGATCGCTGCGCCGCCTCGGGTACCGCTGCCACGCGCCGACGGTACCGCGGCCCGTTCGCGAGCCGCATCCGCCGAGGTGAACGGCGGCCGTGAGCGCGTAACAGTGTTCTAACACTGTTACGCACTCACGGAGTCGATGCCGAAGGACAGGACCCGGCGCGGGTGGATGCGGATCACGCCGGGGGCGATACCTGGGAAGGCGCCGGCGGGCCGGGCGTCCGGCAGTAGTTCCGCGACTCCCCGTATCTCCACGGCACGCGGCCGCCACGGGTTGGTGCTCGCGAGGTCGTCGACGACCAGGGAGACCCGGCCGTCGCGGGAGACGTTGCGCCACTTCTGGGTGGACGGGTTGTCGAGGCCGCCGACATCGATCGTCCCGGTCTGCTCGTCGATGTAGAAGCCGACCGGGCGGACCTGCGGGGACCCGTCGGGGCCGAGGGTGGCGAGCCGGCCGAGGGGTTGCTCGCGCAGGTAGCCGAGTTCGGCGGAGGTGAACACGGTCGTCGTCATGGCGCCAGCGTGCAACCTTGACCCAACTTCAGGTCAAGGTCCCGGCGTTTCGTGCGTGCTGTCGCGGACCGTTCCCACGTAGCGCTCCAGCAGATCCTCCATTGCGACGAGCCCGACGGTCTCGCCGCGGCCGGTCACCGCCCGCGCCAGATGCGCGCGGGAACTGCGCAACGCGGCCAGCGCCTCGTCGAGCCGGGCGTCGGAGGGCACCTCGGGCAGTCCCCGCACCCGTGTCGCCGGCACCGCGGCCGACGCGTCGTCGACCACATCGAGGATGTCCTTGACGTGCAGGTATCCGGTCAGCCGGCCGTTGTCACGCAGCGGGAACCGGGAGAAGCCGGTCTGGGCGACGGCATGGGCGACGTCCCCGACCGTCGGCCGCGGCGGCAGTGTGATCAGTTCGTCGAGCGGGACGAGCACGTCGGCGACGGCGGCCTCGGCGGAACGCAGGGTGCGGGCCAGGCGGCTGGACTCCTCGTCGTCGAGCAGCCCCTCCCGGCGCGACTCGGCGATCATCTCCGACAGCTCCCCGCTGGTGAACGCCGACTCCAACTCGGCGCGCGGTTCGATCCGGGCGAGGCGCAGCACCCCGTTGGCCATCCAGTTGAACAGCCCGATCACCGGCCGCATCGCCCTGGTGAACACCAGGAACGGCGGTACCAGCAGGACCGCGGCCCGTTCCGGCCCGGCGATCGCGATGTTCTTCGGCACCATCTCGCCGAGCAACATATGTGCCACGACGACCACCGCCAGCGACAGCGCGAACGCGATCGGGTGCAGCAGAGCCCCGGGCAGTCCGGCCCATTCGAAGGGCCGCTCGATCAGATCGGCCACCGCCGGTTCGCCGATCCGGCCCAGCAACAGGGAGGCGATCGTGATGCCGAGCTGGGAGGCGGCGAGCATCCGGGAGAGGTCGGCGCTGGCCCCCAGCACGGTGCGCGCCGCAGCGTTCCCCGCCGCGGCCATCGCCTCGAGCCGGTCGCGGCGCGCGGAGATCAGCGCGAACTCCGCCCCGACGAAGAAGGCGTTCGCCGCCAGCAACACGACGGCGGCCAGCAGCGCGAGCAGGTCGCTACCCATGGGCGTGCCCCGCCGTCGCTCCGCCCGCGGCGGCGCCCACCGGGGCAAGCCAGGCCACCCGCAGCTCGGCGATCCGGTTGCGGTCTCGGCGCATCACCGTCAACCGCCAGCCGTCGACGACGAGGTCGTCGCCCACCTCGGGGATCCGGCCCAGCCGGGAGAGCACGAGCCCGGCGAGGGTCTCGTAGTCGCCCGGCGGAGCGACGAACCCGGTGGCGTCGGTGACCTCGTCGGTGCGCAGCAGCCCCGAGACGAGCCACGAGTCGCGGCCCAGCGGGCGCACCCGGGCGGCTTCGGCGCGGTCGTGCTCGTCGCGGACGTCGCCGACGATCTCCTCCACCAGGTCCTCCAGGGTCACGATGCCCGCGGTCCCGCCGTACTCGTCCACGACGACGGCCATCTGCAGGCCGGAACCGCGCAGCCGGGTGAGCAGTGCATCGCCGTCGAGCGACTCGGGCACCGTGGGTGCCTCCTGGACGAGACCGCGCACCGCGGTGGTCGCCCGATCGGCCGCCGGTATCCCGAACGCCTGTTTCACATGCACCAGACCGAGCACGGCGTCGGGGTCGGAGTTGTGCACCGGGAACCGGGACAGGCCCGTGGTGCGCGACAGTGCGATGAGATCGGCCACGGTGTCGTCCGCATCGAGGGAGACCATCCGGACCCGCGGCGTCATCAGGTCCTCGGCGACCCGCTCGGTGAACCGCAGCGACCGGTCGAGCAGGGCCGCGGTGCCCTGGTCGAGGGTGCCGTGCCGGGCGCTGGTGCGGACCAGCGAGCTGAGCTCCTGCGGCGATCGGGCCGACCGCAGCTCCTCGGCGGGCTCGATACCGAGCTTGCGGACGATGCCGTTGGCGGCGGAGTTGAGGCCGTGGATCAGCCAGCGGAACGTGCGGGCGAACCCGCTTTGCAGCCAGACCACGGCCCGCGCGGTCTGCAGCGGCCGGGCGATCGCGAGGTTCTTGGGGACCAGCTCACCGAAGACCATCGACAGCGTGGTCGCCAGGACGAGGGCCAGCACGGTCGCGATGCCGGCCGCGGCACCGGCGGGCAGCCCGAGGGCGTCCGGCCCCGGCCGGATGAGCTCGGCGATCGCGGGCTCGGCGATATAGCCGGTGGCCAGCGTCGTCGCGGTGATGCCGAGCTGGCTGCCGGAGAGCTGGAACGACAGCGATCGGTGGGCCCGCTGCACGATCCGTGCCCGGCGGTCCCCGACCTCGGCGACATGGGCGTCGATCTGGCTGCGCTCCAGGGCGGTGAGCGAGAACTCGGAGGCGACCGAAACCGCGGTGCCAAGGGTCAGTCCGACGACGGCGAGCAGACCGAGCAGCGAGAACAGCAGGCTCACCGGGCACCGCCAAGAGCGCATGCCGCTGTGGTCGTTCGAGGCGGGATGGGACGCCGGGCCCGGGGACCCGGCCGGCTACTGCAGCCCGGCTCAGCGGGCTGGGCGGTGGGCACTGGTGCTCCTCACGCGGATGCTGCGATCACGGCCGCCGCCGGCAACCGTGGTGGCCCGCGGGCCGACGACCGCCATTTTAAGGGTTCATCGCCCGTTCGGGCAGGAGCGGGGCTCCGAGTCCGGTGCACCCCGGCCGCAGGTGCGATTCATGTCACGGCCGCCAGTGGGCCGTCGAGCGTTTAGGTTGGACAACCAGGTCGGGAGCCTTCACCAGCGACGCCCCGCGTGTCTCCGCGGAGACACGCGGGGAGATCCGGTGCAAGGTCCGGTCCTGGACGCCCGGTGCGGACAGCGCGGTGGCAGCGGCGCAGTGAGGATGACGCAATGAGGACGATGCAGATGATCCGGCCTGCCGTGGCGCGCAGCTGCTCGGTCTCACCGTACGTCGACTTCGACCGCGCCTCCTGGGCCCGGCTGGGCGCCGCGAGCCCGCTCCCGCTCAGCGCCGCCGAGCTCGACCGGGTCCGCAGCCTCGGCGACGCCGTCGACCTCAACGAGGTGCGCGAGGTCTATCTGCCACTGTCGCGGCTGCTCACCTTGCACGTGCAGGAGGGTGGGCGGCTCTACCGTGCCTATCGGACGTTCCTGGGGTCGCACAGCGTCCGGACACCGTTCGTCGTCGGGATCGCGGGCTCGGTGTCGGTCGGCAAGTCCACGACCGCCCGGCTGCTGCGGCTGCTGCTGGCGCGCTGGCCGCAGCATCCGCGGGTCGAGCTCGTGACGACCGACGGTTTCCTCTACCCGAACGCCGAGCTGGAACGGCGCGGGCTGATGAAACGCAAAGGTTTTCCCGAGTCCTACGACCGTCGTGCGCTGCTGCGGTTCATGACCGAGGTCAAGGCCGGGTGCCCGGAGATCAGGGTGCCGGTGTACTCCCATCTGGTCTACGACACCGTGCCCGACGAGACCCTCGTCGTGCGCAGACCCGACATCCTGCTACTCGAGGGGCTGAACGTGCTGCAGCCCGCGCAGCCGGACCCGGACGGTGCGGCCGCGTTGGCCGTCAGCGATTTCATCGACTTCTCGGTGTACGTCGACGCCGCCACCCGCGATATCCGCCGCTGGTATGTGGAGCGGTTCCTCCGGTTGCGCGAGACCGCGTTCCGCGACCCGGCGTCCTACTTCCGCCGCTACGCCGCACTGAACGAGCAGGAGGCGATCGCGCACGCCGAGGGGATCTGGGCGGAGATCAACGGTCCGAACCTCGACCAGAACATCAGGCCGACCCGCGGCCGCGCGAGCCTGGTGTTGCGTAAGGGCTTCGACCACAGCGTCACCGGAATCCGGCTGCGCAAGTTATGACCGCCTGACCTCGGCCGATGCGCGGGGGTCACCCTGTCGGGGCGGGTACCGGCTGGCACCATGGACCCATGAGCGCCGCACCGCCCGCGCCTGCCGAACCCGTCCGGGGCACGAGCGCAGCTGAGATGGACGAGGCCCAGATCGAGCTCGCGGCCAGGCTGCGGCTGGCCGTCGGCCGGCTGCACCGGCGCATCCGCATCGACGGCAGGGAGTCCATCCCGCCGCTGCAGCTCTCCACGCTCGTCACCGTCGAGCAGCACGGCCCGCTGCGGCTCTCCGACCTGGCCCGCCGCGAGGCCGTCAGCGCACCGACCATGAGCCGGGTGCTGGCCGCCCTGGACGAACAGGGTCTGGTGGTGCGGGCCGTCGACCCGCAGGACGCCCGCGGTGTGCGGATCACGCTGTCGGAGAAGGGTGCCGCGGCGCTCGCGACCGTCCGCAGCCACCGCACCGCGCTCGTCGCCCGTCGCCTGACCAGGCTCAGTGAGGATCAGCGGACAACGTTGCGTGAGGCGCTCCCCGCGCTCGAGGCACTGCTCGTCGACGAGCGGGACATCTGCTGACCGCGCTCAGGCAGGCTGCCCGTCGACGAACACGGTGAGGTTCTCGTGGGCGAAGCTCAGCAGGCCCGCGATGCGGGTGGCCTCCGGCCGGGGGCCGGGGTAACTCCACGCCGCATCGGCCAGCAGCGCGCCGTCGGGCAGGCGCACCGACCAGTAGCTCGCCTCGCCCTTGTAGGGGCAGCGGGTGCGGGTCGGGCTCGGTTCGAGCGGCAGACGGACGTCGGCGGCGTCGAGGTACCAGCGGTTGGGCAGCCCGGTCTCGGACAGCACCTGTGGGGCAGACGATTCGGCGATGAGCGTGTCGCCGTGGCGGACCTGGACCGATCGGCTCGTCGGGCGCACGTCGACGCGGGTGTAGGGGTCGGTGAGGTGGCCGAAGACCTGCTCGTCCTCGTCGTGCCAGGCGTGGGCGGCGGCCCAGTACAGCGAGGCGTGGCCGGCCAGCCACGAGGCCTCCGGCGTCGGGGTGGGGTAGGACCAGACCGCGTTGTCGGCGACCTGGTCCCCGACCCGCAGCGAGTGGTAGGTGGCGTCGCCCTTGAACGGGCAGTGTGTGGTGTGCGTGGACGGTTCGAGTAGCGCGGTGTCGAAGTCGGTGAACGGCACGTACAGCACCGGTAGCAGCGCGGTCTCGTGCAGCAGCATGCCGGCACGGGTGTCGAACACGGTGCGTCCGGCGAAGGAGGCCCGCACCCGGCGCGGGAACGGGTGGAACAGCAGCTTGTGCGCGGGGCCGTCGATGGCGTAGTTGACGGTCTGCGGCGCGCTCGGGGACAACGGTCCATCGGTCCGGGTCAGGCCCACGGGGCGCTCCTCTCGACGGGGGGTGGCCGGCTCTGCGCCGCGTTATGGCTCCATGGTGCGCCTCAGGGCGGCTGCATGCCGCGTTATGGCTCCATGGTGCGCTAATCGGTGACCTCGATGATCCCGTGCGCGCCGCGCTCGGCGTCGATCATGGCGTGCGAGACGAACGGGTAGTGCCCGGCCTCGGGGAACACCAGCTCGACGAACCCGCCCTGGGACGGGACCAGACCCAGGGTCTGGCTGCCGCCGGCGCCGCCGTCGGGCCGCAGCTGGTAGGCGCCTTCGGCATACACGGTGTCGAACTGGCCCCCGACGATGTGGAATGCGGCGGCGCGGTTGGGTCCGGCGGCGAGCACCCAGATCCGTACCCGTTCCCCGACCCGGGCGGTGAGCGGCCGGTGGTCGTACTGGTTGGCGTAGCCGTTGAACACCACGGCGTCGGGCTTCTCGGCCTGTAGCGCGTTGACATCGACCGTGCCGTGCTGCGGGCCGAGATACAACTCGGACTGCACGAGCACGTAGCTGTGGTCGACCGGCGGCAGGTTCGGCGGGTCGATGATGACGGCGCCGAACATGCCGTTGGCGATATGTGCCGACATCGGCATCGTCGAGCAGTGGTACATCCAGATCCCGGCCCGGTTCGCCGTGAACCGGTAGACCAGCGATTCGCCCGGCTTGATCGTGCGCATGGGCTGATCCGGGGCGAGCGAGCCCGCGTGGAAATCGATCGAGTGCCCGATGGTGCCGTCGTTGACCAGGGTGATCTCGAAGACGTCCCCGACCTTGCCGTGCAGCGTCGGCCCCGGCGCCGTCCCGTTGAACGTCCAGAGGTGCTGGGCCACGCCCGGTGCGACGTCGCGGTCGAGCTCCTGTGCGGTGAACGTGTGGCGGTGGACGGTGGCGTCCTCCAGCGGCGCCAGTGCGGGATCGTGCGCGGTGAACTGCGGACCGGGGGCGGCCATGAAGTCCAGGTCGGCTGCCGCGCTGTCTGCGCTGCCCGCGCGGGTCGCCGCCGATGGGGCGTGCCCGCCCATGTCGTGCTGCCCTGCGGCGTCCTGTTCGGGGGCGTCCGTTCCGGTGACCACGATGTCGAGCACCATGCCCATCTGCCGGTGTCCCACGATCGAGCACCAGCCCGCGACGTGGCGGCCGATCACGCCGGCATCCACGGTGGCGGATGCTCCCGGAGCGAGCCGGTCCGAGCGCTGGCCGGTCTCGAGTACCAGATCGTGCACGTCCTGCTCATCGGTGTTCGTCAGCTCGATGATGAGCCGGTTGCCCGCGGGTACCTCGATGCGGGACGGGGTGAACCGCATGTCGCGCGCCGCCACCTCGACCCGGGTCGTCTCCCCGCTGGCCTGGACCGTGGGGACGGAACCGGTCACGCCGAGTGCGGTGGGATCGGCCGCAACGCCCGCGGCGACCGCCAGCACCACGATCGTGAGCCCGGTCGCGAGGCCCCCGCGCCTGCCTGCGACCGCTCCCACCGCCGGTCCGGCCCGGTCCTTCCGGGTCGACGGGGGTGGCGGGTTCACCTTGATGCGGCGGGACGCCCGCATCCCGCGGAACATCAGCGGCAGGAACGCGGCCAGCCCCACCAGGACGAGCACCGAGCACAGCACCCGCACCACGCTCGGCACGGGCAGCACGCAGACGAGCAGCCCGCCGTTGATCACCGTGATCCGCAGCGCCCCCGCGCGCTCGAACTCGGTGTTCGCCGCCCGCACCGCCGCCGGTCCGCCGCCGAGCACCACCGGGACCAGGTAGGACAGCGCCCCGAGCAGCACCTGGGCCCCGAACCCGGCCGCCAGCGGCGCCGTCAGCCAGCTCAACCGGGCACCCGCCTCGGCCCACGACGGCGCCGAGGCCACGGCCACCGTCAGCGCGACCAACGATCCGGCGAGCCAGACCATGGCCGCGAGCACCGACCACGTCGGGTACGCCGCGGGCGGTTTGGCCCGCGCGGCGGTGACGAACGAGGGCGCGACCAGCGCCAGCCCGCCGAGGTAGCCCAGCACACCGGCTGCGGCGAGGTGGGTGAGCCCGGACAGCGCGCCCGCCGCCGTCACGACGACGGCGCCGACCAGTACCGGAAGCGCCCGGTAGGCGGCGCGCTCGGCCCCCTCGGAGATCCGGGTCCGCAGCATCGTCGGCCACAGCGTGACCAGGGTCCCGACGACGGTGAGCCCGATCCAGCCGAGCACGTTGACCGCCACATGCGCCAGCACGAACCGGTCGTGCAGCGGATCGGCGAGCCCGTACGCCGCCGTCGCACCGAGGCCGGCCCCGACCGGGAGACACAGCGCGGCGACGATGTAGTAGCGCACCAGCGGGCGGAACCGGGAGGGCAGCGCCCGACGGAGCCGGTGCACCAGCGCCGCACCGTGCCAGGCGACGGCGGCGGCGACCAGACACGCACCGGCCAGGGTCAGCCCCCACGTTCCGGCCACCATCCCGGCCACCACCACCGCTGCGCCGCCGTTGAGCAGTGCCAACCGCCACGACTGTCGGCGCCGCTGCGTCGCGTCGGTCGGGGCGTGCAGCAGCGTCTCGGCGAAATGGCTGCTCCACACCATGATCGAGTGGGTCACCGCGCCGAGCAGCAGAAGATGGATCATCAGCCACCCGGAGGCGGCCACGAACGGATGCACCAGCGTCACGACGAGCAGCGCAACCAGCCAGAACACCGCCGGGATGTCGCGCAGCGGCCAGAACTTGCTCCTCATCCCCTGCCTTCCCGGCGCGTGGCGCGCAGCGAGGACCAGACTGCCACGGCAAGGAACAGCAGCAGCGCGGTGATGTTGAGAACGCCGCCGACCTGCCAGGCCGGGTGAATCCCGTGGGCGTCGCCCGCCCACAGGCGCACGGCGAGCGACACGTGCAGGAGGACGGCGGGCGCGATCATCACCGGGTGGTAGGGCAGCGGCCTGCGCAGCACCGCCGGCAGGATCACCGGGGCATGCGCCATGATCATCGAGATGGTGAAGCCGAGGAACACGGCATGGGTGACCGCGTCGTAGCGCGCCCCGTCCGGCGCCGCCCCGGCCAGCAGCCAGATCGCGCCGGCCACCGCGAGCCAGCCGTACCCGGCCAGCAGGCATCCGGCGATGTACCGGGCCAGCCCGGTCGATCTGATCGTGCGCCGCGCGACGTCGTGCACGCCGAGCCAGCCCACCATGGCCAGCAGCGCGAGGCCGAGGAGCGGATAGCCCACGGCGGGCCACAACAGGGCGGCGACGACACCACCCACCAGCGCGGCGCTCAGGACGAGGAAGTCCGATCCGGCCCGCGGCCCCATCGCCAGCCGGGCGAGCTCGAGCCGTTCGCCGCCGATGGTGAGCACCACGAACCCGACCAGCCAGGGCAGCAGGACCGGCGTCTCGATGTCGGCGAGCCAGAGCAGCGCCGCGCCGGCCACCAGGACCGCACCGAACGCCTGCACCAGGACCGCGTCGTCACGCTGCCTGCGCCATAACGGAACGTAGATCCCGATGAGGGCGAATGCGCCGAGGCACAGCGCCGTGCGGCCCACGACGAGTGGGGCGGGGGAGAGCAGCAGGAGACCGCCGAGGCCGAGCGCGAGCGGCGCCCCGAACCCTAGGGGGCGCCTGAGCGCCACGGCGCGCTCCAGCGCGACCAGGGTGCCGACGAACCCGAGCACAAGGAGCATTCCGTGCACGGTTGGTAGCCGGTCGGTCCGGACCGGGGCGGGAAGGCCGAGCAACAGCAGGGCGGCGTCGAACCCGGCGAGCAGCGCGACACCCGCGGGCAGCAGGAAGCCCGCGCGTCGCCACAGCAGCGCCGTTCCCGGCCGGTGCGAAGGAGGGTCTTCGATCACGGACGGTTCTCGCTGTCGTCGGCCCTGGAGAGCATCAGATCGAGCCGGCAGGCTCCCGGTTCGCTGAACGCGAGCAGGTCGATGCGCTCGGCGTCGCCGCCGTAGACCTCCAGCGCCCCGCACACGATGCCCAGATGCACGCCGCAGACGATCTCGGGGTGCCGGTGCGCCGCCTCGAGCAGCGGGCAGCGGGTGAGTCTGACGACCGCATGCCGGGCGTCGGGTTGCGGTGCGAATCCGAGGTGGTCGAGCAGCCGCACGACCTGTTGCCGGGCTCCGGCGTTCCCCGGGCGGGCGGGGCCGAGCTCGGTATCCGACGCCAGCTGCCTGCCCCACGTGCGTCCCGCGGCGACGGCGTCGCTGCGGGGGGAGTCGCTGGAGCGTTCGATGGCATCGGCCAGCGCCGAGGCCAGGCCGGCGTACTCGGAGACACCGGTGGGCAGCTCCTCGTCGGGGATCACGCTGTAGAGCCAGGCCGGGCGGCCGCGCCCGGCCGCGGCCGCCCGTTCGCGCCGGACCAACCCGGCATCGACGAGCGCGCCGAGGTGTTCGCGCAGCGTGTTGGCGTGCAGCCCGGTCGCCACCGCCAGCGCGGCGATGGAGACCGGCTCCGGCTGGCCGTCGAGTGTCCCGAGAACGGCCTGCCGGGCCGCCGACATCGGCGGCCGCCGGGCGGCCCGGCGAGCCGGCCGGGGTCCGAGCTCCGTGTTCACGGGTGGATTATTTTCCACGGAATTCAGTGTAGTAAAATCATTCGCGACGCCGCCATCCGGGTAGATGGGCCGCAACCGGTGTCGAGTGGGAGGGCATCAGCTCATGAACAACGTCGTCATCGCGTCGAACGAGGCCGACGCAGCCGCGGTCGCCGCGGTGGAACAGCACCACGCCGAACTGGCCGGTGCGCTCAACATCCGGGTCGAGACCTTGCTCACGGCGGTCGCCGGGGAGGGCGCGACCGCCGCCGGGCAGGCGCGCCGGGACCTCGTCGCCTGGTGCAACCGCGAGCTGGTCCCACACGCGCTCGCGGAGGAGAAGGCGCTGTATCCCGCGGCCCGGGAGAAGGTCGAGGGCCGCCTGCTCGTCGACGCGATGCTCGACGAACACCGGGTGATCACCGGCCTGGTCGAGGAGGTCTCCGCGGCCCCCGACCTGCACCGGGCCGGGGCCGCGGCCCATGCGCTGCGGGTCCTGTTCGGCCTCCACCTGACCAAGGAGAACGAGCAGATCCTGCCGCTGCTGGCCGCGGCACCCGACGTCGCCGTGACCGAGCTGCTCGCCGGGATGCACGAGCTGCTCGGTGCGCAGGCCGAGACCGGACACGGCGAGCACACCGGCTCCGCCGGTCACGACTGCGGCTGCGGCGAGGTCGACGGACCCGGCTATCCCGAGCTGGACGCCCGCGCCATCCCGCACGCCATTCGCCACGCCACCATCTTCGGCGCGCTGGACACGGTGCGTCCCGGTCGTGGGCTGGTGCTGGTGGCGCCGCACGACCCGCTGCCGTTGCTGGCCCAGATCGAGCGGCGCACCCCCGGGCTGTTCGCGGTCGACTATCTCGAGCGCGGCCCCGAGGCGTGGCGCCTGCGGTTCGTCCGCTCCGCCTAGCACCTGGATGATCGCCTCGGTGAGTGCGTAACAGTGCTAGAACACTGTTACGCACTCACCGGGGGCGGTGAGCAGCTAGTCTCGGTGCAGGGACCGGAATCGGGGCGTTCCGGTCTGCGTCGGGGCGGCGTGAGCGGTGTCTCGGCTCCGCGGCACCCGTTCGGGCTGCGATAGTGGGCGGCGGCGATCGGGGAGGGGCGACGAGTGGTGGACGCGCTGACCGCGCTGCTGGCCGGGCTGCTGAACCAGCTGCGCCCGCTCTCCTCCGACGTGTGCCCGGGGGGCTGGGCATGGGCCGTCTCCATGCTCGGCATCGGTGTCGGCCTGCTGCCCACGGCTGGAACCGTGGGTGTCGCGATCCGGCGCAAGCGGATCGGGTCGCGCTACGGGGTCGGAGAGTCGGTCGGACTGGTGTCGGCCGGCGTGCTCACCGCCGGGCTGTTGCCCCTGCTGGCCTTCACCGCGATCGGCGAGGTGTTCGCCACCGCCGCCGCGGGCGAGCGCGTCCCGGGGCTGAGCAGATCGGCCCTGCGCACCATGGGCACCACGGTGTGTCTGGTCGGATCGCAGGACACCTACCTCGGCCGGGGCACGGTCGCAGCGGCCTTCGACCCCTCGCGCCCCGTCCGGTTCGGTGTCGCCGTGTTGCTGCTGGCGATCGTCCCGCTGCTCGCGGCGCTGCTCGTCGCCGCCCAGGCCCGGCTCGCGCTGCGCCGCGGTCCGAGCTGGCCCGCCCGGTTCTTCTGGCTCCCGGTGCTGGCGCTGACCGTGCTCACCGCCCGCACCCCGGCCGGCTCCACACAACATCTGTGGATCGGGGTCGCGGCTGGGGCGCTGCTGGGCATCGTGCTGACCGCCATGGTCGGGGCGCCGTCGCGGGAGGTCGTGCGGCGCTCGCTGGCACCCCCGCCGGCCGCCCCGGCACCCGCCGGGCAGCGGATCGGCAGCCGTCCGGGGCCGGCAGGCGGCACGCCCGGGATCGCCGACCGCCTCGCCGAGCGATTCGCGGGGCGCGCACCCGAGCCCGTGGTCGCGCTGCCGCGACGCACCGCTGCCGGGCAGCCGAGGCCGTTGCTGGCGGCGACCCCGGGGGGCCCGGTCCCGGGCGCCGCCCCGCCGCCGCCCGCCCAGCGCGCTCACCCACCCACACTCGTCGCGGGCCCGGTGCCCGCCCCGGTCCGCGGGGCCCGCTTCCGGCTCATCCGCAGGCTCGGTGCGGGCGGTTTCGGCCGGGTGTGGCTGGCCCACGACGCGAGGTCGGGCCAGACCGTCGCGCTCAAGGCCGCGCACGCGCCCGACCCCGAGACCGAACAGCGGGTCCAGCGCGAGGCTGCCGCGCTGGCCGCGGTCCGGCACCCGAACTGCATCCGCATCCACGATCTGGTGCACGCCAGCAGTGATCCCGGCCTGGACGGGCTCGAGGGGCTCGTCATCGTGATGGAGTACGTCGAGGGCTCGCCGCTGGGTCAGCTGGTGCACGAGCGCGGCCCGCTGGACGATGTCTCGGCCGCGCGGGTCTGGTCCGGTATCGCCGGTGCCCTGCACGCGGCACACCAACGCGGGGTGCTGCACCGCGATATCAAACCGGCCAACGTGATCGTCGATCCGAACGGCCTGGCCCACCTGATCGACTTCGGGATCGCCCGGCGGACCGGCGATGTCACGCTCACCGCGGCCGGGTTCGTGCTCGGCACGCCGGACTTCCTCGCCCCGGAGGTGGCCGGTGGAGCGCCGGCCACCCCGGCGTCGGACGGCTGGCAGCTCGCTGCCACGGTCTCCTACGCGCTCACCGGCCATCCGCCCCGCGGGGCGCACCCCGACGCGGTGTCCGGGTTACGCGCTGCGGCGACGGGCGCCAAGCTCACCCACCTCCCGCGCCGCTCCGCGCACATGTCGCTGCTCAAGGCGACCCTGCGCACCGAGCCATCCCGCCGACCAGATCTGCCCTCGACCCGCCGCTCGCTGGACGAGTGGTTGCGGCGCAACGGCGTGCCCGTCGACGGCCCGGTGACGACCGGTCTGATCCGCCGGTGAGCCGATCGGACGACCCTTCCCCCCGCCGCCACTGTGCCGTAGCGCGAAGGGCCTCCGTGGGCGCCGGCGTGCGCAGTACGATCACCGTGAGCGCCAAGCTGATCGACGCGCGGTGGCAGGTTGTGGCCGAGGCGACACCGTGGCCTGCTCCGTGTCGTCACGCGAGGTTCCACCGCCATGATCGGCGACGGTTCGGCGCAGCGACGTGATCGATCCGAGACACCGGGAGGACCCAGTGACACTGTCCATCGGCGACCGCATTCCCAACGCGACGCTCACGACGATGACCGAATCGGGCCCGCAGCCCGTCGAGAGCGGCGAGGCGCTCGGCAAGGGGACCGTGGTCCTGTTCGCCGTGCCGGGCGCGTTCACCCCGACGTGCTCCGACCATCACCTGCCCGGTTTCGTCCTGCGGGCCGACGAATTGCTCGCCAAGGGCGTCGACCGGATCGCCTGCATCGCCGTCAACGACTCCTTCGTCCTGGACGCATGGGGCAAGGTCCGCGGCGTCGGCGACAAGATCCTCATGCTCGGCGACGGCAACGGGCAGTTCACGTCGGCGGCGGGGATGGAACTCGACGGCAGCGGTTTCGGGCTGGGCACCCGTTCCAAGCGCTATGCCGCCGTCCTCGAGGACGGGGTGGTGAAGGAGCTCTTCGTCGAGGACGACGGGGTCGGGGTGGCGGTCAGCACGGCGGACGCGGTGCTGGCGAAGCTCTGACCCGCCGGCGGGGGTGCGGCCGCGGTGAACGGCGGGCCGCACCCACCGCGCGCGGCCGGGCCGCTCAGGTTCGGAAGCTCGGCGGCTCGCCGAACGGAGCGGCGTAGAGAGTGTTGACGCCGCACGCGTGGATGACCCGTTCCCACGGGTCCCGTTCCGGACGGGCCGGTACATCCTCGTGCAGCACGGATGCCATGCCCTCGGCGAGCGGCCCGCAGATCCCGTCGGTGGGGCCGACGATCCACCCGGCGTCGGGGATGTAGCGGCACCGCGGGTCCGGTGCGGGGTGGGGGAGCGAATGCTGCGGCCGGCACGGACACGACCGCGGATCGTCGGGCACCATGGCCACCAGGTCGTGCCAGTACACATCGCGACCGGCCCGCATCGGCACCCTTGCCCCGGAACGACGCAGTACGACAACGTGCCGAGGTTGGGTTCCGGCCCGAGCAAGCGCTTCGTCGACGCCCGCTTTACGGGGCCAGGTCCGCCCGTCCCGGACGACCTCGTCCTGGGTGACCAGGACGGTATGGTCCAACTCGTCGAGCTGGTCGCCGACGATCACCGTATGCGGTACGGCGAGGCGGGCGCACGCGAGCATGGCGATGGGCAGCTCGACGGTGAGCTGCAGGAAGATCCCGACTGTGGTGCCGCCGTCGACGCCGAGTGAGGTCAGGGCGTTGGCGAAGCGCACGACACGACGCTGCAGCTGGGCGAAGGTCACCACCCGGACCGGGTACGTCCCAGGCCCCACGTAGTACGCCACCCGGTCGCCCAGCCCCCGTTCGACCCACTGATCCACACAGAGGTAGGCCGCGTTCAGGTCGCCGGGAAAGGGATAGGTCCGCGGATGTGCCGGTGCGTGCCCCACATCCTGGGCGCTGGTCACTCGGCTTCCTGGGGCGGGTGTCCCGCCACCAGTTCGGTATCCACCCCGATGCGGCCGAGCTTGCTCGCCCCGCCCGGTGACCCCAGCGGAGCCTCCTGCCCGGGCAGCGGATCGGCGAAGAAACGGGCGTTGTCGGCCGTGTAGATGCTCCATTCGTCGGGCACGTCGTCCTCGTAGTAGATCGCTTCCACCGGGCACACCGGTTCGCAGGCCCCGCAGTCCACGCATTCGTCCGGGTGGATGTAGAGCGCCCGGGCCCCCTCGTAGATGCAGTCGACCGGGCATTCCTCGACGCAGGCCCGATCGACGATGTCGATGCACGGCTCTGCGATCACGTAGGTCACTGCGCTCCTCCTGATTCCGCAGCTCGTGGCTCAACCCGCACATTTAGACTATGTTCATCCTCTCTAATAGGCTAGCGCTCGTGGGGACGAACGCGGTGGCCGATCGGCACAGAACACACGGAGCGCTGGCCGGGATCAGCCGGGTGCGGCTGCTGGAGGCGCTGCGCGCGGGCGATCGGCCGCTGGACGCGCGGGAGCTGGCCGCGGTGTCCGGCCTGCATATCAGCACCGTGCGGTTCCACCTGGAGATTCTCAGCGACGCGGGGCTGGTGAAACGCCACCGTGAGCGGACCCGCCGCCGAGGGCGGCCGCGGCTGCTCTACGTCCCGGCCAGCGCCGGTGGTGAGACGGGCTCGCCCCCGCGTGGCTACGAGTTCCTCGCCGCGGTCCTTGCGAGGTACTGGGGCGGCAGCGCGGAGGAACGTGCCCGACGAGCCGAGCAGGCGGGGCGCGCGGTGGCCCGCGAGCAGGGGCTGGCCCCGCCGCCGTCCGGACATCCGACAGTGGCCGAATCCGCCGCGACGGTCAGCGGGTTGTTCGCCGAACTCGGGTTCGACCCCGAGCCGGCCGCCGCGGAGGGGGAATGGCAGATCCGGCTGCACGCCTGCCCGTTCCGCGCCGTCGCCGTGGAGCACCCGGAGGTGGCGTGCTCGCTGCACCTGGGTCTGCTCCAGGGTGCGCTCGCCGAGCTGGGGACGCCGGCCGCCGCGAGCAGCCTGGCGCCGTTCGTCGAACCGCAGGTGTGCGTCGCCCGGATCCGATCCGAGGAGACGGATCCACCCCCGGCGCGGCAGCGGGCCACGACCGCGAGTGGTCGCTCGAGTGGTTAGCCGGCCCGACCCGCGACCGGCCGCTGCTCATCCCCGCACCTCCCGCCCCCGGCGCCGCCCCGGCCGGTCGAGGCCGGCAAGGACCGCGGCCGCCGGGGCCGGGGTGAGGTGCTCGCCGAACCCGACACGGCGCAGGCGCGCGGCCAGCGCCTCGTGCTCGACCCCGGCAATGTGCAGCCGCGTCGCCGCGACGCGGGCGCGCTCGGGCAGGCCGCCCAGAACGTCCAGGGCGTCCGTGTCCAGGTGGTCGACCCCCGACAGGTCGAGGATCACATGCGGCGCGCGGTGGAACTGCTGGCCCGTGCGCAGCGCCAGCTGCGG
>NZ_AUII01000025.1 GCF_000423625.1 Pseudonocardia asaccharolytica DSM 44247 = NBRC 16224
GGCGTTGCGGGCGGGCGCCCGGGCCAGCCGCGCCTTGAGCCGGGCCCGCCGGCGGGAGCCGCGGCGGGCCCGGGCCAGGGTGCGGCGAAGCTTCACCCAGCCCACCTTGGGCACCCACACCCGCGCCCAGCGGCGGCCCAGCTGCTCCACCCGGCCGGCGGCCGGCCCGACGATGCGGAAGCCCTCACGGCGGCCCTTGCGCCGCCAGGTCGGGCGGCCGTGGGTGTCGTTCTGCCAGTTCCGCACCGCCTGGGCGAAGTCCCGCAGCGCCTGCTGCTGCACGGTCTGCGACCCCTCGCCCAACCAGCCGACCGCGGCGCGCGCCTCGGTGAGCTGCCGGGCCTGCTCGACATACCCCGGTACCCGCTGCCCACGGACCCGATAGCCCAGCTGTTCGACCGCGAGGTTCCACACGAACCGGGCGTGCCCGCAGTGCCCGAGCAGGCCGGCCTCCTGCTCGGGGGTGGGGTACCTCCGGAACCGCACGCCCGCACCGTCCCATGTCCTACCGACAGTTTCGCGAGGGGAGGCAGCGCCGGTCCTCCGCCCCGGCAAGCGGGCGGAGGACTGGCGCAACTCAAATGACGGTCCCCGAGCTCGCCGACCACCCAGCCGACCTGTCCGGCGGCTGGGTGCCCGACGTGTGGATCGGCGCACCGGCTCCGGGCGGTCTCGCGCTGCCCGCCGCCAGCCCGACGATGGCCTGGTGCTACTCCCCGCGCGGGGTTCACCTCGACGACGACCACCTCGTCATGGCCGATTCCGGTAACCATCGGGTGTTGATCTGGCACGGGGTTCCGGAGCGCGACGAGCAACCCGCCGATGTCGTGCTGGGACAACCGGACGGCACCACCGAGGGCCGGGCCGCGGGCGGGCGGGGCCCGGAGCGCGGGATGAACCTGCCGACCGGGGTGCTGGTGCACGAGGGCCGGTTGATCGTTGCCGACGCCTGGCACCACCGCGTCCTGGTGTGGAACGAGGTGCCGCGCGAGAGCGACCGGGCACCGGATCTGATCCTCGGCCAACCCGACCCCGCCTCGATCGAGCCCAACCGCGGCACCGAGTGTTCGGCGAACACCTTCTACTGGCCGTTCGGGATCGACGTCGTCGGCGGCCGGTTCTATGTCGCCGACACCGGCAACCGCCGGGTGCTGGCGTGGGACGGTGGTATCCCGGAGACCGACCGGCCCGCCGATCTCGTCCTGGGCCAGCCGGATCCCGCCGCTCGCGAGGAGAACCGTGGCGGTGCCGTCGCGCCGAACAGCTTCCGCTGGCCGCACGACATCGCCGGCACCGACGAACTCCTGCTGATCGCCGACGCCGGCAACCACCGGGTGCTCGGCTGGCCGCAGCACCCCGACGCCGACCGCGACGCGGACGTCCTGCTCGGCCAGGCCGATATGGGCTCGGCCGTCGAATGGCCCTACGGCCCGCAGCGCGGCGACCGGCTCCGGTTCCCGTATGCCCTCGCGCTGGACTCGGGCCGGCTCGCGATCGGCGATACCGCGAACAACCGCATCCTCATCTGGGAGGGCCCGTTCACCGACGGCAGGCCCGCCGACCATGTTCTGGGGCAGCCGACGATGGCGGCGAACGGGGAGAACCGCTGGAGCGGTGTCGACCGCGACTCGCTGTGCTGGCCGTACGGACTGTCGCTGCACGGTGACCGGCTCGCGGTGGCCGACTCGGGCAACAACCGGGTCGTGCTGTGGCGGCGGCAGTGAAACTGGGGCAGGTGCGGACCGTGGCCGCGGCGCAGCGGCGGCGGTTGACGGTGACCGGCGTCGTGCAGGGCGTCGGGTTCCGGCCGTTCGTCTACCGGCTGGCCACCGAACTGGGGCTGGCCGGCCTGGTCGGTAACGCCGCCGGAGCGGTGTTCATCGAGGTGGAGGGGCCCGAACCGGTGCTGGAGGAGTTCGCGCACCGGCTGGTCGACCAAGCGCCGCCGCTGGCCGACGTGGCGTCGGTGCAGGCCGAGCCGATCCCGCCGGTGGGCGACGACGGCTTCCGGATCGTGACCAGCCGCGAGAGCGAGGGCGCGCGGACCGCGATCCCCCCGGACGTCGCGGTGTGCGACGACTGCGTGGCCGAGCTGTTCGACCCGGCCGACCGGCGCTACCGGCACCCGTTCGTCACGTGCACGAACTGCGGTCCCCGGTTCACGATCATCACCGACCTGCCCTACGACCGCCCGGCCACGACGATGGCGGGCTTCCCGATGTGCGAGCGCTGCGCCCGTGAGTACCACGATGTCGGCGACCGGCGCTTCCACGCCCAGCCGGTGTGCTGCCCGGACTGCGGGCCGTCGCTGCGGTTCGAGTCCGGCGCGCAGCGGGTCGACGGCGCCGACGCCGCGCTCGCCGCGGCCCAGCGGGCGCTGGCGGACGGCCGCATCGTCGCGATCAAGGGGATCGGCGGGTACCACCTGGCCTGCGCGGTGGACGACGAGTCCGCGGTGCGGGCGCTGCGCGGCCGCAAGGCCCGGGGCGGCAAGCCGTTCGCGGTGCTCGTCCGCGATCTGCCGGTGGCGCGCAGGTTCGCCGAGGTCGACGCCGCCGAGGCCGCGGTGCTGACCAGCCCGGCGCGTCCGGTGGTCCTGCTCGACCGCCGCGCCGAGGCCCCGGTCGCCGAGGCGGTCGCGCCGGGCTGCCCGCAGCTCGGGCTGCTGCTGCCCTATTCCCCGGTGCACCACCTGCTGCTCGCCCCGGTGCCCGGCTCTCCCGCCCCGGTCCCCGACGCGCTGGTGCTGACCAGCGCGAACCTCTCCGATGAGCCGATCTGCTTCACCGACGACGACGCCCGCGACCGGCTGCCGCGGCTCGCCGACGCGGTGCTGACCCACGACCGGCCGATCTTCGTGCCGTGCGACGACTCGGTGGTCCGGGTGCTCGACGACCACGAGCTGCCGATCCGTCGCTCGCGCGGCTATGCGCCGCTGCCGGTGGATCTCGGGTTCGCCGCACCGCCGGTGCTCGCGGTCGGCGGCGAGCTGAAGAACACGTTCTGCCTCACCGACGGCCGCCGTGCCTATCTGTCGGCGCATATCGGCGATATGGGCAGCCTGGAGACGTTACGGGCCTTCGAACGCTCGGTCGGCCAGCTCGGCACGCTGCGCCGGGCCGTCCCCGAGTGGCTGGCCGCGGACGCGCATCCCGGCTACCTCACCACCGGCTGGGCACAGCGCCACGCCGAGGACCGTCCGGTCGAGCTCGTCCAGCACCACCACGCGCATGTCGTTTCCCTGCTGGCCGAGCACGGCAGGCTCGGGGAACCGATCGTCGGGGTCTCCTTCGACGGCACCGGCTACGGCAGCGACGGCGCCGTCTGGGGCGGGGAGATCCTGCGGCTCGGCACCGACAGCCATCGATTCGTCCGAGCCGGGCATCTGCGCGCGGTGTCGTTGCCCGGTGGGGATGCCGCCGTCCGAAACCCCCGGCGGATGGCGCTCTCCCACCTGAGCTCGGCCGGTGTCGACTGGGCGGCTGACCTTCCGCCGGTGGCCGCCTGCACGCCGGCCGAGCTCAGGGCGTTGCGCTCCCAGCTGGCTTCCGGGATCGGTTGCGTCCCGTGCACGAGCATGGGCCGGCTGTTCGACGCGGTGTCCTCGCTGCTCGGGGTGCGACATCGCATCGAGTACGAGGGCCAGGCGGCGATCGAGCTGGAGGCACTGGCCACGACGGTCGGCGGCAACCCGGCCGCGGCCACGCCGCGGCTGCGGCTGCCGGTCCATCCCGACGGGCAGCTCGACCCCTTCCCGCTGCTGGTCGAGCTCGTCGCCGGGTTGCGGACCGGAGTCCCCGCGGCCCTGCTGGCGGCCGCCTTCCACGAGGCGGTGGCCGACGGCGTGATGTCGGTGGTGGCCCAGGTCGGCGAGCGGAGCGGGATCCGGCTGGCCGGGCTGACCGGCGGGGTTTTTCAGAATGTGTTGCTGTTGCAGGCATGCCGGAGCCGGTTGCAGGAGGCCGGCTTCGAGGTGCTGACCCACCGGGTCGTGCCGCCGAATGACGGTGGGCTGGCGCTCGGCCAGGCGGCGGTGGTGGCGCTGCAGGCGCGTGAGGAGGGGGGCTGACCATGTGTCTCGGAATCCCGGGCAGGATCGCCGAGGTGTGGGACGACGAGCGCGGGGCCCGGATGGCCCGCGTCGAATTCCCGGAGGAGACGATGACGGTCTGTCTCGCCTACCTACCCGACCTTCGGGTCGGGGACTACACGATCGTGCACGCCGGGTTCGCGCTGACCCGGATCGAGGAGGAGTCCGCGCTGGTCACCCTCGCCACGATGCGTGAGTACGGCGTGTTCGGCGACCCGGCGCGCGCGATGCCGGGAGGGCTGTCATGAGTGGGCCCACCCGCGAGGCCACGAGCGCGGCGGCGCTCATCGACGACGGGCTGGCGGCCGATCTCGCGGCCGCCTCGCTGATGCTGGCCCGCCGGTTCGCGGCGGGGGCGACGCTGTGGTGTCTGGCCCCGTCCTGGGAGCCGCACGCCAACCACGTCGCGGTGGAGTTCGTGCACCCGGTCGTCGTCGGCAAGAAGGCGCTGCCCGCGGTGGCGCTGACCGGACCGGATCTGGTGTCGACCGTGCGGGTGTCGGTCCGGCCCGGTGACGTGGTCGTGGCCGTCGCGTCGGCCGCCGATCCCGCGGTGCGCTCGGTGATGCGCCGGTCCCCGGCCTGGGGTGTGTCGACGCTGTGGATCGGCAGCGGTCCCCGGCCGCCCGCCGGTTCGGCCGATCACGTGCTCTGGCTCGACGATCCGGATCCGCGGCTGCCCGCAACAGGTGGATTCGTGCTGCTCTACCACCTGCTGTGGGAGCTCACGCACGTCTGCTTCGAGCACCCGGGTCTGCTGAGCGAGCCCGTACCGGAGTGCACCGACGAGGTCTGCGTGACCTGCAGCGACGAGGGCAGGCTCGCCGAGGTGATCGAACCCGCGATCGGCGGCCGGAGCCTGGTGCGCACCGCCGAGGGCGAGGAGACGGTCGACACGATGCTGGTCGACCCGGTCGAGGCCGCCGACCTGCTGCTGGTGCACGCGGGGATGGCGATCAGCAAGGTGGACGAGGAGCTGGACCGATGACCGGGCCCGAGACATCTGAGGCGACGGGATTCCTCTACCCGTTCCTGGAGGCCGCGGAGCGAGACCACGACTCGCTGCTCACCGACCTGGCGGCGTCCGCGCGGGCCAAGGCCGCGGAAAGCGCCGCGCTGCAGCGCAGCACGCTCGCGGCGAGCGCGGAACTGGTCGAGACGACCGCCGCGGAGATGGCGCGCCGGTTCGCGCGCGGCGGCCGGATGTTCGCCTTCGGCAACGGCGGCAGCTCCACCGACGCGGCCACCCTCGCCGGCCTGTTCGCCCGCCCGCCCGCCGGCAGGCCGCTTCCGGCCTGGTCGCTGACCGCCGACCAGGCGGTGATCACCGCGCTGGGCAACGACGTCGGCTTCGATCTGGTGTTCGCTCGCCAGTTGATCGCGCGCGGCAGAGACACCGATATCGCGGTGGCGATGTCGACGAGCGGCAGCTCGAAGGACCTCACGGTGGCATTCGCCGAGGCCAAGCGGCGGGGAATGCTCACAGTCGGCTTCGCAGGCTACGACGGTGGGCAGTTCGCCGCGGACGGCGCCGTCGACGCATGTTTCGTGGTGCGCTCACAGAGCGTGCACCGCATTCAGGAGTCGCAGGCCCTCCTGGGATACCGACTATGGGCCGCGGTCCATGAGCACCTTGCTGAACTGGGGGAACGTCAATGACGTCCGTGCACCACTCCGGCCCGACCTTCGCCGAGAACGAGGTCATCGAACGGATCGAGGCGTTCCGCAGACGGCGCCCGCGGCTGCGGGACGAGATCGTCACGCTGGCCCATGGGGCCGGCGGAAAGGCGTCGGCGGCATTGGTCGACGCGGTCTTCGTCGAGGCATTCCGCAACGAGCAGCTGGAGGCCCTCGGCGACGGCGCGGTGCTCACGCTGCCCAGCGGTGACCGGCTGGCCTTCAGCACCGACTCCTTCGTGGTCCAACCGCTGCGCTTCCCCGGAGGCTCGATCGGTCACCTCGCGGTGCACGGCACCGTGAACGACCTGGCGATGGCGGGAGCCCGGCCGTCCTGGATCTCGGCCGCGTTCGTGCTGGAGGAGGGTTTCCCCGTCGCGGAGTTGCGGAGCATCGTCGCCGATATGGCGCAGGCCGCCGAGACGGCCGGGGTACAGATCGTCACCGGCGACACCAAGGTGGTCGCCAAGGGCGCTGCGGACGGCCTGTTCATCACCACGGCGGGCGTCGGGGTGATCCCGGGCGAGCGGCAGCTGTCGGCGGCCGCGGTGCGTCCGGGTGACCGGGTGGTGATGTCGGGATCGATGGGTGACCACGGGATGGCCGTGATGCTGGCCCGCGGGGATCTCGCGATCGAGGCCGATATCGCCTCCGACACGGCCGCGGTGAGCGATCTGGTGGAGACCCTGCTCGCGGCGGCACCGTCGACGCGCTGGCTGCGTGACCCGACCCGGGGCGGGGTCGGGACGGTCTGCAACGAGTTGGCCCAGACCACCGGGCTCGGCGTGGTGCTCGACGAGCAGCGGCTCCCGATCCGGCCCACGGTGAACGGAGCCTGCGAACTCCTCGGCATCGACCCGCTCTACGTCGCCAACGAGGGCAAGTTCCTCGCGGTGGTGGCGCCGGAGGAGACCGAGGCCGCGTTGTTGGCGATGCGCACGCATCCGCTGGGCGGCGAGGCGGCGGTGATCGGCGAGATCACCGAGGAACCGGCCGCCACGGTCGCGTTGCGCACCGGCTTCGGCGGAACCCGAATCGTGGACATGCTGGTCGGCGACCCTCTGCCGCGAATCTGCTGAATAAGGAGAAATCTATGTGCCTGGGGATTCCGGGGCAGATCGTCGACATCGTCGATGCCGATAACCACCTGGCGACGGTCGACGTCAGCGGTGTGCAGCGCACGATCAGCGTGCGACTGCTGGAAAAGGATCCGCCACAGCCGATGGACTGGGTGCTGGTGCACGTCGGCTTCGCGATGGCGAAGATCGACGAGACGGAGGCGCTGCTGACCCTGGCCGCGGTGGAGAGGCTAGGGGAGGCCTATCGCGAGGAGATCGAGGCATTCGACTCCTCCTCGATCGTCTGACGCGAGACCGGCCCGAGCCGACCCCACCCACCACGAAAGGAATTCCCTGTGCGTTTCGTCGATGAGTTCCGCGACCCCGCGGCCGCGCGTTCGCTGATCGCCGCGATCGAGGATATGGCCGGCTCCGAGCATCACAAGTTCATGGAGGTGTGCGGCGGCCACACACACACCATCTACCGGCACGGGCTGGAGCATGTGCTCCCGGAGTCGGTGGAACTGGTGCACGGCCCGGGCTGTCCGGTGTGCGTCATTCCCATGGGACGCATCGACGACGCGATCTGGCTGGCGGAACAACCGGACGTGATTTTCACGTCGTTCGGCGACATGATGCGGGTGCCGGGCAGCAAGGGCAGCCTGCTCGATGCGAAGGCGCGCGGCGCGGACGTGCGTTTCGTCTACTCGCCGCTGGACTCGCTGCGGCTCGCGGTGGACAACCCGGACAAGAAGGTCGTGTTCTTCGCCGTCGGGTTCGAGACCACCGCGCCGTCCACCGCGGTCACCCTGGTCCGGGCCCGCGAACTGGGCGTCACCAACTTCAGCGTGTTCTGCAACCACGTGACGATCGTTCCGCCGATCAAGGCGATCCTGGACTCGCCGGACCTGCGGCTGTCCGGGTTCCTCGGCCCCGGGCACGTCTCCACCGTGGTCGGCATCCGGCCGTACCGCTTCGTTCCGGAGACCTTCGGCAAACCCCTGGTGGTGGCTGGATTCGAGCCGCTGGACGTCCTGGCCGCCGTCGCCATGCTGCTGCGCCAGATCCGGGAAGGCCGCTGCGAGGTGGAGAACCAGTACTCCAGGGTGGTCCGCCCGGAGGGCAATCCGGCGGCGCTCGCCCTGCTGGGCCAGGTCTTCGAGCTGCGACCGCATTTCGAATGGCGGGGCCTCGGGTTCATCTCGCAGAGCGCGTTGCGGATGCGCGCGGAGTTCGCCGGCTTCGACGCCGAGCAGATCTACGAGATGCCCGGGGTGCGGGTCGCCGATCCTAAGGCGTGCCAGTGCGGTGAGGTGCTCAAGGGCGTGCTCAAGCCGTGGGAGTGCAAGGTGTTCGGCACCGCGTGCACCCCGGAGACGCCGATCGGGACGTGCATGGTGTCCGCCGAGGGGGCCTGCGCGGCGTACTACAACTTCGGCCGGATGCACCGCGAGGCCGCCCAGCTGGTCGGGCAGTCGGGTCTCCGGTGAGCCCACTGGGTGCCCCCTTGGTCGAGGACACCCGCGGAGCCTGGCTGTTCGCGCGCTACGCGTACGCACCCAACAAGCTGGGCTACTGCGGTCCACCGGACTCGGGCACGCTGGCGGACGCCGGCAGCGTGCCTTCCGCAACTGCCGACGTACGGGCGGTGGCCCGGCGGTTCTCGGGCGCCTGGCCGTATCTGGAGGTGCTGGCGAAGCTGACCGGGCTCGAGGATCCGCTGGACAGCCGGCTCGTCGAGTCCTACTGGCTCGGCGGCGGTGTGGGCGCGCAGATCAGTCCGCGCGCCTTCGGCGAGGAGCTGCTGGCCCGCATCGCGCCGCAGGCCGGTCACTACTGGGCCCACCTGACCCCGGAGCTGCTCGACGAGGCCGCGGGGGATCACTGTTTCCACGTGTTCGGCGTCTACCCGTGGTCCCGGCTGTTGACCACGGTCGCCCACGAGCACCCGCTGCACGTTCTGGACAGCTGCCGGATCCGCTGGGGAACCGTGCTGTCGCGCCATGACGGAGAGATCATCGTCCGGTCTCGGCGGCTGACCTGGAACGGCAGCGAACTCGCCCTCGCCGAGTCCACCGAAGAACGCGTCGCGGTCGCGGTGGACGGGCTGAGCTTTCTCCCGGACGTCGCCCCGGGGGACCAGGTCGCCCTGCATTGGCAGTGGCTCTGCGATCGGTTGAGCGACGATCAGGTCACCGGGCTGGAGGCGAGCACGCTGCGCCAGATCGAGGTGACCAACCGCAGGCTGGCCAGGGAACGCGAGGCGGCAACGCCGGGGAGCACGGGATGAGTCGTCCACGCATCGTCCAGAACGAGGACCAGATCGGCTTCCACTGGGTCACCACGGCCGGGGTGCCGGTCAGCCTGGTCGATCTGGTGCGTTCCGACAGCGAACCCGAGCGACTGGTGCCGACCCACCTCGAGGCGCTCGACGACGCGTTGATCATCGCGGCCGGCCGGTTCGGCGAGATCCTCGGCGGCGGACGCCGTCCCGCCGGGCCGGAGGAGCAGGACCTGCGCGAGCTGCATCGTGCGATCGACCGGTTGTGCCACGAGTACGAGGCCGCGCTGACCGTCACCGGCCTGACGGCCGGGGCCCGCGGAGGACAGATCATCGGTACTGCGGCGCTGTTCGGGATTCGTGCCCGGCTGCCGCTGGGCCTGCTGGGACCGGCACCGCTGGACGGGCAGCTCGACGATCCGTCGCTCGGCGTCGTCGGCGGTTTCGGCGAGCTACATCAGGTCGACCCGGCCCAGCCCGGCAAGGGCGCGCGCTGGGTGGTGCGGACCGAGGAAGGCCGGCGCTACCCCGCGACGCTGTCGATGCTGATGTTCGACAGCTCGGGGGTGAACAAGGACGCCGCGCTGGACGAGCACCGCGAGGCCCTGCGGGCGGTGACGGTGGCGGCCATCGCGGCCGACGTCGACCCACTGGCCGCCGCCTGCGGGATCGACTGGCTGCTCTACGACTGGCTCATGGCGCACCGGGACGGACCGGACAGCGCCGCGATTGCGCTCAAGGGCAAGTCGGTCGACGGTGACGCGACGATGATCGTGTGTGCCGCCGCGGCATCGGCTCGGGCACGCGCCACCATCGACCCCGGGCTGCTCGAGCTGCCCGGGCCCGCCCGGCTCAGTTCGTGAGGGGCGAGCCGGCCTGGATGTAGCCGTCCCACCAAGCCTGCCCGTCCCGCCTCGTCACCTCGCTGCGGCCGGCGCGCAGCACGGCCAGGGTGGTGCCCAGCCGCGAGCGCAGCTCGTTCTGGGCGGGGGCGACCCGATCCGGGCGTCCCCGCCAGACCGCGGCGGTGGGCGCCAGCAGGCTGCGGCCCTGGCAGAAGCTGATCGGCCAGCCCGGCTGGCACCACTGCATTGCGGCGAGGTGGGCGGCCAGATGCCTCGGCTGGCCGGATGGGGTGAACACGATCCCGGCCACGCTGCCGGCTCCGGCCTCGCGCAGGCTGCGCACGGATGCCATCGCGACATCCTCGGAGGCCGCGGTCTGCCCGGCCCGGCGCCCGGGAAGAACGAGGTTGGCGCCCAGCACGGTCGCGGCCAGGTCGACCTTCGCGGCGTCCAACGCGGACATCACGGCGCCGACCGTGCGGGTGTGGACGACCTCGACCTGCTCGATGGTGTCCTGATCGGCCACCCGAACCACGCATTCGACAACCGGTACCAGCCCACCGCGCTGGCAGATGGCCGCCCAGGTGGCCACCGCGCGGATGCGAACCTGCGCCTCGTCTGCGACCGATCGGTCGCTTCCGTCGATGACCTGTCGCCACCGGGCGAACATCGCGCCGTTCTCCGCGTGCCGGTCGACCTCCTCGGTGATCCGGTCGGCGGAGCCGATCACCTCGGTGGTCTCGTCGCCCATCCGGACCCCGATCGGGACCCGTCGGGCGGCGAGCAGCGAGGGCAGCGGGCCGACCGGGTGGGCGGTCGCGGACAGCTCCTCCGGATCGAGCAGCACCCCGCTGAGCATTCGGTGCAGCCCCGGTGTCGCCAGCACGAGATCGCGCAGCGCGCGACAGTTCTGCTCGGTCGAGGTGAGCCGGGCCCGCCGGAGCATGTCATGGAGGTGGACGCTCGGCTGGTCCACGGCCAGCAGGCCGCGGCCGGGAGCTGTCAGGCAGCCCGCGAGACTGCGCAGGGCGGTCATCGGTTCGTCGCCGTGCCGAGGCGGGCGACGCCCGGGAGCCCGTGTTCGCAGAGCGCGGCCGACGCGGCGGCCAACCCGGCATGTAAGACCTGCTGCCCGGCCCTCACATACGTCGCGCGGCCGCGCCAGGCGTGCAGCGCCGGCTGGGTGACATGCCGTCCGAGGTAGAACGTGACCGGCCACGGCGGCGCGGCCGCGCACACCTGCGCGACCGCCTCGACGGTATCGGCGGCGGACTGCTGGCCACCGGCGAGCGCAACCCCGCCGAGGGTGCTGGGAAGCGTGGCCAGCGGGCTGGCGATGAGTGGATCGCGGCCGGGGCCCGGGCTGGCCTCGACACAGATCACGACGGCGGAGAGATCGACGTCGAGATCCTCGAGATGTCCGGTGACGCTCAGCGCGGCTGCCGCCAGGGTCGCGTCCCGTGCCGGTCCGGGATCCATGCCGAGCCGCGTTCCGACCCGGACGAGGGGCACCAGACCCAGATCCTGGCAGACGTACGCGAAGCGGGCGGCGGCCTGACTGTTCGCGGTGAGCTGGCGCACCGCGCCGTGATCGGCGCTGGGGCTGGCGACGGTGCTCCAGACCGCGAAGGCCGCACCGTGGCCGCGCAATCCGCGCAGCCGGGTGGCCAGCCCGTCGAGGCCGGAGGTCACCAGCTCGCGGTCGTCGGACGACATCGGCTCGATCCCGGTGTCCGCGCGGACACCGGGCAGGATGCCCGCGGCTCGCAGGGTCTCCGGCAGCCGGTGACCACGTGTCCTCGATGCCTCGAACGCCTGCGGGTCCAGTACCGCGGCGCTCGTGGCCGACGCCAGATCTGGCGTGCCGAGTAGCATCGTCAGATAGTCGTCGGTGGTCCGCGGGGAGAGGCTGAGCGACGCCGCGCGGAATCGGCTGGTGAGGGCCGCCGGAGCCGTGTCGAGCGCGAGAATCCCCTTGCGGAATGCGAAGAGCCGGCGCGTGCGACGCCGCAGTGCGTTCATGATGTCTACCCCTCGAGGCGCCACATCCGCTGGTGCGGGGAGTCCTGCCAGCCTGGGCGAGGGAAGGCTCCCGCATCGGCGTCGATGTGGCACCCCCTCAGCGGGGGAAATGGTGGGGCAGCCCGCAGCCAGGATCGATGGTGATCGCCGCGAGACCGGCGGTAGCGTTGTCGCCACACCTCTAACGTGCTCGTCGAAGCGATCATCGGTCGCCTGAGCCGGTTCGGGCCCCGACGCCGATCAGCCCGGGCCTCCCCGCTGCCCCCACGCCGATATCGACATCGCGGGGGTGCGGATCCGGGCTGGAGACGCCGTGGTCCTGGCCAGCGGCGCCGCCGACCGGGATCCGGCTGCGTCCGCCGAACCCGACCGGTTCGACCTCACCCGCGACCCCGAACCCGCACCTCGCCTTCGGTCACGGCCCGCACGCTTTCCACCCTGCGGCTAACGGTGTCGGTCGAGCGGCTCGACCTGCGTACCGACGTGCTCACCGGGGCTGCGGGCGCCGCCCGGCACCTGATGATCAAGCCATCTCGGGCACCCGCAGGTGGGCGAGCGCCAACTCGAACTCGCCGACCTCGAGGATCCGGACGCCGGTGTCCCTGACACCCGTCCGGCGCAGCGTCTCCGCCTGCTCGCGGCTGCGCACCATGGCCTCGCGGCTGTCGAAGGTCACCGAGGAGACGCCGTAGCCGCCGGCCCTGTCGACCAGCAGGCTGGCGCTGCGGAATCCGTCGAAGCCCTCGATCGTCGGCAGCAGCGCCATCCGGTAGACGTCGATCGCGTGGTCGGCTCGGTCGGCCGGGATCCGCACCCAGGTCGCGCGCACGCAGGCGCCGGGCCCCGAGCGGTCGTGGCGGTGCAGAACGGCGATCTCCCACTCGTCGACCTGCGGCCGGCCGCCGAGGATCTCGGCCGCGTGGTCCCGCACCGGCCGGATCCGGGTCTCGCTGGCGCGCATGGCCTCCCGGCTCTGCCACGAGCTGGTCGCGATGCACCGGCCCGAGTCCCGGTCGACCAGCATGGAAAGGCCGATGCACCCGTCCGTCGCCAGCAGGGTGGGCATCACCTCGTCGCGGATGTGCGCGATCCCCGCGTCGATCGACTCCGGGTGCGCAAGGACCGTGGTGGAACGTGCGTACACGATCCACCCCCTTCCGGTCAGGGGCAGCGCCCCGGCGGCGCCGCCGGTCTCGGCACACCTTTCTCCCAGGAGCCCGGCCTGGCAATGGTCGGTTTCGGGTCCTGGCCTCGCCCCGGTCGTGACCGGGCGCGGCTTCCGGAGGTGATCTCCGCCGCCCACCCGCCACGTGAGCCGCTCAAGCACCGCGGAGCGACGCCTGTGCCGCTCACGTGGCGGGCCAGGTGAACCGGGACGAAGCACGCGACGGGCCGCCGAGTGTGGCGAGGCGCCGGTTGATCCGGTGCTGGTCGAACGGTGTGGGCCGCTCCGGGAAGTCGGGAACCCGGTCCTCGACCAGGGCGTCGCCGCACCCACCGGCGCAGTACGGGTAGGTGAGGGCGCTGTCGGGTTCGACGACCTTCTCCAGGGTGATCGTGTGGTCCCAGCAGTCGCCGAGGTCGTATCGGTAGTCGATCGAGCGGCCGGGCCGCGGGAGCACGGCCGCGAGCCGCACCGCTGTCTCGTCGGCATATCCGTCGAGATCGTGGTTCGGGTCGGCGTAGCCGGCACCGTCCGCGGTGAAGACGTGCAGGTGGTCGTCGTCCCAGTCGAACGCCACCTGGATGATGCGGTGCAGCAGGGCGAGGCCGGCGTCGGCCGGCACCAGCACGCGCCGCCACACGGGTGGTCGGACGTGGCGGCGCATGATCTTGAGTTGGAGGATGCGCCCCGCGGGTTTCTCGCCGGGCGGTTCCCCGGCGGCCGGGTCGGCGGGCTCAGCGAGGGCGCGGCGCGCCCAGCGCCCCAGCGGGGTGATCACTCGGTCGTCGACCGCGCCGAACTCGGCGAGCAGCTCGACGGCCGCCGGAACCGGCATCACTCCACGGCGGAACGTCTGGTAGACGGTGACGGTCTCCGGGTAGCCGCGGTCTCCCAAGACGTCGTGGACCACGTCCTCCAGCTCGTGGACGCACAGTCCCGGGCAGTCGTCCAGGACGTCGAGCACGGCGCGGGACAGCACCGCGCACCGGGAGACCGGTTCGGCGATCTCGGGCGTCATCGCGGATCCCGCATGGCGCGGTAACGGTCGCGGTCGGCGATGATCTGCCCGCGGCGCGCCGCCGTCAGGTAGTCGGGGGAGGCCAGGTCCATCCCCCCGTACTGCTCCGGGGCGACGCCGATGGCCCTCAGCAGCGGTTTGCTGCGCGGCGAGACGGTGCTCCGGCCGAGCCCGAAGTGGCCGGTGAGATCCTTGACCGCGACGCCGTCGGCGCCGACGGAACGGTTCGCCTTGCCGATGATCCAGCAGATGGCCGCGGCGGCGGTGGCGGCCCGGCCCCGGCGGCGGAAGATCTCCGGATCGCCGGCGGCGGCGCGGGCGAGCAGGCGGCGGCAGGCCGTGCGGGACTCGACGTCGAGCAGCTCGCCGCTCCCGCGATCGACGAGTGCGAGCACCTCGGCCACCCGGTCGTGAATGTCGGCCGGTATCGACCTCCAGTCGAACGACTCGTCGGGCAGGGGCGACGCGTCGAGGGCGTCGAGAGCGGATTCGCTGCCGACGGCGCGGCGCAGGGCATCGAGCATGATCTCGGGAAGGCCCGGCGGTTCGGCGTCGAGTGGTGGCCAGGGGCCGTCCGGGTCGAGCGCTCCCATCGCGGCCAGGAGTGCGGCCGGGCCCTGGGGCCGCGGGGAACGGATGGTGCGCCGGTACCCCGGTTCGTGCTCGTCCACGGCGGCGAGGGTCAGCGCGGTGAGCGCCGGCCGGATGCCGCGCTCGTGGTGGCAGAACCGGATGAAGGCGCGCAGCAGGGCCGGGGCCTTGGCGAGGTAGGGGGCGTCGGCGACGATCTTCCGGGGGATCCAGTCGGCCAGCAGGATCTCCACCGCGACCGGGCTCCAGCGAAGCGGGTCGCCGGGGCCGTAGTCGGTGCCGAACCACAGCAGCGACTCGAGCAGGCCGCGGTGGTCGGCGTCGTCGAACTCGGCGCCGAACGGGGAGGCGAGGAAACGCTCGGTCAGCGCCGCCAAAGCGTCGTCGTCCCACTCCGGCCGCCGGTAGCCGGTACCGCCGGTCGGCAGCAGCCGGACCGCCCACTCGACCAGCGGGCGGCACCCGGGCCAGGTGTCGGTCTCGAACGGCGGGAAGGTGATCTTGCCCCGGTCAATCGCCTCGGTGATCCTGACTCCGGCGTCGGCGCGGTCGAGCTCACCCGCGGTGGTGTCGGGATCGTCGATCGTGGCGAGCATCTGCTCGACCAACCCGGGGAGGGGTTCGGGGACCACGAACGCGTCCTTGGCGACCGTGCCCAGATTATGATCGACATAGACCGCGACGGAGAGCTCCCGACCACCGGACAGCCGGACCCCGAACATGATGTCGTCCCCGTCGCCGAGCACGTGGCCCACCCCCACCGCCTCGCCGACCGTCTCAGCCCGGTCCAGCTCGACAAGCCAGCGCGGCAGCGCGTGGCCGCGCGACGCGAGTTCCCGGCGGACCCGGCGCCGCAGCACGTCCTCGCCGAGCAGCTCGGCGAGCGCCGCCAACAGGGCGGAGGTCTCGGGCAGGTCGACCTCGAGGAAGGTCGCCACCAGCTCCTCCCGGGACGGGAGATCCGGCCCGGCCGGCGGCTCGAAGGGGCCAGGGCGCGGCTCGATCGCGGCGAGCAGCGTGCTGACCAGGCCCAGCAGGGCGAGCGGATGATCGTCGGCGAGGGCGGCCGCGACGTCGCCCAGCAGGTCCGGCTCGGCCGGCCGCACCGGCCGCCGCCGCGGGGTGCGACGCTGCTTTCTGTTCCCGGGCCGGTTCGCTGCCTTGCGGTGGCGGGCACGCTTGGACACGCGGGCAGAGTAGTGGGTGAGGCCTGCCGTGGACGGGAACCGTGAAGCATCCGGCGCGGCCCGGCGCCGACGGCCGGCGTAAACCGGTTGCCGAGGGCGGTCGGGTGATGAGTTCCTTGTCCCCGGTCCGTCGTACATGGGTAGCCGACGCCCGGACGAGGAGCGAGATGACCGTCGATACCGGTCTCGCGGTCGAGGCCACCGGCCTGGTCAAGACCTTCGGCGCCACCCGCGCGGTGGACGGCGTCGATCTGGCCGTGCGCCGCGGCAGCGTCTACGGGGTGCTCGGCCCCAACGGCGCGGGCAAGACGACCACGATCCGGATGCTGGCGACCCTGCTCCGGCCCGACACCGGCTCGGCCCGGGTGTTGGGCCACGACGTCGTGCGCGAGGCCGACACCGTGCGTGGGCTGGTCAGCCTGACCGGCCAGCTCGCCTCGGTCGACGAGGAGCTCACCGGCCGGGAGAACCTCGTGCTGCTCGGCCGCCTGCTCGGGCTGACGCGGGCCGCCGCCCGGGCGCGGGCCGCCGAGCTGCTCGACGCCTTCGGCCTCGCCGAGGCGAGCGGACGGCTGGTCAAGGGGTACTCCGGCGGGATGCGCCGCCGCCTGGACATCGCGGCCAGCATCGTCGTCACCCCGGAGCTGATGTTCCTCGACGAGCCCACCACCGGCCTGGATCCCCGCTCCCGCAGCCAGGTGTGGGACATCGTCCGCGCGCTCGCCGCCGCGGGCGCGACGATCCTGCTGTGCACGCAGTACCTCGACGAGGCCGATCGGCTGGCCGACGGGATCGCGGTCATCGACCACGGACGGGTGATCGCCGAGGGCACGCCCGCCCAGCTCAAGGCGTCGGTCGGGTCGGCCGCGCTGCACGTGCGGTTGCTCGACCCCGACCGGCGACCCGAGGCCGAGCGGCTGCTCGCCCGAGCGCTCGGCGGTGTGCACCGCGAGCCGGACGCCGCGGCGCTGTCCGCGCCCTGTGCCGACGCCGAGCAGGCGGCCGACGCCGTCGCGGGGCTGGCCCGCGCCGGCATCCCCGTCGCCGGCTTCGCTCTCGGCCAGCCCAGCCTGGACGAGGTGTTCCTGGCGCTGACCGGGCGTCCCGCCGAGGCCGCCCCCGGCACCGGCGAGGAGACCGCGACATGAGTACCGCCCCGACCACCAGCAGCGCGCCCGCCGCCGACACCGCCGCGGTGCGCACCGCCCTGTCCTCGATGCCCCGCCCACCCCGACCGGGCCCGCTCTCCACGGCGCTGACCTTCGGCTGGCGCGGCATGCTCAAGATCAAGCATGTGCCGGAACAGCTGCTGGACGTGACGATCACGCCGGTGCTGTTCGTGGTGATGTTCACCTACCTGTTCGGCGGCGCGATCGCCGGCTCGACGGGCGCCTACCTGCGGTACCTCCTGCCGGGCATCCTCGTCATGTCGGTGGTGTTCACGACCGTCTACTCCGGGGTGTCGCTCAACACCGACATGACCAAGGGCGTCGTCGAGCGCTTCCGCTCGCTGCCGATCTGGCGGCCCGCGCCGCTGGTCGGTGCGCTGCTCGGCGACACGCTGCGCTACGTGCTCGCCGGATCCGTGATCGTCCTGCTCGGCCTCGTGCTGGGCTACCGCCCGCCCGCCGGGCCGGGCGGGGTGCTGAGCGGGATGGTGCTGGTGGTTGTGTTCTCCTTCGGGCTGTCGTGGGTGTTCACCACCGTCGGGCTGCTGCTGCGCTCGCCCGGCGCGGTGATGAATGGCGGGTTCATGGTGCTGTTCCCGCTCACCTTCCTCAGCAACGTCTTCGTCGACCCGACGACGCTGCCCGGATGGCTCGAGGCGTTCGTGGCCGTCAATCCGATCTCGCACCTGGTCACGGCCACGCGCGGGCTGATGGAGGGCACGGCGACGACCGGGGACGTCGGGCTTGTGCTCGCCACGGCCGTCGGGCTGACCGCGGTGTTCGCGCCGCTCACCGCCTACCTCTACCGCAACCGGGTCTGACCGGAACCGGGTGAGCCGGGCCGTCCGAGTACCGGGAGGTCGCGGCCCGGGTGCGCAGCCGCCGCCCGCGCCGCGGCGTCACTGATCGCCCCCCTCGTCGAGCAGCCGGTGCACCTCCCGGTTGATCAGCGCCAGCCGCGCCTCCTTGACCAGCGGGATGGCGCGCCGCCGTCGCCGCACGTCGGTGAGGTCGATATCGACGGTGAGCAGGTGTTCGACGTCCTCGGGCGCCTCGGCGATGATCTCCCCCCACGGGTCGACGACGTGCGATCCGCCCCAGAAGTGCAGATCGCCCTCGGTGCCCACCCGGTTCACGAACACGACGTAGAGCTGGAACATGCGCGCATAGAACCGGGTGATATCGCGCCAGTAGGTCTTCGAGTCGTAGCGTTCCGGAAACTGGCTCTGCGCACTGGAGGCCGGGACCAACAGCACGAGGGCGCCGTCCTGGGTGGCGAGGAAGGCCAGCTGGGGCTGCCAGGCGTCGTTGCACACCAGGATCGCCATCCGGGTGTCCTCGGCGGCGGGGAACGCCCGCAGCGAGGGGCCGGGGGTGAAGTGCTTGCGTTCCTCGAAGACGGTGTAGGTCGGCAGGTACAGCTTGCGGTGCACGTGCACCAGGTGGCCGTCCTGGAAATAGGCCGCGCTGTTGTAGGTGTGCACGCCGGGCCCGTCCTCGACGAAACCCAGCACCACTCCCGCATCCCCGGCTCGCTTGGCGATGCGCCGCAGGCCCCGATCGTCGGCCCGCAGTGACAGGTCCTCGTCGATCAGGCCGATCGAGTACCCGGACAGGTGCAGCTCCGGGAACACGATCAGCTCCGAGCCCTCCTCCACGGCGTTGGCGACGGCCTGCTCGGCGCGATCGAGGTTCGCCTCGACATCGCCGAGCACGCCGCCGACCTGGGCAAGGGTGATCCGCATCTACGCCGTGAACCCGTTGTCCTGCAGGAACTGCTTCGCGACGTCCTCCGGGAGCTCGCCGTTGACGTCGACCTTCTCGTTGAGCCCGCGGAGAACCTCGGTGGTGAGCTTCGCGGCGATCGGGTCGAACACCTGGGCCAGCTGCGGGTGCTGGTTGGCGACCTGCTCGCGGACCGTCATGGCGACGTTGTAGGGGACGAAGAAGTTCTTGTCGTCCTCGACGATCTCGAGCTTGTTGGCCGCGATCCGGCCGTCGGTGGCGAAGACCTCGCCGAAGTTGCACTGCTCGCCGGTCGGGACCTGGGTGTAGACGATGCCCAGATCCATCTCGGCGACGTTGGCCGTCGGGAGGTCGAACCCGTAGGCCTTCTCCAGGCCGGGCCATCCGTCGTCGCGGGTGAGGAACTCGGTCGCGGCACACAGACTGGCCTTCGTCGGGTCCTCGTTGGCCAGCCGCGCGTAGTCGGAGAGGTTGTGGACGCCGAGCTGGTCGCCTCGGCCCTGCGCGGTGGCGATGGCGTAGGTGTTGTTGGCGGGCGCGGGAGACATCCACACGATGTGGTTCTGCTGCAGATCCTGCGCCGCGACCTCCTTGTAGAGCGCCTCCGGGCCCTTCGGCGCCTCGGAGGCCTCGTGCTTGAGGTGTACCGTCCAGCCCGTGCCGGTGTACTCCCAGTACATGTCGATCTCACCGGAGGTCAGCGCGGCGCGGACGTTGGTGGTGCCGGTGATACCGGTCCGGTCCTCCACCGTGGCGCCGGTCGCGGCCAGCGCCTGCAGCGCGATCTGGCCGAGGATGAGCTGTTCGGTGAACTCCTTGGATCCCACCTTGAACGTCGTCCCGGACAGGTCGATGGCGCTGAGGGAACCCTCGCCTCCGCCGCCTCCGCCACCGCCACCTCCGCCGCCTCCGCCGCACGCCGTGAGCGCCAGCGCGGCGGCGGCCAGCAGGGTCAGCAGCCGGGCCCGGATGGTCCTCGCATGCATTCGCTACTCGCCTTCATCGTGGTGGGTTACCTACAGGCCTCGGGGCCGGAGTACGTCCTCGGCGACCCCAGCCAGATAGTCGATCAACAGGGCCAGCACCGCGGTGAGCACGCTGCCGACGATCGTGATCAGTATCCGGCCCTGAACCAGACCGGCGACGATGATGTCGCCGAATCCGCCGGCGTTGATGAAGGCGGCCAGCGTGGCGGTCCCGACGTTGATCACGAGCGCGACCCGGATCCCGGCCAGGATGACCGGCACCGCGAGTGGCAGCTCGATGCGGGTGAGCACCCCGGTCCGGCTCATCCCCATGCCGCGCCCGGACTCGATGACCGCGGCGTCCACCTGCCGCAGCCCGATCATCGTGTTGCGCAGCACCGGCAGCGCGGAGTAGGCGACCAGCGCGACGATCGCGGGCCAGAATCCGATCGTCCAGACCACGGCGAACAGTGCGACCAGACCGATCGAGGGGATGGCCTGCCCGATGTTGAACACGGCGAGGGTGGCCGGGGTGATGCGCCGGGCGAACGGGCGGGTCAGCGCGATGCCCAGCGGGATCGCGATGATCAGCACCAGCACCGTCGACACCGCGGTCAGAGTGAGATGCTGGACGGCGGCGTTGCGGATGAAGGCGAGGTTGATCCGGCGCTGTTCGATGCTGTCCAGTTCCTGGCTGCTCACGTACAGGTACAGGGCGAGCAGCACCGCGGCGAGCAGGAAGGGCATGAAGAGGTACCCCGTGAGGGACCGCCGCCTCGACGGCGCGCCGGGGACCTCGACGGTCTGCTCGGTGACGACCGACATCGCTACCCGACCTCGTCCACGACGTCGAAGCCGCGGCGTAGCCGGCCCCGTTCGGCGCTGCGCATCCCGCGGATCGCCTCGTTGATGGTGTCGATGTCGACGACGCCCTGGTACTCGCCGGACTCCCCGACCACCACGGCGGTGCTGTAGCGGGCGGTGAGCATCTCGTTGAGAGTGTCGCTGAGGGTGGCCCGTGGTTCGACGACGGCCAGCGGCAGGCCGATCTCGGACAGCGGCCGGGCGTCGCTGCGCCGCAGGTGGTCGGAGTCGACCCAGGTGCGCGGACGCCGCTGCCGGTCCAGCACCAGCAGGCTGCCCTTGTCGCTGGCGTGCAATGCCGCGATGGCCTCGGCCCGATCGGTGTCGTCGGTCACCGTGGGCCAGCTGCCGAGCTCGATATCGCGAACCCGGCTCAGGCTCAGCCGCTTCAGCGAGGCCCCGTGGCCGATGAAGTCGGCGACGAACTCGTCGGCCGGGTCGACGAGGATGCGTTCCGGCGTGTCGTACTGCGCGATGCGCGAGTGCTCGCGCAGGATCGCGATCCGGTCGCCCATCTTGATCGCCTCGTCGATGTCGTGGGTGACGAACACGATGGTCTTCTTCACCTCCGCCTGGATGCGGAGGAACTCGTTCTGCAGCCGGTCCCGGGTGATCGGGTCGATCGCGCCGAAGGGTTCGTCCATGAGCATGATGTCGGGGTCGGCGCTCATCGCCCTGGCCACCCCGATCCGCTGGCGCTGACCGCCGGAGAGCTCCTTGGGATAGCGCTTGCGGTGCAGGGCCGGGTCCATGCCGACGATCCCGATCAGCTCGTCCACCCGTGCGGCGATACGCTCGCGGTCCCAGCCCAGCAACTTGGGCACGGTGGCGATGTTCTCCGCGATCGTCATGTGCGGGAACAGCCCGATCTGCTGGATGACGTAGCCGATCCGGCGCCGCAGCTGGTCGGGGTCGGCCCGGGTGATGTCCTCGTCGTCGATGAGGATCTGGCCGGAGGTGGGCTCGATCAACCGGTTGATCATCTTCATCACAGTGGTCTTCCCGCAGCCGGACGGCCCGACGAAGATCACGATCTCGCCCTCGGGGATGGAGAGGGAGAGCTCGTCCACCGCCGGCTTGTGCTGGCCGGGGTACCGTTTGGCGAGCTTGTCCAGATGGATCTTGACGCGGCTTCCGTCCCGGGAGCCGACGTCTGCCGGTGCACTCATCGGATCCCCCGTGTCGTCGTGAGCCGGTTGATCAGGACATAGAGCAGGTCGAACAGCACGGCGAGGACGACCACGCCGAGGATCCCGCCGAGCACCAGGTTGAGCGCGACCGGGCTGCCGATCCGGGCCAGTCCCCGGAAGATGTCATTGCCGAGGCCGGGGCCGCGGATATAGGCCCCGATCGCGGCGATGCCGAGCGTGATCAGCGTCGAGACCCGCATGCCGGTGAGGATCACCGGCCAGGCCAGCGGCAGCTCGATGCGGATCAGTCGCAGCGTCCGGCCCATCCCCATCCCCTGAGCGGATTCGACGATCGCCGGGTCCACTCCCCGCAGCCCGACGATCGTGTTGGCGACGATCGGCAGCAACGCGTACATCACCAGCGCGACCACCACCGGCGTCGCGCCGAGCCCGAACACCGGGATGAAGAGCCCGAACAGCGCCAGCGAGGGGATCGTGAGGAACACCGAGGCGATCGCGATCACGAGCTCGCGCGGCCGCTCGGTCCGGTAGGTCGCCACGCCGAGGCCGACCCCGATGACGGTGGCGATCAGCACCGCGACGGCGGTGATGATCGCATGCTGGATGGCGAGCTCGAGAAGATTGTCCCAGCGCGATACGAGGTAGTTCAGGAAGTTCATGCGATTCCCCCGCCGACGCTCGCTGCCCTCGGCACAGCCACCTCCCCCTGATCGACTGTCCTGGGAGCGTGGCACGACGGAGCGCGGGCCACAACTCGGCCATTGGGGCCACCCACACCGTTCGGCCCAGGCCGGACGGCGTCCGGTATGGACGGCCGCCTGTCCGATGGTCGCGACCAGGCGTTTTGCTGGTCTGTACCGAAGGATCGTGTTACCGTTCACATCTCTTGGAAACACTATTGCCGTGGCGGCGACGCCACTTCGGCGATCGCCCCGCGGTCACGGCGGGAGGAATCTGCGATGGCCTCGCTCCCAGGTCTACGGCCCCGATTTCTCGACCGGCTCACCGAGGGGCCGGTGATCTGCGCCGAGGGCTATGTGTTCGAGTTGGAGCGACGGGGGTATCTGCAAGCCGGCGCGTTCGTGCCGGAGGTCGTGCTCGAACATCCGGATCAGGTGCGGGTGCTGCATGAGGAGTTCGTCCACGCGGGCTCGGACGTCGTCGAGGCCTTCACCTACTACGCGCACCGCGAGAAGCTTCGGCAGATCGGGAAGGATCATCTGCTCGAGCCGCTGAACCGGCAGGCCCTCGAACTCGCCCGCGACGTGGCGCTCGACAGCGGGACCCTGCTGGCCGGAGGCATTTGCAACTCCAATGTGTTCGATCCGGCGGATCCGGCGAGACACGCACAGGTCCGCGACATGTTCGACGAGCAGGTCGGCTGGGCGGCTGAGGCCGGGGCCGATTTCGTCATCGGCGAGACGTTTCGCTACCTCGGCGAGGCCCTGCTCGCGCTCGAGGCGATCCGGTCGGCCGGGTTGCCCGCCGTGATCACCCTCAACCTGCACTCAACCACGCAGACCCGGGAGGGGATGGAGCTACCCGAAGCGATGCGAAGGCTCGCCGACGGCGGTGCGGACGTGGTCGGCCTCAACTGTTCCCGGGGACCGGCGACCATGCTGCCGCTGCTGCCCGGGCTGGTCGAGGCCGTGGACGTCCCGGTCGCGGCGCTGCCGGTGCCCTACCGGACCGATGCCGCGCATCCGAACTTCCAGGCGCTCGCCGACCCCGGCTACTCCGGATTCCCCGCCGGACGCCCGTTCCCCACCGGCCTGGACCCGTTCACCTGCAACCGGTACGAGATCGCCGACTTCACCCGCGCCGCGCACGCCGCGGGCGTGCGGTACCTCGGCCTGTGCTGCGGTGCCGCGCCGCACCACATCCGCAGCATGGCCGAGACCCTTGGCCGCCGTCCCCCGGCCAGCCGCTACACCGAGGACATGTCCCGGCACGTCTACTTCGGATCCGACCCGGCGCTGGCCCCGCAGTACCTCGAGTACGGTCGCGCCCTCTGACCCGGATCCGCAGCCGGCACGGCACTCGAGCGGCTCGAGCATCACTGGTCGATGCTTGCGCCGCTCACGCGGCACAAGCGCTGCCCGCGCGCACGTACCGTTGAGGTCCCGAGGAAGGGAGCCTGCGATGCCACAGCCAGCCGGAGCAGAACTCGAGGCCATCCGCGCACGGCGCGACGAGCTCCGGGACACCTACCTACGCACTGGTTCGGCACGGCCGGCCAGCACGGTCCGCGGCGTCCACCACCTCGCGCTGATCTGCCGGGACGTCGAGGAGACGATCCAGTTCTACCAGGGCCTGCTCGGCTTCCCACTGGTCGAGCTCGTGGAGAACCGCGACTACCCGGGCTCCAGCCACTTCTTCTTCGACATCGGCAACCGCAACCTGCTGGGGTTCTTCGACTTTCCCGGACACGACCATCCGGATTTCCACGAGACGATCGGCGGGGTGCAGCACCTGGCGCTGTCCACGTCGCCCGAGGAGTTCGACAACGCCCGTCAGCGGCTCGACGAGGCCGGGATCGAGTACCTGGGGCCCGACCGCGGCGTCGACAACAGCCTCTACATCCGCGACCCCAACGGGGTGGGCATCGAGTTCTACCGCGAGGAACTTGGCAGGTTCGAGGGCGTCCCGCTACTCCCCCTGTGAGTGCGTAACAGTGTTCTAACACTGTTACGCACTCACAGGCCACGCTGAGCAGCGCTGTTGATCGGCCGGTCGGCGCCCACTTTCGGGCGGCAGGCAACCACCTCGCGGCTCGCACGTCCCTCCAGATGCGGGACGGGTGCGTCGGTTGCGTATCGTGCAGGCTCGAAATCGGTGACGTGGCGGCCGCCCGCCCCGCGGTCCTGGAGAACACGCCGACGGGGTGGTGTGGAGCATGAGCGGTAACGTCGGGGGGCCCCGCGGTCCGGGCCGCCCACCGCCCCGGCGCGGTCCGGGGCCGGGCTGGGGCCAGCCGCGTCGTCCGTACCGCGATCAACCACCACCGCCGGGGCACCGCCCGCCACCGCAGCGGACCGCCATGCTGCCGCGCACCCCGCAGGGTGACCGGCCACCGGTGCTCGCCCCGCCGCCGTCGGCCCGCCCGCCAGCCCGGCCGCAGCGCAGGCCGCGCCGGGGACGCCGGATCAAGATCGCGCTGGTGCTGCTGCTGGTGGCGCTCATCGGGTTCGGCGTCCACCTCGACACGAACCTGCAGCGCACCGCGGCGCTGCCGGCCGAGAGCACGGCCTCGTCGAAGGGCACCAACTGGCTCATCGTCGGTTCCGACAGCCGCGAGGGGCTCACCGCCGACGAACAGGACCGGCTGGCCACCGGCAACGATGCGGGCCAGCGCACCGACACGATCATGCTGCTGCACACCGGCAGCTCGGGATCCGTGCTGGTCAGCATCCCGCGCGACTCCTTCGTGCCGATCGCGGGACACGGCAGCGGGAAGATCAACTCTGCGTACTCCGTCGGTGGGCCGCAGCTGCTGGTCAGCACGGTCGAGGCGACGACCGGGTTGCACGTCGACCACTACGCCGAGATCGGCTTCGGCGGGTTCGTCGGCGCCGTCGACGCGGTCGGCGGCGTCGACATGTGCATCCCGGAGCCGATCAAGGATCCGAAGGCCGCACTGAACATCAAGGCGGGTTGCCAGGAGCTGGACGGGGCGACGGCGCTGGGCTACGTGCGTACCCGCGCCACCGCCGGATCGGACTTCGACCGGGTCGCGCGGCAACGGGAGTTCCTGTCCGCGCTGATCAGCAGGTCGACGAGCCCGGCGACGCTGCTCAACCCGTTCCGGGTGGTACCACTCGCCTCGGCGGTGACGGGCACGATCACCATCGACGACTCCGACCACATCTGGAACCTAGCCGGGCTCGGGTTCGCGATGCGCGGGATCTCCGGGGGGGACGGGATCGCCACGACGGTTCCGACCGGCTCCACGCCGACGATCGGTGGTGCCTCGGTGGTGCGCTGGGACAAGGCGCGGGCCAGCGCGCTGTTCGCGGCGCTCGCCGTCGACCAGCGGCCGCCGCAGAAGGCGCTGGGCCCGTAGCCGGCGAGCTCAGGCGGGTTTGCGGGTTCGCTTGCGGGCGGCGGGCTTCTCGTCCTCACTCGCTGACTGGGCCTTCTGGTCCTTCGAGGAGGCTGCCGGACGTCCCCGCGTCTCGCCGGACGAGCTCCGGGCCGCCTCCACGCTGCGCTGCAGGGCGGTGAGCAGGTCGGTCATGCTGTCGCCCTCGTCGGCAGCCGCCGCGGGCACCGGGGTGGGGCGGGCCTCCCCGGTGGTGCGCTTGGCCGCGATGAGCGCCACGACGGCGTCGCGGTACTCGTCGTTGAACGCGGTCGGGTCGAAGTCGGCGCCGAGGCTCTCCACCAGCGAGGCGGCCATCTGCCGCTCCTGCGGCCGCAACTCGACGTCGGCGTCGAGGATGTCGAAGTCGGGCTCGCGCACCTCGTCCGGCCACAGCATCGTCTGCAGCAGGATGGTCTTCCCGCGCACCCGCAGCAGCGCCAGGGTCTCGCGCTGCCGCAGCGAGACCTTGACCACGGCCATCCGATCGGTCTCGGTGAGCGCATCCCGCAGCAGCGCATAGGGTTTGGCCGCCTTGCTCTCCGGTTCGAGGTAGTAGGTCTTGTCGAACAGGATCGGGTCGATCTGCTCGGCAGGCACGAACTCGATCACGTCGATCTCGTGGCCGGTGGCGGAGGGCAGCGACTCGAGGTCGGGCTCGGTGAGCATGATCAGCTCCCCGTCCTCGGTCTCGTACCCCTTGACGATGTCGGCGTACTCGACCTCCTCACCGCAGACGGTGCACGTCCGCTTGTAGCGGATGCGGCCACCGTCGGCTCCGTGGACCTGGTGGAACCGGATGTCGTGGTTCGTCGTCGCCGCATACAGCTTGACCGGCACGCTGACCAGGCCGAACGAGACGGCGCCACTCCATATTGCTCGCATGTACAAGCCTTCCCACCTGAGCCGCCCGATACGCAGGACCCCGCCCCGGAAAGCGCAACGTGACGACGTTCAGTGACAGCATGACGGCGTGCAGCCCATGCTCGCCACCCCAGGATCGCTGCCGAGCGGTCCCGGATGGGTCTACGAGGTCAAGTGGGACGGGATGCGTGTGCTGGCCGACGTCGCCGACGGGCGGCTGCGGCTGCACGGCCGCAGTGGGCGGGAGGTGACCGACAACTTTCCCGAGCTGGCGAGCCTCACCTGGGTCGCACCCGACCTGCTCGTCGACGGGGAGGTGGTGCTCCTCGACGGCGGGGTGCCCAGCTTCGCGGCGCTTGCTGAACGGATCCACCGCCCGGTGAGCGCGGCCCGTGCGCGGGCCCGCCTGGTGACCTTCATGGCCTTCGACGTGCTGCGGCTGTACGGCGTCTGGCTGTTCGACCGCCCGCTCGACGAGCGGCGCGCCACCCTGGAACGACTTGACCTGAGCCTGGTTCCCGCTGTGGGGCTCTCCCCGCTCTACTCCGACGGTGCCGCCCTGCTGGCCGCCACCGCGGCCCGCGGGATGGAAGGCATCGTCGCCAAGCGGCGCGATTCGCCCTACCGGCCCGGCTGGCGTAGCCCCTCATGGGTGAAGGTCAGCCATCGGTACACGCAGAGCCTCCTGGTCGGGGGATGGCGGCCGGAGCGCGGCGGTGCCGCGCGAATCGGGGCGCTGCTGCTCGGCGTCCCCGGCCCGGACGGGGGTCTGCGCTACGCGGGCCGGGTCGGTTCGGGACTCGCGGGTGGGGCGGTGCAGCGTGTGCTGGGGGCTCTGCTCTCCCAGCTCGTCGTTGCCGACCCGCCGTTCGCCGTGCGGCCGCCCCGGACCGACGCGGCCGGCGCGCGCTGGTGCGAGCCGCTGATCGTCGTCGAGGTCGCGCACCTGGGCTGGACCGATGGTGACCGGCTGCGGCAGCCCGTGTTGCGTGGCGTGCGCGACGACGTCGAACCCGGTGAGGTCCGGCGCGAGCCGTGAGCCCTCAGCGCGACAGGGTCGGGGTTGCTGGCCCCCGCATCGCGGCAGAAGGCAGGATATGCGCGTCGAGGAATCCGAGAAGGAGGACGGGATGGATCTGAACTCGTTGAAGGGTAAGGCCGAGGAGTTGCTCAACGAGCACGGCGACAAGGTCGAGGCCGCGGCGGAGAAGGTCGGCGACCTGGTGAAGGACAGGTACGGGCACGACGAGCAGGTCGACCAGGTCGTCGGCAAGATCAAGGAGATGATCCCGGACCCCGAGGCCGGGCAGTCAACGGGGCAGTGACGAGGTTCTTGAGGATCTCGGTTCCCGCGGCCGGCGGCCCGCAGCCTGTCCGGCCCGTCTGAGGAAGGCGTCCGCGCTGATGACGGCGATGTCGATGACCAGCATGCTCGCCTGGCAGGCCGACGGCGAGGTCGGCCTCGAGGGAGTGCGCGTCGTGCGCGGTTCCAGCGGCTTCCGCGCCCTCGGCCGCATGATCCGGCCCGGGTCCGGTAGGGGGTTCACCGCGTCCTATCGGCTCGTCATCGCCGAGGACGGCGGCCTCCAGCGGGTGTCGGTGACCTCGGCGACGCCCGAGCGCGAGAAGCATCTGACGATCAACCGGACCGACGACGGTTTCTGGTTGCTCGACACGGGTTCGGGCAGCAGGCGGGCCGAGTTCGACGGGGCCGTCGACGTCGACCTCGAGTGCAGCCCGTTGTTCAACACGCTCCCCATCCGCCGCCTCGGACTGCACCGGGAGGCGGGCGACCACACCCTTCCCGTTGTCTTCGTGTCGCTGCCGGACCTCGAAGTGGAACTCGTCGAGCAGCGCTACTGCACGGTGTCCACCCTGGATGACGAGGGTGCGGCCGTCGTCCGGTACAGCTCCCGCGACTTCACTGCCGATATCGTCGTCGACGGCGACGCCATCGTAGTCAGCTATCCGGGCGTGGCCCACCGCCTCCGCACCTAGCCCACCCCCGCGAGTCGCGGTATTTCCGCGTGCGAGTCCGAGGTACGCCGCGGGGCGTCAGGTCGCCCAGCCGACCACGACGTCACCGCGGCGGCCGAGTTCACGCAGCTCGGCGAGCGCCCCGGGCCGGTCGAGCCGGACCCGCGTGGCCGACGGCCGGCGAGCGGCTGCCCAGCGCTGCCGCGCCGCGAAACCGGCCTGGACCGTGGCGGCAAGCCCGCCGGTCGAGGCCAGCGAACCGCGCATGGCCCCGAGCCTGCCGAGGGCGTCGTCGACGGCGGCGAGCAGCGCATCGCGGTTGCCCTCACACATCGCGAGCACCAGTTCGGGCCGGGTGCCCGCCACGCGGGTGCCATCGGCGAACGAGCTTGCGGCGAGCGCGAGCGGCAGATCGCCCCCCGGCCGCCCCGCCCCGACCGCGGCGAGCACCGCGGCGAGCAGGTGCGGCAGGTGGCTGATCCTCGCAACGGCGAGGTCGTGTTCGTCCGCCGCCGCGGGGACGACATGGGCGCCGCACGCCCAGGCCAGCTCGGCGACATCGGCCCAGACCTCGAGGTCGAGCCCGTCGTCGGCCGCAACCACCCAGGCCGCCCCGTTGAACAGGCTGGCGTTGCCGGCCGCCCATCCGGACTCGGCGGTGCCCGCCATCGGGTGGCCGCCCACATAGCGGGCGCGTGGCGCGTGCCTCGCGACGGCACCGGCCACCGCGACCTTGACGCTCACCGCGTCGGTCAGCCTGATGACCGGTGCCACCGCATCGATCCGGCGCAGCACGTCGGGCACGGCCGGTAGCGGCACGGCGAGGACGACGAGCGCGTCCGCGGCGGCGGCGCGATGGAGCGCAGCATCGAGATCGGTGGTGACGGCGAAACCGTCCGCCCTGGCTGCCGCGGCGGTCGGCTCCGACGCGCTCGTACCCCAGACCTCACGACCGGCCTTCTCCGCGGCGCGCAACAGCGACCCGCCGATCAAACCGGTCCCCACCACACATACGGCCCGCTCTGCCACGGCACGCAACCCTACCCCTGTGAGTGCGTAACAGTGTTCTAACACTGTTACGCGCTCACAGACGGTCGAGAGCTGCGGCGACCCGCAGAATGCCGCGCTCCTCCAGCCCGACCCCGACGATCTGCACCCCCACCGGAAGACCCCCGTCGGTGGCCGGGCGGGGCACCGAGATCGCGGGCCAGCCGGCCAGGTTGAACGGCAGGGTCAGCGCGAGCAGCGCGCTGGCCACCGGGACGACCACGTCGTCGATTTCGATCTTCGTCTGGCCGATGGGAGTGGCCCGCAGCTGGGTCGTCGGCAGCACCAGGACATCGACGGCGTCGCAGGCGGTGCGCAGTGCGGCGGTGAGCCGCCGCCGGGCCCGTTGCGCATTGATGTACGTGCGGGCAGACAGCTGCTCGTTCGGCTCCAGCCGTGCCAGGGTCATCGGCTGGTAGTCCGCGCCGCGTTCGGCAAGCCACGGCGCATGCGTCGCGTACGCCTCGGCCCCGACGATGGCGAAGTAGGTCGCGGCCAGCTGGTCGATCATCGGAGTGGCGATCTCGGTGACCTGGGCGCCCGCCTTCTCCAGCATCGCCACCGCCTCGGCGACCCCCTCGTTGAGCATCGGTTCGGCAGCCTGCCAGTACGGGTCGGGCAGCACCCCGACCCGGACGCCCGACACGCCGGGTGCCTGGATGCCTCCGCCGGTGCCCTCGGCGCGACTGAGCACGTCCCAGGCCACGCTCGCGGAGTGCACGTCGGCGGTGAGCAGACCGACATGGTCGCAGGTCTCCGACAGCGGGAACACGCCCTCGGTCGACAGCCGGCCCCGCGTCGGCTTGAGCCCGACCACCCCGCACAGCGCGGCCGGGGTGCGCACGCTCGCGCCCGTATCGGTGCCCAGGGTCAGCGGCAGGTGCCCCGCCGCCACTGCGGCGGCCGAACCCGAGGACGACCCGCCGGTGATTCGCGACGGGTCGAGCGGGTTGCGCGCGGGCCCGCTCGCGGAGACATCCCCGGTCGGCCCGTACGCGAACTCATGGGTGTGCAGCTTTCCGACGATCACCGCACCCGCCTCGCGCAGCCGCGCGACGACCGGGCCCTCGGTGCTGGCGGACGGGGCGTCCGCCAGGATCTTCGAGCCGGCCTTTGTGGACAGTCCGACCACGTCGAACAGGTCCTTCACCCCGACCGCGACGCCGTGCATCGGTCCGCGCCACTCTCCCCTGGCGAGTTCCTCGGTGCGCGCGGCGGCCTCGGCCAGCGCTTGCTCGTCGTCGAGCATGACCACGGCGTTGTGTTCGTCGGCGTGCAGCCGGTCGAGAACGTTGCGGACATGCTCGGTGGGAGAGAGCTCGCCGGACCGCAGGGCCAGGGCGAGATCGCGGATCGAGAGGGTCACGACGTTCAGCTTGCCCGCTGCTCAACAGGGCTGGTTCCCCCGGGTCGTGAGTGCGTAACAGTGTTCTAATGCTGTTACGCACTCACGGGCGCGGAGCGCAGCCCGGATTGTGGCTTGGACCACAGTCAAATACGGCATACCGTAGGGTTATGGCCGTGCAGAGTGTCGAGGCACCCGCGGACGTGCGGGAACAGGCCCTGCCCGGATATGCGGTCGCCGCGATCCGGGAGGACGGACGCTGGCGTTGCACCCGTCTGGACCCCGATGCCCTCGTCGATCTCGACACCGCCATCACCGAACTGCGGGCATTGCGCTCGACCGGTGCGGTGCTGGGGCTTCTCGACGTCGACGACGAGTTCTTCGTGCTGCTGCGGCCCGGTCCGGGCGGCGTGGCGCTGATGGTGTCCGATGCGGTGGCTGCGCTCGACTACGACGTGGCGGCCGACGTCCTCGATCTCCTCAGGGTCGAACTTCCACCCGAGGACGATGCCATCGACGCACCACCATGGCCGGAGGGAGACCTCGGCATCCTTGCCGACCTCGGGCTGCCCGCCGACGAGCTCGAGGTGCTCGCGGGCGAGGTCGAGCTCTACCCCGACGAGCAATTGGCCGCGATCGGCCGCCGCTGCGGGTTCGCCGAGGCACTCGCCGAGGTCGTCGACGCTCGGTGAGGCAGGCTGGTGACGAGGCGCTGGTCCGGTGTGCCCTGAGCGTTGCCATCACCGCGACGCACACCGGTGATGTGCCGATCGGTGCGGTCGTCGTCGACTCGTCGGGCCGCGAGATCGCCGCCGCCTGCAACGCCCGCGAGGCGCTCGGTGATCCGACGGCGCACGCCGAGGTGCTGGCCCTGCGGGCAGCGGCGGCGGTGGTGGGGGAATGGCGGCTGGAGGGCTGCACGCTCGCGGTCACCGTCGAGCCATGCACGATGTGCGCGGGCGCGATCGGGCTGGCCCGGATCGCGCGAGTGGTGTTCGGCGCCTGGGAGCCGCGGACCGGCGCAGTCGGTTCCCTGTGGGACGTGCTGCGCGACCGGCGGCTCAACCATCGCCCCGAGGTGGTGGGCGGGGTGCTCGAGGACGAGTGCGCGGCGCTGTTGGAGGGCTTCTTCGCGGGTCAGCGCGGCTGATCCCGGCTCAACCGGCCCGGGCGGCGGCCGACGGCCGGGGTTGGGTACGCTTCTCGGCGGTAGCGTGTCCGAGCGGCCGAAGGAGCACGCCTCGAAAGCGTGTGAGGGTTCACGCCCTCCGTGGGTTCAAATCCCACCGCTACCGCCACTGAACAGGCGAACGCCGGGTAGGTCCACACGGCCCGGCGTTCGTCGTCTGGTTGTCTCGCACGCCCACGTTCGGACACCGTGTAGGCGTGTCCCACCTCTGGTCGTTCATCGCGCTCGTCGCCGTGCTCGTGGCGATTCCCGGCCCCGCCGTCACCCTGATCATGAAGAACGCGGTCATCCGGGGCAGCCGCGTCGCCTTCCTCACCGCGGCCGGAATCCTCGTCGCCGACCTTGTATGGGTCCTGGCATCGCTCGTGGGGCTGACCGCCGTCCTCGTCGCGTCCGAACCGGCGTTCCTCGCCGTCAAGCTGCTCGGCGCGGCCTACCTCGCCTATCTCGGCGTCCGACTCTTGCTGAGCAGACACGACACGCCGGCCACGACCCCGGATGCCGCGATCGCGAGCGCGGCGACCGGCGGAATCAAGGCCTTCCGCGAGGGCGTCATCTGCGACCTGTCGAACCCCAAGACCGTCCTGGTCTTCGCCAGTGTCATCCCCCAGTTCTTGCCGGCCGGCCACACCTTCGCCGATGCGGCCATCCTCGGCGTCACGTTCGCGCTCGTTGGATTCACCTCCCTCGCCGTGTACGCACTCGTGTTCTCCCACGTCCGGTACGCCCTGAACCGCCCACGACTGCGAAAGATGCTGCTGCGCGCCAGCGGCGGAATCCTCATCGCATTCGGCGTCGGACTCGCGGTGGAATCCCGATAGGCGAACAGCGGAGATGGATTCATCGTGCTCGCACACGCGGTGTGGTGCTCACACTGGCGACCGGGCCGGTGTGCGGGCACCGCGACGCGTGTGCGAGCACGCCACGACCCCGAGCCGCCGTGGAGAGGAGCCGGATCCGGCTTCGTGACTCTTTCCCGGAAGGAACTTGCCGCGCGACAACTCAACGATGGAGACCTTCCGGAAGGCTGCTCGGGCGTTCAGCGCTCACCAGAGCAGCGTCGCACGAGCGCGCAACCAGAATCGGGCAGCGCTCGAACGCGCCACCGCTCAGAAACCTGGGAGATGTCGCTTGGCTGCATTCGGCCGCGCTACGCGCCCGTGGCGGACTCGCTCAAGCCTGACCCATCGTCGCCACTCCGGCAGCACCAGATCCGCGAGCAGCTCATAGCCACCGGCTCCCGGGTGTGCACCGTCCCCACACCGGACCTCGCTCATCCACCGCGGCTCCGCCACCAGTGCCCCGAAAACGTTCACGTACGGCACCCCGGCCTCGGCGGAGACTGCGCGGAACATCTCGTCGAGCGCTGAGATCCGCTCGTTCTGCGCGGGATCGTCGACCGGCGGCGGACCGACCACGAGCAGTGGGGTGCGACCGCCGAGGCACGGTCGGCGACGGTGAGCAGGTTCGCGATGCTTCGCGCCGGCTCGACTCGAACACAGCCGCCGTTCTCGACGGTCGTGTCGTTCACCCCGAAGGACACGACCAGCCGCTCCTCACGGCCAGCGGCGCGCCGCGCGGCCACCTCCGAGGGCCAGCGACGGCACACGTCACCGCTCGTGTCCCGCCGAACACCGAGGTTGTAGGACGTGATCGGCACGCCGTCCCGGTGCGAGCGGGCCGCCAGCCGGCCGACCCAGCCTCGATGCTCCGGGTCTCCGACTCCGGCGACGAACGAGTCCCCGACGAAGAACACCCGCCGGTCCGGGATGACGGTCACCGGCGCAGTCTCGCAACGAACGCGGCTCGACCTCGCCTCGCCGTCCGCGAACGATCTGTTGACCCGGCTTCCACGGCGGCGCCATTCTGGGTGGTTCGGCAGTGCAGAAGGGAGCGCCGCATGGCCTGGCAGCTGCAAGGAACGTACTTCGAGAACTGTTCCTGCGACATGGTGTGCCCGTGCACCACCTCGGGGCTCAGCATGCCGGCCGACTACGAGCGTTGCCGCGTGGTGCTCGCCTTCAATGTCCGATCGGGCACCGTCGACGACGTCGACGTGAGCGGCCTGACGGTGGCCGTCCTCGCCGACACCCCGCCGCTGATGTCCGACGGCAACTGGCGGGTGGGGGTCTTCATGGACGCGGCGGCGTCCCAGGAACAGGCCGAGAAGCTCGGCGCGGTCTTCTCCGGTCAGCTCGGGGGTCCGATGGCGATGCTCGCCCCCCTGATCGGTGAGAACCTCGGCGTCGAGACCGTTCCGATCGACTATGCGGACGACGGCCGCCGGCATCGGATCAAGATCGGCGAGGCGGTGGACATCGAGATCGAGGACTTCGTGCCACCGCTCAACCCCGAGGGGGAGGTCTCGAAGCTCACCGGGATGTTCCATCCGGCGAACTCCACCCTGACGATCGCCCGGGCGACCGCATCCAAGGTCAACGCCTTCGGACTGCAGTTCGACAACTCCGGCAAGAACGGGCACTCGGCGCCCTTCTCCTGGGCGGCATGAGCACGGCCGTTCCGTCGCTGCGGCGGCTGACGCCGCACACAGCGGTTCTGCTGCTGCTCGCCGCGGTGGCCTGGCTGTTGACCATCGCCGGGGCGCGGCAGATGGCCGGCATGGCGGGCCTCGGCCTGCCGAGCTATGTCGGCATGTGGGCGCTGATGATGGCGGCGATGATGCTGCCGTCCGTCGCGCCGGTGGCCTCGATGTACCACCGGTCGATCCGCACCCACCGGGCGCTTCGCCTCGCCGGTTTCACCGGGGGATACCTGCTCGTCTGGGTCGCGACGGGCGTACCCGCGTTCTACCTGACCGAATTGCTGACGCGGCTCGCGGGCGGCGACCCGGCGTGGGCGACGGCCGTCGCGGCCGGGGTGTTCGCCGCCTGCGGGGTGTACCAACTGACGCCGTTGAAGTCGCGCTGCCTGCGCCACTGCCGGTCTCCGCTGTCGCTGCTGCTGCGCTACGGCTCCTATCACGGACCGCTTCGCGATGTTCGCGCCGGCGCTCACCATGGCGCCTACTGCCTGGGGTGCTGCTGGTCGTTGATGGCGCTGTTCGTCGTTCTCGGGGCGATGAACCTGGCCGCCATGGTGGTACTGGCCGCGGTGGTGCTGGTGGAGAAGCTGTGGGTGCACGGCGAGGCCGTCGCAAGGGCGATCGGCGTGGCGGCCCTGGTGCTCGCCGTGGCCGTGATCTGGTTCCCGGCGCTCGCGCCCGGGCTCCACGGCGCCGCGATGATGGGGCCTTGACGCCCGGTTCAGTGCCAGCGGACGTGCCGGGCGAAGTCGGGCTTGCGTTTCTCGGCGAACGCGGCCGCGCCCTCGAGCCCTTCGGGGGAGGCGGTGAACAGGTCCAGCGCCGACATCGCCAGGTTGGACAGCCCCGCCTGGTGGTCGGTGTCGGCGTTGAACGACTGCTTGAGGAAGCGGATCGCGGTCGGACTCTTCTCGGCGACCTCGAAGGCCCACGCCCTGGCCTCGTCGAGCAGGCGTTCGGCCGGCACGACGGCGTTGACCAGGCCCATCCGCTCCGCCTCGGCGGCGCTGTACTGCCGGCACCAGAACCAGATCTCCCTGGCCTTCTTCTCCCCGACGACCCTCGCCAGATACGCCGACCCGAAACCGGCGTCGAACGAGCCGACCCGGGGGCCCGCCTGCCCGAAACGCGCCGTCTCGCTGGCGATCGACACGTCGCACAACACGTGCAGGACGTGCCCGCCCCCGATCGCGACCCCGTTGACCGCGGCGATGACCGGCTTGGGGATGTCGCGGATCAGCTTGTGCAGGTAGCCGATCTCGAACATCCCGCTCTCGGTCGGACCGTAGTCGCCGGTCTCGGCGCGCTGCTTGACGTCCCCACCGGTGCAGAACGCCTTGTCGCCCGCGCCGGTGAGGATGACCGCCTGGACCTGCCGGTCGGCCCAGGCCGCCCGGAACGCCTTGATCAGCTCGTCGACCGTCCGGCCGCGGAAGGCGTTGTAGCGCTCCGGCCGGTTGATCGTGACGATCGCGACGGGACCATCGAGCTCGTAGCGGATGTCCTCATAGGTCTGCGCTGTCACTGCTGGCTCCCCCTCGTCCGGGCGTCGGAGCGACGAGACGTGCCGCTCTGCCGTCGCTCTCAACCGTGCCGGAGCCCGTCCCCGGAGTCCAGGCGATCTCACCTGGCCCGCCAGCAGCCGAGGACGTGGTCGTCGACGATTCCGACGGCCTGCATCAGCGCGTAGCAGGTCGTGGGCCCGACGAACCGCAACCCGCGCCGCTTGAGCTCCTTGGCCATCGCCGTGGACTCCGGCGAGACGGCGGGGACGTCGGCCGGCGTTGCCGGACGCGTCCGCCCGGTGGGATCGGGGGCGAACGACCAGACCAGCTCGTCGAGCGGAACATCGAGGTCGAGCACCGCGCGGGCGTTGTGCAGGGTGGCCTCGATCTTGCGCCGGTTCCGCACGATTCCTCGGTCGCCGAGGAGGCGAACCACGTCGTCCTCGTCGTATCGGGCGACGACCGCCGGATCGAAACCGGCGAACGCGGAGCGGAACGCGGGACGTTTGCGCAGGATCGTCAGCCAGGACAGCCCCGACTGGAACGCCTCGAGGCTGATCCGCTCGAACATGGCCGCGATCCCGCGCAGCGGCACACCCCATTCCTCGTCGTGGTAGACGAGGTAGTCGGGCGCCGAGCCGGTGGCCCAGCCGCAGCGCGGACGGTCGTCGGGTGGGCTCGCCGCAGCCGCTTCCTGCGACGCGCCGACGCGATCGGGTTCGGACATCACGCGGGCAGTGTCGCGGACGGGACCGACAGTCACGCCGACGTCGCGTCGGCCGCGGGGCGGCAGGTCCGGCAGGGCCGGTACCCGGCCGCGACCGCGGCGCCGACGGAGCGAAACCCGTGGCGGTGGGCCGGGTCGATGCGCCGGGCGTTGTGGCAGGTCGGGAAGCACACGACGCCGGTGGTGTCGCTGCCGAGGTAGTGCACCCCCTGCCTGGCGAGGGCCACGACCTCGTCGAGGTCGACGCGTTCGTCGCGCAGCAGCTTCTCCTTGTGCGCGGACCCGAACATGTAGTCCCCGAGCCGCCCGTCGGCCCGGACGACGCGGTGGCAGGGCACCAGCAGCGGCATCGGGTTGCGGGCGAGCACCGAGCCTGCTGCCCGCACGGCGCGGGGCCGGCCGGCTTCGCGGGCGACCCATCCGTAGGGGCGCGTCTCGCCGGCGGGGATGCGTCGGGTCGCGGTGAGCACGTCGCGCTCGAACTCCGACAACCCGCGCAGATCCAGCCGCAAGGAGGTCGCGGGACGGCCGCGCAGGGTCGGCAGCAACCCGGAGGGCGCACGAGCGGCCGGGCGCAGCGGCCGGCCGAACCGGTCCCGATAGGACTCGGCGAACGCGTCGATATCGCCATGCAGCGTCTCCGCAGGGCGTACGAACTGCACACCGTGGCCCGTGAACGCCACGAACACCTCACCGAGCCTGCTGGGCGCGGCCAGCCAGGCGGTGAACACCTTGTCGGCCAGCCCGGTCGGCGGGGGGGCAGCGAGCGCACCCAACGCGTCGGCGATCGGGTCGGCACCATTGAGCATCATCGATCCGTCCTTCCATCCAAGAGCGCCGGCCGGCGCTCGGCCAGCAGCGCTCGTAGTCGTTGCAATCCGCGGGAGATGTGCGACTTGGCCGTGCCGTCCGGGCAGCCGAGGACCTCGGCGACCTCGCTGGTCGGCAGGCCCACCACGTGCCGGAGCACGACGGCCATCCGCTGGGTCTCGGGCAGCCTGCCCAGCGCCATGCCCAGCTCGCGCTGCACGTGGTCCTGCTCGACCCGCTGCTCGACGCCGGGGCCGGCCGAGAGCTCCTCGGCCGGTTCGAACGCCGGCGGGGGGCCGGGACGGCGGCTCGCGTCCCGGGCGGCGTTGCGGGCCGCGTTGCGCAGGATCGTGAGCAGCCACGGCCGTAGCCGCAACCCCTGGATCCGCTGCGCGTCATAGCCGCGCAGCGCCCGGTACGCCCGCAAGAACGCCTCCGCCGCGAGGTCCTCCGCGTCGGCAGGGAGGCTGCTCAGCCGCAGCGCGACCGAGTACACCACCTGCTCGTGTGCGCGGACCACGTCGGCGAACCCGGCGTCCAGGTCGGCGATCAGGGCTCGGCGGAGGTGCTCCTGTGCCTCGTCAACCACCGGCTCGTCGCATTCGTCGACCATGCCCACCAGAACCCCGGTCCGCAGGATCGGTTGCAGGCCCAGCAGTCAGCGGGCGTTGTGGAAGATGACGCCCAGCACGTGCCGGTCCCCGGCGTGCACGGCGCTGACCCCGTGTCGCATCTGCACCCGGTGGTAGCCGCGAGCGCCCCTGCGCGGCCGCTCGCGCACCGGGAAGATCACCGCCTGGCCCTGGGCGGGCCGGGCGACCATCGGCCGCGACTGCTGGCGCGGCCGCTGCTCGACGAACACGCTCTCCCCGCCGGCGAAGTCCTCGTCAGGCCGGCTGAGCATGATCAGAAACTGCAGGGGGAACGTGAGCTCGCCGTAGACGTCCTGGTGCAGGCAGTTGTGGCCGCCCGGCCCGTACCGCAGGACCAGCGGCGTGGGCTCGCGCTGACCGAGCCGTGCGCATTCGGCAAGCAGTTCGTCGAGTGTCTCGGGAAAGCGGCGTCCGCCCAGCCGCTCGGCCCACCGGTTCGCGATCGCGGCGATCGGCGGATAGAGCCGCTCGCGCAGGGCCTGCACCAGCGGGGGCAGCGGCTCGGCGAAGTAGCGGTAGGTTCCCTCACCGAACGCGTGCCGGGCCATGACGACCGTGCTGCGGAAGCGGGCGTCGTCGTCGAACATCTCGAGGACCTCGGCGCACTGTGTGGGCGAGAGCATCGGCGGCGTCATCGCGAACCCGGATTCGTCGAGGCTGCGCCCCAGCGCCGGCCAGTCGAGATCGGCCAGCGCGGGCAGGTCGGGCGCGGTCCTGGGCTTGCTCATGATTCTCCTCGGGGGATCGGGCCCTGCCACCCTCTACCCGGGACCCACTCCTCGGCTGGCGGTTATCAGACATGGAGGTACTAAAGGACCTTCAGGCCCGCCACCCCCGCGATGATCGCGACCAGGCAGAGCAGCCGCGCGACGGTCGCGGGCTCGCCGAGCACGACCATCCCGTAGATCGCGGTCCCGACCGCGCCGATCCCGACCCAGACCCCGTACGCCGTGCCCACCGGCAGCGAACGCAGCGCGACGGCCAGGCCGACCATGCTCAGCACCATGGCCACCCCGAAGACGATCGACGGGACCAGCCGGGTGAACCCCTGCGACTGCGCCAGCGACACCGCCCACACGGTCTCCAGCAGCCCCGAGACGACCAGAACCACCCACGCCAAGACGCCCACCTCCGCACCGCGTCGTCTTGTCGCTCTCCGGGTACGGCGCGTCTCGTCCGGGGGTGCCGCCGTGCTGCGGGCCCACCCGACCGTACCCATGTCGACGGCTGTTCAGATCTCGTACACCTGTGCACACCCGATCCGTGGACGATGGGCGGAAACGCCCGGCACCGAATGGGGTGCGCGCCGGGGTCGATCGTGCGAGCGTCACGGGCACGAGACTCGTGGGCCGAGGAGACGCGATGAGGATCGGAACCGCCTGGGAGCAGTTCCAGACCGGCGAGGAGCCGCGCGACGTGCGCGGCGACGTGCTCACCTCCTGGCGCCGGTCCCGGATCAGCGGGGTCGACCCCGAGTATGTCGACGTTCCGTACGTCGACACGGATGTCGACACCCACTTCGTGCGCGTTGCGGTGCCCATCCTGACCCGAATGGCCGAGCTGCTCACCGGCGCGCAGACCTGCCTCGCGCTGGCGGACGCCGGCGGCCGGGTCGTCTGGCGCTGGGTGTCCGAACCGGCGCTGCGCAACACCCTCGACGCGCTGTCGGTCGACCAGGGCTTCTGCTTCGACGAGGAGTTCGTCGGCACCAACGGTCTGGGCACCTCCCTGGAGACCGGCCGCATCGCCGTCATCCGCGGCTCCGAGCATTTCGTGCACCGCTTCCACGGCGTCACCTGCGTCGCGGCGCCGGTGCGTCATCCGATCACCCGGCGGACCGTCGGGGCGGTCAACGTCACCTGCCGCGCGACGGACACGAACTCACTGCTGCCGGTCGTCGTGCTCAGGCTCGTCGACGAGATCCGGGCGGGCCTGCTGGCTGCCGCGGCGCCGCGGGAGCGGCAGCTGCTCGACGAGTTCCTGTGCGAGCAGCGACGCACGACCGCTCCGGTGATCTCGGTCGGCGAGGGGATCGTCATCGCCAACCGGGCCGCCGTCGAGCTGGGGCTGGACCAGCACGAACTGTGGGACGAGCTGCGCGGTGCACCGGACGGCGCCCGGATCGATCTGCGCCCCGATCTGTCCGGACGGCTGCGGCTGCTGCGTGACGGTCTCGTCACCACGGGTGCGGTGCTCACCCTGAGCGGTCCCGTCCCCGAGTTCGCCCCGCGCCGGCGGACCCGGGATGAGCCGGCCGCGCCCAGCACCTGGGACCGGCTGCTCGCGCAGGCCGAGGAACTGCTCGGCGAGGGGCCGTTGACCGTGCGCGGCGAGCCGGGCACCGGCAAGACGATGATGCTCACGGCGGCGCTGACGGTCCGGTACGGCATCGAGTCGGTGGTGGTGGACGCCGCCACGTGCCCGGTGGAGGGACTGGCGGTCTGGGTGGCCCGGTTCGGGGTGCATCTGGCCGAGCCCGAGGTCCCGCTCGTGCTGCGGCACGCGGAGCTGCTGAGCGAGGAGGCGGCGCGTGCGGTGGGTGCGCTGCTCGCGGACGCGCAGGCTCCGCTCGGCGCGACCCTCACCGTGTCCGACGCCGGTCGGGCCGATGCCCCAGCTCGCCTGCTCGACCGGCTCGGCGGAGCCGCGATCACCATCCCGCCGCTGCGCCGTCGGGCCGCGGACATCATCGAGCTCGCTTCCCGCGAGCTGCGTGGGCACGGAACGCGGCTGTCGTTCTCGCTGGAGGCGCAGACCGCGCTGCGGCGCTACGACTGGCCCGGCAACGACCGCGAGCTGGCCAGGGTGGTGCGGGCGGCGACACGCCACTCCCGGGGTGGCGTCGTCGGCCTCGAGGCGTTGCCGGCGGAGGTCCGGGCGGCCTCCGGTCGCCGCGCGCTCACCCCCCTGGAGCGCGCGGAGTCGTCGGTCATCGCGGCGGTGCTGCAGGAGTGTGGCGGCAACAAGTCGGCCGCGGCCAAGGAACTGGGCATCTCGCGCACCGCGCTCTACGCGAAGATCCGCAGCTACCGGCTGTAGATCCATGCCCTGTATCGGCAGGGCTCCCCCGGGCACGCCGCCCCGGACGGCTACCCACCCCGGCGGGCCACCCCGGCGACGCGCGCCTGGGCGGGGGGAGCCCCACCGCGCCACCGTGCCGCTCCGGACCGGCTGGAGTCGCCCGGAGCTGCTTGCGGTGACAAGGGCACCGTAGGGGGCGGGCCGCATGCTCGCGGGGGCATGTTTGGACGAGCGGCCGGATCCGTGCGGCCGGCGGTTGGCCCGCACCGGGTTCGGTGTCCGGCAGGCCCCGGTCCACGCTCGACATGCGTGCAGTTCGCGGCGTAGCGTCGCCTGCCCACCGCGCTCCCGATACGGGCGCGCAGTCGCGCTTGGGTCAGGGTGTGTCGCCATTCGTTTGTAGGACGGACCGGAGGGATCGGGGATGGCTGTTCGCGAGCATTATCTGCACCCAGTTGGCCGTGGCGCGGTATATGTGACGCATCGGAATGCGCGGCCCCGCGTCGATGAATCTGCCTATATTGCGCCCACCGCGGTGCTCTGTGGCGACGTCTCGGTGGGTGCGCACAGCCGGGTACTCTTCGGCGCCGTGATCACCGCCGAGGGCGGTCCGGTGGCGATCGGTTCGAACTGCATCATCATGGAGCAGGCCGTTGTCCGCGGGGTGCCGAGGCATCCGGTCCAGATCGGTGACAACGTGCTGGTCGGCCCGCATGCGCACCTCACCGGATGCGTGGTCGAGGGCGATGCGCGGATCGCGACCGGTGCGATGCTGTTCAACGGCGCGCGGCTCGGCGTGACCGCCGAGGTCGAGTTCGGCGCGGTCGTCCATGTGAATACCGCGGTACCGCCCGGAATGGCGGTTCCGATGGGTTGGTTCGCCGGCGGCGACCCGGCCGAACTAGTACCCCCCAGCAATTGGGAACGGATCCGTGAGCTCATGGGACCGCTCGACTATCCGGGAACTGTTTTCGGAGTGAGTCGCGGGCCAGGGAGAGATCCGGCAATGCCGGATATTGCGCGCCGCTATGCCCGAGGATTGGCCATGCACCGGTACGACGAGATCTATGACGGAGCGCGAGGCTCCGAGACACGGCCGTAGCGACCCGGAGGCCCCGCGCGAGATGGACGCGATCGCGCGCGTCGCGGCGCGGTTGTTCGCGGTGGCACCGCTCGTGAACTGGCTGATGGATCTCATCGGGTCGGCCCCCGGGCCGCTCCGGATCGCCGCGCTGCTGCCGACGGTGTAGGCCGTGTCCGTGCTGACGGTCATCGGCGCTGTGGCGGGGTGCGGATCGCGTCGGTCGCGCCGGCAGGGCCCTGCCGTGACGGTGGCGGGCGACCACCTCACCGTCGCGGAGGGCCCCTCCGCACTGCACCTGCGCCGCGACCGGGTCGCGGCCGTGTTCACCGACGGCCGGGACCTCGTGGTTCCCGGCCACGCAGACGGGGCCCTCGCCGACAAGCAGGCCGGAGCCGCCGGGGATGCGCTGGATCAGCTCCGGACGGGGAAGGGGGTCGCGGTCCGGGACCGGGACGGCGCGCAGCAGTACCGCCGCGCCTGACGGCGAACGTCAGACCGTCGGCGTCTCACTCGTCTCCGCCGCCCTCGCGGCACACCGCTGCTCCCATGCCGACGATCGGCCGAACTGCGGCATGGGCTTCGTCGGCCGCTTACGAGCTCGAAGGAGACCGGAAGCTGGTACGTCTCCGTACGCAGCCGATCAGCCCGCGACACGTCTCGTCGCCACCGCATAGGACCGGACCATCGCCAGGATCAGTCCGATCAGGATGATCCCGAGGACCCGGTGGTACCACCGCCAGCCCACGCCGATTCCGACGAACCCGTCCAGGATCATGATCCCGGCGCCGGCGCCCGCGGCCAGCAGCATTCCGACCAGCACCAACAGCATCACTGTTCTCGGCACCCGACGGCCGAGCGCGGTGACCGTGGCGACGGCAAGGCACGCACCCAGCACGCCGGACGCGGTCGCGCTCCAAACGCCGGCCAGCGCCGTGGTCGAGCGGAATCAACCATGGCCGCGACCGTAGGCACCACGCAGACGGGATCCACTCCCGTGGGCGAAGGAGACGGCTCCCTCGTATGAGGGAGCGCCCGAACCCACGGAACTGAGACTGAACGACGAACGCCGGGCCTGCCCTCTGCGGGGCGCCCGGCGTTCGTGCCGGTCGCGGTGGCGGAGGATGCGGGATTCGAACCCGCGAGGGGTTGCCCCCAACACGCTTTCCAAGCGTGCGCCCTAGGCCACTAGGCGAATCCTCCGCCGACGAGGATAGCTGCCGCGTCGCCGACGCCCCTCGGCGGGATCGGATCTCCGGAAGCGACTACACTCGTCTCCGGACCCCGCGCGGCGTCCATCCTGTGAACTCCCCCAGGGCCGGAAGGCAGCAAGGGTCAACGGGCTCTGGCGGGTGCGCGGGGTCCGCTTTCGTGTCGCGGCCCGGCCGGTCCCACCGTCGGGGCGGGTGGGTAGCCTCGCGGCTGTGGCGCTGGCTCTGTACCGCAAGTACCGTCCGGCCAAGTTTGCCGATGTCGTTGGACAGGAGCACGTCACCGAACCGCTCGGCACGGCGCTGGCGGCAGGCCGGATCAATCACGCGTACCTGTTCTCAGGGCCGCGCGGATGTGGCAAGACGTCCTCGGCGCGGATCCTGGCCCGCTCGCTGAACTGCGAGAGCGGTCCGACGCCCGACCCGTGCGGGCAGTGCCCGTCATGTATCGCACTGGCCCCGGAGGGACCCGGGTCGATCGACGTCGTCGAGCTCGACGCCGCGTCGCACGGCGGCGTCGACGACGCCCGCGAGCTGCGCGACCGAGCTTTCTACGCACCCGCCGAGTCGCGGTACCGGGTCTTCATCGTCGACGAGGCGCATATGGTCACCACGCAGGGTTTCAACGCCCTGCTGAAGATCGTCGAGGAGCCGCCGGAGCATCTGGTCTTCGTCTTCGCGACGACCGAGCCCGACAAGGTGCTGTCGACGATCCGCTCGCGCACCCACCACTACCCGTTCCGGCTGATCCCGCCGGGCACGCTGCGCACGCTGCTGGAGCGCATCTGCGCCGAGGAGGGCGTCGTCGTGGCGCCCGCGGTGTATCCGCTGGTCATCCGGGCGGGCGGCGGCTCCGCGCGGGACTCGCTCTCGGTGCTCGACCAGCTCCTCGCCGGGGCGGGCGAGGAGGGCGTCACCTACGAGCGGGCGGTCGCGCTGCTGGGGATCACCGATGTCGGGCTCATCGACGACGTCGTCGACGGGCTCGCGGCGGGCGACCACGCTGCGGTGTACGAGGCCGTCGACCGGCTGGTCGAGGCCGGCCACGATCCGCGCCGGTTCGCCGCCGACCTGCTCCAGCGGCTGCGCGACCTGACGCTGATGCAGGCGGTGCCCGAGGCGGCGGGCCAGGGACTGGTCGAGGCGGCCGACGACGAGCTCGCCCGGATGATCGAGCAGGCCGCGAAGTTCGGGCCGGCCACGCTGAGCCGCTACGGGGAGATCGTGCACAACGGGCTCACCGAGATGCGGGGCGCGACGGCGCCGCGGCTGCTGCTCGAACTGCTGTGCGCGCGGCTGCTGCTGCCCGCCGCGTCCACCACCGACGCCGGGCTGCTGGAGCGGCTCGAACGGATGGAGCGGCGGATCGCCACCGGGTCGTTCGAGCCGTCCCCGGCACCCCGCGACGCCGCACCCGCCGTCGAGGAGCCGTCCGCACCGGGACGCCGCCAGTTCGTCCGGCCCACCGCGGCGGCCACCGGGCGGAACGCCGAGGCGGACCGCTCGCCGGAGCGGGCCGAACCCGACTGCGGACCCGCCGCGGCGTCCATCGGCGACGGCGCCGCCCGTCCCGACCGGGGCCGTCCGGCGCCGCGGGAGGCGGTACCGCCTGCCGACCGCGGTCGCGCCGAGGCGCCCGCCCCGGCCCCCTCCAGCGCCCCGGATGTCGCGGAGGTACGCCGGAGGTGGCCGGAGGTGCTGGCCGCGACCAAGCAGCAGAAGATGCGGACCCATGCGCTGCTGATCACGGCCACCGTACGCACGGTGGTGGACGACACGCTCGTCCTCGACGCAGGCACCGCGGCGCTGGCCCGGCTGCTGTCCGAGCAGAGCAACCTCGAGATCATCGCCGAGGCGCTGGGCGCCGTCCTCGGCGGACACTGGCGGGTGCGCTGCGAGTTCGGCGACACCGAGCCGCCCGCCCAGGCGCCGGCGCAGGCTCGCAACCCGCCGCCCCGACGTCCGAACCGTCCCGAGCCCGCCCGCCCCGAGACGTCTCGCCGTCCCGCTCCGGACGACGCCGTCCCAGTTCCGCCCGAGCCGCCCGAGCCGCCCGCCGAGGAACCCCCGCCCGACGACGAGGAGGCGATGATGGCCGAGGCCGCCGCCGAGCCGCGGGGCGAGCCGGTCAGCCGTCGCGATCCGGAGGAGGCGGCGATCGAGCTGCTCAGCTCCGAACTCGGGGCCCGGGCGATCGACCAGCGCTGAAGCGGCCTTCGGCCCTGTGAGTGCGGAACGCTGTTCCCCACTCACAGGGCTGGCAGGCCAGGCCGACTGCGTAGGCTCGGCCGACGTGTCCATCATGCGCGAGCGGACGGACGTCGCCACCGGGCTGACGTCCGCGCAGGTCGCCGAGCGGGTCGCCGAGGGCCAGACCAACGACGTCCCGGCGCGGGCCAGCCGCACCGTCGGCGAGATCGTCCGGGCCAACGTCTTCACCCGGTTCAACGCGATCGTCGGGGTGTTGTTCGCGATCATCCTGGTGATCGGTCCGATCCAGGACGGCCTGTTCGGTTTCGTGATCCTCATCAACACCGGGATCGGGATCGTCCAGGAGCTGCGCGCCAAACGGACCCTGGAACAGCTCGCGATCGTCGGGGAGGCCCGGCCGCGGGTGCGCCGCGACGGGGCGGTCGTCGAGCTGCCGCCGAGCGGGGTGGTGCTCGACGACGTGATCGAGCTGGGACCAGGCGACAAGATCGTCGTCGACGGGGTGGTGCTGGCCACCGACGGGCTGGAGGTCGACGAGTCGCTGCTCACCGGGGAGTCCGACCCGGTGCACAAGCAGCCCGGCGACCCGCTGCTTTCGGGCAGCTTCGTGGCCGCCGGCAGCGGATCGCAGCAGGCGACCAAGGTCGGCCGGGAGGCCTATGCGGCGAAGCTGGCCGAGGAGGCCAGCTGGTTCACGCTGGCGAACTCCGAGCTGCGCTCCGGCATCAACCAGATCCTGAAGATCATCACTTATCTCATGGTGCCCGCCGCGGCATTGATCATCTACAGCCAGTTCCGGACCGCAGGCACCGATGTCGACGACGCCGTGCGCGGCATGGTGGCCGCCCTCGTCCCGATGGTGCCCGAAGGTCTGGTGCTGCTCACCAGCATCGCGTTCGCCGTCGGGGTCATCCGCCTAGGAAGACGGAAATGCCTGGTCCAGGAGCTACCGGCGATCGAGGGCCTGGCCCGGGTCGACGTCGTCTGCGCGGACAAGACCGGCACGCTCACCGAGAACGGGATGCGGCTGGCGCGGGTGCAGACCCTCGACGGGTTCGACGAGGCAACGGCGCGCGCGGTGCTCGGGGCGCTCGGTGCCGCGGACCCGCGCCCGAACGCGAGCATCGCGGCCATCGTGGAGCGCTGCCCGTCGCCCGGCTGGACCCCGACCGCGACCGCGCCGTTCTCCTCGGCCCGCAAGTGGAGCGGCGCGAGCTTCGACGGCCGCGGCGACTGGGTGCTCGGCGCGCCCGATGTGCTGCTCGCCGACGGCAGCGCGGCGCGGGTGGACGCCGAACGGATCGGTGCGCAGGGGCTGCGGGTGCTGCTGCTGGGGCGCAGCGACGCCACCGTCGACGCCGCGGTGGCGCTCGGCACGGTGCGCCCGGCGGCCCTGGTCGTGCTGGAGCAGAAGGTGCGGCCCGAGGCGGCGGATACGTTGCGCTACTTCGCCGAGGAGGACGTGCACGTCAAGGTCATCTCCGGGGACAACGCGGCATCGGTCGGTGCGGTCGCGGCGTCGCTGGACCTGCCCGGCGCGCGCACCCCGGTCGACGCCCGCGAGCTCCCGCACGATCGCGCCGAACTGGCCGGGCGGCTGGACGCCGCGACGGTCTTCGGCCGGGTCACGCCGGCGCAGAAGCGGGAGATGGTGGGGGCGCTGCAGTCCCGCGGGCACACCGTCGCGATGACCGGTGACGGCGTCAACGACGTGCTCGCGCTGAAGGACGCCGACGTCGGTGTCGCGATGGGGTCGGGCAGTCCGGCGTCCCGCGCGGTCGCGCAGATCGTGCTGCTGGACAACTCGTTCGCGACGTTGCCGCACGTCGTCGCCGAGGGCCGCCGCGTGATCGGCAATATCGAGCGGGTCGCGAACCTGTTCCTGACCAAGACCGTGTACTCGGTGTTGCTGGCCATCGCGATCGGCGGGATCGGCGTCCCGTTCCCGTTCCTGCCCCGCCACCTCACCCTGATCGGCTCGCTCACCATCGGGATCCCGGCGTTCTTCCTGGCGCTCGCACCCAACGCCGAGCGCGCCCGGCCCGGCTTCGTGCGCCGGGTGCTGCGGCTCGCCGCACCGTCCGGGGTGATCGCCGGAGTCGGCACGATCGTCACCTACGTACTGGTGCGCGACGACCCCGGCGCGACCGCGGTCCAGCAGAGCACGGCCGCGGTGGTCGCGCTGTATCTCATCGCGCTCTGGGTGCTCGTCGTCGTGGCCCGGCCGTTCGTGTGGTGGAAGCTCGTGCTCGTCGTGGCGTCGGTGGCGGTGTTCGGGCATGCGTTGCTGTCCCCGCTGCCGTTCGGCCGTGAGTTCTGGGACCTGGACGCGGGGCACGCGCCGTCGATGCTGGTCGCAGTGGGTATGGCCGCCGCGGGCGCCGTGCTGGTGGAGCTGGCGTCCCGGCTCACCACCAGGTCAGGAACGACATGATCCCGGCCGCGATCGCCGCGGCGTAACGTTCCCGTCCCTCCGGGGACGACAGCAGCGCGGCCTCGGCCGGGTTGCGCATGTTCGCGCATTCGACCAGCGCCGCGGGTCTCGTGGACAGGTTCAGCCCGGCAAGATCGGAGCGCGGCGACAGACCGTCGCGGCCGATGTAGGTCGACACCGGAAACCCCGCGTCGCGCAGGTGGTCGCGCAGCGTGGCGGCCAGCACGCGTGCCGGTCCGGACTGGGCGGGGTTCAGCGGGGGTTCGGCGTAGGCGACGTGGAAGCCGTGGTTGTCCGGCGCCGAGCCGTCGGCGTGCAAGGAGACGACGACGTCGGCATCGGCCCGTTCGCCTGCCGCGCCGCGTTCGTCCACGCAGGGGCCGACGCCGGAGTCGTCCGGGCGGGTGAGCACCACCGTGATGCCGTGCTCGGACAGCAGCGCGCGGACCCGCTGGGCGAGGTCCCAGCTGAAGGCGTGTTCGGGGTATCCCGTGGTGGTGGACGTACCCGTGGTGTTGCAGGCCTTGGTCCCGCCGCGGCCGTCGGGCACCAGGCGGTTGACCATGCCGCGCGCACGGGCGTTGCCTCCGTTGTGCCCCGGATCGAGGAGGACGACGGGGGTCCGCGCGGCGGCGGGTTCCGCAGCCGCGGAGGTCATGGCGGGAGGCTCGGCGACGGTGCTCGGCGGGGGCGGTTCGGCGGTGCAGCCACCGGCCGAACCGCCGAGCAGAAGGCCGAACAACAACGCGGGAACAGCGCGGCGCGGGGCGGACACGGCGGACAGCCTGACACGGTTACGCTGCAGAGAGGCGGTGTTCCCACCGAACACCGCGCGGGGACGAAGGAGAGCGCTGGTGCAACCGGGTCAGCCCGATATGGCGATGATTCTCCAGCAGGCGCAGAAGATGCAGGAGCAGTTGGTGGCCGCGCAGGCCGAGCTGGCCGAGACCGAGGTCACGGGCCAGGCCGGGAACGGTCTGGTGCAGGTCACGATGACCGCCAGCGGTGAGGTGCGGGCGGTGCGGATCGATCCCAAGGTTGCCGACCCGGACGACGTGGAGACGCTGCAGGACCTCGTGGTCGGCGCGATCCACGATGCGACTGGGGCCGCGCAGCGCATGCAGGCAGAGAAGATGGGCCCGCTCGCCGGCGGGTTGGGCGACGTGGCCGGCGGGCTGGGTCTGCCGGGCGCTTGATCGGGCAGCGGTGTTCGAGGGACCGGTCCAGGACCTGATCGACGAGCTGGGCAGGCTGCCCGGTGTCGGGCCGAAGAGCGCGCAGCGCCTCGCGTTTCACCTGCTGGCGGCCGATCCTGCCGACGTCACCCGGCTGCAGGACGTCCTGCAGCGGGTCAAGCAGGGGGTCCGATTCTGCGATGTCTGCGGCAACGTTTCGGAGAAGGAACGCTGCCGCTACTGCTCCGACGCCCGACGAGACCCTACGATCGTCTGCGTCGTGGAGGAGGCCAAGGACGTGCTGGCCGTCGAGCGGACGCGGGAGTTCAAGGGCCGCTATCACGTGCTCGGCGGAGCGCTCGATCCGCTGGCCGGGATCGGGCCCGATGCGCTGCGGATCCGCGAGCTGCTCGCCCGGCTCGGCGGCACCGGTCCGGCGCCCGACGAGACCGAGATCGCCGAGGTCATCATCGCGACCGACCCGAACACCGAGGGTGAGGCCACGGCGACCTACCTGGTGCGGCTGCTGCGTGAGTTCCCGGGATTGACGGTCACCCGGCTTGCGTCCGGCCTGCCGATGGGTGGCGATCTGGAGTTCGCCGACGAGCTCACGCTCGGCCGGGCGCTATCGGGGCGGCGGGCGCTGTAGCGGCCCCCGACCGCCGTGACCGCCGGCCACGGTGGTCGTCACGCCCGGGTGGCGTGGCGGCCGGATCCGTGATCCGGCGGTCGGCGTTCGAGGAATGTGGCGGCGGCGCCGACCCCCCGGCGGCGTGACCTCCCCATCCGTCCTTGTTCGTCCTCATTCATCCTCGTCTGCCCAGCTGTCGTAGCCATGGGCCGATCGTTCGAGCTGGCGGTCTTCCCAGTCGCGGCGTCGCTCGGCGGCGACCCACCGCCACTGGGCGGCGTTGGCGGCGTCGAGAATGCCGACGATGACACCGATCGTGAGTAGAACGCCGAAGCCCACGGCGATCACGGTGATCATTGCGACCACCTGCCTCGGCGGACGGTGACAACCTTCGCCGCAGCGTGGCCGGTGGTGTGGCTGGCTTCCATCTCCTCTCCCCCTTTCGTTCTCTCCCGCACCGGCGGTTGCCGGTGCCGTGGCTCCCGGCGGTGGCCGGGGCGGGACTGAAAGCGCGGTCGCCCGGGTTACGGGCGAGTGTGCGACAGAGGTGGCCGGGGCGGGTCGCGGCGGAGCTCGGCCGGTTGGTGATCACGGCGACCTCCTCTCCCGACTGTGGCCCGAGCGGGTGGAGGTGACCCTGACCGCTGGTAGGCCATCTGTGCTTAGATTGCCCTATGGCAGTGCGTTGTGCAATTGCACGGCCATGGGGCAGAGGGAAAGACCCGTCCGGAGCAGCGACAGGTCACGCTGTGTAGCGACGGAGCGGTCTCATCGGCTCACGGGGAAGGGGAGATGGCTGCAGCGCAGGGTCCGGCCGGGCCGAGGCGTCGCCTCGGCGCCGAACTGCGCCGGCTCCGCAGCAAGGCCGGGATGCATCTCGAGGACGTGGCCCGTCAGCTCGACTGTTCGACGTCGAAGATCAGCAGGCTGGAGACGGGCAAGGGCGTCCCGAAGCTGCCGGACGTCCGCGAGCTGATGCGGATCTATGGCGTCACCGCCGATACCGAGCGCGACATGCTGCTGCGGCTGGTCAAGGACAGCCGCGCGCAGGGCTGGTGGGAGCCGTACACGGAGGGCGTGCAGCCGGCCCGGCATGTCCTGGAGTCGCCGGGTCGTTACGCGGCGCTGGAAACCGAGGCCGTCGCGAACCGGAGCTTCACGGCGATGGTGCTGCCCGGCCTGCTCCAGACCGCCGCCTACGCGGAGGTGCTCCTGTCGGCGATCCTGCCGCACCACCCCGAACGCGATATCGGAAGCCTCGTCGAGCTGCGGATGCGGCGTCAGCAGGCGCTGTACCGCGCGGAGCGGCCGCTGGAGCTGTCCGTCGTCATCGATGAGGCCCTGCTGTGTCGGGTCGTGGGCGGGCCGGAGCTGATGACGGCACAGCTGAGGGCGATCGCGGAGAAGGCCGACATGGCCAATGTGGAGGTACGAGTGCTGCCGTTCGAGGGCGGTGTCCACCGCGCCCACGTCGGGCAGTTCACGATTCTCGAGCTACCCAAGCCGCTCGGCGACGTCGTCTACATCGAAAGCCATGCGGGAGACACCTATTTGGACTCCGACGACGACATCAAACTGTACAAAGAGGTCTTCGCTGACGTCGCTGCCCGGGCCCTGCCGCCTCCCGAGACCAAGATCATGATCGCGGAGTATCTTCGCCGCTACACGTGAGGAAGGTGGGTCGTGACCGAGTTCGTCACCAGCAGTTTCTGCAACTTCGGCGAGTGCGTCGAGATCGGGCGCGGCCCGGACGGGACCATGCTCGTGCGGGACAGCAAGAACCGCGAGCAGGAGCCGCTGACGTTCAGTCGTGCGGAGTGGGTAGCCTTCGTCGCCGGGGTCAAGAACGGGGAGTTCGACCCGTCCTGAGCCGCCGGACGCGGACCCGCGTTCGTCGGTGGCCGTCGCCGGCGTCCGCGCCATGAGCGAACAGCCCGACCCCATGATGGCCCGCATCTCCGTCGCGATCGAGCAGTCCCGCGCCGGGAAGACCGTGGCCGCGGCCGCCGAGTCCGACGCGATCTGGGCCGAGATCGGCGGCGCGGCCGGTGATCCGTTCCACCGCTGCGTGCAGGCCATCACGCTTCTCTGCAAGTCAAGGGCTTCTATCCGTCGCTGCACCTGAACCTTGCGGAGGACTACCGCAAGCTGGGCGACCTGGCCCGGGCTCGCGAGCACCTCCGCCTGGCACGGGAGCGGCTGCACCATCTGACCAACGTGCCCACCGGATATGCCGACACGATCCGCACCGCGCCCGACCGCGTCGAGCGCGACGTGGCCGCAGCCTCGTGAGCGTGGCTCTCGTCGGCCGGGTGGAGAGCCGGCCGGGGCGTCGGAAGGGGTGTACTCCGACGCCCCGGGCGTGACCCGGCGGACGAGATCGTCGTCGACCGGGACAGGTGGTGTTGACCGCGCGTGACCTGGCCGCGGCCTCGTGTGCGGCAATGATCGCCAGAGCGGTCGTCGCCGCGCACGGGCGCGTCAGCGCATGGCGCGGTTGACCGCCGAGACGACGGCCTTGAGCGAGGCACTCACGATCGAGCCGTTGATCCCGACGCCCCAGAGGACCTTCTCGTCCACCGCGCATTCGACGTAGGCCGCGGCCCGGGCATCGTCGCCTGCCGACATCGCGTGCTCGTGGTAGTCGAGCACGCGGACGTCGAAGCCGATCCCGGCGAGGGCATCGACGAAGGCCGCGATCGGGCCGTTGCCGCTGCCGGTGATCTCGTGGACGTCGTTCTCCACGCGGACCGTGGCGACGATCTCGTCGGTCCCCTCTCCGTCGCTGGACAGCCGATGGCGGATCAGCTTCAGGGGGGTGGTGCGCTCCAGGTACTCGGTGTCGAAGACGTCGCGCATCTCCTTGGGGGAGACCTCGCCGCCCTGCGAGTCGGTGACCTCCTGGACGACTCGGGAGAACTCCATCTGCAACCGCCGCGGCAGATCCATCTGGTGCTCGGTCTTCATGATGTAGGTGACGCCGCCCTTGCCGGACTGCGAGTTCACCCGGATCACGGCCTCGTAGGTGCGGCCGATGTCCTTCGGGTCGACCGGCAGATACGGGACCTCCCAACGGAAGTCGTCGACGTCCACACCGGCCGAGGCGGCGTCGTCCTGCATCGCCTTGAAACCCTTGTTGATCGCGTCCTGATGGCTGCCGGAGAAGGCGGTGTAGACCAGGTCGCCACCCCACGGGTGGCGTTCGTGGACCGGCAGCTGGTTGCAGTACTCGACGGTGCGGCGGATCTCGTCGATATCGGAGAAGTCGATCTGCGGGTCGATGCCCTGGGTGAACAGGTTCATCCCCAGGGTCACCAGGTCGACGTTGCCGGTGCGCTCGCCGTTGCCGAACAGGCAGCCTTCGATGCGGTCGGCGCCGGCCTGGTAGCCCAGCTCGGCGGCGGCCACGGCGGTCCCGCGGTCGTTGTGCGGGTGCAGCGACAGCACGATCCCCTCGCGCCGGGCCAGGTTGCGGTGCATCCACTCGATCGAGTCGGCGTAGACGTTCGGGGTGGCCATCTCGACGGTCGCCGGCAGGTTGACGATCATCGGCGACTCCGGCGTCGGCTGCCAGATCTCGCTGACGGCGTTGCAGACGTCCACGGCGTACTGCAGTTCGGTGCCGGTGTAGGACTCCGGGGAGTACTCGAAGCGCCATTCGGTGTCGGGGTATTTCTCGCTGAACCGCTGCACCTCCTCGGCTCCGCTGGTGGCGATCTTGGCGATGCCGGCGCGGTCGGCCCGGAACACGACGCGGCGCTGCAGGATCGACGTCGAGTTGTAGAGGTGCACGATCACCCGGGGGGCGCCCTCGCACGCCTCGTAGGTGCGCTCGATCAGCTCGGGCCGCGACTGGGTCAGCACCTGGATGGTGACGTCGTCCGGGATCACATCACCCTCGATGATCTCGCGGACGAAGTCGAAGTCGGTCTGGCTCGCGGCCGGAAAGCCGACCTCGATCTCCTTGTAGCCCATGCGTACCAGCAGTTCGAACATCCGGCGCTTGCGGGCCGGGCTCATCGGGTCGATCAGCGCCTGGTTGCCGTCGCGCAGGTCCACCGCGCACCACAGCGGAGCCTTGGTGATCCGCTTCTCGGGCCAGGTGCGGTCGGGCAGCGAGACCGGCTCGACCAGCTCGTGGAACGGGCGATACCGGTGGATCGGCATATCGGAGCCGCGCTGCGGGTTCCAGGGGGCCTGGTCCTTCGGCGCCGGGCGCGACGGTGTGCGCAGCCGACTGGCGGACGGGGAGGTGGAGGCGTCGGACGACGCGGTCGGCGAGCTCATGATGGTGGCTCCTTCGGGTTGCTGCCGGATCATTGACCGGCGAGCACGCCGAACACCGCGACGAGGGGCCGGTCGGTCAGACCCCGCCGCGGCTGCGAAGGAGCAGGTGCGCCACGGAGGAGAGGGTAACGGAACATCCGGGGGCCGGGGCAAGGGGATCCCGGGCGGTCCTGCTCACACGGCCACTCGATCGGGCCGCCCGTCCACAGCTGTGAGTCCAACATGGACAAGCTGGCGCGGGCGCCGAGGATGAACCGCTCGAGCTGTCGATGCGCAACGCGATGAGCACCGGCACGGTGCTGCCCACCGGGCAGAAGGTCGACGGCCCGGCGTCCGTTCGCGGCGGGGGACCGGCAGCGCAGCCGTGCCGATGGCGAGCACGAGCGCGCGGGCCTGGCGGATCGCACAAACGACCCAGTGCCCGACGTGGGTGGTCGAGCGGGCGTTCGACCGCAGGCCGTTCGCCGACGTCTCCGATCTGCGCTCGGCGTTCCAGGAGGCGCTGATCTCCGGGACGTGCGACGAGCAGCGCGACCTGATGGCCTTCTACCCCGGTCTCGGCGCCGACGCGGTGGCCGAGGGCGAGGCGGGCGAGGACTCGACGCGCGACCAGTCGTCGGCGGGCCTGACCCGGCCGTCGGACTCCGACCACGCCGAGTTCTGCCGGTTGACCGCGGCCTACCGGGAGCGGTTCGGGATCCCGCTGATCGTGTGCGTGCGCGACGCCGAGAAGCGGGAGACGATCCTGCACGACGGCTGGCAGCGGCTGCAGAACCCGACGGGGAGCATCGTGAACCTCGACGCGTTCAACGCCCTACCCGCTGCCGCCGAGGGCGCGCTGCTGGGCAACGACCCGGCGACCGAGCGCGTCGTGGTGCGCCGCGAGCTGGCCGCGATCAACCGGATCCGGCTGGACCGGCTGATCTCGGAGGAGGCTGCACGACCCTGTCCACCCACGTGCTCGACGCCGCGCTCGGCCCGCCGCCGGCGTCGCCGTCCGGCTGTTCCGCGGCGACGACCTGGTCGCCGAGGCGAAGACCGACGACGACGGGCGGGTGCGGGAACTGGTGCCCGGGCTCGCCGCGGGCACCCACCGGCTCGCCTTCGGCACCGGCGACTACTTCACCGCCACCGGCCAGCGGGGGTTCTACCCTGAGCTCGCCGTCACCTTCACCGTCACCGACCCGACACAGCACCACCACGTGCCGCTGCTGCTGTCGCCGTTCGCCTACTCGACCTACCGAGGGAGCTGACATGGGCATCGTGCTGGGAGGCAACCAGTACGGGCAGCCGACCGACACCCGGAAGAACACCGGCTACGTCTTCGCCGAGGAGAAGGCCCTGCGCGAGATCGAGACCTACGCGTTTGCGCTGGGCCGGCACTTCGTCGAGGATGTTTCGCTCGCGCTGCAGCAGACGCTGTGGGAGATGGGTCGCGCGGTGCTGCAGGCGCATCCGGAGATCGCGGAGCTCGACCTCTCGGCGCCGAAGAAGCACCGCTTCCTCGTTGACCTCGCGCCGTTCGGGCTGGACAACCCCGGCGAGGTGTTCTATGCCGCCGACCGGCCGTACGGGCTGATCGAGTACACCGTCACCAGGGACGAGTCGTGAGTGCCTGGCTGGCCGAGGCCGTGGAGCTGGCCCGGCGCAACGTGGCCGAGGGCGGCGGACCGTTCGGGGCGCTGGTCGTGGCGGACGGCGCCGTGCTGGGCCGCGGGGTCAACCGGGTCACCCGCGACGCCGACCCGACGGCGCACGCCGAGGTCGTCGCGATCCGGGCGGCCTGCCGGGCGATCGGCGACTTCCGGCTGAGCGGCGCCACGCTCTACAGCTCGTGCGAACCGTGCCCGCTGTGCCTGTCGGCGGTGCTGTGGGCCCGGCTGGACCGGGTGGAGTACGCGGCCGACCGCTACGACGCGGCCCGCGGCGGGTTCGACGACCTGGCGTTCTACGAGCTGTTCGGCACGCCCCGCGCGCAGTGGCCGACGCCGGTGGTCGCCGTGCCGGTCGAGGGGCGCGCCGCGCCGTTCGACGCATGGCTGGCGGCGGAGACGAAGGTCGCGTACTGAGCTCCGCATCATGATTCGGCGTGGGCGGTGCTCGGCCGACACCGACTTCGCCCGGTTCGCCGCAGCCGGGACCGCTGCGGCGTACCCGCTCACCGACCTCGAGCCCGACCCGGCACGGTGCATGGCCGAGCCGGGACCGCTGCTCACGGCGACCGCCCGCCGGATCGCTCGTCGTCTCACCGGTGATCTCGTGGCGTGACGATCCGCGACACGCCCGATCGGAGATCTTCTGCCCCGGGTGTCGTCGGCGTGCCACGATGCAGGCCGACAGCAGGGAGGGCTCATGGGCGTGGGGACCGCGCCGCGCCGCGGCGCGGCGCTGTTGGCCAGCACACTGCGGATCATCGGAACCGCGATCGCGCTCGTCCTGGTCCTGCACGTCGCGCTGACCCTGCTCGAGGCGAACCCCGCGAACCAGCTGACGATCTTCGTGGCCGATCTGGCCGTCCGGTTCAACCTGGGTCTGGCCGACCTGTTCCTGCCCGCCGATCCCAAGCTCGCGGTCGCGCTCAACTACGGGCTCGCCGCCCTCGTCTGGTTCGCGGTCACCGCGGTCGTGGTCCGGATCGTGCGCCGCTTCGCGTGACGTGCAGGCCGGGGTCGACCACGGTCGGTCACCCGTCCGGACTGTGTGCGCCCAGCGGCCCTGTGGGATCCGTCATCGGCGTCAGCGCGGTTGGGTGCCACAGGTAGGCTCGATGTCCGACCAGCGCTCGGGAATGCGGCGATGCCATCGCGTCGATCCGCGTGCCGGGTGGGAAACCGCAAACGCCGGCGGCACCCGGTCGCGGGGCAGGAACAGGAGGTCGGGGTGGCCCTCGTCGTGCAGAAGTACGGCGGCTCATCGGTTCAGGACGCGGAGCGCATCAAGAAGGTCGCCGAGCGCGTCGTCCGCGCCCGCAAGGAGGGACACGACGTCGTCGTGGTCGTCTCGGCGATGGGCGATCACACCGACGAGCTGACCGATCTTGCCAAGCAGATCTGCCCGGCCCCGCCGGCCCGGGAGATGGACATGCTGCTCACCGCGGGTGAACGGATCTCCAACGCGCTCGTCGCGATGGCCATCCACGCCCTCGGGGCCGAGGCGCGATCGTTCACCGGCTCGCAGGCCGGAATGCTCACCACCGCCAAGCACGGAGACGCGCGCATCGTCAACGTCAATCCGGGCCGGCTGCGCAGCGCACTGGACGAGGGCTCGATCGTCCTCGTCGCGGGTTTCCAGGGCATGAGCGAGGATTCCAAGGACATCACCACGCTCGGCCGCGGCGGCTCGGACACCACCGCGGTGGCGCTCGCCGCCGCGCTGGAGGCCGACGTGTGCGAGATCTACACCGACGTCGACGGCATCTTCTCCGCCGATCCGCGGATCGTGCCCGACGCCCACCGGCTCGACAGCGTCACCTACGAGGAGATGCTGGAGATGGCCGCCTCGGGCGCGAAGGTGCTGCATCTGCGCGCGGTGGAGTATGCGCGCCGTTACAACGTGCCGCTGCGCGTGCGCTGTTCGTACAACGACAAGCCGGGGACGCTGGTCACCGGCTCGATCGAGGAGATTCCGTTGGAGAACCCGATCCTCACCGGGGTCGCGCATGACCGCTCCGAGGGCAAGATCACCATCGTGGGGGTGCCGGACACGCCGGGGATGGCCGCGCGCATCTTCCGCACCATTGCCGACGCCGAGATCAACATCGACATGGTGCTGCAGAACATCTCGCGCGAGTCGGACGGGCGCACCGACATCACCTTCACGCTGCCCCAGAAGGACGGGCCCAGGGCCGTGGCCGCCCTGGGGACCGTCAAGGAGCAGATCGGTTTCGAGGAGCTGATCTTCGATCCGGAGGTGGGTAAGGTTTCGCTGGTGGGCGCCGGTATGCGCAACCACCCCGGCGTCACCGCCACCTTTTGCGAGGCGCTCTCGCAGATCGGGATCAACATCGAGACCATGAACACCTCGGAGATCCGGATCTCGGTGATCTGCCGGGTCGACGAGCTCGATGACGCCGTGCGCGCGCTGCACCAGGCGTTCGACCTCGGCGGTGAGGAGCAGGCCGTCGTGTATGCGGGGAGTGGGCGATGAACCAGCAGGGTCCGGTTGTGGCGATCGTCGGGGCCACCGGTGCGGTCGGTACTACGATGATCGAGATCATCGACGCGCGGCCCTCGGTGCCGTGGGGCGAGATCCGGCTGGTGGCCTCGCCGCGGTCGGCGGGCAAGGTGCTGCGGGTCCGCGGCCAGGACACCACGGTGCAGGCGTTGGCACCGGAGGTCTTCGACGGCGTCGACGTGGCCTTGTTCGACGTCCCGGACGAGGTCAGCGCCGAATGGGCGCCGATCGCGGTCGCGCGGGGAGCGGTGGCCGTCGACAACTCCGGCGCGTTCCGGATGGATCCCGAGGTGCCCCTGGTGGTGCCCGAGGTCAACGCTGCCGACGCCACCAACCGGCCGAAGGGGATCATCGCGAACCCCAACTGCACGACGCTGTCGATGATGGCGGCGATGGGGGCGCTGCACCGCGAGTTCGAGCTGCGCGAGCTGGTCGTCGCCTCCTACCAGGCGGCCTCGGGCGCCGGGCAGCCCGGTATCGACCGGCTCTACGCGGAGCTGGCGGCGCTGGCCGGCAAGCAGGTCGGCAACCGCAGCGGTGACGTGGCCGAGGCCCTTCGCGAGGCCGGGCTCGGCTCCGACTCGCCGTTCCCCGCCCCGCTCGCGCTCAACGTCGTACCGTGGGCGGGCTCGCTCAAGGACGACGGCTGGTCGTCCGAGGAGCTCAAGGTGCGCAACGAGTCGCGCAAGATCCTCGGCATCCCGGACCTCAAGGTGTCGGCCACCTGCGTGCGGGTGCCCGTGGTGACCACCCACGCGCTGGCCGTGCACGCGACGTTCGGACAGGACGTGTCGGTGGACGCGGCCCGCAAGGTCCTCGCCGCCCAGCCGACGATCATGCTGCGCGACGACCCGGCCGCGGGCGAGTGGCCGACCCCGGCCGCCGTCGTCGGCGAGGACCCCACCTGGGTCGGCCGGATCCGGCAGGCGCTCGACTTCCCGAACACCCTCGAGCTGTTCGTGTGCGGGGACAACCTCCGCAAGGGTGCCGCGCTGAACACCTACGAGATCGCCGAGACGGTCGCGGCAAGTCTGTAGGCGCGCCCGGCTCCCTCGCACGTCACGGAGCCATAACGTTCCTGCCATCCGGTTCTCCGGCGCATTATGGAGCCATAATGCGCCGGATCGGGTGGGGCGTGTCCGGCCACATTCGCGTGTGTCGAATGGGCCGTTCCGGTTAGCTTTTCCGCCGTGAGCCATGAGGAACTGGTACGCCGTTACGAGGCCGGCGGCGGGAAGCTCGCCGCCGCGAACGCTGAGGGCCTTGCGGTCCCTCCTTCCCTGCGCACAGCCCTGCTCACCTGCATGGACTCGCGGATCGACACCTTCGCGCTGTTCGGGCTGACGCTCGGTGAGGTGCACGTGCTGCGTAACGCGGGTGGCGTCGTCACCGACGACGTGATCAGATCGCTGACGATCAGTCAGCGCAAACTCGAGACCCGAGACGTGGTGGTCGTCCAGCACACCGGCTGCGGGCTGACCATGTTCAGCGACGACGACTTCTGCGAGGAGCTTGCGACCGAGGTCGGGATGCGTCCGCCGTGGCGCACACACGCCTTCCGCGAACCGGCGCTGAGCGTGCGCCGGGACATGGCCCAGCTGCGCCACGACCCGTTCCTGCTGCCGGAGACGCGGGTTCGCGGTTTTGTGCTGGACACCGAGCGTTTCGTGCTCGAGGAGGTCTACCTCGACGGGTAGGGCTATGGGGCGGCGAAGACCTGTTCGGGCACTCGCAGCGTGGTGACGACGGCGCGGTGGTCGCTGCCGGGGATGTCGTGAATCGAGAACGTCTCCGCGACGATGCCGTCGGTACTGAGGACGTGGTCGATCTGAGGGCCGAGCCAGCGCGGCGCCGAGGTGGGCCACGTCGAAGCGAGCCCCGCCCCGCGCTGGGCGGCGGCGTCGCCGCATTCGGACGTCGCGGTGCGCAGCGTCGAATGGTCCAGGGTGGAGTTCAGGTCGCCCGCGACGATCGCCGGATTCGTGCCCTCGCACCACTGGGAGAGCAGGGCGAGGTCGGCGCGCCACTGCGGGACCGCACCGGCGGTCGGCGCGACCGAGTGGAACGCGACGAAACGCAGCCCGCCCAACGTGCCCCCGGTGACCTCGACATAGGGGAAGGCCGTGTCCCCGATGCCCATCTCGACGTCGCCCAGGGCATCGGAGACGATCGCGGTGACCCCGGCGACGTCGGCCCTTCCCTCCCGGGTCGAGGTCCGCATCTGGTAGCCGAGCGGCTCCACCAGTGGGGCGATCTTGTCGCGGTAACCGGAACCTGCCTCGGTGAGGGAGATGAGATCCGGGCGTGTGGACCGGATCAGCTGGGCGACCGCATCGACGTCGGCCTCACCCAGATAGGTGTTGAAGGTGAGGACGGTGAGCGGTCGCCCGGACGTCGGCAGCGGGTCGGCGATGGCGCGCGGCAGCACTAGCGCGCTCCCGAGGAGCGTCACGATCACGAGGCCCGCGGCGAACGGCCATGCCCGCGGCCGCAGCAGCGTCACCAGCACCGCGAGCGCGGCGAGCACCGCCACCGCGCCGAGCAGCAGCGGCCGGAACGCGATGAGCTGCGCGAACGGGCTGAAGCGGTCCATCTGGAAGAGCAGGTCCGGAAGCACCCCGACGGCCGCGACGACGGTGAGCAGGCCGGCCGCCAGAAATCGCCCGGGCCCACCGCGGCGGGTCCGCGTGGTCGGCGACGAGGAAGGCGGCGGGGCGTCGTGCCGGACGGGGCCAGGGGGAGCGCTCATCACCCGACAGTGTGCCGCATGCGGGGTTCGGCACGCGTGATCACCGGCGTGCGACGAGCGCTGCGACACCGGCCATCGCGACGCCCACCAGCCCGGCGGTGGCGATCGCCGCCGCCGGCGAGAAGGCGTCGATCAGCGCCCCGGCCAGCGGCGCGCCGAACGCCGCACCGAGCGTGATCGCCGATCCCTGCAGCCCCGTGACCAGGCCGCGGACCCGTTCCGGCGCCAGCGCGGCGACGGTGTCGGCGCTCGCGGTGAGCGACGGCGCGCAGGCCAGCCCGGCCGGGACGAGCAGCAGCGCGAAGGTCCACCACGGGCCGCCGAGCGCCACCGGCAGGGTGGCCAGGCCGAGCGCGGCGACCAGCGCGTAGAGGGAGCGCGAACGCTGCGCGGTCCCGTACAGATAGCCACCGACGAGCGAGGACAGGCACCACGCCCCGATGACGACGCCGATCAGGCCGGCCTGCCCGCTGCTCTGCAGCGCGGCGACGACGCCCAGCTCGCTGCCGAAGATGACGGCCGCGGCGGCCGTGGTGGCGAGCAGCGTCGCGACGAGCTGCGGGGTCAGCCACTCCGCGATCGGCCCTGTCTCGCGGCGAACATCGCGTGGCGCCTCGGCCCTGGTCGGCGGGTTGAGCAAGCACAGCGCCACGCCGCCGAGCGCATAGCCCGCGCCGACGGCGATCATCGCGACCGTCGTCGAGACCCCGACCGCGAGTGCCGTCCCGATGGCCGGCCCGAGGATGTAGGACAGCTCGACCGACATCGAGTCCAGGGCGTAGGCCGGGCGTCGCCGCTCGGTGGGGACGAGCGCAGCAATCGCCTGCCGGATCACCGAGTACACCGGCAGGGCCAGCAGGCCGCCGAGCAGCGCGCCCGCGAGCAGTGCCGGATAGGGCAGCCACGGGGCCGCCGACCAGAAGCCGATCTCCGCGCACGTCGTGAGGACGAGGACCGGGCGCAGCCCGCGGCGGTCGATCAGTCGCCCGAGCAGCGGGGCGCCGAGTGCCATCCCGATCGTGTTGGCCGCCCCGACCGCGCCCGCCGCCGCGTACCCGTGGCCGAGGCCGAGCACCACGTGCAGCGTCACCGTGATCGCCGCGGCCGACGCCGGGATCCGCACGAGGAAGCCGGTGAGCGACAGCGCGCCCACCCTGGGCAGGGCGAGGACGTCACGATAGGTGGCGATCCCCGCCCTGGCCTCGGTGGCGCTCGTCGTCGCGGTGGTCACCACGCCATCCTGACCGGTGACCGCGCCGGAGCGGCAACCGGATTTCCGCCGGCGTGGGTCAGTCCACGCGGCCACAGTCGCCGGGGTAGCGGCGACACCACGGGGTGAGGCCCGGGAGCCGGCCGCGGTGCCGGGAGACCCAGTCGTAGACGGCCTCCTGGATGGTCCGGGTGCGCCGGTAGAGCCGCACCGGCAGCTCGGTGCCCAGCGCGACGGCCAGCGCCGCGTTCGCCGCCTCCGCCCCGGCGGCCGTGGTGCCGTCCGCGCCCTTCCAGCGCACCGAGGCCGCGCACTCCGGGACGGTGGCGTCGACGAGCTCGGCCGCGCCCGGTCGCTGCGCGGGCACCGTGGTGATCCGGCTGTCGCGGTCGAGCACACGCAGCCAGCCGAGCGCGCGCATGCAGAACCCGCAGTCGCCGTCGAAGACGAGTGTCCCGGCGGTGAGATTCATGCGGTTGGGCATGGCACCTACGATTGTGACTCCTCCGCCGCGTGAACGCGGCGGCTTCTCGCTAGGCCGCCGGGGCGGCGTCGCGACGGGCAAGCCCTGCCCGCAGCACGTTCACCGCGCCGACCAGGTCGGCGTGGGTGTCCAGGCCGCACCGGAGGCAGCGGAACGCGGCCTGGGTGACGCGGTTCTCCGCACCGCAGTGCCCGCACGAGGGGCACGTGCGGGAGGTGTTGGCGGGGTCCACGGCGATCAGGGTCCGTCCGGCGCTTTCAGCCTTGGCGGTCAGGATCGACAGGAACACCCCCCACCCCGCGTCGAGGATGCTCCGGTTCAGCCCGGCCTTCTGGGCCACGTTCCGCCCGGGTTCGGCGAGGGTGCCGCGGGCGGAGCGGGCCATGTTGGCGATCCGCAGCGCCTCGTGGCAGATCACGTCGTGCCGCCGCACCAGGGCGAGCGCGACCTTGTGGGCGTGGTCGAGCCGTTGGCGGCGGACCTTGCCGTGCAGGGCGGCGACCCGGGCCCGCGCTTGCTTCCGGCGGTTCGAGCCGCGCTGGCACCGAGCGAGCGCCTGCTGCGCCTCGGCGAGCTGGTCGGCAGCGGCCCGAAGATGTCGAGGGTTGTCGATCTGCTCGCCGTCGGAGGTGGTGACGAACGAGGCGACGCCGAGGCCGATGCCCACGGCGCGGCCGGTGGGCGGCAGCGGCGCGGCGGACACGTCCTCGCAGGACACGATCACGTACCAGCGGCGGCCCTCGCGCTTGACGCTGAGTGTCTTGACCCGCCCGGCGATCGGGCGGTGCCGGTGCACCCGCACGTGCCCGACCCCTTGCAGGTAGACCCGGTGTTCGCCGGTGACCGAGTCCCAGCGGCAGCCGTCCCGGTCGGCCGGCCACTCCACGGTGTCGAACCGCCCGGCGCCCCTGAACCTCGGGAAGCCGGGGGTCTACCCGGCCTTGACGCGGCGGAAGAACGCCGCGAACGCCCGGTTCAGCCGGCGCAGGGTGGCCTGCTGGGAGGAGAACGACCAGCGGCCCTGCCCCTCCAGGTCGGCCCGGCGGATCTCGGTGAGCTGCGCGGACTGGTCGCCGTAGCGCACCGACACCCTGCGCATGCGGTACTCCTCCCGCCGCTCCTGCAACGCGGCGTTGTAGAGCGCGCGGTGGTCCTCGAGCATCGCCGTCAACGCGACAGTCTGCCTGGAGGTGGGCCGCAGCAGAAACCTGAACGACCGTCTCACCGGGCCCGCCTCGGGCGCCGGGGCCGCGCGGACCGGGTGGCGAGCAGCTCGCGCAGCCGGGCGGCGACCGGGCCGGTGAGCACGGGGCGGCGGTACTTGAGCCACCAGACGACGTGCAGGCCCAGGTCGTACCCGCCCCCGGCGGATGTCTGCACGTCACGCGACACGCGGACAGTATGCCTGGACCCTGCATCCGATAGAGGGAGGGAGCGCGGAGTCCCCGCCGCCTCAAGGCGACGATCCCCTCCGCGCGATTCTTATGGCTCTACGATGACGGCGTGGCCACTGCTGATCGTCCCGTCGTCTGGCACAACCCGCGCTGCTCGAAGAGCCGTGGCGCGCTCGAGCTGCTCACCGAACGCGGGGTGGACGCCGACGTCGTGCGCTATCTCGACGACGCGCCGAGCCGCGCCGAGCTGGAGGACGTGCTGCGCAGGCTGGGCACGGACGACCCGCGCGCGATCACCCGCACCGGCGAGGCCCGGTACCGCGAGCTCGGTCTGACCGATGCCGACCGGGACGCGCTGCTCGACGCGCTGGCGGCGAACCCGATTCTCATCGAGCGGCCCATCGTGCTGCTCGGCGACCGCGCCGTGGTGGCGCGGCCGCCGGAGCGGCTGCTGGAGCTGCTGGCGGACTGACCCGCCCTCAGCCGACCACACGCCGCGCGAAGTCGATCTCCGTGGCGACGTGCCGCAGGGTCTGCTCGACCACCAGGGAGCCGTGACCGGCGTCGAAACGACTCACTTCGTAGTGCACGGGCTCGGGCAGCGCGGCGAGCGCGTCCAGGTAGTTGTCGATCTGACGGATCGGGCAGCGCGGGTCGTTCTCCCCGGCCAGCACGAGAATCGGCGCGCGCACGTCCGCGACGTAGGTCAGCGGCGAGGCCGTCCGGTAGGTCTCGGGCACCTGCTCGGGTGAGCCGCCGAACAGCGCCCGGTCGAAGGCGCGCAACTGCTCCATCTCGTCGGCGTAGGCGGCCAGGTAGTCGGCCACCGGAACCCCGGCGATCGCGGCGGCCCACCGGGCCGGCTGCGTCCCCGCGGCCAGCAGGGCCAGAAACCCGCCCCACGACCAGCCCTCGACGACGGTCTGCTCCGGGTCGGCCAGCCCGATCGCGACCGCCCAGTCGTGCACGACGGCCACGTCCTCCAGCTCGGTGAGCCCGGGACGGCCCTCGATCGCGTCGCGCCACGGCGACCCGTAGCCCGTCGAACCGCGGTAGTTGATCTCGACGACGGCGAATCCGGCGTCCACCCAGGCCGCCCGGGTCGGGCTGAACCGATCCTCGTCCGCCGCGTGCGGCCCGCCGTGCAGGCTGAACACCGCCGGGTGCGGTCCTTCGCCCGCGGGCCGGGCGATCAGCACATGAATCGGCCCGCCCGCCCCGTTCACCCAAGCGTCCTCGACCGGTACCGATTCCGGCGCAGGCTCGCCGGGCGGGACGAGCAGCTCGCGGTCGCCGCCGTCGGGGTGCAGGGCCCGGATGGACGGCGGCCGCGCTGCCGACGAGCAGGTGTACTCGACCGTCCCGCCGGGGCGGACCCGTGCCGAGCCGATGCATCCGGGTGCGGTGTCCAGCTCGGTCAGCCCGCCGGTGGTCAGGTCGTAGCGGTGCAGGCGGGTGCGCGCGGCATGGGTGTGCCAGACGAGCAGCGCCGCGGCATCCGGGTAGAAGTCGGCGAACAGGTCACCGGGCAGCTCGATGGCCAGCTCGATCTCGCGGTCGGCGACGACGTCCCAGAGCATCAGCTCCTCGCGGCCGCGACGCTCGTGCAGCAACAGCAGCCGCGGATCGCCCGCCACCGGCGCGAAGGCCACCGGGACGAGCCCCCTGCCGGGCCCGTCGGACTTCTCGGCGAGCGTCGACCCGTCGGTGGTGCGCAGCACGCGGACGGCCGGGTGGCGGGAGTCGCCGTGCTCGGAGTGGCTGATCGCGAGCAGCGTCTCGTCCTCGGAGAGCGCGCCGACCCCGGCGTCCTCCGGGTGCTCGTAGACGGCCACGGCCTCGGCCGCGCCGTGGCGGTGCAGCCAGATCCGCGAGCCGTCGTCGGTCGAGGTGCCGACGGCGGTGAGCGTGCGGCCGATCTCCAGCCCGGCGGGGTAGCCGTCCTCGACGCCGGGCACCGCGGCGTTCGGCCGGGCCCCGGTGGGCAGTCCGCCGAAGGGTTCGGCGACCCAGCGGCCGAACTCGTCGCCGTCGGTGTCGTCGAACCACCACAGCGTCGAGCCGTCGGGGGGCAGCTCCGCGCTGTGCGTGCCGCTGCATCTGCTGGTGACCTGGCGGTGCAGGCCGGTGGCCCGGTCCCAGGCGTAGACCTCGGTGGTGCCGCTCGCGTTGGAGGTGTAGACGCTGCGGTCGGGCGCGTCGCGGGCCCAGTCGGGTCGCGACATCCGGGTGGCGGTGAACCGCGCCCGCCAGCGCCGTTCCCATTCGTCGTCGTCGAAGAGCCGCTCGGGGACGGCGGCGACGGGGTGCTGGCTGGTCACGTCGGCAGATCCTGCCGTACCACGCGGCGGGGCATCAGCCGGCCGCCCGGCCCATCCGCTGGACGATCTCGGTCAGTAGCGGGCGGGAGGTGGCGAAGTTCAGCCGTACGTACTGGTCGTAGCCGGTGCCGAAGTCGGCGCCCGGGTTGACGGCCACGCCGGCCCCCTCGAGGAAGAACGCCGCCGGGTCGGCGACGCCGAGGCGGCGGCAGTCCAGCCAGGCGAGGTAGGTGCCGTCCGGGATGCGGTAGCCGATCCCGGGCAGATGTTCGCCGAGCAGTTCGGCGAGCAGGACGCGGTTGCCGTCGAGGTGGTCGAGGACGTGGGCGAGCCACGGGCCGCCCGAGGTGTACGCGGCGATGTTGGCGGCGATGCCCAGCGGCGCGGCCGGGCCGATCTCGGCGAGGGTCAGCCGGTCCCAGCGTTCGGCGTCGGTGGGGGAGCTCAGCACGACCTGGGCGCATTTCAGCCCCGGGATGTTCCAGCCCTTCGACGCCGAGGTGACGGTGACCGCATGCGCCGCGGCCGCGGCGGACACCGTCGGATAGGGGATGTGCCGGGCCGGGCGGTAGGTGAGCGGGGCGTGCACCTCGTCGGCGATCACCCGGCCGCCACAGCGCTCAACCGTCTCGGCCAACGCGGCCAGCTCGTCGCGGGTGGCGACGTGTCCGGTGGGGTTGTGCGGATTGCACAGCAGCACCGTCGCGGCCCCGTCCGCCAACGCGGCGGCCACGGCGTCGAGATCGATCAGTTGGCGGCCGTCGCGGTGGCTCATCGGAACCTCGATCACGGGACGTCCGCACTGCCGGATGACCGCGAAGAACGGTGGATAGGCGGGGGTCGGCAGGACGACGGCCGAGCCGGGTGGGCTGAACGCTTGGATCGCGGCCGCCACGCCCCGCAGGACGTCGCTGACCAGGCGCACGTCACCGGGCTGGACCTGCCAGCCGTAGGCGGTCGCGAGGAACTCCGAGCAGGCGGTGGGCAGGCCGCTCACCTGGTCGGGCGGCGGGTAGCCGAACTCCTGCCGCCCGATGGCGGCGCAGAGGGCGCGGGAGATCGGCTCCGCGGTCTGCACGTCCATCTCGGCGACCCACGCGGCCAGTACGTCCGCCCCGAATCGGGTCCATTTCATCGTCCGACGGCGGCGCAGTACCTCGACGTCGAGATCGTCGAACGGGTTGGCCATGCCGCTATCCGATCACCAGGACAGCTCGGCGCAGCGGGTCCGCGCGCCCGGGGGTTCGATCTGCAGTGTGAAATGCTTCATTCCGTGCCCGTCGGCCAGCAGCTCGCGGGCGAGGGAGAGGACCTCGGCGGGATCGCAGTGCGGCCCCACGGTCAGATGCGCCGAGCCCACCTCCATGCCCGAGGTGAGGGTCCACACGTGCACGTCGTGCACGTCCTCGACGCCCGCGAGCGCGCCGAGCTCGGCGCGGATCGCCGCGACGTCGACGTGCGGGGGTGCGGCCTGCACCAGGATCCGGACCGCCTGCCTGCCCAGCACGAACGTCCGCGGCAGCACGAACAGCCCGATCCCGATCGCGACCACCGGGTCGGCCCAGGTCCAGCCGAACGCGAAGACGGCGGCGCCGGCGAGCAGGACCCCGACCGAGCCGAGGGTGTCGGCGAGCACCTCCAGGTAGGCGCCGCGCAGGTTCAGGCTTTCCTTCGCACCCTCCCGCAGCAGCGCGAAGACCACGAGGTTCGCGGCCAGTCCCGCCGCGGCGGTGGCCATCAGTGGGACGCCGGGGATCTCCGGAGGTTCGGCGAAGCGCTGGACAGCCTCGATGATCACCCATGTGGCCACGCCGAACAGCAGCGCGGCGTTCGCCAGCGCGGCGAGCACCTCGGCCCGGTAGAGCCCGAACGTGTGCCGGTCGGATGCAGCCGAGCGGCGGGCCGCCGTGATCGCGGCCAGTGCCATGCCCACGCCGAGCACGTCGGTGAACATGTGACCGGCGTCCGACAGCAGCGCCAGCGACGACGTGGCGAGCCCGACGACGACCTCGATGGCCAGGAACGTCGCGAGCACGCCGAGCGAGATCCACAGCCGCCGGACATGCCGGGCCGATGCGCTTGCGCCGGCCGGGAAGCCGTGTCCGTGACCGTGTCCATGATCCGCACCCACGCGGGGCAATATATGCAACTATTCGCATGGATACAATCCAGGGGTCGGAAATCGTGTCGGCGGCCCGTGGCACGATGGTTGCCGTGGACGACCTCGCACGCCCGGACGACACCCGGGTGTCCGACGCGGACCGCAGGGCGGTCCAGGACCGGTTGCAGTGGGCGCACGGAGAGGGCCTGCTCGACCTGAACGAGTTCGATGTGCGGACGAGGGCGGTGTGGGACAGCAAGACCCGCGGCGAGCTCGCCCGGCTCACCGGGGACCTGCCCGCCCGGCCCCGTCACCCCGGCCGGCGCCGCGTGTTCTCCGATACGGGCGGGGGCACCGCAATGCGGGTGCTCACGATCGTCTTCGGCAGCATCGCCGCGGTCAACCTGATCGTCTGGGGCCTCGTCGTGCTGACCATCGGGGGGTGGGTCTATCCGTGGTGGGTGTGGACGGTCGCGCCGCCGGGCGCGGTCCTCGGCGTGCTCTACCTGTCGGGGATCGGGCGACCGGATCGCGATTAGCTGTCCACAATCCGCACAGTCCGCGCCGCGTGACCCACGCCATGATCGAGCCATCCGCGACGAGCGGCCCGCACGCGCCGCCGTCGGCGATCGACGACGATCAGGGAGTACCACGTGAGCAGACTGCGGTTCGGCATCTTCCTCGCCCCCTTCCACCCCGCCGGACACAACCCGACCCTCGCGATGCAGCGCGACCTCGAGCTCGTCGAGCATCTCGACCGCCTCGGCTACGACGAGGCCTGGATCGGCGAGCACCACTCCGCGGGCAGCGAGATCATCGCGTCACCGGAGATCTTCATCGCCGCCGCCGCCGAACGGACCCGCAACATCAAGCTGGGCACCGGTGTCACCTCGATCGCCTACCACAACCCGCTGTGGGTGGCCGACCGCATGGTGATGCTCGACCACCTCACTCGCGGACGTTCGATGCTCGGGGTCGGGCCGGGCTCGCTGCCCACCGACTCGGCGATGATCGGGCTGAACCCGACGGACACCCGCGAGCTGCTCGACGTCAACCTCGACATCATCATGCGGCTGCTGCGCGGCGAGGTCGTCACCGAGCAGACCCGCACGCACAACCTCATCGAGGCCCAGCTTCAGCTGCGCCCCTACACCGACCCCTGCTTCGACGTCGCCGTCGCCGCCGTCGCCTCGCCGACCGGGCCGCGGCTGGCCGGCCGGCACGGCGTCGGGCTGCTCTCGATCGGGGCCACCCTGACCCAGGACGGGTTCGACGCGCTGGCCCACCACTGGAACGTCGTCGAGGAGCGAGCCGCGCACCACGGCCAGCCCACGCCGGACCGCTCCGGGTGGCGGCTGGTCGGGTTGATGCACATCGCGGAGACCCGCGAGCAGGCGTACAAGGACGTCGAGTTCGGCATCGAGCAGTGGTTCCGCTACTTCCAGAAGGTCGCCGCGTTCCCGCAGATGGCGGTCGAGGGCGGCAACCTCAAGGAGATGATCGATTTCGTCAACGAGGCCGGCATCGGCGCGATCGGCACAGTCGAGGACGCCCGGGCGCAGGTGCAGCGGCTGGTCGACCAGTCCAACGGCGGGTTCGGCGCGATGCTGCTCATGGCGCACGACTGGGCCAACCCCGAGGCCACCAAGCGCTCCTTCGAGCTCATCGCCCAGCAGGTGTTCCCGCACTTCCAGGGCCAGGCCGAGCCAACCCTCGCGGCCAAGCAGCGGGCCGAACAGACGCGCGAGGCGCACGCGGCGACCCAGATGACCGCCGTCCAGGTGATGACCGAGCGTTATCAGAAGGAACGCGCCGAGCAGGGCTGAGCCCCGCCTCCTGTCTCGCCTGACTTGCAGCATGGTGGCTTTACTCCGGTCCGACCGGAGTAAAGCCAGGGGTGTCGGCGATGAGGAGTTTGCAGCCCTCCGTCACGGTGCGGTGCGCGGCGACGGTGATGTCGCTGCCGAGGCCGGCCAGCCCGAGCGCGATCACCATGAGCGCACCGCAGGTGGCTTCGGCGTCGGCGGCATCGATCTCACCCGCCGCTACCGCCTCGTCCACGATCTCGGCGAAGAGCCCGGCGAACACCCGGTCGCCGGCGGTCTCGGCCAGTTCCTCATGCCGTCGCGCCTCCTCGCGGGCGACGAACATGAACAGCGCCTGCGCCGGGTCCTTCGTCAGCGTCCGGTGGATGACGCCGAGGACGGCCTGGGCCTTGGCCGGGATGTCAAGGTCGTCGACGAGAACGGTGCCGACTGCGCGCCGGATGAGGTCGGGGAGATCGACGTCGCCGGCGACCAGGCGACGTCGGGGTACTGACGCGACGATCATCTGCGCGGTTGTCGTGCCCGCGGCCGGGGCCGAGCTGACCCGGAGATGATCGTCGCGCACAGCCGGGAACGCCTGGCGTCCTACAGGAAGCCGACGATCGTGCACATCGTCGCGGCCCTGCCCAAGAACGCCGTGGGCAAGGTGCTCAAGGCTCGGCTGCGGAAGTCCTACGGGCGCGGATGATCGTCAGCCCGGCTCGGCCATGGGATTCCAGTCGGTCAGCCCGCTCACGTCGTTCTCCCGCAGGGCCCGCAGGTAGCCACGCACCGCGTGCCCGCCCTTGACGCTGCCGTGGTGACACGCGAGCGTCGTGGGGCCGACCGCCTCGATCTTGTCCAGCGCCGAGTCCAGATGCCGCTTGGAGGGGAAGATCCCGATCGCCCGGTAGGCGTCGAGCATCGCGTCGCTCTCATCGCGGTCGATCATTGCCGGGCCGTCGCCGAGGGAAATGAACACGTCGGAGCAGAAGACGGTCCCCGTGGTCGCGTCGTAGGCGAGCATCGAATCCCACTGATGGACGTACGGCGTGACGAGGAAGCGCAGCCGGTGCCTCCCCAGATCCAGCTCGGTGCTCTCGTCGGCCACGATCGGTCGGCGGACCGCGAAATCCGACAGGTTGAGCGCGGCCCCGATCGGGCTACCGACCGGCTCGGCGTGCGGGGCACGTTCGAGGAAGTGGTTGAGCGCGCCCGACTCGTCGCCTTCGAGGTGCGGTACGACGACGTACCTCAGCGCCGTCGGGTCGAGCACCCGGCTCACGGCGTCCCAGGCGTCGTCGAAGGTCTTGCGGTAGCCGGTCTCGATCAACGTCGGCTGCTCGTCGCGGACGAGGAAGAAACTCGTGGTGACGGGGCTGCCGGGCGTCGCACCGAGGTTGATGCGGAAGATCTCGGGTGCGATCTCGTCGACGGTGGCCATGACGTGGCCCCTCTCGCCGGGGTGGGTTCAGCGACGGCCGACGATAGGCGGCGAGGCTGGTCGGGCACCAGACTGCACGCTGCGTTATGGCTCCATAACGTTGCGGGCGGCCGCCTCGACGTAGTTCGCCAGATCGGCGACGATCCCAACTCGCTCGAAGAACTCCGTCGGGTCGAATCCGGCCGCCCGGTGGGCCTCCGCCACAGCGGCCCGTGCCGCGGGAAGGTCCCCCGGCGACGACCACCTGACTATTGTGACGGTGTTGAACCGGCCGGGTCCCGATTCCTTCTCCAACAACACTCGGGCATGCCTGACCTCCAGGGTGCCGTGGTGTGAGCAGTCGCCACGACGCTAAGAGATGAACTCGGCTTGAGGTCAAGCACGCCGCTGGGAGCCTGCTGCGTCGGCTCCGGCTCTCGCGGACGGGCCGGGGTCGGAACGACGAGCGGGCGGCTGCCGGACGTGCCGATCGTGGGCCCGCCCCGGCCGGCCCGGACGCCGACGAACCAACTGGTACCCCCGAATGGCGCCGAGCGGCTCTGGCAGACGGGCGCGGATATCTATACTGGCGACCGCCCAGTGGCTCGAGCGAACGCAATTTTGGGGAGGTTCCTGGACGTCCGCGTCGTTGGCCTATTTCTCGCAGGCCAGCCTTCCGAGGGAAGACTGGCGGGTTTGTATCATTCCGCTTTCGGAGGCCTGGAGGTCGAAAGACAATGGCCATCTACCTAGAGGCTTATTCACACAGGCTCGCGGGCCGGCAGAAATGATGGCACGCCCGGCGTGTTGACGCGAGCGGCAGTCCGATTGTTGAGAGAATTGGGTTACCACACCCAAGCTCCAACAATCGGACCGCCTACATGTACTATACCACCGGCTTCTCCCGTGAGGAGATTGTCGATCTCTGCGCGATGATCCACCAGTCAACGGCTCGAGCGG
>NZ_AUII01000026.1 GCF_000423625.1 Pseudonocardia asaccharolytica DSM 44247 = NBRC 16224
CGACGAGGACCGGGAGAACGAGGGCGACCTGATCATGGCCGCGGAGAAGGTCACCCCGGAGGCGATGGCCTTCCTGATCCGCCACACCAGCGGGGTGGTGTGCGTCGGGCTGTCCGCCGAGCGCGCCGAGGCGCTGCGTCTGCCGCCGATGGTGGCCGAGGGCGAGGACCCGCGGGGGACCGCGCTCACCTACCGCACCCTGCCCGAGGGCCCCGCCCCCGGCACCGAGCACGTGGCGCTGGTGCGCGGGCAGGTCGACCAGGCCGGCGACCCGGCCGCCGCCCCGGTGCTGGTGCGGGTGCATTCGGAATGCCTGACCGGCGACGTGTTCGGCTCCCGGCGCTGCGACTGCGGCCCGCAGCTGGCCACCGCGCTGGCCCGGATCGCCGCCGCCGGCCGCGGCGTGCTGGTCTACCTGCGCGGGCACGAGGGCCGCGGCATCGGGCTGTCGCCCAAGCTGCGCGCCTACACCCTGCAGGACGCCGGGCTGGACACCGTGGACGCCAACCTGGCCCAGGGCCTGCCCGTGGACCGCCGCGAGTACGGCCTCGGCGCCCAGATCCTGCGCGAGCTGGGGGTGCGCAGCATCCGGCTGATGACCAACAACCCGGTCAAGTACCGCGGCCTGGCCGGCCACGGCCTCCACCTCGCCGCCCGCGAACCGTTGATCATCCCGGCGAACCCGGACAACCTGGCCTACCTGACCACCAAACGCACCCGGCTGCACCACGCCCTGAGCGCCGGCGAGGTCTCATGAGCCCCGCATCGGAGCAGCCCCGGCTGTTCCGCGAGGCGATGGCCTCCTTCCCCAGCGGGGTCACCCTCGTCACCACCACCGACCCGGGCGGGCGCTGGTGGGGCTTCACCGCCACCTCGTTCTGCTCGGTCTCCCTCGACCCGCCGCTGGTCCTGGTCTGCCTGGCCCGCACCGCCGAATGCCACCCGGTGTTCGCCGCGGCCCGGCGCTGGATCGTGCACATGCTGCATCCCGACCACGCCGAGCTGGCGATCCGGTTCGCCACCCGCGGCGCGGACAAGTTCACCGACGCCGGCTTCGCCGCCGACCCCCGCGGCCTGCCGGTGCTGCCCCGCGCCTGCGCCACCCTGGCCTGCACCACCCACGCCAGCTATCCCGGCGGGGACCACACCATCCTGCTCGGCCAGGTCGAGCACACCCGCCTCGGCGAGGCCCAACCGGCGATCTATTTCCGCCGCAACTTCCACACCGTGAGTGCGTAACAGTGTTCTAACACTGTTACGCACTCACGAGGGATCTACATTGGCGGGGACAGTGGCGGATCCCATTCCGAAGGCGGACGATGAAACCCTTCGTGATCAACCGGAATGGCCGGCTGGTCTTCCCGGCCAACGTCCTCACCGAGCTCGACTTCTCGGTCCTCGACACCCTGGAGCAGTTCACCGAGGTCATCGCGCGGGATTTCGAGGCCAAGGCCCCGACCGGCTCGGACATCCTGGCCAGGGTCGAGTCGAACGCCTACCCCAGCCGCTACGAGCTGCTGCGCGACCTCGGCCAGAACCTGTACTGGGTCAACCGGTACTCGATGACGATGTTCGACAAGCGCCCGACCCGCTGGCGCGACCTCCCGCGCTCGAACCCGCACGTCTTCCTCCCCGTCCTGACCCCGTGGGAGGACAGCGTGCGCAAGGTCGCCGCCGTCGCCGACGCCTACCACCGGCTGCCGGCGACCTGGGACCCCGGGACCGAGGATCGGATCTTCGGGCTGCTGTTCGATGTGTTCCGGCACCGGCGCCACCAGGCCACCGAGCTTTCCGCGGTCAAGCCGACGGTCGCCCAGTTCCTCGCCGCCCCCGGGGCGCTGACCGTCGTGCTGCCCGGGCACGACCCCGACTACCCGATCTTCGGCATCGACGAGATCCTCGAGTGCCACGAGGACGTCCCCGAGCTCGAGGCGCTGATGCGGTGGGCGATGGTGCTGCACGACCAGTACCCGTGGGACCGCTCGAAAGCCGAGCTACGCCCGGCCACCCAGATCGGCGACGACGACTTCGTCGTCGCGCTCCATCCCCGCAACCGCGAGGTCGCCGCGTTCATCGACCGGGTCACGGGACGCCGGGGGCCGGGCACCCCGCGACTCGCCGGGTTCCGGCCGGCACCCGCCCGCAAGCCCGTCCGACCCTACCCCCCGGTGCGGGTCCGGGAGGCGTTCCCGATCCGGCCGAAGCTGGAGGCGCTCGCGATCGTGCGCGGCGAGCACGTGTGCGACAACGTCGATGTCATCCGCAACGCGAGTTTCTCCTGGTCCCCGATGACCGCTGCGGAGATCGCGGCCAAGACCGGCATCGAGCGGCGCCGCTACACCGGCCGGGACCTCGCCGATCTCGCCCTCGACGCCGCCCGCGCCGCCCTCGACCATTCCGGTCGGACGCCGGAGGAGATCGGCGCGGTGCTGGTCAGCACGTGCACCAGCGACCAGCTCATCCCCTCGATCGCCTGCTGGCTCTCCGGCCAGCTCGGCCTGTGGCAGACCCACGCGTCGTTCGACCTGGTGGCCGCCTGCGCCGGGCTGCCCTACGGCCTCGCCGAAGCCGTCCGGCTCCTGCAGGAGGTCAACCGGCCCGTCCTGTTGATCTGTGCCGAGAAGTTCTCTGACAAGATCGGCAGCGTCCGCACCTCACGGATGATCTTCGGTGACGGCGCGGCGGCACTGCTCGTCACGCCCGCCGGGCCCGGTGCGGCCTGCGACGTCGACGTCGTCCAGACCTATGCGAGCGGACCGTGGAGCGAGGTGAGCTCGATCATCTGGCCCAACCCGGCGTTCGACAACGACGTCACGGTCTACGGGCCGGAGGTCAGGGCCCTTGTCCAGCGCTATCTGGCCCAGATGCTCGACGAGCTGCGCACCCAGACCGACCCCGACGACCCCGGCCGCTCGCTGCTGGACGGCATCGAGCTGATCGTCCCGCACCAGGCCAACAAGACGATGGTCGTCGACCTCGCCCGCGAGGCCGGCTTCTCGGTCGATCAGCTGTACTTCAACATCAGCAGGATGGGCAACGTGTCCGCGGCGAGCATCCCGATCGCGCTGTTCGACGCGATCCGCGACGGCGTCCTCGATCGCCCGATGCGGGTCTTCGCGCCGGGTTTCGGTGCCGGCGCGGTCGGCGGGTACGCCGTCCTGCGCGTCGATCCGGCGATCGCCGCCCCCGAGGTGATCGGTTCGGACGTTCTTCCCGCCGTGTCGAGTGCCGCCGGTGACGATTCCGTAGCAGCATCCCGGTCGATGACGACAACGACAGAGGATATGCGGGTCGCCTTCGGTGAGTGATCCCGCCGATGCACCGCGTCGACCGACGACGAGCTCAAGGATGATCCCTGCATGAACCCCGTGGCCCAACCCTTTCGGCGTCTGGTGATCGTGAACCGCGGCGAACCCGCGATGCGGCTGATCAACGCTGTGCGCGAGTGGAACGCCGAGATCCGCTCGCCGGGATCGAGCGTCGGCGCAGCGGGTCGCCCGCCGCTGCGCACGATCGCCGTGTACACCGCGGTCGACCGGCAGGCGATGTTCGTCCGCGAGGCCGACGAGGCCGTGCTGATCGGACCGGACGACCCCGACCATCTGGGGGCCAGCCCGTACCTCGACCACGCCGAGCTGGAGCGGGCGCTGCGGCACTGCCGGGCCGACGCCGTGTGGCCGGGCTGGGGGTTCGTCTCGGAGAAGGCCGAGTTCGCGCAGCTGTGCGAACGGCTGGGAATCACCTTCGTCGGGCCGTCCGCCGAGGTGATGCGGCGGCTCGGAGACAAGATCGAGTCGAAGCGCATCGCCGAGCAGGTCGGGGTGCCGATGGCCGCCTGGAGCGGTGGCCCGGTGGCCGGGATCGAGGACGCGCGCGCCCACGCCGCGGCGATCGGCTACCCGCTGATGGTCAAGGCCACCGCAGGCGGGGGCGGGCGCGGCATCCGGCTGGTCACCCGGCCCGAGGAGCTGGACGAGGCGTTCGAGCGGGCGAGCTCGGAGGCGTCGAAGACGGCCGGGGACGCGACGGTGTTCCTGGAGCGCGCGGTGTCCGGCGGCCGGCACGTCGAGGTCCAGGTCGTCGCCGATGCCTCCGGTGAGGTGTGGACGCTGGGGGTGCGCGACTGCAGCGTGCAGCGACGCAACCAGAAAGTGATCGAGGAGTCGGCCTCGACCGCGCTGGACGCCGAGCAGGAGGAGCTGCTGCGCAGCTCGGCCGCGCGGCTGGTCAAGGCCGTCGGCTACGTCAACGCGGGGACCGTGGAGTTCCTCTACGAGCCCAAGGAGCGACTGCTGTCGTTCCTGGAGGTCAACACCCGGCTGCAGGTCGAGCACCCGGTCACCGAGGCCACCACGGGTGTGGACATCGTCAAGCTGCAGCTGCACGTCGCCGCGGGAGGCAAGCTCGCCGAGATCGCGCCGGCCGCACCGCCCCCATCGGGGCACGCCATCGAGGCCCGGCTCACGGCCGAGGACCCGGAGCGCGGCTTCGCCCCCGCGCCGGGGCGGATCGAGCACCTTTCGCTGCCCAGCGGCCCCGGCATCCGCGTCGACACCGGGGTGGCCGCGGGCGATCTCATCCCGCCGCAGTACGACTCGATGATCGCCAAGGTCATCGCGTGGGGCCGGGACCGCGCCGAGGCCCGCGCCCGGCTCACCCGCGCGCTGCGCCAGACCTCCGCGGTGATCGACGGCGGCACCACGAACAAGGCGTTTCTGCTCAACCTGCTCGGCCGGCCCGAGATCGTCACCGGCGAGGCGGACACCGGCTGGCTCGACGCGATGATGGCCGAGGGCTACAGCCCGCCCCGACGCCTGGACGTCGCGCTGGTGGCCACCGCGGTCGAGGCCCACGACGCGCATGTCGCCCGGCAGCAGAGGCGGCTGTTCGGCTCCGCCGAGCGCGGCCGCCCCGAGGTCGGGCACGAGACGTGGCATCAGGTCGACGTGCGCGCCGCGGGCCGGCCCTACCGGCTGCGGGTCGCCCGGTCCCGGCCCCGGCGCTACCGGGTGGAGCTGGATCTGCCCGGCGGCGCGACGCAGGACGTCGACGTCGACGTCGAGCGCTCGGGCCGGTTCGAGCGCAGGCTCAGCGTGGGCGGTGGGGACGCCTTCGCCGTCCTGTCCGTCGCGCAGGGCCCCGATTATCTGGTCGAGGTCGACGGCGCGGTGCACCGGATCTCCGGCGGCGAGGCCGGGATGGTCCGGGCACCCGCGCCCGCGATGGTCGTCGCGATCCCGGTCAGCGCCGGCGACACGGTCGCCGAGGGCGACGTCGTTGCGGTCGTGGAGAGCATGAAGCTGGAGACCGCGTTGCGCGCCCCGGTCTCCGGGCAGGTCGCCGAGGTGCTTGTCGCGGCGAACACCCAGGTCGAGGGCGGAACCCGGATCGTCCGGCTGGAGCCCGCGCCGGAGTCCGGGGAGGACGGGGCGGCGGCGGATCGCGCCGACTTCGCCCAGCTCACCCGGCCCCGGACGGGCACCGGTGACCCCGTCACCCCGGCCGCGGACGCGCTGGCCACGCTGCGCTCGCTGGTTCTCGGTTTCGACGTCGACGAACGGGAAGCGCGTCCGATGCTGGCGCAGCTGGCCGCCGCCCGCGCCGAGCTGCCCGACGATGCCGGGCGGCTCGCCGCCGAGATCGCCGTGCTGCAGATCTTCGCCGACCTGTGCGCGCTGTCCCGCAACCGCCGCGTGGAGAACGGAACGCTCGACGACGCGTCGGCCGTCGACGCCGAGGCCGCCCGCAACCCGCAGGAGTACCTCTACGCCTACCTGCGCTCCCGGGACGCCGACGCCGAGGGCCTGCCCGAGTCGTTCCGGATCAGACTGCGCCGGGCGCTGGCCCACTACGGTGTCACCGACCTGGAGCCCTCGGCCGAGCTCGGCCCGGCGCTCTACCGGATCTTCCTCGCGCACCGCAGGGCGGCCGCGCATGTGCCGGTGGTCTCCGACCTGCTGCAATGGCGGCTCGGCCATCCCGACTCGTTGCCCGAGCACGTCCGCGAGGACTACCGGAAGGTCCTCGACCACCTCGTCGCCGCGACCCAGCTGCGCCATCCCGTCGTCGGCGACCTGGCCCGGCAGGTGCGGTACCGGCTGTTCGACGCCCGGCTGATCGCGCAGGGACGGGCCCGGGTGCAGCAGCACGTCCGCGATCGGCTCGACCACCTGGCCACCGGCCCCGCCGAGCGGGCCGCCCAGATCGACGAGATCGTGGCCGCGGGCGAGCCGATTCTCGAGGTGTTCGCCGAGCGGCACCACGCCGCGATGCTCGAGGTGATGACGCGACGCTACTACCGGATCCGGCCGGTGGGGCCGGCCCAGGTCCTCGACCACGGCGGGCGGCCCCTGTTGCGGGCCGGCTACCGGCACGACGGCAAGGAGTACACGATCCTCGCCACCGTCGCGAGCGGCCGAGCCGATATCAACGATCCGCGGGCCGACGCCCCCGCCGCGGTGTCGACCGACCTGCACCGGATGGTCGATGCGCTGCCACCGCGGCACACCGCGCTCATCGACCTCTACGTCACCTCTGACGACTCCGCGGGCGCCGAGCCGAACGCCCGCGCCGAGCGGATCCGCGGCAAGCTCGGCACCATTCCGCCGTCGGTCGGCAGGGTCGCCGTCGCGGTGCGCCGCGCGGACGGCGACGGCGACGGCACGACGATGTGGTTCACCTTCCGTGGCGGCCGCGACGGCGAACCGGTGGAGGACCGCATGCTGCGCGGGCTGCACCCTATGGTGGCCGAGCGGCTGGGGCTGTGGCGGCTGTCGAACTTCGAGCTGACCCGGCTGCCCGCCGCCGTCGACGTCCACCTGTTCCGGGCTCAGGGCCGCACCCTGCCGGACGACCAGCGGCTGTTCGCGCTCGCCGACGTCCGCCAGCTCACCACCGTGCGCGACGACCGCGGCAGGCTCACCGGCCTGCCCGAGATCGAGCATGTCCTCGACGCCTGTCTGGACAGCCTGCGGGCCGCTCGCTCGGCTGATCGCAGCATGGCCAAGCCGGAGTGGAACAGGGTGCTGCTCTACGTCTGGCCGGTGGTCGACGTGCCCCTGACCGAGCTCGACGAGGTCGTCCGGGCGCTGGCCCCACGCAGCGAGGGCCTCGGGCTGGAGCAGGTGCTCGTGCAGTTCCGCACCGTGGTCCCGGGCGGCGAGCCGCGCGAGCGCATGCTGCGGTTGTCCCGGCCACCCGGCGCCGGGCTGACGCTGCGGATCACCGATCCCCCGGTCCATCCGCTGCGCGAGCTGGACGGCTACGCGCAGAAGGTGATCCGGGCGCGGCGGCGCGGGGCCGTGTACCCCTACGAGCTGGTCGCCCTGCTCACCCGATCGCCCGATGAGGGTGGCGCACCGGGGACGTTCACCGAATACGACCTCGACGAGACCGGTGCGCCGTTACCGGTCGACCGGGCACCCGGCGGCAACACCGCCAACCTGGTCCTCGGCGTCGTGACCACCCCGACGGCGCGCTACCCCGAGGGGATGACCAGGGTCGTGCTGCTGGGCGACCCGACCAAGGCGTTGGGCGCCCTCGCGGAGCCGGAATGCGCCCGGGTGCTCGCCGCGATCGAGCTGGCCCGCAGGCTCGGCGCGCCGATCGAGTGGTTCGCCGTCTCGGCCGGCGCCAAGATCGCGATGGACAGCGGCACCGAGAACATGGACTGGATCTCCCGGGTGCTGCGCGGGATCATCGAGTTCACCCAGGACGGCGGCGAGATCAACATCGTGGTCGCCGGGATCAATGTCGGCGCCCAGCCGTACTGGAACGCCGAGGCCACGATGCTCATGCACACCAAGGGCATCCTGGTGATGACGCCCGATTCGGCGATGGTCCTCACCGGCAAGCAGTCGCTGGACTACTCCGGCGGCGTCTCGGCCGAGGACAACTTCGGGATCGGCGGCTACGACCGGATCATGGGCCCGAACGGGCAGGCGCAGTACTGGGCGCCCGATCTGTCCGGCGCGGTCGACGTGCTGCTCGCCCACTACGCGCACACCTACACCGCGGCCGGGGAGCGGTTCCCGCGCCCGGCGCCGACCACCGACCCGATCGACCGCGACATCAGCTCGGCGCCGCACTCCGGGCCGGGCACCGAGTTCACCCGGCTCGGCGAGGTCTTCTCCGCCGAGACGAACCGGGAGCGCAAGAAGCCGTTCGACATCCGGTCGCTGCTGCGTGGGGTCGCCGACGCCGACCACCCGCCCCTGGAACGCTGGGCCGACTGGCGCGACGCGGAGTCCGTCGTCGTCTTCGACGCCCACCTCGGGGGACAGCCGATCGCACTGCTGGGCATCGAGTCGCGCCCGCTCCCGCGGCGGGGCCGCTCGCCCGTCGACGGACCGTCACAGTGGACGGCGGGGACCTTGTTCCCGCGCTCGTCGAAGAAGACCGCACGGGCCATCAACGCGGCCAGCGGCAACCGCCCGCTGGTGGTGCTGGCCAACCTGTCGGGCTTCGACGGTTCGCCGGAGTCGCTGCGGGAGCTGCAACTGGAGTACGGCGCCGAGATCGGGCGGGCCATCGTCAACTTCGATGGGCCGATCGTGTTCTGCGTGGTGTCGCGCTACCACGGCGGCGCGTTCGTGGTGTTCTCCCAGACCCTGAACGACAACATGGAGATCGCCGCCCTGGAGGGTTCCTACGCCTCGGTCATCGGTGGCGCACCCGCCGCGGCCGTCGTGTTCTCGGGGGAGGTCAACAAGCGCATCGCCGCGGACGCACGGGTCGCCGGTCTCGAGGCCCGGCTCGCCGAGGCTGTGGAGGACGGGGCCGAGACCGATCTGGCCCGGCTGCGCTCGGAGCTCGTGACGGTCCAGGCGGCCGTGCGCGCGGAGAAGCTCGGCGAGGTCGCCGACGAGTTCGACAGCAGGCACAGCATCGAGCGCGCGCGCCGCGTCGGTTCGGTGCACGAGATCGTCCCGGCCGCGAAGCTGCGGGCCTACCTGGCCGACGCCGTGCGGCGGGGGATGGCCCGCACCCTCGCCGGGGGGCGACACGAGGGAGCCGAGGAGAACGGGGAGAACGGGGAGCGACATGAATGACCGAACGAGCAGCCGACGGGTGGCGATCGTGACCGGTGGCGCGCGAGGCATCGGGGCCGCGATCACGACGTCGCTCTCCCGATCCGGGGTGCACGTCGCCGCCGGGTACAGCCGCAGCGGGACCACGGCCGAAGAGCTTGCGGCAAAGCTCACCTCCGAGGGCGCGTCGGTCTCGGTGCACCAGGGCAACGTCGGGAACCCGGAGGACTGCAACCGGGTGGTGGACGAGGTGCTCGACGCGTATGGTCGCGTCGACATTCTGGTCAACAACGCCGGGATCACGGTGGACAAGACGGTCCGGAAGATGACCGTCGACGACTGGCACGCGGTGCTACGGATCAACCTGTCGGGCGCGTTCTACATGACCAAGGCCGTGCTGGAGAACATGATCGCCAACGGCTTCGGCCGGATCGTCAACATCAGCTCGGTGATCGGGCAGACCGGCAGCGTCGGGCAGGCCAACTACGCAGCGTCCAAGGCGGGGCTGTTCGGGATGAGCCAGAGCCTGGCCCGCGAGGTCGCGCGCAAGGGGATCACGGTCAACTGCGTGGCGCCGGGCTATATCGAGACCGAGATGGTGGCGATGGTCCCGGAGCAGGTGCTGGAGAAGCTGCTCGCCGGAGTGCCGGTCGGGCGCCTCGGGCAGGCCAGCGAGATCGCCCGCGCGGTACAGTTCCTCGTCGACGACGACGCGGGCTATATCACCGGCAGCGTGCTCGCCGTGAACGGCGGCCTCGACATGTAGCCCTGTGAGTGCGTAACAATGTTAGAACACTGTTACGCACTCACAACCCTGTCTGATCTGCAGATTCGTGCTCAGGAGCGATCAACACAGACGCCCTTGGCGGCGAGGACGCGGGCAACGGCGCGATCGTTGTCCGCCGCGCTCAGCGTGCCGTCCGCCAGCGCCCGCTCCAACGCGTCCAGCACGGGGCCCGCCGGGGCGACGTTGGACGACAGGGCGACGTCCGCGCCGGCCTGCAGCGCCGTGACCGTCGCCCGCGGCAGCGTGAACCGGTTGCTGATCGCTTTCATCGCGCCGAGGTCGTCGGTGATGACCAGGCCGTCGAAGCCGTACTCGCCGCGCAGCAGCCGGTAGACCGCGGGGGTGAGCGAAGCGGGCAGCCCGTCGGTGAGGCCCGGGACGTCGAGGTGCCCGACCATGACGCCGCTGCCGTCGGCCAGTGGTCCCCCGGGGCCGACGAGCGCGGAGTAGGGGCGCAGGTCGTCGCGTTCGAGCCGGTCCTGTGGCGGCGTGCTGACCCGGCCCTTGTGGGAGTCGCCGCTCGCGTGGCCGTGGCCGGGGAAGTGCTTGAGCACCACGGTCACGCCGGCCTCCCGCTGCCCCTCGGCGAAGGCCCGCGCGTACCGGATGACGACGTCTGGGTCGTCGGAGAAGGCGCGGTCCCCGATCACCGAGCCCGCGGGCCGGGCGCCGACGTCGACCGTCGGGGCGAAGTTCATCGTCACCCCGCGGGCGCGCAGCTGCCGGCCGCGCTCGAACCCGATGGCCCGAACCTGCTCCGGGGTCATGCTCGCGGCCATCCTGCGGGCGCTGGGCATCGAGCCGTCGAGCTTGTCGATGCGCTGCACCCGTCCGCCCTCGTCGTCGACGGCGACGGTGACGGGCAGCGCGGCCGCGGACTGTACCGCGGCGAGCTTGTCGTTCCGCAGCAGCGCGGTGGCCTTCCCGCCCACGAAGATCCCGCCGACGTGCGCGGTGCGGACGATCTCGGCAGCGCCGACCGGGTCGGCCGCATCGACGCCGACCATCAGCCGCTGGGCCAGCCGATCTCGCTCCGAGAGGCCGGCGACGACAGCGGCGCAGGCCGGCGGGCCCGGGGGCGCGGATGGCTCGGCCACCGGTTGCGTTGCCGCACCGCCGGTGGCGCGGGCGTGGGACGACGTCGGGGTCGCGGTGGCCGCCCAGACTCCCCCCACGATCGCGGCCACCACCAGGCCGGCGAGGAGAGGCACGACGGCACGGGGGCGGCGGCGCTGCTGGTGGGACGGCATCGGCACCGATTGTCCCTGACGCCGCGGCATTCCCCCTGCTCACCCCCACCCGTGAGTGCGTAACAGTGTTCTAACACTGTTACGCACTCACGGGTGGGGGTGAGCGAGAGATGATCCCTGGACCTCCTCGTCCGAGAGCGATCCGGCACCGGGAAGGTCACGTTCGATCACGTATTTCGGCCTGTGGCGACGGTAACGACAGGAGGCCGACGGTGAACCTCTCCGAACGGACGGGAGCGCCACCCCGTCGCTGCATTGACCTCGGCGGCGGTTCGCAGAACGGTGGAGCACGGATCGCCAACGACGAGGTTGGAGGAACCCATGGGTCGTGTGGAGGGAAAGGTCGCGCTGGTCACCGGCGCCGCACGTGGACAGGGCCGGTCGCACGCGGTACGGCTGGCGCAGGAGGGCGCCGACGTCATCGCCGTCGACCTGTGCCATCAGCTCGACAGCGTCCCCTATCCGATGGCGACGCCCGCCGACCTCGACGAGACCGTCAAACGCGTCGAAGAGCTGGATCGCCGGATCCTGGCCCGGCAGGCCGATGTGCGCGACCTCGCGGCGATCGAGGCAGTGGTCGCGGAGGGCGTGGCCGAGCTCGGGCATCTGGACGTCGTCGTCGCGAACGCGGGCATTGCCAGTTTCGCGCCGACCTGGGAGCTCACCGAGGACGTCTGGCAGGAGATGATCGACGTCAACCTGACCGGCGTGTGGAAGACCGTCAAGGCGACGGTGCCACGGCTGCTGGAGCAGGACACGGGTGGATCGATCATCCTCACCAGCTCGATCGCCGGCCTCGTCGCGTTCGCCAACCTCGCGCACTACACCTCGGCCAAGCACGGAGTCACCGGGCTGATGCGCACGCTGGCGGTCGAGCTTGCGCCGCACCGGATCCGGGTCAATTCCGTACACCCCACGACCGTGGACACCGATATGGTCAACAACCCGGCGGCGTACTCGCTGTTCCTCGGCGGCATGGAGGGCGCCACCCGGGCCGACGCCGAGGCCGGGATGAAGGCGCTCAACGCCATGCCGATCCCGTGGGTGGATCCGATCGACATCAGCAACGCCGTGCTGTGGCTCGCCTCGGAGGAGTCGCGCTACGTGACCGGCACCACCCAGGTGATCGACGCCGGGGCGACCGCACCGTTCCGGCTCCCGCACGAGGGCTGATCGGACGGCCCTCAGATCTGGAAGAAGACCGTCTCCCCCTCGCCGCGCAGCCGGATGTCGAAGCGCAGCTCACCGAGGCCGGTGGGCCGGGCGATCAGGGCCGGCACGCGGGCGGCCGGCACCTCGGCGAGCAGCGGGTCGCGGGCGTTGGCCACCTCCTCGTCCGGGAAGTAGATCCGGGTGACGACCCGATCGAGCAGGCCGCGGGCGAACACCGAGACGTCGATGTGCGGGGCTTGCTCCGCAACCGCGCCGGGCTTGACGGTGCGCACCTCCCACCGGCCGTCGGCGCCGGTGGCGCAGCGGCCGAACCCGCGGAAGCCCGGCACCAGGGGCGCGCCGCGCGACGCCTCGCCGTCGGGGTGATCGAACCGGCCCTCGGGGTCGGCCTGCCAGGTCTCGACCAGCCCATCGGGCACCGGATCGCCGTTGCCGTCGTAGAGCACGCCGCCGATCCGGATCGCGCCCGGCGTCCCCTCGGGCACGACGTCGGCGCCGTCGGGCCACGTCAACCCGATGTGCAGGAACGGGCCGACGGTCTGCGAGGGGGTCGGGCCGAGCTGTGTCTCAGTCATGGGGCTCCTCGAACGGGGTCTGCTCGCGGCCCCGCAGCACGATGTCGAACCGGTAGGCCAGCGCCCAGCCGGGGCGGGTGGCCGCCAGGTCGAAGGTGGAGATCAACCGCTGCCGCGCCTTGGGGTCGGGAACCGAGTTGAAGATCGGGTCCTGGGCGAACAGCGGATCGTCCGGGAAGTACATCTGGGTGACGAGACGCTGGGTGAAGGCCCGGCCGAACAGCGAGAAGTGGATATGCGAGGGCCGCCATGCGTTGTGGTGGTTGCTCCACGGATAGGCGCCCGGCTTGATCGTGGTGAACGAGTAGTTGCCCGCCGAATCCGTGACCACCCGGCCGCCGCCGGTGAAGTTCGGGTCCAGCGGCGCGGACCAGTTGTCGCCTGGGTGGGCGTACCGGCCCGCCGCATTGGCCTGCCAGATCTCGACGAGGGTGTCGGGCACCGCGCGGCCGTCGGAGTCGCACACCCGGCCGAACACCACGATGCGCTGGCCCAGCGCCTCGCCGTCGTGCTGGGTGGTGAGGTCGTGGTCGCGCTCCCCGATCCGCTCCCCCGCCAGCAGTGGTCCGGTCACCTCGGTGAGCCGGTGCGGCAGCACGATCGGGGGCTGCGACGGCGCCCGCGGCGCGGTGCTGCGGTAGTCCGGGTGGTCCAGCGGCGGATGGGTACCGTCCGGCGCGGATCGGTAGCCGACGGGACGCGACAGGGTCATGTACTCACTCCGTGGGGGGTCAAACCTTCGCTCCGAAGGGCAGTCCGACGTAGTTCTCGGCGAGGCTGGTCGCCGCCGCGCGCGACGACACGGTGTAGCGCAGCTGGGACAGCTGCAGCCGGCGTCCGAACGCGTCCCCGCTCTCCGTGCCGGGGTCGAACCGGTGCAACATCGAGGTCATCCACCAGGAGAAATGCTCGGCCCGCCATACCCGGCGCAGACAGGTGGCCGAGTACTCGTCGAGCCCGGTCTCGAAGCCGCGGGCGAAGAACCCGTCGAGCGCGTCGGCGAGCACCCGCACGTCGGCGACGGCGAGGTTCATCCCCTTGGCCCCGGTGGGCGGGACGATGTGCGCGGCGTCCCCGGCGAGGAACAGCCGGCCGTGCCGCATCGGCTCGACGACCATGCTGCGCATCCCGGTGACCGACGGCCGTTCCAGGAACGGGCCCTCGTTGAGGGTGAACCCGTCGGCGGCGAGGCGGGCGGCGAGCTCGTCCCAGATCGCGGCGTCCGACCAGGCCGAGGCGTCCTCGTCGGGCGGTACCTGCAGGTAGAGGCGGGTCACCTCGGGGCTGCGCATCGAGTAGAGGGCGAACCCGCGGTCGGCGGCCGAGTAGATCAGCTCGTCGTGCGTGGGCGCGGCCTTGGCCAGCACGCCGAGCCAGCCGAACGGATAGCTCCGCTCGAACACCTGTGGACGGTAGGCCTGCCTGCTGACGCCGTGGTAGCCGTCGCAACCGGCGATGACGTCGCAGTGCAGGTCTCGCGCCACGCCGGTCGCGTCGGTGTAGGAGATCAACGGCGAGGTCGTCTCGATCCCGTGCAGCGCGACGTCGGCGACCTCGAACTCGATCACCCCGCTGTCGCGCAGCCGCGCCGCGATGAGGTCCTTGACGACCTCCTGCTGCCCGTAGACGACGATTCCCGTGCCGACGAGGTCGACGAAGTCGATCCGGTGGTCCTCGTCACCGAACCGCAGCGAGATGCCCTCGTGCCGCAGGCCCTGGGCGTCCATCCGCTCCCCGACGCCGACCTCGCGTAGCAGCTGCGCGGTCGGGTGCTCCAGGACGCCCGCCCGCACCCGCTGCTCGACGTAGCCGCGGCTGCGCGCCTCCAGCACGACCGAGTCGACGCCCCGGCGGGCGAGCAGATGGGACAGCAGGAGACCGGCGGGCCCGGCCCCGACGATACCGACCTGGGTACGCATGCCCCCAGGCTTGCGCACCGGCCCGCCCGCGCTCGACGGCCCTTCCGCTGAGCGGAAGGATGGTGCCATGACGGCCAGGTTCACAGTGACCGCTCGGGTGCTCGCCGTCCTCGCCGCGTTCAGCGCGACGAACCCGCGTCTCACGCTCACCGAGATCAGCCGTCGCACCGGGCTGCCGCTCACCACGACGCACCGCCTCGTCGGCGAGCTGGCCGCGTGGGGCGCCCTGGAGCGCGCCGGGGACGGGCGTTACCGAATCGGGCTGCGGCTGTGGGAGGTCGGCTCGCTCGCACCCCGCAGCCTTGGCCTGCGCGAGTCGGCGATGCCCTTCCTCGAGGACCTCTACGAGGTGACCAGGGAGAATGTGCAGCTCGCTGTTCTCGACGGCACCGAGGTGGTCTACGTCGAGCGGCTCTCGGCGCGCTCGGCGGTCAGCGTGATCACCCGGGTCGGGGGCAGGCTGCCGCTGCACGCGACCGGGGTGGGGCTGGTGCTGCTCGCCCATTCGCCGCCCGAACTGCAGGAGCGGGTGCTGGCCGGGCCGCTGCGCCGCTATACCCGCAAGACGATCTGCCGGCCCGACGAGCTGCGTCGGATGCTGGCCGACGTCCGGCGCACCGGCGTCGCGATCAGCGACGGGCAGATCGAGCTGGTGTCGCTCTCGGTCGCGGCACCGGTCCGTGGGCCCGGCGGTGAGGTCGTCGCGGCGGTGTCGGTGGTCGTGCCCGCCCCGGAGACACACCCGGCAACGAACCCGCTGTCCTATGTGCCGGCGGTCCGCGCCGCGGCGCGGGGGATCTCCCGGGCCCTCGGCCACTCCTGAGCCTCCGGCCCCGGGCTGCGTGGACCTCCATGATCGGCGAGAACGGGACATCCGCCGCACCCCTCGGCGCATGTCCCGGTTTCGGTGACCACCGGACGGGCAGAGCCGCGCAGCGGCGGGACCGGATCCGACGCCTCGAGTAGCAGCCCGGCCTGCCAAGCCCGCCCGACGATCGGGCCTTGCGCGCCAGCAGGGCCGGGTCGACGATCTCCAGGTGGACGTCGTGGAGTATCGGCCCGAGCGTCACCAGTACGTCTGGACCTTCGGTGGGGTCGCCCCCAGCCACCGGATCACCCCCGGCACCCTGCTGCGGCTGTGGACCGAGGACGCCTTCTCCGGGCGGCTGACCCGCAGTTCCGACTGGCCGAGCCAGGTACTCGACATGACCGAGGTCAACCCGCAGACCGGCCCGTTCTACGTCGAGGGCGCCGAGCCGGGAGACACCCTTGCGCTGCACATCGTCGAGCTGACCCCCGCGCGGGACTGGGCGGCGTCGACGACGATCCCGTTCTTCGGCGCGTTGACCGGAACCGACCGCACCGCGCTGCTGAATGACCCGCTGCCTGAGCGGACCTGGATCTACCAGCTCGACCGGGCCAAGGGAACGGTGCTGTTCGAGGCCACCAGCGCCGAGCTCCGCCTGGAGCTGCCCATCGCCCCGATGCTCGGCACGGTCGGGCTGGCCCCGGCCGGGCGCGAGGTGCGTTCGAGCCTGGTCCCGGACAAGTTCGGCGGCAATATGGACACCCCGGAGATGCGCGCGGGCGTGACCTGCTATCTCGGCATCAACGTCGAGGGCGCGCTGTTCTCCGTCGGCGACGGGCACTATCGGCAGGGCGAGGGCGAGAGCTGCGGCACCGCCGTCGAGGGCGCGATGGAGGTGACGCTGCTCGCCGAGCTGATCAAGGGTGGCGCCCCGGAGTGGCCGCGGATCGAGAGCGACACCCATTACGTCGTCGTCGGGTCGGCCCGGCCGCTGGAGGACGCCTGGCGAGCCAGCCAGGTCGGCATGATCACCTGGCTGGGCGAGCTGTACGGGCTCGACCGGCTCGACTCCTACCAGCTGCTCACCCAGATCAGCGAGTCGCCGCTGGCGAACGTCTGCGACACCAACTACAGCGCGACCACCAAACTGGCCAAGAACCTGCTTCCGGCCGGGGACGCGTTCGGCGGGATGCACCGCCATCTGCGCGAACGGGCCCGGGACCGATAGGAGGACGCACCGTGGATCTGCAGCTCACCGGCCGAAAGGCCCTGGTCACCGGGGGGACCAGAGGCATCGGGCGAGCGATCGTCGAGGCACTGGCCGCCGAGGGGACCTCGGTCGCCTTCTGTGCCCGCACCGAGACCGACGTCAAGGAGGCCGAGCAGGCGCTCCGCGTGGACGGGGCGCAGGTCAGCGGGACCGCGCTGGACGTGGCCGACGGGGCGGCGCTCGCCGCGTGGGTCGGCACTGCGGCCGAGCAGCTGGGTGGGGTCGACATCGTGGTGGCCAACGTCAGCGCGCTGGCGATCGGGCCGGGTGAGCAGAACTGGCGGTCGAGCTTCGAGGTCGACCTGATGCACACCGTGCGGATGGTCGACGCCGCCATGCCGCATCTCGAGCGCAGCGACGCGGCCTCGATCATCGCCGTGTCCAGCGTGTCCGGCCGGGAGATCGACTTCGCGGACGGCTCCTACGGGGTGATGAAGGGAGCGCTGGTCCACTACATCTCCGGGCTCGCCTTCGACCTGGCGGCCACGGGCATCCGGGCCAACGCGGTCTCCCCCGGGAACGTCTACTTCGACGGCGGGGTCTGGCAGAACATCGAGCAGCACAACCGCGGGCTGTACGACCACGCGCTCGGGCTCAATCCCACCGGCCGGATGGGCACCCCCGAGGAGACCGCCTATGCGGTGGTCATGCTCGCCAGCCCCCGGGCGAGCCGCATCAGCGGCACCAACCTGGTGGTGGACGGCGCCCTGACCCGCGGGGTGCAGCTGTAGTGCGCGAGTTCCGCATCAAGACCCCGCAGCCTGATCTGGACGATCTGCGCGAGCGACTCGCGCGCACCCGCTGGCCCGAGCCGGCCACCGTGGACGGCTGGGGCCAGGGCATGCCGGTGGACTACGTACGCGAGCTGTGCCGGTACTGGGAGCAGAAGTACGACTGGCGCGCCACCGAAGCCGAGATCAACGGCTACCCGCAGTTCATCACGGGCCTCGACGGGGGCGGCGACGACATCGTCAACGTGCACTTCCTGCATGTCCGGTCGCCGCACCAGAAGGCGCTGCCGTTGCTGCTCACCCACGGCTGGCCGGGTTCGCTGGTGGAGTTCCTCGATGTGCTCGACGCGCTGACCGACCCACCCGATCCGGCCGACGCGTTCCATGTCGTCTGCCCGTCGCTGCCGGGCTTCGGATTCAGCGGCAAGCCGACCCGCCCCGGCTGGGGCGTCGAACGGATCGCCACCGCATGGGCCCAGCTGATGGACCGGCTCGGTTACCGTCGCTACGGCGCGCAGGGCGGCGACTGGGGATCGATGATCACCGCGGCGCTGGGTATCGGCGCCCCCGAACACGTGATCGGGATCCACCTGACGATGCCGCTGGCCCCGCGGCCGGACGACGACCGCAGGCTGACCGAGGCGGAGCGGTCGGCCGCGGCCGACCGAAAGTCGTTCTGGCGCACCGGAAGCGGCTACGCCGCGGTCCAGGCCACGCGCCCCCAGACGCTCGGGTACGGCCTCCTCGACTCGCCCGCCGGGCAGTGCGCCTGGATTCTCGAGAAGCTCTGGGAATGGACGGACTGCGCCGACCATCTGGAGAACGTCATCTCCCGGGACCGGCTGCTGGACAACGTGATGCTCTACTGGCTGCCCGGGACCGGCGCATCGTCGGCGCGGCTGTACTGGGAGAGCTACGCCACCCGTCGCTTCGACACGGTCGAGGTCCCCACCGGAGTGACCCAGTTCCCCAAGGAGATCATCCGGTTGCCCCGGCACTGGCTCGAGCGCCGGTTCGTCGATGTGCGGTACTTCTCGACGCCGGACACCGGCGGGCACTTCGCGGCGCTGGAGCAGCCGGAGGAGTTCGTGGAGGAGCTGAGGACGTTCTTCCGGCTGGTCCGCTGAGGACGATCGGTACCGCTTCTCCCGGGCGCGGCGACCACCCCATCACGATCCGTGTGTGAGTGCCCGCTCGGATGTAACTGTCCGTACCGAACTCTTGGCTTTTTGCCCGAGTTTCGGGCGATATTAGTGACCTATCTCATATAGAGCCGATTCGCGTAACCCTATCGAGTGGGACTCGTTGGAGTGATCAGTTGCAGCGCTGCGAACTGTCCCGCCCCCAGCCACCGTCCACTGCACACAACGCCAGGACAACTGTCCACAGTAGACGGATTGGCCCGAACGAGGAGCCACTCCCATGCAGATGAGCAAGACCGCACGCCGAGTTGTCGCGGCCTCCGCCCTGGCCCTGCCGCTCGCGATGGCGGGACCGGGCCTGGCCAGCGCCGGGACCGGTCACGACGACCACGGCCACCGCGGTCACGGCTGCGGCGGCGACCAGACGGCCGTCCAGGGCGGGAGCCTGATCGACCTGCTGGCGCAGGTGAACCCGGCCGCCAACGTCGGCGGCATCCTCAGCTTTGCGCCCGTCGAGCAGAACGCCGTGGCCGGCAGCGACGCCAACTCCGGCATCCAGCAGTTCGGCGGCCCCTGCGGGGGCGGCCAGGAGTCCTTCCAGGCCGGCGACCTCGTCGCCGGGCTGCTGCAGGTGAACCCGGCCGCCAACGTCGGCGGCATCGCCAACTTCGCCCCCGTCGAGCAGAACGCCGTGGCCGACAGCGACGCCAACTCCGGCATCCAGCAATTCGGCGGCAACAGCGGGAGCCATCACGGTCACCACCACGGCGGCGACCAGACGGCCGTCCAGGGCGGCGACCTGCTCGGGCTCGACCTGCAGGTCAACCCGGCGCTCAACGTCGGCGGCATCGCCAACTTCGCCCCCGTGGAACAGAACACCGCCGCGAACGGCACTCAGAACTCGGGCATTCAGCAGCATCGCTGAGGCCTCCGGGAAGCCGGCCGCGAACGGCACTGTCGCCGGCAGTGCCGTTGGCGGCCGGCGCCGACCAGCGCCGATCAGCGGAAGGCGAGCAGCGACGCGGTGAAGCCGTGCAGCTGGTTGCGGCCGCCGACCGGCCCGATCTCACCGGCGGCGAAGAACCCGGCCACCCCGTCGATACCCAGCCCGACGCGGACCGCCTCGACATCATGGTCCGCCGTCGGGAACAGGATCGTTCCGCGCCCGTTGCAGGAGAACAGCAGCGCTCCCCCGGTGGGGCCCTCGGCCGCCGCCGCGGCGAGCAGCTCCGCCAGGTCCTCGTCGGCGGCATCGGCGTCACGGACCTGGAACCGGACGGTCTGCCCGACCTCGACGACCTCGCCGACCGCGACCGCACCGCTGCCCGGGTCGGCCCCCAGAACGCCACGAATGAGAAAGTCGCCGCGGCCATGGTCATTGGCGTACTCGTTCATCGCGACGCCAAGATGGAGGCCGCGACCGGCCAGCTCCCGCTCGGCGGGTGACAGCGACTGTAGGACCTCGCGGAGCCGCGCGTAGGCCGGAACCCCGGCCAACTCGATGAGCAGGTTCTGCTCGGCGCGGGTGACGGTCATCGTCGGTCCGATCGGGCGACAGCCCTGGCTGACGACGGCGCGGACCGCCACGTCACCCCCGAGCATCATCCCGACCCCGCCGTCGCGGTAGACCTCACCGTCGAGGAACAGCAGATTGCCGTTCACCCCTGCCCCGCTGGCCAGCCCGCCGACCAGCGGGAAGTTCGGGTATGCGGTATTGCACCGGTCCAGGAAGCCGGTGATGGGGAACGAGTAGGGGTCGACCAGCAGCACCGCGACGCGATCGTCCGCGCACGGCGGCGGAAACCCGGCCAGACCGATCTCCTCGCCACCCCGGTCCGCCTCGAGGCGGACCGGCCGGGCCGTGACACCCGGGAGCGCGGCCGCCCAGACGGCGACCGCGGGCCCGCCCTCGACACCCCGGCCGTCGCCGATCACCCCGCCGGCGGTGGCGCCGATCGCCGCCCGGGCACCCGCGAGTTCCATGGCCCGCAGGCCCGCGGCCGCGGCGCCACCCGCGCCGGAGACGAACACGCACAGCAGGTCCGGCCTGGCCCCGCCGAGCGGTCCGAGGGCCTGGGTGACGGCGACCTCTGCCGCGCCGCGCAGGTCGGGGCCGGTGGCCAGGCCGTCGCCGAAGCGGCGACCGGAGGGCGGCGCCGGAGCCTCGTCCCGGATGGGGCCGTACCCAGAGGTCATGGGGATCACCTCCCGCGCGACCGATGCCGCGTGCCCCATCCTCCCAGCCCACCCGCGCCCGGCCAACCGGTCCGCCCGGCTTTCAGGCCGCCGAACCCGCCCACGGACGTTCCACCCGGTCCGCCCACACCTCCAGCAGCTCCTCGTCGTGGGAGACCGCGAGCACCCCGGTGCCGGCCCTGGCCTGCTCGGCGACGACGCCGGCCAGCGCCGCGGTCGTCGACGCGTCCAGCATCGCGGTCATCTCGTCGCAGACGAGGTAGCGCGGGCGCAGCACCAGCGCGCGGGCCAGGCAGGCGCGCTGCAGCTGGCCGTCGCTGACCTCATGCGGCCGGCGGCCGAGCAGCTCCCGGGTCAGCCCCACCCGGTCGTGCAGCTCGTCCTCCCAGGCGGGGTCGCGGCCGCGACCGGTCGCGAGCAGCGGCTCGGCGACGATCTCGCCCAGCGTCAGCCGGGGGTCGGTCGCCAGCCGCGGCTGCTGGAACACGACGCCGATCGCGGTGCGCTGGGCCCGGGGCGCCCGGTAGCGCGCCCCGCCCGCGGGCGTGCCGTCGATCTCCACCCGTCCGGCCCACGGCGCCATCAGCAGGCTCAACACCCGCGCCAGCGTCGACTTCCCGCAGCCGCTCGGCCCGGCCAGCCCGACGACCCGGCCCGGCTCCACCGCGAGGTCGACGCCGTCGAGCACCGGTGTTCCGCGCCGGTATCCCGCCACGATCCCGACGGCGCTCAGCACGGCAGCGGCTCGCAGGCCAGGGCGCGCTCGCCGCGGGACACTAGACGCGGGTTCGGCCGGCAGGTGTGCAGATCCGGGCGCCTGCGGTCGAAACCGCATCCGCGAGACGCCCCGGCCGGCGCGGTCAGGTCGGGCGGATGGCCGGGGATCGCAGTGAACCCGCGACCGGGAAGCGCCCCGAACAGCCCTCGGGTGTAGGGATGCCACGGCTCGCTGAACACCTGCTCGGCGGGGCCCGTCTCGATCAGCCTGCTCGCGTACATGACCGCGACGTCGGTGGCGACGCGGCGGACCGCCCGCAGATCGTGGGTGATGAGCAGGACGGCGTGCCCATCGGCGGCCATCCCGGCCAGCAGGTCGACGACGCGGTCGACCAGCGGACGGTCCAGCCCGGCGGTCGGCTCGTCGGCCAGCAGCACGGGCGGGCGACCGGCCAGCGCGGCGGCCACCCCGACCCGCTGCGCGGTGCCCCCGGACAGCTCGTAGGGGTAGCGCCGCAACATCTCCGCCGGCAGACCCACCCGCTGCGCCAGCTCGGCGACGACCGCCTCCGGGTCGGGCGCCTGCGGCCGCAGCCTGCGCACCGTCTCGACGAGCTGCGGACCGGCCCGGCGGACCGGGGTCAGGTGGGTGGCCGCCGACTGCGGCACCAGCCCGATCCGGCGGCCCCGGACCTGGTCGCACAGCACTCGTTCCGAGGCGGCCAGCAGGTCGAGGTCGCGGCCGTCGGCCCGCAGCAGCACCCGCCCGGCGACCTCGGCGTTGGCCGGGAGCAAACCGGTGATCGCCGCGGCGAGCACCGACTTGCCGCAGCCGCTCTCGCCGACCAGCGCCAGCAGCCGCCCCGGGCGCAGCGCGAAGTCGGCTCCGGTCACGGCGTGCACGGTCCCGGCCCGCCCGCGCGCCCCCAGCCGGAACCGCACCGACAGCTCCTCGACGCGTAGCTCGGCGTTCCCCGGCCGGCCCACCGGCGGGTTCACAGGCCCAGCTCCGACCGTCGCCGCGGCAGGGTGCGGTCCCGCCACCAGGCCGCGACACCGGCCACCGCCAGCGCGGCGGCCACCAGCAGCACCGCCGGGAACGCCACGATCCACCAGGATCCGAGCAGCACCGCGGCCCGTCCCTCCCCCAGGATGTTGCCGATCGAGGCCAGGTGCGGCGGCAGGCCGAGGCCCAGGAAGCTCAGCGCGGTCTCGTGCCAGACCGCGTGCGGCAGCAGCAGCACGGTCGATAGCGCCGCCTGCGGCACGATCGCCGGCAGCAGGTGCCTGCGCAGCACCCGGCCGCGCGAGGCGCCGCCCGAGATCGCCGCGTCGATGAACGGCCGGTCGCGCAGCGAGAGCACCTCCGACCGCACGATCCGCGCCACCCCGGTCCAATGGGTGAGCGCGATCGAGGCGATCACCGCGAGCACCGAGCCCCGGTAGAGGGCGACGATCACGATGCCCAGCAGCAGATGCGGCACCGAGTTCACCGTGTCGACGACCCGCATCAGCAACCGGTCGGGCCAGCCGCCGAGCACCCCCGACGCCGCCCCGACGGCAGCGCCCAGGACGGTCGACACCACCGCGCAGACCGCCGCGACCAGCAGCGAGACCCGAAGCCCCGCGAAGCTGCGCAACAGCAGGTCCCGACCCTGTGCGTCGGTGCCGAACGGGTGCGCGGGCGAGGGGGGCAGCCGGATCGCCCCGTAGTCCACCGCCCGCGGGTCCAGCCCGCCGAGCCACGGCACCAGCACCGCGGCCAGCGCCAGCGCCGCGAGCAGCCCACCGCCGGCCAGCAGCCGGGCCCGCGCCCGGCCCCCCGTCGCGCGCCCGCGCGGCGTGCCCGCCCTGGCCCGGGCCGCGGGGCGCCAGCGCGGGGCGGGCGATCTGGTTCCGTCGACCGGACGGGTCCCGGCGGTCGGGTCGGCGAGCAGCTCAGCCATCGGCACGCACCCTCGGATCGGCCAGCGCCACCGCGACGTCGGCGGCGAGTGAACCCAGCAGGACCGCGGCCGTCGCGAGCACCGACAGGGCCGCGAGCAGCGGAAAGTCGACGGCCAGCGCGGCGGTGACCACGGCCTCGGCGATGCCCGGCCAGGAGAACACCGTCTCCACCAGCACCGCCCCGGTCACCAGCTCGGGAACCCGGGTGCCCAGCAGCGTGACGAACGGCAACAGCGCGGTGGGCAGCGCGTGCCGCAGCACGACCGTCGCCTCGGTCAGCCCGCGGGCCCGCGCCCCGGCGACGTGATCCTCGCCGAGCGCGGCCAGCAACGAGCCGCGGACGTGCAGCACCAGCCACGGGGTCTGCGAGACGCCGAGCACCAGCGCGGGCAGCGCGAGGTGCCGCAGCACCTGCTCGGCCGAGGCGGGCGCCCCGGCGTCGGTCAGGCCGGCCACCGGGAACCAGCCCAGGCCGAGCGCGAAGATCGCGATCGCGACCAGGGCCAGCACGAACGGCGGGATGCCCTCCATGGCGTGCCCGATCGCGGTGACCATCCGGTCGAAGAGCCCGCCCTGGCACCAGGCCGCGACCACGCCCGCGACCAGCGACAGCACGATCGCGACGACGAGCGCCACGGTGACCAGCAGCAGCGTCCAGGGCAATCGCTCGGCGATCACCTGCGCGACCGGTTGCCGCAGCGACCGGCTCGTGCCCAGGTCGCCCGAGGCGATCCCGGCCAACCAGCGCCCGAGCTGGGTGAGCACACCGTCGTCGAGGCCGAGCCGGGCCCGGGTGGCGGCGAGGTCCTCGGCCGTCGCGGTGAACACATCGACGCCGTAGTACTGGTAGATCGGGTCGAACGGCGACGCCGCGGCGAGCAGGAACACCCCGACCGCGACGATCACCAGCACGGGAACCGCGAAGGCGAGCCTGCGCGCGACGAGCAGCGCCAACTCCCGGCAGCGGGACCCGACGACCGCGACGCTCACGACCGCAGAATCCAGTCCTCGACGTTCCACCAGGGACCCCAGGTGACGCCGTGGGTGTGCGGGTCGACCACCTGCCGGTAGCCGTCCCAGCGCTCCCGCACCAGGTAGGAGTGATCGAGGAAGACGAGGAACACGAAGCCCGGCGCGGCGGCGTAGGCCTTCTGCCAGTCCCGCACCGCGGCCGCCCGCTGGGCCGGATCGGTCGCGCGCCGGGCGGCGTCGAGCCCGGCGTCCACCGCGGGGTTGTGGTAGTGGGCGGGGTTGTTGAAGCCGTCGCCCGCATACGAGCTGTGCAGGAGCGGATAGCCGACCAGGTCGGGGTCGAACGGGTTGCCCCCGGCGAGGACCAGCGCATCGGTGGCCATTCGCGGCTCGATCGCCTCCCAGCCCAGGCCCTCCAACGCCACGTCGATGCCGACCGCCCGCGCGTCGGAGGTGAAGCCCTGGGCGAGGTCGCGACGCACCGTGTCGGTGGCGGGGTACATCAGGTTGAACCGCGCGGGGACGCCGTCGCGCGCCCGGGTGCCGTCCGGGCCGCGGACCCAGCCGGCCTCGTCCAGGATCCGCTCGGCCTGCGCCCGGTCGAACCGGAACTGCGCCGAGGGCTCGGCGTACTCCGCGAGGACCTGTGGGATCGGTGTCGAGGCGGGCGCGCCGCGACCGGCCAGCAGCGCGTCGATCATCCCCTGACGGTCGGCGGCGTGGTTGAGCGCCAGCCGGATCGCCGGGTCGCCGGTCACGGGGTGCGCGCTGGGCAGCGTGATCGTCCGGTAGTCCGCGCTGGAGTGGTGGTGCACGGTGAACCCGGACCCGTCGCCGTCGAACGTCGCGGCCAGCGCGGGCGGCAGGACCGTGCCGTCGAACTCGCCGGAGCGCATTCGCTGCGCGCGGGTGTTGTCGTCGGGGGCGAACACGATGATGATCGACTTCACCGCGGGCGGCCCGCCGAAGTACTCCTCGTTGGCGGCCAGTTCCATCGCGCTGCCGCGGCGCCATTCGACGAGCCGGTACGGGCCGGTGCCGATCGGGGCGGCGGCCGTCGGGTGCTGCTCGAGCGGGGCCGGGGTGGCCAGCGACTCGGCGGGCACGATGCCCAGCGTCAACCGGTGCGGGAAGGCCATGTCGGGGTTGCGCAGGCTGAACCGGACCGTCCGCGGGTCGATCCGGTCGACGCCGGCGAGCATCACGTAGTCCGAGCGAACCGACGAGACATGGGCGGGGTCGAGCAACGCGCGGTAGGTCGCGACGACGTCGTCGGCGTCGAAGGCCGATCCGTCGTGGAAGCGCACACCCTCGCGCAGCCGCACCGTCCACGAGAGGCCGTCGGCCGCGACCACCGGCAGCTCCGCGGCGAGCGCGGGCGCCAGATTGCGGTCGGCGTCGTGGGTGACCAGGCCGTCGAAGAACTTGGCGGCGCCCTCGACGCCGTAGCCGAGCAGCGGATGCAGGCTGTCGGGCTCGTAGCCGTCGGCGAGCACCATCCGGGTGGGGTCGCCGCCCGCCGCGCCGGAGGCGGTCGGGGCGGAGCATGCCGTGGCCAGCGCGAGGGATAGGACACCGAGGACGATCAGGACAGGACGGAGCACGAGCGGACGGTAGACGCAGTTGCCGCATTATTGCAATAACATTCGTCTTGCCAGAGGGGTTCGCCCGCCGCCCATCCCCGCCCCACCCAGCAGCGCGTTGTGGAGCCATGGTGCGCTCTCCGCCCCGCCCAGCTGCGCGTTATGGAGCCATAATGGAGCCCAGAGCCGCCGCCCGTGCGCGTTATGGAGCCATGACGCGTTTATGCCGGCAGCCCGCTCGCGGCCCGCAGGATCAGGTGCATCGCCACGTCCACCGAACGCTCCCGAATATCGCCGCGGCTGCCCGGCAGCACCGGGTCGCGGGCGATGACGGTGCCGTCGTCGGTCGTCACGCAAAAGCAGACATAGCCGATGGGCTTGGCCTCGGTGCCGCCGTCCGGGCCCGCGACCCCGGTGATCCCGACGCCGATGCCTGCGCCGAACCGTTCCCGGGCGCCGTCGGCCAATGCCCTGGCGACCTGCGGCGACACCGCGCCGTGCTCGGCGATCATCGCGGCGGGCACGCCGAGCAGCGCCGTCTTGGCCTCGTTCGAATAGGCGGCGACACCACCGGCCACATACGCCGACGAACCCGGCCGGTCGACAAGCCGTCCCACCAGCAGCCCGCCGGTGCACGACTCCCCCGTCGCGACGGTGCGCCCGGAGGCCAGCAAGGCGCGAGCCACCAGCTCGTCGGTGCTGGTGCCCTCCGCGCTGACCAGATGCTTCGCGTGCCGGCTCGCGAGCTCCTCGGCGAGCGCCGCCGCGACGGACTCGGCACCCGGCTGGGGGCGCAGATCGACCTCCAGCTCGGAACGGCGCAGGCAGGTCGTGATCTCGACGTCCGTGAGGTCGCGGCGCGACCCGATCTCTCGCAGCGTCGCCGCGATCTCCGACTCGGGCAGCCCGAAGTAGCGCAGCGACCGGGCCGCCGCGGGCGGCACCCGCTTCAGCAGCGCGGCGAACGGGGCCGCCTCGATCGCGGCGGGCCACATCCCCTGCAGCTCGCGCGGCGGGCCGGGAAGCACGACGACCAGCGGGCCGCCCGGTCGCTCGACGACCAGACCCGGCGCGGTGCCCACCGGAAGCAGCGGCGTGGCCCCGCGCGGGAGCATCGCCTGTTTGCGGTTGGCCGCCTCCAACGCGGGTCCGGCGAACCCGGTGCGCGCGGCCCAGCGGGTCAGGATGCCGCCGATATGGGCCTCCATCGCCGTATCCAGGACGAGGTCGGTCCCCGCGAAACGGGCCACCATCTCCACGGTCAGATCGTCCGCGGTGGGACCGAGGCCGCCGGCGGTGACGATCAGCTCGACGCCGGCGTCGGCGACGAACCGCAGCGCCTCGGCCAGGTCGTCGGGCCGGTCGCCCACCAGCAGCAGATGCGCCACCTCGAAGCCGCGATCGCTCAGCTCGCGAGCCAGCCACGGACCGTTCCGGTCGTCGATGGCGCCGGTCAGCAGCTCGCTGCCGGTGGCCACGATGCCGGCCCGTGGCCGGCCACCAGGACGCAACATGCGGCGACGGTATCCGCTCCGGTTCCGGCCGCGCGATCACGCGCCCGCGGTGACCTTTGTTGTGCGAGGTCGGCCGCTGTGCGTAGGGTGGGTTGCCGTTGAGATACGGTCCGCACCCAGGTCCGCGGAGAGGTGTCGAGGAGCAACGGTGCGCATGAATGGTGAGTCATCCGCCGGAGCCGGCGACGTCACCGCTGATCAGGTCGTCCGGTTCGAGGTCGTGGACCACGGTCGGGGTGCGCTCGTCGTCCGTGTCCTCGGCGAGATCGACACGCTGACCGCGCCGGTGTTGCGGGAACAACTCGACCAGCATCTGCCGGCGGCGCTCCTGGTCGTGCTCGACCTGTCGGCGGTGACGTTCCTCGGGTCGGCCGGGCTGGCCGTGCTCGTCTCGGCCAAGGACGAGGCGGAGCGGCGCGGCCACCGGCTGCGGCTGGTCTGCGGTTCCCGGATCGCCACCCGAGCGCTGGAGGCCACCGGCCTGCTCACCCTCTTCGACGTCGCCGACGGGGTTCCCGAGGCCCTGAGCGCCCCACGCTGACCGGCTTGTCCTAGGCTCGCGCCCGGAGGCGTCTGGGAGCCTGGTGGCCCTCGCGGTCTTCAAAACCGACGTGGCCGAGCATCTCGGCCAGGCGGGTTCGATTCCCGTCCGCCTCCGCCAACCCCGGGCGCTGTTCAGGTTTCTCTCAGCTGCGACGAGGACCCTGGGCCGTGTGGCCGGCCTGACCGTACTCGACCTGCTCCTCATCGCCCTCGTGCTGCTCGCCGCCGCCGGCGGGTTCCGCCGCTCCGGCGGCGCCGAGCGCACCGGAAGGCTCATCGGGCTGCTGTTCGGCGCCGCGATCGCGCTGCCGCTGGCCGCCCTGTTCGCCCCGGCCGGGGCGAGTCCGCTGACCCAGGGCCTGCTGCGGCTCGCCGGGCTGGCACTCGGCCTGCTGATCGGGGTCTGGGCGGGCGGGGTGGTCGGCAGGCTGGTCTCCCGCGGCCTGGTCCGTGGCAGGCTCGGCCTCGTCGACCGGGTACTGGGCGCCGTCGCCGCCGCGGGCACCACCGTGCTGGTGCTGTGGGTGCTGGCCACCGCGGTACCGCTCGTCGTGGGGGCCGACACGCTCGCGCCGGTGACCGCCGCGCTGCAACCGCTCGGCGGGCACAGCCAGCTGCTCGACGAGGTCGGCAACCGGCTGCCGCTACCCCAGCAGGCCCTCGACCAGGCCGCCAGCACCGTCGCCGCCACATGACCGTCGAGAACGAACCTATGGTGATCAACAGGGAATTTCGATCACCATAGGTTCGTTCTCGACGGTCAGTACAGCTCGAAGTACTCCCGGTGTTCCCACTCCGTGGTCTGCGCCGCGTACTGCTCCGGATCGGGCTGCTCGGCCAGATGCGCGCGGTAGCGATCGACCTCGCTGCACTTCATCCGGATGAGATAGTCGACGAACTGGGCGCCGAACTTCCGGCGGAAGAACTCATCGCCGTCGAGCGCGGTGAGAGCGTCGGCCAGGCTGGTGGGTAGCTGCGTGGCGTCGGCGGCGTAGGGATCATCGCTCAACGGACCGGGGTCGATCTTGTTCAGCACGCCGTCGAGCCCCGCGGCCGCCTGCGCGGCGATATAGAGGTAGGGGTTGGCCGACGGTTCGCCGATGCGGTTCTCGACGTGCGAGGCGGGGTCGTTCGGGGCGCTGATGACCCGCATCATCGCGGCCCGGTTGTCGAAGCCCCAGGTGAGCCGGTCGGGGGCCAGCGAGTACGGACGGCGGCGCCGGTATCCGTTGATGCTCTGGGTGGTGAAGGCCGAGGCGGCGACGCCGTGGGCGAGCGAACCGCCGACGTAGTGGCGGCCCAGCTCCGAGAGCGCCGCTCCGTCGTCGGGCACCATCAGGTTCTCCCCGGTGACCGCGTCCACCAGCGACGAATGCAGATGCCAGCCGCTGGCGTAGAAGCCCGGGATCGCCGGGCAGCACATGAACGACGCCAGATGCCCGCGCCGTCGCGCGATCTGCTTGATGGCGCTGCGCATCAGCAGTACCGCGTCGGCGGCGGCCATCCCCTCCATCACGTCGAAGGTGACCTCGACCTGGCTCGGCGCCCATTCGTCGTCGACCGAGCGCAGCGGCAGACCCAGACCCACCAGCGCCTTGCGGATCGGCCGCAGCACCTCGTCGATCTCGTCGAGATGGGATTCCAGCAGGTAGCTGTAGCCCCTGGCGACCGGGGCGACCTTCGGCGGGTCGCCGGGGATCCCGGGGGCGCCCAGCGAACCCGTCTCGAGCATGGTGTCGAGCACCCTGGTGAGGTACCACTCGATCTCGATGCCCGCGATGAACCGGTATCCGGCCTCGTGTACCCGGTGCAGGGTGTTGCGCAGGATGGTGCGCGGCGCGAACGGGAACGGCGAGCCGTCCCGCAGGTACAGGTCGCAGAGCACCCAGCCGGTCTGCGGCGCCCACGGCAGCACCCGGAACGTCACCGGGTCCGGCACCATCGTGACGTTGGGGCTACCGGACAGCTCCGGAATGTCGAAGCCGCCGCCCGGGGAGAACGGGTTGAACACGATGGCATTGGCGGTGTCGAAGAAGAACGGCGCCATCGTGATCTCCACGCCGTTCTTCAGGGCGGACAGATAGCCCTCCCTGGTCATCGTCTTGCCGCGGATGAGACCGTGCTGGTCCGGCCAGGCCAGCCGGACGACCTCGAGGTCGAGCTGTTCGATCATCGACCGGTTCTGCTCTGCTGCCTCGTGCTGCTGTGCCGTGAAGAGGTTGTGGCGGGCGGTGAAGCTGGTGGGACTCGTCATCGAGGTCCTCCGAGATGTTCGGTCGGGGGTATTGCCGGGGTCGCGACGGCCGCGCGTACCTCTCGGTCGATCCAGCCGCCCAGCAGCGCGTCGGCCTGCCGCCGCGACCGGGTCTCCCGGCGGACCGCCGCCGCGACCATGGCCTCGGCGTCGATCCCGGCGGCGCGCAACCGCTCGTGTTCCACCTCGGCCAGCAGTCGTACGCCGGCCGGGGAGATCTCCGGGTGGAACTGGATGCCCAGCGCGGTGCCGAGCCGGTACGCCTGTGGGTACCGGTCGGACCAGGCGAGCAGGGTGGCACCGGGCGGGAACCGGAAGCTGTCGGCGTGGAACGAGAAGTAGGTTCCGGAACGGCCCGCGAGCACGGGATCGTCGGTGCCCGGATCGACGGTCACCTCGATCTCGCCGCCCTCCAGGCCGTGCTCGCCCGGGACCGCGGCGCCCCCGAGGACTCCCGCGAGCAGCTGTGCGCCGAGGCAGATGCCCAGCACCGGTAGCCCGGCGGCCACCGCGCGGCCGAGGAACTCCTCCTCGGCCGCGAGGAACGGTGCGCGCCCGTCGCCGTACGCGCTCATCGGCCCGCCCATGCTGACGGCCGCGGCGACGTCGCCCGGGTCGGGCAGCGGGCCACCGGAGTACAGGCGGACCAGCCGGACCGGCACGTCCCGCTGTTCGAGCAGCCGCCGGACCCATTTGATGTCGGAGCGGGGCGAGTGCACGATGACGGCGACGGGCTTCATTCCGCGGGCCTCCGTTCGAGGGTGATCTGCCAGGGCCGCCAGTGGTCCACCCCGGCCAGCGCGGCGAACAGCCGCTCCACATCGGTGCGGTCGGCGGCCACCCACTCCGGCCCCGGCCACACGTCGTACGGGGCCGCATCCCAGAACCGGGCGGCCTTCAGCGCCGCCACGACCGGCGCGACGGCGCGCAACTCGATCTCGAGGCGGTGCACCCGCTCGCGGAGCAACCGCAGCTCGATGTGCAGCCGATCGAGCTCGGCCTCGTCGACGGGGGCGGCCTCGCCGGCCCCGCGGGATGCTGCGGGGGTCATAACCGTCCTTCTAGAAGACCAGCGTCAGGTTCTCGTGTCCATGCTCGGAGTCGATGAGGTTGACCTGCTTGAGCTGGATGCGCCAGCCCTGCTGCTCGCGGACGAGCACGTGTCCGTACCAGCCCACATAGGACTTGTGCTGGCCCGCGCGGAACTCCTGGATGTGGAAGTTCGAGCGGACCCGGCGGCGGTTCTCCGCGGGTTCGTCGATCACCTCGACGTTGGTGATCAGCCGCCGGGTGCGCGACTGCGGGATCTGGCAGAACGCCACCCCCGTGCGCAGCCAGTACACCCGGTCGGTGAGCCTGCGCCGGTCATCGAAGGCATGCGAGACCTCGCGCTCCGGGTCACCACCACCGGGCGTGATCGGAACCCAGTAGAGGCAGGTCGGGGTGTAGAGCTCGAGCCATTCGTTGAACCGGGCCTCGTCGAGCAGCCGCGCCTCGCGGTGGAGCAGAGCCTGGGTCTCGGCCAGCAGCTCGGCATCCGCGACAGGCCACGCGTCGCTCCATTCGCCCGCGATCGCGGCCAGTTCCCGGTAGTAGGCGGGATCGACGTGATAGGACCACGCGGCGGTGTCGGTGTGCTCGGCTTGTGTCATCACGGGTCCTCCAGCCTCATCAGGCGCAGCCACTCCTGGAAGTAGCCGCGCATATGCAGCTCGTCGGTGACCGGACCGGTGACGACGCCATCGGCGTCGACCTTCTGCCGGTCTGGCACGCCGTGGCCGCGGTTCATCAGCACCCACTCCATCTCCGGCACCGATAGCCCGCGCTGGGCCTCCTCGAAGTTGGCCTGGTCGTCGGGCTCGCCGAACGCGGGGAAGTCCTCCTGGGTGCGCATCCGCAGCACGTTCACCTCGTCCGGGACACCGCCGATCGCCGTCGCGTGCCAGGTGAGCTGGGTACGGTCCACCGCAAGCGGCTCGATCACCTGCACCTGGTTTCCGATGATCAGCAGGTTGGGGAAGATGTTGAGGTTGATCTGCGAGCCCACGGCCAGGTCGAGCAGCCGGTCGGCGTCGGCGCCGTGCCGGTCGCGGATGAGCCGCTCGAGCCCCTCGCGTCCCGGCTGGACGCGCTGGTTGCGCCAGAAGTCGCCCGCGGCGGCGTAGTTGGGGCGCTGGTCGATGAACGTGTGCCCGTTGCCGAGGTACTGCACATACATCGGCCCTTGGTCCGGGCTGCGGCCGAAATAGGCCATATCGCGCGTTTCGCCGAGGCGGGCGGCCATCTTCAGCAGCGACCGGTGGGAGAACGCCGGATGGTAACCGTCGCCGGCGTTGTCGTAGGCGAGCTTCCAGTTGCCCCGGTAGACCATGCGGTGGGCGGCGCTGCGCACCCGCACGTCACCGTCCGGCGCGCGGTCGATCCAGTAGTCCAGCAGTGGGCGGGCGGCCCCGAGGTGTTCGGTCAGCGACGGCGCGGCCTCGTCGAGAGTCCCGAAGACGAAGCCGCGGTAGCTCTCCACCCGGGGCACGCGGCCGAGGCCGAAGTCCTCCCGCCGGAAGTCCGGGCCGTAGCCGTCCGGCCACGGCACGCCGACCAGCTCACCGGTGTTGCGAAACGTCCAGCCGTGGTAGGGGCACTGGAAGCTGCGGGCCCGACCCGACTCCTCGCGGCAGACCGTGGCGGCCCGATGGGTGCAGCGGTTGAACAGCGCGTGCAGCCGGCCCTCCCCGTCCCGGGTCACGAGGATCGGGCGCCGCCCCAGGTGACCGGTCAGGAAGCCGTTGGGCTCGGACAGCTGGCTCTCGTGTGCCAGGTAGATCCACGTGTGGCCGAACACGAGCCGCATCTCCGCGGCGAAGATCTCCTCGTCGACGTAGAGCGACCGGTGCACCCGGTCGACGCGGACGAGGTCCTCCCAGCGTCGCCGTGATCCGTTCGTGGCGAAGGCGGACATACCGGCCGGCTCCCTCCGTCAGCGGCGATCAAATTTCGTGTTCCGTATACGAATGTCACGCATACTTCCCGGGTGGCCCGGATCACACAACCCCTCGAAGGAGGAACGCCCGGCGTGATCAGTGCTCGTGGTGCGCCTGCAGGCCCTCGCCGATATGGGCGCGCATCGCCGCCGCGGCCTGCTCCGGCCCCGCCCGCAGCGCGCGGACCAGCTCGTGGTGCTCCCGCAGCTGGTCGGCGCCGTCGGCAGCGAGGCGGTGGAACTGCTCGAAGATCTGCAACGCCCTGGCCCGGTTCCACACGTCGTCGAACAGCTCGACCAGCAAGGGATTACCGGTCGCCTCGACGACCGCGCGGTGCACCATCCGGTTGACGGCGAAGGCCTCGGCCGCGTCCGCGGCACCCTTCTCGACCGCCGCGATCACCGCGTCCTCCACGTGCCGGGTCGCCGCCGCACCGAGCTCGGCGACCCGGGTCGCCGCGTACACCTCGATCGCCAGCCGAGACTCGTAGAGGTGGGCGAGGTCGTCGTCGGCGACGGCACGGACGATGTAGCCCTTGCGCCCGGCCGATTCCACCAGGCCCTCGCGTTCCAGCCTGTGCAACGCGTCGCGAACCGGGGTCCGGCTGATGTCCAACCGCTCGGCCAGCGCGTCCATCACCAGCCGCGAGCCCGGCTGCAGATCCCCCCGCAACATCGCCCCGCTGATGCGCCGATAGGCCTCGTCGGCCAGCGAGGTCCCGCCCCGCCCGATGGGCTTGAGCACCATCGCCTCGACCTCCGCTCCGACCTCGCCGCGCCCATCGTAATGAACCCCTCGGCGACGAGCCGTCAGCCTGATCGCGGCGATGGTGCCCGCAAGCCGGCACCGTCAATGCTGATCAGCGTGCCGCTTCGCCGGGAAGTCTCGGCGGGAGAATCCGGTCATATCCGTCCTCGTTCCGTGGTCAGTTGACCCGAGTGAGTGGTGGCCGGTCCGGAAGGTTGCAGGATGTGATCGACTTACGGATGAACGGTACGTGATCATCGCCTGACCGTGCGTCAAGCCCTCAGAAGCTTGGCGGCAGGCCCGAGGCGTGCAGTCCGGACCGGCCAGCCGAGCCGCTGGTCCGTCCATCGCGCCGCTCTTCGACCGGGTGGCGCAACTTCGGTCAGCATCGGGCGGGTACGCATTGACCGCCGGACGCGGTCGGAGGACCGTGCCGCGAGGGGCTGTCCCGGGAGACGGGACGACGACCGAGCGTTCCGGCGGACGGGACGGCCGGGGCACGGCTGGGGTCCCGGGGGGCACAATGCGAGTCCCGATACGACGGCGAGGCGCCGGGATCACCCCTGCCGGGCAGGCCGCGCAGCACAACGACGACCGGCAGTCGAGCGGTTACGCCCGGATGGCGGGCTGGTCCGGCGTGGCGTTCGCGGTGCTGTTCACCCTCGGCCTCGCTCTCGTCCGGCAGAGCCCCGGGCTCGGCGCCACGGACGCGGACTACGCCGCGTTCTACGCCGCAGGCCCCGGCAACGTGCTGGTGACGCTCGGCCTCTACATCGTTCCCTTCGCCGGGATCGCGTGCCTCTGGCACATGAACGCGACCCGGACGCTGCTGCAGGTCCTGCGGCCGCGGTCGTGGTCGCAGATCCCGCACTGGCTGAACCTCGCCGCCGGAGTCGTGTTCGTCTGCATGCTGTTCGTCGGCGCGGCCGCCGTCGGCGCCGTCGCGCTGCTGACGCAGTTCTCCGACGCGCCGCTGCCGCCGCCCGACGTCGCCCGCACGCTGTCCGCGGTCGGCTACGCGGCCGTCTTCGTCTACGGCGTACGGGCCGCCGGGATGTACATGATCACGACAACCGGATTGGCCAGGTCGGCCGGGCTGCTGCCGCGAGCGGCCGCCGTCGTCAGCTATCTGGCGGCGACGTTTCTGCTGGTGAGCACCACCTTCCATCCCGCCATCCTGCTGGTGTTCCCGGCGTGGGTGTTGTTGTTCAGCATCCTGCTGCTGGTGCGCCGGCCGTCAGGAGTGACCTCATGAGCGCACCGATCGGTCTCGACGAGCTCCCCGGCCCCCGCGGCCTGCCGTTGGTCGGAAACGTCTTCGACATCGACATGACCAGCCCGATCGAGGGCTTCGTCCGGATGGCGCAGGAGTACGGACCGCTGTACAAGCTCACGACCCCGGCGGGAGTCCGGCTGATGGTCTCCGACCCCGACCTCGTCGAGCAGGTCTGCGACGACACCCGGTTCGACAAGGCCGTCGGCGGCGGGTTGTCGAGCCTGCGGGGCAGCGTGGTGAGCACCGGGCTGTTCACCGCGGAGACGGACGACCCCCTGTGGCACCGTGCCCACAATATCCTGATGCCGCCGTTCGGTCTGCAGGCGATGCGCGACTACGTGCCGAAGATGCTCGACATCGCCGAGCAGCTGATGGAGAAGTGGTCACGGCTCAACCCGGGCGAGGACGTCGACGTGCCCGCGGACATGACCCGCCTGACGCTCGACACCATCGCCCTGTGCGGCTTCGGCTACCGATTCAACTCGTTCTACCGCGAGACGCCGCACCCGTTCGTCGAGGCGATGGTGCGCTCCCTCCTCACGGCCCAGGCCCGGGTCCGCAGGCTGCCCATCCAGAACCGGCTGCACATCCGCGAGCAACGGCAGACGGAGGAGGACCAGATCTTCATGGTTGATCTGGTCGGCCGGCTCATCGCCGAACGCCGGGCGCAAGGAGACAAGGCCGACAACACCGACCTGCTCGGCCGCATGCTCACCGGCGTGGACAAGCAGACCGGCGAGAAGTTGCCGGACTCGAACATCCAGGCGCAGTGCATCACGTTCCTCATCGCCGGGCACGAGACGACGTCCGGACTGCTGTCGTTCGCCATCTACTTCCTGCTCGAGAACCCGGAGGCCATGCGGCGGGCACGCGCCGAGGCCGACGAGGTGCTCGGCAGCAGCGCAGCGCCGACGTTCGAGCAGGTGCACCGGCTGCGCTACGTCCGGCAGGTGCTCGACGAGGCGCTGCGGCTCTGGCCGACCGCACCCGCCTTCACCCGCGCCCCGTTCGAGGACATCGTGCTCGGCGACCGGTTCGCCATCCCCGCGGACACCCCGCTCACCGTGCTGATCCCGGCGCTGCACCGCGACAGCTCGGTCTGGGGCCCGGATGCGGCCGAGTTCAATCCGGACCACATGGACCCCGAGCGGCTGGCGCAGCTCCCGCCGAACGCCTACAAGCCCTTCGGGACCGGTCAGCGGGCGTGCATCGGGCGGCAGTTCGCGCTGCAGGAGGCCGCGCTCGTGCTCGGGATGCTGCTGCAGCGCTTCGAGCTCGTCGACCACCTCGACTACCGACTCAAGACGAAGACGACGCTCACCATCAAGCCGGACGACTTCCGCATCCAGGTCCGGCCGCGAGCCGATGTCCACGTCGATCGCTCCGGTCCCCCGGCCCGGACCGCCGCGACCACCAGGACCACAGCCGCCGCGGCCACACCCGCCCCGTTGGTGGCCCGGCACGGCACCCCGCTGTCGGTGCTGTTCGGTTCGAACCTCGGAACGGCCGAGTCGCTCGCCACCCGGCTGGCCCAGGAGGGCACCGAGCGCGGCTTCGACGTGACCCTCGGAGCCCTCGACGACCACGTCGAGGACCTGCCCGCGGACGGCGCGACGGTCATCGTGTGCTCGTCCTACAACGGAACCCCGCCCGACAACGCCGGCGAGTTCTGCCGGTGGATGAGCGCCGAGGACGGCCCCCGGCTCAGCGGTGCCTACACCGTGTTCGGCTGCGGCAACACCGAATGGGCCACCACCTACCAGGCCGTGCCGACGCTGCTCGACACCCGGCTCGACGCGCACGGCGCACACCGGGTGCACCGGCGCGGTGAGGGCAACGCCGCGGGCGACTTCGACGCCCAGTACCGCGACTGGCACGCCGACCTCTGGTCCGATATCGCCGCTGCGCTCGACCTGCCCGCGGAGGTGGCCGAGGCCGCCCCGGCCGGACCGCGGCTGTCGATCACGCTGACCAACCGCCAGCTGACCAACCCGGTGATCGTGTCCTACCAGGCACGTCTCGGCCGGGTGACGGCGAACCGGGAGCTGGTGCAGGGCGGCAACGGCAAGCCCCCCGACCGGTCCACCCGGCATGTCGAGATCGCGCTGCCGTCCGGTACGACCTACCGCGCCGGCGATCACCTCGGGGTCCTGCCGCGCAACAGCATCGACCAGATCCGCCGGGTGATGGCCCGCTTCGGGCTGGACGCCGGGCAGTACCTGACGATCATCCCGAACAGCGGGACGCACACCCATCTGCCGATCGACGAACCGGCGCCGTTGCTCGGCGTGCTGGGCAGCTGCGTCGAGCTACAGGACGTCGCGACCCGCAACGACATCGAGACGCTGGCGCGCTACACCGACGACCCCGAGCAGAGGGCCGCGTTGGAGTCGCTGACCGGCGACGACGAGGCATCGCAGGCCAGATACCGCGAGCAGGTGTTCGCGGTCAACCGGTCGCTACTCGACCTGCTCGAGGAGTTCCCGGCCTGTGCGGTGCCCTTCGAGGTCTACCTCGACATGCTGGCGCCGCTGCGCCCGCGCTACTACTCGATCTCGTCGTCCCCGCTGGTCAGCCCGGAGGTCTGCAGCATCACCGCCGGGGTGCTGCGCGGGCCCGCGCGATCGGGCGCAGGCACGTTCACCGGGGTCTGTTCGGGCCACCTTGCGGCGCTTCCGGAGGACGGGACGGTGTTCGCGTTCGTCCGGGAACCGACGATCGAGTTCCGGCCGCCGGAGAACCCCCACGTCCCGATGATCATGATCGGGAGCGGGACCGGGCTCGCGCCGTTCCGCGGGTTCCTGCAGGAGCGCGCCGCGCTGCGCGAGCAGGGCGTGCCGATCGCGGCGTCGCTGCTGTTCTTCGGCTGCCGCAGCCCGGAGTCCGATCTGCTCTACGCCGAGGAGCTGCGCGACTACGGGCGGCGCGGCGTGGTGCGGGTGGAGAACGCGTTCTCCCGGGCCCCCGGCGCGCCGCGCCGGTACGTGCAGGACGCGATGCTCGACTGCGCCGACGAGGTGTGGGGGCTGCTCCAGCAGGGCGCGGTGGTGCTCGTCTGCGGCAACGCCTCGACGATGGCGCCGGGCGTGCGCGCGGCGCTCACCCGGATCTTCCGGGACCGCACCGGGTCCGGCGAGGGTGATGCACTGGCCTGGCTGGCCGGGCTGCGTACCACGGACCGGTTCGTGGAGGACATCTGGGGCGGGTGATGCGACCGCGATCAGCGCAGGGTGATCCGGCCGGTGCCCGAGCGCACCGAGCCGATGACCGCCGCCGGCACACCCCGCGCGGCCAGCTCGGCCACCGCGGCCTGCGCCCGCCGCGGCTCGGCGCCGAACAGCAGCCCACCCGAGGTCTGCGCGTCCGCGAGCAGCAGCACGTCGATCTCGCGGTGGTGGCCTGCGTCGACCACGTCGGCGGTGTAGTCGCGGTTGCGGCGCGACCCGCCGGGCATGGTGCCGGCCTCGGCGAGCATGCGGACCCCGTCCAGCACCGGCACGGCGGCGACCTCGATCACCGCGTCCACCCCGGACGCCGCGGCCATCTTCGTCAGGTGCCCGAGCAGCCCGAACCCGGTGATATCGGTGCAGCCGGTGGCTCCCGCCGCGACGGCGGCGTCGGCGGCCGCGGCGTTGCTCGCGGTCATCGACGCCACGGCGTCGGCGATCAGCGACTCCGGCGCCGTCCCGGCCTTGATCGCGGTGGTCGCGATGCCGATGCCGAGCCGCTTGGTGAGCACCAGCGCGTCGCCGTCGCGCAGACCGGCGTTGGTCAACACCTTGTCCGGGTGTACCTCGCCGACGACGGCGAGGCCGTACTTGGGCTCCGGGTCGTCGATGGAATGCCCGCCGACCACCGCGAACCCGCATTCGGCGCCCACCTCCGAGCCGCCCGCGAGCACCTCGGCGAGCAGCGCGGTCGGCAACTCGGTCGACGGCCACGCGACCAGGTTGAGCGCGAACAGCGGCCGGGCTCCCATCGCGTAGACGTCGGAGACCGCGTTCATCGCCGCGATCCGGCCCCACGCGCGCGCGTCGTCGACGACGGGGGTGAGGAAATCGGCCGTGGCCACCAGCGCACGGGCAGCGTCCAGCCGCCAGACGGCCGCGTCGTCACCGGTCTCGGTGCCGACGAGGAGGTCCGGGTGGGTGGACGGGGTCAGCGTGCGCAGGACCTGCGCAAGCTCGCCGGGGGCGAGCTTGCACGCTCAACCCGCGCCGTGGCTGAATTGTGTCAGGCGGCGCACCGTGGGCTGGGGGGACATGGTCGTGAGCCTACGTTCCGGCGACGCCCACCGGGCACGCGCACCGGCGGGACCCGCCCAGCCCAGCACACCGGCCAGAGGGCGGAGGCATTCATGATCACCGAGGCGCAGCGGCCGGTCCCGCGCCTGCCGGGGCCCTGAACCGAGGACCTCGATGGAGATCCATCTTGTCGTCGAGCCCGGCCGCCTGGCACTCGGGTGGCTGCTGCTGGCCTTCCTCGTCACGTTCCTCGTCACCAGGGGGATCACCCGGCTCATCCGCGTCGGACGCGGACCGTTTCGCAACGCCCGGCTCGGCGGCGTGCACGTGCATCACCAGGTCCCCGGGATCTTCCTGATGATGGTCGCCGGGGCCGGGGAGTTCACCTACCGCCCGGACGCGCCGTGGCTGCACATCCTCGCCGCGGCGTTCGGGGTGGGCGCCGCGCTGACCCTCGACGAGTTCGCGCTGTGGCTGCATCTCGAGGACGTCTACTGGGCGGAGCAGGGGCGCAAGTCGATCGATGCGGTGCTGGCCGCGGCGGCGATCGGCGCGCTGCTGCTGCTCGGCGCCACGCCGTTCGTGGACGATCCCGGAGCCGGCGGCGAGGTCGTCGCCGCCACGATCGTGCTCGGCCTGCTGTGCTCGACCTTGGCGATCGCCAAGGGGAAGGCCATCTGTGCCCTGATCGGCATCCTCCTGCTGCCGGTGTCCCTGGTGGCCGCCGTGCGGCTGGCCAAGCCCGACTCGCCGTGGGCCCGCTGGCGCTATCCGGACGGTTCCCGGCGGCGCGCGCGCTCGCTGAGCCGCTACCCGCCCGACCACCGCACCCGCTGGGACGTCGTCAAGGACATCCTGGGCGGTGCGCCGAACGCGAAACAGCCATGAGCGGCCCCCGTCGCGCGGGCCTGCCGGTCTCGGTGTCGCCGTCGCCTCGTAGCCCGCTCATGATCGGCGATCCGGAAGCGTGAGCCGCGCTCCGCGCGGTCCCGGCCGCCCAAACGCCGATCACCGCGCGCGGACCCGGTGACCGCGTCGTAGGGTGCGGCTGTGACCGAGACCGCCGCGGACCCCCGGCGCCTGGTGCCGCGCACGGACACGGTCCTCGCCGATCCCCGGATCGCGGCGGCGGTCCGGCGGCTGGGCCGGGGCCTGGTCAAACGGACCGTCATCGCGACGCAGCAGCGAGCCCGGCGCGGGGAGATCGCGCCCGATACCGTCGCCGACGCCGCCGTCGCGGCGCTGCCCACGACCGCCACCGGGCTGCACCCGGTGCTCAACGCGACCGGGGTGCTCCTGCACACCAACCTCGGCCGGGCCCCGCTGTCGGCCGCCGCCCGCGACGCACTCGCGCTGGCCGCCGGCACCTGCGACGTCGAGCTCGACCTGGACACCGGCGGGCGCGGCCGCCGCGGCGCCGCGGCGATCGACGCGCTGCTCTCCGCGGTGCCCGCCGCGGGCGCCGCGCATCTGGTCAACAACGGCGCTGCCGCGCTGGCGCTCGTGGCCGGTACGCTGGCGGCCGGCCGCGAGATCGTCATCGCCCGGGGTGAACTGGTCGAGATCGGCGACGGCTTCCGCATCCCCGACCTGCTCACCGCGACCGGGGCCCGGCTGCGGGAGGTCGGCACGACCAACCGCGTCCATCCGGCCGACTACGCCGAGGCGATCACCGCCGAGACCGCGTTCGTCCTCAAGGTGCATCCGTCGAACTTCACGATCACGGGTTTCACCCGCTCGGTCGGGCTCCCGGAGCTGGCCGAGCTCGACGTCCCGGTCGTGGCCGACATCGGCTCCGGGCTGCTCGCGCCGCACCCGCTGCTGCCCGACGAGCCCGACGCCGCCACCGCGCTCGCGCAGGGCGCCACGCTGGTGACGGCATCGGGCGACAAGCTGCTCGGCGGGCCGCAGGCCGGGCTGCTGCTCGGCTCGCCGGGGGTCGGCGTCGAGCTGGTACAACGCGTCCGCCGGCATCCGCTCGCTCGGGCGATGCGAGTGGACAAGCTGACCCTGGCCGCGTTCGAGGCGACTCTGCGCGGTCCTGTTTCGCCGACGCGGCTCGCCCTCGACGCCGACGTCACCCGGTTGCGGGCCCGCGCCGAGGCACTCGCCGCGCGGCTGGTCGCGGCGGGCGTCGAGGCCGAGGCGATCGACTCCGCCTCGACCGTCGGCGGCGGCGGTGCGCCCGGGGTGGTGCTGCCCAGCGCGGCCGTCGCGCTGCCCGAGGAATTCGCCGCCATGCTGCGGGCCGGTGACCCGGCCGTGCTCGGGCGCCTGGAGAGCGGCCGCTGCCTGCTCGACCTTCACGCGTTGCCGCCCGAATCCGACGACGCGCTCGCTGGTGCCGTTCTCGCAGCTGAACGGAGCCCGTGAGTGCGCAACAGCGTTAGAACTCTGGTACGCACTCACGGGTCGCAGGCAGTAGTGGCGACGGCCGGACACGTCGACCACGGGAAGTCGACGCTGGTCCGCGCGCTCACCGGGATGGAGCCCGACCGCTGGGCCGAGGAGCGCCGACGCGGGATGACGATCGACCTCGGGTTCGTCTGGACCACGCTGGAGAACGGGCAGACGGTCGCGTTCGTCGATGTCCCGGGCCACGAGCGGTTCGTCAGCACGATGCTGGCCGGCGTCGGCCCCGTGCCCGCGGCGCTGTTCGTGGTGGCCGCCGACGAGGGCTGGATGCCGCAGTCCGCCGAGCACCTCGACGCGATCGAGGCCCTCGGCGTCCGGAACGGGCTGCTCGTGATCACCCGCAGCGATCTGCTCGATCCGCAGCTCGCCCGCGACGAGGCCGCGGAACACCTCGCCGGCACCGGACTGGCGCAGGTGCCCGCGGTCTGCGTCTCGGCGGTCACCGGCGAGGGGATGGACGAGCTGCGCGTTGCACTCGGCGAGCTCGTCGCCGCCCTGCCGGTGCCCGATCCCGAGGCGGACGTCCGGCTGTGGGTGGACCGCTCGTTCACCATCCGCGGCGCGGGCACCGTCGTCACCGGCACGCTTCCGGCCGGCCGCATCCGCGTCGACGACGACCTGGAGCTGGTCGCCGCCGACGGCAGCAGCCGCCGGGTCACCGTCCGCGGACTGCAGAGTCTCGGCCGCCAGGTCGACGAGGTTTGCGGTGTCGCCAGGGTCGCGGTCAACCTGCGCGGGGTGCCGCGCGAGGCGGTCGCCCGCGGGGACGTGCTGCTTCGCCCCGGCGCCTGGCTCATCACCGACCTGCTCGACGTGCGGCTGCGCGGGGGGCGCGGGACCGCGCCCGATCCCGCGGCGCTGCCCGTGGAGCTGACCCTGCACGCCGGGTCGGCGGCCGTCGCGGCCCGGGTACGTCCGCTCGGCGCCGACACCGTGCGGCTGCGGCTGCGCCACCCGGTACCGCTGCGGATCGGCGACCGAGCCGTGCTGCGCGACCCCGGTCGCCGCCAGGTCGCCGCCGGCGCCACCGTGCTGGACGTGCGGCCACCCCCGCTGCGCCACCGCGGCGCCGCGGGCAGGCGCGCGGCGGAGCTGGCCGGTATGGACGGCGTCCCGGACGCCGCGGCCGAGCTGGCGCGACGCGGGATCGCCCGGCACGCCGAGCTCATCGCGATGGGTGTCGCGGTCCGGGACGTCGACGCGCTCGTCCACACCGGACATCCCGCCGCGGCCGGTTGGCTGGTCGACGCCGGTCGGGCCGCCGAGCTCACCGCGCAGCTCACCAGCGCCGTCACCGCGCACGACGCCGCCGATCCGCTCGACCCCGGCCTGCCGATCGAGGCGGCCCGCCGCGCCGCCGGGCTGCCCGAGGCCCGCCTCGTCGAGGCGGTACTCCGGTGTGCCGCCCACACCGGCGGCACGGAGCTGCTGCTCCGCGAGGGCCGGGTCACTCGGTCCAGGGCAGCCGGGCTGCCCGAGGCCGTGTTAACCGCGCTGGAGACGCTGCGCGCGCAGCTGGGCCGCGATCCGTTCGCCGCCCCCGAGGCGGACCGGCTCGCCGAGCTGGGGCTCGGCCCGAAGCAGATCGCGTCCCTGGTCAGGGCCGGTGAGCTGCTCCGAATCGCCGACGGTGTGGTGCTGCTGCCCAGGGCCGACGACCGCGCGGTCGAGATGCTCGCCACGCTCGGTCCGGAGTTCACGCTCAGCGCCGCGCGCCAGGCGCTGGGCACCACCCGGCGGGTCGCGGTGCCGCTGCTGGAGCTGCTCGCGCGCACCGGACGGACGATCCGGACGCCGGATGGCGGTCACCGTCTGGTGTAGGGCGCACGCTCCGAGTGGCACGTCCAGCGCCGGAGGCTTACGGTCGTCGGAATGGCCGACACGAACCCGTCCTCCCCCAGCGACGCGGCATCGATTCACCGCAGCAGCGAGATGGACGACCAGCTCACCGTCGCGGAGACCGCGCCGGCCCCGGGGACAGCGGTCATCACCGTCGGCGGCGAGCTGGACATGCTCACCTCTCCGCAGCTGCGGGCCGTCATGCTCGACAGGCTGGGATCCGACGGTGCCATTGAGCTGATCGTGCTGGACCTGGACGAGGTGACCTTCCTCGGCACCAGCGGGCTCGCCGTACTGATCGAGGTCCGTGAGGCCGCGCTCAAGGCGGGGGTGGAACTGCGGCTCGCGTGTGCCGGCCGACGGGTGCTTCGGCCGCTGTCGATCGCCGGGCTGCTGCCGATGTTCGACGTCCACGACACCATCGAGGGGGCACTCAAACCCACCTGACCGCCCGTGTCGTGCCCCGATGGGCGATTCGGCTCACTTCTCTGGCGACGGCGCGTTTGACGACCCGGGCCTTGCGGGAACCACGCCTGCGATCACCCGGCACCCGAACGTCGGGCGCAGGAGGAGAACGAGGTGGCCCGCGATGACCGATGTTTCCCGACTTCCTGGACCCATGGACCACGCCTGGGAGTGGCAGCGACTCGGTGCGTGCCGCGGCATGGACAGCGCCGTGTTCTTCCACCCCGATGGCGAGCGCAACCCGTCCCGGGCGCGCCGAACGGCACAGGCCAAGCAGATCTGCAGCCGCTGCCCGGTCATCGAACAGTGCCGCGAGTTCGCGCTGCGGACCCGCGAGCCGTTCGGGGTGTGGGGCGGGCTCGCCGAGACCGAGCGGCGGATCATCCTGGAGCGCCGCGGGATGGCCGCGGCCAGCTGAGCCGCCCGGCCCGCCCGGCACCGAGGGTTCAGGCCGAGTCGGGGACGACCGAGAGCTCCAGGCAGCGGTAGCGCAACAGCGGCAGACCGTAGATCTGGGCGATTCGCTGGGCGGCGCGCACCACGGCGGCACGGCTCGGTTCGGCCGGAGCCGGAACCGGCGCGAGGCAGTAGACGCCCGGTTCGGGATCGAAGCCGACCAGTTCGCTCATCGCGGCCACGAGATCGGCCTCCGAGTCGGGCCCGAGCGGCGCGCGCAGCCCCAGCCGGTGCAGCCGTAGCCCGGGCAGGTCGAGCCGGTCGACGGCGGCCTGCACCTCGTCGAGCCCGCGCCGGTCCGGCTCGGTCGACTCGTCGTCCTCGTCCTCGTCGTCGTAGTCCGGGTAGTCGAAGTAGCTTGTGATCCGCGGGCCCGTGGACCCGTCCTCGGAGGCAACGAGCAGGTCGGTGACGCCGCCGGCGACGAGTCGGGCCAGCTCGGATTCGGGGCGCAACAGCTCCATCGGGCTCACGGCGATGGCGACCAGACGGGTCGGGGCGGGCCGTCGCGACGGTGCTGGAGGAATCGCGATCACGGCCCCGGACACCCCGATTCCCGGAACCGCGACCATGGGTCTTGTCCTTCCGATGTACACCGCCTCGCCGTTGCGGCAACCCCTCCGGAACGACCTAACCGGCCGGTGGGGCTCATCGTCCAGCCGAGGCGAGCCGATACGGCGAACGGCGGTCGATGGTCCGTGAGTGGCCGGGACCCGAGGACCGGCTGTTCGGCCGATCGGGTACGAATGGCATTGTCGAGCGGACGAACGGCATCGAGGCGCTCGACCTGGCTGCGTCCTGGGACCCGCCGCGCAGCCCGGCGATTGATCTCCTGCCGGACCGGGTAGCAAGATGGCGGCCTGCCCTCGCAAGCCCGAGAGAAGGAGAAGCGTCCGCGTGCCCGACAAGGACCCGGCCGGCTCCGCGACCGTCGCGGACGGCTCGTCCACCGTAGAGATCAGGACGGTGGCGACGGCCGCTCTGATCCCCACCATCAGAGCGGTCGCCTCCGATCTCGCGGCCAGGGCAGACTTCGATCTCGACGCCATCTCCGACCTGCGGATGGCCGTCGACGAGGCCTGCGCCACCCTCGTCGATGTCGCCGCGCCGGGTTCGGGGCTGCGCTGCACGTTCCGGGTCCTCCCGGAGCGGATCCAGGTCAGCGCCGAGGTCGAGGCAGCCGCGGCCGACACGATCGTGGCAACCGATACGTTCGGCTGGCGGGTCCTCGAGACGCTTGCCGACGGGGTCTCCGTCCAGCATTCGGCCAGTGCGGACGGCCGCGCCACCGTCGGCATCGTGCTCGGCAAGAGTTCCGGCGCACCAACGCTGTGACCAAGGCCGACCCCGAGTACGGTCACCTCATCCCGCTGCTCGAGGAGTATGCGGGGCTCGCGGCGGACGACCCCCGGCGGGAGCCGCTGCGCGACGAGTTGGTCACCGGATTCCTTCCCATCGCGCAGCACATCGCGCGCCGCTTCGCCCACCGCGGCGAGCCGCTCGACGATCTGGTGCAGGTGGCCACCGTCGGGCTCATCAACGCGGTCGACCGGTTCTCCCCGGAGAAGGGCTCGGACTTCTTCTCCTTCGCGGTGCCGACGATCAGCGGCGAGGTCCGGCGGCACTTCCGCGACCAGGGCTGGTCCATGCGGGTTCCGCGACGGCTCAAGGACCTGCACGTCTCGATCAACGGCGTGGTCTCCGACCTGTCCCAACGGCTCGGCCGCGCGCCGCGGCCCAGCGAGATCGCCGAGCAGCTCAACGTGCCGGTCTCCGAGGTGCTGGAGGGCCTGGAGGCCGCCGACGCCTATCGCAGCTCGTCGTTGGACGAGATGCTGTCCTCCGAGCAGGGCAGCGCGACCGTCGGGGAGCTGGTCGGGGCCGCCGACGCCGAACTGGACCGGGTGGACTACCGGCAGACCCTGCGCCCGGTGCTGGCCGAGCTGGCCCCCCGCGAGCGCACGATCGTGATGCTGCGGTTCTTCGGCAACATGACACAAACCCAGATCGCCGAGCAGGTCGGAATCTCCCAGATGCACGTGTCCCGGCTACTCGCCCAGACCCTTGACCGGCTGCGCTCCCGGCTGGACCTGGAGGCCCCGTCCGACTGACCCACGAGCGGTCCCCCGTACCGTGATCCAGGTCGCAGCAGTGGCCTGCCGGCCCTGCGCGGTGTCAGAATCCCCGATCCGTCAAGATGACCGCGGCCGAGCGAGCCCGGCGGGAGGGGGTCGGCGAGGGTATGCACTCGCGAGGGGGTGCGCTGCGCGGCCAGCCGGAGCATGTGCTGGTCATCGGCGCCGGGCTGGGTGGGCTACGCACGGTCGAGCAGCTGCGCGCCTCCGGTTACGAGGGTCGGATCAGCCTCGTCGGCGAGGAGCTGCACCCGCCCTATGACCGGCCGCCGCTGTCCAAGCAGCTGCTGGCCGGGGCCTGGGAGCCCGAACGCATCGTGCTGCGCGAGCCGGAGAAACTCGACGAGCTCGGGGTCCGGTACTACCTGGGGGTGCCGGCGGTCGCGCTACGTCCCGGCGAGGTGGAGCTCTCCGATGGTTCGACGCTGCACGCCGACGCGATCGTCATCGCCACCGGCGTGGTGGCCAGGAGGCTTCCGGGTCAACCGGAGCGCGTGCACACCCTGCGGACCCTCGACGACGCGCTCGCGCTGCGCGCGGCCCTGGAGCAGGCCCGATCGCTGCTCGTCATCGGCGGCGGGTTCATCGGTGCCGAGGTGGCCAGCACGGCGAAGGACCGCGGCCTGGAGGTCACGGTGCTCGAGGCACTGGCCGTGCCGTTCTCGCGTGCCCTCGGCGACGAGGTCGGCGCGATGTGCGGACGCCTGGCCACCGAGGCCGGGATCACGCTGCGGACCGCGGCCCGGCTGGAGGGTTTCCTCGAGCCCGACGGCGACGGCGCGGTGGCTGTCGAGCTCGCCGACGGAACCCGGTTCAGCGCGGACGTCGCGATCGTCGGCGTCGGTGGCACCCCGCAGCTGGACTGGCTGGCCGACACCGGACTCGACGTGCGCAACGGGCTGGTCTGCGACGCGTCCGGACGGGTGCGGGGGCTCCCGGGGGTCTGGGCGGTCGGCGACGTCGCGGCCTGGGAGAACGTCGAACACGGCCGCCCGCACCGCAGCGAGCACTGGGCCAACGCGGGCGACCAGGCGGCCGTGGTCGCCGCGGCCATCGCCGTGGCCGATGCCCCACCCCCGGCCGTGCCCTACTTCTGGTCCGACCAGTTCGGCCTCAAGATTCAGCTCATCGGGCGACCCGAACTGGCGGATGCGACGCTCCCGCTGCACGGCGATGGCCTGTCCGGCGGGGACGTGAAGGGCACGGTCGTCGGCTACCTCGCCGGCGACCGGCTCGTCGCCGTGGCCGGATTCGGTGCAGCACGGCGCGTAGCCCGATATCGCGCGCTGCTCGGTAACGGCGCGGACCGCACGGCGGCACAGGAGTTCGCGCGGTCGCTGGGGTGAGCGCCCGCCGCCGCCAGCGCCGATGTTCGCTCCGCACGCTGCGCTCAGCGGAAGATCTTGCGCAGGACCGCGAGCGCCAGCAACGCACCCACGCCGTACAGCGCGTACTTGATCCTCGGGTCGGCCATCCTGGCCTGGAGTTGCTGCTTGCCGCTGTCGACGAACTTCCTGGGGTGGGCCCGATCGGCCAGTTCGTTCAGGCTCTCGGCGAGCGCGTCCCGAGTCTTCTCGATCTCGCGCTGGATGGTCTCGGGGTCGCGCGCCACGACGCCTCCTCGGTGCCGGTCCTCGGTTCTGGAAAGTCCACACGGTAGATCACCGAGGCCCATTGCGCCTCGGCGGCCGCGCCTGAGCGGTCGTCGAAGCTCCGCCTGGAAGGATCGTGTCATGACCGACCGACTCTCCGTGGGCGACCCCGCGCCCGGCTTCACCCTCCCCGACGCGGACGGCAAGCCGGTCTCCCTGGCCGACTACCGGGGCCGCGAGGTGATCGTCTACTTCTACCCCGCCGCGAGCACACCCGGCTGCACGAAGCAGGCCTGCGACTTCCGCGACAACCTGGCCGAGCTGGCCGACCAGGGCATCGACGTCATCGGGATCTCTCCCGACAAGCCCGCCAAGCTCGCGAAGTTCCGGGACAAGGAAGGGCTGACCTTTCCGCTGCTCTCCGATCCCGACCGCGAGGTCCTCACCGCATGGGGGGCGTTCGGTGAGAAGCGGATGTACGGCAGGACAGTCACCGGGGTGATCCGCTCGACATTCCTCGTCGACGCCGACGGGAAGATCGAGCAGGCGCTGTACAACGTGCGGGCCACCGGGCATGTGGCGAAGCTGCGCAAGGACCTGCAGATCTGACCCCGACTGGACCATATCGAACAGGCATTCGATATGGTTCAGTCATGCCGCGCGCGCGAAGCTGGACCGACGAACAGCTGGTGGCCGCCGTCGCGGCGAGCCGGACTTCACCCGGACGCGGTGGTGCAGGAGCGCAGGCCGGCATCCACCGCGATTCCACTCGAGAAGATCCTCGTCGAGAACTCCACCTACCTGGCGAACAGCAAGCTCCGGCGACGGCTGATCGCGGAGGGACTGGAGGCCGGCCATTGTGAGGAATGCGGGCTGACGGAGTGGCGCGGGAAGCCGCTACCGCTTGCCCTCGACCACATCAACGGCGACCACACCGACAACCGGCTGGAGAACCTCCGTATCCTGTGCCCGAACTGCCATGCGATCACCGAGACCTGGTGTCGCAGCAGCCGGCGTACTCCAACTGGCAGAGAGACTCGGCTTAGGACCGAGCCAGTGCGGGTTCGAATCCCGCCGCCGGCACCCTCCGACCAGCGAAAACACGGAATAGCCGAGAGCAGAGACTCAGGGTAGTGGCCGCGCAGCCCCCGCCTCGCTCGGCAGCGGACGCCGCGCGGCGAGCACCGTCCCGCCCACCCCGACGAGCCCGCACACCGCCGACACCGCCAGCAGCGCGGGCGAGGGCCGGCCGGTGACCGCGTCCCCCAGTACCACGAGCGCGACGGTCCCGGGCAGGATCCCGATCACCGTTCCGAGCAGGTAGGGCACGAACCGTACCGTCGAGAGCCCGGCCAGGTAGTTGAGCACGGAGAACGGCAGCAGCGGGATGAGGCGCAGCGAGGTCACCGCCAGCGTGCCGTGGTGGTCGAGCCGGGACCGGACCCAATGCAGGGCGGGGCCGCGGGCGTAGCGCGCCACCAGCCGTCCCCCGGTCGCCCGGACCAGCACGAACGCGATGACGGCCGCCAGTGCGGAGGCCAGCAGGGTCAGCACGAGACCGGGGAGCGAACCGAACAGCAAGCCGGCGCCGAGGGTGAACACGGTGCGCGGGATCGGCGCGACGGTCAGACCGGCCTGCAGCGCGACGAACAGCGCGGGCGCCCAGATCCCGGCCGCGGCCATGGTGGCCTGCAGCTCGCCGACCCCCGGCACGCCGTTCGCGCTCGCGAGCAGCACCAGCGCCGCCACGGCGGCCACCGTGCCCACTCCGGCGACCAGCGGACGCCACCATCTCACGGCAACGACGGTACCGGCGACGCCCACCGCGGCCGCGCCGGACGCCGCGATCGGCGCCTGCGGGCCTGCCGGTCCGGTGGGGCAACGGCGCCGCCGGCCGACCGCACTAACGTGATCGGCCGTGAGCGCTTCCCCGGACCCCGAACACCGCGACCTCGATCTCGATCTCGACGGCCTCGCCGTCCGCCGCGAGGTGCTCGGCGCCCGGCATGTCGACGCGTCGCTCGAGCGCGCCGACGAGATCACCGCCGAGTTCCAGGAGATGATCACCCGTTACGCCTGGGGCGGGATCTGGACCCGGCCCGGCCTCGACCGCCGGATGCGCAGCGCGATCACGCTGACCGCGCTCGTCGCGCACGGGCATTTCGCCGAGCTGGAACTGCACCTGCGCGGTGCCCTGCGCAACGGGCTCAGCCGCGACGAGATCGTCGAGGTGCTTCTGCAAAGCTCGATCTACTGCGGGGTGCCCGCCGCGAACTCGGCATTCGCGGTGGCCCGCCGGGTGCTGGCCGAGGAGGACCCGACCGACTGATCTCCGGTTCGCCGCACCCGGCCCGCCCCCGAGCGACGCTTGGGCGGTACCCGCCGCCGCTCCCAAGATCGGCGTTTGGGCGGTCCGAACCGCGAAAACCGCAGCTCCCGGCTCCCAACCGACGATCTTGCCCGCGGGTTTGCCTCAGCCGGCCAGCGCCTTCAGATGGGGCAGCAGGGCGCGCAGCGCTCGGCCGCGGTGCGACACCGCGTCCTTCTCCGCAGGCGGCAGCTCGGCGGAGGTCCGCTCGTCCCCCTCCGGGACGAAGATCGGGTCGTAGCCGAAGCCGTTGGTCCCTCGCGGGGCCCGGACCAGCCGCCCGCGCCACTCGCCGTGCACCACGATCTCCTCGGTCGCGCCCGGCACCACCAGCGCCGCCGCACAGACGAATGCGGCGCTACGCCGAGCGTCGGGCACGTCGTGGAGCTGGGCGAGCAGCAGCTCCAGGTTGCTCACGTCGTCGCCGTGCCTGCCCGACCACCGGGCCGAGAACACTCCGGGCATTCCGGAAAGCGCGTCGACGGTGAGGCCGGAGTCATCGGCGATCGAGGGCAGTCCGGTGGTGGCGGCGGCGTCGCGGGCCTTGGCCACCGCGTTCTCGGCGAACGTCGCACCGGTCTCCGGCGCCTCCGGGAACGCGGGAACCTCGGCGAGCCCGAGTATCTCGATGCCGCGCAGGCCGGCCGCCTCGAGCATGCGCCGCAACTCGGCGAGCTTGCCCGCATTGCGGGTGGCCAGCAGAACCTTGGTCATGACGCCGCGGCCGGCAGCTCGCCGGGATAGGGCGCGGCCAGCGCGGCGGCCTGGATCTCGACGAGCTGTCGGATGCCGGCCATCGAGACGTCGAGCATCGCGTCGAGGGTGCGACGGGTGAAGGTGGCGCCCTCCCCGGTGCCCTGCACCTCGATGAGCGTCCCGGCGTCGGTGGCGACCACGTTCGCGTCGACCTCCGCCCGCGAGTCCTCGGCGTAGGGCAGGTCGAGCCGCACCCGCCCGTCGACGACGCCGACGCTCACCGCCGCGACCGCGCACGACAGCGGCTTGGGATCGGAGAGGCGCCGGTGCGCGCCCAGCCAGGTGACCGCGTCGGCGAGCGCGACATACGCCCCGGTGATCGCGGCCGTGCGGGTGCCGCCGTCGGCCTGCAGGACGTCGCAGTCGAGCGCGATCGTGTTCTCGCCGAGCGCCGCGAGGTCGATGCACGCCCGCAGCGAGCGTCCGATGAGCCTGCTGATCTCGTGGGTGCGGCCGCCGATCCGGCCCTTCACCGACTCCCGCTCACCGCGTGTGTCGGTGGCCGAGGGCAGCATCGCGTACTCCGCGGTGAGCCAGCCCAGGCCCGATCCCTTGCGCCAGCGGGGCACGCCCTCGGTGGCGCTCGCCGCGCACAGCACCTTGGTGTCCCCGAACTCGACGAGCACCGAGCCCGCGGGATGCTTCTGGAAACCCCGGGTGATCGTCACCGGGCGGAGTTCGTCGTCGGATCTGCCGTCTGCGCGCGTCACCGCGCCAGCTTAGGCAGCGCCGCGGCGCCGACCGCACGGCGCCCGCGGACCGGTCAGATGGCGTAGCCCGCGTCGGCCCGCACGAGCTCCACCGGGCCGTCGAAGGCCTCCTTGGCCTCCGCCAGCAGCGCCGCGCCGTCGAACCATGGCGGGACGTGGGTCAACAGCAACCGGCCGACCCCGGCCGCGGCGGCGTGCTCGCCGGCCTGCCGCCCGCTCATGTGCAGACCCGGCGGCGGTTCGTCCCAGACCTCGGTGACATGCGGCCAGCTCGCTTCGCAGAGCAGCACGTCGGCGCCGCGGGCCAGTTCGACGAGCGCGGCGCACGGGCCGGTGTCCCCGCTGTAGACCAGGCTGCGGCCCCCATGCTCGACGCGCAGCGCGTACGCCTCGCACGGATGCTCGACGCGCCGGGCACGCACCAGTGCTCCCGCGACCTCGGCAGGGTCGTCCTCGCGCAGGACGTGGAAGTCGAGGACGTCGCTCAGGTCGGTCTCCGCCCGCTCGGCCGCCGACGGCGCATACGCGGCGGTGAGCCGGTCGGGGGCTTCGGCCGGGGCGTGCACCGGCAGCCGACGGGTGGTCGGGTCGAACGGCGGCCACGGGCGGAAGCGGCGGTGGACCACCAGGCCGGGCATGTCGGCGCAGTGGTCGGGGTGCAGGTGGGTCAGCACCACCCCGTCGAGCTCCCACGGATCGAGGTGGCGCTGCAATGCGCCGAGGGTGCCGTTGCCGAGGTCGAGGACCAGGCGGGCCTCGCCCGCCTCGACGAGATAGCCCGACGCCGGCGCCGCCGGCCCCGGTCCGCTGCCGGTGCAGCCGAGCACGATGAGCCGCATGGTTCGGAGGCTATCGGGGCGCCCGGGTCCAGTGCAGCCACGCCAGCCCGACGATCGGCAGGACCAGCGGCACGAACCCGTAGCCGCGCCCGAACACCGACCACACCGTGTCGTCGGGGAAGTCGGCGGTGTCGAGCACGGTCAAGGTCCCGACGACCAGCACGCCGACGAGCTCGAACCCGACCGCCGCCCACGCCAGGCGGCGGTATCCCGGCCCGTGGCCGGCCAGCCCGATGGTGGCCACGATGTAGACGACGCCGGCGAGCGCGGAGAGCAGGTAGGCCAGCGGCGCCTCGGTGAACTTCGTGGCGATCTGGACCGTGGCCCGCGCCGTCGCGGACAGCGCGAAGATTGCGTAGACGGCGATCAGCACCCGGCCGGGGCCGCTGGAGGTCGCCCGTGCAGCGGTCTCACGCACCGCCCACCACCCACAGGTCCTGCAACCGCCACACCACCACCCCGGTCGCGATGGCGGCGACGGCGAGGACGGCACCGCCCCAGCGCGTCGGCTCGGCGGTGGCGAACTGCAGCCCGATCGGCAGCACGCACACCGAGACGACGAGGTAGATCAGGAACGTCGTGGACTCGGGCAGTTGCACACCACCGAACACCCGCACCGCGGCGATCATCGCCTGAACCAGCAGCAGCGCGACCACCACGCTCGTAACGATCTTGTGCGGCCGACCGGGTGGGCGGTTCGACGCCGTGGTGGCGATGCCGAACACCGCCAACGCGGCCAGCGCTATCCACACCACGACCACCAGGGCCTGGATCATTCGGCGGACGCTACTCCAGCGGGTTGGGGCGCGACCGGGGTGGCCCGGTCCGTCGGGCCGCGGCGGCTGGCCCGAAGCAACAGCACCACGGCGACGACGCCCACCGCGGCGGCGACCGGCGGCAGCGCCAGTACCCCGGCCGTGTCGATCACGATCGCGCCGAACACCCCGGACAGGCCCGCGCCGAGGTAGATCGCCGAGGCGTTGAGCGACAGCAACAGCCCGCTGCCCGCCGGGGCGAGCTCGATCAGCCAGCTCTGGATCGGCGGATTCACCGACCAGGTGATGCCCCCCCAGACGAACAGGGCGACAGCCGCGCCCGGGACGGTCGTGAGCGTCAACGGCAGCGTGGCCACGACGAGCACGAACAGCACGAAACTCAGCCGCAGCGGCCGCCTGCTGCCGAACCGGTCGGCCAGCCGTCCGCCGAGGGCGTTGCCCACCATGGCGCCCATCCCGTAGACCAGCAGCAGCACGCTGACCACGGCGCCGTGCACGTGAGTCGCGGCGGCGAGCAGCGGGGCGATGTAGGTGAACACGGTCATCGCCGCGAGCACGCCGAGCACGCTCATGGACAGCACCGTGAGCACCTTGCGGTCGGCGGCCACCGCGAACCGGGCCCGCAGGCCGACGACGGGCGGCGCGGCCACCCTCGGGACCGCGAGCCGGACCGCGACCGCCGCCATCAGCGACGCCACCGCGACCAGCGCGAACACCCCCCGGTAGCCGAGGACGCCGCCGAGCAGGTTGCCCGTGGGGACCCCGAGCACGAGGGCGAACGTGAGCCCCCCGAAGACGATCGCCACGGCGCGTCCGCGCCGCTGCGGTGGGCTCAGCTGGGTGGCGACGAGCGTGGCCGCCGGGGTGTAGACGGCCGCGCCGAGCGCGCTGAGCACGCGGGTGCCCACCAGCAGGGGAAAGGTTGGCGCGAGCGCGGCCAGCGCGTTGCCCAGCGCCGCGACGAGCAGTGCCGCGACCAGCAGCCTGCGCCGCTCCCAGCGGCCGGTCACCGCTGCCAGCAGCGGCGCGCCGATCGCGTAGGCGATGGCGAAGGCGGTGACGAGTTGACCCGCGGTCCCCACCGAGACGTCGAGTTCGCTGCTGACCTCCGGAAGGACTCCGGAGACGATATAGGCGCTCGTCCCCACGGCGAAGGCACCGCCGGCGAGCAGGTACGTGCGAGCGGTCATGGTGCTCCGGTCACGAGTCGGACAAGTGGTTCGACCAAGACCGTACTACGAGATTAGTCGAACTTCGATGCCCGCCGTAATATGGATCTCATGACCTCGGTGCCGTCCGACCTCGCCCTGCCGCATCCGCAGCGGGCCGAGATGCGGATCGAAGCCGTGCTGCACGCGCTGGCCGATCCGGTGCGCCTGACGATCGTCCGCGCCCTCGCCCGCGCTCCGCAGGGCATCTCCTGTGGCGCGGTGAACCTCCCGGTCAGCAAGTCGACGGTGACCCACCACATGCGGATCCTGCGCGAGGCCGGGGTGATCCGCACCCAGCCGGTGGGCACCTCGCGGATCAGCACGCTGCGTCGCGACGACCTCGACGCGCTCTACCCCGGACTGCTCGACGGGGTGCTCGCCGCCGAGCGCTGAAGGTCGAGCGCGCCCACCACCGGCCCGATGTCCGGGCCGAGGAAGCGCCGGCCGAGACGGCGGAACGGCTCCGGGTCGCCCGTGGCGAGAAACTCGTGCGGGCCGGGCGGCGGATCCTCGAGCGGGTCCCGGGCCAGGTCGCTCGCCATCAGCGTGCGGACGACGTCCTTGGCGGTCTCGTCGGCGCTGGAGACCAGCGTCACCTCCGGTCCCAGCACGATCTGCAGCACCCCGGTGAGCAGCGGATAGTGCGTGCAGCCGAGGACGACGGTGTCGACCTGGGCCCGTTGCAGCGGTTCGAGGTAGCTCTGGGCCAGCCCGAGGATCTGCCGGCCGCTGGTCATGCCGCGCTCGACGAAATCGACGAAGCGGGGGCACGCCACGGCGGTCACCGCGACGTCGGGGGCCGCGGCGAACGCATCGGTATAGGCGCCCGAGGCGACCGTCGCCCGCGTGCCGATGACGCCGATCCGCCCATTCCTGGTGGCGGCGACAGCGCGCCGCACCGCGGGCAGCACGACTTCGACGACCGGCACCGGATAGCGCTCGCGGGCGTCGGCCAGACACGCCGCCGACGCCGTGTTGCACGCGATGACGAGCAGCTTCACCCCACGGTCGGCCAGCTCGTCGCCGATCGCGAGCGCGTGCCTGCGGATGTCGGCGATGCGCAGCGGCCCGTAGGGACCGTTCGCGGTGTCGCCGACGTACACGACCTGCTCGGCGGGCAGCTGGTCGATCACCGCCCGGGCCACGGTGAGGCCACCGACGCCCGAGTCGAAGATGCCGATGGGCGCGTCGCGGTCGGGCTCCATCAGGCGGTGAGCCCAGCAGAGACGCGCCGATCGGCCCGCGCGACGATCCAGGCCGCGAGCAGCCCCGCCAGCGCCCCGAACAGATGGGCCTGCCAGGAGACGCCCGGCTGGCCCGGAAACACCCCGAACAGCAGCCCGCCCCAGAGGGCGAAGAGCACGACGGCGAACAGGATCTGTTTGACGCTGCGCGCGAAGAAGCCGCGGGCCAGCAGGAAGACCAACCACCCGAAGATCACCCCGGACATGCCGATCGTGGTGTAGCCCGACGGGCCGAGCAGCCACACGCCCAGCCCGCTGAGCAGCCAGATCAGCGCCGTGACCGCGATGAACTGCCCGATCCCCCCGGCCATCACGAGAAACCCGAAGATCAGGAACGGCAGCGTGTTGGCGATCAGGTGCCCCCAGCCCCCGTGCAGCAGCGGGGCGAACGCCACCCCGTCGAGCCCGGAGACCTCCCGCGGGAGGATCCCGCCGTCGTAGTCCAGCCGCAGGCTGGTCACCTGGTCGACGAACTCGATCAGGTAGAGCAGCCCGGTGAACACCAGCATCGTGGTCAGTGCCGCCATGGGCGCCGGCGGGAACACACGGGCGAGTGAGCGCCGGGGGATCTGCGCCGGCGGCACGGGAGCTGCCATGCCATCGAGACTACGCGGAAGGCCCCGCTTCGAGCTGCCTCCGGTGCGCCGCTCCGCCACACGCCCGAGGCCGTTATGGCTCCATAACGCGCACCCAAGGCGAGGCCCGGGAACGTTGTGGAGCCATAACGTTCCCGGACGGCCTCAGGCCCAGAGCTGGCCCTCGAGACCCTTGGCGGCCTCTTCGAGGTCTCCGGAGTAGGCGCCGGTGGACAGGTACTTCCAGCCGCCGTCGCAGACGACCAGGACGACGTCCGCGGCCTCGCCCGCGCCCGCGGCCTTCTCCGCGACGGCCAGCGCCGCGTGCAGGATCCCGCCGGTCGAGATTCCGGCGAAGATGCCTTCCTTCTCCACCAGCTCCCGGGTGCGGCGCAGCGCGTCGAAGCTGCCGACCGAGTAGCGCCCGGTGAGCACCTCGGGGTCGTACAGTTCGGGGACGAAGCCCTCGTCGAGGTTGCGCAGCCCGTAGACCAGATCGCCGTAGCGCGGCTCGGCGGCGATGATCTGCACGTCGGGCTTGCGTTCGCGCAGGTACCGCCCGGTGCCGACGAGCGTGCCGGTGGTGCCGAGGCCGGCGACGAAATGCGTCACCGTCGGCAGGTCACGCAGGATCTCCGGTCCGGTCGTGCGGTAGTGCGCGTCGGCGTTGGCCGGGTTGCCGTACTGGTAGAGCATCACCCAGTCGGGGTTCTGTGCGGAGATCTCCTTGGCCATCGCGACGGCCTGGTTGGACCCGCCCGCGGCCGGCGAGGAGATGATCTCCGCGCCGTACATGCGCAGCAGCTGCCTGCGCTCCTCGGAGGTGTTCTCCGGCATCACGCAGACCAGTTTGTAGCCCTTGAGCTTCGCGGCCATGGCGAGCGAGATCCCGGTGTTGCCCGACGTGGGTTCCAGCACCGTGCAACCGGGCTTGAGCAGCCCGTCCGCCTCGGCCTTCTCGATCATGGCCAGCGCGGGACGGTCCTTGATCGATCCGGTCGGGTTGCGATCCTCCAGCTTGGCCCACAACCGCACGCGCGGCGCGGGCGACAGCGACGGCAGTCCCACCAGCGGGGTGTCGCCAACCGCCTGCAGCAACGAGTCGTACCGGGCCATGGCATCTCCTCGGCGTAGCCGGTGAGTGGACGGCAGCGCGGACCGGTTACCCGGCCCGGCTACCGCGCACGCACCCGTCAGCGCATCCCGCCGGCGACCGCGGGCAGGATCGTGACGGTCGAGTTGTCCTTGACCGGGGCGTCGAGCCCGCCGGCGAAGCGGACGTCCTCGTCGTCGACATAGATGTTGACGAACCGGTGCAGCGCGCCATCGGTGACCAGCCGGGCCTTGATGCCGCTGTGCCGCGACTCCAGATCGTCGATCAGTTCGGCGACGGTTCCGCCGGCGGCCGCGACGGTCTTCTCGCCCCCGGTGTGGGTGCGCAGAATGGTGGGAATGGACACGGTGGCCATGCGGATGCTCCTGGTGGGTCGTTCGTCGGTTGCGTGGACGGGCCGTCAGGCACTCCTGTCGGGGACGTCGTCCGCGCCGGTGTTCGCGAACATATAAGTCTCCACGACCTCAACCTGTTCCTCGGTGACCACACCGTCGACGATCCGGAACGACCGGAACTCGTTGCTGTCCTCCTCGCGGGTCGACACCACCACGTAGTGCGCCTCGGGCTCGGAGGCGTAGGAGATGTCGGTCCGCGACGGGTACGCCTCGGTCGCGGTGTGCGAGTGGTAGATCACCACCGGCACCTCACCCCGCGCGTCCATGTCCTTGTAGAGCCGCAGCAGGTCGCCGGAGTCGAACTCGTAGAACGTGGGCGAGCGAGCCGCGTTGAGCATCGGGATGAAGCGCTCGGGACGATCGGATCCCTCAGGCCCGGCAATGACACCGCACGCCTCGTCGGGATGGTCCCGGCGGGCGTGGGCGACGATCTCGTCGACGAGATCTGCTCGGATCACCAACACCCCCTCAGGGTACGGGCCCGAGCCGACGAACGGCGAACGGTGCCGGTAGGACTCACACCCAGCGGGGCTCACCGGAGCTGCATCCGCGACTGCACCAGTGCGTCCTGGACGAACGTCAACCACTGGTACACCCCGAGATGGGCCGAGCGCGCGTCGTCGGGCGGCAACTCCTCGGGCAGATCCTCGGTGACGTCGAGCGCGGTGCCCAGCGCCAGTCGAACGTCGTTGAGCGCCGCCAGCCAGGCATCGGCCTGCTCGACGGTGAGCTCGACTCGGCCGCCGTGCTCCGGGAGCGTCTCGAGCACGACCGCGGACGCGGCCTCCTTGGCCTCGATCAGCGCAGGCTCGTGCAACGAGCGCAGGGCGGCCGAGAGGTTGGCGTCATCCCGGGAGAAATCGGGCAGCAACCGCGCGAGCACCCGGTCCTCCGGCCCCGCCGAGGGGCCGATCCGCATCCCGGTGAGCTCACCGAGCTCGTCGGCCGGGTTCTCCGCGGTGCGCGCCGCCAGCATCTGACGTACCTCGCCGATGAGCCCGCGCAGTACCGCGGCCTCCTGCACCTCCATCGTGGCCACCAACCGGGCCTTCGCGCCGCGTCCCGAACGCTTCCAACCGTTCATGGTCAGGTGCGCTGCATGGTGGCCCAGAGACCGGCGGCATGCAGTTTCGCCACGTCGGTCTCGATCTTCTCCTTGTCGCCGGACGACACCGCCGCTTTCCCCTTGTGGTGCACGTCGAGCATCAGCGCCGTCGCCTTGGGCTCGGGGTAGCCGAACAGCTTCTGCAGCACGTAGGTCACGTACGACATCAGGTTGACCGGGTCGTTCCAGACGATGGCCTGCCACGGCGTTTGGGCAGTACCGGACTCGTCGATGACCGGATCCACCTTTCTGGTGGACGAGGGCATTGGCGCGGTCATGGGTCCATGGTGGCATCTGCCGCCGCGGCGGTGCACGGCACATAGGCTGATCTCCCATGAGCGGTATCCCGGGGTCGGCCAGTACCGCCCTGCTCACCGACCGTTACGAGCTGACGATGGTGGCGGCCGCGCTCGCGGACGGCACGGCGGAGCGGCGGTGCGTCTTCGAGGTCTTCGCCCGCAGGCTGCCCGAAGGCCGCCGGTACGGCGTCGTCGCCGGAACCGGCCGGCTGCTGGCGGCGCTGGCCGACTTCCGCTTCGGGGCGGCCGAGCTCGACCAGCTCGCCGGCGTGGTCGACGCGACGACCCTGGACTGGCTGTCGCGCTATCGCTTCCGCGGCGACATCGACGGCTATCCCGAGGGCGAGCTCTACTTCCCCGGCTCCCCGATCCTCACGGTGACCGGCACGTTCGCCGACGCGGTGGTGCTGGAGACCCTGGTGCTCTCGGTGCTCAACCACGACAGCGCCATCGCCTCGGCGGCCGCCCGGATGGTCACCGCGGCCGGCAACCGGCCGCTGATCGAGATGGGGTCGCGGCGCACCCACGAGATATCGGCCGTCGCCGCCGCGCGCGCCGCCTACCTCGCGGGCTTCGAGGCCACCTCCAACCTGGAGGCCGGTCGCCACTACGGCATCCCGACCGCGGGCACCGCGGCGCATGCGTTCGTGCTGCTGCACGACGACGAATGCGACGCCTTCCGCAGCCAGGTCGCCGCGCTGGGATCGAAGACGACGCTGCTGGTCGACACCTACGACATCCGGCGCGGCATCGAGAACGCCGTCGCCGTCGCGGGCACCGAGCTCGACTCCATCCGCATCGACTCCGGGGATCTGGGCGTGATGGCGCAGCAGGCCCGGGAGCAGCTCGACGCGCTGGGCGCGATCAACACCCGGATCGTGGTCTCCGGCGACCTCGACGAGTACGCCATCGCGTCGCTGCGCGCCGAGCCGGCCGACCACTACGGCGTCGGCACCTCGGTCGTCACCGGCTCCGGCGCGCCGACCGCCGGCATGGTCTACAAACTCGTCGAGGTGGATGGCAGGCCGGTCGCCAAGCGCAGCGCGGCGAAACGGTCCCGCGGCGGACGGAAGTCGGCGCTGCGCCGCCACAAGCCGACCGGCACCGCGATCGAGGAGGTCGTGTACCCGCACGCGACGCCGCCGCCGATCGGGCCGAACGACCGGGTCCTCTCGGTGCCGCTGGTGCGCGGCGGCGAGCCGGTCGCCGGCCTGCCCACCCTGGAGCAGGGCCGGGACCGGCTGCGCGCCGCGCTGGTGTCCGTACCGTGGGAGGGACTCAAGCTCTCCCAGGGCGAACCAGCGATCCCCACCGTCTTCGAAGGAGCATGAGCATGCGCGCTTTGATCATCGTCGACGTGCAGAACGACTTCTGCGAGGGTGGTTCGCTCGCCGTCATCGGCGGCGCGGCGGTGGCCGCGGCGATATCGGAGTACGTGCGCGGCGCCGGGTACGACCACGTCGTCGCCACCCGCGACCACCACATCGATCCGGGGGCGCACTTCTCCGACCACCCCGACTACGTCGACAGCTGGCCGCCGCACTGCCGCGCAGGCACCCCCGGCGCCTCGTTCCATCCGGCGCTGGATGTGGCACCGGTCGAGGCCGTGTTCGGCAAGGGCGAGTACTCCGCCGCCTACTCCGGGTTCGAGGGCGTCGAGCCCGGCGGCCGGTCGCTGGCCGGCTGGCTGCGCGACCGGGGCGTCGACGCCGTCGACGTCGTGGGCATCGCCACCGACCACTGCGTCCGGGCCACCGCGCTCGACGCCGCCGCCGCGGAGTTCGCCACAACCGTGCTGCTGGACTACTGCGCCGCCGTCGCCCCGGACACCGCCGCGTGGGCCCTCGACCAACTCCGCACGTCCGGGATCACCGTGCGTGCGTAACAGTGTTAGAACACTGTTACGCACGCACAGGCCTCGCCTATCTGCGCATTCGGTACTTCTCGAACGCGCTGGCCAGCTCGATCTGGTTGCCGTCGGTGGCGGCCGCGTGCGCCCCGACGGCGTCGGCCAGCCCGACGCAGCGCGGGCCGAGGAACAGCCCGCATCCGTAACGCACCGAGGTCTCGTCGACGCCGAGGACGCCGACTCGCAGCTCGTAGACCGCCGGATAGACCACCTCGGCCAGATACTGCACCGACAGCGAGCTGGGCGAGAGCCCGTCCAGCGGACCGCCGAGCGGATAGCCGAGCACATCGAGGTGCAGCTCGGCCAGCGCGTCGAGGTACCAGCCGGCCAGCGCGACGTTATTGGCGTGCCGGTTGGTGTCCAGGTCGGTGAAGCGGGTGCGGATGTCGAGCCGGAACGGGTAGGCCTCGCGGACCAGGCGGGCCGGGTCCCGCTCGACACGTCTCCCGGGGATGGCCGGCACGGTCAGCTCACGCAGCCGCTCGCGCACGGCGGGCGGCAGCGGGCTCGGCCCGCCGTCGGTGACGTGCACGCTCACCGACTCACCGACCGCGACGCATTCGTCGGCGGCGAACACGCCGTAGACGTAGTCGAACGAGGACTTGCCGATCCGGCTCACCCCGATGCCGACCCGATAGGACCGGGCCCAGCGCAGCGGCGCCCGCACGTCGAGCCGGACCGAGGCGAGCAGCCGCCGCACCCCTCCGGCACGGGCCCCGAAGTCGACGCCGGCCGCCTGCTGTTCCACGACGACCCTGGCGTCCTCGAACCAGCGGATCAGCGCGTCGCGCCCGATTCGCCGGCTCGGGTCGAGGTCGTGGTAGCGCGCCTGCTGCTCGAACAGCATGGGGTATTGGGACACCCGATAGCGGGACGGGTCGGTCCGGGCAAGTGCAGCACTGGACATGCGAGCTCCTTCGATCCCCTCCATGATCGGGGCATCCCCTCGGCTCTTCCCCGCGACGGGTGTGCATCACGTGTGAGAGTGGCTACCTTCCAGGCGGCTCGGCCCGTTCCGGCCGGATCGGCCGCGGCCCGCCGGACCCGCCGGGTAGCCTCCGTGGGTGCCCGCCGCGCTGCCGTCCACCCGCGAGGTCCCCGGCGTGGCCGAGCTGCTCGAGGCCGCCGTCGGTGCGGTCGGCGGCACCCGCCGAGAAGGTCAGGACGCGATGGCCGCAGCCGTTCGCGCGGCGATCACCAGGGGCGAGCATCTCGCCGTTCAGGCCGGGACGGGCACCGGCAAGTCGCTGGCCTACCTGGTGCCCTCGATCCGGCACGCAGTGACGAACGACGCCACCGTCGTGGTGTCGACCGCGACGATCGCGCTGCAGCGCCAGCTCGTCGACCGAGACCTGCCGCGGCTGGCCGAGGCGCTGCGGCCGCTGCTCGGCAGGCCGCCGACGTTCGCGATCCTCAAGGGCCGACGCAACTACCTGTGCCTGAACCGGCTGCACGGCGACGAGTCGATGATCGACCCCGCCGAGGAGCTGTTCGACCCGTTCGCGATCTCCGCGATGGGGCGCAACGTCAAGCGGCTGCACGAATGGGCGTCCGACACCGAGACCGGCGACCGGGACGAGCTCGTGCCAGGGGTACCCGACGCGGCGTGGCGGCAGGTGTCGGTGAGCGCCCGCGAGTGCCTGGGGGTGTCGCGCTGCCCGATCGGTGACGACTGTTTCGCCGAGAAGGCCCGCGCCGCGGCCGGCCGCGCCGACATCGTCGTCACCAACCATGCGCTGCTGGCCATCGACGCCCTCGAGGACCGGCCGGTGCTGCCCGACCACGACGTGGTCGTGGTCGACGAGGCGCATGAGCTGGTCGCCAGGGTCACCGGTGTGGCGACCGCGGAGCTGACCGCGGGCACCGTCGCAGCGGCGGCCCGGCGCTGCACCAAGCTGGTCGACCAGGCGGTCGTCGACCGGCTCGTCGAAGCGGGCGAGGGCCTCGCGATGGTGCTGGAGGACCTCCCGCCCGCCCGCTGGGACACCCTTCCGACGGCCGCCGCGGGGGCGCTGTCGGTGATCCGCGACACCGCCGCCGCATGCCGCCAGGGGCTCGGCGGCGACCGCCGCGAGGATCCCGACGGCGCCGGCAGCCGCAAGGTCGCGCAGGCGCTGCTCGACGAGGTCACCGAAGTGGCCGTTCGGATCCTCGGGGCCTTCGACGAACCCGGCCCGGCCCAGCGCCACGACGTGGTCTGGGTTGGCGAGCAGGGCTCGGAAGGAGCACGGACGAAGGTGCTGCGCGCGGCGCCGCTGTGGGTGGGCGGGCTGCTGCGCGAGCGGCTGTTCGGGCAACGCACCGTCATCCTCACCTCGGCGACGCTGGCGCTCGGCGGGACGTTCGACGCGCTGGCCCGGCAGTGGGGTCTCCCACCCACCCAGCTGCCGCCGTCGAAGGCGGCGGCAGCTGGGTGGGTGGGAGAGGTCGCGGACGACCCGGTCCCCGACCCCGACGCCCCGAAATGGCGTGGGCTGGACGTCGGATCGCCGTTCTCCCACGCCCGCAGCGGGATCCTCTATCTCGCCCGGCACCTGCCGCCCCCTGGTCGCGACGGCCTCGCCCCCGCGTATCTGGACGAGATCGCCGGGCTGGTGGAGGCGGCGGGTGGGCGCACGCTCGGGCTGTTCTCGTCGATGCGGGCGGCCAAGCAGGCCGCCGAGGCGCTGCGCGGCAGGCTCGGCACGCCGCTGCTGTGCCAGGGTGACGATTCGACGATGCTGCTGGTCAGGCAGTTCGCCAAGGACCCGGGGACGTCGCTGTTCGGGACGCTGTCGCTGTGGCAGGGCGTCGACGTCCCCGGTCCGTCGCTGTCGTGCGTGATCATCGACCGGATCCCGTTCCCCCGACCGGACGACCCGCTCATCTCGGCCCGCCAGCGCGCCGCGGATGCCCGCGGCGGCAACGGCTTCCTCACCGTCTCCGCCACGCACGCGGCGCTGCTGCTCGCCCAGGGTGCCGGGCGGCTGCTGCGCGGGATGGATGACCGCGGCGTGGTCGCGATCCTCGACCCGCGCCTGGTCACGGCTCGCTACGGCGGGTTCCTCCGCGCGTCGCTGCCGCCGTTCTGGACCACCAACGACCCGCAGAAGGTGCGCGGCGCGCTGCGCAGGCTGCGCGGCGGCTGAGCCGGCTCACCGGGCCGGCCGCGCTCAGGAGGCCGTCAGGGTGTTGCGCAGACCAACTCGCGCAGCACGGATAGCCCGGCGAAGACCTCGGTGAAGCTGGTGGACAGCGGGGCGAGCCCGACGCGTATTCCGTCCGGGGCCCGGAAGTCGGGGATGACGCCGCGCTCCCAGAGCCGGTCGGTGATGTCCCGGAAGTCGGCGCGGCGCAGCGTGATGTGCCCGCCGCGCCGGGCCGGGTCGCGGGGTGAGGCGACCGTGACGCCGTACCGGCTCAGCTCGGCGTCGGCGAAGTCCAGCACGAAGCCGGTGAGCTGCAGGGACTTGGCGCGCACGGCCGGCAGACCGGCCTCGGCCAGCATGTCCAGGGCACCGCGCAGCGGCACCATGCCGAGGATCGGCGGGGTACCGCTGATGAACCGCTGAATCCCGTCCGCGGGCACGTAGCCGGGGCCCATCCCGAACGGGTCGGCGCGGCCGAGCCAGCCCTGGATCGGCTGGTGCAACGCGGCGTGGTGATGGGCGTTCACGTAGGCGAAGGCGGGCGAGCCCGGACCGCCGTTGAGGTACTTGTAGGTGCAGCCGACCGCGAGGTCCACGCCCCAGTCGTCCAGCTGCACCGGCAGGACGCCGACGGAATGGCAGAGATCCCACAGGATCAGGGCGCCGGCCTCGTGCGCGAGACGGGTGATGGCCTCGGCGTCGGCGACATACCCGGAACGGTAGGCGGCGTGGCTGAACACGACCAGCGCGGTGTCCGGGCCGACGGCCCCGGCGACCTGCTCGACCGTGATACCCGCCGCCGGATCGGTGCGCACCCAGCGCAGCGCCAGCCCACACTCGGCGGCGATGCCCTCCAGCACGTACCGGTCCGTGGGGAAGTTGTCGGTGTCCAGCACGATCTCCCGGCGGTCCGGACGGGCGGCGAGCGCGGCCCTGGCCAGCTTGTACAGCAGGACGGTCGTGGAGTCCGCCACCACGACCTGCCCCGCCGCCGCGCCGAGCCCGATCTCCCCGAGCCGGTCACCGAGGGTGCGCGGCCAGTCCAGCCAGCCGTCCGACCAACCGCGGATCAGCCGCTCGCCCCAGCTCTGCCGGATGAACTCGGACATGACCGCGTCCGTCTCCCGCGGCGGCCTGCCGAGCGAGTTGCCGTCGAGATAGGACACGACGTCCGCGGAGCCGAGGAACCGGCCCCGGAATCGCGCGAGCGGATCGGTCTCGTCGAGGTCCTTCGCCGCCTCGGCCATCCTGTCGAATGAGATCATCGCGGCTCCGAACTCGTGCCCGGAGCGGCATGATCCCCGGGTCCCGCGATGCAGGTGATCGTCTCCGGCTCGACCTCGGTGAACCCCGCATCTCGCACCACCACCGCCCCGCCCCGCTCGACCACGGCGCACAGCGCCGCCCAGTGCTCCCGGTCCGCGGTGCGCACCGCGAACGACGGCACCATGGTCAGCCCGCGCGTGGCCGCGTACAGCATCGAGGCATGCCCGACCTGCGCAGCCGCCTTCCCGACGGTCATCGCGACGGCCGGGTTCAGCCAGATCACCGGGGAACCGGGCGACGGCGGTCCCGGCTGGTCGGTCGGCAGGTCGGTACCCCCGATCTGCAGCCGCGAGACCACCCGGGGCACCTCGTCGACCGGGCCTGGGAGCAGCGCGCGGACCTGCGCGCCTGCCACGTCCACGGTCACCCCGGGCACGTCCTGCACGGCCGCCCAGTGGGTGCCGCGGGCCCGGCGAGCGATCTTGCGGATCCGATCTCCGACCCAGGTCGCAACAGGTTCGTGCCATTCCCCGCCTGGCTGGGCGCGCGGATCGAGGCAGACGGCGAGCGCGGCCGCGGCGGCGGCCTCCAGCAGCGGGGTGCGGCCCGCGGCGTCGCGCTCGATGCGCAGCACCACCGGCATCGCCCGCACGACCCCGCCGTCGGCGGCCGAGCGTCTCGCGAGCGACGCCAGAACCGTCACGGGATCGGCACCCGCCGCAGCACTCCCTCGGCGGCGTCGGCGCGTTCCACCTCGTCGCGGGTGATGCCGAGGACGAACAGCACCACGTCGAGATACGGCTGCGACAGCGCGGTGTCGGCGACCGCGCGCAGCGCCGGCTTGGCGTTGAACGCGATACCCAGCCCCGCGACCGAGAGCATGTCGATGTCGTTGGCCCCGTCGCCGACGGCGACGCACTGTTCCAGCGTCATTCCGAACGAGTGGGCGAAGCGGCGCAACGCCACCGCCTTGCCCGCCCGGTCGACGATCTCGCCGACCACCCGTCCGGTCAACCGCCCGTCGACGACCTCGAGCTCGTTGGCCGCGCAGAAGTCCAGACCCAGCTCGTCGATCAACGGGCCGATCACCCGGCCGAATCCGCCAGAAACCACCCCGCAGCGGTAGCCCAGCCGCTTGAGTGTGCGGATGGTGGTGCGCGCCCCCGGCGTGAGCTCCAACTCGGCACCCACCGCGTCGAGCACCGTGGCCGGCAGGCCTTCCAGCACGGCGACCCGGCGGCGCAGCGACTCGCTGAAGTCCAGCTCCCCGCGCATCGCGGCCTCGGTGACGGCGCGCACCTCGGCCTCCGCTTCCGGCCCTGCCCGGGACGCGAGCATCTCGATGACCTCGCCCTGTACGAGCGTGGAGTCGACGTCGAAGACGATGAGCCGCTTGTTGCGCCGGGCCAGTCCGGCGCGTTCCACCGCGACGTCCACCCCGGCGCTGCGGGCGACCTCCACCAGCCGGGCGCGCAGCGTCCCGTGCGGATGTGCTGCATGGTCCGCCGGGTCCGGGGAGACGGTCAGCTCAAGGCCGGTGACCGGGTAGTCGGCCACCCGGCGGATCGAGTCGATGTTCGCCCCGACGGCGGCGAGTTCCTTGGCCACGGCGCCGAAAGCGCGCGCCGTGATCGGCCGGCCGAGGACCAGCACGACATGGGTCGAGGTCCGCCGCGAGGACGGGGCGTCATCGTAGTGCAGGGACGTGTGGACCTGCATCCCGATGCTGTGCATCGCCTGCTCGACGGCCTCCTGCAGACCCTCCGCATCGTGATGCGCGACCACCAGCGCGCCGAGGGTGAGCCGACCGCGGATCACGACCTGCTCCACATCCAGCAGGTCGACACCGTGCCGGGTGAGCGCGGTGAACAGCACCGAGCTCACGCCGGGCCGATCCGGACCGGTGACCGTGATCAGCACGGTCGACCGGTCCCTCACGGCTGGTGGTTCGCTCACCTCGGCCGAACCACCCGGACTGCCGTTCGGTTCATCGTGACTTCGGATCGTCGTTCGGTTGCGCTTCCCGGTTCACATTGTGCGCCGCCAGCTCCGACGGCGCGGTGTGACCGGAGTGGGCCTCGGCCCGCATCCGTTCGACCAGGTGCGGGTAGTGCAGCTCGAACGCGGGGCGTTCGGAGCGGATGCGGGGCAGCTCGGTGAAGTTGTGCCGCGGGGGCGGGCAGGAGGTGGCCCATTCCAGGGAGTTGCCGAAGCCCCACGGGTCGTCCACGGTCACCGGGCGGCCGTAGCGGTAGGAGCGGAACACGTTCCAGATGAACGGCAGGGTCGAGGCGCCCAGGACGAACGCGCCGATCGAGGAGATCGTGTTCAGGGTGGTGAACCCGTCGGTGGGCAGGTAGTCGGCGTAGCGGCGGGGCATGCCCTCGTTGCCCAGCCAGTGCTGGACCAGAAACGTGGTGTGGAACCCG
>NZ_AUII01000027.1 GCF_000423625.1 Pseudonocardia asaccharolytica DSM 44247 = NBRC 16224
GTCAAGCGCGGTATGGCCGAGATGCTCAAGGGTGGGGTGATCATGGATGTGGTCACTCCGGAGCAGGCGAAGATCGCCGAGGATGCCGGGGCGGTCGCGGTGATGGCCTTGGAGCGGGTGCCGGCGGATATCCGGGCGCAGGGTGGGGTGGCCCGGATGAGTGATCCGGACATGATCGCCGGGATCGTGGAGGCGGTGTCGATCCCGGTGATGGCCAAGGCGCGGATCGGGCATTTCGTCGAGGCGCAGGTGCTGCAGGCGCTCGGGGTGGATTACGTGGATGAGTCGGAGGTGTTGACCCCGGCGGACGAGGCGCATCACATCGACAAGTGGGCGTTCACGGTGCCGTTCGTGTGTGGGGCGACGAATCTGGGGGAGGCGTTGCGGCGGATCGCCGAGGGGGCGGCGATGGTCCGGTCGAAGGGGGAGGCCGGGACCGGGAACATCGTGGAGGCGACCCGGCACATGCGGGCGATCCGGGGGGAGATTCGCCGGTTGGGCGGGTTGGACGGGGCGGAGTTGTTCGGGGCGGCCAAGGCGTGGGCCGCGCCGGTGGAGTTGGTGGCCGAGGTGGCCCGGGCGGGGCGGTTGCCGGTGGTGTTGTTCACCGCGGGGGGGATCGCGACGCCGGCGGATGCGGCGATGATGATGCAGTTGGGTGCGGAGGGGGTGTTCGTGGGGTCGGGCATCTTCAAGTCGGGGGATCCGGCGCAGCGGGCGGCGGCGATCGTGAAGGCCACCACGTTCTACGACGATCCGGATGTGTTGGCGAAGGTGTCGCGGGGGTTGGGGGAGGCGATGGTGGGGATCAACATCCCGGATCTGCCGACCGAGCAGCGCTACGCCGATCGCGGCTGGTGAGCACGCCCCGTCGCTGAGCGGCACGTGAGCGGCTCAAGTACCACGAAGGACGTCCGGGCGATCCGTCGACCTGAGATGCGGCCGACCGTGGCGGATCCCTTCGTACTGGTGCACGGTGCGAGCCACGGGGCTGGTGCCGGACCCGCGTCGCGCGGCCGCTGCGCGCCGCGGGCCACGAGGTGCATACCCCGACGCTCACCGGACTCGGCAAACGGACCCACCTGCTCACCCCCGACGTCGGGCCGGATCTGCAGGTACGCGACATCGCCGCGGTGCTCGAAGGGGAGGAGCTGTCCGGGGAGGAGCGCAGCAATCATCACTCGTTCGGGCTCTCGATGTCCGCCTGCCCACTCGTCCCACCGCTCGACAGATCACAGATACCGGTCGGCGCGCACCGGGCGGAATCTCGACAGCGGTATGTAGCTCTCCCGTGGTTCGGGTGATCACACGGTTCGGTGGTTTGCCCGGTGCCCATCACGATCCGGAAATAGTCTCCGCCGCGACAGTGTGACGTGTGTGGCGGAGGGGACAGATGAGGCGATATCTGACGATCGGGGCCATCGTTGCCGCAACGGTGCTCTGCGGTTCCATGGTCGCCTTCGCCCAACCGGCGCCGCCGCCGGTGGAGGACTGCACCCCGGCCGCGCCTCCGACCGGGTCGCCGGCCGAGCCCTCGACCGTGTCGCCGACCATGCCGCCGGCCGCGCCGGGGGCCACCTCGCTCCCGGCGGTTCCGCTCGCGGCGACGCCTGCGCCACCGTCGCCCGCGGTCGACCCCACGTCGGCCGCCGGCCTCCCTGCGCCGACGCCATCGGCCACGCCGGTCCCGGCCACGCCCGACCCGTGCGCCCCGGCGGGCGGCCGGTCAGCGGGATACGAGACCAGTGCGGCGGCGATTCACCGCTGGGGTATGCCCAACCGCGTCGACGAGTTCGACGGCACGTCGCTGTCGCAGGCCTGGGAGGTCTACGACGGTCCCGGCCACGCCGGCAACGGGCGGCGGACGCCCGATGCGGTCAGCGTCGAGAACGGGATCCTGACCATCACCGGTGACTCGCACGGCAATACGGCGGGCATGGCGTGGAATCCGGGCCAGAAGTACGGCCGCTGGGAGGGCCGGGTGCGCGCACCCGCCAGCGACCCTTCCTACAACGCGCTGCTGCTGCTCTGGCCGGATGCGGAGGACTTCCCGGTCGGCGGGGAGATCGACTTCATGGAGATGATGGATCACACCCGCCAGGAGACGCACGTCTTCCTGCACTACGGGGCGAGCAACTCCCAGGTCAGCGGCTCGGTCACGATCGACGCCACACGGTGGCACAACTGGGCGGTCGAGTGGACCCCCACCCACGTCGCGGCGTTCGTCGACGGCAATGAATGGTGGCGCACCACCGATACGAGCATCCTGCCGCCCGGCCCGATGCATCTGTGCATCCAGCTGGACTGGTTCCCCAGCGGCGGAAGCGTCCAGGAGTCGACCATGCACGTCGACTGGGTCAAGCAGTATTCGTTGAGCCCGCAGGAACTCACCGAGGACGCCACCGCGGACATCGGCAACGCTGTCCGGGAGGGCGGAGCCGACCCGGCGACCATCCAGCGCCGGGTCACGGATGGGCTGCCGGGCGGCGGCACCGGTGGGCTCGTGCCACACGCGGTGCCCGCGCCGCGGGGCTGAGCGGCAGGGTCGGCCGGTCAGACGTACTCCATGACCAGCACCGCCCCGGCGCCCGGCTCCAGCGCCGTATAGCGGTGCGGCCGATCGCCGGGGAAGCAGGCATAGTCGCCGGGCCCGAGCTCGACCTCCTCGCCCTCCGGTCCGGCCTGCCAGCGACCGGCCGTCACGAGCAGATGCTCGGTGGTGCCGCGGATATGCGCGTGTGCCGCCCGCGGCGGCCCCGGCTCCCCGGTGATGTGGTGCAGATCGCGGCGGGCGCCCGGCGGGCAGGCCGCCAGCAGGGTGCTGGTGAACCGGGCCTGGTCGGACGCGATGGCGTGTCCCTCGCCGGCCCTGATGACCCGGACCGGCCGGGTGGGCGGGTCGACGAGCCGGCTGAACGGGACGTCGAGGGCGACCGCCAGCGCCCACAGCGTCTCCACGCTCGGGTTGCCCGCCGCCGCCTCCAGCTGGGACAGCGTCGACTTCGCGATTCCGGCTCGGCGGGCCAGCTCCGCGAGCGACACCCCGAGCCGATCCCGTTCCCGCCGCAGCGCGATCGCGATCGTCTCCAGAGGGCTCGTTCGGTTCATCCATCTCCTCGTTCGGTTTGACGAACGCATGACGAGCGTTCAGTGTAGGGTACGTGCGTTCGCTCTATCGAACACTCACGCGCGACGACCTGCGTGACGCCCTCGCCCTCGCGGCCGCCCTCGGGGTGGTGGGCGCGTCCTTCGGTGCGCTGGCCGCGGCGGCGGGCTTTCCGGTCGGGCTGACCCTCGCCATGTCGCTGTTGGTCTTCGCCGGCGGCTCGCAGTTCCTCATGGTCGCCATCGTCGCCGGGGGCGGCGGGGCGGCCGCCGCGGTCGCGGCGGGACTGCTGCTCAACGCGCGGCACCTGCCGTTCGGGCTCGCGATGGGTGATGCCGTGGCCGACCGATGGCCGGCCCGCCTGCTCGGGACCCACGTGATGATCGACGAATCGGTCGCCTTCTCCCGGGCGCGCGGCAGCGGCCCGCGCGCCCGGGCGAGCTACTGGCTGTGCGGGGCGCTGTTCTTCGTGCTGTGGAACGTGGGCACGGTTCTCGGTGTGCTCGCCGGATCCGCGGTGCCCGACCCGGCGGCGTTCGGCGTCGACGCCGCGTTCCCCGCGGGCCTGCTCGCGCTGCTGCTGCCCACGCTGCGCCACCCCGATGCCCGCCGGGTCGGTCTCGGGGCCGCGGTCTCCTCCCTCGTCGTATCCCCGTTCCTGCCCGCCGGGCTGCCGGTGCTGATCGGCCTCGCGGGCCTGCTCCTGCTCCCCGCGAGTCGCGGTATTTCAGAGGGTGAGTCGCGGTGACGTGGGCAGCGGTTCTCACGCTCGCTGCCGGGACGTACCTGCTGCGGCTGGCCGGGGTGGTGCTGCGCAACCGGGTCGAGGTGCCCGAGCGCGTGGAGCGTTACGTCGACCTCGGCGCGACGGCCCTGCTCGTCGCGCTGGTTGCGACGGCCGCGCTCACCGAGGCCGGCGATTTCGTCGGCTGGGCCCGTCCGGCCGGCGTCGCGGTCGGCGCGCTCGCTGCCTGGCGGAAGGTCCCGTTCGTGATCGTGGTGGTGCTGGCGGCTGGGACGACCGCCGGGATGCGCGCGCTCGGAGTGCCCTGACCGTGTTCGTCCTGAGTAGATCGTCTATGGAGTGGTTCACGCTCATGTGGACGATTGCGCGACCGCCCCATAGGGTGATCGCGCAGTGACCGCTGAGCGCAGATGAAGAACCGCTTGCCCGAAACATCCGACCGGTAAGCGGAACGTTTGCGCTGTTCGAGTGTCTGATCTTGCGATCTTGTCCTGCCTGTGCATGCCATCCGAATGGCGGATCCACTGTGGACGAAATGGGGCATAGCCTCGGTGATCGTCATGAAGATGATCAACCGGACGGGAGTGCTCCATGCGGCGGATCGCCGTGGTCGGTGCCATGCTGGTGATGGCGTTGCTGGGCAATGCGACGGCGGCGGTGGCCGCCGAGGGAACAAGGGGCACCGCGCTGTCGGCGGGAGCGGAGACGAGCGCGGCCGTCCGCTACGGATGGGGGGCCCCGTCGCGCACGGAGGAGTTCAACGGTCCGCTCGGCTCGAACTGGTCCGTCTATGACGGCCCCGGCCACGCCGGCAACGGGCGACGCAGCCCGAGCGCGGTGACGGTGCGCGACGGCATCCTGACGATCACCGGCGATTCGGCGGGCACCACCGCGGGGATGGCCTGGGAACCAGGCCAGAAGTACGGCCGCTGGGAGGGCAGGGTCCGGGTCCCGGCGGGTGACCGGTCCTACAACGCACTGTTGCTCCTGTGGCCCGATGCGGAGAACTTCCCGGTCGGCGGCGAGGTCGACTTCATGGAAATGATGGAGCCGACCCGTCAGCTGGTCCACGGCTTCCTGCACTTCGGCCCGCAGAACTCGCAGGTCTCCAGTTCGGTGCGGGTGGACGGCACGCAGTGGCACAACTGGGCCGTCGAATGGACCCCCGACCACATCGTCATGTTCGTCGACGGCCGCGAGTGGTGGCGGATCACCGACCGGTCGATCCTGCCGCCCGGGCCGATGCACCTGTGCATCCAGCTGGACTGGTTCCCCAAGGGTGGGCCGGTGCGCGAGTCGCGGATGGAGGTCGACTGGGTCAAGCAGTATCCGCTGCGGTCGTCGTCGGCCGGGGCGGCGTCGACCACCACGACAGCGGTTCCGCCGGTGACCTCGACGGTCCCGACCCCGGCCACGACGACGCCCCCGGCCACGACGACGCCCCCGGCCACGACGACGCCCCCGGCCACGACGACGCCCCCGGCCACGACGACGCCCCCGGCCACGCCGCCCAGCCCGCCATGGCGGCCCGGTGCGGCCGCCGGGTCGACCGGTGCTCCGCTGACCGTCGACGCCGTGGCCAGCTGGGTTCAGGCGCAGCTGCGGTGGACGTCGTCCCAGATCTGGCTGCGTCTCCTCGGCGGCAGCGGTCGGCCGACGCCGGGCAGCTGAGCCCGGACGGACACGTGAGCGGCGCAAGCGTCAACCAGCGGCGCCTGCGCCGCTCACGTGCGGTCTGGGCGGAGCGCGCGCCGCTCACGCAGGTCGGCGGGCTGGGGCGTGACCAGCCGGCGCGCGGCCGGGGTGAGCAGCAGCGTGGCCACCACCGCGGCGATCACGGCGAGCCCGGCCAGCGCGCCGGCGAAGCCGTTCGCGCCCCGGGCCAGCGACAGCAGCACCGGGGCGCCGAAGCCGAGGTAGGCACAGGCGTAGAAGGTGCCGGTGAGCGCGCCGCGCGCGGTCGGCGACGCGATCTGCGCGGTCAGCGTGAGCCCGGCCGCGAGACACAGCCCGTAGGCCACGCCGAGCAGCACCGAGACCGGGACGAGCAGCGGCCAGCTGCCCAGCGCATCGGCGAGCAGGCTCAGCCCGAGCCCGCCCGCGCCGACCGCGACGCCGACCGGGCCGGCCAGCGTCGCACCGAGCCTGCGGACGAGTGGTTGCGCGATCACCCCGGTGCCCAGTGTGATCCCCGACACGATCCCGGTGACCGCCACCGCGATACCCGGCATCGCCGGGACGAGCTGCAGCGGCAGCACGGTGACCGCCGTCGAGGGGAAGGTGAACACCGCGACCGCGATCGGTGCCACCACCAGCACGAACGGCCATCGCGCCGCCGCCGGCACGCCGAGGTGGACCAGCGGGCCCCCCAGCCGCCGCCGCTGCCGCGGCAGCGTCTCCGGGATGATCGGGAGCAGGGCGAGCCCGACGAGCATCAGCGCGACGTGCACCGCGAACGGCAGCACAGTCGGCCACGGCGCCCACTGGGCGAGCAGTCCGGTGACGAGCGGGCCCACGGCCCAGCCGCCACCCAGCGCCGCGGTGGTCAGCCGGGCCGAACGGGCGGCGGCCGCGGGGTGGGTGCCGACCAGCTCGCCGAGCCACGCCGTGCCGATGCTGAACACCACCCCGGACACCGCGCCCTGCAGGAAGCGTCCGGCGAACAGCACGAACGTCGAGGACGCCGCGCCCAGGAACAGCAGGGAGGTCAGCGCGGCGAGTACCACGAACGGGACGACGACCGGTTTGCGGCCGAACCGGTCCGACGCCGGCCCGGCCAGCAGCAACGCAGGCACGAGCCCGGCCGCGTACACGCCGAATGCGCTGGTCAGCTGGGTGGGTGAGAGCCCGAGCAGGTCCTGGTAGATCAGCAGCAGTGGGGTGGGAACGTTGGTGCCGTATGCGACGACGAAGACGACTGCCCACAGCGCGGCGGGGGCGGACCAGCGTCGTAGCACCCGCCCAGGCTACGAGCCCAGTGACGCGGGCGCCCCCTCGTACCGCGCGAAGCCGCGGCTGAACGTCGCGGTACCCGAGGTCATCGCCCGCAGGTCCACCGCGTAGCGCACCAGTTCGGTGGCCGGGACCTCGGCGCGGACCAGGGTGCGCCCGGCGCCGGCGACGTCCGTGCCGAGCACGCGTCCGCGCCGGGACGACAGGTCACCGAGCACGGAGCCGAGGTGCTCGTCGGGAATGCGGACGGTGACCTCGTCGAGGGGTTCCAGCAGCGTCGTTCCGCACGCCTCGGCGGCCTCCCGCAGCGCCAGCGCGCCCGCGGTCTGGAATGCGGCGTCGGAGGAGTCGACGCTGTGCGCCTTTCCGTCCACCAGCCTCGCCCGCACGTCGACGACCGGGTGGGCGGTCTCGCCGCCCGCGGCCAGGCCGCGTTCGAGCTGGGCGCGGATGCCCTTCTCGACACTCGGGATGAACTGCGTGGGCACCGCGCCGCCGACCACCTTGGACTCGAACTCGAAGCCGGCTCCGCGGGGCAGCGGCTCGAACTCGATGTGGCACACCGCGTACTGGCCGTGCCCGCCGGACTGTTTGACGTGCCGTCCGGTGACCCGTCCGGCGCGGGCCAGAGTGACCCGCATCGGCACCTTGACCGGTTCGGTGTCGACCTCGGCCCCGCCGGCCCGCAGGCGGGACAGCACGACGTCGGCATGCGCCTCGCCCATGCACCACAACACCGTCTGGTGGGTCTCGGAGTTGCGTTCCAGGCGCAGCGTCGGATCGGCCGCCACGAGCCGCGACAGCGTCTTGACCAGCGCATCCTCGTCGCCCCGGGAGCGGGCGACGACCGCGACGGGCAGCAGCGGGTCGGGCAGGTCCCATGGCTGCAGCAGCAGCGGGTGGTCGCTGGCGGAGACGGTGTCACCGGTCTCGGCCGTGCCGAGCTTGGTGAGTGCGCAGATATCGCCCGCGATGCAGCCGTCGACCTCGCGCAGGGTGGCCCCGAGCGGGGAGTAGACGTGGGCGAGCCGCTCGTCGGTGTCGTGGCCGTCGGCGCCGCCCCGTGCGTCCGCGGTGCGCTGCGCCGGCAGGTGCCCGCTCACGTGCACCGTGGCATCGGGTCGCAGCGTGCCGGAGAACACCCGCACCAGCGACACCCGGCCGACGTAGGCGTCGGCGGAGGTCCGCACGACCTCGGCGGCCAGCGGACCGGACGGGTCGGCGGTGAGGACCGGATGCTCGGCGCCGTCCACCCCCGACACCGACGGCAGCGGGTGTCCCAGCGGTGACGGGAAGCCGCCGATGACCAGTTCGAGCAGCGCGTCGAGGCCGATCCTGCTGTGCGCGCAGGCGGGGATCACCGGGTGGAACGAGCCGCGCGCGACGGCCTTCTCCAGGTCCGCGGTGAGCGTCGCGACGTCGATCTGTTCGCCGTCGAGATAGCGCTCCATGAGGGTCTCGTCCTCGGACTGCTCGATGATCCCCTCGATGAGCGCGGCGCGGGCGTCCGCGGCCCCCTCGGGCGCAGCGTCCTGCGGGGTCTGCGACAGCAGCCCGTAGAGGCCGGTCAGCCCGCCGTCGTCGGCGCGGATCGGCAGGTAGAGCGGGATGACGCCGGTACCGAACGCGTCCTGGCAGGCGGCCGTGGTGGCCTCCAGGGCGGCGCGGGCATGATCGCAGCGGGCGATCACCACAGCCCGCGGCATGCCGACCGCGGCGCATTCCTCCCACTGCTCGACGGTGGCCGGGTCGATGGTGCCCTCGTGGCCCTCCGCGGCGGAGATGACGAACAGGGCGGCGTCGGCGGCGCGCAGGCCCGCGCGCAGCTCGCCGACGAAGTCGCCGTATCCGGGGGTGTCGATCAAGTTGATCTTGATGTCCTCGTGCAGGAGCGGCGCCACCGAGAGCGCGACCGATCGCTGCTGGCGGACCGCGGCGGGATCGTGATCGCAGACCGTGGTGCCGTCGAGGACGGTGCCCTGCCTGGTGATCGCACCGGTGTGCGCGAGCAGCGCCTCCACCAGCGTCGTCTTTCCCGAGCCGCTGGGCCCGACGAGGACCACATTGCGCACCCGGGCGGGATCGGCGACGGCCGGTACCCGGGACGACCCGGCTCCCGCGCGCTGCCCGCTGTCTGCTCTGACGGCCATATCGACCACCCCCGGAACCGGAGTCGCAACACTGCGCTGGTGTGTCCGATTTCACTCCACTTGGCGGGACAACTCAACCCCTGCGCGGCGCGGGGGTTGCAACGGCAACCGGGGTAGGTTGCGGATGTGCCGATCCCCGGACCCGGATACGCCATCACCGCGCGGGTGGAGGCACCCGCCTCCGCCAGCGCCGCGGGCGACCTCGCGCTGGCGGTCGGACGGGTCGGCGGCGTCGTCACCGCCTTCGACGTGGTCGAGGCGGCGACCGGCCACGTCGTGGTGGACCTCAGCTGCAATGTGGTCAACGAAACCCACGTCAGCGCGATCACCGCCGCTCTCGAGGCGCTCGACGGGGTCCGCGTCCGGAAGGTCTCGGACCGCACGTTCCTGGTGCACCTCGGCGGCAAGCTGGAGGTGCAGTCCAAGGTCAGCCTGCGCAACCGTGACGACCTGTCCCGCGCCTACACCCCCGGCGTCGCCCGAGTGTGCCGGGCGATCGCGGCCCACCCCGCCGACGCCCGGCGGCTCACGATCAAGCGCAACACCGTCGCCGTCGTCAGCGACGGGTCGGCGGTGCTGGGGCTCGGCAATCTCGGCGCCGCCGCGGCGATGCCGGTGATGGAGGGCAAGGCGGCGCTGTTCAAACGGTTCGCCGGGGTCGACGCCTGGCCGGTCTGCCTGGACACCCAGGACACCGAGGAGATCATCCGCACCGTGCAGGTGATCGCGCCGGCCTACGGCGGGATCAACCTGGAGGACATCGCCGCGCCGCGCTGCTTCGAGATCGAGCGCAGGCTGCGCGCGCTGCTCGACATCCCGGTCTTCCACGACGATCAGCACGGCACCGCCGTCGTGGTGCTCGGCGCGCTGCGCAACGCGCTGCGGGTGGTGGGCAAGAAGCTCGCCGACTGCCGGATCGTGATCTGCGGTGCAGGCGCGGCCGGGTCGGCGATCATTCGGCTGCTGACCGCGGAGAGCACCGCCGACATCCTGGCCGTCGACGTCGACGGGATCGTGCACCGCGACCGGCCGGGGCTGGATGAGAACCTGCGCTCCATCGCCGCCCGAACCAACATCCACAACCGCCGCGGCGCGCTCGCCGACGCGCTCGTGGGCGCCGACGTGTTCATCGGGGTGTCGGCCCCGAACCTGTTCGGCGCCGCCGAGGCCGCCGGGATGGCGGAGAACGCGATCATCTTCGCGCTGGCCAACCCGGAACCGGAGATCGACCCGATGATCGCGCACCAGCATGCGGCCGTTGTGGCCACCGGTCGTTCCGACTACCCGAACCAGATCAACAACGTGCTCGCGTTCCCCGGGGTGTTCCGCGGGCTGCTCGACGCGCAGGCGTGCGATATCACCGACGCGATGCTGCTGGCCGCCTCCGCCGCGATCGCCGACGTGGTGGCCGAACCGAACCCCTCGTTCATCGTGCCCAGCGTCTTCGATGCCGCGGTGGTCCCGGCGGTGGCCGCGGCGGTCCGCACCGCGGCATCGGCGTGATCACCGTTTCGGAGCCCGCGGCCGCGATCGGCGCGGCGGCCGGATCCCAATCGGCGATCTTCGCCGGGGCGAGGCTGCGGTCACGTCGCTGACGGCCGCGGCGGGCGGCTGACTACGCTGGCTGTCTGTGGTGGAGTCCAAGACCGGTTCCGACCTGACCGTCGGTGTCCTCGCCCTGCAGGGTGACGTTCGCGAGCACCTGGCCGCGCTGACCGCATGCGGCCTGCGGGCGGCACCGGTGCGCCGTCCCGCCGAGCTCGACGCCATCGACGCCATCGTGCTGCCCGGCGGGGAGTCGACCACGATGAGTCGGCTGCTGGAGACCTTCGAGCTGCTCGAACCGCTGCGCGCCCGGATCGCGGCCGGGATGCCCGCCTACGGTTCGTGTGCCGGGATGATCCTGCTCGCCGCCGAGGTCCTCGACGGGCGCCCGGACCAGCAGCAGCTCGGCGGCCTCGATGTCGTCGTCCGGCGCAACGCCTTCGGCCGGCAGGTCGACTCGTTCGAGACCGATCTCGTCCTCGACGGTATCGGCGGCGACCCGATCCGCGCGGTGTTCATCCGCGCGCCCTGGGTCGAGAAGACCGGCGCGGACGTCGAGATCCTCGCGACCGTGCCCGCGGTGAGCGGTGCGGGCGCCGCGGCGGGGCAGGTCGTCGCCGTGCGCCAGGGCCGGGTGCTGGCCACCGCGTTCCACCCCGAGCTGACGGGCGACCGCCGGATGCACGCGCTGTTCTGCGACATCGTGCGCGAGGCGGCAGGCGGCGACCACGGTTGAGCCCCGCGGCCGCGCTTCGGCCGTGCGGAGCAGCGTCGGTGCCCTCGGTAGGATTGACGGCTGCCGACGGCGTCGACGGTATCGGTTGACGCAGCCGGTTGACGCAGGTGAACAGCAGAAGGGGAGCACGTCGATGAGCGGCCACTCCAAGTGGGCGACGACCAAGCACAAGAAGGCCGTTGTCGACGCCCGGCGAGGCAAGATGTTCGCCAAGCTGATCAAGAACATCGAGGTTGCGGCGCGCACCGGCGGCGGCGACCCGGACGGCAACCCGACGCTCTACGACGCCATCCAGAAGGCCAAGAAGAGCTCGGTGCCCAACGACAACATCGACCGTGCGGTCAAGCGCGGCTCGGGCGCCGACGCCGGCGGGGCCGACTACCAGGCGATCACCTACGAGGGGTACGCCCCGAACGGCGTCGCGCTGCTCATCGAGTGCCTCACCGACAACCGCAACCGCGCGGCCACCGAGGTCCGCACGGCGATGAACCGCAACGGCGGTCAGATGGCCGACCCCGGCTCGGTGTCGTATCTGTTCACCCGCAAGGGCGTCGTCATCGTGCCGAAGGGCGACCTCGCCGAGGACGATCTGCTGCTGGCGGTGCTGGAGGCGGGCGCCGAGGAGGTCAACGACCTCGGGGAGAGCTTCGAGGTCATCTCCGAGCCGGGAGACCTGGTGGCGGTGCGGACCGCGCTGCAGGAGGCGGGGATCGACTACGACTCGGCGGATCCCACGTTCGTGCCGTCGATGCAGGTCCCGCTCGACGTCGAGGGGGCCAAGAAGGTGTTCCGGCTGATCGAAGCCCTCGAGGACAGCGACGACGTGCAGAACGTGTACTCGAACTTCGACGTGTCCGACGAGACGCTGGCGTTGCTGGAGGCGTAGCCGGTCCGGGAAGGGCGGCTCTGGACGGTGTCGTTGCGCCGTTGGCGCATCTGCGGAGGTACTCACGGCGGATCCGGTCGCACCAGCCCGTGCCGGTAGGCCAGTGACACCAGATGCGCGCGGTCCCGCACGCCGAGCTTGGTCAGTGCCCTGCTGATGTGGATCTTCGTGACGGCCGGGCTGATGACCAGCCGCCGGGTGATCTCCCCGTTGCTCAGGCCTTCGGCGACCAGCGCGACCACCTCGCGCTCGCGGGCGGTGAGCCCGGAGAACACGTTCTCGTCGACGGTGAGCGGCGGTGGCGCCGCCAGCTTGGCGATCAGCCTGCGGGTCAGTCCGGGCGCCAGCAGCTCCTCCCCGCCGGCCACCACTCTGATCCTACGCAACAGCCGGGCGGGATCGTGTTTTCTTCAGCAGGAAACCACTCGCGCCCGCGTTGATCCCCTCGACCGCGTAGGAATCCTCGTCGAACGTCGTCAGGATGAGGATGCGCACGGCCGCGAGTTCCGGGTCCGCGCTGATCCGCCGGATGCCCTCCGCCCCGTCGGTGCCCGGCATCCGGATGTCCATCAGCACCACGTCGGGCCGGGCCGCGCGGGCGAGCTCGGCCGCCGTGGCCCGTCGCCAGCCCTCACCGACCACCTCCATGTCGTCCTCGGACTCGATGAGCACGCGGAAACCGGCCCGCACGAGCGCCTGGTCGTCCGCGACCGGGGCGAGACGTCGCACACTCACGGTGGCGGCGACCGCCGCGGCCCGCACCACGGCGCCCGCGCCGAGCGAGCCCGCAGGCCCGCCGGGGCCGATGTGTGCGGCTCGGGTTCGGGCCACGATCGATTCATCCGATTCCGCTGAACCCGCAGGGCATCCGGCCCATCGGTGGAAAGCCGCCGATGGCGCGAATTGCTCGCGATCGACGCCGCGGGATCGACGCCATGGGAAACGAGTGAGAAACGAAATGATGGCGAGAATTCTCGGGGACGTTGTCGGACTCGTCGTCGGAGCCATTGCCGGCGCGGTGCTGTTCGACCAGGGGCCGGGCCATCGTCGGTGCGGCGGTCGGCGCGACGGCCGGGTCGGTCGCGGCACGGCGCAACCGACCCGGCTCGTCGGCGACGCACGGGAACATCGACGACGATGACCGGACGGAGCGGTAGACGTGCCGCTGCGGACAACGGTGCAGCGACCACGCGGGGCGGCACCCGAGCGGGTGCCGCCCCGGATCTGGTTCCGCTGCGGATCACCGCGGTATCGGCCGCCGCGGTGCTCCTGGCGCAACCGGTGTGGGCCGGTCTCTTCATCACCGGGCAGGTGTCGTACCTGGGTGCGCACGGCGGGGGCGCCTTCGTCGCACTGCTGCTGGTGCTGTGTCAACTCGTCGCCGTGCTCGTGCTATGGCGGCCGGGGCACGGCAGCCCCGGGCCGGTGCTGTACTCCGTCGCGGAGCTCGGCCTGGTGATCACGCAGATGGCGCTCGGCGGCGCCCGGGTGCTGGCGGTGCACATCCCGCTCGGGGTGGCGCTGATCGGGACGGCGCTGCTGTTCGCGCGGTGGGCCTGTTCGGACCGGGGCGCCCGGCGGCGCGGGCGGGCGGCCCGATGAGCCCGATGAGCCCGAGATGGAGACCCTGCGGCGCGCACAGTCCGCGACGACCCGCCAGTTCGACTTCCGCCGCATGTCCGTCGACGGCTACGACGAGCAGGTGTGGACGATCAACGGTCAGGTGTTCAGCCCGACCACCATCCTGGCCCGGCCGCGGCTGGACACCGTGGAGCTGTGGCGGTTCACCAGCGACTTCCACCACCCGATCCACACCCACCTGGCGCACTTCCAGGTCGTCGGCCGCGACGGCGGATCCCCGGACCCGGCCGACGCCGGTTGGAAGGACGTCGTCGACCTGCGCCCGTACGAGGTGGTGGAGGTGCTGGTGCGCTTTCGCGGCTACCGCGGCCGCTACGTGCTGCGCTGCCACCACCTCGAACACGAGGACATGGCCATGATGGCCAACTTCCAGGTCACCTGAGCTCACCGGGGAAACCGCCGCGCCGGGCGGACGTCCCCGGTACCCGGGATCCAGGGGACCCACAGGAAACTCCATGATGAACGGTGTGGAAGCCGAAACCGCCGTGCCCGCGGCCGCCGGTGCCGAGGTGCGGGTCGCCCCGCTCGGCGCCGAGTACGCGGGCGAGGCCTGGACCGTGCAGCGGGCCGCCTATGTCGCGGAGGCGCAGCGCTACTGCGCCCAGATCCCGCCGCTGGTCGAGACGCTCGCCACGGTGCGGGCCGAGCTGGCCCGCGCCGACGGTCCCGAGCTGGTCGCCCGCGGTGCGTGGCTGGGTCCGCGCCTGGTGGGGTCGGTCCGCGGCCGGATCGACGGCGACCGGATGGAGGTGTCCCGCTTCGCCGTCGCGCCGGACGTGCAGCATCGCGGCATCGGGCGCGCGCTGCTGGCCGCTGTGCACGCGGCCGCCCCGCCGCCGGTGCGGACGTTCTGGCTGGTGGCGGCGGCGGGCAGCGAGGACAACCTCCGGTTCTACGCCGCGGCCGGCTACCGGGTCGTCGATCACCTCGTCGACCACCTCGGCGTCACGCTCGCGCGGATGGAGCGCCCGGCCCGCTGATCACCTCGCGGGTGCGGGCCTGTCGGTGTCCGGTCCTAGACTCGCCCCCGATGAGCTCCGCGACACCGACCCCAGCGAAGAACGCCGCTCCCGACCTCGCCGCCGCGCCGGCCGCGGGAGGCAAGCGGCTGCTGCTGCTCGACGGGCATTCGCTCGCCTACCGGGCGTTCTTCGCGCTGCCCGCGGAGAACTTCCGCACCCGCACCGGGCAGACGACGAACGCGGTCTACGGCTTCACCTCGATGCTGATCAACCTGCTGCGCGACGAGCGGCCGACGCATCTGGCCGTGGCGTTCGACGTCTCCCGCAAGACGTTCCGCGCGGAGCGCTTCGCCGACTACAAGGCGAACCGCACGACCACCCCGGACGACTTCCGGGGCCAGGTCCACCTGATCAAGGACGTGCTCGGCGCGCTGAACATCCCGGTGTTCGCCGTCGAGGGCTACGAGGCCGACGACGTCATCGCCACGCTGGCCACGAGGGCCGAGGCCGAGGGTTTCCAGGTGCTCATCACCACCGGCGACCGGGACGCCTTCCAGCTGGTCACCGACAACGTCACGGTGCTCTACCCGCGCCGCGGCGTGTCCGACCTCGGCCGGATCGACCCGGCCGAGGTGGTGGAGCGCTACGGGCTCACCCCGGCCCAGTATCCCGACTTCGCGGCGTTGCGCGGCGATCCCAGCGACAACCTGCCGAGCATCCCCGGGGTCGGGGAGAAGACCGCGGCCAAATGGGTGCGGGAGTTCGGCTCGCTGGGTGAGCTGACCGACCGGGTCGACGAGGTCAAGGGCAAGGCGGGCGACGCGCTGCGGGCCAACCTCGCGGGCGTGCTGCTCAACCGGCAGCTCACCGAGCTGGTCCGCGACGTCGCCGTCGACGCCGTCCCCGCCGAGCTGGAGGTCCGGTCCTGGGACCGGGACGCGGTGCACCGGCTGTTCGACGAGCTGGAGTTCCGGGTGCTGCGCGACCGGCTGTTCGCCACGCTGCGCAGCGCCGAGCCGGAGGCCGACGAGGGCTTCGAGGTGGCGGGCGAGGTGCTCCCGGCCGGAACGGTGCGTTCGTGGCTCGACGCGCATGCGCGTGCCGGGCGCCGGATCGGGCTGGCGTTCTCCGGGATCACCGGCGGCGCGACGGCGGGTGACGTGGCGGGGATCGCGCTGGCGACGGGCGAGCCGACGGTCGAGGCGCGCGCGGCCGGTGCCGCCGCAGGCGTGCCGCAGGCCGGCTACGTCGACGTCCAGACGCTGGCCCCCGACGACGAGGCGGCGCTGGGCGCGTGGCTGGCCGACGCGTCGGTGCCCAAGGCGGCGCACGACGTGAAGGCGGCGCTGCACGCGCTGCGCGGCCGTGGCTGGGTGCTGCGCGGGCTGACCAGCGACACCGCGCTGGCGGCGTACCTGGCCCGGCCCGGCCAGCGCAGCTTCGACCTGGCCGACCTGGCGCTGCGCTACCTGCGCCGCGAGCTGCGCGCGGACGGCGAGGGCGCGGACGGCCAGCTGTCCCTGCTCGAGGAGGAGGATGCGGCCGAGCGGCAGCGGGCTCACGAGCAGATGGTCGCCGCCTCGGCGGTGGCCGAGCTGGCCGACGCGCTCGACACCGAGCTGGGCGACCTCGGCGGCACCGATCTGCTGGCCGATCTCGAGCTGCCGCTGGAGTACGTGCTGGCCGATCTGGAGGCCGCCGGCATCGCGGTCGACCAGGACGCGCTGGCCGCGCTGGAGGCCGACTTCGCCGCCCAGGTCAGGCAGGCCGCCCAGGACTGCTATCGGGTGATCGGCAAGGAGATCAACCTCGGCTCCCCGAAGCAGCTGCAGGTCGTGCTCTTCGACGAGCTGGGCATGCCCAAGACCAAGCGCACCAAGACCGGCTACACCACCGACGCCGACGCGTTGCAGAGCCTGTTCGAACAGACCGAACACCCGTTCCTGTCGCATCTGCTGCTCCACCGCGACGCGACGCGGCTGAAGGTCACCGTCGACGGGTTGCTGAAGTCGATCGCCGATGACGGTCGCATCCACACGACCTACAGCCAGACGATCGCGGCCACCGGCCGGCTCAGCTCCACCGAGCCCAACCTGCAGAACGTCCCGATCCGTACCGCCGCGGGCCGGCGGATCCGGCAGACGTTCGTCGTCGGCGCGGGATATGCGGATCTGATGACCGCCGACTACAGCCAGATCGAGATGCGGATCATGGCCCACCTCTCGGAGGACGCGGCGCTGATCGAGGCGTTCCGTTCGCGGCACGACTTCCACGCCGAGACGGCCGCGCGGGTGTTCGGCGTCGCGGCCACCGAGGTCGACCCCGAGCGCCGCGCCAAGATCAAGGCGATGAACTACGGCCTGGCCTACGGGCTGTCCGCGTTCGGGCTCGCGGCGCAGCTGCGGATCTCCACCGAGGAGGCCCGCGTCCTGATGGACGAGTACTTCAAGACCTTCGGCGGGGTCCGCGACTATCTGCGCAGCGTCGTCGAGCGGGCCCGCAAGGACGGCTACACCGAGACGATGCTCGGTCGCCGCCGCTACCTGGCCGACCTGACCAGCGACAACCGGCAACGCCGCGAGATGGCCGAGCGGATGGCGCTCAACGCCCCGATCCAGGGCAGCGCCGCGGACATCATCAAGGTCGCCATGCTCAGGGTCCACCGGGCGCTGGCCGCGGCGGGGTTGCGCAGCCGCATGCTGCTGCAGGTCCACGACGAGCTCGTCCTGGAGGTCGCGCAGGAGGAGCGGGACGCCGTCGACGCGTTGGTCCGCCGGGAGATGGGTGCCGCGCACGAGCTCTCCGTGCCGCTGGAGGTGTCGGTGGGCTACGGGCACAGCTGGGACGACGCGGCGCACTGAGCCGCGGATCGTCAAGGTGGGGCGAGGATGTACCCGTGGCCCGCGCCCCCGCCGTCCCGAGCGTGTTCCACCTGCGGCGCGCCCGGGACCTCGTCGACCGGCGCTTCGCCGACAAGAAGATGTCGCACGCCTGCTCCTACGCGCTCGACCAGGAGCGGGCCAAGCAGTTCTACACGCAGAAGCTGGGCTTCGAGGTGCGGGTCGACGTGACGATGGGCGGGGAGTTCGGGGGCGCCGGCCAGCGCTTCCGCTGGCTCACCGTCGGCCCGCCCGAGCAGCCGGACGTCGAGATCATCCTCGCCGGCTGCCACATGGGTCAGGACCCGGAGACGGCCGAGCAGGTCCGCGCACTGGTCGCCAACCGGCCCAGCGCCCCTCACCCCGGCGCGGGCGTTCGACCGCGAGCCCGACACCCGGTACCCGATGACGTTCGCCTGCGCCGACCTGACGGCGACCGCCGGGCGGCTGCGGGAGGCCGGGGTGGAGGTCGAGGGGCCGACCACACGAGCCGTGGGGCAGCTACCTCCGCATCACCGATCCGGAGGGCCGTCAGCTGCTGGTCAACGACCGGGGTTGACCGACGATCACGGGCTTCGGAGACCCGGCGGCGGGCGGCGCGCGACGACCGATCGGCGCGCCCCCCGCGCCCCCCGCGGCTGCGGCCGGTAACCTGCTGTCTCGAACGGCTGTTCGCGACATCGAGGAGTGCAGGTGCGGGTGCTCGGCGTCGACCCGGGGTTGACCCGATGCGGCCTCGGGGTCGTCGACGGCACCGGCGGCCGGGGAGTTCGCTTCGTGGCGGTGGACGTCGTCCGGACCTCGTCCGAGGCGGTGCTGACCGACCGGCTGCTGGCCATCGGCGACGCCGTCGAACGCTGGATCGCGACGCACCGACCCGACGTCGTTGCCGTGGAGCGGGTGTTCAGCCAGCAGAACGTCCGCACGGTGATGGGCACGGCGCAGGCCGGCGGGGTGGTGGCGCTGATCGCCGCGCGGGCCGGCCTGCCGGTCGCCTTCCACACCCCGAGCGAGGTCAAGGCCGCCGTCACCGGGGCGGGCCGGGCCGACAAGCGCCAGGTCACGGCCATGGTCACCCGGCTGCTCGGGCTGACCGAGCCGCCCCGTCCGGCCGACGCCGCCGACGCGCTCGCGCTGGCGGTCTGCCATTGCTGGCGCGGGCCGATGCTCGAGCGGATGGCCTCGGCCCAGGCCCGTTCGGCCGAGCTGGCCCGGCGGCACCGGGCCCGGCTGGCGGCCGCGGCGAAGGGACCGGGCCGGTGATCGCCAGCGTCCGGGGCGAGGTGCTCGAGATCGGTCTCGATCACGCCGTCGTCGAGGTGGGCGGGGTCGGGCTGGCCGTGCACGCCACGCCGGCCACGCTGGCCGGGTTGCGGCGCGGCGAACAGGCCCGGCTGGCGACGACGCTGCTGGTCCGGGAGGATTCGCTGACCCTGTTCGGGTTCGCCACCGCCGCGGAGCGCGAGTTGTTCGGGCTGCTGCAGACCGTGAGCGGGGTCGGGCCGCGGCTGGCCATGGCCACGCTGGCGGTGCTCGACCCGGACACGCTGCGCCGCGCGCTGGCCGAGGGCGACCTCGCCACCCTGACCCGGGTCCCGGGGGTCGGGCGCAAGAGCGCGGAGCGGCTGGTGGTGGAGCTGCGGGACAAGGTCGCCGCCCCCGTCCCGGCCGGCGTCGCCGCGGCGCCCGGGACCGCGGTGGTGGCCGGTAACGCCCGGCGCGACCAGGTTGTCGAGGCGCTGGTCGGGCTCGGGTTCACCGCGAGACCGGCCGAGCAGGCCGTCGACGGCGTCCTCGCCCAGAGCCCGGACGCCGATCCGGCGGTGTTGCTGCGTGCCGCGCTGTCCCAGCTGGGCCGCACATGACGGGCATGCCATGACCGAGGAGCGCCGGGACGTCCGGGACATCGACGCCGAGCCGATCGACGACGACCTCGAGGTCGAGGCGTCGCTGCGGCCGCGGCGGCTCACGGAGTTCATCGGGCAGCCGCGGGTGCGCGAACAGCTCCAGCTCGTGCTCGAGGGCGCGCGGCGGCGCGGCACCCCGCCCGACCACATCCTGTTGTCCGGGCCGCCGGGGCTGGGCAAGACGACGCTGGCGATGATCATTGCCGCCGAGCTGGGCGCGGCGATCCGGCTGACGTCAGGACCGGCGCTGGAGCGGGCGGGCGACCTCGCGGCCATGCTGTCCAACCTGATGCCCGGCGACGTGCTGTTCATCGACGAGATCCACCGCATCGCCCGGCCCGCCGAGGAGATGCTCTACCTGGCGATGGAGGACTTCCGGGTCGACGTCGTCGTCGGCAAGGGTCCGGGCGCCACCTCGATCCCGCTGGACGTCGCGCCGTTCACCCTGGTCGGCGCCACGACGCGGGCCGGGGCGCTGACCGGGCCGCTGCGCGACCGGTTCGGGTTCACCGCGCACATGGAGTTCTACGCACCCGCCGAGCTGGAGCTCGTGCTGCGCCGGGCCGCGCCGATCCTCGACGTCGACCTGCGCACCGACGGCGGCTCCGAGATCGCCGGCCGGTCCCGGGGAACCCCCCGCATCGCGAACCGGCTGCTGCGCCGGGTCCGTGACTTCGCCGAGGTACGCGCCGACGGCATCGTCACCCGGGAGGTCGCCCGCGCCGCGCTCGCCGTCTACGACGTCGACGAGCTCGGCCTCGACCGGCTGGACCGTGCCGTGCTGTCGGCGCTGGTCCGCTCGTTCGGCGGCGGGCCCGTCGGAGTCTCCACGCTCGCCGTCGCCGTCGGCGAGGAACCGGGTACCGTCGAGGAGGTCTGCGAGCCCTACCTGGTGCGCGCGGGCATGCTGGCCCGAACTCCCCGAGGCCGGGTGGCGACAGCAGCCGCGTGGGGCCATCTCGGTGAAACGCCGCCGCCGGACGTCACCGGATCGGCCCCGCAGGCGTTGTTCTGACGCGGCGCGGTCGAGGGGCCGCGGCATCGGCAGCGCGCCGGTGCTGGCACACTCGGGGCCCTTCGACGTGCGGAGATACGGAGATCATGGAAACCCTGCTGTTCCCACTGCTCATCCTGCTGCTGTTCATCCCGATCTTCCTGTCCGGGCGCAAGCAACGGCGTCAGATGCAGGAGATGCAGCGGCTGCAGGCGGCCCTTGAGCCCGGTGACGTCGTCATGACGACCTCGGGTCTGCGGGCCACCGTGGTGGACGCCTCCTACGAGGAGACCGTGGACCTGGAGATCGCCGACGGCATCGTCACCACCTGGGTGCGGGCCGCGGTGCGGGAGAAGGTGAACCCGACGCCGGACGAGGCCACCCCCTCGGCCGACCCGGCCGACTCCGTAGTCGACGAGACCCCGACCGCGTCCACGACGGCGCTGGGTGACGACGACTCCCGCACGAACGGCACGCCGGGCTCGCGCAACTGACCCACCGCAGGAGAGGCAAGCAGTGGCACCCACCCCGGGGCAGATCCGCCCCTGGCGGTACCTGACGGCGTTCGTCGGCATCGTCGTCGTGCTGTACGCACTGGTGTTCTTCACCGGCGACGGCAGACCCGCCCCGAAGCTCGGGATCGACCTGGAGGGCGGCACCCGGGTCACGCTGAGCGCGCGCACCGAGACCGGCGCCGTTCCGCCGCGCGACCAGCTGCTGCAGGCCCAGCAGATCATCGAACAGCGCGTCAACGGCCTCGGCGTCAGCGGCGCCGAGGTCGTCCTCGACGGGAGCAACCTGACGATCACCGTGCCCGGCGCCCAGGGCGACGACGCCCGGTCGTTGGGTCAGACCGCCCAGCTGCGGTTCCGGGAGGTCATCGGGGGTCCGTTCCCGGCGACCCTGCCCGAGCAGCCGGGTGCCACCCCGCCCGGCACCGAAGAGGGTGTGCCCGGGGAGAACCCGGGGACCGCGCCCCAGCCGCCCAACCCCCAGCCGCCGGCCCCACAGCCGCAGGGCGCGGGGGACAGCTCCGGCGCCATCGCTCCGGTGGCGTACTCCCGGCCGCTTCAGCAGCCCACCCCGCCGCCCACACCCCCGCCGGCGCCGGACGGGTCGGCCAACCCGGCACCCGCCGACCCCGAGCTGGCCGCGGCGATCGCCACGGCCCGCGAGACCCGCCAGAGCACCGATCCGGCCGTACAGGAACAGGCGCTCGTCGCGCTGGACTGCTCGGCCAAGGACCCGCTGCGCGGTTACGACGACCCGGCGAAACCGCTGGTCGCGTGCAACCAGGAGGGCACCGAGAAATACCTGCTCGGGCCGGCGTTCCTGGAGGGCACGCAGATCGAGAGCGCGACCGCGGGTGTCAACCCGAACGGCCCGGGCTATGTCGTGAGCCTGACCTTCAAGAGCGAGGGCGCTGCGATCTGGGGCGACTACACCAGCAAGAACGTCGGCAAGAACGCCGCGTTCGTGCTCGACGGGGAGGTCGTCTCCGCGCCGACGATCAACAGCGCGATCTACGGCCCGACCGAGATCTCCGGCCAGTTCACCCAGCAGGAGGCGCAGGACCTCGCCGCGGCGCTGCGCTACGGCTCGCTGCCGCTGTCCTTCGAGGCCTCGGAGGCCGAAACGGTCTCGGCCACTCTCGGGCTCGCCTCGCTCGAGGCCGGCCTGCTCGCGGGCATGGTCGGGCTCGCCATGGTGTTCCTCTACTGCCTGTTCTACTACCGCATCCTCGGGGTTCTCACGATCCTCTCGCTGGTGCTGTCCGGGGTGGTCGTCTACGCGGTGCTGGTGCTGCTCGGACGGTGGATCGGGTTCACCCTCGACCTCGCGGGCGTCGCCGGGTTCATCGTGGCGATCGGCATCACGGCCGACTCGTTCGTGATCTTCTTCGAACGGCTCAAGGACGAGATGCGCGAGGGCCGTACGTTCCGCTCGGCGGTGCCCCGCGGCTGGGTGCGGGCGCGGCGGACGATCCTCACCGCCGACGCGGTCAGCTTCCTCGCGGCCGCCGTGCTCTACATCCTCGCGGTCGGCCAGGTGAAGGGCTTCGCGTTCACGCTGGGCATGTCGACGGTGCTCGACCTCGTGGTCGTGTTCCTGGTGACGCATCCGCTGGTCGCGATGGCCTCGCATTCGCGGATCTTCTCCAGCCCGACGCTGTCCGGGCTGGGCGCCGTCGCGAAGATCGGTGCGCAACGGCGGCGGGCCGCCGCGACCGCGAAGGGAGCCTGAGATGGGTGCCTCCAGGACCGGCACCACCACCGGCACCGCGAAACCGGGCGTCTTCACCCGGCTCTACACCGGCACCGGCGCCTTCGACATCGTCGGGCGGCGCAAGACCTGGTACATCGGCTTCGGGGTCCTGCTGCTCATCTGTGTGCTCTCGATCGCGCTGCGCGGGTTCAACCTCGGCGTCGACTTCACCGGCGGCACCCAGATCCAGTTCCCGGCCACCGGCACCGCCGGGACGATCAGCGTCGAGCAGGCCGAGGAGGCCTTCCGCCAGACCGTCGGCGACGACCCGGCGTCGGTGCAGTCGGTGGGCTCTGGGGCGGCCGAGTCGGTCATCATCCGGTCCGAGCCGCTCGACGAGGCGCAGACCCTCGCGCTGCGGCAGACGCTGTTCGACGCCGTCCAGCCGCTCGGCCCGGACGGCACCCCGTCGGAGAACGCGATCAGCGTGACCGCGGTCAGCGGCACCTGGGGCGGGCAGATCACCCAGCAGGCGGCCATCGCGCTGGCGGTGTTCCTGGTGCTCGTCACGATCTTCCTCGCGCTGTACTTCGAACGTCCGATGGCGGTCGCCGCGCTGGTCGGGCTGCTGCACGACGTGGTGGTCACCGCGGGCATCTACTCGCTCGTCGGGTTCGAGGTCACGCCCTCGACGGTGATCGGGCTGCTGACGATCCTCGGGTTCTCCCTGTACGACACGGTCGTGGTGTTCGACAAGGTCAAGGAGAACACCCGCAGCCTGCTCGGACTCACCCGGCGCACCTACCCCGAGGCCGCCAACCTGGCCGTCAACCAGGTCCTGATGCGCTCGATCAACACCTCGCTGATCGCGGTGCTCCCGGTCGTCGGGCTGATGGTCGTCGGGGTCGGGCTGCTCGGCGTCGGCACCCTCGCGGACCTGGCGCTGGTCCAGATGGTCGGCATCCTCGTCGGCACCGCCTCGTCGGTGCTGCTGGCGACCCCCATCCTGGTCGACCTGAAGATGCGTGACCCGCGGTTCCGCGAGCATGCGGAGAAGGTCCGGCTGCGGCGTCGCCGCACCGCGGCGGCGCCGGTCGGGGAGGGTCCGGATACCGCCGACGCGGCCACCGACGTCATCGACGACGGCGCGCCCGCCGCCGAGCTGCGCAGGGAACAGGCCGTGGCCGCCGCGTCCGGCGTTCCCGCCCGCCCCGGCAAGACCGAAACGCCCCGGTCCGGGGGCAGCAGGGCCGCGCGACCGCGGGGCAAGACCTCGCGGCCGACCGGGAAGCGGCGCCGATGAGTGAGCTTGCGAACGAATCATCAGCACAGCGCCTGCGCGCTGAGATGTCGCCTCATGGGCCGGCCGAGCAGCGGGGGACGGCAGCCGGCGGAGCCGGCGGGGCGGGTGGGCACAGCGAGGCCGTGCGTTGAGCCTCGCCGAGAACGTCGACCCTTCGCTCGCGCGGCTCGCCGGCCTGGTCCGCGACGTCCCGGACTATCCCGAACCGGGCGTGCTGTTCCGTGACATCACTCCGGTACTGGCCGACGGGGAGGCGTTCACCGTCGTGTCGACCGAGCTCGCGGCGCTGGCCGGGGAGGCCGACCTCGTGGTCGGTGTCGAGGCGCGCGGATTCCTCATCGGCGCCGCGGTCGCGTTGGTCGCGGGCACCGGGATCGTCCCGGTCCGCAAGGCGGGGAAGCTGCCGCGGGTCGCGGCGTCGCGCACCTACGACCTGGAGTACGGCAGCGCGACGCTGGAGATCCCGGCCGACACCGTGCCCGCGGGTGCCCGGGTCTTCCTCATCGACGACGTCCTGGCCACCGGCGGCACCGCGGCGGCCGCGGCGGCGCTGCTCGGCGACGTCGGCGCGCAGGTCACCGGGTTCGGGACGCTGGTCGAGCTCACCGCGCTCGGCGGCCGCGCCCGGCTCGCGGGCATCCCGGTGCACACGCTGCTGCGGTACTGAACGCCTCCGCCGCTGAGCGGAGGGTTATCCTTCGGGGGGTGGAGCGCGAATGACCGACCTGCAGCCGGTCGCGCCGCCGGTTCCGGGGCCCGAGGGACCGGCTGTAGCGACCTCGAAGCCCTCGGCCACCCGGCGGGTACGGGCGCGTATCGCTCGCCGGATGACCCCGCAGCGCGTCGCCGTCGTCAAGCCGGTGCTCGAGCCGCTGGCCGCGGTGCACCGCACGCTGCACCCGAAGGCCGACCTGGTGCTGCTGCAGCGGGCCTACGATGTCGCCGAGGAGAAGCACGCCCACCAGAAACGCAAGTCCGGTGACCCGTACATCACCCATCCGCTGGCCGTCGCGACGATCCTGGCCGAGCTGGGGATGGACACCACGACGCTGGTCGCGGCCCTGCTGCACGACACCGTCGAGGACACCGACTACTCCCTGGAGCGGCTGCGCGCCGACTTCGGCGACGAGGTGGCGCACCTGGTCGACGGGGTGACCAAGCTCGACAAGGTTGAGCTCGGTTCGGCCGCCGAGGCCGAGACCATCCGCAAGATGGTGGTCGCGATGGCCCGCGACCCCCGGGTGCTGGTGATCAAGCTGTCCGACCGGCTGCACAACATGCGCACGATGCGCTTCCTGCCGCCGGAGAAACAGGCCAAGAAGGCCCGCGAGACGCTCGAGGTGCTGGCGCCGCTGGCCCACCGGCTCGGGATGGCCACGATCAAGTGGGAGCTGGAGGACCTGTCCTTCGCGATCCTGCACCCGAAGAAGTACGACGAGATCGTCCGGCTGGTCGCGACGCGGGCGCCGTCGCGGGACACCTACCTCAAACAGGTCATCGACGAGGTGACCCAGCAGCTCGACTCGGCGCGGATCGCGGCGACCGTCGAGGGCAGGCCCAAGCACTACTACTCGATCTACCGCAAGATGATCGTCAAGGGCCGCGACTTCGACGACATCCACGACCTCGTGGGTGTGCGGGTGCTCGTCGACGAGGTGCGTGACTGCTATGCGGCGATGGGTATGGTGCACGCGCTGTGGCAGCCGATGCCCGGCCGGTTCAAGGACTACATCGCCCAGCCCCGGTTCGGGGTGTACCAGTCGCTGCACACCACCGTGATCGGCCCCGACGGCAAACCGCTCGAGGTGCAGATCCGCACCCACGAGATGCACCGCACCGCCGAGTACGGCATCGCGGCGCACTGGCGGTACAAGGAGACCCGCGGCGCGCACACCGGCCAGGCCGTCGAGGTCGACGAGATGGCCTGGATGCGCCAGCTGCTCGACTGGCAGCGGGAGGCCGCGGACCCCGGCGACTTCCTGGAGTCGTTGCGCTTCGACCTGGCCGCCAAGGAGATCTTCGTCTTCACCCCCAAGGGCGACGTGATCACGCTGCCGCTCGGTTCGACCCCGGTCGACCTCGCCTATGCGGTGCATACCGAGGTCGGCAACCGCTGCATCGGCTCGCGGGTGAACGGCAGGCTGGTCGCGCTGGAGCGCAAGCTCGAGTCCGGCGACGTCGTCGAGATCTTCACCTCCAAGGCCGAGGGCGCGGGCCCGAGCCGCGACTGGTTGTCGTTCGCCGCCTCGCCGCGGGCCAAGACCAAGATCAAGCACTGGTTCGCCAAGGAGCGCCGCGAGGAGGCCATCGAGGGGGGTAAGGACGCGATCACCCGGGAGGCCCGGCGGACCGGGATGCCGCTGCAGCGGCTCGTCTCCTCGGACTCGATGGCGGCGCTGGCCCGCGAGCTGCACTTCCCGGACCTCTCCGGCCTCTACGCCGCGGTCGGGGAGGGGCATGCGAGCGCCCGGCACGTCGTGCAGCGGCTCGTCGCGCTGCTCGGCGGCATGGAGGACGCCGAGGAGGAGCTCGCCGAGCGGTCCACGCCGTCCACGGTGCGGCTGCGCCGGGCGACCGGTGATGTCGGCGTGGTGGTGCGCGGCGACAGCAGCGTCAACGGCGATCTCGGCGATCTCTACATGAAGCTGGCCCGCTGCTGCACCCCGGTGCCCGGCGACGACATCCTCGGCTTCGTCACCCGCGGCGGCGGGGTCAGCGTGCACCGCACCGACTGCACGAACGCGGCCGATCTGCAGTCGCGTTCCGAGCGGCTGGTCGAGGTCTCCTGGGCGGTGCAGCCCGGGTCGGTGTTCCTGGTCGCGATCCAGGTCGAGGCGCTGGACCGGCACCGGCTGCTCTCGGACGTGACGAAGGTGCTGGCCGACGAGAAGGTCAACATCCTCTCGGCGTCGGTGACGACCTCGCGCGATCGGGTGGCGGTGTCGCGGTTCACCTTCGAGATGGGCGATCCCAAACATCTGGGGCATCTGCTGCGGGCGGTGCGCAACGTCGAGGGTGTCTACGACGTGTACCGGGTGACGAGCGCGGGCTGAGCAGTGCTCACCGCGGCCTGACGTCGCGGCCCGGCCGCAGTGGCGAGTCCGGATCGAGCCCCAGCGCGGCCACCGCGGCCGCGACGTCGGAATGCACCCGGCCCTCGGCGCGCAGCCGTTCGAGATAGCCGGCGCGGGCCAGCACATCGGCGACGGGCCCGCGGACCGCGGCCAGGTGCAGCTGGACGCCGGCCTCCCGCAGCTCCCCGTCCAGCTCCGAGATCGCCTCGCTGCCCGTGTAGTCGATCCACGGTGTGGAGCTGGCGTCCAGCACGACGGCGCGCAGCGCGGTCCGCTCCGCGGTCGCCTCGGTGATCGTGTCGGCCACCGACCGGCTGTTCGCGAAATACAGCGGCGCGTCGAGGCGGAACAGTGCCACCGCCGGGTCGGTCAGCGCGTCGTCGTGGCGGTCGAGGTTGCGGAAACGCGCGGTCCCCGGTAGGCGCCCGAGCTCCGGGAAGTGGGGCCGCACCGACTGACGCAGGAAGACCACGAGGCTCACGGCGACCCCGACGCCGAGGCCCTGGGCGGCCCCCAGCAGCAGCGTGGCGAGGAACGTCGCGGCCAGCGCGACCAGGTCGCTGCGGCGGACCCGGGCGATGGCGATCGCGCCGCGGACGTCGACCAGCGACGCGACGGCCACGATGATGATCGCGGCGAGGGCGACCTTGGGCATCAGGGCGAGCAGCGGGGTGATCGTCACCAGGGCCACCGCGATCAGCGCTGCTGCCAGCACACCCGACATCGGGGTCCGCGCCCCGGCCCCGAAGTTGACCGCGCCGCGGGAGAACCCCGCGGCGACGCTGAACCCGCGGACGAACCCCGCGGCGAGGTTGGCCGCACCGACCGCGACGAGCTCCCCGTTCGGGTTGACGCGGGTGCGGGTCCGCCGGGCGAACGCGGTCGCCGTGCTGATCGATTCGAGGTAGGAGACGAGTGCGAGGGCCGCGGCCGAGGGCAGCAGCGCCTGGACGTCCGACAGTGCCAGCGACGGCAACACAGGCACGGGCAGGCCTGCGGGCACCTCGCCGAGGACCGCCACGTTCCCCGACAGCCCCGGCAGCAGGACGACGAGCGCCGCCGCGGTCACCACGATCAGCGGCCCGGGCGCCCTCGGCGCGACGCGCCGCAGCAGCAGTAACGCACCGACGGCACCGACGCCCACGACCAGCGTGAGCGGCTTGGTCTCGCCGAGCCGGGGGACCAGGCCGCTGAGGGTGGCCAGCAGGTTGGTCGAGCCGCCACCCCCGGTGATGCCGAGCAGATCCTTGAGCTGGCTGGCGGCGATGGTCAACGCGGCCGCGGTGGTGAAGCCGCTGATCACGGGCACCGAGATGAAGCTGACCAGCGCGCCGAGCCGCAGCGCCCCGGCGCCGAGCTGGAGCGCGCCGGTGAGCGCCGCGAGCAGGCCGGCGAGCGCGACGTAGCGCGTCTCGTCGCCGCCGGCCAGCGGGGCGACGGCGGCGGCGACCAGCAGGGAGTCGATCGCGACCGGGGCCACCGACGAGTAGTTGCTCGTGCCCAGCAGGGCGTAGACGATCAGCGAGGCCAGCGCCGCGTAGAGCCCGGTGATGGGCGGCAGGCCGGCGAGCGCGGCGTAGGCCATCGACTGCGGGATGAGCAGCACGCCGACGGTCGCCCCGGCCCGGGCGTCGGCGGCCAGCTGCGAGCGGTCGTAACCGCGCAGCCAGCGGAGGAACGGCAGGGCGCTCGACGCCGCGCTCGGGGCTTTCACCGGCTTAATAGTACGGACAATTGAACGGCGGGTCCCCCCCGACCGGGGGTGCCGGCGGGGGAACCGGGCCGCCCGTGCCACCCGCGGCGGGGCCGGCTCAAGGCAGGTGGGCGCCGATCTTGCGCAGGATCGTGGTGGGGTTGCGCGCCCCGCGGATCCGTTCGACGACGGTCCCCCCGGAGAACAGCAGCATCGCGGGAATGCTCCAGATCCGGTAGCGGCGCGCCAGCGCCGGACTGGTGTCGACGTCGACGCTGACCACACGCAGCCGGCCGGGGTGCTCGGCCGCGATCGCGTCCAGGGTCGGGCCCAGCGTGCGGCACGGCCCGCACCATTCGGCGCCGAAGCGGACCAGCACGGGAGTCGGGCTCTCCAGGACCTCGCGGGCGAACTCGTCCTCGGTAACCGGCCGGACGGCCGCGACCGGGTGGTTCCTCGCCTCAGAGGTCATCTCGTCTCCTTGATACTGGTAGGGGTATTCGACCTGCCCAAACCTTCACGGAGAGGCTGTTCATTCCGGTCGATCGTCGTGAGTAGCATCACTGCCTCGATCCAAAATGTCCGGACCTTTATTCGAGTTTACCGGAGGTACGAGCCATCGTCGCGGACCTCGCCGAAACGCCTTCGTCCGCCGCTCCGACCGTGCCTCCCTGCGCTCGGACCTGACCGCGGGGCTGACCGTCGCCGTGATGCTCGTGCCGCAGAGCATGGCCTACACCCTGCTGGGCCCTACTGGTCGGCGCGGTGCAGATCCTGCGCGGCGAGCCCGCCTCCGACCTCACCACCGTCCTGTGACGGGCAAATCGGGCGGGGGCGGCAGCGGGAGCACCGCCGATCCGCGGTACGGCTTACTGCACGGCCGCCTTCTCGATCGTCACGGGCAGCAGGGGCTTGCCACCGCCGGGGACCGGATCCAGCGAACCGTCGTGACCGGCCTGTGCGATCCGATCGATCACCGCGAGCCCGTCGGCCGAGATCGAACCGAAGACCGCGTAGTTCGGCGGGAGCTGCGCGTCGCCGTAGATCATGAAGAACTGACTGCCGTTGGTGTCGGGACCGGCGTTCGCCATCGCCAGGAGGCCGCGGCCGTAGGTCAGCTCGGGGAAGGTCTCGTCGGCGAACGTGTAGCCGGGGCCACCCCCGCCGGTGCCCGTCGGGTCGCCGCACTGCAGGACCTGCAGCCCGGCCGACGTGGTGAGCCGGTGGCAGCCGGTGCCATCGAAGTAGCCCTGCTGGGCCAGGCTCACGAAGCTGTTCACCGTGCACGGGGCCAGCGCCCGGTCCAGCGTCAGCGGGATGGCGCCCGAGCTGGTCTCCAGCGTCACCGGCACCGTCCCCTGCGCGCTGATGTCCGCGGTGGCCGGCGGCTGCACCGGTCTGGCGGCATCGCCGCTCGCCGGGTAGGCACAGTTCACGGTGGCCGGCAGGGCGGTGGGCCTGGTGGGAAGCGGCGCGCTGTCGGTGGGGATCCGTTCCGGGGAGATGCCTGCGGCGGCCGGATCGGTGGTGTCGGCGGAACCGCCCGATCCACCGAGCGTGGTCAGCAGCACGACGGCGACCACCACGACCACGACCACCGCCGCCGAGGTGATCATCGTGATCTGCTTGCGCCGCTTGGCCTGCAGGGCGCGCCGCTCCTGCTGTCGCGCCAGCTTGCGCTTGGCGGCCTCCCGTCGCATCTGGTTCGTCGCCACCGTTTGACATCCTCCCGGCTCGCGTGCTTGCAGCGGAGCGTAGCGATCGCCACGCGACGGGACCTGCGGGGCTGGTCAGCCCACGCGGATCACCTCGCCGGTCACCGTGATCGGGACCCGGGGGAGCGGCTCGGGTGCGGGGCCGCCGACGACCGCGCCGTCGTCGATCCGGAACCGGCTGCCGTGGCAGAAGCAGTTGATCGTCCCGCCGGCCACGGAGTGGACCGTGCAGCCCTCGTGGGTGCAGGTCGCGCTGAACGCGACGAACGTGCCGGGTGTCGGCTGCGTGAGCACGACCCCCGGCCCGCGAAGGACCACGCCGCCGCCCACGGGGACCGCGGCCGTGCGGATCAGCGGGGCTGGATCGTCGCCGGTCATCGATGACCTCCGGTCGGTGCGGGCCCGGGCCACGCACCCTACGCCGGGCCGCTACCAGTGCGCGGGGCGCGCGAGCGCAGCCGGCAGCCGGGTGGTGGCGTCGCCCCGGGCGGCATCGAGCTGGGCCTGGATGAGGAAGATGCTGCCGGTCAGATCGGCCCCACGCAGGTCCGTGTCGCGCAGGTCGGCCCCGATCAGGTCGGCGGATCGCAGGTCGGCGCCGGTGAGGACGGCCGCGATGAGCAGGGCCCCGCGCAGGTCGGCGCCGCGCAGGTCGGCGCCGCGCAGATCGGCCCCGACGAGATCGGCCCGCCTGCGGTCCTTGCGGCCGTCGATCGTCGCCCGCGCGAGTTCGCTCGTGCCCAGCAGCAGGACGTTCACTCGCTCCCGGTGCGCTGCGACGTCCAGGTCCGCGAGGTCGCGGGCATCGCGGCGGGTGAGGTGTTCGATCTCGTCGAACGTCTCGCGCAGCTCGTCGTGGAGGGGCCGGGCCTGCGGCAACGTCAACGCCTCGGCCAGGTACCAGAGCAGCTCGTGGAGCTGGCGCACGAGCGGAAAGACGGCGAACATCTGCCGGGCCGTGTGCGGGGCGCGGCGCCAGTCCCGCCCGCCGAAGGTGAGCTGAGAGACCTTCTGCCCGGCGCCGAAGCAGTCGTAGACCGTGCAGCCCGGAAAACCCTCCTGCCGCAGCCGGGAATGGATGCCGCAGCGAAAGTCCGCCCGCAGGTTGGGGCAGGGCCGGCCCGCGTCCTTGTCGATCGCGAAGTCGGCCGAGGCCGCGAAGGGTAGCGCGACGCAGCACAGCCCGAAACAGTTGGCGCAGTCCGCCCGCAGCTCACCGGAGCCCGCTTCGGCGGCTCGGGCCTCGGTCCTCGGTGACACCGTACGGATCCCGCCTTCCAGATGGGTACCGGTCCGCCCTGATACTCGACGTGAGCCCGCCATCATCCCAGGGCCGGCCGCCGGGTGGGCGTCGCCGTCGGATTAGGCTGGCCAGGTGCTCGTCGCAGGATTTCCGGCCGGTGCCTTCCAGACCAACTGCTACGTCCTCGCCCGCGACGCCGGGGAGGCGTGCATCGTCGTCGACCCGGGTCAGGACGCCGTCGAGCCGCTGGAGGAGCTGCTCGCCGAGCATCGGCTGACCCCGGTCGCGGTGCTGCTCACCCACGGGCATTTCGACCACACCTTCTCCGTCGCGCCCGTGTGCGACGGCCACGACATGCCGGCCTGGATCCATCCCGACGACCGGGAGATGCTGGCCGACCCGCTGAAGGGGATCTCGGCGGATTCGGCGGCGTTCTTCGGCGGACGCCTGGAGCTGCGCGAGCCACGTGAGGTGCGCCACCTCGACGACGGGTCGACCCTCTCGCTCGCCGGTCTCGAACTGCGCGTCGACCACACCCCCGGGCACACGCCCGGTTCCGTGGTGTTCTCGACGCCGACCGAGGAGGGCGTCGAGGTGGTCCTGGCGGGCGACACGCTGTTCGCGGGCTCGGTGGGCCGCACCGACCTGCCCGGCGGGTCGCACGAGCAGCTGCTGGCCAGCATCCGGGATCGGTTGCTCACCCGCGACGACTCGGCGTTCGTGTTGCCCGGGCACGGGCCGACCACGACCATCGGGCGGGAACGCGCGTCCAACCCGTTCCTGCAGGGGCTGTCCGCCCCTGCTCCGAGGCGCGGGCTGTGAGCGCCGCGGTCGAGGAGTCCCGAGCCTTCGCCGCGCCGAAGGGGATCCCGGAGTACCTGCCCTCCGACGGTTTCGTCCGGGTCCGCGAGGCGCTGATCGCCGCGGCCGACCGCGCCGGCTACGGGCATATCGAGCTGCCCGTCTTCGAGGACACCGGGCTCTATGCGCGCGGCGTCGGCGAGTCCACCGACGTCGTCAGCAAGGAGATGTACACCTTCGCGGACCGCGGCGAACGCTCGGTGACGCTGCGTCCGGAGGGCACGGCGGGCGTGGTCCGGTCGGTGATCGAGCACGGCCTCGACCGCGGCGGGCTGCCGGTGAAGCTGCGCTACGCGGGGCCGTTCTTCCGCTACGAGCGCCCGCAGGCCGGACGTTACCGGCAGCTGCAGCAGGTCGGGATCGAGGCCATCGGCGTGGACGACCCGGCGCTGGACGCCGAGGTCATCGCCGTCGCCGACGAGGGGTTCCGCGCGCTGGGCCTGACCGGGTACCGCCTCGAACTGACCTCGCTGGGCGACGCCGAATGCCGTCCCGCCTACCGCGAGCGGTTGCAGGCCTTCCTCGCGCAGCTGCCGCTCGACGAGCCGACCCGGCGCCGGGCCGAGATCAACCCGCTGCGGGTGCTCGACGACAAGCGACCCGAGATGCGAGCCATGCTGGCCGGCGCGCCGCTGCTGGTCGACCACCTCTCGGCGGCCTCGGCCGCCCACTACACCGAGGTCCGGCGGCATCTCGACGACCTGGGCGTCGCGTATGTGGAGAACCCGCGGATGGTGCGCGGGCTCGACTACTACACGAAGACGACCTTCGAGTTCGTGCACGACGGGCTCGGCGCTCAGTCGGGGATCGGCGGCGGCGGGCGTTACGACGGGCTGATGGCCGTGCTCGGCGGGCAGCCGCTCTCGGGCATCGGGTTCGGCATCGGGGTCGACCGGACCCTGCTGGCCTGCCGAGCCGAGGGGCTCCCGATCGACGACGCGCCGCGGGTCGAGGTGTTCGGGGTGCCGCTGGGCGAGGCGGCACGCCGCAGGCTGGTCGTGCTCGCCGCGCGGCTGCGGGCCGTCGGGGTGCGGGTCGACCTCGCCTACGGCGGGCGCGGGCTCAAGGGCGCGATGAAGTCGGCCGACCGGTCCGGCGCCCGGTATGCGCTGGTCCTCGGCGATCGCGACCTCGAGGCCGGCGCCGTCGCGATCAAGAACCTCGGCTCGGGGGAGCAGCGCACGGTGCCGCTCGACGACGCCGTCGACGAGCTGGTCGGGCGGCTCGCCTCACCATGAGCCGGGCCGATCGGGAGCGCTGGGACGCCCGGCACGCCGCGCTGGATCCCGGCACGCCCGCGCCCCCGGCGGCGCTGGGCGGGCGGCTCGACCTGCTGCCGCCCGGTGGCCGGGCTCTGGAGCTGGCGTGCGGCCGGGGCGTGGTCGCGGTGTGGCTGGCCCGGCACGGGTTCGCCGTCGAGGCCGTCGACGTCTCCGGCGCGGGCCTGGACGCGGGCGCGCGGCTGGCGGAACGCCACGGGGTCGCGGTGACCTGGATCGAGGCCGATCTGGACGACGGCATTCCCGAGGGTTGCCGGGGTCCCTACGACCTGGTGGTGTGCCAGCGGTTCCGCGACCCGCGGCTCTATCCGGCGATGGCCGCGCTGCTCCGGCCGGGCGGGCTGCTGGCGGTCACGGTGCTGTCGCAGGTCGGGGACGGTTCCGGGCCGTTCCGTGCCGCTCCGGGCGAGCTGGTCACCGCCTTCGCCGGGCTGGAGGTGCTGGTGGACGCCGAGGGCGACGGCGAGGCGCATCTGGTCGCGCGCCATGGCGAGGCCGCGCTCGCCCCAGCGCCCCCCCGTTGAGGCCCACCCCGCCGATGAGGCGCCGATCACTGTGCGGGTGAGCCGCCGGGCCGCCGCGCGGTGTGTACCCACGGCCGCTCCCGCACGGCGACGGCCGCGGCCAGTGCCGTGGTGATCGGCACCGACGCGACGAGGCCGATGCTGCCGACCAGCGTCCGCACGATCTCGGTCGCCACGTCCTGGGTGGTCAGCGCCTGGCCGATCGAGCGCCCGGAGACGCTGAACAGCAGAAGCAACGGCAGCGCCGCGCCCGCGTAGGCCAGGACCAGCGTGTTCACCGCGGAGGAGACGTGGTCGCGGCCGATCCGCATCGCGGCGCCGTACAGTTCGCGGGCACCCAGTCCCGGGTTGGCGGCGCGCAGTTCCCACACCGCGCTGGTCTGGGTGATCGTGACGTCGTCGAGCACACCCAGCGCGCCGATGACGACCCCCGCGAGCAGCAGCCCGCGCGCGTCGACCGCGGCGTCGAGGGTGGCGATGAGGCTGGCGGTCTGGTCGTCGAGCCCGGTGAGCCGGGCGGCAGCGGAGAAACCGGCCCCGAGCAGCCCGATCAGCCCGAGCGAGAACACCGTCCCGAGGACTGCCGTGGAGGTCCGGGCGGACGGGCCGTGCGCCAGGTACAGCACCAGGAACATGATCAGACACGAGCCGACGATGGCCACGGCGAGCGGGTCGCTGCCGCTGAGGATCGCGGGCAGCACGAACCACAGCAGCACGACGAAGCTCAGCCCGAGCCCGACGAGCGCGGCGAGCCCACGCCAGCGTCCCAGCAGCAGCACGGCGCCCGCGAACAGCGCGGCGAGCCAGATCAGCGCGGCGCCGCGCTGGAAGTCGGCGACCCGGTAGGAGCTCGGGTCGAGCGGGTCGGCACCCGACCAGGCCAGCACGATCTCGTCGCCGACGGCGAACCGCGGCGTGGCCGGCTCGATCGGGACGAGCTGCACGAGGTCGCGCCCGGGCAGCGGGCCATCCTCCATCCGGACGACGAGCCCCAGGCAGCCGCCGTCGCCGGAGCCGCGGACGCAGTCGGCCCGTTGCGCCGCGACGACCTCGGCGTTGATCGGCTGCTCGATGCCGGTCCCGGCGACGGCGGGCGGGTTCGCCGGCGGGTACAGCGCCACCAGCCCGACCAGGGTCGCGAGCGCGCACGGGACGAGCAGCGCCGCGATCAGCATCCGGACCCGGCGTCCGGCCGGGGCCGCGGGCCGGCGCCCGTGGCCGTGGCCGTGCCCGATGACGGGCAAGGTGGCCGGCCCGCCCGGCGCGGGCGCCGCCCGAGATCGGCGCCCGCGGTGCCGGTGACGGCCGTCGGCGCTGCCCCGGGCAGGAACCGGGGGCTCGGGGGGAGCCACTCCCATATCCTGCCAACGCCCGCCTCGACCGCAGCATGGTGGCTTTACTCCGGTCGGACCGGAGTAAAGCCACCATGCTGGGGCTGGGTGGGGGACGGGTTCGAGCCGGACCACAGCATCCCCAGCACTTGACCGACCGCGGCGGCGGGGTCGCGGTGCGCGGGCACGGCGATACCCGGTTCGTCCGGCTGCAGCGGCTCGAGGGCCGCGAGCTGGCTCGCGAGGAGCGAGGCGGGCATGTAGTGGCCGCGGCGGCGCCGCAGGCGTTCGGCCAGCACGTCGCGCTCGGCGACCAGATGCACGAACCAGACCGAAGGGTGGCCCTCGCGCAGCAGGTCGCGGTAGCTGCGTTTGAGCGCGGAGCAGGTGACGACTCCGCTGCGACCGGCGGCTTCCTGGTCGCCGATCCAGCCCGCGATCCGCCGCAGCCACGGCCGGCGGTCGTCGTCGGACAACGGCTGACCGGCGGCCATCTTGCGCCGGCTGGCCTCGGGGTGCAGGTCGTCACCCTCCAGCGACACCCAGCCGGTGCGCCGGGCCAGCTCCGCCGCCACCGTCGTCTTGCCGACGCCGGATACCCCCATCACCACCGCGATCGTCTGCCGTCGGACGCCCATCCGCCCACTCTCGCCCATGGTGGGGAAGGCTGCTGGCCGGGTGCCGGGGGGATCCGGATAGCCTCTTTCGCGTGATGCGCACCCACCCCTGCGGCACCCTTCGTGCCGAGCACGCCGGACAGTCCGTGACCCTCGCCGGGTGGGTGGCCCGTCGCCGTGATCATGGTGGCGTGATCTTCATCGATCTGCGCGACGCGTCCGGCGCGGCCCAGGTGGTCTTCCGCGAGGGCGAGATGGCCGAGCGCGCGCACCGCTTGCGGTCCGAGTTCGTCGTCCAGGTCACCGGTCAGGTGGCGCGCCGTCCCGCCGGCAACGAGAACCCGGACCTTGCGACCGGCGAGATCGAGGTGACCGCGCTTGAAATAGACGTACTGTCGGAGTCCGCCCCCCTCCCATTCCCGATCGACGAGCACACCGAGGTCGGGGAGGAGGTCCGGCTCAAGTACCGCTACCTCGACCTGCGCCGCCCCGGCCCGGCCGCCGCGCTGCGGCTGCGCAGCGAGGCCAACCGGATCGCCCGCGCCGTGCTGCACGAGCGCGACTTCGTCGAGGTGGAGACGCCGACGCTGACCCGCTCGACCCCGGAGGGCGCCCGCGACTTCCTGGTGCCTGCCCGGCTGCGTCCGGGTTCCTGGTACGCGCTGCCGCAGAGCCCGCAGCTGTTCAAGCAACTGCTGATGGTGGCCGGCACCGAGCGGTACTACCAGATCGCCCGCTGCTACCGCGACGAGGACTTCCGCGCCGACCGTCAGCCCGAGTTCACCCAGCTCGACATCGAGATGAGCTTCGTGGACCAGGACGATGTCATCGAGCTCGGTGAGGCCGTGACCGCGGCGCTGTGGAGAGAGCTCGCCGGCTACGAGATCCCGCTGCCGATCCCGCGGATTACCTACGCCGAGGCGATGGCGCGCTATGGCACCGACAAGCCGGACCTGCGGTTCGGCCTCGAGCTCACCGAGCTCACCGACTACTTCGCCGACACCAGCTTCCGGGTGTTCCAGGCGCCCTACGTCGGCGCCGTCGTGATGCCCGGCGGGGCCGACCAGCCACGCCGCCAGTTCGACGCCTGGCAGGAGTGGGCGCGGCAGCGCGGCGCCCGGGGGCTGGCCTACGTGACGATCAGCGCGGGCGGTGAGCTCGGCGGGCCGGTCGCCAAGAACCTCTCCGACGCCGAGCGGGACGGCCTGGCCAAGGCGGTCGGCGCCAACCCGGGCGACGCGATCTTCTTCGCCGCCGGACACCCGTCGGACGCCCGCGTCCTGCTCGGCGCGGCGCGCGTCGAGATCGCCCGCCGGATCGGCCTCGTCGACGAGGACGCCTGGGCGTTCGTCTGGGTCGTCGACGCCCCGATGTTCGAGCGGGTGCGCGACGACAAGGGCGCCGACGTCGGGTGGACCGCCGTGCACCACCCGTTCACGGCGCCCAACGACGAGTGGATCGACCGCTTCGAACAGGCCCCCGACCAGGCACTCGCCCACGCCTACGACATCGTCGCCAACGGCCACGAGATCGGTGGGGGCTCGATCCGTATCCACCGTTCCGATGTGCAGCAGCGGGTGTTCGAGCTACTGGGTATGGACGAGGTGCAGCAGCGCGAGAAGTTCGGCTTCCTGCTCGAGGCCTTCCAGCACGGTCCGCCGCCGCACGGCGGTATCGCGTTCGGCTGGGACCGGATCTGCATGCTGCTGACCGGGGCCGACTCGCTGCGGGACGTCATCGCCTTCCCGAAGACCGGCGGCGGCTTCGACCCGCTGACCCAGGCACCGGCGCCGATCACGGCCGAACAGCGCAAGGAGGCGGGGGTGGATGCCCAGCCGGCGAAGCCCGCGACGGACTCACCCGCGGCACCGGCGGTGACGGCACCCCAGTAGTCCATCGGGATGCTGCATCTGCGGGTGATCTGCCCGCCCGAGCGAACCGGCGTCGTGCAGGCCGAGCTCGTCGCCGAGCCGGGTGCCACGCATATCACGGTTCAGCCCGGGATCGCGCTGGCGCCCGCGGGTGACGTCGTCGAGGCCGATGTGACCCGGGAGGCGGCCGACCAGGTGCTCGCGACGCTGCGCGACCTCGGGATCGACCGCAGTGGCGGCATCACCCTCGAGACGATCGACACCACGCTGTCGGAGGCCGCGGACGCCGCGGAGAAGGCCGTGCCCGGGGATCCGGCGGACGCCGTGGTCTGGGAGGAGCTGATCACTCGCACGGGCGAGGAGTCCAGGCTGACGGTGACCTTCCAGGTGTTCCTGACCATCGCGTGCGTACTCGCGGCCATCGGTGCCATCACGGACTCCCCGGTCACCGTCGTCGGGGCCATGGTGCTCGGTCCCGAGTTCGGCGCGCTCGCCGCCGTCGCGGTGGGCCTGGTGCTGCGCCGCCGCGACCTGATCCACCACGGGGCATTGGCGCTCGCGGCGGGCTTCCCGGTGGCGATGATCATAACAGCCCTGGCCACGATCGCGTTCGACGCGATCGGGCTGCTGCCCACCGGGTCGCTCGACCAGATGGACCAGGTCAAGTTCATCTACACCGTCGGCCCGTTCTCCCTCATCGTCGCGCTGCTTGCCGGCTCCGCCGGGATGCTCGCCCTCACCTCGGCGCGGTCGGCCATCCTCGTCGGGGTGTTCATCTCGGTCACGACGGTGCCCTCGGCCGCGTACACCTCGGTGGCGCTGATCGAACAGCGGTTCGACGAGGCGTGGCAGGCCGCGCTCCAGTTGGTCGTCAACGTCCTCGGGATCGTCGTGGCCGCGGTTGCGGTGCTGCTGCTGTCCCCGCGCGCGCGAGCCTGGCGGGGGAGCGGCAAGCGGCGCGTTGCCGGGTAGGGTCATCGACGATGGTTCGTGACCTGGCCGACTTTCCCAGGCCCGTACTCGCCGCATTGGCCGCTGCGGAACGCCTGCTCACCCGCCGCTCCGGCTCCTCGGTGGTGCTGGCCGACCCCGAGGATCTCGGCGGGAGCGACCGGTCGGTGGTCGCCAGGGCCCGGGTGGCACGCAACCCGTTCTCGATGCCGCGCACAGTGGTCGTCAAGCACTACATCGCCGAGCCCGACCGCGACCGGCCCGACCCGTTCCACTACGAGGTGGCCAGCTGTCAGCTGTTCACGGCGCTGCCCGCGGACATCCGGCCCAGTCCCGAGATCATCGCCTACGACCCGCAGACCCGGTTGCTGGTGCTCGAGGACCTCGGGCGCAGCTCCACCCTCGCCGACAAGCTGTTCGGGTCGGACGCCGCGGGCGCGCAGCGCTGCCTGCTCAGCTGGGCGCGGGGGCTGGGGCGGATGCAGGCCGCGACCGCGGGCCGCGAGAACGACTTCGGGGCGCTGCTGCGCAGGCTCGGGGAACGGGCCTGGCGCGACCCCGTCGCCGACGACGCCCGCGCAGCGATCGCCGGACTGCCCGACCTGCTGACCTCGGCGCTGGGCGTGACCCCCTCGGCCGCGGCCATCGGGCAGGCCCACGCCACGGCGCGGCTGCTGGGCGGGACCCGCTACCGCGCGTTCAGCCCGTCGGACACCTGCCCGGACAACAACCTCGTGACCAGCCGCGGGGTGCGGTTCGTCGACTTCGAGGGGGGCTGCTTCCGCGACGTCGCCCTCGACGCCGCGTACTTCCGGGTGCCGTTTCCCGGCTGCGAGGCGAGCTTCGCCCTGCCCGACGGGATGGGCGAGGCGATGCTCGAGGCGTGGCGCGACGAGATCGTCGCCGTGTGGCCCGACCTCGACGACCCGGTGCGGCTGGAGCGCAGACTGCTCGAGGCGCAGCTGCTGTGGGTGTGGCTGTGCACCTGGTGGCTGTTGCCGCGGATCCGGATCCGCGACTGCTACGTCGGACCCGACGCCGGCCGTTCGCCGCGGATCAGCATCGCGCTCACCGACTACTGGAGCAGACTCGCCGAGGCCGCCGACGGCGTCGACGGGCTGACCGCGACCGCCGATCTCGCGGTGGCCGTCACCGCCGCGCTGCGCGAGCGGTTCGCCGCCGCCGCGCTGCCGCTGTTCCCCGCCTTCCGCGGGGCGGGCTGAACAACCCGGTCACTCCCGGCGCAGGAACCGGTCGATCCGGCCCAGCGCCTCCTCCAGCAGCGGCAGCGCCGTGGCGTAGGAGCAGCGGATATGGCCCTCCCCGGACGGACCGAACACGCTGCCCGGCACCACCGCGACCCCCTCCTGCCTGAGCAGCCGCTCGGCGAAGGTCTCCGAGTCCAGCCCGGAGGAGCGGATGCTCGGGAAGGCGTAGAACGCGCCGCCGGGCTCCGGACAGTCCAGCCCGATCTCGCGCAGGCCCTTCACGAACACCCGCCGGCGCCGGTCGTAGTCGGCGACCATCTCGGTGACGTCGTCCTCGGCGGAGGTCATCGCCTCGACGGCGGCGAGCTGGGAGACGTGCGGCGCGCACAGCATCGTGTACTGGTGCACCCGCACGCACAGTTCGGCGACGGGCCGGGGCGCGCAGATCCAGCCGACGCGCCAGCCGGTCATCGCGTGCGCCTTGGAGAATCCGCCCAGCACGACGGTGCGTTCGCGGGCTCCGGGCAGCGCGCCCAGACAGGTATGCGTTCCGGTGTAGGTGAGCCGGTCGTAGATCTCGTCGGAGATCAGGTACAGGTCGTGCTGTTCGGCCAGCCGAACCAACGCCTCCAGCGCCGGCCGCGGCTGCACGGCACCCGTCGGGTTGGCCGGCGAGCCGATGAGGATCGCCTTGGTGCGCGGGGTGATCGCGGCGGCCACGGTGGCGGCGTCGATGGCGAAGCCGTCCTCCCAGCGGGTCGGTACCCGGACCGCGGCGCCACCGGCGAAGGTGACGCACGGCTCGTACGCGACGTAGCAGGGCTCCGGGACGATCACCTCGTCGCCCGGGTTGAGCAGCACCCGCAGGGTGAGGTCGAGGCCCTCGGACACGCCGGTGGTGATCAGGCACTCGGAGTCCCACGCGTAGTGCGCGTCGTACCGGTTCGCGAGGTCCGCGCAGACGAGCTCGCGCAGCCGCGGCAACCCGGCGTTGGACGTGTAGGTGGTGTAGCCGTGTTCGAGGGCGTAGATCCCGGCCTCGCGGATACGCCATGGCGTGACGAAGTCGGGCTCGCCGACGCCCAGCGAGATGACGTCGTCCAGCTCCGCGGCGATGTCGAAGAAACGCCGGATGCCCGACGGCGGGCAGGCCGCGATCACCTCGTTGAGCGGTTTCACGGGGTCACCGGCAGCCGATGGTCGGGTTCGGGCTCGGCGAACACGTCGCCGTCGCGCTTGTGGGTCTTGAGCACGAAATGTGTCGCGGTGGACCGCACCCGGTCGATGGTGGAGAGCTTCTGGCTGACGAAGTCGCTCACCGCCCGGATATCCCTGCCGACCACGGTGCAGCGCAGGTCGTGGCTGCCCGAGACGAGATAGACACTGCGCACCTCGTCGAACCGGGAGATCCGCAACGCCACGTCGTCGAAACCGACCCCGCGGGCGGGCGCGACCGAGACATCGATGAACGCGGTCACCGACTCGGAATGCTGCCCCTCCACGGCGTCCCAGTTCACGACCGCCTTGTAGCGGCGGATGACGCCGGCCTGCTCGTATTCGGCGATCGTGGCCGTGACCTCGTCGACCGGAAGCCCCGTCATCGTCGCGATCGTCTCGTGAGGCAGCCGGGCGTCGCGCTCCAGCAACTCGAGGATTTCCCGCACCCTGCGACCTTACGTCGCCGCCGCGGCCAGCCGACGCACGGCGTCGCGCAGCACCGGCCCCGGTTGCGGGCTCCGGCCGCTCCTCAGCCTGCCCCACTGTCCTGAGATATGAAAATGTGATCCCATTCATTGGGAAGCCGGGGTATTCGGTGGCACGTATGGGCCGCGCGGGCTGTGATCAACGTTTCGGGGACATCGGCGCCACCCGCGGCGCGGATGTCCCTCAACCGGCGATCATGCGGGATGGCGGGGGAGCGCAGCGGGCGTCAGCGATCGCCGCGGCGTCAGGGTTGGTATCGATCGGCCGGTGAGCATCATGGGGCGGTAGGGGTCCCGTTCGACTACGACTCCGCCCCCGGCCGCTACCGGCTGAGGATGGCCGTCGCGCGGGTGGTCGGGCTCGACCGGGCCGCCCCGCTGCTGCGGGCCCACCCCCGCCCGGCCGTGCGGGCCGGCGCTTCGCGCCTGCCGTTCCGGGCCGACATCCGGGGCAGACGGGCGAACTCGTCGTACCGGGGTGGCAGGCTGGGGGCGATGAGCATGGAGACGGACGGGCTGTTCGAGCTGGACGACCCGGTGGCCGAGGAGGACGTCCCGGTGCGGGCCACCGCGCCGCTGGCCGTCCGGATGCGCCCGCGGACGCTCGACGAGGTCGTCGGCCAGCGTCACCTGCTGCGGCCGGGGGCCCCGCTGCGCCGTCTCGTCGAGGGCGGGGCGGCGGCGTCGGTGCTGCTCTACGGCCCGCCCGGCACCGGGAAGACCACGATCGCGCGGCTGCTGGCCGGCGTGGGCAGCAGGCATTTCGTCGCGCTCTCGGCGCTGTCGTCCGGGGTCAAGGAGCTGCGCGCCGTGATCGACGACGCCCGGCGTCGGCGCGACCGGCTCGACCAGCAGACCGTCCTGTTCATCGACGAGGTGCACCGCTTCTCCAAGACCCAGCAGGACGCGCTGCTCGGCGCCGTGGAGGACCGGCTGGTGCTGCTCGTCGCGGCCACCACCGAGAACCCGTCGTTCTCGGTGGTGTCGCCGCTGCTGTCGCGGTCGCTGGTGCTGCCGCTGCACTCGCTCGACCCCGACGATGTGCGCGGGCTGTTGCGCCGCGCGGTCGCCGACCAGCGCGGCCTCGGTGGCGCGGTGGCGATGAGCGAGGAGGGCGAGAATGTCCTCGTCCGGCTCGCCGCGGGCGACGCGCGCCGCGCGCTCACCGCGCTGGAGGCCGCCGCCGACGGGGTGCTGGCCGACGGCGCAGGCGTGATCGACGTGCCCGCGGTGGAACGCGCCGTCACCGAGGTGGCGGTGCGCTACGACCGCGCGGGCGACCAGCACTACGACGTGATCAGCGCGTTCATCAAGTCCATCCGCGGCTCCGACCCCGATGCCGCGCTGCACTATCTGGCCCGCATGATCGTCGCGGGGGAGGATCCCCGGTTCATCGCGCGCAGGCTCATGGTGCACGCCAGCGAGGACATCGGTCTGGCCGACCCCGCCGCGCTGCAGGCGGCCGTGGCCGCGGCGCAGGTGGTGCAGCTCGTCGGGATGCCGGAGGCGCGGCTCGCGCTGGCCCAGGCCACGCTGCACCTGGCCACGGCGCCGAAGTCCAACGCCGTGATCGCGGCCATCGACGCGGCGATGGCCGATGTCCGCGGCGGCGCGGTCGGCGCCGTCCCGGCGCATCTGCGCGACGGGCACTACGCCGGGGCGCAGCAGCTGGGCAACGCCGTCGGCTACCGGTACCCGCACGACAGCCCCGACGGCGTGCTCGCCCAGCAGTACCCGCCGGACGCGCTGGTGGGGCGCGACTACTACCGGCCGTCCACGCACGGAGCCGAGCGCGTGCTCGCCGAGCGGTTGCCGAAGCTGCGCCGGGCCGTCCGCGGGGAGCGGCCGGAGTGACCGGAGCCGCCCGCCCGGGCCCCGGGTTCGTGGGACACGCAGGAAGGACGGTCGCGTGCCAGACTGATCGCTGTGATCGTTGTGATCCCGGGCGCGCTGCGTGGTGAGATCATCGACGTCCTGCGCGGCGCCGGAGCGAGGTTCGCGTTCCTGCACGGCAGCCGGGCGAGTGGGGCCTGTCGCCCCGACTCCGACGTTGACGTCGCGGCCTGGTGGCCGGGCCGGGCTCCGCAGTCGTTCGATGTGTTGCTTCCTCCATGCGTCGACCTGATGGTGCTCAACCACGCTCCACTGGAGCTGGCCGGGCGGGTGGCGCTGGGCGGCGTACTCCTGTTCGACGACGATCCGCCCGCCCGGGTGCACTGGGTGGCGACCACCCGCAAGATCTATGCCGACGAGCTGCCGCGCATTCGCCGTAGCCATCGGGAGTTCATGGAGAGCATGCTGCGTGGTCGATGAGGCGAGGATTCTGCGGTTGCTCCGGTCGGTCAGCGATGACCTCGCGGTGCTGCGGGCCGAGGCCACCGCAGGCGAGGCCCGCCGCGCCGACCCGCTGTGGCTGCGCGGCATCAAGTACACCTTCGTGACGGCGATCGAAGCGTGTGTCGATGTTGCACAGCACGTCTGTGCGTCCGAGGGGTGGGGGCCACCCCGCGACAACGGCGATGCCGTGCGTCTCTTGGGGAAGCATGGAGCTCTCCCGCCGGGCCTCGCTGATCGGGTGGGTCGGGCGGTCGGATTCCGCAACGTTCTGGTCCACGAGTACGTCGGCGTCGATGATCAGGTGGTCCTCGACCGCCTCGACGACCCGGCGGACCTGGCCGACTTCGTTGTCGCTGTCCTGGGATGGCTCTCGGGCGGGCGCTGAGCGCGTCGAGTGCCGGTCAGCGTTCCGGCTGCTCGCGCAGCACGTCGGCGAGCACCGCGGCCGCGCTGATCGCGGGGTCCTTCGTCGCGGTCAGCAGCGTGACCGGCCCCTGCCGCGCACGGGCCCGCAGCTGTCCGACCGCGCGGGACGGCTCGGCCTGCCCGAGCTCGGCACGGTAGCGGCGGCCGAACTCGGCGAACCGGTCCGGGTCGTGGCCGTACCACTTCCGCAGGTCGGTCGAGGGTGCGACGTCCTTGCACCACTCGTCGAACTCGGCCGTGTCCTTCGCGATCCCGCGCGGCCAGAGACGGTCCACCAGCACGCGATATCCGTCGCCGTCCGCGGCCGGCTGATAGATCCGGCGCACCTGCACCTGCGGTGTGGTCACATCGTCCTCCTCCTGCACGGCAACGAGGTCACGGTGATCAACAGGGCGTTTCGATCACCACGAGTTCGTTCTCGACGGGGTCAGGCCGGGTCGCGCTGCACCGGGCAGCTCATGCACCGGGGCCCGCCGCGGCCGCGCCCGAGCTCACCGCCGGGGATCTCGAGCACCTCGATTCCATGCCGGCGCAGGTGGGTGTTCGTCGTGACATTGCGCTCGTAGGTGACCACGACGCCCGGCGCGACGGCGAGCACGTTGCAGCCGTCGTCCCACTGCTCGCGTTCGGCGGAGTGCACATCCTGTTCGGCGGTGAGCACCCGGATCGAGTCCAGCCCGAGCGCATCGGCGATCGCGGCGTGCATGCCCTCGGGCGGGTGGTCGGTCACCGCCATCTCCTTCTCGCTGTCGCCGGGGCGCACGGTGTAGGTCGGCAACATGCCCAGCCCGGCGAACTTCACGAAGGTCTCCGGATCGGCCATGGTCAGCACGGTGTCCAGATGCATCAGGGCCCGCGTATGGGGCACCCGGACCGCCACGATCCGGTCGACCTCGCCGCCGGCGAACAGCCGCCGGGCCAGCCGCTCGACACCCTGGGGTGTGGTGCGTTCGCTCAGCCCGACGAGCACCGCACCACCGCCGAGAACCAGGACGTCACCGCCCTCGGTGGTCGCCGGGCCGTCCCCCACGCCCTCGGACCACACGCTGAACGGCTGCGTCTCCCACAGCGGATGCCACCGGTAGATCGCCTCGTAGTGGATCGTCTCGCGCATCCGGGCGATCTTGCGCATGCTGCTGATCGCGACGCCGCCATGGATCCAGGACGAGGGGTCGCGGGGGTAGAGGTGGTTGGGCAGCGGTTCGAGGACGAAATCGTCCGGGCGCAGGACGTGGAAGGCGATCGAACGGGGCTCGGCGATCCGGTCGAGCACCTCCCGCTTGGTGATACCGCCGACGAGGTGATCGGCGAGCGTGTCGATGTCCATGGCGTCGAAGCAGTTGCGCAGCGCGTCGATGGCGAGCGGGCCGAAGATCCGGTCGTCGAAGATCCGGTCGAGGACGAACTTCCTCGCCTCGGTGATCTCCAGGGTGCGGCGTAACAGATCGCCGAACAGGTGCACCGCGACCCCGCGCTCGCCCAGCAGGTCGGCGAAGGTGTCGTGTTCGGCCTGGGCCCGCTGCACCCACAGCACGTCGTCGAACAGCAGCCGGTCCTTGTTGCCCGGGGTCAACCGCTTCAGCTCCAGCCCGGGCCGGTGCAGGATGACCTGGCGCAGCGTGCCGACCTCGGAGTCCACCCGGTACATGCCGTCCATCGTGGCCGATGATGGCCGCATGCGGCTGGATCGGCTCGACGAACGGCTCCTCGCGCTGCTGGTGGACGACGCCCGGCGCAGCTACGCCGAGCTGGGTACGCACGTCGGACTGACCGCGTCCGCGGTCAAACGCCGGGTGGACCGGCTCCGCGGTGGGGGCGCGATCACCGGGTTCACCGTGCTGCTGAACCCGCACGCGCTGGGCTGGACGGTCGAGGGGTACGTCGAGCTCTACTGCCGATCGAGCACCCCACCCGAGACGATCAAGGCGGCGATCGACGGGCTCGCCGAGGTCGTCGAGGCGAGCACGATCTCCGGTGAGGCCGACGCGATGCTGCGCATCCTCGCCGCCGATATGCGTCACTTCGAACGGGTCCTGGAACAGATCGGGGGGCAGCCGTTCGTGGCCCGCACCAAGTCGGTGCTCGTGCTCTCCCCGTTGCTGCGCCGCGCGGCCGGTACCGCACCGCCATGACGGCCGCGCGCAACGATCGGGTCCGGATGAGCCGCGATACGCAACGAATCGCCGTTGACCGGCAATGGATCGCGGTTGTCGATGTGGCAGAGCGTTCCTAGCGTGGGAGATGTCCCTGCCGGAGGTGCGCATGACCCTGACCGCGGAGAACTCCACGCGCTGGCACGAGCAACTGATGGCCGAACACTCGGCGCACAACTACCACCCGCTGCCCGTCGTGATCGCCGAGGGCCGCGGCGCGTGGGTGACCGACGTCGAGGGGCGCCGCTACCTCGACTGTCTTGCCGGGTACTCCGCGCTGAACTTCGGGCACGGCCACCCCGGGCTGGTCGCGGCGGCGCGCGGGCAGCTCGAGCGGCTGACGCTGACCAGCCGGGCCTTCGGCAGCGACCAGCTCGGTCCGTTCTGCGCCGAGCTCGCCACGCTCGTCGGCAAGGACATGGTGTTGCCGATGAACACCGGTGCCGAGGCGGTCGAGAGCGGGCTCAAGCTCGCCCGCAAATGGGGCTACGAGGTGCGGGACGTGCCGGCGGACCGGGCCCGGATCGTGGTCGCCGCGCGGGGGTTCCACGGCCGCACGATCACGATCGTCGGCTTCTCGACCGATCCCGAGGCGCGCGGCGGGTTCGGCCCCTTCACCCCCGGGTTCGACGTGGTGCCCTACGGGGACGCCGACGCGCTGCGGGCGGCGATCACCCCCGAGACGGTCGCGGTGCTGCTCGAGCCGGTGCAGGGGGAGGCCGGGGTGGTGGTGCCGCCCGCGGGCTACCTGCCGGCGGTCCGGGAGGCGTGCACCGCGGCGAACGTGCTGTTCATCGCCGACGAGGTGCAGTCCGGGTTGGGCCGCACCGGGCATGTTCTCGCGACCCGTGCCGCCGGTGCCGACGCCGACGTCTATCTGCTCGGGAAGGCCCTCGGCGGCGGGATCCTCCCGCTGTCCGCCGTGGTCGCCGACGCCGATGTGCTCGGCGTGCTGCGGCCGGGCCAGCACGGCAGCACCTTCGGCGGCAACCCGCTGGCCTGCGCCGTCGGACGTGCGGTGATCGAGCTGCTGCGCGAGGGCTCGATGCTGCAGCGGGCCCGGGCCCTCGGCGCCAGGATGCACGCGCGGCTGGGTGAACTGGTGGGGCAGGGGGTGCTGAGCGCGCGGGGTATCGGGCTGTGGGCCGGAATCGACATCGACCCCGCGCTGGGCACCGGCCGCGAGGTCTGTGAACGGCTGTGCGCCCGCGGGGTGCTGGTGAAGGACACCCACGACTCGACGATCCGGCTGTCCCCGCCGTTGGTGATCACTGCCGAGGAGCTCGACGGCGCCCTCGACGCGGTGACCGCGGTGGTGCGGGAGCTGGGCTGAGGGGAGCCTGCGGAGCGAACGAGCAGCGCGGAGCGACAGCATCGAGAAGGATCATCCGGTGCGGCGGAACGGCCGGCCCGCGGCTCCCCCGGCGACCAGCAGTTCGGGGCGCAGAGCGCCGAACAGCATCGTGAGCAGGAGCTCCGCGGCCTGCTCGTGGGGTTCGTGCGGCCGGTTGATGCTGCGGATCAGGAGCAGGTTGATGATGAATCCGCTGATCTCGGTGGCCGGCGGGTAGGCGTGCAGCGCTCCGGCGAGCTGGCCGTAGGTGACGAGGCCGTGTATCGCCGAGGTCAGCGGGACGAGGATCCGTGGGTCCTGCTCGTCGTCGGGACGGGGTGGGCCCCCGACCCGGATCGTGTAGTCCTGCGCCGCCGCGCAGAACGCCGCGGTGAGGGCCCGATACCGCCAGCAGACCCTCGTCAGGGCGCCGATGTGGTCGATCAGCGCGTCGACGACCGGACGACCCTGGTCCAGGTCGATTGCCGCCTGCGCGAGGACGGGCCCGACGAGCGGGGCGTAGACGTGCCCGATCAGGGCATGTTTGGTGGGGAAGTGGTTGTAGGCCGTCGCGGTGCTGACCCCGGCGGCCGCGGCGACGTCCTCCACCCGCGTCTGCAGCCAGCCTCTGGCGCTGAATGCCGCAGCTGCGGAATCGAGTAACGCCCGACGCGTACGGTCACGCTTTGTGCGCGCAGCCCGAGTGTGGGCGTCACCCATTCGAGTATCTCGGGCGTCCTTCATCTGCGGAGAGTAATGACTTCGGGCCCAATCTCTCTTGACTCCAACTTGGGTATCACCCAAACTGCTTATTGCTGCAAGTAGTGCAAGCAACTGAAGGACGCAGGGCACAGCGGCCTTCAGGCACGACGGGGATGTCGGTCACGCCGATCGCCGGGACCTGAACGCATCAGAGCGGCCGTCCGGTATCCCCGGCACTGGCCACAGCCTCCGGGTGTCGCCGGCAGACGGCGGCGGTCGAGCTGGGGACCACGATACCGGCCGGCTCGGCCGGGGCGTGGGGAGGGGAACCCGAAGATGACCGCGACCGCTGGCCACCGGTTCAACGGCACGTCCGGCACTCCAGCCACAGCAGCCCGGCCCCGGGAGACCAAGGGGGCCGGGGATCCCTCCGCCGGCACCTCAGCGGTGTCGGACCGCTCCGGCGCCCCGGTCGACGGCGCCGAGATCGCCGAGGCCAATGAGGCCAGTAGATCCACGGCGGCCCCCGGCGTCGCGACCCGGCTCGAATCGCTCATCGGGGATGCGGTCGTCGGCGATCCCGCTGCCCGCGCCGCGCTGCTCACCGAGATCCACCCCCTGGTGCTGCGCTACTGCCGCGCCAGGCTCGGCCGTCAGGAGACCCCGGTCGGCTCCGCCGACGACGTCGCTCAGGACGTATGCCTGGCCGTGGTCAGCGCGCTGCCCACGTACACGGTCAAGGGTCTGTCCTTCCGGGCCTTCGTCTACGGCATCGCCGCGCACAAGGTGACCGATGCGTATCGGGCGATCGGGCGCAACCGGTCCGAGCCCGTCGCCGAGGTCCCCGACGCCGTGGTCGGCGACCGCGGGCCGGAGAACCGGGTGTTGTCCAGGGAGCTCGGTGAGTGGGTCGGGGAGCTGCTGCACATCCTGACCCCGCGCCAACGGGAGGTGATCGTGCTGCGGTTGGCGGTGGGCCTCAACGCCGAGGAGACGGCGGAGGCCGTGCGCTCGACACCGGGAGCGGTTCGCGTGACCCAGCACCGCGCGCTCGGACGGCTGCGCGAGTACCTGCTCGACCGGCAGCTGGCGCGCCCGGCCACCGGCGAGGTCACCGAAGGTCTCGAACCGGTCGACTCCTGGGTCGGCTGAGCCCTCCGCTGGCCACTGGGGGTACCCTGTCCGGCGATCAACTCACCGTTGTCGATCGGGCACAGGGAGGGCACGTGTCGGCTGGTCAGATCGCCGCGCTGATCGCCGCAGGAGCCTTCGTGGTCCTCGTGGTGTTCCTGGTGGTTTCGTTGGTAAAGCTCGGCCGCACCCTCGACGAGGCGACCGTCGCGATCCGCAAGGCCCATGAGGGCAGCGCCCCGCTGCTGACCGACGCGCAGACCACGCTGCACCAGGTCAACACCCAGCTGGAACGGGTCGACGGCATCACCTCCAGCGCCCGCACGGTCTCGAGCAACGTCTCGGTGCTGACGTCGTTGTTCACCGCGACGCTGGGCGGCCCGCTGGTGCGGGCCGCCGCTTTCTCCTACGGTCTGAGCAAGGCCATCAAGGCGCGCAGGGCAGGCAAGGAAGCCGGTGCGCACGCGCTGCGCGCGGGTGTTCGCGGCACGCGGCGGAGGAAGAAGTGAAGCGGCTGTTCTGGCTCGGTATCGGGCTCGCGGCGGGAGCCTACGCCACCCGCCGCGCCTCGCAGGCCGCACAGAACCTCACCCCGGCCGGGCTCGGGGCCAATATCGCCGACGGGCTGCGCGAGCTCGGGGCGGGGTTGGGCGCCTTCGGCGCCGAGGTGCGCGCCGGGATGATGACCCGCGAACGGGAGCTCGCCGATCTCGTCGAGCGGCAGACCGGCACCCCCGTCCCGACGCTGGCCGACGCGCTGACCGAGGAACCCACCCCGCGAGCGCGCCGGGCGGGGCGGTAGACCGGTCCCCGGCCGGTGGCCGCCCTGCCGCCGCCGCATCCGACGTCCGTATCCCGCAGAGAGCCGTTCGCCCCGTGCAGACCCATGAGATCGCCCGCCGGTTCACCGAGTACTTCACCGCCGCCGGGCACACCCGCGTGCCCAGCGCGTCGCTGATCCTCGACGACCCCACCCTGCTGTTCGTCAACGCCGGCATGGTGCAGTTCAAGCCGTATTTCCTCGGCGAGGCGCCGCCGCCCTACCCGCGGGCCACCTCGATCCAGAAATGCGTGCGCACCGGCGACATCGACGAGGTCGGGAGGACCACCCGGCACAACACGTTCTTCCAGATGGCCGGCAACTTCTCCTTCGGCGACTACTTCAAGGCCGGTGCGATCGAGCACGCCTGGAAGCTGGTCACGGGACCGCAGTCCGAGGGGGGCTACGGGTTCGACCCGGACCGGATCTGGGTCACCGTCTACCTCGACGACAACGAGGCCGCCGAGCTGTGGCGCTCCATCGCGGGCATCCCCGCCGAGCGGATCCAGCGCCGCAGCGGCAAGGACAACTATTGGGACATGGGCGTTCCCGGGCCCGGCGGGCCCTGCTCGGAGATCTACTTCGACCGGGGGCCCGAGCACGGTGCCGAGGGCGGCCCGGTCGTCGACGAGGACCGGTACCTGGAGATCTGGAACCTCGTGTTCATGCAGGACGTGCGCGACGAGCTGTCCCCCAAGGACGGGTACCCGCCGATCGGGGAACTGCCGAGCAAGAACATCGACACCGGGATGGGCGTCGAACGGGTCGCGTATCTGCTCCAGGGCGTCGAGAACGTCTACGAGACCGACCTCGTGCGCCCCGTGATCGCCCGCGCCGAGGAGTTCTCCGGCCGTCGCTACGGCGCCGACCACGACGATGATGTGCGGTTCCGGGTCATCGCCGACCATGCCCGGTCCGGCGTCATGATCATCGGTGATGGGGTGACGCCGTCCAACGAGGGCCGCGGCTACGTCCTGCGCCGGCTGCTGCGCCGGATCGTGCGTTCCTCGCGGCTGCTCGGCGTCCGGGAGCCGGTCCTGAACTCCTACGCCGAGGTCGTCCGGGACGCGATGGTCCCGTCCTACCCGGAGCTCGTCACCGACTTCGAGCGGATCTCCGCGGTCGTCCGTGCGGAGGAGGAGGCCTTCCTCACCACGCTCACCGCGGGCTCGCGGATCTTCGATCTGGCGGTCACCGCGACGAAGGCGGGTGGCGGCACCCAGCTGGCCGGGGACAAGGCCTTCCAGCTGCACGACACCTACGGCTTCCCGATCGACCTCACCCTCGAGATGGCCGCCGAGGCCGGCCTGACCGTCGACGAGCAGGGCTTCCGCACGCTGATGGCCGAGCAGCGGGCCAGGGCCAAGGCCGACGCCGCCGCGCGCAAGACCGGGCACGGCGACGCGCAGGCCTACCGCGCCGTCCTGGACGCCGGTGGCGGCACCGAGTTCCTCGGCTACACCGACCTGGTCGCCGAGGCGCGCATCGTCGGGCTGATCGCCGACGGTGCGGGTGTGCCCGCGGCGGGCGCCGGCAGCGCGGTGGAGGTCGTGCTCGACCGCACCCCGTTCTACGCCGAGGGCGGCGGCCAGCAGGCCGACACCGGCGTCGTCCGCGGCGACGGGTTCGCCATCACCGTCACCGACGTGCAGTCGCCGGTCACCGGCCTGATCGTGCACCGCGGCACGGTGGACGAGGGCGAGGCCACCGTCGACGCGGTCGTCCACGCCGAGGTCGATACCTCCCGGCGCGCCGCGATCTCGCGCTCGCATTCGGCGACCCACCTGGTGCACACCGGGATGCGCAGGCACCTCGGGGACGCCGCCGCCCAGGCCGGTTCGCTCAACGCGCCCGGCAGGCTGCGGTTCGACTTCACCTCGCCCGGCGGGGCGGTTCCCGCCTCGGTGCTCTCCGAGGTCGAGGACGAGGTGAACGCCGTGCTCACCGACGACCACGAGGTGCGCGCGTTCGTCACGAGCCAGGAGGAGGCCCGCCGGATCGGCGCCCTCGCGCTGTTCGGCGAGAAGTACGGCGACGCGGTGCGGGTCGTGGAGATCGGGGACTACTCCCGCGAGCTCTGCGGCGGCACCCACGTGCATCGTTCCGGACAGCTCGGGCTGGTCAAGCTGCTGTCGGAGGCCTCGATCGGGTCCGGCGTCCGGCGCGTGGAGGCCCTCGTCGGGCTCGACGCGTTCCGCTTCCTGGCCCGCGAGCATGTGCTCGTCTCCCAGCTCGCCGAGCAGTTCAAGGCCCGGCCCGAGGAGCTGCCCGAGCGCATCGGGGGGATCGTCGAGCGGCTTCGGGCCGCCGAACGGGAACTGGAGAAGGTGCGCGCCGACGCGCTGCTGGCCTCGGCGGGTTCGCTGGCCGACGCGGCGGAGAACGTGAACGGGATCGCGCTGGTGGCCGTCGCCGCGCCGGAGGGCCTTGGCGGCACCGACCTGCGCGCGTTGGCCACCGATATCCGCGGACGGCTGGGGACTCGCCAGGGGGTGGTCGCGCTGTTCTCCGCCGATGGCGACAAGGTCTCGTTCGTCGTGGCCACCACGGCGGCCGCCCGGGACCGGGGGGTGGCGGCGGGGAAGCTCATCCCGGCGTTCGCCCCGGCCGTCGGCGGTCGCGGTGGCGGCAAACCCGATCTGGCTCAGGGCGGTGGCGGCGACCCCTCGGGGATCCCGGCGGCGATCGACGCGCTGCGCGGCGCCGTCGCGGCCGCCTGATCCGGGCCGCCACCATGTGGATGCGGGGAATGCGGTGAGCGGGCCCGGCCGCGGGCGCCGGCTCGGGATCGATGTCGGGACGGTGCGGATCGGCGTCGCGCTGAGCGACCCCGATGGGGTGCTGGCGACTCCGCTCACGACCGTGCCGCGCGACGCGGGGGGCGGGGCCGATCTGCGCGCGATCGCCGATCTGGTCGCGGAGCACGAGGTCGTGCAGGTCATCGTGGGGCTGCCACGGACCCTGGCCGGCCGCGAAGGACCCGCGGCCAAGGCGGCGCAGGCGTTCGCGGCCGGGCTGGCCGGCGTGCTCGACGTGTCGGTCGCACTGGCCGACGAGCGGCTCACCACCGTGGTCGCCACCCGGCAGCTGCGCGACCGCGGAATCAAGGCGCGCAAGCAGCGGGCAGTGGTCGACCAGGTCGCGGCGGTCGGCATCCTGCAGGGCTGGCTCGATGCGCAGCGTCGCTGATCCCGGGAAGTCGATCTTGTCGAGCCTCGGCCGAGCCGGGCAGGCGCCATGCCGATACGCTGCCGGGCTGTGAACCCCGCTCGTCACCCCGCTGTGGCCGATCCGTGAGCGAGCGGGTGACCACCGTCCCGACCCGCCTCGCCCAGCTCGCCGCCCGGCGAGCCGAGATGCGAGCCCGGGCCCGCCGCCGTCGCCGCCGGGCCGGCATCGTCGCACTGGCCCTGCTCGTGCTGTTCGGCATCGGGGCCGGCGGTGGCGCCATCCTGCTCGGGTGGTTCAACGAGGACTACGAGGGCACCGGTGAGGGCCACGTCGTGGTCCGGGTGCTCGACGGCGACTCCACCACGCGGATCGGGGAGATGCTCGCCGACCGTGGGGTCGTGGCCAACGCCAAGGCGTTCACCAGCGCCGCGGCGCGCAACGGCCGGATCCGTTCGGTACAGCCCGGCTACTACCAGATGCACCGGAAGATGTCGGGTGCGGCGGCGGTCAGCATGCTGCTGGACCCGGCGTCGCGGGTCGGGCACCTCGACATCCGGGGCGGCGTCCAGCTCGACGACACGCGCGCGCCGAACGGCGCCGTGACCCCCGGCGTGCTCAGCCTGATCGCCCAGGCCAGCTGCGCGGTCTTCGACGGCCAGCGACGCTGCGTCGGGGTCGAGGACCTGCGGCAGGTGATGGCCGAGACCGACCCCGCCGAACTGGGCGTCCCGGACTGGGCCGTCCAGGACGTCCGCCGCGCCGACCCGGCCCGTCGGCTGGAAGGCCTGTTCATGCCGGGCGTCTACGACATCGCGCCGGGCACGCCGGCGGTCGAGGTGCTCCGCGGCGTGCTCGCGGTCTCGGTGGCCCGGCTGGAGTCCACCGGCATCGCCGACGACGCCCGCGCGATGGGTTTCGATCCCTACCAGGTCCTGGTGGTCGCGTCGCTGGTGGAGAAGGAGGCGATCACGCCGGATATGCCCAAGGTGGCCAGGGTGGTCTACAACCGGCTCGATGCCGGCCAGCGGCTCGAACTCGACTCCACGGTGAATTATCCGCTCGACGTGCAGGCGCTGCGGACCACCGCGGCGGCGCGGGCGCAGGTGGGCCCGTACAACACCTACGCGGTCACCGGGCTGCCCCCGACGCCCATCGCCGCCGCGGGCAAGACCGCGGTGGCCGCGGCGCTCGCCCCGCAGCCGGGCCCGTGGACGTTCTTCGTGCGCTGCGAGCAGGCCGGTACGTCGTGTTTCAGCACCTCTTTGGGCGAGCACGAGGAGAACGTGCGCCAAGCCATCGCCAACGGGGCGTTCTGATCGCCCGGTCCATCCGCTCCGAGGTCGACCACGGCGTCGCCGAGCTGGTCGAGGATCCGGACCGGCCCATGTCCTGGACGTTGCTGGTCGACGGCACCGCCCAGTCACACGTCGATCTGACCGACCCGACGCACCTCGAGTTCGAGTACGTCCGCCGCCTCGGCCACGTCCTCGACGCCGCGGCCCCACCCGCCGCTCCGCTGCGGGTGCTCCACCTGGGAGGTGGCGCGTGGACCCTGCCGCGTTACGTCGCTGCGACGCGGCCGGGGTCGGGGCAGCGGGTCGTCGAGCTCGACGGCGCGCTGGCCGAGCTCATCGCCGCCCGGCTGCCCGCCGACGGGCTCGGCCTGGAGGTACGCGTCGGGGACGCCCGCGCCGAGCTCGCGCGGGTCCCGGACGCCTCGGTGGATGTGCTCGTCGTCGACGTGTTCGCGGGCGCGCGGATACCGGCCCACCTGACCTCGGTGGCGTTCGTCGGCGCGGCGGCACGCGTGCTCGCCCCCGGTGGCCTGTACGCCGCGAACCTGGCCGACGGTGCGCCGCTGGAGTTCGCGAAATCGCAGGTGGCGACCGCGCGGGCGGCGCTGCCGGAGCTGGCCGTGATCGCCGCCCCGGACGTGCTGCGCGGACGCCGGTTCGGCAACCTCGTGCTCGTCGCGGGCCGTGAGCCGCTACCGCTGGCCGCGCTCATCAGAGCGGCGGCCGGCGATCCGTTCCCGGCGAGGGTCGAACACAGCCGTGCGTTGGGTCGGTTCTGCGCCGGGGCGCCGGTGGTGACCGATGCGACGGCCCGCCCGTCGCCGGTGCCGCCGCCGGGGTTCTTCGGCAGGCCGGAGCCTCAGCCCGACAGCTCGGCCCAGCCGTAGACGTGGTCGAACCGTTTGGGCCGCCGGGAGCCGGGTAGCCGGGACCACTGATCCGGAGCAACTCGACGGAGAAGCCATGGCTGCAGGCACCGAGGTCGTCCAGACTCGCATCCCCGCCCGGATGGACCGACTGCCGTGGGTCCGATGGCACTGGTTGATCGTCATGTCGCTCGGCACCGTGTGGGTGCTCGACGGTCTCGAGGTGACGATCAAGGGTGCGGTCGGTGCGCAGCTGACCCAGAGCCTGGGCTTCTCGACCGTCCAGGTGGCGGGCTCCGCCTCGATCTACATCTTCGGGGCGATTTCCGGAGCACTGTTCTGGGGGTACCTCACCGACAAGTTCGGCCGCAAGAAGCTGTTCCTGATCACCCTGGGCGTCTACATGGTCGGGGTCTTCGCGACCAGCCTCACCGGGGCGGCCGGCCTGGGTTACGAGTACCTCTGGTTCGCCGTGGCCCGGTTCATCACGGGTTTCGGCATCGGCGGTGAGTACGCCGCCATCAACTCCGCGATCGACGAGCTGATGCCGGCCCGGGTGCGCGGGCGGATCTCGCTGGCGATCAACGGCAGCTACTGGCTCGGGGCGCTGCTCGCCGCGTCGCTCGGCTATCTGTACCTCACCTCCCTGCCGTCCGACCTGGGCTGGCGGATCGCCTTCGGGACCGGCGCGCTGCTGGCGATCGGGATCCTGCTGCTGCGGCTGTTCGTCCCGGAGAGCCCCCGGTGGTTGCTCACCCACGGCCGCGCCGAGGAGGCCGAGCGGGTGACCCGAGGGATCGAGTCGCAGGTTGAGGAGGAGGTCGACGAGCCGCTGCCGGAGGCCACCGAGGAGATGTCGCTGCGGCAGCGGGAGGCGGTCGGCTTCGTCGAGATCGCCAAGACCGTCTTCGTCCTCTACCCGAAGCGTGCGGTGGTGGGCTTCTCGCTGATGGGCGCGCAGGCGTTCCTCTACAACGCCATCTTCTTCACCTACGGGCTGATGCTGACCACCTTCTACGGCATCGACCCGGCAACCGTGGGCCTGTACCTGATCCCGTTCGCGGCCGGCAACTTTCTCGGGCCGCTGCTGCTGGGCCCGCTGTTCGACAACTGGGGACGGCGGGTGATGATCCCCGGGACGTTCATCCTGTCCGGGCTGCTCACGGTCCTCGTCGGATGGTTGTTCTCGGCCGGGCTGCTCACCGTCGTCCTGCTCACCGCCGGCTGGGTGGTGATCTTCTTCTTCGCCTCGGCCGCGGCCAGCGCCGGCTACCTGACGGTGAGCGAGACGTTCCCGATGGAGATCCGGGCGATGGTCATCGCCTTCTTCTACGCGATCGCCACCGCCATCGGCGGGATCCTCGGCCCGATCTTCTTCGGCAACCTCATCGCGACCGAGACCCGGACGAACCTCTTCTACGGCTACCTCGTCGGTGCAACGGTGATGATCGCGGCCGGGATCGTGCACTACTTCCTCGGGCTCGCGACCGAGAAACGTTCGCTGGAGGGCATCGCCGCGCCGCTGTCCGTGCAGGAGGCGCGCGAGCAGGAGGAGGCGCAGCGGGGCCGAGGCCCTGCTGCCGGGCATCCGGCGCGCCCGGACGCGGCCGGGGCCGGCGCCGCGGGCAGGTCCTACCGGCCGTCCCACGGCTACAGCGGACTGCCGATGGCGATGGGCCCCGAGGGACCGGACCGGGAGATCGCCGGCGAGCTGGAAATCCTGGTGCGTGCCCTCGCCGAGGGCGGCCCGGCCACCCGCAGCGAGCTGAGCCGGCGGGTGAGATCGCGCTACTGGGGACCCGGCCGGTTCCGCCAGGCGCTCCGCGCGGGCCTCGCCGAACACCGGATCGTCCGGGCCGGTCGGGCCAGGTTCGGGGCGGCGACCTCGGAGCAGGAACGACTCGGCACGGGGGGACGGTGACCGCGATGTCTCGCCCCGTCGCCTGCCGGGTGCTCGGCTGCAGATGGGACTTCCGGGCCGCCGGCGACACCGTGATGTGGACGTGTGCCCGCGGGTGCGGCGGGGGAGGGCGCGCGTGCACCGCTGGCGCCGAGGAGGCCCAGCGGCTGGTCCGCCAGCTCGACCGCGGCCGTCCGGGTCCCCCGCTGGGTCTGCTCGCGCTGCTCGGCGGGATTGTGCACCGACCCCGCAGCGGATTCCGCGGGTAGCGGTCAGATGGCGGCGGCGTTGGCGTAGTACAGCTGGTCCTCCCGGTACCCGCCCTGACCCAGGCCGATCGCGGAGACCCCGTCGACGAACTCGACGACCTTGATCCATTTCACCATCTTGTAGCCGAGCTGGGTCTCGACCCGCACCCGCAGCGGCGCGCCGTGCTCGATCGGGAGCGGTCCGCCGTTCATCTCCAGCGCCAGCAGCGACTGGGTGCGTCGGGCCAGGAAGATCGGCAGCGCCTCGTAGTAGTACCCGTAGCGGCCCTCGCCCTCGGTGAGGCCCTTGTCGTCCATCGCGTAGAACACCACGTGGGTGACCTCCGGTCGTGGTTTCACCAGGTCGAGCAGCGCGCCGAGGGGCACCCCGGCCCATTCGGCGATGGAGTTCCAGCCCTGGATGCAGTTGTGGTTGGTGATCTGGGTCGCCCAGCCGAGCTCGCGCAGCCGGGGAAGCGACAGCGACACCGGATTCTCGACCAGCCCCCCGACCGGCAGCCGGTAGTCGCGGAAGCCGTCCGCGGCCATCTGCTCGTAGCCCGGGTCGACCGGCGGGTAGCCGTTGACCCGGTGGTAGCCGGACACGTCAGAGCGGCGGTAGCGCTGGTGGGAGGTGAAGATCCGGGACAGGCCGCCCTCGAAGGGGGCCACCACGTAGCCCAGCAGGTGCTGTGTGGTACGCGGCCGTAGCCGGGCGAACATCGTCAGCAGCACGTGGATGACCACGATCGCGAACAGCACGGCCGAGCCGATCGCCACCGCGAGGGTGTGGCTGGCCTGCTCGCTACCCAGGATGATCTTGGCGAGTCCCTTGGGGAGCCCGTGGAGGACGACCATCAGGGTGTGGACGAGGACGAAGCCGACGAACGCGCAGATCCCGAGGAAGTGGATGCTGCGGGCGCCCTGCTTGCCCCCGAAGATCTTCGCGTACCAGGGGAACCGGGCGATCACCGAGGGCGACATCGCCGCCCCGGTGGCGATCTGCAGCGGCGCCAGCAGGAAGACGACCGAGAAGTAGGCGAGCTTCTGCGTCGCGTTGAACGGCTGACCCGGTAGTGGCTCGGGCAGCTCGAAGTGCAGGTAGGTACCGATGGTCTCGATGGCGTCCGGGACGAGCGACCAGCTGGTGGGCACGAGGTAGATCCAGTACCCGGAGATGAACACGAGCGCGAGGTAGACGAGCCCGGTCGCGATCCAGAAGTGCAGCGTCATGAAGTGCCAGTGCCGGCTGAGGCCCAGGTTCTTGCCGCCGGGCATGGTGACCACCGGGTTCCAGGACTCCTCCTCGTCCAGCGAGGTCCACGGTCGCCGGGAGTCGGCGCCGTAGGCGCGCCGGGAGAACCGTGCCCACTCCCGGCCGGGCGGGCACCCGTCGTTCCAGTACAGCTTGGGGAACGAGGAGAGCACGCCGAGACCCGAGCGGCCCAGCATCAGCAGGAACAGGATGTTCAGCGCATGCGTGATGACCACGAACAAGGGGTAGTGCGGCGGGTCCGGCTGCACGGCGTCCTCCGGGGCGATGGCGCGAGGGGTCGATTCGACCCGTACCCGCTTCCCGCCCGGACAACCGTGCGGCTTCCGCGGGACGCCGACGTTTGCCCGCTGCCCTCCCGGGTAGGAGCCGACCATGAGCACCCCGAACGGACAGGCCGCCATCATCGCGTTCCTGACCCGCCAGCCCCGCGAGGAGGAGATCCACCTCTGTCCCGCGACCCGCGAGCACGTGCCGGGCGGCGACGAGATCGCCGACCACGAGGTGAGCGAGCATGACGAGGCCGAGCAGACGTTGCAGGAACTAGGCAGGAGGGTCGAGCAGACCGAGGACATCGCGCCGACCCGTCCGCACCCGTCGGCTCCGTCCGAGGGCGGCGCGCTGGCCGCGCTGGCCCCGGGTGCCGGCATGGTGGACCGGATCCGCGACGCGCTTTCCGGGTGCGGCCGTTGATGCCGGGGTGCGCGGCCGTGCCCGCATCGGGGCGGCCCGCCGGGCCCGACGAGGATCCGCAGGCGGCGGTGGCGCGCGCCCGTGCGCACGTCATGGGCGGCCATGGCCCGGGGGCCTCGACGAGCGAGACCGGGCGGTACCAGCGGGAGCGCCCGACGCTCGGACCGCTGCCGGCCCCGCTCGAACGTGAACGGGTGCATCTGCAGGGGGTCCGGTTCCGCAGCCGGACGCAGCCCGGGATCGACCCCGACGTGATCGAGAACCAGGTCGACCGGTGGCGCGAGATCTGGACGTCAGGCAGGCACGTCGACCCCCGACCGGCCGCCGTCGAGCGCCCATCGGACAGTGGGCTGCCGGGACGTTCGGCGCCGGGCGGCGGATATCCTCGCCACCGGCCGCCCACGGCTCCCGACGGGCCACTGCGGGACCTTCTTGCCGGGGCACTCGCCGGCGCCGTCCTGGGGATCCTCTACGGGCGTCGCCGGTGAGCAGTCCGCGTACGGTGCGCCACAGCCATCAGGGCCCTGCCGGCTGACGCTGCCCGCACGGACGCGACTAGTAGACCGTCGCTGCTATCTCTTGGGGTATAGGTGGCGGAGTTTGATGCGGGCGTCGGCGGTGGTGAACTGCCAGTCGACCTGGCGCTGATCGGCGTTGGTGGTGTGTTGCCAGGCGGCGAGTTCGATGTTGAGGGTGTCGAGGTCGGTGATGCGCCGGTGCAGGCACTGGCCGGTCAGCGCCGAGAGTTCGATCTCGGCGATGTTGAGCCAGGAGCCGTGTCGGGGGGTGTGATGGATCTCCAGTCGTTGTGCCAGGTCGAAGGCGGTGGCGGGGTCGAAGGTCTCGTAGAGCGAGCCGATGGTGTGGGTGTTGAGGTTGTCCATGACCAGCACGACGGTCTCGGCGTCGGGGTAGTCGTGGATGAGCAGGTGGTGCACCTGGCGGGCCCAGTCGGTCTTGGTTCGCTGCGGTCGGGCGTCGACGCGGCGCCGGCCGCGCAGGGGTTCGACCCAGACGAAGATCGAGCAGGTGCCGTGGCGGACGTACTCGGAATCTTCTCGACGGTCGTGCCCGGGGGCGGCGGGGATCGGGTCGCGGGCGGCGGCCAGGAGTCGGTAGGGCTTCTCGTCCATGCACAC
>NZ_AUII01000028.1 GCF_000423625.1 Pseudonocardia asaccharolytica DSM 44247 = NBRC 16224
GGCCGCAACGTGCGGGCCAAGGCGGGGTTGAACCGCGCGATCCTCGCCTCCGGGTGGGGGCTGTTCGCCACCCGGCTCGGGCACAAGACCCTCGGGAGAGTGGAGAAGATCGATCCCGCGTTCAGCAGCCGGCGCTGTTCGGTCTGCGGGCACACCGCCGCGGAGAGTCGCCAGAGCCAAGCGCTCCTCGCCTGCGTGGCCTGCGGGCACACGAGCAACGCCGACCCGAACGCGGCCCGGGACATCGCGGCCGGACGGGCCGCGCGGGGAGCGGCGGGGTGGCCCGCCGCGGTGAACCGCGAACCTCAGCACTGCGTACCCTCCCGGTTGCGTAGAAGCTGGAATCCCCCACCGTCAGGCAGGGGAGGACGTCAAGCCTTCTCCAGATAGCTGTCGAACATTTCGATGGTCAACGCGAACGGCTCGGCGTCGGGACCCCAGAGCTCGTGGGAGTCGAACCGCACCGAGTACACGTGCTGCGAGTTCTCGCCCTTGAAGTGGGCGTGGGTGTCGGGCAGCAATGCGGCCGGTTGGATGATCTCGACGGTTCCGACATGCCCGCGGATGTAGCGCGGCAGCCGCGTGTGTCCCGGCGACGGCGTGCTGCGCGCCCGCACCCGGCCACCGACCGCGAACCGCGGCGCCTCCTCCACGGTGCGCAGCGATCCCGCGGCGGTCGGGGCGTAGTCGGGCTTGTTCGGCTCGGGGATCGGCGGCTCGGGAACGTCCTCGCCGCGCAGCCGCTCGGCGCGGGCGTCGATCGCGCCCGGCGCGAGGATCGCGCTGTCGGTGAGCATCAGCTCGGCGGCGTTGAGCCAGCGCCCGTAGTAGCCGTCGTCGAGGTAGGCCGGGCGATCGAGGCGTTCGAGCGCGTGCCGGAACGCGTCGAGGTTCTGCCCGGAGACCCGGCCCATGGTGAGCAGGGTCAGCGCGAAGGCGCGCCCCTCCCAGGGCTCGGCGAACACCGGCTCGTCGTGAGCCGGTGGTGCGACCTCCCCCCAGCCGTCGGTGCCGCCCATGTCGGCGATTCCGTCCATTACTCCACCCCTCCCGTGAGACGAGGTACGTCGCTCGGCAACGCCGGCCGGCCCATCGCGCGGCCTCCAGGGCGCTTCACGTCACATAGTAGATGGATGAACACTATCGGAGAAGTAAAGGGGATATGGGCATGACTCTGGAACGGTGAAGATCCGCGTTGCCCTCGACACCTTCGCCGGCCGCACCGTCTACCGCTGTCACATCTTCGATCACGAGAACCGCGGGATGATGGGTGTCATCGAGGTCCGCTGATCGACCGCCGCCGACGGTGGATCCGAATCATCGAGGTCGTCCGCGCCGTTACGCGGGCTGGCCCGGCCGCGCCGGGCCAGCGGCAAGGCGTGGGGTATCGGGGGCCGGTCGGCCCTCGCACCGCGGGACCTTCGTCGTGCAGGTGGAGCCCGACGGCTGGTGCCGCCACAGCTCTCACCGGAGCACCGTGGGGGGAGCCATCCGACAGAGGGGCAGTCGTGGTGAACCGCAAGCCATCTGCCGTTCGGCTTCTCGCCGGTGCGGCGTTGATCGTCGAGGCCGTGGCCTTCGACGCCTGGGCCCCGCCGCTGACCCTGAGGACGTTGGTCGATCCACAAGGGAGTGATCGAAGTGATGTGGTGGTACGGACCTGGCATGAGCGGTTGGGGTTATGCGCTCATGACCGTCAGCATGGTGCTGTTCTGGGCGCTGATCATCTTCGGCGTGGTTGCGCTGGTGCGCTACCTCGCCCGTGGCGATCGATCGGTGACCCCACGGCTGACGGCCGAGCAGGTGCTGGCGGAGCGATTCGCCCGCGGTGAGATCAACGAGCAGGAGTACCGGGACCGCTTGGCCACGCTGCAGGTCGAGCAGTCTCGAACGCCGGTCCAGCGGCGGTAAGTCCGGACCGATCAGGGGTCGCGGGCGGCGTGCGGGGTCTCACGCGGGTTCGTGTGCGACCCCCGAGCAGTCGTAGGACGAGCGGGGCGTGAGCTCGGCGAGCTCGCTGATGTGGTGCTGGTAGCGGCGTCAGGCCCGCACGACGTCGAGCTTCTCCGGGACTGGCCCGCAGCTCGCGGCCGGCGACCCACCAGGCATCGGGTAGTCGCCGAGGTGCGAGATGTGGGTGCACACCAGGTGGGTGGGCGTCACGCCGTCGCGGGCGCCTGAGCCTTCACCTCGAGGTCCACGCTGCTGGTCGGAAGGTCCGGCGAGCCGCCGCACTCCCGCCGCAGCACCGGCATGATCTCCTCGGCGAAGTACTGCATCTGCGCCTCGATCTCCTGGCCGGAGAAGCCGCCGAGCTCGAACCAGGCGTTGAACATGAAATCGTCGTAGCCGCACCGTTCCTTGATCTCCATGATCGAGTCGATGACGTACTGCTTGGAACCGTGAATGGCGACCTTCTTCTGCCGCAGCAGGTCCGCGGTGACCTTCATGTTCAGGTCGTAGAACGGTTCGTCCGCCTCGGCAAGCACCGCCGCGAAGCCGAACGGACCGTAGTAGTCCCACTGCAGCTCCATGGCGGCCGCCGCCCGGTCGAGGTCGCCGAGGCCTTTCTCCGTCACGTGGATGTAGCGGCAGGTCACCACGCCGCGGTGCTTCCCGGCGTCCCAGCCGTGCTTGAACTGCCCCCGGTTCTGCCGGTCGGGCCAGCCGGCCTGTTCGGCGGCCTCGTAGTAGAGGTCGATGTTCTTGCGCAGACGCGAGTTCGGCTCGACGATGAAGTAGCCGTTGATCCCGCGCTCCGCGGCCCATTTGACCGAGCGGGGGCTCGTCAATGGCTCCCAGATCTGCGGGTAGGGCTTCTGCAGTGGCTGCGGGTAGACCGAGAACTCCAGCAGCTTGGTGGTCGTGGCCTGCACCGGGTTGCCGGCCGAGTACATGTCCGCCGCACCGACCTTGACCACCTGTTCCAGGCTGCGGCCGACGTCGGGCTGGCTGAAGTAGGCCAGCGTCTGCTTGTGGTTCCACTTCGTGTACGACGGCGGCAGCGACATGAACTCGCCGTGGTGGGAGAACGAGTCCTGGGTCCAAGCCTCGATGATGGTCTCGTAGGCCTCCTCGTAGTAGGCCCGGTTGCGCTCCTGGTCCTGGATGGTCGAGCCGTAGGCCCAGCCGAACGTCTCGTTCTCCCGGGGCTGGTAGCCACGGCCGATGCCGAACTCCAGCCGCCCGCCACTGATCACGTCCAGCATCGCGGCCTGCTCGGCGATCCGGATCGGATGCCACCAGGTGATGATGTTGGCCGCCTGGGCGAGCCGGATCCGTTCGGTCCGCGACGCGATCGCCGCCTCGCTGAGCAGCGGGTTCGGGGACAGTTCGGCGCCTTCGGGCTGGAAGTGGTGCTCGGTCTGGAACCAGTAGTCGAAGCCGAGCCGATCGGCGAGGATCCCCTGGCGGATCTGGTTGGCGATGATCCGTTGTCCGGCCTGGTGGGTGGCCGGAAGGTCGCCGTCGTTGACGACCACCTGGTCGCCGTTGTAGCTCACCCGCTTCGCCGGGAGATCCGACGCGCCGTTGTGGAAAACTCCGATCTCGATCATCTGTGGCCCTCCGTACCGATATGGCGACAGCCGCACACGAACCGTCCCGGCCGTCGCCGTGACGCCTCCTATGATGCCGCTCACACGACGGCTCGGCGCGTCCGAGACGCGGGGCGCGTCGTCTGCTACTCGTCTTGCAGCAGGGCCCTGCGCGACACGACCGACGGCCGTCGCGGGTCGCCGGCCGGGAGGAGCTCGACGAGCCGGTCGTATACCTCCAGGTCCCCCGTGCCCAGCGGGTGACCGGCGAAGATGTGCAGCAGATCGGCGTTGCCGGAATCGAGCACCGCCCGGCGGAGGCCGGTGACGAGCTCGTCGCGCAGCTGCCGGATCTCGGGGGCGTCCGAGCGGGGGAGCAGGAAGCCCCCGCACGCCCGCAGGGCGACCTCGACTCGGCCGGCCGCCACGGCGCGGCGCACCGCACAGAAGTCGCTGTCGACGGTGGCCGCGAGCCGGTAGGGCCGGGTCTGCAGCACCTCGGCGCCGATCAGCCCCCGCAGCCGGTGGATCTCGCCGCGAACCGTGGTCTGGTTTCCGTCGTCGCCATACAGCAGCAACGCCAGCTGCTCCGCGGTGAGCCCCTCGCGGTGCATGGCGAGCGCGGTGAGGATCTCCGCCGGCCGCAGTGTGAGTGGAATCGACCGGCCGTTGAGCAGCAGGGTCGGGGAGCCGTCGCCCATGAACCGCAGCGACAGCGCCGGGATCGGGCGGGCGGTACTCCCCGAGGACGTCGACCGCGGCGCGCGCAGCAGATACCCCTCGGCGAGGGGTTCGACCATCATCTCGCGGCCGTTGGGCAGCACGATCCGGTCGGTGCCGTCGTCGAGGTCGATCCGCTCGGGCCACCAGCCGTAGGGCTCACCCGCCAGGACCCGGCCGGTGGGGGTCACCAGGGCGCCCGGATCGCCGCGGAGGCTGGTCAGATGCGGCATGTTACGCATCCGCAGCCGCTCGTCCGCGATCGCTAACTGGACCCGCAGCTGGTTCTCGGCGAGCTGCGCCGTGGCCGACACCAGCTGTACAAGGGCCGGGTGCACGGTGTGCAGCGGGCCGCTGATGTCGATCGCGCCGAGGATGGCCCCGGTGTCCGGGTCGTGCACGGGGGCTGCGACGCAGGTCCAGGTGTGGTATGTCCGCACGAGGTGCTCGGCGGAGTGGATCTGTACCGGCGCGTCGACGGCGATGGTCGTGCCCATGGCGTTGGTGCCGATCGCGTCCTCGCTCCATTGCGTGCCGGGGAACAGGCCGACCCGGTCGCCCTTGGCGAGCAGACTGGCGGCGCCCTCGCGCCACAGGATGTGGCCCTCGGCGTCGGTCACCAACATCACGTGCATCGCCTCGTCGGCGATGCTCACGAGAGTGCTGCGCAGCAGCGGCATGACCGTGCCCAGCGGATGCGTGGCACGGATATCGTGCAGCTCATCGGGGGTGAAGACGACCGGCGGGGTCCGCTTCTCCGGATCGACATGCGCGGCGAGACTGCGCCGCCAGGACTCCGAGATGATCGGACGGGGTGCGGCCGGCGGAACCTCGTCGCCGGCGAGCACCGCGTCGAACACCTTCGACAGCGCCCGGGCGCGGGCGACGGGATCGGTCGCGGCGGGATCCGGCTGTGCAACACAGTCGCGTGACATCACCACTCCCGAGCGTCGTCGCTGGGCAACCCGGCCCGCCTGACCGGCATCATCACCTACCCCGACCTGCCCGGCAAGCACGGGGTCGACCTCCCCCACCGGACAGTGCAACGAACGGGCAACGTGGCGTTGCCTACGGTCGCTCTCGCCCGCGAACCATCCAAAGGGGGAGGTCGACATGACCGTTGACGCCGTGCTGGACCAGCCCCGCGCCAGAGACATCGGACCAGAGGCCGTCCGACGCACCGCGCGCGTGATGCTGATCGACGGTGAGGGGATCGTCCGGTACGGAATGCGCAAGCTGTTGGCGGCCGAACCCGACCTCAGCGTCGTCGGAGAGGCCGCCACCGCCCGCGACGCGCTGCTCATCGCCGACCGGTGCCGCCCCGATGTGGTGGTCCTCGATGTGGACCTCGGCCGTGGCGACAGCGCCGGCCTCGACGTCGCCAAGATGCTCCTCGACCGGCACCGGGGGCTGCGCGTGCTCGTGCTGACCGGCTGCCGGGACCGGGCGGTCATGCTGCGCACCGTCCGCCTCGGGGTGCACGGCTACCTGCGCAAGGGCGCCGAAACCGGCGAGATCGTGCGCGCCGTGCGGGCGCTGCTGCGCGGGGAGAGCGTCTTCGACTCGCGGACGAACACGACGGTGATCGATGTGCTGCGCGGCGAGGACCACGGCGAGCGCCGTCGCGGCCAGCTGCTCACCGCACGCGAGAACCAGGTCCTCAAGCTGCTCGCCGTCGGGATGAGCAACCGGGAGATCGCCGGTCGCCTGCGCATTTCCGAGGCGACGGTGAAGTTCCACGTGCGCAACCTGCGAGACAAGCTGGAGGTCCGGCGGCGCACCGAGATCGTCTACACGGCCACCCGCCAGGGCATGGTCTGATCAGACCGGCAACCGGACTCGACCCTCGGGCACGCTTCGCCGCCACCTCCTGCTCCGCGGAGCCCGCGCCGACCCCGACCGCGCCGACGGCTCCGTGCTGGATCAGCCGATCAGGACGGCCGTGCGTGCACACGATAGGGGGATGACGTTTATGATGGTAGACGTTCGTCGAGACCCCGGAGGCAGCCCGATGACCATGCCGGACTCCCGCGGCGAGCCCGCCCGGGCCGTCGCCGGATGGGAACCGATCGTCCGTGCGATCGGCCCGAAGGTGCGCGAGGTGCGCCAGCAGCTCGCGCTCTCGCTGCAGCAGCTCGCCGCGCGCTCGGACGTCTCCGCGGCCGCGATCCACAAGGTCGAGCGGGGCGACATGGTCCCGACGATCACAACGCTGCTCAAGCTCTCGGCGGCACTCGGCCGCCCGATCGGCTTCTTCGTCGACGACGGGCCGGAGAAGCCGGTCGCGGTGCATGTGCGGGCGGCCGAGCGACCCGGGCCGCCGCCCGGCTGGGCCCCCGAGGCGGAGGGGGTGACCGCGGCCGGGCTGGCGCTGTCCGACGAGCGGCTGCGCGGCGCCGCCGTGCAGGCGGATATCGATCCGGGCGGGTCGAGCGGTGACACCCGGCCGCTGCGCCCCGGCGAGGAGCTGTTGCTGGTGGTGGCGGGCGCGCTGATCGTCGAGGTGGCGGGGGAGCGCTACCGGGTGCAGGCCGGAGACACCCTGCACTATCCGACCGATCGGCCGCACAGCTGGCACAACCCGGGCGTGGAACCGGCTCGCGCGATCTGGTGGATGCTGCGTGCCTGACTCGGCGGTCGATGCGGCGGTGTCGCTGACGGAGCTCGTCGACTCCGTGCTGAGCAACCCGGCGCTGCGCGCCAAGGCCGAGATCGCGCTGGTCGGCGACGTGCTCGGGCCCACCGACTGGGTCGGCGGCCCTGGTGACGACGGCGCGGTGGTGGCCGGGAGCGTCGTCGCGTGCGGGGAGGCGTTGTTCCCACCGTTCGTGCGCGCCGACCCGCGCGGCGCGGGGTTCGCCGCGGTGCTCACCAACGTCAACGATCTGGCGGCGATGGGGGCCGAGCCGCTGGGGATCGTCGACACCGTGGTCGCCTCCGAGCCCGTGGCCCGGGAGGTTCTCGGGGGCATGCGGACGGCCGCGGAACTGTTCGATGTCCCGATCATCGGTGGCCATCTGACCATCCACGACGGCGAGCCCGCGGTCTCCGCGTTCGGCGTCGGGTCGGCGCCCGCCCCGCTGTCGGTGACCGGCACCCGGCCCGGTCAGTCGCTCGTCGTCACCGCCGCGCTGGACGGCGCGATGCGTCCCGACTTCCCGTACTTCCCGGCGTTCGCCTCCCGCGGCCGGCGGTGTGCCGGTGACGTGCGGCTGCTGCCGGCGCTGGCCCGCGACGGGCTCGTGGTGGCGGCCAAGGACATCAGCATGGCCGGTCTGGTCGGGTCGCTGGCGATGCTGCTGGAACCGGGCGGCCTCGGCGTCACCCTCGACGTGGACGCGGTGCCCGCGCCCGCCGGGGTGCCGTTGACCCGATGGCTGAACTGCTTCCCCAGCTACGGGTTTCTGCTGTGCGTCCCGCCGGGGCGCGAGCCCGGCTGCCTGGCCGCGTTCGCCGCCCGCGACCTCGCCGCCGCCGTCGTGGGGACGCTGGACGACACCGGCGAGCTGGCTCTGCGTTCGGGCCCGCAGCGCGCCACGGTCCTGTGGCTCGACGAGTTCCGGGTGACCGGGCTGCCGCGCTGAGCGGAGCTTGCGGAGCGAACATCGACGCTGAGCGGAGCTTGCGGAGCGAACATCGACGCTGAGCGGAGCTTGCGGAGCGAACATCGACGCTGAGCCCGCCCGCCGGGCCGGTCACCGATGAGTTCCCAGGCTCCGCGACGTCCACCCGGGCATGGGGTCGATCATCGTCGTGACCGGCCCGGACCCAGAACTGTGCGGACGGGTGCGGGCGCTGGTGGCCGCGGACGGCGTCGTGGTCCTCGACGTGCGGGGGCTCACCGAGCCGGATCCCGCGACCGTCGATGCGCTGCTGCGGCTGGCGCTCGCGGCCCGGCGGCTCGACGGGCGGATCCGGCTGCGGAACGTCTCGGTGCGGCTGCGCGACCTGCTGACCGGTACCGGGCTCGGCGCCGTCCTCGACCTCGAGGTCCAGGACCGCCCTAGCCGAAGAAGACCTCGGCCTCGGCGTACAGGGCCGGGTCGACGACCTTGATCTGCTGCGTGGCCTCTGACAGCGGCACCGTCACGATGTCCGCGCCGCGCAGCGCGATCATCTGGCCCCACTTGCCCTCGGCGATCGCGTCGATCGCGTGCAGCCCGAACCGGGTGGCGAGCCACCGGTCCCGCGCGGACGGCGTGCCGCCGCGCTGCACATGCCCGAGGACGGTGGTGCGGGCCTCCTGGCCGGTGCGTTCCTCGATCTGGTGGGCCAGCCAGTCGCCGATCCCGCCGAGCCGCACATGCCCGAACGCGTCCTTCGCCGAGGAGTGCAGCACCGCCTCGCCCTCCTTGGGGATCGCGCCCTCGGCGACGACGATGATCGGCGCGTACTCGAGCTGGAACCGCGACTCGACCCATTTGCAGACCTGGTCGATATCGAAGCGCACCTCGGGGATGAGGATCGCGCTGGCGCCGCCCGCCATCCCGGCGTGCAGGGCGATCCACCCCGCGTGCCGGCCCATGACCTCGACGATCAGCGCGCGGTGGTGCGACTCCGCGGTCGTGTGCAGCCGGTCGATGGCATCGACCGCGATGTTGACCGCGGTGTCGAAGCCGAAGGTGTAGTCGGTACCGGCCAGGTCGTTGTCGATCGTCTTCGGCACCCCGACGATATTGACCCCGGCCTCGTGCAGCTTCGTCGCCACGCCGAGGGTGTCCTCGCCGCCGATCGCGATCAGCGCGTCGACACCGAGGTTCTGCAGGGTGCGGCGGATCCGCTGCACGCCGTCCTCGATCGCGAACGGATTGGTCCGCGACGAGCCGAGGATCGTCCCGCCGCGCGGCAGGATGCCGCGCACCGCGGGGATGTCCAGCGGCTTCGTCAACGCCTCGAGCGGGCCGCGCCAGCCGTCGCGGAACCCGAGGAAGGAGAACCCGTACTCGGGCACCCCCTTGCGGACGATCGCCCGGATGACCGCATTGAGGCCGGGGCAGTCGCCACCCCCGGTGAGCACGCCCACGCGCATCCTGATGACCTCCATCGATACAGAAGCTCGTGCACCCCCACGCTAGCCGCTCGCTCCGACCGTCCGGCCGATGGCCTCTGCCATCGCCGTCCGGGCCGGCCGGTCAGGCCGTACGACCTACCACGTGGTCGACCAGGCCGTAGCTCGCGCCTGTTCCGCGGTGAACCAGTGGTCGCGGTCGGAGTCGGCGGTGACCGTCTCCACGCTCTGCCCGCTGTGTCGCGCGGTGATCTCGGCGATCTCGCGTTTCGTCTCGCCGTAGACCCGGCCCGGATCGCGATATCGGTCACCGTGCCGCCGAGCCCGGCCGACGGCTGGTGCATCAGGATCCGGTTGGCCACCTCGTCGCCGACCTCGCTGCCGAGGAACACGATCCGCTCGGCGAGCAACCGGTCCAGGACCGGGTCGAGGAGGCTCGTGGCCGGCGCGGGCGTACGCAGCAGCGGGCCGCGCACGGGCGGGGCCGGCGGACGCGGATGGGGCGCTGTTCGCCGAGGGCGTGGGCGTTCGCCGAGGGCGGACGGGTTTGGCCAGGGACCGCCCCGGGTACCGCGGTGATCGTGACGGACGACCGCAGGGCCCCGGACTCCGCCCACGCCCGCCCGGAGGGCGCGTCCGACGAGCTCGTCGCCGCCGTGGGCCGGTTCTCCGAGGCATTGGAGACCGTGGAGCGGGCGCGGGGCGCGCTGTACGAGTTCCACCAGCTCATCGGCGGTGCCCACGGCATGCTGCGCGACGTCGTGGACGAGCTGCGGTCGGCCGGGCACGGCGAATGGGCCGAGCGGATCCGCACCGAGCTGCTCGGGCGCAACGTGTTACCGGGCCGGTGGACCTTCCAGATCGTCGAGGAGTTCGACGACGGGTACTACCGGCTCTTCCGGGATCTGGAGCGCGGCGTCCGCGACGACACGATGGCCGGGCGCCGGCATGTGTACGAGGCGGAGTGGAAACAGTCCCTGCGCGGGCCGCGGATGGCCGGGTACGACGCCGCGCCGTGACCGCTCAGCGGCAGAGGTCCGCGTCCGGGACCGCGGCCGGGGCGGTGCGGCCGAACGAGATGTGCACGTGGTCGAAGTGGTTCTCGGTGTCGTTGCCGCGGTTCTCCATCCGTTGCCAGCCGTCGCCGTAGTTGATCCGCTGCTTCCAGATCACGTAGGTGATGCCCAGCGCCTCGCGATTGCGCAGCGCGCACTGCGCGATCCGGTCACCCCGCTCCCCGCGCACCATCAGGTCGATGGCCAGGCCCCGCGGATGGTCGGAGACGCGGCCTCGCCCGGCGACACCGATGAGGTCGGGCTGATCGTAGAGACACGAGAGGAACTGGGCGGCCCTGGCCACCCACGGCTTCACCCGGCCGAGGCCGGAGAGTTCGATGGCGCAGCGGGCGCGCGCCTCCCGGGCGGCGCGTTCCTCCTCGGCGCGCCGGGCGAGGTCGGCCAGGCCGGCCGCCTTGAGCAGGCCCGCCGCATCGGCGGTCTCCGGGGTGGGCGTGGCGTCCGCGGCGCGGGAGATCACGGAAACGACGCGAAGGCCACCGTCGGTGGCGGACCGGGCCGCGACCGGCGTTCCGGCGGGACCGCCGTCGGCGGTCAGGCGCAGCACGGCGGCGTCCGCTGCCGGATCGGGGGGCCCGGTCAGCGTCACGAGCGGAGCGACGAGCGCCAGGCAGCCGCCCGTGAGGGCGGCCGACATCGCGGCGTTGGCCGCCGGGGAGTTGTTCAGCGCGGCGTGCCGCGCCGCGACCGAGACCCCGACGGGCGCCGGGGCAAGGCCGCGTCGCGCGCGCCGGCCGCCGGGGGAGCGGTGCCGGGACACGACCTGCCTTCCGGGTCATCGGGCCCGGGCGGACATCCGGTGGGGGCCGGACGGATCGGGGAATCCGTGTCCGTCGGGGAGCCGGGCTTCGTGATCCGGGAGGACTGTAGCCGACCCTCCCTCCCCCCGCGAGTCGCGGTATTTCCGAGCGCGAGTCGCGGGATCCACGCGAGCGAGTCGGGGTCAGCCGGCCGCCGCAGGGCCTCCCGACCAGGCCGTCCGCAGCAAGGTGTGCATCGCGGAGTGGTCCACCGGGCCCGGGTTACCGGGCGGGGCGGCGTCTGCGACCAGCCGGGCGGCCTCGTCGGCCTGGTCCGCGCGCAGGCCGAGCTCCCGCAGTCCACGTGGGACACCCAGCCGCGCGGCCAGCGCCCGCAGCCCGGCGACCGGGTCGTCAGCCCCGAGCGCGCGGCCGATCCGGTGTACCACGCCGGGTGCATACGGGGCGTTGAAGGCGAGCACGTGCGGGAGGACGACGGCGTGCGTCGCGGCGTGCGGCAGGTCGAACGCGCCGCCAAGCACATGACAGATCTTGTGGTGCAGCCCGGCCCCGGCCGTGGCGAGCGCCGTCCCCGCCAGATAGGCGCCGTAGAGCAGGTCGGAGCGGGCGCGCGGATCGGCGGGATCGGCGGCCACGGTCGGCAACCCGGCACCGAGCGCCCGGATCCCCTCCTCGGCGAACAGCACGCCGACCGGGTTGCGCCGCGGCGCCCACAACGCGTCGACGCAGTGCGCCAGCGCGTTGAACCCGCTGGTCACCGACAGCTCGACCGGGAGGCCAAGGGTCAGCTCCGGGTCGTAGACGACCGTGCGCGGCAGCACGACGGGATCGGTGCCGGTGGTCTTCCGCCCCTCCTCGGTGAGGCCCCACAGCGGGGTCACCTCGGAACCGGCGTAGGTGGTCGGCACCGCGACCACCGGAAGCCCGGTGGTGAGCGCGACGGCCTTCGCGGTGCCGGTCGCCGAGCCGCCACCGATGCTGAGCACCCCGTCGGCGGCGGACTCGGCGGCGCGGGCCCGGGCCCGCGCCGCCGAGTCAACCGGTACGTGCTGGCGGACCTCGGTGAACCGGCCCGCGACGCGGCGGGCGAACGGCGCAGTGAGGGCGTCGGCCAGCGGCGCGTCGCGTTCGCTGCAGATCACGAGCAGCCGGGCGCTGCCCAGCCGTTCGACCTCGGCGGCGAGCCGGGTCCGCGCGGCGCCGGCGCCGAACACGATCCGGCCGGGCAGCGCCTCGTACTCGAAGTTCTCGAAGTCGCGCACCCGACCAGCGTGGCGAGCGCCCGGCCGCGCGTCGACTCAGGAACGGACGCCGCTGAGCTCCTTCGTGTTCGGGTCGTTCACATACGCCGTGTCACCGCGGACGAAGATCGCCGGACGGGGCTGCTGCCACTTCAGCGGCTCCTGCCACGCGCCGGTGACCGGAATGCTCCGCACCACCTTGGCCTGCGCGCCGGCCGCTGCCTGCTGCTCGACGACGGACGCCTGCGCGCGCAGGGTGAGCCCGGGCTGGTCCTGACGCCCGACACGCTCGAAGAGGTCTGGGGCCTCCCCGGCTCGGCTGACCGCGATCACGGCTCGGCGCGGCCGCCCTCGACGAGCCCGAGCAGCAGCCCCGCCAACTCGTCCGGGCATGTGATGTAGGGCAGATGCGCGCAGTCGAGCCGACGGAACCCCCACCCCGGCGTCACCATTGCGATCTCGGCATGGCGGTCGAAACCCGGATGCGGGAATCGGACGCAGCGGATGTAGGTCCGGGGCACCTGCGCGGCCGCCGGGTTTCCGCCCCGGACCGTGCCGGTGAAATGCCCGAACGGTGTGGAGCGCAGCCGAGGCAGTACCCACGCCAGGTCGGCCGGATCGGTCACGTGCCAGGCCCGCGAGGCGATCTCCTCCCACGGTGCCGCGCTGAACCGAGGCAGCAGCCACCCGTCGCCCTCGCGCTCGACCAGCGCTTCCAGCCCGGTCCGCCGGTCATCCGGGAGGAGGTCGAGCAGGCACTGGCCGTCGTCGGGCACGAAGGCGTCCAGGTAGACGAGGCGGGCGAGCCGCTCGGGCGCCCGGTTGGCGACGCCCGTGATCACCATTCCGGCCGAGCTGTTGCCCACCAGGACGACCTGGTCGAGATCCTCGTAGGCCAGCGTGCTCACGATGTCCTCGACGTGGGTCCACAGATCGACCTCGGGGTGGACGAGGTGGGCACGTTCGCCGAGACCGGTGAGGGTCGGCGCGTACGCGCGGTGCCCCGCCGCCGAAAGCAGGGGGATGAGCTTGCGCCAGCTCCATCCCCCCAGCCAGGCGGGATGCACGAGCACGAACGTCGCCATCCGTCCAGCGTTCCGTTGCCGGGATCGGGTTCAGCCGAAGCTAGCGCACGCCGTCGCGACCGGGAAGGTCCGGCGGCTCGGCAAGCGCGGCCGGCTCGTCGGCGTCGAGCGCCATGCTCTCGACCGAGACGCGCGGCAGGATCCGGTCGAGCCGGCGCGGATCCACCAGTTGGCGACCCCGAGCCGGTGCATGAGCGCGGGGACGACCAGCATCGGGATCACGAAGGCGTCGAGCAGGACGGCGGCGGCCATCCCGAGCCCCAGCAGCTTGATCGTCCGGGCGTCGCCGGAGACGAACCCGCCGATGCGGCTGACCAGGAACACCTGGTAGTCCATCGACAGGCCGAACAGCCATGCACGACCACGTCCTGGTCGGCCGCGGTGGAGCTGCTCTCCGGGGCGGGCGCTTCGCGGGCAGACCCGGACGCCCGGATCCGCGCGACCTGCGCGGTGGCGATGGTGCCTGCCGGCCTGGACGCATGGCTGCGCGAGCACCCGGACGTCGAGGGGGTCGACGAGGACGGGCGGCGGCTGATCGTCGACTGCGTGCTCGCCGTGCTGGACGGCGCGACCGGCGCGTGACGAACGGGGCCGGTGTCAGATCGTCGTGATCCCGAACGACTTGAGCTTGCGGTACAGCGACGATCGGGCGATCCCGAGCGCCGCGGCGGCCTGGACGCGGTTGCCGCCCGCGGCGTGCAGGGCCTGCACGATCGCGTCGCGCTCGACCGCCTCGATCCCCGACAGCCTGCGCCGCGCGGTGTGGTGGCAGTAGCCGGGCAGATCCTCGGGCTTGATCTCGCCGACCGGCCGCTTCAGCAGGGCCGAGCGGAGGGCCTCTTCGAGCTGCGCGATATTGCGCGGCCAGGTGTACCCGGAGATCACTCGCATGGCGGCGGGGCTGACGCCGACGCTGCGGCCGTCCGCGACCCCGATCAGCACCCTGGCGACGATTTCGGGCAGATCCTCGGAGCGGTGGCGCAGCGGCGGGACCGTGACCGCGCGCTGGAAGTGGGTCAGCAGATCGCGGAACGGGAGATCGGAGTCGAGGTTCGCGTCCGACAGCGTCGCGGCCACATAGGCGGGCTGGTCGGTGTCGGCCAGCGTGAGCAGGAACGAGTTCAGCCGCTCGACTCCGTCAGTGGACAGCTCGTCGATGTTCCGGAAGACGAGCAGCGTCGGCAGGCTCATGTTCTGCACGGCGGTCTCGGCGCCGCCGTAGCTGTCCAGCGAGATGTCCGACGCGTCGATCACCAGCGTGCGCCCGCCCGGGTTGACCTGGTGATACACCTCGGTGACCAGGGAGAACTTGCCGCAGCCCGTTTCGCCCATGACCAGCAGCGCCTCGTGCGCGCCGAGCGCGGCCGTGATGCCCTGGCAGGCGCGCACCCACAGCGGGGAGCGGCTCTCCCCGTCGAGCGCGATCGGCCCGCGGGTGCTCGCGGTCCGCGCCGATGCCCGCCGTTCGGCGTCCGCAATGTCCGCGAGCCCCGGCATCGCGGCCGAGACGTCGCCGTCGGCGACGAGCCCGACCTGCACGACGACACCCGCGGTCTCGCCGCCGACGATGACCCTGGTGCCGCGCAGCCGCACCTGCCGGCCGGGCGCCAGCTCGATCAGGTCGAGCGGCTCGCCGCGGTGGGTCAGCAGGTAGCGGGCGTGCTCCTGGATGGTCAGCTGCTCGGCGGGGGTGAACAGGCTCTGCGTGCGGGCGTTGCTCATCACGGCGGTACCGCCGACGGCGACGACCGCGCTGCGGGACCGCGCGTCGAGCCGGACGAACATCTCGAACAGTGCCTGGGTGCGCTGGCTGCGGTCGAGCAGCAGGTTGCGCTCGATGTCATGAGCCGCCGAGCGCACCAGCGAGTGCATCAGCGCGCTCCAGTGCTCGGTGAGACAGCTGATGTCCAGGACGCCCTCGATCCGCCCGGTGAGCGGGTTCCGGATGGGTGCCCCGGTGCAGGCGAAGGGCTGCAACCGGTCGTGGAAATGCTCCGGGCCGACGATGTGGACCGGTTGGCCCGAGCCGAACACCGTGCCGACGCCGTTGGTCCCGACGCCGCCCTCCGCGTAGCCGAAGCCGGGGGCGAACGAGACGCGGTCGAGCAGACTCCCGATCGTCGGGTCGCTGTCCGAACGGCTGAGGATCCGGGCCCGGCCGTCGGTCAGCGCGATGCTCAGCGGGATGTCGGCGGTCTCCTGGCTGATCCGGTCGATGACCGGCTGCGAGCAGCGCACCAGCCGCGAGGAGACGTCGAGGTCGTCGTGGAAGGGCGCCTCATGGCTCCCGGCGTCGACCCCGGCAGAGGCTGACCGTCGCCAGGACGCGGAGACGATCTCGGACACGTCCTCACTGCAGCGGCCGTCGGCCAGGAAGTTGGCGCGCGCTGCCGCGATGCGCAGGCGCCGGTTGGCGGTGTCCGCCATTCCAGGTCCCTTCTCGTGAATCCCCAGATGATTGCTGGTCACCTCGCCGAAGGGGAAGCGCTGAACCTGTCCGATCGTGAGACACCTCACCGCTGTGAGACACGGCCCACAGTTGTCGTCCAGCGGCCGACGCAGGCCGCCGCGGGCGGCGCGCCCCGGCCCTCGAAGCAGAGGTGGATACATCCGTGGATCATCTGATCAATATCGACAACGGTGGGACGCTGACCGACATCTGTGTCTGGGACGGCACCGACTTCACGTTCACCAAGACGCTCACCACCCCGTTCGACCTGTCGCAGTGTCTGTTCGACGGGATCGCGAAGGTGTCGGAGAACGTGTTCGGCGGACGCGACCTCGAGCGGCTGCTGCACCGCACCCGGCACATCCGGTACTCGACGACGCAAGGCACCAACGCACTCGTGGAGCGCAAAGGCCCGAGCCTGGGCCTGATCGTGGACGACGCCTCGGTCGTCGCGGACCTGCGCGCGACCGAACAGGAGCGGGGACTGTTCGACGACCTGGTGGGGTTGCGGGTGGCGGTCGTCGATCCGGGCACCGGCGACGAGGAGCTGTCCGCCCAGCTCGTCGCGCAGGTGAACAAGCTGACCACCGACGGTGCCGCCCGCATCGTCGTGGCGGTCGGCGATGCCGACGGAGAGGCCGAGCGGCGGGTCCGCGGGATCCTGCTGCGCTGTTTCCCCCGGCACCTGCTGGGCTCGGTGCCGTTCCTGTACTCGTGGGAGTTCGCCACCGACCGCGTTCCCGCCCGGCGGATCTGGTCGGGCCTGCTCAACTCGTTCCTGCACCCGGTCATGGAGCGCTTCCTCTACAACGCCGAGGACCGGCTGCGTCGCCACCGGGTGCGCAACCCGTTGCTGATCTACCGCAACGACGGCGCGTCGTCGCGGGTCGCGAAGTCCGTGGCGCTCAAGACGTACTCCTCGGGCCCGCGCGGCGGCCTCGAGGGCACTCGCGCGCTGGCCACCGCCTACGGCCTCGAGCATGTGCTGATGGTCGACGTCGGCGGCACGACGACCGACGTCGGCTCGGTGAAGCAGGCGCGGATCGCGACCGACCGCCGGGGCGCGGTGGAGGGCGTGCGCATCTCGTTCCCGATGAGCGACGTGCACTCCAGCGGCATCGGCGGTAGCTCGATCATCCAAGTGCGTGACGGCGACATCCAGGTCGGCCCGGAGAGCGTCGGCGCCGCTCCGGGCCCGGCCTGCTTCGGCTTCGGCGGCACCAGCGCGACGATCACCGACGTCAACCTCCTGCTCGGCGTGCTGGACCCGGCGACCTATCTCGACGGCGACTTCGCCCTCGATGCCGAGCGGTCTCGGGCGGTGATCACCGAGACGGTCGCCGAGCCGCTGGGGATCGGCCTCGACGAGGCGCTCGTGCGGATGGAGGCGGCGTACTTCGCGCGGATGGCCGAGTCGTTCGGCGCATTGGTCGAGGAGTCGACGACGCTGGCGGCGTTCGGCGGCGCCGGGCCGATGAGCGCCTGCGGGGCCGCGCGGCTGACCGGCGTGCGCCGGGTGCTGATCCCGCGGCTGGCCGCGGTCTTCTCGGCCTTCGGGATCGGGTTCTCCGACATCGGCCGGACCTACGAGGTCACGCTGACCACGCCGAGTGCCGACGCCGCGGTCGACGCCCACGACGCGCTGGCCGACCGGGCCGAACGCGACATGTTCCAGGAGGGCTACGAGCTCGTCGGCTGCCGCCCCGAGTGGACGCTGGTGACCGAGGACGGCGACGGCGCGGTCGTCGCCGAGACGCCGTACCGGCCCGGCGACGTCCCGACGGTCGGATCCGGGGAGCACGCGGTGCTGCGCCTCGCGGTGACCGCGGAGCTCCCGCACGGCACGGTGCCCACCGCGGCCCAGCCGCCCGCCTCGCCCGCCGTGCCCTCGGGGAACCGGAAGGTGCGTTCGGGCGCCACCCAGGTCGGCGACGTCCCGGTCTACCCGCTCGCCGAGCAGCGGCCCGGCGCGATCGCCGCGGGCCCGGCGATCGTCGAAGGCCCGTTCTTCACCACGCGCGTCTTGGACGGCTGGACGTTCGAGGTCACCGCGGGCGGCGACCTGCTGCTCACCGATATCACCAGCACCCCTGCCTGACAGGAGCAACGATGCGCATTCCGATGACCGAGTACCTGATCATCGATCTGGACACCGAGCGCTGGGTCTGCCGGATCTGCAGCCAGGACCTCGGCGACGCCCGCGGCAACTACAAGGAGGCCACGCTCGTCTACGACCGTGACCCGCGCGAGATCCACCAGCCGATCATCGATCCCGAGCGCTACGAGTACACGTTCTCCCCGGACCCGGGCTACTGCCGGATCCTCGAGTACTACTGCCCCGGCTGCGCGACCCAGATCGAGACCGAGTACCTGCCGCCGGGCCACCCGCCGACCGTCGACATGGTCTGGGACATCGACGCCCTGCGCGCTCAGTGGCAGGCCCGCGGCACGGACCCGATGACCGTCGTCACCTACGGCCCGGGCGAGGACGTGCAGCGCCACACCGCCCACACCCACGGTTAGCCCGTCGAGAAGGGACGGACCCCACCCATGAACCGAATCTCGGTCGACATCGGCGGCACGTTCACCGACTGCTTCTTCGTCTGGGACGACGCCTATGTCGAGGCGAAGGCGCTCACCACCCACCACAACCTCGCCCTCGGTTTCAACGAGGCGCTCGACATCGCCTGCCGGCGCGCGGGGCTCGACCGCACCGAGGTGCTCAGCAAGGTGGACTCGGTCCGCTACGCCACGACGCTGGGCACCAACGCGCTCATCGAGCGCCACGGCCCCCGGGTCGCGGCGCTGGTCACCCACGGCTTCGAGGACACGATCCCGCTCTCCCGCGGCCGCGGCTACGGCGAGGGGCTCGACCCGGCGATGCAGCAGAACCTGCCCGCGGCCGAGCGCCCGGAGCCGTTGGTTCCGCGCCACCTCATCCGCTCGGTGCGCGAACGAGTCAACTCCGCGGGCGAGATCGTCGTCCCGCTCGACGAGCTGGACGTCCGCCAGCAGGTGCGCGAACTGGTCGACAACGGCGCCGAGGCGCTCGTCGTCTCGCTGACCAACGCCACCGAGAACCCCGAGCACGAGCTGCGGATCCTCGAGATCATCCTCGACGAGTACCCGCCGCACGAGCTGGGCGCGATCCCGGTCCTGCTCGGACACCAGGTCTCGGGACGCAAGGGCGAGTACGTGCGCGCCACGTCCACCATCGTGGACGCGTTCCTGCACGAGATCATGTTCCACGCGCTGGGCCAGCTCGCGAACAACCTGCGCGACTCCGGCTACGACAAGCCGATGCTCGTGATCCACAACTCCGGCGGCATGGCCCAGATGAACTCCACCGACGCGCTGCAGACCATCCACTCCGGCCCGATCGCCGGGGTCGGTGCGGCGCAACACCTTTCGCGCGAGACCGGCATCGGTCACATCATCGCCACCGACATGGGCGGCACGTCGTTCGACATCGGACTGGTCCCCGAGGGCGGGGTCAAGCACTACGACTTCCAGCCCACCATCGACCGCTGGCTGGTCTCGGTGCCGATGGTGCACCTGCTGACTCTCGGCGCGGGCGGCGGTTCGATCGCCTCCTACGACCGGATCCATAAGGGCATCAAGATCGGTCCGGAGTCGGCGGGCTCGGACCCCGGTCCGGCGTGCTACGACCGCGGCGGTCTTCGCCCGACGGTCACCGACGCCGACCTGCTGCTCGGCTACCTCGACCCGGAGAACTACGCCAACGGGTTCATCGCGCTCAACCCGAAGCGCTCGATCTTCGCGATCGAGGAGATGCTGTGCGACGAGCTCGACATGGACGTGCTCGACGTCGCCAAGGAGATCAAGCGTGGCGTCGACGAACAGATGGCGATCGGGATCGGCAAGGAGCTGCGGGTGCGCGGCTACCTGCCCGAGGACTTCACGATGCTCGCCTACGGCGGCAACGGCCCGCTGCACGCCTGCGGCATCGCCGAGCGGGCCGGCATCCGGCGGATCCTGGTCCCGCCGTTCGCCTCGGTGTTCTCGGCGTGCGGCGCGGGCAACATGCAGCCGCTGCACATCCACGAGCAGGGCGCGCACGTCGTGCTCTACAACGCCACGAACCGCTCGCTCTACGACCGCTACGACGAGTTCAACGTGATCGTCGAGGGGCTGGAGGCCAAGGGCCGCGAGGACCTCGTCCGGCAGGGCTACGACGAGGCCGACGTGCGGCACCGCCTCGAGATGGACATGCGCTACGGCAACCAGCTGGTGACCACGGCCGTCGTGTTCGACGTCAACCGGATCCATCGGGTCGGCGACGTGCTGCACCTGATCCGCACCTTCTCCGAGATCTACGGCGAACGCTACGGGAAGGGTTCCGAGGCCCCGGAAGCCGGGGTGCGGGTGCAGACCATCCGGGTCGCCTCCTACGTCGAGGGCGACACGGTGAAGTTCGAGTCGCTCGACCACGTGGGCGAGCGCACGACGCCGGCGCCGGTGAGCGCCCGGGAGGCGCATTTCATCGGCCGCGCCGCGCCGCTGCTCACTCCGGTCTACGACGCCTCGGCGCTGTCCGAGCAGTACGTCATCGCCGGCCCGGCGATCGTCACCACCGAGAACACCACCTATCTGGTCGAGCCCGGCTGGCGGCTCGAACCCACCCCGCAGGGCGCCGTCTGGTTCCTGCGTGACGACACCGACCCGGCGAAGGAGCAGTGAGATGACCGCAGTGCACGAGCCCGCCGCCGCGGAGCTGAACCCGCAGGAGCAGGACTGGGTCGACCAGTTCATGGACGAGACGACCCTCTTCCTCGGGCCCGATCCCGAGATCATGCGCAACCACAGCATCTGCAGCCGCACGGAGCTGGAAGAGGAGTGCATCGCCGAGGGCATCGACCCGCTCGAGATCGATCGGATCCGCAAGCGCCTCGCCGGCGCCCTCGACGAGGGCTACGAGATGTGCGAGGCGATGGGCGCCGCACCGGGCGCGAAATGGGGCGACCTCACCACCGCGATCTACACCGCCTCGGGCGACGTGACCTATCTGTCCTGCCACGGGGTGATCGCGTTCTCGGCGATCCTGCACCACCCGATCCGCTACATCATGAAGTACTGGCGCGACGAGCCGACGGTGGGCATCCACGCCGGTGACGGGTTCATCCACAACGACGCCCGCTTCGGCAACGTGCACAACACCGACCAGTCGATGATCATGCCGGTGATCCGCGACGACAAGATCATCGCCTGGGTTGCCGCCACCATCCACGAGGGCGAGAACGGCGCCTGCGAGCCCGGCGGCATGCCGTCCGGCTCCGAGACGCCGTTCGACGACGGGCTGCGGATGAGCCCGTTCAAGATCGTGGAGCGCGGTCGGCTGCGCCGGGACCTGCTGACGTTCCTGCAGCACTCGGTGCGTGACCCCAAGCTGCAGCTGGCCGACCTGAAGGTGAAGATCGGCGCGGTCCAGCGCATCATGCAGCGGATCGACAAGATCGTCGACGAGGTCGGCGTCGAGACCTTCGTCGCGGCGCTGCGCATCACCGTCGAGGACGTCGAGGCGGAGGTCCGGCGGCGGATCCGCGAGCTGCCCGACGGCACCGTGCGGTTCAACCAGTTCATGGACTCCACGCTCAAGGAGAACATCCTCATCAAGCTCGCCTGCTCGATCACGGTCGAGGGCGAGAAGATGACGATCGACCTGCGCGGCACGGGCCCGGAGATCCTCAACCGCGCCATCAACTCGCCGCTGTGCTCGGTGAAGTCGATGATGATGCAGGCGATCCTGGCGTTCTGGTGGCCGGACCTGCCGCGGTGCACCTCGGCGATGAGCCCGATCGAGATCATCTCCGACGAACACACCTGGGCCGACGCGGGCTACGATGCCCCGATGGGCCAGTCGCTGCAGGCCTCGTTCCGCGGCTTCTCCGCCCTGCAGTCGTCCTGGGCGAAGCTGCAGTTCGCCAACCCGGAGAAGTTCTCCAACGTCATCGCGCCCTGGTTCAACCAGATCAACACGTTCCTGTGGGGCGGGGTCACCCAGCACGGCGACCAGGTCGGCAACCTCTGCGCCGACCTCAACGGCATGCCCGGCGGCGCCAAGCCCTTCCTCGACGGCGAGGACGCGGTCTCCCCGCTGTTCTGCGCGATGGCCGACACCGCCGAGCAGGAGGTCATGGAGGAGGAGGTCCCCTTCATGCAGCTCGTGTCCAAGCGGCTGGTGCGCGACAACATGGGCTTCGGCAAGCACACCGGCGGCATGGGCTACGAGATGATCGTGGCCAGCGAGGGCACCCCGCTGTGGGGCTTCATGACCGTCACCTCGGGCGCGAAGTTCTCCTCGATCTACGGCATGTTCGGCGGCTACGGTTGCGGCACCTACCCGCTGGCGCGGGTCAAGGGCGTCAACGTCTTCGACATCGTCCGCAAGGACCCGAGCCGGTTCGACCTGTCGATCGAGAAGGTCATGAACGACCGGCCCTTCGAGGGCGGGACGTACCTGACCGACCACATGGGCCTGCAGTTCGACGTCGCCAAGGACGGTGAGCTGTACATGATCGCCCAGGGCGCGGGTGGTGGCTACGGCGACCCGCTGCAGCGCGATCCGCAGGCGGTCGTGCGCGACATCGAGCTGGACCGGATCAGCCCCAAGGTGGCGCGGGAGATCTTCGCTGTGGCCTACGATCCGCAGACGTTCGTGCTCGACGTCGAGGGCACCGAGGCGCTGCGGGCGAAGGCCCGGCAGGAGCGGCTGCGGCGCGGCAAGCCCTACGCGCAGTTCGTCGAGGAGTTCGCCACCCCGGAGCCGCCGAAGGACCTGCTCTACTACGGGTCCTGGGGGGACGACACCGATGAGCTCACCGCGACCGTCTTCGACATCGACGGGCCGAAGCGGGTGACCGCCCCGCTCGACCAGCTGCCGATCGTCATGATCCCCGACCGGCGGGACCTCAAGGTCGCCGCGCTGGAGGCGCGGATCCGGGAGCTGGAGGACAAGCACGGCGAGGTCGTGCACCGCAAGTCCTGACCCGTCCCACCGGTGGCGTCACCCCGGTCCGGGGTGACGCCACCCCGCCGCCCAGGAGCCTCTCGCATGTCCGTTGCCTTCCACTCCGTGGTCTCGGCCCCGCCCTCGGGGCGCGGCCGGGGACTGATCCTCGACCATCACGACTACGCGCAGGCCGTCATCCTCCAGGGCAAGCTCGTGCCCTGGGACGACGTGACGCGCTACACGCGCTTCCTCGGCCAGGCCCAAGGCCTGCTGCGCCCCGACACCACGCTGCTCGACCTCGGGGCCTTCTACGCCCACGCGATCGGCGCCGACCCGGCGCTGGTGGCCGCGATGTCGGCGCGGTCGCGGACCGGCTATGCGCTCAAGACGCTGCTCGCGCACGAGGCGACGCAGGCCGCGGCGCTGGAGTTCGCGTCGGTCGTCGCGCAGTCGGCGCGTCAGCCGCTGGTGGCGCAGGTGCCCTCGCCGCTGCGCTGGCTCGCCACCACCCACCGGCTCGCCGGGGCGGGCGATATCGGCGACATCACCGCCGACCACGGCGAGAACATGGCGGTCTATGTGGCCGACTGGCTGCGCCGGTTCGCGACGCTGCCGGTCTCGCTGCTGCTGCTCGACGGGCGGCGGGCCGATCTGCCCGGCCTGCCCGCCGAGGATCTGGGTCGCTACAGCCCGATCGGCAACGCCGCCGAGCACTACCGCTGGACGCTCGGGTGCCGCCGCGACGGCGGCATCGAGGTGGCGGGCGGCGTCACCGGCGTGGCGGTGCCCGCGGAGTTCTGGCTGGCCGACGGCGTCGAGGTGCCGGCAGGCGACTTTCTCGTCGCGGAGATCCCCGCCGCGGCGGAGCCGGAGACGGTGCTGAAGAAGCTCGCCGAACTGGGCTAGGGGACGCGATGGACAAGGTGTATCCGAGCGCCCGCGAGGCGGTGGCAGACATCGGCTCGGGCGCGTCCATTGCCGCGGGCGGGTTCGGCGTCTGCGGTATTCCGGCGGTGCTCATCGACGCCATCGCCGACGGCGAGGCCCGTGATCTGGAGCTGATCTCCAACAACTGCGGCGCGGACGGCCGGGGTCTCGGGCGGTTGCTGGAGAACCGGCAGGTCCGCCGGGTGGTGGCGTCCTACGTCGGGGAGAACAAGACCTTCGCGAGCCAGTACCTCGCCGGCGAGCTGGAGGTCGAGCTCACCCCGCAGGGCACGCTGGCCGAGCGGCTGCGGGCCGCCGGGGTCGGCGTCGCCGCCTTCTACACCCGCACCGGGACCGGGACCCTGGTCGCCGAGGGCGGGCTGCCCTGGCGATACGGCCCGGACGGCGGGGTCGCCATGGCCTCGCCGCCGAAGCCGGTGGCGATCTTCGACGGCGTGGAGCATGTGCTCGAACGCGCCCTGCCCGCCGATTTCGCGCTCGTGCGGGCCTGGAAGGGCGACCGGCACGGCAACCTCACCTTCCGGATGGCCGCGCGCAACTTCAACCCGGTGTGCGCGATGGCGGGCCGGGTGGTGATCGCCGAGGTGGAGCATCTGGTGGAGCCCGGCGAGATCGACCCGGACGAGGTCCATCTGCCCGGGGTGTACGTCGACCGCGTGGTCGCGCTCACCGCGGCCCAGGCGGCCGACAAGGCGATCGAGCGGCTCACCGTCCGCGACGAGGAACGATGATCATGGCGCTGAGCAGGGAACAGCTGGCCGCGCGGGCCGCCCGCGAGCTGCGCGACGGCGACTACGTCAACCTGGGGATCGGGCTGCCCACGCTGGTGCCCAACCACGTCCCCGCCGGGGTGACGCCGGTGCTGCAGTCGGAGAACGGCATCCTCGGCACCGGGTCGTACCCGCTGCCCGGGGCCGAGGACCCGGACCTGATCAACGCCGGGAAGGAGACGGTGACCGTCCGGCCGGGCGCGGCGTTCTTCGACTCGGCCTTGAGCTTCGGCATGATCCGCTCCGGCCGGATCGACGTCGCGGTGCTCGGCGCCATGCAGGTCTCGGCGGTGGGTGACCTCGCGAACTGGGTGATCCCCGGCAAGATGGTCAAGGGGATGGGCGGGGCGATGGACCTGGTGCACGGTGCGCGCCGGGTCGTCGTGCTGATGGAGCACGTGGCCCGCGACGGCAGCCACAAGATCGTCGACGAGTGCTCGCTGCCGCTCACCGGCCGTCGTGTGGTGGACCGGATCGTCACCGATCTCGCCGTGTTGGACGTGACCCCGCACGGCCTGACCCTGGTCGAGTGCGCCCCCGGCGTCACGGTGGACGAGGTGCGGGGTGCCACCGGGCCCGAGCTGCTGGTGGACTGAGCCGCGCGTGCAGGGAGACCGCCGTTTGCGGGACATGAGCGCCACCGGCGGCGCTCATATCCCCGAAACGATGATCATGCATCGGGCCGGCTCCGGTCCTGGCTCTGTCCGTTCCGGGCGTTCAGGCTGTCCAGCAGTCGGCTGCGGGCGTCGCGTAACCGCGAGCCGGCCGGTGGCTTCGCGGAGGTTCATTCGGCCGTCGCCAGTAGCCGCTTCAGTGCGTCGAGCTGGGCGTGCACCAGCTGCCCGAGCTCGTCCGGGCTCAGCTGGTCGCGATTCCGCAGGGTCCACTCGTCGAAGGCGCGTATGATCGCGGCGGCGACCTGGAGCTGCAGGCTGAGTGGCAGGTCCGCGCGGACCGCGCCCGCGCTGCGCGCCGCGGCCAGCGTTCGCTCCAGCCAGTCCTGGGCCGCGGCGACCGAGCGGGTCAGCGCGCTGTCCTTTCCGACAGGCGCGCCCGGTAGGTGGAACATCCGCCCGACGTCGGTGAACGCAGGCTCGCGTTCGGACAGCGTGACCAGCCGGTCCAGTAGCTGTTCGACGTGATCCCAGAAATCGCCGGCGGCGAACTCCTCCGGGCTCGGGACGTCGAGGGCGCGGGCCAGCGCACCGGCGATCTCGTCGACGACGATGTCGAACAACTTCTCCTTGGATTCCACGTAGTAGTAGAACGAGCTCTTACTCATCCGGCAAGCCCGGATTATCCGATTGAGTGAAGCCTGCTCGTAGCCGTGCGCCGCGAACTCCGCGGCCGCCGCCTCCAGCAGCTCCCGCCACCGTTCGGGGGCCATCACTCCGGTCTCACCGTCTACCATATCAGCCACGGTAGCATCTATGTACCAGTCAGTCCACAAATGCTATCGCGTGAGTGGACCGAATGGTTCACAAGGGGGGGAGATGATTGTTTCCACCCCGCTCGAGGAGCAGATCGCCGAGGCGGCCGGCGACCGGCTGCGGGTGCTCGTCGTCGGCGCAGGCGTCGCCGGCATCATGTTGTGCCAGCTGTTGCGTCGCCATGGCCTGCATCCCGTGCTGGTCGAGCACGCCGCGCCGGGTACCGACCCCGGCTACATGCTCGCGCTGATGCCGATGGTCGACCCGGTGATCGAGCAGCTCGGCGTCGGCCAGCGCTACCGGGAGCGCAGCACCGCTGCGCCGGTTCCGCGTCCGCGGGCACACCGGGCGCGCGCTTCGCGAGGACTCGATGGACGATCTCCTCGCGCGGTTCGGCGACTACCGCGGGATCAGCCGAGGTGACCTGCTGGCGGAAACTCGGGCATCGCTGCTCCTCTCGGCATCGGACGCGACGGCCTAGGCCGGTGCGGTTGAGCGGCGGGTGAGCAGCATCCTGATGGAGGACAACCGGGAGATGACGAATCGGGTCACCTGCGGTGCGAGGAGCTGGGCGACGGCGGCCGCACCGGCCGCGGTGAGCGCGATGGCCCATTGGTGCGGCAGCAGCGGGCGGCATCCGGCGACCTGACTGACGCCCGGGGTCTGCACGATCACCGCGAGCAACACCAGCGATCCGGCCGCGGCCGCGACCACCAGCGGTGTCCGGCCGCGCACCGCGACGGTCTGCCCGAGCTGCGCCCCGACCAGCGTAACCAGGCCCGTGGTGCTCGCCTGAGCCAGGCTGCCGACCGGGCGGGCGAGCATCCAGACGATCGCGGCCGACGTCGCGGTGATCGCCGCACGCCCGAGGATGTCGCGGGTCAGCGCGGCGCCCAGGGAGGCCTCCGGGCCCTCGGCGAGCAGCTCCTCCGGTGTGACGTCGGGTGGCGGCCGGACCGCGACGGCCATCGCGGGCAGCACGTCGGTGAGCATGTTGACCAGCAGCAGCTGCCGGGCGCTGAGCGCCGCGGCGCCGTTGAGCAGCCCGGTGCCCACGGTGTAGGCGATCTCGCCGAGGTTGCCGCCGAGCAGGATGGACAGCGCGTCGCGCACCGAGGACCACATCGCGCGGCCCTCCATGATGGCGTCGGTGATCGTTTCGATGCGGTCGTCGGTGATCACGACATCGGCAGCCTCCCGTGCGGCCGGCGTCGCCCGCTCACCGAGCGCGAGGCCCACGTCCGCGAGCCGGATGGCCGGAGCGTCGTTGGCGCCGTCACCGGTGACCGCGACGGCGCGCCCGGCGGCCCGCAGCCGGCTCACGATGCGCGCCTTCTGTTCCGGGCTGACCCGGGCGAAGACGGCGACGTCGGGCAGCACCGACGTCAGCCGCTCGTCGTCGAGTGCGTCCAGCTCGGCCCCGGTGAGCACCCGGCGCCCGTTCAGCGCATCCAGCTCGGCGGCGATCGACTCGGCGGTGCTGGGGTGGTCGCCGGTGATCATCATGACCTCGACCCCGGCTGCCCGCAGGGTCGCCACCGCGCGCGCGGCGGTCGGCCGGACCGGATCGGCCAGCGCCAGCAGCCCCCGAAACTCCAGCCCGGTCACATCCGACTCGGCAAGCTCGGTCCGAGCCGAGCAGGCCCGTTCGGCGACCGCGAGCACCCGGAAACCCTGCCGAGCCAGCCGGTCCACCTCCGCGGCGATCCGGTCGCGCGCCTCGGCGTCGAGCGGCCCGGGCTGCTCGTCGGGCCGCCACCGGTCGGCCAGCGGTAGCACCACCTCGGAGGCGCCCTTCACGCTGAGATACGCACCGGCGCCGCCGCACCAGAGCGTGGCGTGGTAGCCGCGGCCGGACTCGAAGGCCAGCTCGTGCAGGCGCTCCACCCGGTCGTGATCGTGATCCGCGGTGATACCGAGGCGAGCGGCATCGCGCAGCACCGCGCGGTCGGTCTGGTGCGGTATGTGCCGGCGACTCTCGGTGAACGGCCTGGCCCGTACCGCGACGGCCAGCACGTCGCGCAGCGATGAGGTGAGCTCATCGAGGGGCGCGGCGCGCGTTCCGTCCGACACCTGCCGCAGGCCCAGCCGCCCCTCGGTGAGCGTCCCGGTCTTGTCGAAGCAGAGCACGTTCACTCGGCCCAGCGCCTCGATCGTGGCCGAGTTGCGCACCAGGGTGCCCCGGGCGGAGAGCCGTCGCGCGGCGGCCAGTTCGGCGACCGTGGCCACGAACGGCAGGCCCTCCGGGACCGCGGCCACCGCGAGCCCGACCGAGCGGCTCAACGTCTGGCCAAGGCCCCGGCCGCGCAGCAGGTCGACACCCGCCAGCAATACACCGGCGACCACCGAGAGCGGCAGCACCCGCGCGGTGAGCGAGCGCAGCCTGGCCTCGACACCGCTCACCGGCGCCGGCCCGCCGGCGATCCGCTGTGTCCGGCCGACCTCGGTGCGCGCCCCGGTCGCCACTACCACGCCGACCGCCCTGCCGGTGGCGACAACAGCTCCCTCGAAGATCATCGAGGTCCGGTCGGCCACGGCGGGCGCGCTGGTCGCACCCGTCGACTTGGCCACCGCGACGGACTCACCGGTCAGCGACGACTCGTCCATCTCCAGACCGTGCGCGGCGATCAGCCGGCAGTCGGCCGGCACCGCGTCACCCGCCTGCAGTTCGACGACGTCGCCGACGGCCAGCTGGTCCGCTCGCACGGTGGAGTGCTCGCCGCCGCGCCGGATCCGTACCGGGGGTGCGCTGCGGGCGGTCAGCCTGCGCAGTTCCCGCTGCGCCCCGATCCGTTGTACGCCGCCGATCAGTGCGTTCAGCACCAGCACGCCGGTGATCACCAACGGGTCGAGGATCGAGCCCGCGCCGGCCGAGATCCCCGCGCCCGCGGTCAGCACCGGGGTCAGCGGGGTGGCCAGCTCCTCCAGGGTGGCGCGACCGAGCCCGACCGGCGCCTCCGCCGGCTCCGCGGGCTGCTGGCTGCGGCGACGGGTGGAATCGGGCTCGGACAAGCCCTCGGCGGAGCTGCCCAGCGCGGCGAGCACGGCCTGGGGCGACATGGCGTGCCACGGCGTGTGCTGGGCGGGCACCGGCTCGGGACGGTGGGCCACGGTCATCGCGGTCCAGACTCCCGCGCCGAGCCCGAGCAGCGCGGCGGTCTGTACCGGGATCCCGGTACGGCGGGCCGCTCCGCGCGCCGGGCCGGCCAGACCCAGCAGCGCGCCGAGCGCCGAGCCGGCCACCGACAGCCGAGCGCCGTGCCGGCTGGCCTGCCGGGCCGGCGGAACCGCCTCGAGCAGCCGGCAGGCCTGCGCCGCACCTCGGCACAGCAGATGTGCGCCCCACGGTGGGGCGCCCTGGTCTCCGGCCAGCCCGATCCCCACGTCGGCGGCGGCGAGCGCGGTGTCGTCGGTCCGGGCCACCAGCGCGACCACCCGGCCGTCCCGATGCAGCCGCCGCACCGCCCCGAGCAGCTCCGCCCCCTCGTCGCCCCACGTTGCCGTCGTCGCCCTCGGCTCGGCCGCCGATCACGCCGTCGATCGGCAGCCGCCGGCCGACCGCGCCGCGCGGGTCGAAGACCAGCACCGTGCCTGCCTTGGCCGCCGCGGCGACCACCGCCTCGGCCAGCGGGTCCAGCTCCGCGGTCAGGGTGACCAGCGCCACCGGTCGGGATCTGTTGTGCAGCACCAGAACCGTCTCGCCCCGCTGACCGTGCTCGTGCGCCAGTCGACTGGCGTGCGCGGGCAGCTCGTCCCCGCGCGGCGGCGCTACCGACCACCCGTCGCTCTGCCAGCGGCGCCGGGGCCGTCGAGGATCGACCAGGTCGTGTGCCCGGCCGAAGGCCTCGCCATCGTCCACATCGGATTCGATGGGCAGCACCTCGTCGATCACCTGCCGGCCGGTGAACAGCACCTCGGCGTCGATCAGCACGGTGTCCACCCGGTCCAGCCTGCGCAACACGCCGGGATCGAGCGTGAGCCAGCCCGCCGCCGAGAGGTCTCGGTCGAGCTGGGCGGCGAACCCCTCCCGGGTGCTGCGGGTGGCCTTGGGCACGCCCGCGGCGAGCAGGGCACCGGCGCGCGGCCGGACCGTGGTGAGCAGCGTCGCACCGGCCGCGGCCAGTGCGCCCACGGCCGAGCCGTGGGCCACCCGCTCCAGCGGGCCGTCCGGCAGCGGTGCCGGGCGCGGTGGCACGGTGACCGGCTCGGACCGGTGCGCGCCGTCGCGGTCGGCCAGCGCCAGGTCCCACTCGTGCCACGCCCGTCGGCGCGCGGTGGCCTCCTGGTAGTGGAGGTAGCGCTGGCAGGCGTCCGCGACGAGCGGGAGCGGCTGGCGGGTCGCGGTGTGCGACACGGCGGCGGCCGTGCTCAACAGCAGGTCGGCGGCCGGCCGCCCGATCCCGGCCTCGAGGGCCGCACGCAGCCGGGGAACCGCGTCGACCAGCGAGAGCATCGACGGCACCGCGCCCAGCGGCGGGATCGGCAGCGCGCGGGCAACGGTCGCGTAGCCCACTCCGGCGATGTTGAGCCCGAACCCCAGCGCCGGGCGCAGCAGCGCCCCAGGGTGCGCCGGATGGGTCTGCGCGCCCGGGGCCCACGGCTCGTCATCCAGCCCGCATTCGTGTTCGACGTCCCCGATCAACCGAGCGAGCGACGCGGGGTCCCACAGGTCCGGGTCGTAGCTGACCAGCACGCGGCCGAGCACCCCGTTCGTCACGGCGTCGTGCAGCCCGTCGCGGTCGGTGAGCAACCGCTCCAGCCGCCGCACGGCCGGCTGGGTGTCCGGCCGATGTGCCCCGCGGATCGCGATATGCGCCCGCCCTCCCGGACCGGGTGTGACCGCGACCCGCGGCGTCGCGGCAGCCCCGGCGATCTGCCCGGTCTGGGTCATCGAGGCCGAGACCAGCGCGGCCGCGCCCCCGATGGAGGCACCGATCACCCGCCCGGCCAGCCGGACCATTCCTCCCAGCACGATCATCTCCCAGCGGTTCCCAGCGGCCTGCCGGTGAGCTGCCCGCCAGGAGGGTCTCGTCAAACGGGGACGCGGTGCCGCGTGCGAGCGGAGGGAAGAGTCAATCCGAGGCGGTGGTCTTCTCGCGCGGCTCGGGACGCGCCTCGCCCCGGCTGGCCAGCGCCGTCCCGACACCGATCGCGGCCGCGACGGGCCATTCGATGACGCCGGCCAGCGCGGTCGCGGCCAAGCCGCCGTAGTACAACGCCGACTTGCCCGAGGGCAGCAGGCCGCCGACCCGCCGCGCCGCGTCGTTGAGTTCCTCCCTGGTGGGCACGTGCACGTCCGGTGGGTGGAACACGGCCGTGACGAACGGCAGGTTCAGCGTCGCGGTGCGGCCGGACCCGGTTTCCTCCTTCTGGTCCGCACCGCTGGTGCGTGTCTCGGCGCCGCGCGTCGCGCTCAAGCGCGCGACGCCACCCGCCGGGGTCTCCTTGCGCTCCTTGTCGGCCATCATCCGTCCTCACTGCAGGGGTGGATCGTCGGACAGAAAGCCAGCGGTCCTTCTGCCACCCAAACCGCGGCCAAGTCATGAACACAAGAAGTCGAACAGGTGACGGGAGCTCCGCCGGCCCGGCAGCCCCGGTCCACCAGCCGATCGACGAACTCTCCTTCGCCAGCTTCACGGCCGCCATCGCGGGCCGGGCTGCCTACATCAAGGCTCTCGGCCAGTAGCAACATCGCCCCCACCCGGCGGAGCGAACGGGTGATCGGCAGTCGATCCGCCGGCCGCGTCACCAACCTGCCCGGTGGAACGACTACGGCCCGAAGGTGGTCAGGAACCGGTCGCGGAAGTCGTCCATCCCCCAGACCGGGGCCTGCGGACCGGGTTTCAGGCCCTCCTGCCAGCCCCATCCGGAGATCCGGTCGAGCACGGCCGGGTCGCGGGCGACGATCGTGATCGGGACGTCGCGGCTGGCGTTCTCCCCGGTGACGACCGGGGCGGGCTGGTGATCGCCGAGGAAGATGAGCACGAGATCGTCGTCGCCGTAGGTCTCGACATAGGAGATGAGGCTGTTCAGCGAGTACTCGATGGAACGCCGGTAGTCGGTGCGTACCCGATCCGGGTCCCGCGTCAGGATGGCCTCCGGGGGAGCGCCCTCCGCGGCCATGGAGTCGAACACCGAGCCGTCACCGACGTCGGCCCAGTCGATGAGCCGAGGGATCGGCGCCCACGGCGCGTGGCTGGAGACCAGGGGGATCTCCGCCATCACCGGGGTGTGGCCGGCCTTTGCCCGTTCGAGTCGCTCGAAGGCCGAGAGCGTGTACTGGTCGGGCATGGTGGCCCAGCTGAAGTTCGGGCCGTGGTATCCGAGGTGCGTGGAGTCGTAGACCCGGTCGTAGCCGTAGAACGCGGCCTGCGGCCATGGCGAGGTGACGCCCGGCATGATCCCGACCGTCCGCCAGCCCGCGCGCCCGAAGGCTCGGGTCAGGGTCAGACGGTCGCTCGCCTCGAGGTCGTGGTAGCGCTGCTGGTTGTCGATCCACAGGCCCGACAGCAGCGTCGAATGGGCCAGCCAGCTGCCGCCACCCGTCGTCGGCGAGGTGAGGAAGGCGCTGCGGGAGGCGAATCCGGCCGCACCCAGCCGACGGTCCCCGGCCTCGAGTACCGCACCGACCTGCGACGCGAACTCCGGATCCTCGATCGCGTCGCGCCCATAGGTTTCGACGAAGGCGAGGGCGACGTCCTTGCCGCGCAGCGCGGTCAGCAACTCGTCGCCGGGGGTGTCGCGGAAGGCGTCGGTGGCGAGCTCCGCGGCGAACGTCCGCTGGTCCTGCAGGCTCGCCCGCACCTGGCCCACCCGGCCCGCGACGAGGGCCGCCGCGCTGTGCGCGGCGACCGGCACGTTCGGGACGATCTGCGCGCCGAGCACCGCGCAGACGACCCAGACGGCGGTGAGCATCGCGACGGCGCGGATCGTGGCGGTCCTGCGCCGGACCACGAGGCGGGTCAGGCGCCGCACCGCCAGCGTCAGGAGGATGAGCACGGCGGCGGCGAGAACCGCGGCGGCGACCGCGGCGCCGATCGCGCCGACCCGGCCGATCGAGCCCGTGAGGAAGTCCATCGCGGCGCGCAACAGGGACCAGTCGAACAGCAGGTCGAACGGCCGGCCGAGCACCGCGAAGAAGCCGACGTCAACGATCTTCAGGATGGTCAGCAGGCCGAGGAGGACCCCGGCGAGCACCGCCACCACCCGCCGCGCCCTCCCCGGTAGGACGAGAAGCAGAGCGGCGCCGAGGAGTCCCTCCACCGGGATGCGCACGAAGGCACCCGGGGTGAGACCACCGAGCTCGTTCGGGACGACGAGGGCGAGGAACACCAGCAGCCCGGCCAGTGCGGTGGCCACCCCGGCCGCGATCCGGCGCGGGCGGCCGTCCGCCGCCGGATCGTTCTCGACCGTCGCCGGTTGCGGAGCCGGCGGACGATGTAAGCGCGTGAAGAGCGACAATCCGGAAATCCCTCTGTGCGAAACCGGTGGCTGGCCAGTGCTGTGCACGCGGTGCGTGCCGAGCAGGCGGTCGGTCGCACCGGTCCGCCGGTGTGCAAGCGCACATGATGGCAACTCGCGCCGCCGGGGGACCGCCCGCCCCCGGAACGGGCCGGGGAGAACGGCGAGCCCTCGGTGAGGAACCCGGCCCGCCGCGGGAAGATGAGGCGTGGACGTCGTGGGCCGGGTCGAGTTGGTCTTCAGCGGGGAAGCGGTGCGCACCGGCAACCATGTGAACCTCTCGGCGGCGCGCAGCGAGGGCGAGCACCTGTGGCTGGCCGGGGACGAGACGGCGACGATCGAGCGGCTGGTGCTCGACTCGCCGTCCGCGCCGACGTGGGGCGGGCGGCAGCGCAGCTTCCCGCTGGCGGACTACGTCGAGCTGCCCGGGCCACCCGAGGAAGAGGCCGATATCGAGGGCATCGCCCGGGCCGGCGACTGGCTCTGGGCGGTCGGCTCGCACAGCGTCGCCCGCAAGCGGATCAAGGCCCACCACAGCGAGGACAAGGCGATCAAACGCCTCGCCAAGATCAAGCGCCAGGCGAACCGGTACGTCATCGCGCGGCTGGCCGTCGAGGCGGGCGCGGACGGGCGCCCCGAGCCGGTGCGGATGGCCGCGGACGGGCGGCGCTCGGCGATCATCGGTGCCCGGGGATCGGAGAATCTTGCCGACCTGCTGCGCGGCGACGATCACCTCGGCCCGTTCCTGGAGATCCCGTCCAAGGACAACGGACTGGACGTCGAGGGGCTTGCCGTGCACGGCGAGAGCCTGTACGTCGGGCTGCGCGGGCCGGTGCTGCGCGGCTGGGCCACGGTACTCGAACTGCGGCCCGTGACCGATCCGGCCGACCCGGCCCGCCTCGCCCCGGGCGCGTTCGAGGACGGCGCGCGCTACCGCAAACACTTCCTCGACCTCGGCGGGCTCGGGGTGCGCGATCTGTGCCCGGACGGCGATGATCTGCTGGTGCTGGCCGGACCGTCGATGGCGCTGTCCGGGCCGGTGCGCGTGCACCGCTGGCACGGGGCGGCGACCCCCGGGACCGGGCGGGTGGTGCGTGGAGACGAGATCACCGTCGAGACCGTCCTCCCGCACGGCGACGGCGTGGACCACGCCGAGGGCATCGCGCTACTGCAATCCGGCGACCCCTCGGGGGCGCGGCTGCTGGTGGTCTACGACAGCCCGGCGCAGGCGCGGCGGCCGACGGCACGCTCGGTGCTGGCCGACCGCGTGCTGATCACCGGTCGGGGGCGGTCCGTCGGACGTCCGCCGCACCCGCGCTGACGATCGATGAGCCCTCCCTGACCGACTTCCGGGCGTGGCGCCACAGCCACCGCACGTCGCGGCCGAACGACCAGATCAGCAGCGCCAGCGCCGCCGCCACCAGCGCGACCGCGACCGGATGCGGCAGAACCTCGGAGGCGGCCACCACGAGGACGATCCCCTGTAGCGCGGCCACGGTCTTGGCGGAGTACCTCGTCGGCAGCGCCGAGCGCATCCACGGTGCCGCCCAGCCCGCCGCGACGAAGACGTAGCGCATGGCGCCGATGGCCGCCGCCCACGGGCCCACGAGCGTGGCGACGTGCACGCTCAGCACGAGGAGGAGGAACGCGTCGACCTCCATGTCGAAGCGGGCCCCCAACGCGGACACCGTTCCGCTGCGCCGGGCGACGTGGCCGTCGACCGCATCGAGCACCAACGCCACCGCGGCGAGGACGACGAGGGGCACGACGCGAGGGTCACCGCCCCAGAACCCGTCCGCGACGAGCGCGGTGACGCCCCCGACGAGCACCGCCCTCGCCAGCGTGACCAGATCGGCCGGTCCGAGCGTCGCGACCCGCGCCCGCCGCGCGGCGGCGGTCAGGAGGGCCAAGAGACCCAGCAGGTAGGCGATGCCGGCCGACCAGCCCACCGGGCCGAGGCCGGCCCCGGCCGACAGCGCCGCGAGCAGGACGATCTGCACGGCTGCCGCGGCGACCAACTGCCGGCCGGCCCACCGCCGGGCTAAAGTCATCATCGAGGCTCCACATGCACGTTCTCGGTACGGGTCCGACGCGGCGGAGGGTTCACCACAATTTCGGGGGATGACGTGGACCATATTGCGCGCGCCTTCTGGTTGCGCGCGCCGGGCGAGGGCGAGGTTCGCCCGGTCGCCGTGCCCCGGCCCGGCCCCGACGACGTCGAGGTCCGCACCCTCTTCTCGGGGGTGAGCCGCGGCACCGAGACCCTCGTCTTCTCCGGCGGCGTGCCGCAGAGCCAGTATGCGGCGATGCGGGCGCCCTTTCAGGACGGCGAGTTCCCCGGGCCGGTCAAGTACGGCTACCTCAACGTCGGGGTGGTCGAGCACGGGCCGCCCGCGCTGGCGGGCCGGGCCGTGTTCTGCCTCTACCCCCACCAGACCCGATATGTGGTGCCGGCCGCGGAGGTGACACCGATCCCCGACGACGTGCCGCCCGCGCGCGCGGTGCTCGCCGGGACCGTCGAAACCGCGGTGAACGCGCTGTGGGATGCGGCCCCGCTGGTCGGCGACCGGATCGCCGTCGTCGGCGCCGGGATGGTCGGCTGCAGCGTCGCCGCCCTGCTCTCCCGCTTCCCCGGGGTCAGGGTCGAGCTCGTCGACATCGACCCCGCGCGCGCCGCCGTGGCCGAGGCGCTCGGCGTCGGGTTCGCCACCCCCGAGCACGCGGCGGGGGAGTGCGATCTGGTCGTGCACGCCAGCGCCACGGCCGCCGGGCTCGCGCGTTCCCTCGAACTGCTCGCCGACGAGGGCGAGGTCATCGAGCTGAGCTGGTATGGGGACCGGAGGGTCAGCGTGCCGTTCGGCGAGCACTTCCATTCCCGCAGGCTGGCGGTGCGCAGCAGCCAGGTGGGCGCGGTCGCCCGGGCGCGGCGCAGCTTCGCCGACCGGCGTGCGCTGGCCCTGCGCCTGCTCACCGACCCGGTGTTCGACGCGCTGATCACCGACGAGTGCCGCTTCGAGGAACTGCCTCGGCTCATGTCCCGTCTCGCCGGCGGTGGATTTCCGGCGCTGTGCGTCCGCGTCCGCTATGAGCAGGGGTAGGAACCCGGGAGGTCGGTTTGTTCAGCATCACGGTCCGCGACCACGTCATGATCGCGCACAGTTTCCGGGGCGAGGTCTTCGGCCCGGCGCAGCGGCTGCACGGCGCAACGTACATCGTGGACGCGACGTTCCGCCGCGCGGATCTCGACGCCGACGGCATCGTCGTCGACATCGGGCTGGCCACGAGCGGGCTCGGTGCCGCGCTGGCCGACCTCAACTACCGCAACCTCGACGACGAACCCGCCTTCGCCGGCGTCAACACGTCCACGGAGTTCCTCGCCAAGGTCATCGCCGACCGGCTCGCCGAGAAGGTACAGGCCGGCGCGCTGGGTGAGGGGGCCCGCGGTCTGGCCGGGATCGCCGTCACGCTGCACGAGTCGCACGTCGCCTGGGCCAGCTACGAACGCGCCCTGTGAGCGAGGTGCACGTCGTCGTGCCGGCCGATATCGACGACGCCGCCGTGCCGAGCGGCGGCAACGCCTACGACCGCCGCATCTGTGACGGCCTGGCGGCCATCGGCTGGGCGGTGCACGAGCTCGCGGTCGTCGGGGCGTGGCCCCGGCCCGACGCCGCCGCCCGCGGGTGCCTGGCCCGTGCGCTGGCCGCCGTGCCCGACGGCGCCGTCGTGCTCCTCGACGGGCTGGTGGCCTGCGGTGTCCCGGACGTCCTCGTCCCGGCGGCGCGCAGACTGACGCTCGTGGTCCTGGTGCACCTGCCGCTCGGCGACGAGGCGGGGCCGGCGCCCGCGGCCGCGGCGGAGCTGGCCGCCCTTGAGCGGGAGACCCTGCACGGCGCGCGGGCGGTCGTGGCCACCAGCCCGTGGGTGGCGCGCCGGCTCGTCGCGCGGCACGGGGTCCCCGCCGACCGGGTGCATATCGTCATGCCGGGCGTCGATCCCGCGCCGCTCGCCGCCGGCACCGACGGAGCAACCCGCCTGCTGTGCGTCGGATCGGTCACCCCGACGAAGGGGCAGGATCTGCTCGTCGAGGCCCTCGCCGCCGTGGGTGACACGGCCGGCCCGCGCCTGCGCTGTGACCTGGTGGGCCCGCTGCACCGCGATCCCGCGTACGCGGCCGCGGTCCGGCGTGCGATCGAACGTCACGGGCTCGGCGGGCGGGTCCGGATCACCGGCCCGTTCACGACCGCGCGGCTCGAGGCGGTCTACGCCGCGGCCGATCTCCTCGTACTGCCGTCGCGCGTCGAGGCCTACGGGATGGTGGTGACCGAGGCGCTGGCCCGCGGGATCCCGGTGCTCGCGGCGGGGGTCGGCGGGGTGCTCGAAACGCTGGGCCGCGACCTGCACGGCCGGGTACCGGGGATCGTGGTGCCCCCGGCCGACGTCGTCGCGCTCGCCGCGGCGCTGCGCCGTTGGTTGGGTGAGCCGGCGCTGCGGGAGGGGCTGCGTCACACCGCCCGGGCGCGGCGCGGCACGCTGGACGGGTGGGAGATGACGTCACGGTGTCTGGCCGGGGTGCTGGCACGGCTGCCCGGCTGAGCGTGCCCGGGTCGCCCGTGTGCGCGCCGGACTGGCTGGCGCTGCGGGAACCTGCCGACGCCGCGGCCAGGGCATCCGAGCTGGTCGAGCTCGTCCGCGGCCATCTGGGTACGGGTGCTCCGGTCGTGATCAGGGACCTCGGCTGCGGCACCGGCTCGATGGGACGCTGGCTCGCGCCCCGGCTGCCCGGCCCACAGCACTGGATCCTGCACGACCGCGACCCCGGGCTGCTCGCCCGCGCGAGCGCGGGCCTGCCGGGCGTGGCCGCCGACGGCGCCCCGGTCATCGCGCGGACCCGGGAGGGGGACGTCTGCGAGCTGCGCGCCGCGGATCTCGACGGGACGTCGCTGGTGACCGCGTCCGCCCTGCTGGACCTGCTCACCGCCGAGGAGGTGGACGGGCTCGCCGCCGCCTGCGCCGAGGCCGGCTGCGCGGCGCTGCTGACCCTGACGGTCGTCGGACGCGTCGAGATCGCCCCGCCCGATCCGCTGGATGCCGCGTTCGCGACCGCCTTCGACGCCCATCAGCGGCGGTGCACCGGCGGCAGGCGGCTGCTCGGGCCGGATGCGGGCGCCGCGGCCGCCGACGCGTTCGCCGGGCGGGGCGCGGCGGTGACGACCCGGCCCAGCCCGTGGCGGCTCGGAGTGGATCAGGACGAGCTGGCGGAGGAATGGCTGCGGGGCTGGATCGACGCCGCGTGTGCGCAGCAGCCGGACCTGCAGCGGCATGTGGGCGCCTACCTGCGTCGCAGGATCGACGCCTGCACCGCAGGCGAGCTGAGGGCCGTGGTCGGCCACGTCGACGTGCTCGCGCTCCCGAGCGGTGCCCCGTGATGCAGCGGTTCTGGCCCTATCTCCGGGTGCTGGTCGGCGGCGGCATCCTGGTTGCGCTCGGGGTGCGTCTCGGCACCGACGCCGTCGTCGACGGTTTGCGGGCGATCGAGACCGGGTCGGTGCTCGCCGCGCTCGGCATCGGCCTGCTGACCACGGTGTTCAGCGCGTGGCGCTGGTGCCTCGTGGCGCGCGGTCTCGGCCTGCGGTTGCCGTTGGGGGCGGCGGTCGCGGACTGCTACCGGGCGCTGCTGCTCAACTCGGTGCTGCCCGCGGGGGTGCTCGGCGACGTACATCGTGCGGTGAGCCACGGCCAACAGGTCGGCGACGTCGGACGGGGCGTCCGCGCGGTGGTTCTCGAACGGGTCGCCGGCAACGTGGTTCTGATCGTCGTCGGGGTGGTTGTGCTGCTCGCCCAGCCGACCCTGCTCGCCGCCGCGGCCGGCGATCTGATCCCAGGCCGCGGGGTCGTCCTCGGGACCCTCGCCGTCCTCGCCGTGGTCGCGCTCGGGGTCGCAACGATGCCCGGATCGCTCCCCTCGAGAATCCGCACGGCCCTGCGGACGGGTCTCGCGGACGCCCGCACGGTCCTCTCCCGCGGTGTCTGGCCGGGGGTGGTCCTGCTGTCGGTGGCCACGCTGGCCGGGTACCTGGCACTGTTCGTCGTCGCCGCGCGGGCCGCGGGATCCGAGGCCACCCTCGGCGAGCTGCTCCCGCTGCTGGTGTTGGCCCTGCTCGCGATGGGACTGCCGGTCAACATCGGCGGCTGGGGGCCCCGGGAGGCCGTCGCCACGGTCGCGTTCGGGACGGTGGGGTTCGGCGCGACGCAGGGGCTCACCGCCGCCGTGGTGTACGGGGTGCTCAGCCTGATCGCCTGCCTTCCCGGCGTCGGGGTGCTGCTGTGGCGGTGGCCCGGCCGCCGGCCGCCGGCGACTAGCGTGGTGGCGTGCTGATCCTCGTCCGGCATGGGCAGACCGATGCCAACGCGCATGGTTTGCTGCTGGGCCGAGCCGACCCGCCGCTGAACGAGACCGGTCTCCGTCAGGCGCGCGCACTGGCCGCGGCACTCCCGCGGGCGGCTCGCATCGTGTCCAGCCCGCTGACACGCGCTCGGCACACCGCCGCCGTGCTCGCCGGTGCCGCCGGGAACGTGGAGGTGGACGCGCGGTGGATCGAGATGGACTACGGCGAGCTGGACGGCAGGCCTGCGGCGGCGCTGGACGAGCGGTCGTGGCGGAGGTGGCGGCAGGACCCGGAGTACGTGCCCGCGGGCGGCGAGTCGCTCGCGGCGGTCTGTGTCCGGGTGCACGAGGCCTGCGTCGAGCTGGTCGACGACGCCGCGCGTGGCGACGTGGTGGTGGTCAGCCACGTTTCCCCGATCAAGGCCGCGGTCACCTGGGCGTTGGGGGTCGGCGACGAGGTGGGCTGGCGGATGTTCCTTGGTGACGCCGCGGTCTGCCGGATCGACACCGGTGGCCCGGTGCCGCGCCTGCTCGCGTTCAATGATGCTTGCCCACGGTCGCAGGGCCTGGGTTTACTCGGCAGCGAGTCCACCTGAGGCTCGGAAGGGGGGCCTGGGTGAACGGCGTGCGCGAGCTGGTCCGTGTGGGGCTACCGACGCAGTTCGGCGAGTTTCAGGTGACGGCGTTCGAGGTGCCCACCGGGCTGGTGTATCTCGCGCTGGCCAAGGGCGAGCTGGTGGGCGGGAACGCGCCGCTCGTCCGGTTGCATTCGGAATGCCTGACCGGTGATGCCCTCGGTTCGGTGCGCTGCGAATGCGGCGTCCAGCTCCGTCTCGCGCTGCGCCGGATCGCCGTCGAGGGGCGCGGCCTGCTGCTCTACGCCACCGGACACGAGGGGCGCGGCGTGGGGCTGGTCGACAAGCTGCGCGCGTACGTCGAACAGGACGGCGGCGCCGATACCGTCGAGGCCAACCTGCGGCTCGGGCTCCCGGTCGACGGTCGCCGCTACGACGACGCCGCCGCGGTGCTGCACGCGCTGGGCATCGGCCCGGTGCGGCTGCTGAGCAACAATCCGGACAAGGCGCGCGGCCTGCGCGAGGCGGGGATCCCGGTCGAGGGGATGGAGCCGCTGCGGACGGCGGCGCACAGCCGCAACGTCGGCTACCTGCACACCAAGGAGCGGCGGCTCGGCCACCTCCGGCCGTCCGGGGAGGAGCTGGAACCGGCGCCCTCGTCGCCACCGGACGCCGTCCACCTGCTCGGCGAGGTCGACCCACCGGCGGATCGTCCCTATGTCGTCCTGAAGTACGCCCAGACCCTCGACGGGCGGATCGCGACCGCGGGCGGCGACTCGCAATGGATCAGTGGTGAGGAGGAGCGCGCCGTCTCGCACGCGCTGCGGGCGGCCTGCGACGCGGTGATGGTCGGCGTGGGAACGGTGCTGCACGACGACCCGCGGCTGACCGTCCGTCTCGTCCCCGGCGTGTCGCCGCTACGGGTCGTCCTCGACTCCACCCTGCGGACCCCGTCGAACGCCCTGCTGCTCGACGGAGACCCGGTGACCGTGCTGCTCACCACGGACCGGTCCACCGAAGGCGATCGGAAGCGAGTGCGGGACGCCGGCGCGGGAATCGTGGTGCTGCCGGCCGGGCCGGGTGGTGTGGACCTCGTGGCCGGGCTGCGGGCGTTGCGCGAGCGCGGGGTGCGGAGCCTCCTGGTCGAGGGCGGCGCCAGAGTGATCACGTCACTGCTGGCGGACGGGTTGGTCGACCGCGTCATCGTCGGTACCGCGCCGAAGATCATCGGCGCCGGGAAGGAGGCGGTGGGCGATCTCGGGATCACCCGGGTGGCGGAGGGGATCGCGCTGCGCAACCGCTCCGTCCACCTCACCGCGGACGACATCCTCACCGCGTGGGACGTCTGCTAGGACTCGCGGGCCAGGCGCGCGTAGACGTCGCCGGAGCGGCCCAGCGGGCGGAACCGCTCCAGCAGCCGCACCAGGCCGTCCGCGTCGAGCCAGCGGTCGCCGGCGAACCGCATCGTCTCGATCGGAGAGTAGTTGTAGCGGTACCCGCCGGCCGGCTCGCCGAGCCGTTCGACGAGGTCCAGCGCGGCGAGGGCGGCGTCATGCGCCGGCGGCAGATACTCGAACGACAGCGCGCGCAGGGGTCGGCTGAGCCCGGCCAGCACGTCGACCTCGAAGCCCTCGACGTCGATCTTGCAGAAGGCCGGCTCGCCGTGGACCGCAATGAGATCGTCGAGGGTCGCCACCTCCACCTCGACCGACCGGTCCCAGCGCACCCGGGCGAAGCTGCGGTCCGCCGCCACCGACGTGATCCAGTCGGGCGCCATCGACGAGACCGTCGGCGTCGCGGTGGAGATGCCCAGCCGCGCCCGTCCGGCCCGGGCCCCGACGGCTATCGGCACGACGGTGACGCCGCGGTCACGGCCGAAGAACAGGCGCAGGATGCGGACGAAATCGGGCTGTGGCTCGACCGCGACCACCTGCGCCCCCAGCCGCCGCCAGGCGCGCACCCGGCTTCCCACGTGGGCGCCGATGTCGAAGCCGATATCCCCGGGCCCGAGGAACTCGCGGTAGAACCGCGCCATCCGCCGATGCCTGCCCGGCACGGAGTGGTACATGACCAGGGACCGTCCGATCCCCCAGGCGCGGCCGAGCATGCCTGACCCTAGCCCCCGGCGCCTGCTGGCCAACCCGCGACGGAGCCCCACACCGCCTGCGAGCCGGTGTGGCCGGCGAGCACCGCGGCGGCGATCGCGACGAGGCCTGCGGCCGCGGACAACGCCCCGGCGACCCGCGGCGCCGAACCGCGCGAGCGGCGGCCGAGCAGTCCCGCGGCGATCGCGAGCACCGCAAACGCCCAGGACGCCCCCACCACGAACAGGCCGAACCGTGCGTGCTGCTCGATCACCGGCACGAACGACGGGGTGATGTCGATCGCGGCCTGCAGTTGGTCGCCGGCGAACTTCGCCAGCGTGGCCGCCACGGCCCCGGCCAGTGCCCCCGCCGCGACGAGCGGTCCATACGGCCGGGTCCAGACCGGCCGCATCGCGACCGCGACGGCGCCGAGCGCCGCCAGCGGAATCAGGACGACCACCGCGTGGACGAGGAGCGGGTGGGCCGGAACGCCCAGGACCGTGAACACCACAGCATTGTGGACGATCGGCGACGAAACCCGAATCCCCACGGCGCCCCGCCGGCGCACCAGACCCTCGGGGCTCAGTGCGGGTACAGCATGGCCGCTACCCGGTGAGGTGGGCGAAGGCGATGCGCAGGTCCCGCTTGAGGATCTTGCCGCTGGCGTTCTTCGGCAGACTCTCCAGCACGACGAAGTACTTCGGCGTCTTGTAGCTGGCCGACTGCCGTCTGCAGAACGCGGCGAACTCGTCGGTGTCGATGCCGCGGACGGCTCCCAGCCGCTGGGCAGGTCCGAGGTCTCGATCGTCTCCTGGGCCACCCCGAGCAGGGGCGTCCTCGGCGATCACGGTTTGCCCGAGAAACCCCTGGCTTGAGCTTGACTTTTAACCCTCCGTGGCTCCGCCGCTCCGAGGAGCGTCCTTTTTGTGTTGTTTCTTGCCGACTGGGTGGCGAGGTGCGGGGGTGGAGGCGCGGCCCTTGGGTCGGCCCGGGCCGGGGTGGGTGGCTTTCGGCGCGCCGGCCGGGGTGCCCAGGGCCCGCCGGCTGCGGTGATAGCTGCGCCGGACCCTTTCGGGGGCCAACCGATCCGGCGTCAGGGGCCTTTCCCAGGGGCGCCGGAGGTCTTCGGCCAGGGGGCGGACCAGGCGGAGCTGCGTGTAGTGCTGCGTTCCTCAAAGCAGGTAGACGAACCTGCGGCGGAGTGTGCGGGTGGGTGGCGGCGGTCGTCCCCAGACCCAGGGGGTGGCGCGGGTGTTGAGCTGGGCGGTGGCGGTCTGTACGGCGGAGGCGATCTCGGCGGCGTCGGCGAAGGTCTGCCCGGCGAACGCCGCCCGCCGCAGCAACCGCCACCAGCCCTCGGCCATATTCAGCCAGCAGGCGGAGCGGGGGATGAACACCTGCCGGATCCGCCGGTGGCGGGCCAGCCATCCGCGCACCGCGACGCTGGTGTGGCTGGACAGGTTGTCGGTGACGATGCGGATCTGCCCCCGCGGGTTCGCGCGGGCGACCTGCCCGAGCAGCCCGATCCAGCCGTCGCTGTTGCGCGCCGGGGCGCAGCAGGTGACCTCGGTGCCGTCGCGGACCCGCAGCGCCCCGTAGACCCAGGTCTTGTCGCTGCCGCGGGAGTAGGTCAGCGGCGCGGTGATGCGGTGGCCGTCGGGCGACCAGCCCGGCGCCGGCGCGAAGGTGCGCGGGATGACCGGGCCCGTTTGTACCGGGCAGGCCAGGCGGCCGGTTCGTGTACCTGTTGTGGGGCACGGTCGATGATGCCGGAGTGTTTGCGATGTTCCGGCGGGTGAAGCTGTGGTTCGATGGCCTCCCTGCGGCCGTACTGGACGCCGCGGTAAAGAAGGGCTGCTGGTGGCCCGGCTGGGGCTGACGGATTCGCGCGGTCACCCGTTGTGCGCGGCGGTCCGCCCGCCGCTGGTGGAGTGGTCCGCCCCCACAGTCTGACGCCCGCCGGAGGACGTCAAGCGCTGGCCGCCGGGCCGGCGAGGATACTGCACACCTCGTCACTCGCGCATTGCGCCGGGTCGGTGGTGGCGGCGCGGCGTTGCAGGCGCCGTAGGACGTCGCGGGCTTGGGCGAGCTCGGTCAGGCGCTGCTCGATCTGGGCCAAGTGCTGGTCGATCAGGTCGGTGACATGCCGGCAGGGGACCAGCCCGCCATCGCGGATCGCCAGGACGCCGCGAATCTCGGCGAGGGTGAGACCTGCGGCCTGGGCGTCGCGGATGAACCCCAATCGGGCGACGGCCCCCTCGGGGTAGTCGCGGTAGCCGGCCGAGGTGCGGGGCGGCTCGGACAGCAGCCCGGCCTCTTCGTAGAACCGGACGGTCTTGGCGGTCACCCCGCCTCGTTGGGCGAGCACTCCGATGCGCATCCCTGCAGCTTACGCTTGACCTTCCAGCGCACTGGAATCTCTACCGTCCATGGTGAGCACCACACGCTGCCCAGGACCAGGAGGCGACCGTGCTGGAACTGACCGTGCTGACCGTGCCGGACTGCCCGAACGAGGCTGTCCTGCGCGAGCGGCTCACCCAGGCCCTCACCGGGCGCCCGGCCGTGTCGATCACCCACCACCTGATCGGCAACGAGGCGGACGCGGCCCGGCTGGAGATGCACGGCTCCCCAACCCTGCTGATCAACGGGGTCGACGTCTTCGCCCCGCCGAACACCCCGGCCAGCCTCTCCTGCCGCCTCTACCACGACGAGACCGGCCCGACCGGCGGCGCCCCTTCGGTGACAGCCCTGCGCGAGGCGCTCCGGCACGACGCCGGATGACATTGTCGACAACGAAGCAAAGGATGAGCCACCATTCACCGACACGGCTCTTCACCTCCCTCGAGGGTGCCTTCGACGATGAGTTCGCGCAGGAACTCATCGAAGGCGCCGAACATGTGGAACTGCAGGCGCCCCGAAGGCGTGGAGGTGTCGATGCCCTGCTTGAGCGCCAGCAGGTCGACCTCGCGCTCACGGAGTAGGGCGGCCAGGTCGAGCAGGTGCCTCAAGGAACGTGTGGCGCGGGACAATCGGGTGATGACGAAGGTGTCCCCCCCGGCCGCAAGTAATCCAGAGCCTTGTCGAGTTCGGGACGGCGGTCGATCTTCCCGGACGCCTTATCAATGAAGATCCGATCGCATCCGGCGGCCGTGAGAGCGTCGTGCTGGCTTTCGGGATTCTGATCGCGAGTGGAGACGCGTCCGTAGCCGATCCCGCTCACCGCGGCAGTGTCTCATAAAGGGCCATGCCGTGGAGTAACGAAACATAGTTTTCGTACGCGAATTTTGAGACGCTATTTCGCTAGCGCTCCGTATGGACGAGCTGCACCTTGGCCAGGATCTCGCCCGCGGTGGCCGTCCATTCGAATGGCTTGGGATTTGCGTTCCACTGCTCGATGTAGTCGCGGATCTGCCGGACAAGAACCTTGACCGAGCTGAACGAGCCACGACGAATGGACTGTCGGGTGATAACCGAGAACCAGGTCTCGATCTGATTCAACCAGGGCGACCCGACCGGAGTGAAGTGGAAGTGCACGTGCGAGTTCTTTCCAGCCAGGCCATCACGTCCGGCGTGGTGTGGATCGAAAGGTTATCCAGCATACCAGTACAACGACGTCAACCGTAGAACGATACGCAGCACTATGGGCGCTGACCTGCAGTTCTCAACTTTTAGGGCCCGCGCGGATTGATCACAGCGTGATCGCGGCCGGGCCCAGGACGGTTTCGGGGTCCGGCGTCCCGGTCGTTTCGCGCAGTATCCAAGGTTTTAGGGGTCTGACCTGCAGTGATGTCGCTGTTCGGTCAGCCGTTGGCCTGGAGCGCGGCGAAGTCGGCGTGGGCTTGCTCGACGGCCTCAGGGTCGCGTGATAGATGCTGGCCAGGCTCGGGTTGCGCACCTTGCGCTGGCCCGGGGGGACGGGGCTGATCATGGCAAGCGCTTCCGGCGGATCGTCCACCGAGCCGGGCCGGTTTCTCGACGATCTCGAAGTCGGCGTCCGGTTCGCGGTACATGCCGCAGCCGGTGCAGGCGTGCGGCAGGGCGGGATGGGCTGGCTTACCCGGCCCGAATGTCCACGGTGGATGCTGCTCAGGCGATCGCCGCGATGTCGCCGTCGTCGAAGTAGATGGACTGGTGGAGCCGGCCGCCGAGGGCGGCGGCGTAGCGGGCGAGCACGTCGTGTCCGGAGACCCTGCCTCGTTCGATCTGAGACACCCGCCCCTTCGTGACCCCCATTCGATCGGCCACCTCCTGCTGGGTGAGGCCCCGGCGACGCCTGATCTCGGCAAGACGCCGGCCGCGGACCGGGGCGAGCAGTTCCTCCTTCCCGGCCTGCACGGCCTGCTCGCCGCCGGCCCGCTCGACGTGCGCCGCGCGCACGTCGCTCCACCGCGTGTAGCTGGTCATCGCTCGCCCTCCTCCTCGGCTCGACGTTGTTTCAGGTAGACCTCGTAGCGTTGCTCGGCGAGCGGGATCGCCTGCCGGTACCAGCTTCTCCACTGCCCGGCCTTGTCCCCGGCGACCAGCAGGATGCTGGAGCGCCACGGATCAAAGGCGAACAGGATCCGCACCGTTCCCGGCCGCAACTCCTTCAGGTTCTGGATCCTGGAGCCGGCGATCGTGTCGACGAGCGGGCGGCCCAGGGCCGGGCCGCCCGCGGCCAGCGCATCGATGGCCTGCACGACCCGCGCGTGGGTCGGCTCATCGAGCCGGTCGATCCACTCGAGCACCTCGTCGACGAGGTACACCTCCCACTCGTCGGCGACCACGCCGTCGAGTATAGCAAAAGCTAAACCAGCCTCTGGGGATCCCGCGCGGCGGCCGCTCATGGAGCGAGGCCCGCCGCTGGGGTGGGAGGTGCGTGCCGAGGAGCCGGCACGGAGTGCGTCACGGGGGCGCGGCAGCGACCGTGGCTACGGGGCCGGCGCGGGTCCGGGTGGCTTGCCCAGGTGCCGGTAGGTGGTGGGGCGGGGGACGCCGAACTCGGCGGCGATCTCGGCCACGGTGTAGCGGCGCTTGCCGTCGGGCCCGGTCTCGTCGTACATCTGCCGGGCCAGCGCGACCTGGCGGGGGCCGAGCTTGGGTTTCTGACCGCCGGTTCGGCCGCGGGCGCGGGCCGCGGCCAGCCCGTCGAGGATGCGTTCGGACATCAGGGCGTGTTCGAATTCGGCGATGGCGCCGAGGATGTGGAAGAACATCCGGCCCACCGCGGTGGAGGTGTCGATGCCCATCTTCCCGAGATGTCTCGTGAACGATCGATTCCGGACAAGATCGATAACGATCCGCGGCGAGTTCCGGCCGCGAAGTCACCCCAGCCTTCGCGGGCTGCCTGTGCAGAACCGCTCGGTTGGGGCTCATGACACGTTTCTTACCGGCATCCCTTCTTGCATACCGGATGGCCGCGGGGATCTCGCTCAGCGGGTAGGTCCGGTCGACGACCGGGGTCACCATGCCGGACTCGATGAAGCTCGGTGAGGACGATCGCGGAGTCCCGAGCTCGGCTGAACCGGGATCGGGTGCTGCGCGCTGCCATCGCCCTTGCCGATGCGACGGGGATCGAGTCGCTCACCATGCGAAAGCTCGGCGTGGAACTGGGCGTCGAGGCGATGTCGCTGTACAACCACGTGGCCAACACGGGCGATCTTCTCGACGGCATGATCGACGCCGTCTTCGCCGAGATCGAGCTGCCTCCCGGCGGAACCGACCGGAGGACGGCCATGCGGCAGCGGGCGATCTCGGTCCGCGAGGTCCTGTCGCGCCACCGCCGGGCGACCGGGCTGATGGAATCGCACACCACGCCCGGCCCGGCAACGCTGCGGCACCGTGGCGCGGAGATCGGAACGTTGCGGGGAGCGGGGTTCTCGATCGAGTTGGCCGCCCACGCGTTCTCCGTCCTGGGCAGCTATATCTACGGATTCGCCCTGCAGGAGGCGAGCCTGCCGTTCGACACCACGGAGGAGACGGCCGAGGTCGCGCAGACGATTCTGGCGCGACTGTCCTCCGGCGAGTACCCCCATCTCGCCGGAGGACAGTCAAGCGGGTCCTTGCGCCCGGCTACGACTACGGCAACGAGTTCGCGTTCGGACTCGACCTGATCCTCGACGGCCTCGAGCGGGCCCGCCACGCGACCTGAGCACACTCACCGCCGATCCGTAGGCGGCCGGTCGGTCGCCGAAGGAGCCGCCGTTCGGCCCAGTACCCGTTGCGCCGAGGAACCGCTCGCCCGGGCGGGCCTACCGTGGCCGCTCGACACCGGATGACACCGAGCCGCACCGCCGGAAGGATCGAGATGGCCCACCGTCGTTCCGCGCGCCTGGTCCTGGCCGCCGGCTCGGCCTGCCTGGTGCTGCTTGGGGCCTGCGGCACGGACGAACCCGCCGGCCCGGCACCGGCGACGACGGCACCGCCCGCGGCCCACCAAGGGCCGCAGGGGCAGCAAGGGCCGCAGGGGCACCAAGGGGACCAAGGGGACCATGGGCACCACGGCGGCGGTGGTCTGGAGCTGTGGGCGACGCAGACGGCGACGCTGGGAACCATCGTCCTCGACGGAAACGGCCGGATCCTCTACCGCTCCGACGCCGACACCAACGACCCGCCGACGTCCCGCTGCGCCGGCGAATGCACCCACAAATGGGTGCCGGTCATGCTGCCGGACGGTGCGGAGCCGGTGCTGCTCGGGGTCGAGCCCGCAAAGGTCGGGACGATCCGCCGAGGCGACGGCACGACCCAGGTCACGCTCGGCGGGTGGCCGCTCTACACGGTCGCCGGCGATCCGGGCGACCACGACGGGGCCGGCGCCAACGGTGCCGACGGGACCTGGTTCGCCGTCACGCCGACGGGGGACAAGGCGAGGCCGTGACGCCGGTCGGTCCGCGCTCGGATTCGACACCAGGGTCGGATGATCATGATGCGGGGAGCCCGTCAGGTCGAGCGCGCCGATCGCCGGCCCTCTCGTTGCGCCCGGCAGGATTCGGACCACCTCAGCTGCGGTGCAGGGCGGGTTGCCCGTTCTCGATCACGAACGAGGCGCGGGTCTCGACCGGTGCGCCGGGCCGGGAGACGTACGGAACGACCCGGAAGTCCGCCCGGATCTCGCGGTCCTGAATGGCGGCCCGCAGGTAACCGCGGCGGTTGTGGTGGAAGCGGATATGGGGGTTGTCGGCCAGGATCGCGGCGGTCGTCGGTTCGGTCTCCGAACCGTCGCCTTCCGAGGTGATCGAGGTCGACACGAGCTCGGCGGCAATGGTCGCCGAGGCCGGGTCGTCGAAGCGCTCCTTGACCTCCGCCGCGCAGTGCCGGTGCATGTCGCCGGTGAGGATCACACTGTTGCGCGCACGGGAGTCCCGCAGCGCCGCGACGAGCCGCTCCCGGCTGCCGACGTAGCCGTCCCAGGCGTCCGGGTTGAAGCCGCGCCCGGCGCCCGGCCGCACATCGAGCTGGGTGAAGAACACCTGCTGGCCCAGGAGGTTCCAACGGGCGCTCGAGCTGCGCAGCCCGTCGAGCAGCCACGACTCCTGTTCGCCACCCGTGATCGACCGGCTCGGGTCGGTGCGCCCGGGGCAGTCGGAGCCGAACCGTCCGCCGCAGGGTTGATCACTGCGGTACTGGCGGGTGTCGAGCAGGAAGAAGCTGGCCAGGTTCCCCCAGTCGACCCGTCGGTAGAGCTGTAGGTCGATGCCCCGGGTCGCCGAGATGCGCCGCAGCGGCATGTTCTCGTGGAACGCCTGGAACGCGGCCGCCCGCCGGGCGAGGAAATCGGGCTGTGGCATCTCGGGGATCTCGTCGGCCCAGTTGTTGTCCAGCTCGTGGTCGTCCCACACCGCCAACCACGGGGCGGCGGCGTGCGCGGCCTGCAGGTCCGGGTCGGTCTTGTACTGGGCGTACCGCTGCCGGTAGTTGCCCAGGGTGACCGTCTCCGGTCCGGCATGATCGCGGACGTTGCCGTCGGGCGCCACATAGTCCTGCGCGGCGTGCTCGTACCGGTAGTCACCGAGGTGCAGCACGAGGTCCGGATGCTCCTGCGCGAGGTGCCGGTACGCGGTGAAGTAACCGTGCTCGTACTGCGCGCAGGACGCGACGCACATCGTGAGCGTGCCGGCATGCGCGCCGGGACCGGGGGCCGTGCGGGTCCGGCCGACCGGGGACTGGTACGACCCGGTGCGGAACCGGTAGAAGTACTCCCGCCCCGGTGCCAGCCCCTCGAGCTCCACGTGCACGCTGTGCGCCGACTCGCGAACGGCCGTCTCGGTCCCGCGCCGGTGCACCCGGCGGAACGACTCGTCGACGGCCAGCTCCCACTCCACCTCGACCGGACCCGGACCCATCCCCCCGAACCCGTCCTCGGCCAGCGGGTTCGGCGCAAGCCGGGTCCACAGCACGACGCCGGATGCGCTCGGCTCACCGGACGCGACCCCGACCGTGAACGGGTCCGTCGGCCGAGGTCGGGCGCACCCCGGCAGCGCGCCGCTCACGAGCAGCGCTCCTAGACCCGCGGCACCGTTCCGGAGCAGGCTCCGGCGGCTGATCAACACATCGCCCACACCAGGCAACCAGGCCACTCTGTTCGTCGGGTCCGCGCTCCCGGCAGCAGGTCCGGACCGTGTCTCACTGGCGCGCGGCGCCCCGGTTCGATGCCCGGGCGGTCCCCTCGGCCAGCTCTGCCACCACCGCTGCGGCGGGCTGGACCGCTCGGATTGCGGCCACACCGCGGCCGGCGTACATGCACATGGCTTCCGGCTCGCCCTCCACCTGAGCCAGCGGAGGGATCCCGGCAAATGCCAGGATCTTGTTCGCGCCGAGCCGTGCGATGACCTGACCCTTGCGGAGCTCGGCGGCATGGATGGAGCCACGCAGCACTCCATGGTGCGACGGGCAAAGCGGGCAGTCGATCGAGAACCGGTCGGTTTCCACGGCGTCTTCTGCTTGGGCGGTGATGAGGGCTTGTTGATAGCGAGGGTGGGCTCCGGACTCCTCGGTGGCGATGAAGCGGGTGCCTACCCGCACACCGTCAGCGCCGGCAGCCATCACCCGCTCGACGTCCTCGGTCCCGCCGATGCCGCCCGCCCCGAGCACGGGGACGTCGAGTTCCTGCAGGCATGCCTCTAGGAGCGGCATCAGCGCGCTGCGCCCGTCGTGGTGGCCGCCGGCTTCGACTCCCTGGGCGGTCACCAGGTCGCATCCGGCGCCCACCGCTGCTCGGGCACTCTCTATGGACCCGACCTGCCAGCCGGCGAGGGCGCCGCCCTGGTGGGCCAGTTCGACGAGTTCGGGGTCGGGGGGACCCCAGAAGAAGTCGATGACCCGGCACCGCCGAGCGGCGAGCTCGAGCGTTGGGCGATCGAAGAGCGGGATGAGCACGTTGAGCGCCAGAGCCCCGGAAGTCTCCTCGGGCAGAGACCCGCATGCCGCTTCCACCTCGGCTGCGGGGTGCAAAGCGTGCAGGGTCCCCAGCCCGCCCGCCGCCGCGACGGCAAGAGCCAGACCGGGCGGGGAGATAGGACCCATCGGCGCTTGCTGGATCGGAATCGAGCAACCGACGAGCCTGGTGAAGCGGGTCTCGACCATGGCAGTCTCCTTGTCCGAGAGATCCGAGACTTTGGGCCAGGATGGTCGCCTCCCGCGGCTGGCAATAGCCCCCGCCTGAGGAGTGACCGCAGCCTCGGTCGGGTGTGGGAAAGAGGGCGAAGCGGTTGTCAAAGGGGGACGACGAATCGTCACGGGTGGCTCGAACAGACGAGCGCCACCCGTCTGGGTGGTGAAGACGTCCTGCGTCCTCCCATACCGCCACGTCCGGTTGCGGTCGCTGTAGGCGAGCGCGGGCGAGTTCCGCGCGTTACGCGGGGACCGCGGTGGCGTTCACGGCGTGGATCGTCGTGACCATCTCGTCGATCTCGATCTCGGGGAAGATGTCTTCCGGTCCGCCGGGGGCGATGGCGGTGAACGGGGACTGGTAGAGGACGTCGATCTCGATGGTGCCGTTGCGGGCCAGGTAGCCGATCACTTCATGGAGGAAGTGGAGTTGGGTCGAGGTGAAGGTCTTGCCCTGCTGGAACGCGTCGAACGCCGCGGCCGCGGCCTCCCGGTCGAGCCCGGTGAGGGAGCGGAGGAACACGCCGAGGCCGCCGGCGGTGGTCTTGGCCTGGTCGATCTCGACCTCGGTGCCGATGCCGGCCTCGATGAAGATCCGCTCGAGCTCGTCGAGGTCGGTCGCGGTGATCTGCCGGTTGCGCCGGATCTTCTGGACGGCCAGCTGATCCTCGTGCGTGCGCAGGTAGATGCACAGCTTCTGCTCGAACCGGGTGAGATCAGCGCCGATCTCCATCCCGCGCAGGGACGCGGCCGACAGCTCGCCGAGCTCGTCCTCGAAGTCGGTGTAGACGATGCCGCGCCTGGTCTTCTCGATCAGCTTGACCAGGCTGCGCAGGCGCCGACGCATGGTCTCCAGCATCGGCAGGGTGACGTCCTGCCACCATCCGTCGCCGGCGAGCCCGTCGAGGAGTCCCTGCTGGGCGCGGACAGCGGGGATGGTGAGCTGGTCGAGCAGCGCGGAGGCGAGCTGCTGGCCTGGGCCTGGAGCCGGGTGTAGCCGGGCTCGGCGTTGACCAGGGCGAGTTGGAGGCGCAGCGCGAGCAGGTCGAAGCGCTTCGCCTCCTCGCTGCTGTCGTTCTCGCGGAAGGTGGTGGGCAGCCCGGCGAGGTGGTCGACGAGCTCGGCGTGCGCCTCCGGGGGTCAGCTTGAGCCAGCTGTCGAAGTTGCTGAACACCTCGACCTGCTCGCGGTGCGGGCGGACCAGGAAGTTGTCCGGGTTCATGCCCGTGACCTCCTGGTGCAGACGCCGGGCCAGGTCCCAGCGCAGGCCGACCTCGCTGGTCGTGCCGTCGGCGCCGTCCTCCGCGGCGGGCACCTGGTCGGGATGTTGCTGGTCGAGGGCGAGCAGGAGATCGGCGCGGCGGGAGAACAGGCGCTGGCCCAGGGGCGGGGCGAGTTTGCCCTCCGCGGGCATGAGGTTCTGGTTGAAGAACTCGACGTTCTGGCACAGGTCGAAGACGAGGAAACCGGTCTTGTCGCGGTGCGGGCCGAACAGGTCCGGGGCGAGGCGGGTGCCGCGGCCGATCATCTGCCAGAACTTGGTCTTGGAGCGCACCAGCTTGAAGAACACCAGGTTGACGACCTCGGGCACGTCGATGCCGGTGTCGAGCATGTCCACGGAGATGGCGATGTGCGGGGCCTTGGCCGGGTTGGCGAATCGGTCGATCAGGCTTTGCGCGTACTCCGTGCGGCGCGTGATGACCTGCGCGAACTCGCCCTTGTACTCGGGGTGGTGCGCGTCGAAGCGCTCGGCGATGAACTCGGCGTGCCGGTTGTTCGCCGCGAAGATGATCGTCTTGCCGAGCCGGTCGCCGCCGGCGACCTTGAGGCCATGGGTCAGCAGGGTCTGCAGGGCCTTGTCGACGGTGTCGGCGTTGAACAGGTACTTGTTCAGCTCGTCGGAGGTGATCTCGTCGGGGACGTCGCCGTCCTCGTCCCACTCCAGCTCGTCCCAGCGCTGTTTGTCCTCCTCGGACAGCTCGGCGTATTTGATGCCGCCGCGCTGGAACTTCAGCGGGACATCCACGGCGCGGGGGGCGACGAGGTAGCCCTCGGAGACGGCCTCGTCGAGGGTGTAGACGTCGGTGGGCACGCCGTCCTCCAGCTGGAAGCGGCGGTAGGTGTTGCGGTCGATCTCGTCCTTGGGGGTCGCGGTCAGGCCGACGAGCAGGGCGTCGAAGTAGTCGAGATGGCGCCGTACTTCTGGTAGATGGAGCGGTGCGCCTCGTCGACAACGATCATGTCGAAGTAGCCGGGGCCGAAGCGTCGCAGCCCACTGCCGTCCATGTCGTTGATCATGTTGAGCAACGTCGGACAGGTGGAGACGAACACGCGGCCGCTGAGGTCCTTGTCGGTCAGCAGGTTGACCACGGGCGCGTTCGGCAGGTGCTGCTTGAACGCGTCCGCGGCCTGGATGACCAGTGCTTTGCGGTCGGCGAGGAACAGGACGCGCTTGGCCCAGTTCGCCCGCATCATCAGGTCGGTGAGCGCGATCACGGTGCGGGTCTTGCCGGCACCGGTCGCCATGACGAGCAGGGCGTGGCGCTGCGCATCGTTCTCGAACGCCTCGGCGATGCGGCGGATGGCGTGCGACTGGTAGCGGCGTCCGGCGATCTGCTCGTTGATCGGGAGCGTGGCGAGGGTGAGGCGGCTCGCCCGGCGCTGGATCAGCAGCCGCAGCTCGTCCTTGGTGTAGAAGCCCTGGACCTCGCGCGGCGGGTAGTTCAGATCGTCCCAGAGGTGGGTGTGGTAGCCGTTGGTGTAGAAGATCACCGGGCGTTGGCCGAACTGCGCCTCCAGGCAGTCGGCGTAGAGCTTGGCCTGGTGGCGGCCCTGCTGCGGGTCGCGGGTGGTCCGCTTGGCCTCGACGAGGGCGAGCGGCTTGCCGTCGTCGTCCCACAGGACGTAGTCGACCTTGCCGGTGCCCGAGGGTGACGCGGAGACGGGCATCCCGGTGACCGGGTACTCGCGGTCCTGCGGTTGGTCGAGCGCCCAGCCGGCCTCCTTGAGCCGCAGGTCGATGATCAGGGTGCGGGTCTGCGCCTCGTCGTAGTGGTGGGTGTCGGGCCGGGCCTCGTCGGCCGCCTTGATCTCGGCGCGGAGCGCGGCGTCCTGGGCCGCGTACTTCTCGGCCTGCGCCTTGAGCTCGGCCTGCTTGGCCAGGCGCACGCCGGCCGGGACCGGGCGCGGGATGACGGCCGGATCGAAGGCCAGGCCGGCGGCGGGCAGGTCGGCCGGGTCGCGCGAGTAGGTGCGGGCGACCCAGTACAGGACGTGGAACAGCTCGGCGACGACGCGGACCGCGTCGTTGGGCGCCACCGGGCCGTTGCGGTGCACCGCGGTGTTGCCCTGCCGGCGGATGACGTCCATCTTCGCCCGGATCCCCGGCCCGGCCACCCGCACCAGCGTCGGCTCGGCGATCATCGCCGCCAGGTCTTCCCGGTAGGGGCGCTGGAGCGAGCCGTCGGCCTGGAACAGCCAGGTGACCGTGAGCTCCAAGACCCGGCGCGCGTAGAAGCACGACGCCCGCGGGTCCGCCACCGCCAGCCGCTCGGCGCGCACCGCCTCGGCGTGCAGGGCAGGCCACTCGGCCCTGAGGAACCCGAAGTTGCTCACGGTGGCGGCCCTTTCCTGGTACTGGCGGTGCGGGACAGAGAGAACGGACAAAGCGTCAGGCGGCGGGGGCCTCCCACAACTCGCCGCGGAACGCGCGGTGCTGGAGCGACGCGAACAGGGCGTCGAGCTCAGCGAGGTGTCTCTGATGAGATTCTTCGAGCATGTCAACCCTGCTAACCCGCGCGGAAAATTCCTTCTGCAGGCCTAATGGAGGGCAAATCAATTCGATTGACTCAAATCGGGCCTTGCTGACTAACCCTGTCATTCCGTCCGTCGACCGCTCCTGCACCAGTCGCTTGGCGGCACGCAATTGCGCGTACAGAAACCGCCACTCTTGCTCGCTTGGAGAAATCGCATTGATTTGCTGATTGAACGCAACCGTGCGATCAGCAACGGCGGCATCGCCGATACGCGCACGACTGCCAGCTATGCAAGTTACCAGGATTGAACCCGGACCGACGACCCGAGCCTTCTTTGCTCCAGTGGCAGAGAGGAATTCGGAGGCTGTAGTGAGATAAAGCCTCGACGGATCGATATTGTCAGACTTGATCCACTCGATCGCATCGCCATAGTTTTCCTTGACATCCCTGCTTGGAGTGTTCCCGGTGGCTACGTGGCCAAGTTCCCTCAAAGGATTCACTGGCCAGCCTTTGGGGTTGCTCGCGGGATCGCCGAAAATGTCGAGGAAGGTGGACTGGGCGAGTTCGTCCAGTAGGGAGATGGCGACGCGGCGTCTGGCGCGCAGCGCGTCCACGCTGTCCAACACCTGCGCAATCCGCCGCTGCTCGTCTAGTGGTGGGACGACGATGTTCTCTTCCTTCAAGAACTTGAAATGGTGTGAGTAGCCCGCGCTCGGGATGTCTACCCATGACAAGACGTGGTAGAGATACTTGGCATTAATTCCAGGCTGGGGGCGAAGAACTTTAACTCCATCGGCGCCCATGCAGAAGAGGGAGTCGACGTATTTGAAGGCTCGGGTGTGGTCCCCGAAGATCACGACAGGCAGGTCGCCGCGATAGAGGAAGCGGGGATCATCGGTATAACCTGCAACAGCTGCCTTTCCTTGGTCAATTACGGCGTAGGTGTCCGACTCCTGGTATTCTGACTTCGGGACCTTCAGATTTCCGGCTGAAGCATCGCTCACGCACTCGTCAAATGGCAGGATCGGCCACGCGCTCATCCCAGCAGTCCCTTCAGCTCCGACATGCCCTGCTGGATCTCCGCCTCGATACGCGCCAGTTCTTCCAGGATTTCGGCCGGGGGCCGGTGCTCGACCTCCTCGTGGACGATCTCCTTGTAGCGGTTGAGGCTGAGCCTGGATCCACCGTCGCGGTTCGTGTGACGCGCTAGTTGATCTTCTGCCGGGTTGGTGGTGGAAGGGCGTGGTTGAGCTGCCGGTCTGTCCGGCGCTTCTGCTGGAGGGTCTCCGGTCGGGCCCTGTGGGGGCGGTGGTCAGGCTGCGGCGGGGAGGGGGTCGTGCAGGGCGCGGCGGAACAGCTCGTCCAGGCCCGGTTCCCAGGGCCAGTCGCGTGGCAGGTGGAGGTCCTGGCGGTGCGCGGAGTGCGCGACCCGGGCTGGGGTGCCGATCAGTCGGGCGCGCAGGGTCGCGGCGCGGGCGCGGGCGTGGCGGGCACCGGCCAGGACGCCGGCGGCGCGGGTGAGGTTGTGGGAGATCGCGGCGCAGGCCAGCCAGGCGGCGTTCGCGGCGAACGAGCCCGAGGGCAGGTGCGCCAGCGGGCCGTTGTTGAGCTCGGCGAGGACCTGCTCGATGATCGCGTGGTCGCGGTGGGTGGCCTCCGCGGTGAGCGTCGGTTCGCTGCTGTCGGGGAACACCGCGTGGTAGCGGTGGACCGCGAACGCTTCGGTCTGTCCGGCCGCACCTGGGCGGGGTTGAGCCGGCGGACCCGGCGCACGATTAGCCGGGCGGTGATGTGCTCGGGTTTGCGGCGGCCGGTGAACGCGGTGAACTCGGTCTCGGCGATCTCGGCGTCGGAGATCCACCGCTGCTCGTCGTCGTAGATCGCGTTGGGGTAGCGGATCGGGGTCCAGGCCTGCTTGTCGATGCTGGTGATGGCCCGGGTCACGGTGGCGGGGCGGGCGGTGACCGAGAACCGGGCGCCGGCCCGGCGGCAGGTGGTGATGAGGTCGTGGCCGTAGTAGGCCGAGTCCGCGTGCACCAGCAGCATCGCGTGTCGCGCGGTGCCGGCGCCGGCGCGGCGCGCGGTGGCCAGCGCGTCGGCGAGCAGTCTGGCGGCGCCGCGGGCGGAGTTGGTGGAGCCCTTGCGCAGCCGGGTAGCGGCGATCACCGGCGCCGAGACAGGCGTGGAGAGCACCGCGAGCAGCGCGGTGAGGCCCTTGACGCCGGTGTGGCCGCGCCCGGCGCCCTGCTTGGCGTAGCCGTAGGTCTGGCGCACGGTGTCGTCGAGATCCACGAACACCACCTGGTCGGCGCCGGGCAGCAGCGGGGTCGCGGCCGCGAGGCGGGCCAGCAGCCGGGCGGCGACGGCGTCGAGGTGGCGGACGTGGCCGAAGGTGAACCGGCGCAGGAACGTGCCCCGGGTCGACGGGGCCCGGACCTGGTCGAACACCGGCCCCATGCCGCCGTGGCGCAGCAGGTCCAGGTCGGCGATTGAGTCCGCACCCGCGATCATCCCGCCGATCAGCGCGGTAATCTTCGCCGCCGCGTTCGCGGTGCCCTTCCCGGTCAGGGTGAGCCCAGAGACCAGCAGCGTCGGGAGGCCACACCGGGCGGCCAACGCCATGATCGGCACCAGCCCGACACACGACACGAGGTTGGGATCATCGAACCGCACGCTGATCGCGGATCGGGCGTGGGATAGTCGCATCCAGCGGATGCCCTTCTGAGTGGGCTCAATGTGACCGTGGTAAGCCACATTCTCCCAGCTCAGAGGGGCATTCGTGTGTCACGACCCGCGCTCACCAGCAACATTCGGCGGTGGATCCAGGCTGAAGGCGCGTCAGGGTGCGTTCCTGCCTCGTCGTACGTCTTGGCCGTCTCCCGGAGCTGTCGTGGCCTGCCGGTCAGCGGGTCGGTGCCGGCGTATACGACGACGCGGAACGAGCCGCTGGGGAGCTGCCCGATGTGCCCGCGTGTACGGCGCTTTCGAGGAGGCATGGTATGAGGTTAAGGCCGTTTCATGCCACGAACCGTGCCACGCGCCAAAGCACGTTGCGAGCGAAAATGGAGAATCCACTGGTCAGCGGGTGGTGCCCCCGGCAGGATTCGAACCTGCGCTCCCGCCTCCGGAGGGCGGACGCTACCCCCGGTCGCGTAGATCGCTGATCAGTGCAAACACGTCGTGCAGCGGCGAGACAGGTTGGGCGGCGGGAACGTCCTGGGAACAGCAGGGCCTCAGCCGGTGAGTGCCGCGCTCAGCACTGCACCGGCGGGTGCGTGACAGTCGGCGAGCCTGTCACGATTCCCGTGTAAGCTACGGGTGACTGACGTTGTTATTCTCTCACAGTGGGAGTCGTCCAGGGAAGAGGACGACCAGTGTATTTAGAGCCGTTTTCCAGCCCCAGGTACCGGTTCCGGATTCACCTCCCCTCTTGCTGGAGATGTTCCGCAGGCCCAGGTAAATGAGCTTCATCGCGGCCTCGTCGGACGGGAAGTGTCCGCGAGTCTTGGTGATTTTCCGTAGTTGGAAGTTGATGGACTCGATGGCGTTGGTGGTGTAGACGACGCGACGCAGTTCCGGCGGGTAGTCCAGGAACGG
>NZ_KE384067.1:0-47315 GCF_000423625.1 Pseudonocardia asaccharolytica DSM 44247 = NBRC 16224
ACCGCGGCCGCACCCCCGCGCAGACCCTGCACGAGCGGCTCACCGGCGCCCCCCGCGGCGCGACCGGCCCGGCCGGCGACACCGCCGCCGCGGTCACCGCCGCCTTCGTCGCCACCCTGCGCGCGATCAACGCGCAGATCGACGCGCTCGCCGCCCGGATCGCCGAGCAGCTCGCCCTGCACCCCGACGCCCCGATCTTCACCAGCCTGCCCCGCGCCGGCACCCTGCGCGCCGCCCGGCTGCTCACCGAGATCGGCGACACCCGCGGCCGATTCCCCACCGCAGACTCCCTGGCCTGCCTCGCCGGCGTCGCACCCTCCACCCGGCAGTCCGGCAAGATCCGCGCCCTCGGCTTCCGCTGGGGCGCGGACAAGCAACTCCGCGACGCGCTCTGCGACTTCGCCGGCGACAGCGTCAAGGCCAACCCCTGGGCCGCCGACCTCTACCGCCGAGCTCGCGACCGCGGACACGACCACCCGCACGCCGTCCGCGTCCCCGCCCGCGCCCGGACCAACATCATCTGGGCCTGCTGGACCACTCCCACGCCCTACGACCCAAGCCGACACCACGCGCTCCAACGCGTCCTCAACCAAGACCAATCGGCCGCGGCTTGACCCAGGGCAACTCATGCCGCCTCCAGCTCGCGCAGCCAGCCGGCGAAGCGCTCCCGGTCGCGGCTGATCGCGTCCCACGCCAGATAGGCGGCGTTATCGCGCTCGTAGTAGCCGAGGGCGTAAGAGGGTGCGGCGCCGCCGGGAGCCTCCGCGACCGCCGTGACGGCCCAGGACGGCAGCACCACCGCGTCGGGTACCGGCGTGAGCTCGTCGATGATCTCCTCGACGGTCGCCAACGAGCACCGCGCGGCGAGGACGGCCTCCTTCTGCACCCCGGTGATCCCCCACATCTGCACATGGCCGGCTCGGTCGGCCCGCTGGGCATGGACGATCGTCACGTCCGGGTTGAGCGCGGCAACGGCGGCGAGATTCTCCCCGGTGAACGGGCAGGTGACCGTGGAGATCGTTGCGGAGTGCGCCGGAAGGTCGGTTCCGGAGTAGCCGCGCAGCACCGCGAACGGTAGCCCGGAGGCGCCCGCGACGTAGCGGTTGGCCATTCCCGCGTGGCTGTGCTCCTCGATCTCGAGCGGGACCGGCCAGCCGTGACGGAGCGCGTCACGCAGCCGGTGCAGCGACCCGACGCCGGGATTGCCGCCCCAGGAGAACACGAGCCTTCGCGCGCAGCCGGCGCCGATGAGCTGGTCGTAGATCAGGTCGGGGGTCATCCGGACCAGGGTCAGGTCGCGGCGGCGCTGCCGGATGATCTCGTGGCCCGCCGCGAACGGGATCAGGTGCGTGAAGCCCTCCAGCGCCACGGTGTCGCCGTCGTGCACGAGCTCGGCCACGGCCTCGCGCAGCGCCACGATCTCCCCCACGAGGGGCACGCTAACCCCGCCGGGCGACCCCGGCAATCGGCCGTCGGCCGTCGCAACGGTCAGTTGACCCGGCGCTGAGCTGTGCCGATCCCGTCCGCGGTGGTCGACGAAAGCCGCGCCGGACCACGTACTACGATCACACTTAGTACTGACCCCAATACTCAATCGGCGAGATCAGGACCGGTGATGGGCACCTTTCCCTTCCGCTGCCGATCATGCGGTTCGTCCGCTGGTGAGGTGGTTCTCGACCTCGGACGGCAGCCGTCGTGGGACCGGATGCCGCCGGTCGCCGAGCCGCTGCCCGACCCCGCCCACCTGCTCCGGATGTGGTGGTGTCGCGCCTGCGGGCTCGCCCAGCTCGTCGAGGACGCCGATGCGGTGGAGGAGGTTCCCGGCATCGAACCCCAGGCGATGCTGGACCAGACCGAGCGCTCGATCGCGCGGATGGGCGAGCAGGAACTGTTGCGCCCAGGGGCGACCGTCGTCGAGTTCGGCAGTCCACACGGCGAGTCATGGCTGTCCCGGCTCGTCGACCGCGGCCTTGTCGAGCAGATCGGGTCTGGGCCCGCCGATCTCGTCATCGACTGCTACGGCCTGCTGCACGAGCCCGATCAGGAGGCTTCGCTGCGGGCCAGGGCCGCGGCGCTCGCACCCGGCGGAACGCTCGTCATCCAGCTGCACAGCTTCGCCACCATGCTCCGCACCGGTCAGTGGTACGACCTGCGACACGGCCATTTCGCCTACTGGTCGGTGCCCGCGCTCGACGGGGCGCTGCGCAGGCACGGCCTCGGCGTGCACCGAGCCTGGTGGTATCCGCTGGCGGGCGGCACCGTGCTGATCACCGCGACGCGCACGCCGGCGCCCGACGCCGCGACCCGGGCACTGATCGAGTCCGAACGCGCCGAGGGCGTCTGTGATGGCACGCAGGTGCGCCGGCTGCAGGACGACGCCGCGTCCGCCGTACAGCTGCGGGACTGGTTGGCCGCCGAGCGCGCCGCCGGACGGCTGGTCCTCGGCTACGGGGCCGCGTCCCGCTCGGTGCCGCTGGTCTGCCACGCGGGGATCGACGCCGACCTACTGCAGGCCATCGCCGACGCCTCCCCGGCAAAGCAGGGCAAACGGATGCCCGGTACCCGGATCCCGATCGTCTCGCCCGCCGAACTGGTCGCCCGGGCCCCCGACCGGGTGCTGCTGTTCCTGGCGGGCCTCGCGGACGAGGTACGTGGCGCGCTGCCCGGCGTCGAGGACGCCGGCGGGCGGTGGGTGGTGCTCGACCCCTCACCCACGGTGATGGAGCTGAGCGCGGCCAGCTGAAACATCGATTCGCTGCCGTTCGATGGACGTGTGAGTGGCCGTCCCGACGGGAGCCGGCTCTATCTCTCGGCGGGAGGGGACATGCGCGGTCTCGGTGCGCTCGAAGCTGCAGTCATGGATGTGCTCTGGCGGGCAACGGGGCCGCGCCGGGTACGCGATGTGCTCGAGGAGCTGACCCGCGACCGCCAGCTCGCCTACACCACGGTGATGACCGTGCTCGACAACCTGCACCGCAAGGGCTGGGTTCAGCGTGAGATGGGCGGGCGGGCCTACCGCTATCGGCCCACCGCCAGCCGCGAGGAGGTCACCGCGAAGGCGCTTCGAGATCTGCTGGACTCCTCGGACGACGTCGAGGCCGTGCTGCTGCGGTTTGTCCGCTCGGTCTCGCCGCATGAGTCCGCGGTGCTGCGGGATGCGCTCGGTGGTGGTGACGGCGACTCGACCGGGAGTCGCGGATGACCGTCGCCATCGCACTGTTGCTCGGCGCCACGATCGTCGCGGTCGCGGCCCCTCGCGGGCTGCGGGCCATGGCCGAGCACGCCGTCGACCCGGTCGTCGTCATCGTCGGCTGGATCCTGGTCCTCACGGGCGTGCTCGGCACGGCCTGCACGGGACTCGTGATGGTTGCTCTGCCCGCCCGGTTCGTCGACAACGGACTGGCCGGGCTGGTGAGCAGCCCGTGGTGGTCGGCGGTGCGCCACGCACCCGAGTTCGTGGTCTATCGCCTGGCCGGTTGGGCCGCGGCGATGCTCGGCTGTGCCGCGCTGGTCCGGGTGCTGTGGGTCGGTCTGCGGGAGGCGCTGCACCGCCGGTCCCGGGTCCGCGGCCAGCTCGAGGTTCTGGGAATGGTCGGTGACCTGGTCGAATGCCCGCGGCGCGGGCCCTCGATCCTCTGGCTGCAGTCCGATCGGGCGGCCGCGTTCAGCCTGGGTGGGCGGCCGGGCACCGTGGTGCTCACGGACGGCCTGCGCCGCCGGCTGTCGCCTCTGGGGCTCGACGCGGTGCTCGCCCATGAGCGCGCGCACCTGCGCGGCCGGCACCATCTGCTGGTCGCGGCCGCCGACGTGCTGGCCCGCGCCTTCCCGTTCGTCCGGCTGTTCCAGTCGGCTCGCCGCGACCTGCGCGAACAGGTCGAGCTCGTGGCCGATATCAGCGCGGTCCGGGCCTGCGGCGCCGATGCGGTGCGCAACGCGCTCATGACCGTCACCGGAGCGTGCGCCCCGGAGCACGCCCTGGCCATGGCCAGGAACGCGGTCGACAGGCGGTTGCGCTATCTGGCGACGGCCGCCGATCCGCCCTCGCGCTGGAGCCGGATCACCGGCTGTGGGGCGTTCGGGGGTGTCGTCGCGGTGGCTCCGATGTTCGCCGCGAGCGCTTTGCTCATCGCGATCTCGTTGCTGGCCACTGCGGCCACGGCCCTGGGTTGACGGCCGTCCGGCACGGCTCTGTCCCGGAACCCTCGGCCAGGCGCCCTCACCGAGGGTCTGCCTGTTCCCGCCCCACCAGCCTGCGCAACAGCCGGGCCAGCCGGGATGGCTTCCGCGGCCCGATCGGCTCTCGTACGGCACGGCTCTGCCGGGGATCGATGGGGTTGATCAGATGCGGTTCCGGCTCGGTCTGCGCGGTCATCGACCGGGTCCCGGCGGTGAGCACCGCAAGCACCGGGACGGCGAGCAGCCCGCCGGGAATACCGGCGATGACCACGCCTGCGGCGACCGCGAGCACCACCGCGAGCGGATGCAGCCGTACGGCGCGGCCCAACAGCAGCGGCTGCAGCACGTGGCCCTCCAGCTGCTGGACACCGATGACGACCCCGAGCACGATCAGTGCCGGGATCAGCCCGTTGGCGACCAGCGCGATGAGCACCGCGACCGCCCCGGTGATGACGGCCCCGACGGTCGGGACGAAGGCGCCCAGGAACACCAGCGCGGCCAGCGGGACGACCAGAGGCACCCCGACGATGCCCAGCCCGATTCCGATGCCCGTCGCGTCGACGATGGCGACGAGCACGGTGGCCCGGGTGTAGCCGACGAGCGAGGCGAACGCGCGACGGCCCGCGACATCGACGCGCTCGCGGCGGGCCTGCGGCACCCCGCGCAGCAGGAACCGCCAGATCCGCGGGCCGTCATAGAGGAGGAAGATCAGCGAGAACAGGGCGAGCGCGATGCCGGCGACGATCTCGGTGACGGTCGCTGCGGTGCTGAGCGCCCCGCTGGTGAAAGCGTCCCGGTTGTTGCTGATGGCCCGCCCCAGCTGATCGGGCAGGTTCTGCAGCTGCGAGGCCGGGATGTTGAACGGCGGCCCGGACAACAGCCGCTGGATCGAGGCGAAGCTCGCGCTCAGCTGCTCCCGCAGGTCGCCGAAGCCACTGATCAGAGCGTTGATGACGAACGAGAGCAGGCCACCGAACAGGACCAGCCCCCCGACGAGCACCAGCGCCGTCGAGATCCCGCGGGGCACCCGGCGGGAAACGAGCCAGTGCACCGTGGGTGCCAGGAACGCCGTGAGCAGTACGGCGATCGCCACCGGGATGACGACGACCCGCAGCTGCACGATCAGGAACAGGAGCAGTGCCAGCGCCGCAGCGATGATCAGAATCCGGGCGCACACCTCGGAGACGACCCGCAGCGGGGTGGGGACCAGCGCCGCGGCGTCGCGTTCGGGGAGGCTGCTGTTCGCCCCGGCCGGCGGTTCGGGCGCGGAGCGACGGGGTTCGGGTGTGATCGGTCGCGGAGCCGCGTGCGGATCGGGGTCGGAACCCGAGGTGGGGCCGCCCTTGTCGTCGCTCATCGTCGCACGCTAACGGTCCCGCCGGCCGGACGGCCGGGGTTGTTACCGGACGGAACGGCCCTCGTACGCGGCGACTCCGCGGCGTGGTCGGCTCGTCGCCGAGCGGAACAACCTCCACGGAAAGCCACGGCAGAAGGGCGAAGGCGCGATCTTTCACTCTAACGGGTGTTTTTTGAGGGAATCGCCGTGACGGTCACGAGCGAGCCGTTTCCCCGGCCGGGTGTCCCCGTTATGGGTGGTGCGGGTGCGCAGACGTCCCCGTGCGGGCCCGCCGAGGATGCCGGTGAGCGCATGGCCGCAGTACTGGATCGTCCACAGATACGGAGGTGCGGCGCGTGACATCGCAGGGAAGAGGCCTCAGCAATGCTGCGGCGCGGCGACGCGCCGCGTTCCTGGTGGGCGGCGAGGAGAGCCCGATCCTCGGGCGGCACGCCAGCCGGAGCGAGATCGTGGCGGAGACGCCGATCTTCCACGCCCTGACCGCCGGTGGCTGGCGCAGCCGCCAGCACGAGCCGTCCCGGGTGCCGGCTCCGCCGGAGCCGGCACCCGGGCGGTGGACCCGATGGTCGAGTTTCGCCGCAATCCGCTGACCGCGCCGATCCCGGTACAGGCCTTCGGTGATCTCCGGATGGGAAGCCGGAACCGTGGGGAGCGCGGTTCCGGCTTCCCGAGTGACGATCATGCACCACCCTTGAGGTGAACGCCCTTCACCCGCCGCGGCGACCGTACGCTCGGTGAACGGCGTTCACAAGAGGCAGGATGGCGAGCATGACGGCGAACACATCGTCATCCGACCGGCCGGGCCGGGAGCGCTCCGACACCGAGCGCCTGATCCGGGCCCGGGCGCGCGGCCTGCTCGTCGAACATGGCGAGAAGGCCCTCACCCTGCGTGCCATCGCCGCGGAGCTGGGGCTCACCGCCCCCGCGCTGTATCGGTACTTCCCCTCGCGGGCGGCGCTCGTCAGCGCCGTCTGCGCGGACGTGTGCGCCGACCTCGCGCACAACCTGCGAACCCTCATCGACCGCGTCCCCGCGAGTGACCCGAAGGCGCGAGCGGCCGCGGCCTTCCGCGGCTTCCGGACCTGGGCGCTGCGTCACCGGGCGGAGTTCGCCCTGGTCTTCGGCACCCCGGACGAGGGCGGCGCCGGGCTGCGCGACCAGTTCGGCCTGGTGCTCATGGAGGTCACCGGCGGGATGCTGGCCTCGGGACGGCTGGCCGCCGCGGCCCCGGTGGCGCCGGCTGCGGCCGGGCCGGTGCTGGAGTCGTTGCGTGACCTGCTGCTGTCCGGGCTCGCCGAGGCCGGAGTCCCGGTCGAGCGCCACCTCATCCGGCCGGACGCCATCTATCTGTTGCTGCGCTGCTGGATCTTGCTCTACGGGGCGGTTGCGCTGGAGGTGTTCGAGAAGCTGGCCTTCCTCGCGACCGATCCGGAGCCGTTGTTCGACGCGCTCCTCGCCGAGATCGCCGACCTGCTCGACCATGATCCCGTGGCCGGAACCGACGGCCTAGGCTGACCGGGTGTGGACGAACTGGTCCGGCGCGCTGCAGAGTCGCCCACGAGCGACCGACCGTCCCCTCGACGAGGCGGGTGTGGCCGCGGCGGTACGCCGGGCGGCGGCGCGGGGTCTGCGTATCCGCCCCGTCGGCACCGGCCACTCGTGGAGCCCGCTCGCGGTGACCGGCGACGTCCAGCTCGACTGTCGCGCGCTCACCGGCGTCGTCACGGTGGCGGGCGACCGGGTGCGGGTCCGCGCGGGCGCGACACTCGAGAGCCTCTACGCCGAGCTGGCCGAGCACGGCCGCACGCTCGCGGTCATCCCGGACGCCGGTGGGCTCACCGTGGCCGGCGCCATCGGCACCGGGACCCATAGCAGCGGGGCGGCGACCGGCTCGTTGTCGGCACAGGTCACCGGCGCGCGAATGGTCGACGGCACCGGCTCCGTGCGCTGGGTCGAGGGGCCCGATCTCGACGCCGTGCGCACCGGGCTCGGCGCGCTCGGCGTGCTCACCGAGGTCGAGCTGCGCACCGTGCCGATGCGGCTGCTGCAGGTCCACGAGGACTCCGGCGACCCCACGGAGCTGCTGGCCGACGGCGGGATGCTCGACGCCCACGCCTGGACCGAGGTCGTGCTGCACCTCCCGAGCCGGGAGGCGCTGGCCCGCTGGGGCGATCCGGTCGAGCCGGGCCTCGAGCGCGAATCCGGGCGCCGCGACCTGGTGCGCGCCGCCGCCGCCGGATCGGCCGAGGCGTTGGGCCGGGTGGTGTCCCGGCTCACCCCGACGCTGCGGCGTACCGCTCGCTGGGGCGGCTCGGTGACCGGCCCGGCGTATCGGGTGCTGATCGACCGCCGTCCGGTCCGCGGCGAGGCGGCGGAGTGGGCATTGCCCCGGGAGCGGCTCGGCCCGGCCCTGCGTGAGCTGGGCGCCGCCGCCGCTGCCCGCCGCATCGAGCTGCGCAGCCCGGTTCTCGTGCGGGTCGGCCCCGCCGAGACGGGCTGGCTGCATCCCGCCTGGGGCCGGGCGACGGCGTGGGTGGCGCTGCGCGGTCTCCGAGGCGCGGACCCCGGGCCGTTGTTCGCGCTGGCGGGCGCCGTGCTCACCGACGCGGGCGGCCGCCCGCACTGGGCGGGCCGGCATGAATGGACCCTCGCGGAGGTGGCGCTGGCCTATCCGCGGCTGGCCGACTTCCAGGCCGCCCGCGACCGGTTCGACCCCGACCGCCGCTTCGCCTGCGACCACCTCGACGCCCTCCTCGGCCCCTGATCCCGCGAGTCGCGGTACTCCGAGCGCGAGTCGCGGTCAGGACGAGTGCAGACGCCTTGCCACGGTGCGCACCTCGGCCTTGGCGGCGGCACGGTCGACGCGGGTGGGCTCGCCGTCGACAAGGACGGGTTCACCGGCCACCCAGACGTCGCGCACCAGCCGCGACCCGCCGGCCCAAACCAGGTTCGACAGCAGCTGCGCGTCGTCGGACGGGTCGGCGAAGGCCGAGTCGTCGAGGTCGATGTGCACGAGGTCGGCCCAGCGGCCGGGCTCCAGCGCCCCGAGGTCGTCGCGGCCGATGGCCCCCGCGCCGTCCCGGGTGGCCAGCAGGAGCAGGTCGGCGGCCCGCAGCGCGGCGGCGTCGCCGGTGCTCACCCTGGCCAGCAGGCCGGCGAGCCGGGCCTGCTGCCACAGGTCGAGGTCGTCACCGGAGCCGGGACCGTCCGTGCCCAGCCCCAGGCGGACACCGGACCTGCGCAGATCGACCACCCGGGCTATCCCGGCGGCCAGCTTGGCATTGGATCCCGGGCAGTGCGCCACCGCGGCTCCGCGGCCCGCGAGCAGGCCGATGTCGGCGTCGGACAGATGCACGCCGTGCGCCGCGAGTACCCGCCCACCGAGCACGCCGAGCTCCTCGAGCAGCGCAGGCACCGACCCGTGCGCCGCACGGACGTCCGCGTCCTCATGCACCGACTCGGCGACGTGGATGTGCAACAGCGCCCCGCGCTCCCGCGCACGTTCCCCGGTCGAGATCAGCGCCTGCGGTGGCAGCGTGTAGGCCGCGTGCGGCCCGTAGCCCAGCTCGATGCGTTCGCCCGGCCCGAAATGCAGGCCCGTCGCGTCGATCCGTGCGGTGACGTCGTCGAGCATGTCCTCCCAGCTGCCCAGCCGGTCCCATCCGGGCCCGGCGATGACGCACGGGGTGACGACGGCCCGCGAGCCGACGCGGAGCACCGCGTCGATCATCGCGTCGGTGTAGAAGTACATCTCGACGCTGGTCGTGCAGCCGGTCCGCAGCAGCTCCACGCAGCCCGACACCATGCCGGCGTGCACGTCCTCGGCCGTCAGCCTGCCCTCGGCAGGCCAGATCACCCCGGTCAGCCACCGCATCAGCGGCAGGTCGCCACCCATCCCGCGTAGCATCGTCATCGGGGTGTGACAGTGGGTGTTGACCAGGCCGGGTAGCAGCAGCCCGGGGAGCGCCCGGACCGTGGCGTCGGACGCCGGGGCGGTCGCGCGGGCGCCGACCCAGGTGATCCGTCCGTCCGCGCCGACGTCGACGACCGCGTCGCGCAGCACCGAGCAGCCCGGGTCGCACGGCAGCGCGATCGGGGCGGTGAAACGCGTGGAGTTCGGGGACACGGCCCGCCCCTACCGCCTCGGCTCGAGCAGCGAGCGCAGCGATCGGAACGGCGGCAGCCAGGCCCCCTCGTCCGGCAGCGTGTCGAGCGTCATCCGGGGCAGCGGCTCGCGGAACACGCCGTCGATGTCCTCGAGATCGACGAAGTCGATCACCTCGGAGGTCAGGGCGAAGTTCGCGTACTCGCGGAACCCGATGACCGTGACCGCGGTGCTCTGGGTGACGAGGCTCTCCAGCGGTTCGCGGAACGCCCGGCCGTCCCCGGAGGCGACGACGACATGGCGCAGCGACCCCTCGCCCATGCGCAGCTGGATATGCCGCAGCATGTCGTCGTCGACATCGGAGTCCTCGGTCACCTTGGGCTTGGCGAACACGGCGAAGCCCACGTTGCGCAGCGCCTCCACCCACGGCCGCACGACCTCCGTGCTGCCGGGAACGACGTTGGTGAACACGCAGGCCTCGGCGATCGCGTCCGGGCCCGCCAGCTCGAGCAACCAGCGGCCCACGGCGTCGAACCGCGGTCGGAAAGCCGACGTCGGGCGAGCGCCGAGCAGCGAGCCCAGGCTCATATCCATATTGGGTGCGTCCCAGACCAGCAGCACGCGGGACGTCGGGGCCACCGGTGCGATCGCCGTCATGAGGGCCGCACCGCGGGGCGCGTCGAGATCATTGGCCGACCCTATCCCGGTCGGCCGGATAGCATCCGGGGCGATGGACGAGAGCGCGGACATCCTGCGGACCCGGTGCGCGGCACGCATCGCCGACCCGCACCGCACGATCGCCGACCGGCTGACGGGCCGATCGCCGCGCACCCCGGGGTCGTTCGCCGCGTTCGCTGATGCGCATGCGGCCGAGTTCACCATGGTCTCCCCGGATGGCGCGTTACTGCGCCGGAAGGATCTGCTGCCCGGATGCGAGGGTGCTCACGGCGCCGCGCCGGGCCTGTCGATCGAGATCATCGGTGTGGACGTCGTCAGGGTCGATGCGGCAAGTGTCGTTGCCATCTATGAGGAGTGGCAGGACGGCCAGGACGGCCGCACCGGACGGCGCAGCACCGTGCTGTTCGACCGGGACCCGGCGGCCCCGCGGAGCCTGCACCTTCGGCACCTACAGGAGACGTGGATCAGCCGTGGGTGAGGACCCGGACGAGATCGCCGCGCACACGGCGGCGGCGATGGAACGCGCGGACGCCGCCGGTCGCGGTGCGGGCGTGCGGCTGCTGGACGTCGCCCCTGGCCGGGCGCGCGTCGGCCTGACGGTGGCGGACCGGCACGTCAACGGGCATGGGCTCTGCCACGGCGGATATCTGTTCCTGCTCGCCGACGCCGCGCTGGCGTACGCATCGAACAGCTACGGGACCTCGGCGGTGGCGTCGGGGGCCGATATCGCGTTCCTGCGGCCGGTTTCGCTGGGTGCCGAGCTCGTCGCCGAGGCGGTGGAACGGGCGAAGACGGGCCGGTCGGGGCTCTACGACGTCACGATCCGGGCCGGTGCGGAGGTGGTGGCGGAGTTCCGCGGACGCACCCGGCAGGTGCCCGGCCTGCCGCCGCCCGCCTGAGGTATCAGACCCGGACGTAGATGAGATCCCGGACGTCGCGTCCCTCGGAGCGGGCGCGCTGCTCGAACTTGGTCATCGGCCGCCATCCGGGGCGCGGGGTCCAACCGTCCGGGGTGTCGGCCGTATTGCGCAGCAACGGTTCGGCGTCGCAGACCGCCCGCATCTGGTCGGCGTAGTCCGCCCAGTCGGTGGCCATGTGCAGCGGCGCACCCGGCCGCAGCCGGGAGGCGGCCAGCGCCACGAACGCCGGCTGAACCAGCCTGCGCTTGTGATGTCGGCGCTTGGGCCACGGATCGGGGAAGAAGATCCGGATACCGTCGAGCGAATCTGGTGGGACACAGGCGCACAGCAGCTCCACGGCGTCTCCGCGGAGCAGCTGCAGGTTGGTGAGCCCGGCCTCGGCGGCCCGCATGAGCAGCTGCGCCAGCCCGGGTTCGTAGACCTCCACCGCCAGATGGTCGACCTCGGGTGCCGCCGCCGCCAGCGCCGCGGTCGTCTCCCCCATGCCCGAGCCGATCTCCAGCACCAGTGGCGCCCGCCTGCCGAACCAGGCCTGCGGGTCGTACGGCTCCCGCCCGGACACGAGGGCGGGCACGTCGCGGCCGCGCACCGGCCACCACCGCGCCCACGCGGCGTGCTGACCGTCGGTGAGCCGACTGCGCTGGTGGACGAAGCTGGGTACCCGGCGCGCGGGCGCGGTCCGGTTCCGGGGGGCGCGGTCCTCAAGCACCGTCGCGGCCGGCCGCGGGCAGCCGGACGTTCGAGGTGGCACCGGGCAGCTTCCCGCGCAGGTAGCCCGCGCTGGTCCAGGACAGGCAGACCATGACCGCGGCCGCCGAGGAGAGCTTGCCGCGCCGCAGTTCGCGCACGACCGCCTTGGGCAGCACGTTCGCGACGTAGCCGCGTTCGGTGGACAGGGCGTCGTCGCTCCCGACCAGCTTGGAGACCGCGGCCTTCGACAGGCCCTCGGCCCAACTGCGCCGCCGCAGGTAGCGCCACTCGACCCGGTCGTCGCTGACCCGGTGATCGACCTCGGCGCGCGGCTCGAACACGATCCGGATCGGGCGCCCGTCGCGCGCGTAGGCCTGGCGCGCGCGGATGCACAGCTCCGTCTCCTCGCAGCCCAACGGGTTCTTGCCGATGCGGCCGATGTCCTCGGCGAAGCCGCCGACCCGCTTGAACACCTCGGCCCGGAAGGACATGTTGCAGCCCATGAGGTTGCGGACCTCGGCCCGCTCGGTCGGCTGGCCGGTGTAGGTGCAGCCGACGACCCAGTCCAGTTCGCCGGTGGCGTTCCGGTCGGTCGGCGCGTACCCGGGGAGCGTCACCGGTCGGCCGTCCGGCCACCGCGGGTGGGCCACCCCGCCGACCGCGATCACGTTCGGATCGGCGTAGGGGGCCAGCAGCGCGCGCAACCAGCCGGGGCGGGCGGTGGCGTCGTCGTCCAGGAAGACGATCACCTCGCCCCTGGCCATGGCGACCGCCGTGTTCCGCGCGCCGGAAAGGCCCTGTGCGCCCTGGTTCCGGAGCACCCGAACGCCACGCGGCCCGAAGGTGTGGTAGGCGCGGTGCAGCAGCGCCTCGTTGTGGTCGACGACCACCATCGTCTCGATCGGGCGGACGTCCTGCGCGGCGACCGAGGTCACCGCCGCCACGATGTCGTCCCAGCGCTTCTCGGTGTAGGCGCAGACCACCACGGTGGCGGTGGGCGGGCCACCCACGGGGGGGTATCCGATCACGAGGCGGGATCCTCCAGGTGTCAGGTGACCGCCCCGCTGCTCAGCGCTGGGCGCGGTCCTTCTTGCGGCGGTCGGCCCGCCGGTGCTCGGCCAGCAGCGTACGCAGCACCCTGGTGCCGTCGGCGAAGGTCCTCAGGTTGGTCTCGCCGAAGATTCGCTGGCGCTCCACCGACGGTACCTCGGTGATCTTCAGAGCGGCCGCCGCGACGCGGCAGTTCAGCACGGTCTCGATCTCGAAGCCGTCGCCCCACAGCATGCCCTCGGCGGGCGCGGACGCGTTCACATCGGGGAGCTCGAGCAGCGGCAGCAGGTCCGCCCAGAACGCGTTGTAGCCGTAGCACAGGTCGGTGTACGACGTGCCGAACAGCGCGTTCGCGACCCCGTTGAGACCGGCGTTGCCGGTCTTGCGCAGCAACGTGATGTCGTCGCTGCCACCGCCCTCGGTGAACCGGGAGCCCTTGGCGAAGTCGGCCCCGGCGACGAGCGCGGACACGAACGCGGGGATCTCCCCGGGGTCGGCGGAGCCGTCGGCGTCGAACATCACGATGACGTCGCCGGTGGCCGCGGCGAACCCGCAGGCCATCGCGTTGCCCTTGCCCTTGCGGGTCTGGGTGATGACGCGAACCCAGGGCAGTGCGCGGCGGGCGGCGCCGATCGAGTCGTCGGTCGAATTCCCGTCCACCACGATGATCTCGTGCACGGCCGGGCGCACCGCGGCGATGGCCGGGAGCACGATCTCCAGGTTCCGGGCCTCATTGCGGGTCGGGACGATCACGGAGACGGCCGGGAACGCGGAGCGACGCGGGTAGGGCCGCGGCCGCGGCTTGCGCATCGGAGGCCTGCGCACGGCCTCGTTGGGGGGCGGACCGAACAGTCGTGGCGGCGCGCCGTACGGGGGAACCGCCCTGTGCGGCGGGCCGACTGGACCGCGCGCAGGTGTGACAGCCGGACGGACGGGCGAAACGGCGCTCACACAACCTCCATACAGGTCCGCTCCATCTTCACAACGACGACCCGCCGAACCGGTTGCTGTGCGTTCGGCGACTGCCTGGCACGTACCCCCCATATGGGGGACGTGACCGATTCGTGACGCGAAGCTCGTTCTGGTCCGCATCATCCCCTGCCCACGAATCGGCATGCTCACCGGCATGTCCGATCCGAATGTCGGGGACCGAATCGCCGCGGTGGCGGCCGAGCTCGGCCGGCTCGGCCGCCGGCTGGATGAGCTGGGCGCCGAGCTGTCGTCGCTGCACAGCGGGGCCGCGCTCGACGGTGGTCCCGCGCCGGCCGGGCCCCAGCCGGCGCCGTACCCGGCCCAGCCGTGGGGCCAGCGGCCGCCGTACCCGGACCAACCGCCGCCGGCCACCTCGGGGGCCGGCGGCGGGCGACGCCGGCGGTCGGCGCTGTCCGGGGCCAGGGTGCTGGCCTGGACCGGCGCCGGTGTCACCCTGCTCGGGGTCGTCCTCCTGCTCGCGCTGGCGGCGTCGCGCGGGTGGTTCGGCCCGGGGGCCCGCGTGCTCGGCGGGGCCGTCCTCGGCGTCGGGCTCGTCGGCATCGCCTGGTGGCTGCATCGCAGGGAGACCTCACGGACCGGGGCGACGGCACTGGCCGGCACCGGTATCGCCACGCTGTACCTCGTCGTCGCGGCCGCCACCGCGCTCTACGAGTTCCTGCCCGACAGCGCCGGGCTGCTGCTCGCCCTGCTCGTCGCGGGTGGTGGCCTCGGCGTCGCCGATCGTTGGCGCTCGCCGCTGCTCGCCTCGGGCACCGTGGCCGGAGCCGCGCTGCTGGCCCCGGTGGTCACCGACGGGATGGTCCCGATCCTGGTCGTACTCGTGCTCGTGCTGGAGCTCGCCGCCACCGCGGTCGCGCTCCGCCACCGGTGGCCGTGGCCGGCCGTCCTCGCGGGGTTCTGGCCAGTGCTGTACGGCTCGCTGACGGCGGCCTCCGGGACGGTCGCCGACCGGCCGTTCACCGCCGCCGCCGTGCTGGCCTTGCTGGTCGTGCGCATCGCGACCGCGCTGCCGGCGTCGACCCGGCTGCCGCGTCCGTCGTCTGCCGGTCTGCTCGTGACGGCGCCCCTTCCCGCGCTGGTACTGGCCGCGACCCTCGACGGCCGCGTGGGCGCAGGCCTCGCGGCAGGCGCGGCGGCTCTGCTGGCGGTCCCGGCGATCGTTCCGCGGCTCGATCGGGCGGGGCGCATCGCGGCGGGGACGGCGGCCACGATCGCGCTGTTCGAGTCGACGGTGATCCTGCTGGACGGCGCAAGCCGGACGGCGGCACTGCTCGGGCAGGCCATCGTGCTCGTCGTGGTCGCGGCGGTACTGCGGTCCCGGGTCCTGCTCGTGATCGGCGGGGTGTACGGGAGCGTCGGAGTACTGATGGCGATGGCCGTACACCTGCCGCCGCGGACGCTGGTCGAGTTCCCCTCCCGTCCGTTGGCCTCCCCCACGACACCGGACATCGGGGCGCTGACCGCCGCGGCCGGGGTGTCGGCGCTGGTGCTCGCGTTCGCCGTGGCGGTACTGGTCGCCGCGGCCCGAGCCGGGGTGCTGGGTGGTACCGGCCTCGGGACCGTTCAGCTGTGGGTGCCCGCCGGCCTGGTCGCGCTCTACGGTGCGGCGGGCCTGGTCGTGACGCTGGCGTTGCTGGTGTCCCCGGACCGGACCGGGTTCGTCGTCGGGCACGCCGTCGTGTCGGTGTCGTGGACGGTGACCGCGCTGATCCTGCTCGCCCGCGGCATCAGTCGTCCGGCGCTGCGACTCGCCGGCCTGGTCCTGGTTCCGGTGGCGGTGGCCAAACTCATCCTGTTCGACCTGGTCGCCCTCGACGGGATCGCCAGGGTGGCGGCGTTCCTCGGGGCCGGGCTGGTGTTGCTCGCGGCGGGAAGCCGCTATGCGCGGCTGGTGGCGGAGGCAGAGGCGGCGGCAAAGGCTGACACGGAGGCGGAGCCGCCCCAGCAGGACGGTGCGCCGGGCACGACCGGCTGATCGACGCGGGGCCGTTCCCGAAGGCGAACGCCGCCGCGGATCGGGCTCGTGGGCGCCGTCACGGTGCCACGCTGCGCCGATGCCCGACCGCTACGCCGATGCCGTACGCAGACGGCGCGCCGAGCTGCGCGCCCATCATCTGATGCTCACCGGTGGTCACCGCGCCGAGATCCGTGCCGCGTGCGCCCAGGTCCGAGTGGCGCTGGCCGCGGACGTGGCGCGCACCGTGGCGGAGCTGGCCCGGCAGGCCCGCGGGTATGTCGACTGCCCCGACCGGGCCGTGCGCCACCGGTTGCCCGCGCTGCTCGCCGCCGCGGCCGACGAGGCCAGAGCGGACCTGCGGGCGCGCATCGCGGCTCTGGTGCTGCCCGCGCTGCGCCGGATCGCCGCGCAGCGGGGCGTGCTCGGGGCGCTGGTCTCGCTCCCCGGCGGCGCGCCGGGCAGACCGGGAGGTCTGCCCGGCCCGGAGCCTCTGCCCGGGCTCGGACGCGTGCTCGCCGCATCCGGGTCCGGCGGGTTCTGGCGGCTCGCGGTCCTGCCCGCGGCCACGATCCCGGTGCTGGGGCTGCCGGTGGGGCTCGGGCTCGTGCTGCTCGTGTTCGTCCTGGTGGCGCGGCAGCGGTGGGTCGCGGCCGAGCGGGCCCGGCTGCACCGATGGTCCGCCGACGCGGTGGCCGAGGTACACGGCGGGCTCGACACCGAACTCGGCCTCGCCCTGCTCGACCTCGAGCAGCGGGCCGGGGTCCTCCTGGACGCCGCGGTGGCCGCCCGGCGCACCGAGATCGAGGCCGAGCTGCAGGCGCTGGCGCCCGCCCGGCGGACGGCGGCTGCCGATGCGCTGGATTGAGCCCGACCCGGCGCCGCGGTCCCCGATGGCCGTCCACGATCTGGGCGATCCCGAACCGCCGGGGTTGCCGGTCGCCGACGGCCTCGACACCGACGGGGACGGCGAGCCGGACACCGTCGTGACCGTCGAGGGTCCCGACCTGCTGCTGCACACCGATCTCGACGGTGACGGGCTGGCCGACCAGATCCTGCGGATCGGTCCGGGCCGCGGCGCGGGGTCGTTCGACCCCGACCCGGAGGCGGGCGAATGGTGGCTCCCGCCGTGCGGGCCGGGACCATCGGGATAGGTTGCGGATGTGCCGACCGACGAGATCGATCCGGAGTTCCGGGCCCTGCCGCTCGCGGCGCTCGCCGACGCGGCGCTGAGCCGCGCCCGCGCCCTCGGCGCCGAGCACGCCGACCTGCGGGTCGAGAGCATCAGGTCGGAGTCGATCAATCTGCGGGACGGAAGCGTGACCGGCCTGTCCGACGAGACGACGGTCGGGCTGGCCGTGCGCGTCGTGGTCGACGGGGTATGGGGGTTCGCCTCGCATGTCGAACTGAGCACGGACCGCGCCGCGGCCACCGCGGAGCAGGCCGTCGCCGTCGCGCGCACGCTGGCCCCCGTGGCGCGCGAGCGCGTCGAGCGGGTCGCGGAGCCGGTGCATGCCGACGCGGTCTGGGTCTCGGCCTACGACATCGACCCGTTCACGGTGCCGACCAGGGACAAGGTCGCGCTGCTCACCGAGTGGTCGCAGCGGTTGCTGGCCAGCGACGGCGTCGACCACGCACAGGCGGCGCTCGTGCAGGTGCGGGAGAACAAGTTCTACGCCGATCTCGCCGGAACCCGGACGACCCAGCAGCGGGTGCGAGTCGGGCCGACGGTCACGGCCATCGCCGTCGACCGCGCGGCCGGCGGGTTCGAGACGATGCGCACGCTCGCGCCGCCCGTCGGCCGCGGCTGGGAGTACCTGACCGGGCAGGGCTGGGACTGGGACGGCGAGCTCGCTGCGATCCCCGAGCTGCTCACCGAGAGGACGAAGGCGCCCTCGGTCGAACCGGGCGCCACCGATCTGGTCATCGACCCGACCAACCTGTGGCTGACGATCCACGAGTCGATCGGGCACGCCACCGAGTACGACCGGGCGATCGGCTACGAGGCGGCCTACGCGGGCACCAGCTTCGCCACCCCCGATCTGCTCGGGACGCTGCGCTACGGCTCGGACCTCATGCACGTGACGGGAGACCGCACCGTCCCGCACGGCCTGGCCACGATCGGCTTCGACGACGACGGGGTGGCGACCACCGAATGGGACCTCGTCCGCGACGGCGTCCTCGTCGGCTACCAGCTCGACCGCACGTTCGCCCCGCGGCTGGGCCTGGACCGCTCGAACGGCTGCGCGTTCGCCGACTCCCCGCACCACGTGCCGATCCAGCGGATGGCCAACGTGTCGCTGCGGCCGGACCCGGCGCGCGACACCACCACCGAGGAGCTGATCGCGCGGGTCGAGCGCGGGATCTACGTCGTCGGCGACAAGTCGTGGTCGATCGACATGCAGCGCTACAACTTCCAGTTCACCGGGCAGCGGTTCTACCGAATCGAGAACGGGACGCTGGCCGGGCAGCTGCGCGACGTCGCCTACCAGGCCACGACCACCGATTTCTGGGGTTCGATGGAGGCGGTCGGCGGGCCGTCGAGCTGGCGGTTGGGTGGCGCGATGAACTGCGGCAAGGCCCAACCCGGGCAGATCGCCCCGGTCAGCCACGGCTGCCCACCCGCGCTGTTCCGCGGGGTGAACGTGCTGAACACGCATCAGGAGGGCCAGTGACAGCGCTCGCCGCCCAGGAACTCGTCGAGCGGATCCTCGCCCGGCCCGGCACCGATGTCGCGGGCCGGGTCGTCGTGGTCGCGGAGACCAGCGAGGCGGTGCTGCGCTGGGCGAACTCGACGATGACCACCAACGGGCACACCACCTCGCGGCGGCTGTCGGTGATCTCGCTGGTGAAGGTCGGGGGCGGGACCGCGGCGGGCGTCGTCAGCTCCAGTGTGCCGATCACCGATCCGGCCCAGCTCGACGACCTGGTCGCCGCCAGCGAGCGCGCCGCCCGCGATGCCGGACCCGCCCGCGACGCCGCCCCGCTACCCGATGCCGTTGTCGAGGATCCGTCGTGGTCCGATCCGGCCGCCCAGACCTCGATCGGGGTCTTCGGCGGGTTGGCCGTCGGGCTGGCCGACGTCCTCGCGGGCGACCTGCGCCAGTACGGCTTCGCCAGTCATGCGCTGACCACGGTGTGGCTCGGGACGTCGGCGGGCGTGCGCAGGCGCTGGGTGCAGCCCGACGGCTCGGTCGAGCTCAACGTCAAGACACCGGACCTTGCCCGCTCGGCCTGGACCGGCTCGGCCACCCGCGATTTCACCGATGTGGACGTCGTGACGCTGGCCGCCGAGGCGGCGCGCCGCCTCGACTGGGGCGCCAAGCGCGTCGAGCTGGCCCCGGGCCGGTACGAGACGCTGCTGCCGCCCTCGGCGATGGCGGATCTGATGGTCTATCTGTGCTGGTCGATGGAGGGCCGGGCCGCCCAGGAGGGGCGCAGCGCGCTGGCCGGGCCGGACGGCCCGCGGATCGGCGAGCGGCTGACCGAGCTGCCGCTCACGCTGACCAGCGATCCGGCCGCACCGGGGCTGGAGTACGAGCCGTTCCTGGTGACCACCCGCTCCGGCGACGGGATCAGCGTCTTCGACAACGGCGCGCCGCTGCGCCGCGTCGACTGGGTGTCCGAGGGTGTCGTGCACGAGCTCGCCTACTCCCGCGCCGAGGCCCAGGAGTACCGGGAGTCCGGGGCGCGGTTCACCCCGAGCGGCGAGAACCTGTTGCTCACCGGGGGCCCGACCGGGTCGGCAGGCTCGATCGAGGAGATGGTGGCGGGCACCGAACGCGGCCTGCTGCTGACCTGCCTGTGGTACATCCGCGAGGTCGATCCGACGAGCCTGCTGCTCACCGGCCTGACCCGGGACGGGGTCTACCTCGTGGAGCACGGCGAGGTGGTGGCCGAGGTGGACCACAACTTCCGGTTCAACTACTCCCCGCTGGACGTGCTGCGCCGGGCGTCGGAGGTCGGGACGACCACGGCCGCGCTGCCGCGGGAGTGGAAGGACTGGTTCACCCGCGCGGCGATGCCGCCGGTGCGGGTGCCCGACTTCAACATGTCGTCGGTCTCGTTGGGACGCTGACCCCGCGGGTGTCCCATAGGCGTGTCTCACGTCCCATCGGTCGCCCCTCGGAGCACCGGACGATCACCAAATGTGGGCGAACGTGAGTCCTGAATCGATTACGTGATCGGTCCTGTGAGTCATTCGACAACGCTTGCGGTGGGTCAGAGGGCGTGTCCCGGGTAGCCTCGCGTCATCCTTTCAAGCCACATCCAGGTCCGAAAGCGGCCCGGGTGGGCGTCAGCATTCCCGCGGGCGGGCGGTGGCCCGCCAGGTAGGAGACAGGACAGAGATGACTGCAGCGACCGTGCCAGGGATCGACAACGCCCCTACATCGAACGCTCGCCTACTGTCCTGGGTGCGCGAGGTTGCGGAGCTGACCACGCCAGACCGGATCGAGTGGTGTGAGGGGTCGGACGCCGAGTGGGAGCGCATGACGTCCCGGCTGGTCGAGGCGGGGACGTTCGTGAAGCTCGACGAGGCGAAGAAACCGAACTCCTTCTGGGCCGTCTCGGATCCCGAGGACGTGGCCCGGGTGGAGGAACGCACCTTCATCTGCTCCGCCGAGGAGGCCGACGCCGGGCCCACCAACAACTGGATGGACCCGGCGGAGATGAAGGCCATCCTGAAGGACCTCTACCGGGGCTGCATGCGCGGCCGCACGATGTATGTCATCCCGTTCTGCATGGGTCCGCTCGACGCGGAGGACCCGAAGCTGGGCGTGGAGATCACCGACTCCGAGTACGTGGTCTGCTCGATGCGGATCATGACCCGGATGGGGGCCTCGGTGCTGCCCCTGCTCGACGGCCCCACCGGGGAGGACTTCGTCCCCGCGCTGCATTCGGTCGGCGCCCCGCTGGAGCCGGGCCAGGACGACGTGCCGTGGCCGTGCAACGAGACCAAGTACATCACGCACTTCCCGGAGACCCGCGAGATCTGGAGCTACGGGTCCGGGTACGGCGGCAACGCATTGTTGGGCAAGAAGTGCTACGCGCTGCGCATCGCGTCGGTCATGGCGCGCGACGAGGGCTGGCTCGCGGAGCACATGTTGATCCTCAAGCTGATCAGCCCCGAGGACAAGGTCTACTACGTCGCGGCCGCGTTCCCGAGCGCCTGCGGCAAGACCAACCTCGCGATGCTGCAGCCCACGGTTCCCGGCTGGCGGGCCGAGACCATCGGCGACGACATCGCGTGGATGCGGTTCGGCGAGGACGGCAGGCTCTACGCGGTCAACCCCGAGTACGGCTTCTTCGGGGTCGCCCCCGGCACGAACTGGAAGACGAACCCCAACGCGATGCGCACCATCGAGCAGGGGAACTCGCTGTTCACCAACGTCGCGCTGACCGACGACCGCGACGTCTGGTGGGAGGGACTCGAGGGCGAGCCGCAGCACCTCACGTCCTGGAAGAACGAGGACTGGACCCCCGACTCCGACCAGCCTGCCGCGCACCCGAACTCGCGCTACTGCACGCCGATCAGCCAGTGCCCGGTCGTGGCGCCGGAGTGGAACGATCCGAAGGGCGTCCCGATCTCGGCGATCCTGTTCGGCGGCCGGCGCAAGGAGACCGTCCCGCTGGTCACCGAGGCCCGCGACTGGCAGCACGGCACGTTCATGGGCGCGACGATGTCCAGCGAGAAGACCGCGGCCGCCGCCGGCGGTCTCGGGCAGGTCCGCCGCGACCCGATGGCGATGCTGCCGTTCCTCGGCTACAACGTCGGCGACTACTTCCAGCACTGGGTGAACATCGGCAAGAGCGCCGACGGCGGAAAGCTGCCGAAGATCTTCTATGTGAACTGGTTCCGCCGCGGCGCCGATGGCCGGTTCCTGTGGCCCGGGTTCGGTGAGAACAGCCGCGTTCTCAAGTGGACCATCGAGCGCATGGAGGGTTCGGCGGCCGCGACGGAGACCGCGATCGGCTTCGTCCCGACCGTCGACGCACTCGACCTGGACGGTCTGGACACTCCGCGCGAGGACATCGAGGCGGCCATGGCGGTCGACGTCGAGGAGTGGAAGGCCGAGATCCCACTGATCGAGGAGTGGTTCGAGAAGGTCGGCGCGAAGCTGCCCAGCTCGATGCGGGACGAGCTGGAGGCGCTCAAGCTCCGCCTCGGTATGTAGCCGCGTGCGTGCGTAACATCGTTCCGGCGGTGTTACGCACGCACGGGCCGGCGCGATACATCGTGTGACCACCGCTTCTCGCGGTGGCCAGGCGGAGGTGACCGAAATGGTGCGTGTCGGACCGGCGAGCGTGATCGACGACGCTCATCTGATCGCATTCGTCGAGAAACTCGCCGAATCCGGCGACGCCACGGTCACCAAAGCCGCTTGCGCGCAGATTCGCCAGGCCATCGAGTCCGGGGCCACGCCTGCCGGGCTGCGCAGGCTCGCCGAGGAGATCGCCGACTCCGTCGGGGACGCCTCCCCCCGGGCGCGTCCCCACACCGCCGCGGACGCCTCGCTCGCCGCGGCGGTGCAGGCCAACACCCTGGTCGTGCTCGACGGGTTCGCGCCGCACGGGGTTGCCGCCGCCGTGGCCGATCTGCTCGCCGACGGTTGCCGCGTCGTCGTCACGGCAACCGACCCGGACGAGCTCGTCGCGTTGCGCGCGGCGTTGCCCGTCGAGGTCAGGGATCGCTGCCTCGACGACCTGCCCGCACTGTCCCCCGCCGAGCAGCGGGAGCTGCGCAGGCTGCTCGCCACCGCCACCGCCTCCCGGCAGGCCCGGCGCGGCGAGGAACTGCCCGCCCCGGCGCGGCTGCCCGGTCTCGACGAGATCGCCGAGCTGTGCCGGCGCGCCGAGCGCGGCCGCACCGGCACCGCGATCGACCTTCTCCCCGGGCTGCTCGCCGGCCTCGAACCCGATCGCCGGGCCGCGGTCACCGAGGTCGCCCGTGCCGCCGTCCGGGCGTTGCGTGCGCTGGGCCCGCGCACCGAGCAGGCCTGGACCTGGAGATTGTTGTCCGACCTCGTCCACAGCAGGCACCGGCCCATGTTCGAGCGACTGGTCGAGGACGTCGCACAGGCCGTCGCGGCCGAGCGCGCCGGCACCGGACCACCGATCACCGTCATCGGCCCGCTGCCCGCGGATTCGGCCGCGCTGCTGCGCCGATACCTGGCGTTCCTGCTGGCCGGCGGCCGTCCCCGGACGTATTTCCGGTCCCCGGAGCAGCGCGACGTCCAGCCCGTGCTGCGGCAGTTCCTGGTCGACGACGTCGTACCGGAGACCGTGGAGCAGGTACGACGCGCGCTGGAGCATGTCGAGCTGGCCGAGCGCCTCAGGATGATCGACGCGAGTTGTCGTGAGGTCGGTATTCCGGTGCCGCGCAACCCCGACGAACTGGCCGAGCTGGCCGAGGGGCTGACCAGGGTCGCTGCCGCCGCACGCTCGGTGGGTGCGCTGCGCCACGACGTGCTGTTCATCCATCCGAACTCGCCGATCCCGGTCCCCGATGTCATCGTGGCCGAGCAGATCGCCGCCGACGTCGTCGACTACGCCGAGCACGGATTCCCCGAGCAGGCCGCCAGGCAGCTCGACCGCTACGCCGACCAGCTGACCGGGCTGGCGCCGGCCCCCGCCATCGCGGCCGAGCACACGCAGGCGGTGGAGGCACTGCGGGCGCGGGATGCGGCGGGTTACGGCGCTGCCCTGGATGCGCTGGCCGCCGCCCGCCGCGAGCAACGCGACGAGCAGCGCTGCACCGAGCTGCTCGGCAGGCTGCGCGTCGCCACGCCGAAGCTGGCCGACCTGTGGGAGTCCGGCAGCCGGTCGGGCCGCGGCGGCTTCGGCCTCGTGTCGTTCGTCGCGGCGGATCGGCTGCTGGAGAGGCTCCCGGAACCGGATGCGGCCGATGTTGTCATCCTGCTCGGCGCCGCCGAACACGGCGTCGACCGGCTGCTGCTGACCGCGGTCGCGCCCCGGCTGGTGGCGGCCGTCGGGCCGGGGGCCCGTTCATCCCGCGGTCCGAGTCTGCTGAGCGTGCTGTACCGGGCGAATGCACTGGTGGTTCCCGCCGATGAGAGCGACCTGTCCACCACCGGCCAGGTCCTGCGACTGCCCACGGGCGGCGACTCGCGGCCCCGCAAAGGCGACCGGCGGGTGAGGCGAGAGGGCGCCTGAGAGCCAGGTCCGGAGGAGATCGCCGCAACCGGCTACCGTCGACAGCCATGAGCGATGAGCATCCGGTCAGCCGCTTCGGCATCGTCGAACTCGAGGACCTGCCCGAGGATCTGCGCGAGCGACTCGAACCCATCGCGCAGAAGTCCGGCTTCGTCCCGAACATCTTCCGCGCGCTGGGCCGCCGCCCCGCCGAACTGCGTGCCTTCCTCGACTACCACGACGCGCTGATGGAGTCGTCCGAGGGCCTGAGCAAGGCCGAGCGCGAGCTCGTGGTCGTCGCGACGTCGGGGGCCAACCACTGCACCTACTGCATCGTCGCGCACGGCGCGATCCTGCGGGTGCGCGCGAAGGATCCGGAGATCGCCGACCGGGTCGCGGCCAACCCCTATGCCGTCGAGCTGAGCCAGCGCGAGCGCGCGATCGTGGACCTCGCGCTGCTGATCTCGACCGACTCCGCGGCACTCACCGAGGCCGAACTCGACAACGCGCGCGCCGCGGGGCTGACCGACGAGGAGATCTGGGACATCGGCTCGATCACCGCGCTGTTCGCCATGTCCAATCGGCTGGCGCATCTCATGGCGTTGCGCCCCAACTCGGAGTTCTACCTCTTGGGCCGGCAGCCCCGGTGACGGACTCGCCCCGGGGAGCTCGGGCGGGAACCGGACGTGCGGTCTGCTCGTTCGGTGATCGAGACGTAATGGACACAAGGAGGACACCGATGTCGCTGCTCAGAAGGATCACCGTGCTGGCGAGCGCAGCCGAGGCCGCCCGCCGGTACGCCCGTCGGAACCCCGACAAGGCCGCCCGGTTCGTCGACCAGGCGGCGGAGTTCGTGGACAAGCAGACCAAGGGCAAGTACTCGGGTCAGATCGGCGGGGCAGCGAGCAAGGTCAAGGGCGTGGCCGGGGTCCAGCGGCGGCCCGGGCCGCACCACTGAGCTTCGACGAAGGTCGGACGTCCGACCTTCAGAACACCGTGGTGATCAGTGCGGTCTGCCCGCGGGCTAATGTCGTGCCAGGATCGTGGTCAGGAACACAATCGAGTGCCGGGTCACCTCCGCCGCGACCCTGGTGAGGCGACCCGGTCGGCCCGAGCCGCCAACAGCGGTCCGGGTCGTGAGCACGAGGAGGCAACCGTGTCGCAACCCCAGGCCTGGGTACCCGTCGATCCCCGGTCCCGCCCAAGCCGCGAGCAGGTGCTCGCCGGACTGCGCGGGACCGATGCGGGCGGGCCCGAGCTCGTCCAGTTGCTCACCCCGGAGGGGCAGCGAGTATCCGATCCGCGGTTCGACGGCTTCGTCGACGACGTCGACGCGACCGCCCTGAAGTCGCTCTACCGGGACATGGTCCTGGTCCGCCGGTTCGACCGGGAGGCCAATGCCCTGCAGCGCCAGGGCCAGCTCGGCATCTGGGTCCCGCTGCTGGGCCAGGAGGCCGCGCAGATCGGTGCGGGCCGGGCGATGCGCCTCGGGGACATGGCCTTCCCCAGCTACCGTGAGCACGGAATCGCCTGGTGCCGCGGTATCGACCCGACCGAGCTGCTCGGCATCTTCCGCGGCACCGACCACGGCAGCTGGGACCCGCTGACCACCGGTTTCAACCTCTACACGATCGTCATCGGCAACCAGTGCCTCAACGCCGCCGGCTACGCGATGGGCCAGCGCTTCGAGGGCAAGGTCGGGGACTCCGAGTCGGCCGAGGCGACGATCTGTTTCTTCGGCGACGGCGCCACCTCCCAGGGCGACGTCCACGAGGGCTTCGTATGGGCGGCGGCCTACGACGCGCCGGTCGTCTTCTACTGTCAGAACAACCAGTGGGCGATCTCGGTCCCCCTGGAGCGCCAGACCCGGGTTCCGCTCTACGAGCGCGCCCGCGGCTACGGCTTCCCCGGTATCCGGGTGGACGGCAACGACGTGCTCGCCTGTCTCGCGGTCAGCCGCTGGGCGCTGGAGGAGTGCCGCACGGGCAACGGCCCGGTGCTCGTCGAGGCCTACACCTACCGGATGGACGCCCACACGACCTCCGACGACCCGACCCGCTACCGGCTCGCCGACGAGCTGGAGCTGTGGAAGCTCAAGGACCCGATCGAGCGGGTGCGGGTGAACCTCGTCCGGGAGCACCACGTCGGGGGCGAGTTCTTCGACGAGGTGACCGCCGAGGGCGACGAGCTCGCCGCGCGGCTGCGCGAGTTCTGCCTCGCGATGCCCGAACCCGCACCTGATCGGATCTTCTCCGAGGTCTACGCCGAACCCTCGCCCCTGCTGGAGGCACAGCGGGAGGAGTTCCTGGCCCACCACACGTCCTTCCAGACCGAGGAGGCGTGAGATGGTCAACCTGACGCTGGCGAGGGCGCTCACCGACGGCCTGCGCGCCGCGATGGAACGCGACCCCAAGGTTCTCGTCATGGGCGAGGACGTCGGCAAGCTGGGCGGCGTCTTCCGGGTCACCGACGGGCTGCAGAAGGACTTCGGCGAGCAGCGCGTGCTCGACACCCCGCTGTCGGAGTCCGGGATCATCGGCACCGCGGTCGGTCTCGCGATCCGCGGGTTCCGTCCGGTGTGCGAGATCCAGTTCGACGGCTTCGTCTTCCCCGGCTTCGATCAGATCGTCTCCCAGCTGGCCAAGATGCGGTTCCGGTCGCAGGGCAAGGTCCCGATGCCGGTCGTCGTGCGCATCCCGTTCGGCGGCGGGATCGGCGCGGTCGAGCACCACAGCGAGTCGCCGGAGTCGCTGTTCGCGCACGTCGCGGGCTTGAAGGTGGTCGCGTGCTCGAATCCGTCCGACGCCTTCTGGATGATCCAGCAGGCGATCGCCTGCGACGACCCGGTGCTCTTCTTCGAGCCGAAGCGGCGGTACTGGGAGAAGGGTGAGGTCGACCCGGACGCGACGCCGCCCCCGCTGTTCTCCTCGAAGGTGCTGCGGGCAGGAACGTCCGTGACCATCGCCTGCTACGGGCCGCTCGTGCGCACCTGCCTGGACGCCGCCACCGCGGCGCAGGCCGACGGGCTCGACCTCGAGGTGATCGACCTGCGGACGCTGTCCCCGCTCGACCTGGGTCCGGTGTTCGAGTCGGTGCGCTGCACCGGGCGGCTCGTGGTCGTCTCCGAGGCCCCGTCCGAGGCATCCGTGACGGCGGAGGTCGCGGCCCGGGTGCAGCAGGAGTGCTTCTACTCGCTGGAGGCGCCGGTACTGCGGGTGACCGGGTTCGACACGCCGTACCCGCCGTCGAAGTGCGAGGACGACTACCTGCCCGACCTCGACCGGGTGCTCGACGGTGTGGACCGGGCGCTGGCATGGTGATGCGCATGCGGCGCGAGTTCCGGATGCCGGACGTCGGCGAGGGGCTGACCGAGGCCGAGGTGATCGCCTGGCGGGTGGCGCCTGGGGATGAGGTCGCTGTCAACCAGGTCCTCGTCGAGATCGAGACGGCGAAGGCCGCCGTCGAGCTGCCCTCCCCGTTCGCCGGGACCGTCGGCGAGCTGCTCGCCCAGCCGGGGCAGACCGTCGAGGTCGGCACCCCGATCATCACGATCGAGGCCGCCGAGACGGCTGCGACCTCCGGGGAGGCTGCGCCCGCCGGCGGTCCGGTCATCGGCGAGGCCGGGGCGGGTGGGCGGATCGCCACCCTGGTCGGCTACGGGCCCCGGCAGGGCACGGTGGCGCGCCGCCCCCGCCGCCCGGCTCCCGGCCGCGCGCGGCACGCGGACGCCGCGCCGAGCCCGGAAACCGCGCCGAGCCCGGACGCCGGGCAGCCGGTGGCCCCTCCGGTCCAAGATCGCCGTTCGGGAGCCGCCGACCGCGAAATCCGCGGCTCCGGCCGCCCAACCGGCGATCATGGCGAGGCCGTTCCCCTGGCCAAGCCGCCGGTCCGCAAGCTCGCCCGCGACCTCGGCGTCGACCTGCGCTCCGTGCCCGGCAGCGGAGCCGGCGGGATCGTCACCCGCGAGGACGTCGAGGCGGCCGCGACCCACGAGCCCGCCCCGGCCGCCGGGACAGGAGGGGTGCGGCGCGAGCCGATCCGCGGGGTTCGCAGGGCGACCGCGGCGGCGATGGTGTCGAGCGCCTTCACCGCACCGCACGTCACCGAGTTCCTCGCCGTCGACGTCACCGCGACGATGGCGCTGCGCGACCGGCTGCGCGGGTCCCGGCAGTTCAGCGGCGTGAAGCTCACCCCGCTGGCGTTCGTGGCCAAGGCGGTGTGCCTGGCAGCGCGACGCACCCCCCAGGTCAACGCGCACTGGGACGACGCGGCGGGCGAGATCGTCTACTACGACCGGATGCAGCTCGGCATCGCGGCGGCCACCCCGCGGGGGCTGATCGTTCCCAAGATCCGCGACGCGGACACGCTCGACCTGCATGGGCTGGCGACCGCGCTCGCCGAGCTGACCGAGACCGCCAGGGCCGGGACGACGCCGCCCGCCGACCTGGTGGGCGGCACGTTCACGATCACCAACGTGGGCGTGTTCGGGGTCGACACCGGGACGCCGATCATCAATCCCGGTGAGGCCGCGATCCTCGCCGTCGGAGCGATCAAACCGACACCCTGGGTGGTCGACGGTGAACTCGCGGTGCGGACGGTCTGCCAGCTCGCGCTGTCCTTCGACCACCGGCTGGTCGACGGCGAGCAGGGTTCGCGGTTCCTGGCTGATGTGGGTGCTCTGCTGGAGGATCCGGGGGTCGCGCTGACCTGGTGATCGGGCCCGGGATCACCAACGGCGGTTCGCTCGTTGTACGGGTATGCCGTTCGTGCTGCTGTACCTCGTTGTCGAGATCGTCGCGCTCGTTGCGCTCGGTTCCTGGATCGGCGCGGGCTGGACGCTGTTGGTGCTGCTCGTGGGTTCCGTGCTGGGGCTCTGGCTCGCCCGGCGCCAGGGTGTCCGGGCCGTGCGGGCGTTGCAGGAGGCGATGCTGCATCGGCGAGTGGCGCACGCGGAGCTCACCGACGGCATGCTGGTCGCGATCGGTGGCCTGCTCCTGTTCGTGCCCGGGCTGGTGACCGACCTGGCCGGGCTGCTGCTGGTGCTGCCGCCCACCCGGGCGCTGGTCCGGCGGCGGTTGGTGCGGGCCGCGGAGCGGCGCAATCCCGAGCTGAAGGCCGCGCGGATCCGGTCGGATTCAACGGTCGTCGACGGCGAGGTGGTGGACGAGCAGGCGACCGGGGCGGCCGGGTCCGCGCCGCCGCCCGTGATCGAGGGCGAGATCGTCGATCCGGCCGACCGGTCGCCATGCGGGGGTTCCTGACCCGGTTCAGCCCAGCGCCCAGGTCGCCGTGCAGCGTGCGGTGACGCGCACCGGCTCGGGTTCGAGCCCGAGCTCCTGCACATCGACGGCCGCCTCGGCGTGCGCCATCCGAAAGGCCACCGGCGCACCGTGGTCGGGTGCCTCCACGAGCCGGCGCAACGTGCCGAGCGTGCCGCCCAGCGCCGCCGCGTAGCCCTCGGCGCGGCGCCGGGCGTCGGCCACCGCGTTGTGCTGCGCGGTCCGCAGCGCCGCCGACGGGTCGTCGAGGGTCCAGTGCGGACCGTTCAGCGCGGTGGGCTCCGCGGCGATCAGCGCGTTCAGGACGTCCTCGAGCGCCGGCACGTCGGTGACGAGCAGCGCGACATCCTCCCCGGCGCGGCAACCCGCGGACCGCCTCCCGCGCCACTCGGTCCGCACCCACAGCCGGCGGCTGCGGACCTTCACCCCGGGTCGCGACAGCGCCGGTTCGGCCGCGGCCATCGCCCGCCCGAGGTCGCGTACGGCGCTCGTCCGGTTCCGTCCGGTCGCCGAGAAGCTGACGTCGATCTCGGCGCGGTCGGCGAGCTGTTCGTGCCAGCCGGTTCCCTCGGTCACGATCTCGGATCCGTCGACGCTCATCGCTCCAGAGAACCAGATCGGGGCGAATGTCGGTGTCTAGCAGATATGCTAGGCCGCCGTAGAAAGTGCGATCAGGACGCCGGATCGCCTCGTCTATCGATCCCTATGTCCAGTACCGGACGGCGATAGACCGGCCGACCGACGACACGGCATCGAGGTTGATGGCGAAATCTAGGACTTGGTCAAGACGGCCGGATACCGTTCGATCCATGGACCCGGTGCGCAACCCCTTCGCTCCCGGTGCCGGTCAGCGGCCCCCCGAGCTGGCCGGGCGGGACAGGGAGGTGAACGCGTTCGAGATCGTGCTCGAGCGCGTCGCGCGCGGACGCCCCGAGCGCAGCCTGGTGCTCACCGGGCTCCGTGGTGTCGGGAAGACGGTGCTGCTGGGCGAGCTGCGATCGATGGCGCTGCACCGCGGCTGGGGGGCCGGCAAGATCGAGGCCCGGCCCGAGGCCGACCTGCGCCGCCCGCTGTCCGCCGCGCTGCACCGCGCCATCCGCGACCTCGCCGTGCGGCACCGCGCCCCCGACCGGGTCGACGACGTGCTCGGCGTGCTGAAGGCCTTCGCGCTGCGCTCGGCCCCCGACGGGGCGAAGCTGCGGGACCGCTGGCAGCCCGGCATCGATGTCCCGGTCAAGAACGGGCGGGCCGACTCCGGCGATATCGAGATCGATCTCGTCGAGCTGTTCACCGACGTCGCCGAGCTCGCGGCCGACGTCGGCACCGGGGTCGCGCTGCTCATCGACGAGATGCAGGACCTGCGTCCCGACGACATCTCGGCGCTGTGCGCGGCATGCCACGAGCTGTCGCAGTCACGCGCGCCGCTCGTGGTCGTCGGGGCCGGGCTGCCGCATCTGCCCGCGGTGCTCTCGGCGTCGAAGTCGTATTCGGAACGGTTGTTCACCTACGCCCGCATCGGCCAGCTCAACCGGCCCGACGCCGACGTCGCCCTGCTCGCCCCGGCCCGGCGGGAGGACGCCGGGTTCGAGGACGAGGCGCTCGAGGCGCTGTACGAGCGCTCGGGCGGCTACCCCTACTTCGTCCAGGCCTACGGCAAGGCCGCCTGGGACGCGGCCCCGGTCAATCCGATCACCGCTACCGATGTTGCGTTGGCGGCGCCCGAGGCCGAGGCCGAGCTCGCCGTCGGGTTCTTCGGATCGCGGTTCGAGCGGGCCACGCCCGCCGAGCGGGAGTACCTGCGGGCCATGGCCGAACTGACCGACGGCCGCGACGAGCCGGTCGTCACCTCCGGGATCGCCGAGCACCTCTCGCGCCGGGCCTCATCGCTCTCACCCGCGCGGGACAGCCTGTTGAAAAAGGGTCTCGTGTTCTCCGCGCAGCGCGGCCAGATCGCCTTCACCGTCCCGCATTTCGGCCGCTACCTGCTCACGCACGCGTGATGCGGGCGATGGCCTCGACAACGTCGGCGGCGGTCGGGATACGGGTCATCGGGCCGCCCCGTCCAGGTGCTCGGTGACCGCGGCAAGCACCTCATCGGGCCGTTCCTCGACGAGAAAGTGCCCAGCGTCGATGCTCCGACCGATGGCTCGTGGGAAGTGAGCTCGCCATGCGTCGAGAGGATCGCACTGCGCTCCGACAACCCCCCGTGTTCCCCAGAGAATGAGCGCGGGGACGTCGATGGTCCGCCCCCGGTCCGCCTCGTCGTGCTCGCGGTCGGGTCCGGCGGCGGCCGTGTAGTCAAGGCACCAGGCCTTGACCACCTCCGGGTTCCGGGCAGCCTCCTCGTAGGCGGCCAGCGCCTCGGGGGCGAAGACGTCCAGTGGACCGCCGAGGCCGCCGAGCGCGGCGTGCAGAAACAGGACGGGGTCGTGGCAGATCATCCGTCGAGGCATGTCGCCCGGCTGGGCGAGAAACAGCCAGTGGTAGTAGCGCAGGGCGAGCCAGCTGTCCATGAGCCGCCACACGTCGAGGGTCGGCAGGATGTCGAGCAGCGCCACCGACGCCACGCGTCGGGGATGGTCGAGAGCCATCCGATGAGCTGTGCGGGCGCCTCGGTCGTGGGCGACGACGTCGAAGGTGGCGAAGCCCAGCCGGTCCATCACCCGCACTTGATCATTGGCCATGGTGCGGAAGGTGAAGTCCTCGTTGTGCGCCTTCGAGTCGCCGTATCCACGTAGATCGGTCGCCACCACCGTGTGGGTTCTGGCGAGCTGTGCCGCGACGGGATGCCACATGGCGTGCGTCTGCGGGTAGCCGTGGAGGAGCAGCAACGGCGTGCCGTCCCCGCCGACCCTGGCGCGGATGACCGCCCCCTCGACCTCCACGTCATGCGGGTGGAATCCGGCAAACATGCGTGTCCAACCCCTTGCCTCGCGCATCCTCGTTGACAGGATGCGCGATCAGCGGTTGCGTCGACCAGCCCGTGATCGCTGGGCACACTCCTGTTGCTCCGAAAGAGTGAAATCCCAAAGGATGGCGCTGTAACGTAACGTGCCCGCCTCTGCGGCCGACTAGCTGATAGCCCCGCGGCGCTGTCGGACCCCCGACCTGGCAGCTTCGCGGGGCATTCCATGTGCCGAGGCTCCGCGCCGGGTCAGCCGGGTGGCGGGCGGCGCACGAAGCCTCGTCGTCGGCCCGTAGCATCAGCCCGGTGCCGGACCCACGCCTCGAGATCCAGATGCTGCACGACCGCGTGATGGTCCGCACCGTCGAGGGCACCGGCGAGCGGCGGAGCAGCGCGGGGATCGTGATCCCTGCAACCGCACAGGTTGCCAAGCGTCTGATATGGGGAGAGGTCTTCGGGGTCGGTCACCACGTGCGCACCGTGAAGGTGGGCGATCGGGTGCTGCTGAGTCCGGACGACCAGTACGAGGTCGAGGTGCAGGGGGTCGGCTACCTGGTCATGCGGGAGCGGGACCTGCACGCGGTCGCTGCGGAGCGCACCGAGCACGGAACCGGCCTGTATCTCTGACGGTTCGGCTCGGCCCGGCCGAGTGTGCGGTGAAGAGGGGAAAACGGAGTTCATGCCCGAGCGCCATGCCTCGCCCGGCGAGGTGACGCAGCGCCCGACATCGGCAGCCGAGACCGAGGGGGGTCCGCAGCCTGATTCGGCCGACGTGACGACCGACGTCACGGCGCCTGCCGGCAGCGCCCCCGGCAAGGAGGCTGTCCAGGAAACCCGGCAGGCGGCGGCCGAGCCCGGCGGGACCGATCCGGGCAAGGCATCCGCGGCCCCGGCGGAACCGGCGGCGTCCGAGGCGGTGGCCACCGAATCCGCGGACCCCGGCGCCCCGGCGCCCGCCGGCAACCGGCCCACCGCCGATGCTGCGAACGGCGACGGCTCCGAGGAGCGCGCCACGGTCGGCGAGGCCGCCGAGGATCGCGGTGCCGCCGCCGATTCCGGCTCGGCCGCGGACGCTGCCGCGGGTCCGTGCCTCGACGGCGACGCATCCGAAGCGACACCGTCTGATGCTTCCGCACCGGCGGCGGCCCCACCGGCACCGGCCGGATCCGCCGCTTCAGCCGCGGCCGCACCGGCCGCACCGCAGGGATCAGCCACTCCCGCCGCGCGCGCGCCCGACGAGCAGCCCACCCAGACCTTCGCCGCCGTCGGCTCGCAGGCCGGCCGTACCCCGGGAGCTCCGGCACGGCCGGGCGCGGCTCCGGTGGGCGGGCCGTGGGACGTCGCGGCGACGCAGGTGATCCCGGTCAGCGCGGCAACCGGCCCGGCGCGGACCGAGCAGCCGACCGACCGGATCGTCGCCCGCGCCGCGGGCGGCGTCGAACAGCCGACCGAGCGGATCCAGATGCCACCGACCGGCCGCCCCCCGGCCGGTGCCGCCGGACGTCCACGGCGGCGGAAGCGGCTGCTGATCGGTGCCGCGGTCGTCGGCCTGCTCGCCGTGCTGTACACCGCCGACGTGCTGCTCAGCCTCGGCAGCGTGCCGCGCGGGGTCAAGGTGGCCGGACTGGAGGTCGGCGGCCTGAGCCGGGCCGATGCCGAGCAGCAGTTGCGCGCGGCGATCGGGCCCCGGACCACGCAGCCCGTCACGGTCACCGCGGGCGAGGTCCAGAGCGAGATCGATCCGCGCACCGCGGGTCTGAAGGTCGACTGGACCGCCACATTGGATCAGGCCGGGTCGCAGCCCCTCAACCCGATCACGCGGATCACCTCGTTCTTCACCACCCGCGAGGTCGGCGTCGTCAATACGGCGGACGAGCGGTCGGTGACCACCGCGATGGAGCAACTCGCACCGCTGGTGGACACGCCGCCGACGGAAGGCAACGTGCGCTTCGAGGGCACCACGCCGATTCCGGTGGAACCCGTCGACGGCCGCAAGCTCGACGTGGCCGCCGCGGTCAAAGTGCTCGAGCGCGACTGGGCGAGCGGCCGTCCGGTCGATCTGCCGCTGATCCCGTTGCCCGCGGCCACCACCGTCGATGACGTGCAGCAGGCCATCGACACCGTCGCCGTACCCGCCGTGTCCGCTCCTGTGACCATCACCGGTGAGGGTGCGCAGGCCACCCTGACGCCGACGGCCATCGCGTCGGCGCTCAGCTTCCGCGCCGACCCCGAGGGCTCTCCCAAACTGGTGCCGGAGATCAACATTGAGACCGTGACCGACGCGGTGAAACCGCAGCTCGCGAGCACCGAGAAGCCGGGCAGGGACGCCTCGATCGACTTCTCCTCGGGATCACCCGTCGTCGTCCCGTCGCAGGACGGCCGTGGCGTCGACTACGACGCCACGTTCAAGGACCTACTCACCGTGCTGACCAGCAAGAACAGTCCCCGTCAGGTCACCGCGGTCTACGCCGACCAGCCGGCCAAGCTCACCACCGACGAGCTCAACAAGCTGGGCATCGTCGGCGAGATCAGTTCGTTCACGACCGGCGGGTTCGCGGCCGACTCCGGGCGCAACATCCGCCGGGCTGCCGAGCAGATCAACGGCACGATCGTGAAACCGGGCGAGACCCTCAGCCTCAATGCCGTCACCAATCCCCGCAACCGGGCCAACGGCTATGTCGAGGCCGGGATCATCGAGGACGGGCACCCGGCGCGCGGCGTCGGTGGCGGTGTCTCGCAGGTGGCCACCACGCTCTACAACGCGGCGTACTTCGCCGGGATGGTGGATGTCGCGCACAAGGAGCACAGCTACTACATCAGCCGCTACCCGGTGGCGCGCGAGGCGACGGTCTTCGACAACGTCATCGACCTGAAGTTCCGCAACGACGGTCCGACCGGCGTGCTGATCCAGACGATCTGGACCCCGCGCAACCTCACCGTCAAGATGTTCGGAACCAAGCGCTACGAGGTCACCTCGACCACCGGGCCGCGGACGAACCAGACGCCGCCCAGTACGGTGACGATCCCTGCGGGCAAGCCGTGCAGCCCGAGCCAGGGTGCGCCCGGCTTCACCGCGACCGACACCCGCACCCTGCGCAACCTGCAGACCGGCGCGACCCGCAGCGAGACGCGCACGGTCAAGTACAACCCGTCGCCGATCGTCGTGTGCGGAGGCTGAGACTGCTGTCCGATTCGTCCGGTCGTGGCTAGGGTCTTCCGAGATCTAGCTCACAGTTCGTATCCTCGACCTCACGACATGAATCGAGGATCGGGGGGTCGGATGCGAATCGCGGACGTCCTGCGGACCAAGGGCGATACGGTGACGACGGTCCGGCCGTCGGCGACGGTCGGTGATGTCATCGCTCGGCTCGCCGAGACCAACTACGGTGCGCTACCGGTGGTGGACAACGGACAGCTGGTCGGAATCGTCTCCGAACGCGACGTGGTGCGCCGGCTCTACCAGCACGGCCCCGCTCTGCTGGAGCTGTCCGTCACGAAGATCATGACCGTGAACGTGGTGACCTGCTCGCCCACCGACAGCGCCGTGGACCTGGCGCGGATCATGACCGAGCGCCGGATCCGCCATCTACCCGTCGTCGTCGACGACCAGCTGCGCGGCATCGTCAGCATCGGCGACCTGGTCAAGGCTCGCATCGACTCGCTCGAGGAGGAACGCGAGCAGCTGCACTCCTATATTGCGGGCTGACGCCCGCCGGTGAGTGCGTAACAGTGTTCTAACACTGTTACGCACTCACCGGGCGGGTTTAGAAGGCGCTTTCCGACAGCTCCATCAGCGCGTTGTCGGTGTTCTCGACGATCGCGCGCTGCGCGGAGAGTTGCGGCAGCACCGTCTTGGCGAAGAATCGGGCGGCGCCGAGCTTGCCCTCGTAGAACGCCTTGTCCCGTTCCGACAGCTGATCGCCGAGCGCGGTGAGCGCGACGTCGGCCTGGCGCAGCAGCAGCCAGCCGATCAGCAGGTCACCGACGGCCATCAGCAGCCGGACGGTGTGCTGGCCGACCTTGTACAGGTTCGACGGATCCTGCGCCGACGCCATCAGACAGCCGGTCAACGCACCGAGCATGGCCTGCACGTCGGCGAGCGCCGCGGAGAGTAACGCTCGCTCCTCCTTGAGCCTGCCGTCGCCGGTCTCGGCCTCGATGAATCCCTGGATCTCGCCCGCCACGTGCGCCAGGGCCTGGCCGTTGTCCCGGACGATCTTGCGGAACAGGAAGTCCAGCGACTGGATCGCCGTGGTGCCCTCGTAGAGCGAGTCGATCTTCGAGTCGCGGATGTACTGCTCGATGGGGTAGTCCTGCAGGTAGCCGGAACCGCCGAGGGTCTGCAGCGACAGCAGCAGCATCTCGGTCGCGCGCTCCGAGCCCACGCCCTTGACGATCGGCAGCAGCAGATCGTTGACCTTCTCGGCGAGCGCGGTGTCACCGCCGAGTCGGATCTGGTCCTGGAAGGTCGCGGCGTAGGTGTACACGGCGCGCAGCCCCTCGGCGTAGGCCTTCTGCAGCATGAGGATGCGCCGGACGTCCGGGTGGTGCATGATCGTCACCCGCGGCGCGGTCTTGTCGAGCATCCTGGTCAGGTCGGCGCCCTGCACGCGCTCCTTGGCGTACTCCAGCGCGGCGAGGTAGCCGGCCGAGAGTGTGCCGATGGCCTTCGTGCCGACCATCATCCGCGCGTACTCGATGACCTGGAACATCTGCGCGATGCCGTCGTGCACCTCGCCGAGCAACCAGCCCACCGCGGGCACCCCGCGCTGGCCGAAGGTCAGCTCGCAGGTCGTGGAGGCTTTGAGGCCCATCTTGTGCTCGACGTTGGTGACGAAGACGCCGTTGCGCTCGCCCGGCTCGCCGGTCTCGGGGTCGAAGTGGAACTTCGGTACGAGGAACAGCGAAAGGCCCTTGGTGCCGGGCTTCGGCTCGATCCCCGGTCCCTCGGGGCGGGCCAGCACCAGGTGCAGGATGTTCTCGGTCATGTCCTGCTCGGCCGAGGTGATGAAGCGCTTCACCCCGTCGAGGTGCCAGCTGCCGTCGGCCTGCCGGACCGCCTTGGCGCGCCCCGCGCCGACGTCGGAACCGGCGTCGGGCTCGGTGAGGACCATGGTGGCCCCCCAGCCGCGCTCGATCATGATCTGGGCCCATCGCTTCTGCTGCTCGGTGCCGTTGCGGTGGACGACGGCGGCGAAGCTCGGTCCGGCCATGTACATGAAGATCGCCGGGTTCGAACCGAGGATCAGCTCGGCCGCCGCCCACTGCACCGACGGCGGGATGCCGTAGCCGCCGAGCTCGCTGGGCAGGCCGAGCCGCCACCACTCGCCGTCCCAGAGCAGCCGGTAGGCGTCCTTCACCGACTGCGGCAGCGTGACCGAATGGGTCGCCGGGTCGAAGACGGGCGGGTTGCGGTCGCCGTCGGCGAAGGATTCGGCGAGCGGCCCGGTCGCGACGGTGTTGAGTTCGGTGAGCACGCCGCGCACGGTGTCGACGTCGACCCCTTCGAACGGACCCGACCCCAGCCGGTCCTGCACCCGGAACACTTCGAACAGGTTGAACTCGAGGTCGCGCAGGTTGCTCCTGAAGTGGCCCACCACCGTCACCGCCATTCCCGCTCGTCCGGCCGACCGTCTCGGACAACAGCCTACTCACCGGTAACTTACTTGGAGTATATTACTCGTCAGTAACTACGGCAAGCCGGCGTGCGGCGAGGTCCTGCCCCCCTTTTCGGATTCCTCGGTTGTGTACGAGCCGCATGTGGTGAATGGTGCTGATGAGACCGTTCGGACACACACGGGGGGAACCGTGGCTCGACGTGGTGTTTCGCGGCGGGGCTTCCTGATCGGCGGCCTGACGCTGGCCGGAACCGGGCTCGCCGGCAGCACGATCGGGAGCGGTACGGCGTGGGCGCTGAGCGATCGGCCGATCATCGACTGCGCGGGTTGGGGTGCCCGCCCGAACAGCGCCATCGTGCCGATCTGGAACCAGCGGCCGGTGAAGATCCTGGTGCACCACACCGCCACCCCGAACGTCGCCGACCAGAGTCGACGCGCCGCCGACTCGCTGGCGCGGGCTATCCAGAACTTCCACATGGACGTCCGCGGCTGGCTGGACACCGGGCAGCACTTCACGATCAGCCGCGGCGGTTTCGTGCTGGAGGGGCGCCATCGCAGCCTCGAGGTCCTGCGGATCGGGCAGCGCCAGGTCGAGGGCGCCCACTGCACCGGACAGAACGTCGTCGCCGTCGGCATCGAGAACGAGGGCACCTACCTCGACGTGGACCCGCCCGGCGCGCTCTGGGACAGCCTGCGCGCGCTGTGCGTCCACCTCTGCTCCCAGTACGGCATCCCACCGACCGAGATCTACGGCCACCGCGACTTCAAGAACACCGCCTGCCCCGGTGACCGGCTCTACGGCATGCTGCCGCGGCTGCGCACCGAGGTCGCCGGCGGGCTGGGGCAGCGGCTGGAGGGTGGCGCCGCCCACAAGGAGTCGTGGCCCCTGCTGCGCCCCGGGGACCGCGGGCCACAGGTGCAGGCCGCCCAGTACCTGCTGCGCGCCGCCGGGATGCGCGACGTGGTGCCCAGCGGACGCTACGACCGGCTGACCGCCGCCGCCGTGCTCCGCTTCCAGGAGCTGACCGATGCCGAGAACGTCGGGATGATCGGCGGCGAGACCTGGCCGGTACTGGCCCGTCCGGTGCGCCGCGACGAGGGCGGCGACGCCGAGCGCGCCGTCGCGGTACTGGCGGCGCGGCGCGGGACCGAGAGCGTCCCGGACGTCGTGACACCGCGGGTGTGGCAGCGCCTGCTCGGCACCGGCGGCGCACCGGCCGAGACCTCCACCGATCCGCAGGGCCCGCCGCGCTGATCCGGGCCGCGTTCTAGGGTGAACCGTGCTGACCCGCTGCCCGGCGTGCGACGCCGTTTCCCCGGACCCCTTCTTCTCCCTCCCCGGTCTGCCCGTGCACGGCACCGCGGTGCTGCCCGACCCGCAGGAGGCGCGGGCGGTCCCGGTCGGGGACCAGGTGCTCGTGCTGTGCGAACGGTGCGGGCTGGTGTTCAACCGGTCCTTCGAGGAGCGCCTGCTCGACTACACCGGCCACCACGAGGAGTCCCAGCACCACTCCCCCCGGTTCGCCGCCTATGCCGAGGAGATCACCAAGGACTGGCTGACCCGGTTCGACCTGACCGGACGCGACCTCGTCGAGATCGGCTGCGGGGCCGGCGACTTCGCCGCGGCGCTGCTCGCCGCCGGAGCCGGACGGGTCACCGGCATCGACCCGCATTTCACCCCGGGACGGGTACCTGCGGAGCTGGCCGGACGGCTGCGGGCGGTGCCGGAGGTCTTCGCCGCTCCCATGATCGAAACGGGCACGGCCGCGGTGGTCTGCCGGCATACGCTCGAGCACATTCCGGCGCTGGCCACCTTCGGCACCGAGGTGGTGGCCGGGATGCGCCACGGTGGTGCCCCGCTGCTGCTCGCGGAGGTGCCCGACCTCGGCCGCATCCTCGACGAGGGCGCCTTCTGGGACCTGCAGTACGAGCACTGCTCCTACTTCACCCCGGCCACGTTCGGCGGGTTCCTCAGCGGCCTCGGCTTCGACGATCCCGCGGTGCGGACCACCTACTCCGACCAGTACATCGTGGCCGAGGCCCGGCTGGGGACGCGCCCGGCGGAACCGAGGGTGCTGCCGGACGAGCAGCTGGGGGCGCTGCGGGCGGCCTGCCACAACTTCGCTGACCGGGTCGGGCAGCAGGTCGGCCGCTGGCGGGCCTGGCTCGCCGAGCGCGCCGCCGCGGGTGACCCCGTCGTGGTCTGGGGCGGGGGGGCGAAGGGGCTCACGTTCCTGAACGTGGTCGTCGGGCGGGCGGGCGGGCGGGATCTTGCGGTGCGGGCCGTCGTCGATATCAACCCGGGGCTGCAGGGTCACTACATGGGTGGGCTCGGGTTGCCCATCTGCAGCCCGGACGACCTCGCGCGGCGGCGGCCGCGCACGGTGCTGCTGATGAATCCGGTCTACCTCGGCGAGGTGCGCGACATGCTCGACGCCCGCGGGCTCACCGCGACCGAACTGCTCGCCGTCTGAGCGGTTGACCACGCGGCCGCCCGAAAAGCCCTTCACGGGACGGGAGTGTGCGGCGGACCGGTGATCCTCGAACAGGCGGACCCGATACGCTCGCCCCGCCCATCCCGATCGGGTGAGGCCGAGCAGAGACGTGGCGACAGACTGTGCGCGGAACCGGGAACGGTGTCGCGCCGGGCGCGCCGCGTGGGGTCGGGTGCCCGCGCACGCCCAGGTGCGGAGGCGCCCATTGGCGAGAGGGGTGCAGTGAGCGTGGCGGCCCGAACCTCGGCCGGTCCGGATCAGGACCGAACCGAACCGGACGGGGTTCTGGCGGGGGCGCCCGTGGCCCGCCGGCTGTACCGGGAGGTGGTCGCGGACCCGCAGGTCCCGCGGCGGGTCGACGTGGTCGCGCCCGCCGGGCACGGCAAGTCCGTCCTGCTCGAGACGCTGGCCGCCGTGTACCGCGCCGCGGGCTGCGAGGTGCTCCGATCGTTACCGGCCGGGGACGCGCCCGTCGACCCCGCCGCCGTTCTCGTCGTGGACGATGTGCACCTTCTGCCCGCCGCCGAGGTGCGCAGGCTGTGTGCGCTGTCGAGCGACCCGGAGCGCCGCCTCGTCGTCGCGCACCGGCCGTGGCCGCTGGAGCCGGAGCTGGCCGCCGCGCTCGCCGTCGTCGCGTCCCCGCTGGTGCTCGGTGCGCTCGACCGCACCGGCGTCGCCGCCCGCGCCGCCCGGTTGCTGCGCGAGCGGCCGTCGGCGCCGCTGGTCGACCGCGTTCTGCAGCAGACCGGCGGCCTGCCCGCGCTGGTCGACCGGCTGCTCGCGGCGTTACTGGAGCAGGTCGGCCCGGCCGACCGGGCCCGCCTCGGCCAGCCCGGTGGACTCCCGGACGAACCGCCCGCCGCTCTTCTCCAGCAGCTGGGCTATGCCGCATACGGGCTGGAGCGGCGGGTCCGCGAGCTGCTCGTCGCGCTCGCCCTGGGAGCTCCGCGCGACGCCGAGGTGCTCGTTCCGCTGCTCGGGCTTGCCGACGCCGCCGGCGGCGGCATCGACGAGGTGGAAGAACTCGTCGAGGAGGCCAGGGCCGGGGGGTATCTCACCGCGGAGGGGAAGCTCCCCCCGCTCCTCGCCACCTCGATCGTCCGCCGTACCCCGGCCGCACGGCGTCTCGAGCTGCGCCGCACCCTCGCCGAGATCGAGCTCGATCGGGGCGGCAGCGTGCTCGCGGTGGCCAGGGGCATGCTCGACACCGAGGCGAGCGGGGCCCGCGCCGCGGAGGTGTTCGTCGCCGGGGCCGGGGAGGCCGTTCGGACCGGGTCGGTCCTCGCCGGCAAGCTGTACGAGGCGGCGGTGCGTGCCGGGGCGCCCGCATTGCCGCTGGCCGCGCGCCGGGCGGAGGCGGCCATGCTGGCCGGCGACCTCGATCTCGCGCTGGCGCAGGCCGACCACGTACTCTCCGCCGTCGACGAGGTGGACACCGAGGACGCGGTCCGCGCCGGGACCGTCGCCGCCGCCGTGCTCGCCCACCGCGGGCTGCTCGGCCGCAGCGCGGAGCTGTACCGGTGGATGGGCGCCGCGGCCGAGCCGCCGGGGCAACCGGCGCTGCTCGCCATCCCCGCACTGATCGGCACCGGGGCACTCGACGAGGCGCGCGCGTTGCTGACCAGGCCGCCCGCCCCGGCGGGCCCCGGTGATCTCGCATCCGCCCCGGGCCGCCTTCCGCCGGTTCCGGGACGGCTCGGCCGCCCGCCGACCTTGCTCGCGTCGGCCGAGGAGCTGATGGGCAAGGGCGTCTACGACTCCGTGGCGGGCTCGCCCACCGCCGCGCTCTCCCAGCTGGCCCGCGCGGCCGCGTTGCTCGAGGCGTCCAACCGGGCGGCGCTGCTGCCCGACACTCCGGCGGCGCTCGCCGCGCTGGTCGCCGTGCACTGCGGCGAGCTCGACGTCGCGCAGTCGGTGCTCGAGCGCGCGGTACAGGTGCGGCTGGGCGGGAAGGCCGCCGCCGCGCGGCACCGGCTGCTGCTCGGGTGGATCGCGCTGTTTCGCGGATCGACGACGGCGGCACGTTCCCTGCTGGCCGCGGCCTCCCCGGCGGGCACCCGGCTGGAACCGCGCGACGAGCTGCTCGCCGCCGCGCTCGAGGTGGCACTCACCCGTCGGGCAGGCGATCTCGCCTCGCTGATGCCCGCCTGGGGTCGGGCGCGGGCGGCAATCGTCCAGCATCCGGTGGACCTGTTCGTGCTGCAGCCGCTCGGCGAGCTCGCGATCGCCGCCACCCGGCTGCGCGAGACGAGCTGGGTTCGTCCGCACCTCGACGAGGCGGCGGCGCTGCTGGCCCGGCTCGGGGATCCGGCACTCTGGTCGGCGCCGCTGCGCTGGTCGGAGCTGCACGCGGCGATCCTGGCCGAGAACCGGGAGGCCGCGCAGCGGCACGCGATGGCGCTGGAGGCGGCGGCCGGGGGCAGCCGGTACGCCGCGGCGATGGCCACGGCCGCGCCGCACTGGGTGCGTCTGATGGACTCCGACGTCGACCCGGAGGCGGTCGAGGCCGCCGCCCGCGGCCTGCATGCCGTCGGGCTGTCCTGGGAGGGCGGCAAGCTCGCGGGGCAGGCGGCGATCCGCACCCGCGACCGCAAGGCGATGAGCGCGTTGCTCGGTTGCGCCCGCGCCCTGCAGAGCAGCGGGCCCGCGGCGGCCCCGGCCCCGCAGGCCGATACCCCCACCGGCTCCCCCGACGAGCAGGCGAAAACCCGTCCCGCCCCCGCCCCCGAGCCCGAGGCCGCCGAGGAGGGTTCGGACGGCCAGCTGAGCGACCGGGAGCGGGAGGTCGCGGCGCTGGTCCTGGAGGGGCTGACCTACAAGCAGATCGGCGAGCAGCTGTTCATCTCGGCCAAGACCGTCGAGCACCATGTGGCGCGGATGCGCCAGCGGCTCGGATCGAACAGCCGTGGCGAGCTCTTCGCGCATCTGCGCCAGATCGTCGGTCACCCGGAGAGCTGACCGCCGGTCCGTCAGTAGCGAGGGCCGCCCAGCCCGGCGAGCACGCCCTCGCAGCTGCGGACGACCACCCGGGCCGCGTCCGCCGTCGCCCGGCTCGACAGCGGGCTCTCCGCCCGGCGTTTCCAGCGCACCACCGCCTCGAGCGCTGCGGCGCGCAGCTGCTCGAAGCCGGCCCCCGGGTCGAGTCCGAGCCGGGCGGCGGCCGAGCCACCGTCGCCGCCGAGCAGCCGCTCGGCGTCCTCCATGGCCTCGGGGGGCAGCTTCACCGCTCCGGCCCGCAACGCCGAGAGCATGCGCAGCTCGACGAACTCGTGCGCGCCGGCGAGGATCCGCTCGACCTCCGCCGTCAACGGGGCCGCCGTGGGTCGCGGTTCGCGTTGCAGCACCAGTTCGATGGCGAGCAGCGCGGACCGGGCCTTGAGCAGGTCGCGGCGCTCGGTGAACTGGTTGGCCAGCACCGTCCGCAGCTCGTCGAGCCCGCTGCGGCGCACCAGCTCCTCCGCGATCCGGGACGGGTCGGTGATCCCCTGACGGATGAGCGTCGTGCCCAACCGGACCCCGAACAACCCGAACCGCTCGATGAGCCGCGCCCGGGTGTCGGCGTCCGGGGTGATCAGGTCGTGCCGGACGAAGCGGTCAACAGACAGCAGCATCGAGTCGATATCGGGGCGCGGCAGTTCCGCGAGCGAGACGAGCGCACCGAACTCGTCCTGACGCATCGTGCGTCCGGTCTGCGCGAGCAGCCCCGCCACCGCGACCACGGTCTGGCAGAGCCCGCGCAACTTCTCGTCGGAGCGGTAGCGGCGGGCGATGCGCCGGGCCGAGGTGAGCGCGTCGAGCCTGCCGACGCCGATCTCGTCGGCCCGCGACAGCACGGCGATGGTGTTGACGGGGGTCGCCCGGGCGACGCCCTGGTCGAAGAACGACTCCAGGAACCGCACGTCGCTCACGTGCATGTGGCGCATCAGATAGATGACCGCGTCGGCCTGCGTTGGCGAGTCCTGCGGCGTGAGGAAGGCGTGCGCCCGCATCGCGGTATCGGCCGAGAGCGACGCGATTCCCGGGGTGTCGATGAGCGTCGTCGAGCGCAGGTTCTGCGACGGCCAGTCGACGACGAGCCGGTCGACCTCCTCGATCGGGGTGTTCTGCAGGTCGAACGACAGCGCGCCGTTCTCGCGGTGGATCGTGAGCTGGCGCGGCGGCGCGCCGCGCGGATACATCAGCACCCGCGGCACCCTCGCGTCCTGGTACCAGGTGACGACCCGGGTGCACTCGCCCGCGTCGGTGGGCGCGATCTCCTCGCCCACCAGCGCGTTGAGCAGCGTGGACTTGCCGGCTTTGACCTTGCCGGCGATCGCCACCCGCAGCGGCTCGTCGAACCGGTCGAGATGGTGACGCAACCAGCCGACGGCCTCCGGGCTGTCCTGGTAGGTGTCGATGGTGCGGCGCAGCAGCACCCGGACGGTCGAGCCCAGGCTCGGTATGGCGGTGCCGGGTGGGTTTGACGCAGAGGGTGTCATGCCGTTGCCTCCGCGACGGGGAGCGTATCGGTGGTCATGATGCTGTGGTGGTCGGTGCGCTCTGGCTCGCCAGCTTCCTGGCCCGCTCGCCCAGCGCGTCGATGCGGGCGAGCTCCGCCTTGAGGTCGCGGATGCGCCGCTCACGTCCGGAGGTCTCGGTCTTCACCGCGCTCTGCGCGGCCGCGACTGATCCGGACAGCGAGGTGCTGACCTCCTCGGCCAGCACGGTGAAGTGATCGCGCAGGTCACGCTGGATCCGGCGCATCATGTCGCGCGAGTCCTTGGACACCTGGAAGGTGACCTCGTCGATGTGCCTGCGCACGGCGTTCTTCGCCTCCGCCTGCCTGCGCTGCATCAGCCTGCGCTTCTCGTCGCGCACGGTCTTGCCGCCGAACAGCAGACCGGCGCCGATCGAGAGCGGGTTGAGCAGGGCCATCCCGGCGAAGCTCGTGGCCAGCCCGATCATCAGCAGGCCGCCGTAGCCGCCGCGCATACCGGTGAACAGCTTCTGCCCGATGCCGAACTTCTCGTCCTCGGGCTGTTCGAGGGTGCCCACCTTCCCGCCCATCTCGCCCGTGTCGCCGAACCGTAGCTCCGGCAGCGCGATCTCGGCGCCCTCCGCGAAATGCTCGGCCACCTGCTCGGCCAGCCAGCGGGCGCGCTCAGCGGTCCAGACGAAGTTGGCCGACGCCGCCGAGGTCACCTGCTGATGCAGCCATTCGGCGAACTGGTCCCAGATATCGGCGGGGTCGGCGGCGGAGAGGAGCTCCTCGGCCTCGCGGGTGATCGTGCGCAGCCGGTCGCGCAGGTCGTAGTCGATATCGGAGATGAGGTCGGCGACCCCGTCGTTGAGGGTGGTCTGCCAGCGCGCCGTGCGCTGGCGCAGCGCGTCGGCGCGCGACTTGGCCTTGGTCAGCTCGGCGACGAGGGCCTCGGCGCGTTCCGGGTCCTCCTGCGCCGAGAGCTCGGCCTTCATGCTCGTGGCGAGCTGCTCGGCGACGTCGAGGACGTCCTGGGCGGTGGAGCGGCGGTCCAGGTCGTCGGCCCGCGCCACCACCTTGCGCAGCAGGAACGAGATCAGATCCTTGAACCCGGACTCCTCCATCAGCGCGGTGTCCTGGGTCTGCGCGGCGTGCAGCCGCAGCGTCGAGGACACCGGGAGGACGTCGGCGCGGATCCCGGCCTTCTCCAGATGGCCCTTGTCGATCTCGAGGATGCGCCGCCAATGCGGGTAGAGATCGGTCTTCGTGACCACGCACGCGACGTTGGGGCACAGCTTCATCGCCGCGGACAGGAACTCCAGCTCCGGGGCGGTGTACTCCTGGGCGGCGTCGGAGACGAGCACGACGGCGTCCGCGCTGGGCAGCACGGACATGGTCGCGGCGCCGTGCGCCGACCCGAGCCCGCCGACGCCGGGGGTGTCGACCAGGACGAGGCCGCCGGCCAGCAGCTTGCGCGGCAGTCCGACCTCGGCGTAGCTGAGCCCCGCGCGGTTGGCCGGGTTACCCGCCTCGGAGACGTACTGGGCCAGCTGGCCGATCGGCACGTCCGTGCGTTCCGGCGGCCGGTCGTCGTCGGTGGCCGATTCGCGCACCAGCGTCACCGATGTCGTCTCCGCGTGCCGGACCACGGTCGGCACGGCCGTGGAGATGTCGTCGTCGACGGGGCAGACCGGGGCGTTGACCAGCGCGTTGACCAGCTGGCTCTTGCCCTTCTTGAACTCGCCGACGATGAGTACCCGGACGTTGGGGTCGGCGAGCCGCTTGCGGGTCAGCTGCAGCCGGGCGCCGAGGTCGGGGCGTTGGTAGGCGCTCGTCGCCTTCAGCGCGAGATCGACCAGATCGACAGCTGCCGGAACCGCCACTGCCTTACCGCCCTCCTCGCTGCCGGCCGCCGACGTTCGGCGGCCCCGCCCAGATTGCACCTGTCGTGCCTACACGACGAAACCGGCTCCACCACCTCCGGGGTTCGGAAGAGTGGTGGAGCCGGTCACCTCGTCACGGAAGAGTATCCCCAGACCGATCAGGCCGCAGCGACTCAGGCGCTGAGGTGCGCGTCCAGGTTGAACGAGTCGTTGACGCTCGCGTCGACGGCGGTATTGCCCGAGTCATTGACCGAGTTGTCGCTGTGGTCGTTCAGCGAGTCGTTGGTGCTCGCGTCGACGGCGGTGTTGCCCGAGTCGTTGACCGAGTTGTCGCTGTGGTCGTTCAGCGAGTCGTTGACCGAGTTGTCGCTGAAGTCGTTGCCCGAGTCGTTGACCGAGTTGTCGGAGTTGTCGATCCGGGCCGCGCTGCCGGAGGCGAAGGCCGAGCCGTCGCCCACCGTGACATCCCCGCCCACGTTGGTGCTGGTGGCGTCGCCCTCGCCGAAGGCGGTGGTGTTGCCGTTGCCCTTCACGACCTGGTTGTCGTTGCCGAGGATGTTGTCGTCGCCGGTGACGATCGTGGAGTCCTCGATGTCCCC
>NZ_KE384067.1:49450-50649 GCF_000423625.1 Pseudonocardia asaccharolytica DSM 44247 = NBRC 16224
AGTCGTTGCCCGAGTCGTTGACCGAGTTGTCGCTGTTGTCGATCGCGACCTGGCTGCCGGAGGCGAAGGCCGAGCCGTCGCCGACGGTGACGTCACCCTTGATGTTGGTGCTGGTGGCGTCGCCCTCGCCGAAGGCGGTGGTGTTGCCGTTGCCCTGCACGACCTGGTTGCCGTTGCCGAGGATGTTGCCGTTGCCGCTGACGATGACCGAGTCGTCGATGTCGTCGCCGGCGGCAACGGAGCGGTCTCCGGACGCCTCGACGGCGTTGACCCTGATGGACTGGAAGAACTCGTTGAACTCGCGAGCGTCCACGTACTTGCCCATTTGTGATATCCCCTCGGTGGTCAGTTGTGGATTCCTTGCGGGCCAGGCAGGCCCTGGCGTTAACCGAAAGCTAGGCCGGGCGGGGGTGTGCGCCATCGGGGATCGGCCAGAGTTCGTCACGCGCGGTGATCGGGGACCCGGCGCGCCGGGGGACTAGGGGGTTGGGGGACGGGGGGCGTGTCCCCCAATCGTGTTGAAGGCGGCGCATGCGTGCTAACGAGGACCCGAGATACTCCGATGGGAGTGACAGGAGTGGTCTCGGTGGGGTTGCGAGACGGTCACGGATTCGGGGGAAGGGTGACGGTCATGAGCTACCAGCTCGGCATCGATCTGGGGACGACGTACACGGCGGCCGCGGTGTGCCGCTCGTCGGACCGCAACTGGGTCGAGCCCGAGATGGTCAACCTCGGTACCCGCAGCCTCACCGTCCCGTCGGTGCTGTTCATGGCCGGGGATGGGTCGGTGGTGGTGGGGGAGGCGGCCGAGCGGCGGGCGGTGACCGATCCGGACCGGGTGGTGCGGGAGTTCAAGCGGCGGGTGGGGGATCCCACCCCGGTGGTGGTGGCCGGGCGGGCGTGGGCGGCCGAGGAGCTCTCGGCGCGGTTGGTGCGCTGGGTGACCGATCGGGTGGCCGAGCGGGAGGGCGGGCCGGCGGCGCGGATCGCGGTGACCCATCCGGCGGCGTGGGGGGCGCACAAGCGGGAGCTGCTGGCCGGGGCGCTGGCCGGGCAGGGGCTGGCGGTGACGTTTTTGGCCGAGCCGCAGGCCGCGGCGCTGCACTACGCCGGCGCCGAGCGGGTCGAGCCGGGCTCGACGATCGCGGTGTATGACCTGGGTGGGGGGACCTTCGACGCGGCGGTGGTGCGCAAGGCCG
>NZ_AUII01000031.1 GCF_000423625.1 Pseudonocardia asaccharolytica DSM 44247 = NBRC 16224
CAGGCGGTCCTATCCGGTATTAGACCCGGTTTCCCAGGCTTATCCCGAAGCTGAGGGCAGGTCACCCACGTGTTACTCACCCGTTCGCCGCTCGTGTACCCCCGAAGAGGCCTTACCGCCCGACTTGCATGTGTTAAGCACGCCGCCAGCGTTCGTCCTGAGCCAGGATCAAACTCTCCAACAAAAACCTGGCACAACACCACAAACCAACTGGCACAAACAAACCAATCCACCAAACAAAGCTCGACACACTGTTGAGTTCTCAAAAGACACCCGCACACCCACCACCACACGGCACCCAGGAGGCAGTATCACGCTACTCCAGACTGGATCTGGAGTAACTTTATCATGTTACGTGGTCCGGGGCGCGGAGTCAACCCCCGCTCGGCCCACTTCCGACAAGGCTACACCCTTGGGTGAAAGCCCTACCGGAGGGATCGCCATCATCTGGGCTGACTCTGGGCCGGAGATCCGTCCCGGTCTGTCGTGCTGCCCGCCGTGGCGACATCAACAACATACACCAGACGTCGCGAGACTGGCCAATCCGGGGGGCCGGTTCCGGTGTTCTCACAGCTCAGTGGGCTTGTGTCAGTCCCGCGCGACCCGAACGCCGGCCATGTTCCGCTTACCTCGCCGCACCACGAGCCACCGCCCGTGCAGCAGGTCCGCCTCGCCCGGCAGCCATGCCTCGTCGGCCACCTTCGCGTTGTTCACGTAGGCACCGCCCTCCTTCACCGTGCGCCGAGCGGCCCCCCGGCTGTCGGTAAGACCGGTCTCCACCAGGAGATCGACGATCGTCGGCCGCTCGCCGATGCGGACGGTGGCCGTCGGGACCTCGGCCATCGCCGCATCGAGCGTGGCGGCGTCGAGCTCGGCCAGTTCGCCGCGGCCGAACAGGGCCTGGCTTGCCGCGACCACCTGCCGGGTCTGGTGCTCGCCGTGCACCAGGGTCGTGAGCTCCTCGGCCAGCCGTCGCTGCCCGGCGCGCAGCTGCGGCCGGTCGGCGACGTCCTTCTCGAGCTCGACGATCTCCTCGGGCGGCAGAAAGGTGAACAGCCGCAGGTAGCGCCCCACATCGGCGTCGGTGACGTTGACGAAGTACTGGAACCAGGCGTACGGCGAGGTCAGCTCCGGATCGAGCCAGATGTTGCCGCCGCCGGTGGACTTGCCGAACTTGCGACCCTCGGAGTCGGTGACCAGCGGCGTGGTGAGCGCATGCACGCTCGCCCCCTCCACCCTGCGGACGAGCTCCACCCCGCCGACGATGTTGCCCCACTGGTCGGAGCCGCCGATCTGCAGCCGGCACCCATGCTCGCGGTACAGCCGCAGGTAGTCCTGGGACTGCAACAGCAGGTAACTGAACTCCGTGTAGGACATCCCGTCTGCCGCCAGTCGGCGCTTCACCGTGTCCCTCGCGAGCATCACGTTGACCGAGAAATACTTGCCGACCTCGCGCAGGAACTCCAGGACGGTCTGGCCGCCGGTCCAGTCCAGGTTGTTGACGATGAGCGCGCCGGTCGACGAGCCGTCGAACTCGACGAACCGCTCCAGCTGGCCGCGGATCCGGCCCGCCCATTCCGCGACGACATCGGTCGTCTGCAGGGTCCGCTCGCCGGTGTCGCGCGGGTCACCGATCATCCCGGTGGCGCCGCCCGCCAGCATGATCGGCCGCGCGCCCGCCTGCTGAAACCGGCGCAGGGTGAGCAGCGGCACGAGATTGCCGGCGTGCAGGCTGGGGGCCGTCGGGTCGAACCCGCAGTAGAGCGTCAGCGGTTCGTCCGCGGAGAGGTCCTTGCGCAGCGCGTCGAGATCGGTGCTCTGCGCGATCAGGCCGCGCCACTCCAGCTCGTCGAGGATGTGCGTGCTCACGACCTCGATCCTCCCCCAACCGCGACGGCCGTCCGCCGCGGCCCTCAGCCGCTCCGGATGCGGCCCGGACGGTACGGGCTGACCGCGGGCGAGCCGTCCAGCCAGAACCGCCACGGCGTCTCGTGGGCTGCCGCGACGCCGACCCGCGGGCCGCGGCGCACCAGCCCTGGGTCCACCGGCGGGCCCGCGAGCACCCGCACCGGCGACGTCGGATCGGTCACATCGACGCCGTTGTGCTCACGGTGCAGCCCCAGTAGCGAGGCCAGCCTGGCCGGCCCGCGGGCCAGGTCGGCGTCGCGGCGCGCGGTCGGGCGGCGGGCCCGCGCGACCGCGCGATCGGAGACCACCTCGCCGGCCCGCAGCAGCACCGCGGCCGCCTCCCCCTCGGCGAGGCAGGAGACGTTGACGCAGAAGTGCATGCCGTAGATGAAGTAGACGTAGAGGTGCCCGGCCGGGCCGAACATCACGGCATTGCGGGCGGTGCGCCCGCGGAAGCTGTGCGACGCCGGGTCGTCGGCGCCGCGGTAGGCCTCCACCTCCACCAGCCGCACGGCGACGAGCCCCTCGGGGGTATCGCCCTCGACGGTGCAGCCGAGCAGGCGTTCCGCGGCCGCCACGACGTCGTCGGACAGCTCCGCGCGATCGATCAGCTCAGCCAGGACCGGGCCTCCGTGATCGCCGCGCGCAGGCCGTCGAGCTGCTCGGCGACCCGCTCCCCCGCCGTCCCGCCGCGCGCGTTGCGCGAGGCGATCGAGCCGGCGACGCTCAGCACGCCGCGGACCGCCGGGGTCACCGCGGGATGCACCGCCGCGAGCTCGTCGTCGGTCAGCTCGGCGAGCCCGACGCCCCGCGCCTCGGCCGCGCGGACGCAGCCGCCCGCCGCCTCGTGCGCCACCCGGAACGGAATGCCCTGGCGGACAAGCCATTCGGCGACGTCGGTCGCCAGAGTGAACCCGGCCGGGGCCAGCTCGGCGAGCCGATCGGTGTGGAAGACGAGCGTCGCGACCATGCCGGCCACCGCGGGCAGCAGCAGTTCGAGCTGCTCGGCGGAGTCGAACAGCGGCTCCTTGTCCTCCTGCAGGTCCCGGTTGTAGGCCAGCGGCTGCGCCTTGAGCGTGGCCAGCAGCCCGGTCAGGTTGCCGATCAACCGCCCGGCCTTGCCGCGGGCCAGCTCCGCGACGTCCGGGTTCTTCTTCTGCGGCATGATCGAGCTGCCGGTGGAGAAGGCGTCGTCCAGGGTGACGTAGGAGAACTCCGCGGTCGCCCAGATGATCACCTCCTCGGCGAGCCGGGACAGGTCCACCGCGACCATGGCCAGCACGAACGCGGCCTCGGCGGCGAAATCGCGGGCCGCCGTACCGTCGATCGAGTTCGCCGCCGACGCGTCGAAGCCCAGCTCGTCCGCGACCGCCTCCGGGTCCAGTCCCAGCGACGACCCGGCGAGCGCGCCCGACCCGTACGGCGACACCGCCGCCCGGACATCCCAGTCCCGCAGCCGGTCGACGTCGCGCAGCAGGGCCTGGGCGTGCGCCGCCAGGTGGTGGGCCAGCAGGACGGGCTGGGCGTGCTGCAGGTGGGTCCGTCCCGGCATCGGGGCGTCCGGATGCGCGCTGGCCTGCGCGACCAGGGCGTCGGCGACGTCGAGCACGCCGGCGCCGATCCGCCGGGCCGCGTCCCGCAGCCACATCCGGAACAGGGTGGCCACCTGGTCGTTGCGCGACCGCCCGGCCCGCAGCTTCCCGCCCAGCTCGGCCCCGGCCCGCTCGATCAGGCCGCGTTCCAGCGCGGTGTGGACGTCCTCGTCGTCCGGCGCGGGGCCGAACGCGCCGGCGGCGACGTCCGAGTCCAGCTCGGCGAGCGCATCGAGCATCCCGGTGAGCTCGGTGTCGGTGAGCAGCCCGGCGCGGTGCAGCACCCGGGCGTGCGCCCGGGAACCGCGGATGTCGTAGGGGGCCAGCCGCCAGTCGAAGTGCGTGGACTTCGACAGTGCCGCCAGCGCATCGGCCGGCCCCGAGGCGAACCGGCCACCCCACAGCCCCCCGGACGAGGTCACTGCCCGGCGCTCCGCAGCTGCTGCTCCCGACGCGCGGCGATCTTGCTCGGCAGGCCCCAGAGCTGCACGAAGCCCTTGGCCAGCGACTGGTCGAACGCGTCGCCCTCGTCGTAGGTCGCGAGGTTGAAGTCGTAGAGCGACGCCGCGGAGCGACGCCCGGTCGGCACCGCGCGGCCGCCGTGCAGCGTCATCCGGACCTCACCGGAGACATGCTCCTGCGTCTTGGCGACGAAGGCGTCGAGGGCGTCCTTGAGCGGGGAGAACCACAGCCCGTCGTAAACGAGCTCGCTCCAGCGCTGCTCGACGGTCCGCTTGAAGCGGGCCAGGTCGCGTTCGACGGTGACGTTCTCCAGCTCCTGGTGCGCGGTGATCAGCGCGATGGCGCCGGGCGCCTCGTAGACCTCGCGGCTCTTGATGCCGACGAGCCGGTCCTCGACCATGTCCAGCCGCCCGACACCCTGTGCGCCCGCCCTGCGGTTGAGCTCCTCGACCGCCTGCAGGACGCTGACCGGCCGGCCGTCGATGGCGACCGGGACACCCTTCTCGAAGGTGATGATCACCTCGTCGGCCGCACGCGGCTGCGCCGGGTCGGCGGTGTAGGCGTAGACGTCCTCGATCGGCCCGTTCCAGATGTCCTCGAGGAAGCCGGTCTCCACGGCGCGGCCCCAGACGTTCTGGTCGATCGAGTACGGAGACTTCTTGGTGACGTCGATCGGGAGGTGGCGGTCCTCGGCCCAGGCGATGGCCTTCTCCCGGGTCCAGGCGAAGTCACGCACCGGGGCGATGACCTTCAGGTCGGGGGCGAGGGCGCCGATCCCGACCTCGAACCGCACCTGGTCGTTGCCCTTCCCGGTGCAGCCGTGCGCGACCGTCGAGGCGCCGTGGTACTTCGCCGCCTCGACCAGGTGCTTGACGATCAGCGGCCGGGACAGGGCGGACACCAGCGGGTAGCGGTCCATGTAGAGCGCGTTGGCCTGCAGCGCCGGGAGGCAGTACTGCTCGGCGTACTCGTCGCGGGCGTCGGCGACGACCGCCTCGACCGCCCCGCACGCCAGCGCGCGCTTGCGGATCTCCTCGAGGTCCTCGCCGCCCTGGCCGACGTCCACGGCCACGGCCACCACCTCGACGCCGGTCTCCTCGGCGATCCATCCGATGCCCACCGAGGTGTCCAACCCACCCGAGTAGGCCAGTACGACCCGGTCCGTCATGTGTCCTCCTTCGTCGGACCCGTGAGTGGCGAGTACCGCTCCGGCGTTACTCGGCGCTCACAGGCGGCGCAGCCGCTCCGCGAGCGCCGCCCCGTCGAGCGGCTCGCGGGCGACCACGAAGATCGTGTCGTCGCCGGCGATGGTGCCGACGACGTCGTGCAGCGCGGCCCGGTCCAGCGCACTGGCCAGATAGTGCGCCGCACCGGGCGGGGTTCGGAGCACGGCAAGGTTCCCACTCGCGTCCGCGGACACGAGCAGCTCCCCCAGCAACCGCGACAGCCGGGCCGTGCCGCCCTCCATGCCGCGGACCGGGCTGCCGTCCTCCGGGATGACATAGACCGGGGCGCCGCCGTCGGCTCCGCGCAGCTTGACCGCCCCCAGCTCGTCGAGGTCGCGCGAGAGCGTGGCCTGGGTGGTCTCGATCCCTTCGGCCTCGAGCAGGGCCAGCAGCTCGCCCTGGCTGCGCACCGCCCGGCGGGTGATGATCTCGACGATCCGGGCCTGCCGAGCCACCCGGCTCGCCGCCCCGTTGCGGGCCGTACCGTCGGATCGGGAGCCCGTCATCGGTCCAGGAGCCAGGCCAGCAGCGCCTTCTGGGCGTGCAGCCGGTTCTCCGCCTCGTCCCATACCGCGCTGGCCGGCCCGTCGATCACCTCGTCGGTGATCTCGTCGCCCCGGTGCGCGGGAAGGCAGTGCAGCACGATCGCGTCGCTGCCTGCCATGGCCAGCAGCTCGGCGTTGAGCTGGAGCGGCCGGAACGGCGCCACCCGGTCGAGACCGTCACTCTCCTGCCCCATCGAGATCCAGGTGTCGGTGACCAGCACGTCGGCGCCGTCGACGGCGGCGTGCGGGTCGGCGATCAGTTCGACGCCGCCACCGGTGTCCGCGGCGCGCTTGGTGGCGGTGGCGAGCACGTCAGGGTCTGGGGTGAAGCCCTCCGGCGCGGCCACCCGCACCTGCAGCCCGGCCGTCGCACCGCCGAGCAGCAGCGAATGCGCCATGTTGTTCGCGCCGTCGCCGAGGTAGGTCAGGGTGAGCCCGGCCAGCCGCCCGAACCGCTCCCGGATGGTCTGCAGATCGGCGAGCACCTGACAGGGATGGAACTCGTCGGTGAGCGCGTTGATCACCGGAACGGAGGCCGCCGCGGCCATCTCTGCGATCCGGTCCTGCGCGCCGGTCCGCCACACCACGGCGTCGACGAACCGGGACAGCACGCGCGCGGTGTCGCCGATCGTCTCGCCGCGCCCGAGCTGGCTCGCCGACCCGTCGATGATCAACGGGTTGCCGCCGAGCTCGGTGATGCCGACCTCGAACGAGACCCGGGTCCTCGTCGAGGCCTTGTCGAAGATCACCGCGACGGACTTCGGGCCGGCCAGCGGGCGGTGGGCGAACCGGTCGGCCTTCATCGCGTCGGCGAGATCGAGGACCTCGCGCTGCTCGTCGGGGGTGAGGTCGTCGTCGCGGAGCAGGTGCCTAACCATCGACGGACACCTCGTCGAGGATGCCCGGAAGCCCGGTCGCGAACTCCTCGGCCTGCGCGGAGGTGAGCACCAACGGGGGCGCGAGCCGCACCCGGTCCGGGACGGCGTTGTTGACCAGGAACCCTCGGTCGCGGGCGACGGCGGCGACCGCGGCCGACACCGGCTTGGTCAGCCCGACCCCGATGTGCAGCCCGATCCCGCTGATCCCCGAGATGAGCGGGTGGCCCAGCGCCTCGACCGCGGTGACGATCTCCTTGCCGACCTGTGTGACGTGGGCCAGCAGCCCGTCGTCGGCGATCGTGCGCAGCACCGCGAGCGCGGCCGCGCAGGCCACCGGATTGCCGCCGAACGTCGTGCCGTGCTGGCCCGGTTCGAGCAGCGAGGCCGCCGCGCCGATCCCGATGCAGGCGCCGATGGGCAGCCCGCCGCCCAGTCCCTTGGCCAGCGTCACGACGTCCGGGACGATCCCGGACGCCTGGTGGGCGAACCATGCGCCGGTCCGCCCGATGCCGGTCTGGATCTCGTCGAGGACCAGCAGCGCGCCGCGCGCCGCCGTGATCTGTCTGGCCGCCCGCAGGTAGCCCTCCGGCGGCACGATCACGCCGGCCTCGCCGAGGATCGGCTCGAGGAACACCGCCGCGGTCTGCTCGGTGACCGCCGCGTCGAGCGCGTCGACGTCGCCGAACGGCACGTGTGTCACGCCCGGGACGAGCGGTTCGAACGGGGTCCGCTTGCCCGGCTGGCCGGTGAGCGCCAGCGCGCCCATCGTGCGGCCGTGGAAGGCGTTCTCGCACGCGACCACGTGCGGCCGTCCCGTCCGGCGGGCGATCTTGAACGCAGCCTCGTTGGCCTCGGCGCCGGAGTTGCAGAACAGCACCCGCGCGTCCGGGGCCGCCAGCAGTTCGAGCAGCTTCTCGGCCAGTGCCAGCGGCGGCTCGGTGATGTAGAGGTTCGAGGTGTGGCCCAGCGTGGAGATCTGGCCGGTGACGGCCTCGACGACCGCCGGGTGCGCGTGGCCGAGCGCGTTGACCGCGATCCCGCCGAGCAGGTCGAGGTAGCGGCGGCCGTCGGCGTCCCAGACCTCGGCCCCGCGGCCGCGCACCAGCGTGAGCGGCGGGGTGCCGTAGTTGTTCATCATCGCGGCCTGCCACCGCGTCGGGTATTTGACGCTCTCCCGCCTGACGGCGGGAGATTCCTGCTTCACCAACGGATGCCTCCTCGCTTCAGGAGCGAGGCGGTCTCACTCCGTCTCCACAGGCAGACACGGCCAGCCCGGCCGCCAGAATGACCTTCGCCGCGTTCACGTCCCGGTCGTGCACCACCCCGCACCCGGAGCAGGACCACGACCGGACAGCAAGCGGCAGCGCGTCGGCGATCCGGCCGCACCCCGAGCAGGTCTTGCTGCTCGGGTACCGGCGGTCGATCGCGATCACGGTGCGGCCGTACCAGGCCGCCTTGTACTCCAGCATCCGGCGCAGTTCCGCCCAGGCCGCGTCGGAGATCGCACGCGCGAGAGAGTGGTTGCGCACCAGGTTGCGGACGGCCAGGTCCTCGAGGACCACCGTTTGGTTCTCGCGGAGGATCCTCGTGGACAGCTTGTGCAGATGGTCCCGCCTGCGGTCGCGGATACGACCGTGGATCTTTGCCACCCGGGCGCGGGCCTTGGCCCGGTTCGCCGAGCCCCTCGCCTTCCGGGACAGCCTGCGTTGCGCGCGGGCCAGCTTCGCCCGGTCCCGGCGCTCGTGCAGCGGGTTGAGGACCTTCTCCCCGGTGGACAGGGTGACCAGGCTGGTGATCCCGGCATCGACCCCCACGATCGCGTCGCTCGGCGGACCATCTGACACGATCTCCTCGACCAGGATCGACACATGGAACTGCCCGCGGGCGTTCCGTGAGACGGTGACCTGCGAGGGCACCGCACCCTCGGGCAGCGGACGAGACCACACGATCCGCAGCGGGGCGTCCTGCTTGGCCAGGGTGAGCCGGCCGTCCCGATAGGAGAAGCAGTTGCGGAAGTAGGTGGCCGACTCGGTCGTCCTGCCCTTCTTCTTGAACGTCGGGTACTTGGCCCGTTTGGCCCAGAAGCTGACGTAGGCGGCCTGCAGGTGCCGCAGCGCAGCCTGCAAGGGCCCCTTGGACGGCTCGGCCAGCCATACCGTGGCCGGGTCGCGCTTCCAGCCGGTGAGCCACCTGTCGGTCTCGGCGTGGGTGACCCGCCGGTGTTCCTGGATCCGGGCCCGGGACCGTTCGGCCAGGGCGCGGTTGTCGACGTAGCGGACGCAGCCGAAGGTGCGGGCGAGCTGCTGTGCCTGCTCGTCGGTGGGGTAGAAGCGGTAGCGGTACGCCCGCCACACCATCTTCGAACCTATGTTCGACATGGTAGCAGGTGATCCTGTTCCGCAGGTGTTGATGCGCTCTCACCGGCCCGAAGGCCGGAGCCTGCGCGCTACGTCTCACGGTCACGGGATCACCATCGTTCCGACTCCCTCGGACGTGAACACCTCGAGCAGCACCGAGTGCGGCATCCGCCCGTCGATCACATGTGCCTGGCCGACCCCGGCGCGCACCGCCCGCAGGCAGGCCTCCATCTTCGGTGCCATCCCGCTCTCCAGCTCCGGCAGCATGAGCTCCAGCTGGTCGGCGGTCAGCTCGCTGATCACCGAATCGGGGTCGGGGTAGTTCGCGTGCAAGCCCTCGACGTCGGTGAGCACCACGAGCTTCGCGGCGTCGAGGGCGCCCGCCAGTGCGGCGGCGGCGCTGTCGGCGTTGATGTTGTAGACGGTGCCGTCGAGGTCGGGGGCGACCCCGGCGACGACCGGGATGCGCCCGGCGCGCACGATGTCGAGCACCGCGTCCGGGTTGACGGTGACGACGTCGCCGACCAGGCCGATGTCGACCTGCTCGCCGCCGACCAGCGCGGTGCGCTTCTCCGCGGTGAACAGGTGCGCGTCCTCGCCGGAGAGCCCGACCGCGTACGGCCCGTGCTGGTTGATCAACCCGACCAGCTCGCGGCCGACCTGCCCGACCAGCACCATCCGGATCACGTCGATGGTCTCGGGCGTGGTGACCCGCAGCCCGCCGCGGAACTCCCCGGGCAGCCCGAGCCGATCGAGCATCGCGGTGATCTGCGGGCCGCCGCCGTGCACCACGACGGGGTGGATGCCGGCCAGCCGCAGGAACACCATGTCCTGCGCGAACGCCTGTTTGAGCCCTTCGTCGATCATGGCGTTGCCGCCGTACTTGACGACGACGACCTTCGAGTGGAAGCGCTGCAGCCAGGGCAGCGCCTCGGCGAGCACGCCCGCCTTCTCGCTCGCCCGCTTGAGCCGCACCGGACCGGCGTTCTCCCGGGGGGCGCTCTCACGAGGGGTAGGCACTGTTCTCCTCCACGTAGGCGAGCGAGAGGTCGGTCGTGCGGATCTCCGCGGCCCCGTCGCTGAGGCCGAGGCCGATCGCGATCAGGACGTCCGGGCCGGACAGATCGGCGTCGGTCCGGCCGCCCGCCGCGACGCCGCCGCGGCACAGCGGCACTCCGTTGATCGCGATGTCCAGCCGGTCGGGCTCGACGGTGGCGTCGGAGTAGCCGACGGCGGCCGCGATCCGGCCCCAGTTGGCGTCGGCGCCGAAGATCGCCGTCTTGACCAGGCTGTCGCGGGCGACGGTCCGGGCGACGGTCACCGCCTCGTCCTCGCTCACCGCGCCGCTGACCCGCACGACGATCCGTTTGGTGACGCCCTCGGCGTCGGCCTGCATCTGCCCCGCGAGATCGGTGCAGACCTCCCGGAGCGCGGCGGTGAACACCTCGGGCTGGGGCGTCACGCCCGACGCGCCGGAGGACAGCAGCAGCACGGTGTCGTTGGTGGACATCGAGCCGTCGATGTCCAGCCGGTCGAAGCTGACCCGCACAGCCGCCCGCAGGGCGGGTTCGAGCAGAACCGGGTCGAGCACGGCGTCGGTGGTGAGCACCGCGAGCATCGTCGCCATCGACGGCGCGATCATGCCGGCGCCCTTGGTGAGCCCGCCGATGCACCAGCCCGCCGCATCGGTGTGCGCGGCCTGTTTGGCGACGGTGTCGGTGGTCATGATCGCGGTGGCGGCGGCGAGCCCGGCCTGCGGGCTCGCGTCCAGCGCCGCGACGGCCTTCTCCACCCCGGCCAGGACGATCTCGCGCGGCAGCTGCGCCCCGATCAGTCCGGTGGAGCACACCGCGACCTCGATCGCCCCGCAGCCCAGCAGCTGCGCCGCCTTCTCAGCGGTGGCGTGCGCGGTCTGGAAGCCCTCGGGGCCGGTACAGGCGTTGGCGCCACCGGAGTTGAGCACGACGGCGCGCAACCGGCCGGTGGTCAACACCTGCTGCGACCACAGCACCGGCGCGGCCTTGACCTTGTTGCGGGTGAACACCCCGGCCGCGCCGTACTCCGGTCCGTCGTTGACGACGAGCGCGAGATCGGGATTGCCGTTGGCCTTGATCCCCGCGGCGAGGCCGGCCGCCCGGAAACCCTTCGGGGTCACGACGGTCGTCACGGCGCCACCCCGGTGAACGGCAGGCCGGCGGTCTCGGGCAGCCCCAGCGCGAGGTTCATGCACTGCACGGCACCGCCCGAAGTGCCCTTGGTGAGATTGTCGATCGCGGCGATCGCGATCAGCCGCCGGGCGTCCGGATCGACCGTGACCTGCAGGTGCGCGGTGTTCGAACCGAGCGTAGCCGCGGTGGTGGGCCAGCTGCCCTCCGGCAGCAGCTGCACGAACGGCTCGTCGGCGTAGGCCTTGGCGTAGGCCTCGCGCAGCGCGGCGGCGTCACCGGACAGCGGCGCCGAGCAGGAGGCGAGGATCCCCCGCGGCAGCGGCGCCAGCACCGGCGTGAAACTCACGTTCACCGGTGTCCCGCAGGCCTTCGACAGGTTCTGCACGATCTCGGGGGTGTGCCGGTGGACGCCGCCGACCCCATAGGCCGACAGCGATCCCATGACCTCGGCACCCAGCAGATGCGGCTTGAGCGACTTGCCGGCGCCGGAGGTTCCGGTGACCGCCGTGATCACCACCTCCGGGCCGGCCAGGCCCGCGGCCAGCGCCGGGAACAGCGCCAGGCTCGCCGCCGTCGGATAGCAGCCGGGGACGGCGACCCGCTTGGCTCCGCGTAGCGCGTCGCGGGCGCCGGGCAGCTCGGGCAGCCCGTAGGGCCAGTGGCCCGCGTGCCCGCCGCCGTACCAGCGCTCCCACGCCGCCGCGTCGGACAGCCGGTGGTCGGCGCCGCAGTCGATGACGAGGGTCTGCTCGCCGAGCCCGGCGGCGAGCTCCGCGGACTTGCCGTGCGGCAGCGCCAGGAAGACCACGTCGTGCCCGGCGAGCACCTCCGGGGTGGTGTTCTGCAGCACCCGGTCGGCCAACGGGAGCAGATGGGGCTGGTGTTCACCCAGCCTCGTCCCCGCGTTCCCCCCGGCGGTCACCGCACCGATCTCGACGTCGGGGTGCGCCAGGAGCAGCCGTAGCAGCTCTCCACCGGCGTACCCGCTCGCTCCTGCCACCGCTGCCGTCAACACGTGAATGATTATGCACTGTCACGAAATCCAATGCAACAATCCTCGGCATCCACCGCAGCGGTGGGCGTCCAGTGGCCCGCTCACCTGTTCTGCCCGGACGTGCGCCGTCTGCTGTTCGCCGCGAGTGACTTGAGTTCCCGGGACAGGGTCTCCAATCCGTGAACCTGGGCGCGCAGCGCGTCGATGCGGCCGTCGGCCGCGGCCCGGAACATCGCCAACCGGCCCAGCAGCGCCGCGGTCCGCTCCTCGTCATCGCCCGGGTCGCCGCGCACCGCGTCCACGGTGGCCAGCAGTTCACGCATCTGCTCGAGCGTGAAGTCGAGGGGCTTGAGCGTCTTGATCAGGGCCAGCCGCTCCACATCGGCCTCGGTGTACAGGCGAAACCCGCCTGCCGAGCGCTCCGAGGGCACGACCAATCCGACCTCGTGGTAGTGCCGGATCGTCCGCAGCGACAACCCGACCCGGTTGGCGACCTCACCGATCTGCATCAACGTCAACAACCATCCCCACGCCCTGTCGACGATCGCCGCCGTGGATCGCGTCTCGATCACCGGAGTCTATTCGGTGCGTCCTTCACGGAAGCCTCGTCCTGACACCCCCGCCGTTTCGCGGTCCGTCCTATCGCCGGCAACTCTACTCTATCGTCAATGTAGAGTTCTCTCGGTAAGATATCGCCTCGCACGACGCGCTGGGAGGACCAGCATGCATGTTCGCCAGACCCGGCTTTCCGGAGTCCTGCTCTTCGAACCCACACCCCACACCGACGAGCGTGGCTGGTTCAGCCGCACGTTCGACGCGGCGTCGGTCGCCGACGCCGGGATCGACCCCACCGGCTTCGTGCAGGATTCGCAGTCGCGCAGCCTGCTCGGCGTGATCCGTGGCCTCCACGGACGCCGCGGCACCGGCGAGGCCAAGCTCGTCCGGTGCGCGCACGGCGCCATCCACGACGTGGTGGTCGACGCCCGCCCGGACTCACCGACCTTCGGGCGTTGGGAGGCCTTCACACTCGACGACACGAACCTGGCTTCGCTCTACATCCCACGCGGCTGCCTCCACGGCTTCCAGGCGCTGACCAGCATCGCCGACACCTGCTATCGCATCGACGCGCACCACGACCCGACCCAGGACGTCGCGGTGCGCTTCGACGACCCCGAGCTCGGCATCCGGTGGCCGCTGGAGGTGACCCTCGTCAGCGACAAGGACCGCCGGGCGGCAAGCTGGTCCGCGCTGCGCGCACAACTTCGCGATGCCTCCGCGACAGTGTCGGGCCCGGTGTAGTCGACCGGCCGGACGCGGCTGCGATCAAGGCCTCCGAATGCGGTGACCGGTCGGCCAAACTCTTACGTTGAGGTAAAGTCAGCGGGAACCGCACACCGGCGATCCGCGGTCGGATCGCTGAGCCATTCCAGCACCCGCCCGGTGTGCTCGCCCAGTGTGGGCGGCGGCAGGTGCTCGCGGCGCAGGACGTTGCGTTCGTGCAGGTCCTCCATGCGCACGGCGGGCCCGGGCAGGGTGATCGGCCCCGCCGTGCGGTGGGTGAGCTCCAGCAGCAGCCCCTGGCTGCGGGTCTGCGCCCACGCGTACACCTCGTCGAGGGTGCGGACCCGGCCGCTGGGAACGCCCAGCTCGGTGAGCCGCTCCAGACAGGCGTCGCGGGTCAGGTCCGACCAGGCCCGCTCCACCGCGTCGACGAGCAGGTCGTGGTTGGCGAGCCGGTCGGCGTTGCCGGCGAATCGCTCGTCGTCGGGGTCGAGCCCGACAGCCGAGGCGAACACCCGCCACTGCCCCTCGTTGCCGACGGCGACCTGGACGTAGCCGTCGGCGCACTGGAAGGCCCCGTAGGGCGCGATCGTCGGATGGTGGTTGCCGCTGCCGGACGGCACCTCGCCCGCCACCGTGGCGCGGGTGCCCTGGAAAGCGTGGGCCCCGACGATCCCCGACAGCAGCGACGTCCGCACCATCCGGCCCTCGCCGGTGCGTTCCCGCTCGGCGAGGGCGGCGACGACGCCGAAGGCCCCGTAGATGCCGGCGAGCAGGTCACCGATCGGCACCCCGACCCGCATCGGCCGGTCGGGCGGGCCGGTGAGGCTCATCAGCCCCGCCTCGCCCTGGGCGATCTGGTCGTAGCCGGGCCTGGCGCGCTCCGGGCCGTCGTGCCCGAACCCGCTGATGGACAGCACGACGAGGCCGGGGTTGAGCACGCGCAGCTCCTCGGTCCCGAAGCCGAGGCGGTCGAGCACCCCGGGGCGGAAGTTCTCGATGAGCACATCGGCGCGGGCGACGAGGGCGTCGAGGGTGTCACGGTCCTGCGCGGACTTCAGATCCAGGACGACCGATTCCTTGTTGCGGTTGCAGGCGAGGAAGTACGTCGAGTCCCGCTCCCCGACGAACGGCGGACCCCAGGTGCGGGACTCGTCGCCGGTGCCGGGCTGCTCCAGCTTCACCACCCGGGCGCCGAGGTCGCCGAGCATCATCGCCGCGTGCGGGCCCGCCAGCGCGCGGGATAGGTCGACGACGAGGTAGCCGGCCAGCGGCCCCGCCACGGTGGCGGAATGGCCGTTGCGCTCCCCGGTCATGCCGGGTTCCGCAGGTCATCGAGGACGTCCTCGAGGAAGAAGTCCTCGACGAGGCGGTGGAAGCGCGCGGCGTGCTCGATCTGCGTCCAGTGCCCGCATTTGCCGAAGACGTGCAGTTGCGCGTCGGGGATCGTGCGGAACATGTGCAGCGAGGCGTCCATCGGGACGACGCGATCCTCCCGGCCGTGCAGGATCAGCGTGTGGTGCGGCATCCGGGCCAGCACGTCGTCGGGCACCACCTGGGCATCCAGCCAGCGCTGCCGCGGCGGCGGGAAGATCTTCTCGAAGACCTCCTGAGCGCCGGGGCGGATCGTCGCCTGGTAGCGCAGCGCGGCCAGTTCGTCGGTCACCAGCGACCGGTCGTAGGCCATGATGTCCATGACCCGCTTCATGTTCGCCACCGACGGGGTGTAACCCCACAGCTCCTCCAGCTCCGGCGAGACGGGCATCTGCACGCCACCCGCGCCCATCAGCACGATCCGGCCGACCCGGTCGGGATGCCTGGTGGCCAGATGCAGCGAGAGGCCGCCACCGAACGAGTTGCCCACCAGGTTCACCCGCTCCAGGCCCACGGCGTCGAGCAGCGCCAGCACCTGGTCGATCCAGGTGTCGAAGATGCGGAACTCCAGCCCGTCGGGCACCTCGGTATAGCCGAAGCCGACCAGGTCGGGGACCAGGACGCGGAACCGCTCGGCGAGCACCGGCAGCAGGCCGCGCCAGTTGGCCCAGCCCGACACCCCCGCCCCGGAGCCGTGGAGGAGCAGTACCGGCGCACCGGAACCGACATCGTGGACGTTGGTGCGGTAGCCACCGGTCTGGACGAACTGCCCGATCTCGGCGTTGCCGGCGGTGGACGGGCTGGTCACGGTCGTATCGGTCATCGGGTCGCGATTTCCTCGATCGGGTCGAAAACGGTGGGGACGGCGGAGAGCAGGTCGTCCTGCGGGCGTTCGGGTGCGGGGTAGGCGCGTTTGCTGTGGCTGAGCCCGGTCCGCACCAGCAGCTCGCACAGCGTGTTGGCGACAACCCCCGGGTTGATGACCGGAACGTCGAGCCGCTCGGCGAGATGGGCGTGGCTCTGGTGCATCGTCGTGGAGCCCAGGACGATCACGTCGGCGCCGTCCTCGTCGATCGCGGCGCGAGCCGCGCGCTCGAGCGCGGCGAAGACGACCTCCTCCTTGCCGGCGAGCAGCTCCGCGGTGTCGGGGCGGACCCCGATATCGTGGATCGAGGCCAGCCGATGCGCCAGGCCGTGTTCGGTGACGGTCTTGGTGTAGAGGGCGTGCCACTGCGGCCACATGGTGACGACCGAGAATCGGCTGCCCAGTTGGCAGGCCAGCAGCATGGCGGCCTGACCGGCCCCGACGACAGGGATGCTCAGCCGCGAGCGCAGCGCGGCGAGCGCGGAGTCGCTGACCGAGTTGATGCAGACGGCGTCGTAGCCCTCGTCCTCGGCGCGGCATCCCGCGTCGAGGACGAATGCGTCGGCGAGGGTCTGCTCGTACGGGCTGTCGATGGTGGTGGCGCCCGCGCGGGCCGCGAGGAACCGGGTCTGCACGCCCGGAGTCAGCACGCCGCCGTCGAGCTGGGCCTCGAACGCGGCGAGCGCTGCGGGCGGCATCGGCACCGGGACGATGTTGAGGATGCGCATCACAGACCGAGCTCCGATCGGGGACGGGTGAGGGTGTCGATGGCGGCGTAGAGGACGGCCCGCACGGCGAGCATCACGTCGGGGATCGACGCCACGCCCATGCCGCCGAGGCCCTCGCGAAGCTCCGCGGGGGCGTTCTCGGGCGGCCACGGGTAGCCGATGCGCGCGGTCGGGACGCCGAGCCTGGCGCAGCACCGTTCCGTCGGTCTGCCCGCCGAGCAGCTGGCCGGGGACGTAGGGACGGCCCGCGACCTGCTCCCAGCCGCGCCGGCAGGACTGGACGATCCAGTGCCGGGGGTCGGTGGCGCCGCCCGGCATGGAGCCGTACATCTCCCAGTCCAGCTCGATCTCGGGGTGCCGGGCCCGGATCGCCGCGATCAGCCGGGCGAACTGGTGGCGCACCTCCCCCGGCGTCGTGCGCGGGTTGATGCGGCAGTCCAGGTAGATCTCGGTGGCGGCGGAGGGGAAGGCGGGGGTGCCGGGGTCGCCGGCCCGCACCGCGGAGATCCAGCCGTCCGGCCGGACCCAGCCGCTGGTGTTGGCCTCGGCGTAGCGCGGCAGCCAGGCCTCGATCGCCTGGATGACGGTGGCCGCCGGCACGATCGAGGAGCGGAAGCCCGGGGTGCCGGCATAGCCGTAGGTGCCGCGCACCGTCACCGTGAACCAGGCCATTCCCGGCTCCTCCGGGAACACCTCGAACCACGGCTTCATGATCACCGCCATGTCCGGGTAGAGCCCCCGGTTCAGCAGGTGGTGGACGCCGGTCCCGCAGCCGTAGTGGTCGCGGTGCGGGGTGATCACCGGCATTCCGCCGCCGGCGAAGCCGAGCGCGAGATCGCCACGCAGCGGAACGCCGGCCTCCACGGTCGCGTGGGCCACCTCGACCAGCCCGGCGATCATGCACTTCGGGTTCGACGCGCCGAGCCCAATGACGAGGTCGCCGTCGATGTGAGCCTCGGCGACCATATCGGGACGCAGCTCGCGCCCGACCCAGCGCCGGTCCCGGTCGGGCTCGATATGGGTGTCCAGCGGGGCGTACAGCAGCAGGTTCGCCCCGTCCCCGTCGCCGCGGTGGACGCCGTGGGCGTTGCCGGTGAGCCCGGAGACCGGCTGGTAGGCCGCGGCCAGCCCGACCCGCTCGCACAGGTGGTCGGCGAGGAACTCGGCGGCGGCGCGCTCGCCGCCGGTGGGGCTGGGGATGTTCACCAGCCGCACGAGCAGCTCGCGCATCCGGTCGGGGTCGAGCCTGGCGGCGGCGTCATACCACTTCTGCTGCTCGGCGCTCAGCGGCGCCGCGATGGTCGGGTCTGCCGGGGGGCGCATCAGCTCACCTCCTTCGTCAGCGGGATGACCGTCGCGGTACAGCCGAGCAGGCCGGCCACCGCGACGCCGTGATCGACCAGCGCCCGGTCGCTGTCGGGTGGTCCGACCAGTTGCAGGCCGAGCGGCAGGCCGTGGTCGCCCAGCCCGACCGGCAGCGCCACCTCGGGCGTGCCAGCCGCGCTGAACAGCCGGGTGAAGACGGGATCGCCGGTCGAGTCGAGCCCCTCGGGCGCCTCACCCGGCGCCGCGGGTGCCAGCAGCACATCGACCTCGTCGAACCACCGCCGGACCTGATCGGTCGCCCGGCTCAGGACCCGACGGCACCACTGGGTCCGGACGGTGCCCGCCGCCGCGCCCTCGGCGAGCATGGTCCGCAGCCGCTCGCTGATCATGTCCCCGGCCAGTTCGGCGTGCGGCCGCAGCGCCGTCGCGGCCTCGATGGCCATGAGCAGTCGATGCGCCTCCTCGGTGTCGGCCAGCCACGACGGGGCGTCCAGGTCGACGACGCGGGCGACGTGCGCGCCCAGCTCGCCGGCAGCCGTCTCGACGAGTTGGCGTATCGACGGCGTGGCCCGCTCCCACCAGGGGCCGCGCAGCACCCCGACCCGCAGCGCGGACAGCGGGGGCAGCCCCCGCTGCGGCTCGTCCGGACCGGCCAGGACCTCGTCGGTCACTCGCAGCAGGGCGGGGTCACGGCTCAGCGCGCCGACGGTGTCGAAGGTCAGGGCCACCGGCAGGACCCCGTGCACGCTCCAGCGGGCGTAGGTCGGCTTGAGCGCGAACACCCCGCAGAACGACGCGGGCCGGATCGCCGAGCCCGCGGTCTGGGTGCCCAGCGCAAGGTCGACCTGCCCGTCGGCGACGGCGGCCGCCGACCCGCTGGAGGACCCGCCCGGGGTGTGCCCGGTGTTGCGCGGGTTGCACGTCACCCCGGGCTCGTAGGTCGCCAGCTCGGTGGTGACCGTCTTGCCGAGCAGCACCGCGCCCGCCGTCCGCAACGCGGCGACGACGTGGGCTTCCTCGGTGGGCCGGCGGTCGGCGAAGGCGGCCGACCCGTAGGTGGTGGGCAGGCCGGCGGTGTCGATGATGTCCTTCACCCCGAGCGTCACCCCGTGCAGCGGTGCCGCGGGGCCGGCGACCGCGTCGAGCCGCGCCGCCTGCGCCCGCGCACCGTCGAGATCGAGATGCGCCCAGGCCCGTACGTCGTCGTCGCGGGCGGCGATGCGCCGGGCGCAGCGCTCGACGGCGCGGGTGGCCGGACCGGGTGCCGTCATGCCGCTCATCCGACCAGCTGGTGACCCCACCGCGAGGGTGAGGTGTACGAACGGACCTGCCACTTCTCCTCGTCGACGAGCAGCCCGCCGGCCCCGATCTCCAGGCCGAAACCACCGGGCAGCGTGACGTAGAAGCTGGTCACCTCGTCGTTGGTGTGTCGGCCGTAATCCATGATGAACGGCAGCCCCTCGGCCTTGGCGATCTCGTAGGCGCGTCCCACGTCGTCGATGTCGCGGACCTCGAGCATGAGGTGGTTGAAGTCGCCGCCGGTGAAGTCGAAGCACTCGTTCATCAGTGCCAGGCTGTGATGGCGCGGATTGCAGTGCAGGAAGGTGGCGTCCGCGCCGGCCCACACGATGTAGTCGGACAGGGAGAACCCGAGCGTGTGGACGTAGAAGTCCACCGCGTCCGGATAGTCCTTGCACATGTACACCACGTGGCCGAGGCCGAGCTCGCCGGTGACGAAGCCGCCGATCGGACCGGTGAGCCGCACCGGCCGGTGGTCGATGGTGGGGCCGTAGACGATCTCGGTCGGGAACCCTTCGGGGTCGTGGAACCGGATCGCCGCGACGACGTGCCGCTGCTCGGCGTCCGGTTGCGGAACCTCCTCGACGGCGATCCCGCGATCGAGAAGGCGGGCCCGCAGGCGCCCGAGCTCCTCGGGGGTGTCGACCTCCCAGGCGATCGCGTGGATGCCGTCGGTGGGTGCGGGGTGCAGGGCGATGCGGTGGTGGTGCTCGTCGAGCCTGAGGTACAGCGGGTCGGCGGCATCGTTGCGCGGCAACGGCTCCAGGCCGAACAGGTCGACGAGGACGTGGGCGACGGCGGCGACATCGACGCAGTCGAACGCGACGGATCCGAGACGGGAGATTCCCATTGTGGTCAACTCCAGGGACTGGGTGGGCCAGCTCAGCTGGCCAGAAACTGTTCGGAGTGGATGCGTGCCGCGGGCACCTCGAGCTCGGTGAGCCGGGCGCGGGCCGCGTCGACCATTCCGGGCGGGCCGCACAGGTAGCCGACGGTCGCCGCCGAGACGTCCTCGGGACGAAGCGCGGCAACTGGATCGGAGTGCAGGACACCGGGTTCGGCGCACTCCTCGTCGCAGGTGACGCGCACCGTGAGGGTGGGCATGAACGAGGCGCGGGCGGCCAGCTCGTCGAGGTGGAACAGGTCCTCGCCGCGGCGGCAGCCGAACACCAGCAGGATCGGCGGGGCCGGCCGGTGCAGCTGCAGCGTCTCCAGCATCGAGAGCATCGGGGCCAGCCCGGTGCCACCGGCCACGAGGACGTGCGGCTCGCTCCGCGGCTGCAGGACGAACCCGCCGAACGGCGCCTCGATCTCCACCCCGTCGCCGGGCCGGGCCCGGGTCAGGTAGGTCGACATCGCCCCGCCCGGCAGCAGCCGCACGAGGAAGGACAGCTTCCGGCGGGAGCGTTCGCCCGAGGCCATCGAGTAGGACCGCCATTCCTCGGTGCCGGGCACCCGCAGACGGGCGTACTGGCCAGGAGTGAAAGCGAGATCCTGTCCCTTGGGCAGCCGCAGATCGAGCTGGACGGCGGTGGCGCCGAGCCGGTGCACCGCCATCACCTTGGCCGTCGTGCGGACGGGGGTCCGCCCCTCGATCACGCTCACCGGGTAGTCGAGCGCGACCTCGCTGTCGGCGGTGGCCGACGACTGGCAGAGCAGCCGTTGTCCCTCGGCCAGCTCCTCGCGACGCAGCGGGTAGGTGCGGGCGACGGGCATCTCCAGTCCGCCGGAGACGACTCGTCCCACGCACGAACAGCAGGTGCCGACCTGGCACTGGCTGACCAGGTCGACACCGGCCGCACGAGCCGCGTCCAGGACCGTCGAGTCGTCGGGAACGAGGATCTCGCGGGTCGCTCCGTCGGCGAACCGGAGCTGGATCCGCCGGACCGCGGCCGGCTCGGCGGCCACGGTCTGCGACGACGGCTCGGGCATCACTGTGGTCACCGGAGCTCGTCAGTCCTCGTCGTGGTACGGCGAGGAGAAGTAGCCGCGCAGGTGGCGGGAGGCCTGCTTACGCCATGAGACGACCGAGAAGTCCATATCACAGAGGACCTCGTTGGTCCAGCCGTCGAAGCGTGTGTAGTGCTCCTCGGTGGCCTCCCGGGCGAATACGTCGCGGTTGTTGAAGTCCAACAGGCCGAGCGGGAGCAGGAAGTTGTCGAACTTGAACTCGAACTCTTTGCGCTCCTCCTCGGTCTCCGCGCGGTAGGCGATGACCTCCCAGTACTCGTGGTGATGGTCGTCGATCGGCACGTAGAACTCGTACTGCACGAAGTTCGAGATCGGCCAGTGCTCGACCATCAGCACGCCCGGGACCCACAGCGAGACCCGGAAATAGTGCGGGACGGTGCCCCGCGCGGTCATGTTGACCTTCGGGTTCTCCAGCACCGGACGGTAGAGCTCGGGCTTGTCGTAGCGGTTCATGACGCCCTTGGGCCCGTCCGGGATGTCGATCATCTCGGTGGCGTCCTCGCTGAGCGCCTGCAGCCCGAGCGGCAGCGCCCGGTCGAGGGCGACGACGAGCTGGTTGTCCCAGTGCACCAGCAGATGACCCGGGTCGAGGCCGTTCTCCGCGGCGAGCCGCCAGTTGCCGACGAGCCTGCGGTGGATCCCCTTGACGACGGTGTGCTCACCCAGCAGGTGCGCGACCGGGTTCGCGTCGTCGGTGACCTTCATCGGCAGGTCGGTGGACAGATCCGGCACCGGTGAGAAGTCCTCGTCCCCGACGAAGACGTAGATCATCCCGTTGCGTTCCTGAACGGGATAGGTGCGGATGCGCACATTCCCGATGAGCGCGTCGTCGGGGTTGCCCACGATCGTCGTCAGATTTCCGTCCGACAGGTCGTAGGTGAAACCGTGGTACCAGCAGGTGATGGTGCCGTCGGCCAGGCACATCGGCTTTCCGGAGAGCTTCACACCCCGGTGCACGCACCGGTCGGAAACCGCATATGTCTTTCCCTGCGACCGGCGCAGCGCGAGGTCGTGGCCGCCGATGGTCACACCCTTGACGCCGTCCTCCGCCAGCTCTTCGGAGAACAACGCCGGGTACCAGTGATTCGCGTAGCCCCAGTTCGCCTGGACATAGGGGGCGTACTGCCGGACAACCGCGAACGAGTTGCCGACAGCATTCTGCGTGGTCATCCATGACCCCGTCAGGTGGGATCTGCACAGTTCGGGTCTGCGTGCACCGCATCGCGGACGATCGGCGGGCGCTGCGGGCGAGGACCCGCCTGGCCGGTCTGGAGCTCCTGCCCGCCGATGCCTGGACGGTACGCCGTCTCACACTGAAGAGTCAATATAATTTCCATCGATATTCGATGAATTATCGATGTACTGCTCAGCACCGCGTGGGCGCGGTCGGACGCGGCCGACGGCTGCGCACCGGGCGCAGCGGCGGCGCAGGACCGGGGTCGTGCCCGGCCAGAGGGGCGACGGCGGCAGGAGATCGACGATCTCGAGAATCCATCGTCCTGTAACGCGGATGCGTATGCCGGCAAAGTACTGAAGAGTTCGGCAAACACTGAACGGCGACGACGGGACGCCCGCCGTGGCGGCGCGGGGCCGGGACACGGCGAGTCGCCGCGGCCGGGCGGGGCACGACGAGGCGCGCCGGGGATCAGGGCACGCTCGACCTCCCCGTCGTCGAGGATGAAGCACCGGCGGCGAGCCCGACGCCGGTCCTGAACCACCGCAGGATGGAGACTAGTCGATTATTCATGAACAATACAAGGTCAATGTTGTGATGTGTAGTCGTATCGGCCGGTCTGGATGTTCAAACTGCGATATCTTGGTGCTAGGAACGGAGGTCCGCTTGCCCCGTGTGGGGGCTCCTCCGGCAGTCCGGTCGACGAAGGGTTCCCACAGGTGGCAGCGAACAGCTCACGGGCGCAGCAGGTGGCCGACGAGATCGAGGACGAGCTGCTGACCTCCGGCGCTCCCGCCGGCGCCCGCATCGGGCTGCGCACCGAGCTCATCCGCCGCTTCGAGGTCAGCCCGTCGGTGATGAACGAGGCGCTGCGGATCCTGCGCGACCGCGACCTGGTCACCGTCAAACCCGGTGCCCACGGCGGGGTGTTCGTCGCCAACCCCGCCGCGCAGGTTCGCCTCGGCAACCTCGACCTCTGGTTCCGGCAGCTGAGGCTCGACCCGAAGCACCTGTTCGAGGCGCGGGTCTACCTCGAGGACCTCTTCGCCACGGTCGCCCTCACCCGGGCGACCCCGGAGGACATCCGCGCGATGCAGTGGGCGCTCGAGGAGATGCGCGCGGTCTCCGGCGACCCGCGCAGCTTCCTGGAGGCGACCATGCGCTTCCACCTGGCGATCGCCCGCGCGTCGCGGATCGAGGTGCTGATCGGGTTCTACGAGTCGATCATCACCGTTCTCGGGGCCACGCTGGTGCGGGCGTCCTACGCCTCGGACCAGCACGAGGAGATGATGCGGCACAACCTCGAGGTCCACGCCAACATGGCCGCGGCGATCCGTGACCAGGACGCGGTCGCCCTGGACAAGATCCTCGTCCTGCACCACAGGGACCTGATCTGGGCGTCCGATCCGTCGAGATCGCCGCACGTCGACGACGAGTAGGATCGACCGGGTTTCAGCGCTTGCGGGAGCGGCTCGCCTTGGCCCGCGGGGCGGCGACGCCATCCGCAGGCTCCGGCGGGCCGGCCTCACCGGCGAACAATGCCGTCGGGTTGATCGTGGCCGTGCCGCGCGCCGCACCGTCATAGATGCCCGTCATCATCTTCATGAAACGGGTGCCCATCGCGAGCTTGGTGTCGATGTCGACCAGCTCGCGAGTCGCCGACATGAGCAGGCTCTGGCGTAGCTCGGCGTAGCGGTCGGTCACCTCACGGCCCTTCTCGGTGACCTCGAAGACCGTCGTCGACCCGAGCCTGCCCTTCTCGATCAGGCTGGCGCCGGCGAGCTTGCGCAGGTTGTACTGGACGTTGGCGACGTCGTCGCGGTTGACCAGCTTCGCGATCGTCGCGGTGTCCTTGGGGCGTTCCTGCATGCGGATGACGTGCAGCACGATGATCTCGTTGAAGCTGAGATCCGTTCCGTGCACGAGCCGGGACGCCTGGACACACCAGCGCCGGAAGGCCTCCTCGACCTGCAGCAGCGTGAACTCGAACGCGGTCAGGGCCTCCTCGTGCGGGGTCTGCGCCATATGCCAGCGACGCGTCGGATCCAGCTCCGACGTCTCGTCCGAGGAGTTCTCAGCCACCGTCATCCACCAACCGTGTCATCGTTCGGATCTCGCGGGGCCGCCGCCCGGCACCGGCGGCCGCGTCGCGCCCCGCGATCATGCCAGCCGCCGCGACGGCGTCGCCGCGAGGTTACGCCGCGCTCAGCCGATAGGTGGTACCGCTGCTGCCCTGGACCCACGCCTCGGGCAGCGCCGCGGCCAGCGCGTGCTGCGCGCGCCAGCCGGTGCAGTGCCCCGGCACGACCAGTTCGGGGGCCATGGCCGTGAGTGCCTCGATGGTTGGCGGGATGACCGGCTCGAAGGCCGGTCCGCCCAGATGCAGCCCGCCGAGCAGCGCGAGCAGCCGGCCGACCCCGGTGAGCCGCTGAGCGTGCCGGACGATGTTCACCGCACCGGCGTGGCCGCATCCGGTGAGCACCAGCAGGCCGCGGTCGCGGACGTGCACGACCAGGGCCTGGTCGTCGATCACCAGTGGGTCATGCTCCCATCCCGATCCGGTCCACGCCTGGTGTGCGGGTGGCATGCCGCGCTCGAACTCCGTGGTCCGGTCGATCTCGCCGGTGATCAGAACGCAGCCGTCGACCAGCAGCGAGGGATGGCGCCGTTCGATGACCTCGAACCCCTCACCGTTCAGGGCCCGCTTGCTCAGTGTCGGCAACTCGAACATGTCCTGGCCGGGGACGGCGAGCCGCCGCCGCGTCCAGACCAGCGGGTGCACGACCATCGGCAGGGTCCGGGCGCCGCGACGACCGGCCAGCCCGGCGAGGCCACCGACGTGGTCGAAATGCCCGTGGCTGAGCACGACGCCGTGGATCCCGCTCAGATCCACCCCGAGCCGGTCGGCGTTCGTGATCATCGCGTCCGGCGACAGCCCGGTGTCGAACAGCAGCGTCGTCGTGGTGTCGCCGCGACGCACGCTGACGAGCGCGGCGAACCCGTGCTCGGCGACGAGCCCGGTCGCCGTCTTCCCGCCCTCGAACTGGGGAGCGGCGGCGTGGCCGGTATCGAACCCGGCGCGCCGGGTGCGCTCGTCACCGGGCAGCAGCGCGTCGTAGACGTTGTCGACGAGGGTCGTGACCATCACCTCGTCGACCGGCTCGAGCGCGATCGGGTCGACGGCGGGGCCGGGCGCGGGGCGCGGCGTCGCCGCAACGACATCGGCCGGGCCGGGAGCAGCGTCGCACATGGCGCCACGGTAGCCGTATTCCCTGATCAGCAAGGCCCGTGAGTGCGTAACAGTGTTAGAACACTGTTACGCACTCACGGGCGCGTCAGCGCAGGACGGCACCGAAGCGTTCGGCGGCCACGGCGACGGCGGCGTCGCGGGCGGCGTTGGCCTCTTCGTTGGTCAGCGTCCGCTCATCGGCGCGCAGCCGCAACGAGAACGCCAGCGACCGGCGCCCCGCCTCGACCTGCTCGCCGGTGTAGACGTCGAACAGCCGGACCTGCTCGAGCAGCTCGCCGCCGCCGTCGATCAGCGCCTCGGCCACCTCGGCGGCCGGCACGTCCTCGGCCAGCACCAGCGCGACGTCGACCGAGATCGGCGGGTACGGCGACACCCGCGGCACCGGGCGCGCCTCGGTCAGCGGGATCGCGTCGAGATCCAGCTCCATGGCGACCGTGCGCGGCGGCAACCCGAGCGCATCGACGACCTTGGGATGCAGCTCCCCGGCGTGGCCGACGACCCAGTCGCCGACCCGCAGCGCCGCGCACCGCCCCGGATGGAACGGCGCCGGCTCGGCCTTGGTCACCCGCAGCTCGACCCCGCACGCCGTCCCGACCAGCCGCCCGGCCTCCACCGCATCCGCCCAGCCCGCCGGGCGCCCCGGCCCCCACCAGCCGCGCGGCTCGCGATCTCCGGCCAGCACCACGCCGACATGCACCGGCTGGGCCGGCAGCGCGGCCTCGATCTGCGCCATCTCCGCGTCGCTCGGCCGCTGCGCCACGCCGACCTCGGGCATCGCGACCGGCTCCGCATGCGGCAGCACGACCTGCCCGATGTGATAGAGCGCGACGTCCTCCAGGCCCCGCGCCCGGTTGCGCACCAGCGCGTCGAGCAGCCCCGGCAGCAGCGTGGTGGCGAGCCGGTTGCGATCGGCGTCGATCGGGTTGAGCACCCCCACGGTGCGCCTGCGCGCGTCGTCGGCGGCGAGCCCGAAACCGTCCCACACCTCGTCACCAACGAACGGGAACGGCAGCACCTCGACGTGCCCGGCCTCGGCCAGCGCCCGCGACACCGCCCGCCGCCGCCGCTGCGCCGCGGTCAGCCCGCGGCCCGCGGGAGCCGCGGGCAGGACCGACGGGATCGCGTCGTAGCCCTCGAGCCGCAGCACCTCCTCGACCAGGTCGGCGGGCGCGGCGAGGTCCGGCCGCCACGACGGCGGGGTGGTGACGACGAGCCCCTTGCCGTCGTCCCCGGTCTCCAGCTCCACCGTGGCGCCGATCTGCCGGAGCCTGCGCACCGTCACGCCGCGTTCGTAGCGGACGCCCGCGATGCGGTCGGGCAGGTCGAGCGGCATCCGGACCGGCCGCGGCTCCGGCGCGGTGCCGACATCGGTCCGGCCGGGCTCGATCATGCCGCCGCCGTACTCGACGAGCAGCGCGGCCGCGCGTTCGGCCGCGATCGGCGGCAGCTGCGGGTCGACGGAACGCTCGAACCGCTTCGACGCCTCGCTGGGCAGCCGGTGGCGGCGCGCGGCGCGCGCGATGGTCGCCGGGTCGAAGTGCGCGGCCTCGATGAGCACGTCGGCCGTGCTGCCGGGTTCGTGCGTCTCGGGAATCTCCGTCGAGGCCCCACCCATCACGCCGGCCAGCGCAATCGGACCCGAGTCGTCGGTGATGAGCAGGTCGTCGGGATCGAGGACGCGTTCGACGTCGTCGAGCGTGCGCAGCTTCTCCCCCGCCGCCGCCCGCCGCACGGCGATCTCACCGGTGAGCCGGGTGGCGTCGAAGGCATGCAGCGGCTGGCCGAGCTCGAGCATCACATAGTTGGTCACGTCGACGGTCAGCGAGATCGGCCGCATCCCCGCCGCGAGCAGCCTGCGCTGCATCCACCACGGGGTCGGTGCCGCCGGGTCCACCCCGGACACCCGCCGGGCGACGTAGCGCAGACAGCCCGCCGCGTCGTCGATGCGCACCGGCCAGGACGGACGGTCTGCGTGCGGCACCTCGACCCGGGCGGCCGGGTCGGCGAAATCCGGGGCGTCGACGTCGAACGAGGCGGCGAGCTCGCGGGCCAGGCCGCGGATGGCGAAGCAGTATCCCCGGTCCGGAGTGACCGCGAGCTCGATCACCGCGTCGTCGAGGCCGAGCAGCGCCTGCGCGTCGGCACCGGGCTCTGCGGTCCCCGGCGGCAGCACGAGGATGCCCGCGTGCTCGCTGCCGATGCCCAGCTCCCGCGCCGAGGCGATCATGCCGTCGGAGATGCGGCCGTAGGTCTTGCGCGCCGAGATCGCGAAGCCGCCGGGCAGCACCGATCCCGGGAGCGCGACGACGACGAGGTCGCCCGCGACGAAGTTGCGGGCCCCGCAGACGATGCCGCGCACGCCACCGTCCGTGGCGCCGACCTCGACCTGGCAGAACCGGATCGGCTTCTTGAACTCGGTGAGCTCCTCGATCTCCTGGACTCGGCCGACGACCAACGGACCGGTCAGCTCCGGGGCGCGGTGGACGTCCTCGACCTCGAGGCCGACCCGGACGAACGCCTCGGCGATCTCGTCCGGGTCGGTCGAGGGCAGGTCGAGGTGGTCAGCCACCCAGGACACGGGAACGCGCACGCCAACTCCTCTTCTGCGCAGGTGGTCAGACGCCGAAGGCGCGGCTGAACCGGACGTCGCCCTCGACCATGTCCCGCATGTCGGGCAGGCCGTTTCGGAACTGCAGGGTGCGTTCGAGGCCCATGCCGAACGCGAAGCCCGAATAGACGCCGGGGTCGACGCCGCAGGCGCGCAGCACGTTCGGGTCGACCATGCCGCAGCCGCCCCACTCGACCCAGCCCGCGCCGCCCTTGCGCTCCGGGAACCACACGTCCACTTCGGCGGACGGCTCGGTGAACGGGAAGAACGACGGGCGCAGCCGGGTCCGCGACGCGGCGCCGAACATCGCGCGGGCGAACGCGTCGAGGGTCCCCTTCAGATGCGCCATCGTGATGCCCTTGTCGACGGCGAGGCCCTCCACCTGATGGAACACCGGGGTGTGGGTGGCGTCGAGTTCGTCGGTGCGAAACGTCCGCCCCGGGCACACGACATACACCGGAGGCTCGCGGTCCAGTAGTGCCCGCACCTGCACCGGCGAGGTGTGGGTGCGCAGCACCATCCCTGAGTCCGGTGAGTCCCCTCCGGCCGTTCCGGCGAGGTAGAACGTGTCCTGCATGGTGCGGGCCGGGTGGTCCTTGCCGAAGTTCAGCGCGTCGAAGTTCAGCCAGGACGCCTCGACCTCCGGACCCTCGGCCACCTCGTAGCCCATCGCGACGAACACGTCGGCGATCCGGTCGGCGATCTGGCTGATGGGATGGCGGGCGCCCCGCGGGTGCCGGCCCCAGGGCAGTGTGACGTCGACGGACTCCTCGGCCAGCACCCGCGCGTCGCGCTCGGCGACGAGCGCGACGCGGCGCCCGTCGAAGGCATCCTGAGCCCGCGTCCGGGCGGCGTTGACCCGGCGGCCCGCATCGGCGCGCTCGTCGCGCGACAGCGAGCCGAGCTGACGGCGGGCGAGCTGCAGCGGGGCCTTGTCGCCGAGGTGGGCGGGCTTGACCGCGGCCAGTGCGGCCAGGTCGGCGGCGTCGGCGAAGGCCTTCTCCGCCGCGACGACGGCGCGTTCCAGCGCCGACGGATCCAGCAGGTCGACTGTCTCGGTCATCGCCTTAGCGGGCCTTCACCTTCGGATGGATCGGACTGGTGGAGATCGTAGAGCGCTGCGCCGCGGCGCTCGCGTACAGGCAGATCGCCGCGGCGGCGGCGAGGTTCAGGCTTTCGGCCCGGCCGTAGATCGGGACCCGGACGCGACGGTCGGCCTGCTCGGCCACCCTCGCCGGCAGGCCGTGCGCCTCGCCACCGAATATCCACGCCGCGGGCCGGGCGAGCGCGTCGGCGGCGGCGGGCTCGTGCAGGTCGAGCTCGCCGTGGGCGTCGGCGGCCAGCAGCATCAGCCCGGCGTCCCGGCACGCGGACAGCACCGCGGGCGCGTCCCGGTCCCGTGCGATCGGCAGGTGGAACACGCTGCCGGTGGAGGCCCGCACCGCCTTCGGGTTGTGCGGGTCGACGGTGTCCCCCGCGAAGAGCACGGCTTCGGCGCCCGCGGCGTCGGCCGCCCGCGTCACGGTGCCCGCGTTTCCCGGGTCGGCGATGCCGGCGAGCACCGCCACCAGCGCCGGCGCCCGGCCCAGCGCGGCGGCGAGAGGAACGTCGAGCAGGTCGCACACCGCGACGAGACCCTGCGGGGTCACGGTGTCCGAGAGACTCGCGGCCGCGCCGTCGGTGATCTCGCTGATCCGCGCGCCCGCGGTGGCGGCCAGGTCGACGAGATCGGGGTTGCGGGCCGCGGCGGCCGGGGTGACGAACAGCTCGCGTACGGGCCTGCCCGACACGAGCGCCTCGCGGACGGCCTGGGCCCCCTCGACGAGGAAACGACCGGCTCGCTCACGACCCGCGCGCCGCAGCAGCTTTCGAGCTGTCACGACGCGCGGCGTTCGTTCCGATACGGGCACAGTGAGCATTCGGCCGGAGCCGGTCAGGCAGCGTTCCCGTTCTGCGACGCCTGGGTGGGCACGTTGGCCTTGGCCAGTTCGGCGAGCGCGGCGAACGCGGCGGGGTCGGAGACCGCGAGCTCGGCGAGGTTCTTGCGGTCGACCTCCACACCCGCGGCCTTGAGGCCCTGGATGAAGCGGTTGTAGGTGATGCCGTTGCCACGGGCGGCGGCGTTGATGCGAGTGATCCACAGCTGCCGGAAGTCGCCCTTGCGCGCGCGGCGGTCACGGTAGGCGTAGTTCAGCGAGTGGAGCACCTGCTCCTTCGCCTTGCGGTACAGCCGGGACCGCTGGCCGCGGTAGCCGCTCGCCAGCTCGAGGGTGGTCCGGCGCTTCTTGTGGGTGTTGACCGCGCGCTTCACGCGTGCCATGGCAGTGATCCTGTCTCTCGTGCGGCCACGTCGGATCGGTCACCGACCGGCCGGGGTCAGCGGGTGGGAGGGCTCAGCGTCCGAGCAACTTCTTCACGCGCTTGACGTCCGCCTTCGCCACCGGGACGGTGCCGGACAGGTCGCGCTTCTCCTTGCTGGACTTCACCTCGAGGCGGTGGCGCAGACCGGCCTGTTGGCGGCGGAGCTTGCCGGTGCCGGTGATCCGGACCCGCTTCGCGGTCCCGCTGTGGGTTTTGTTCTTGGGCATGACTGATCCGTTCGTGTCGTGCGATACGTTCCGGGCTGGGACCCGGCTCAGGCCTCCCGCTCCCGCGCGGGGGCCGCGGCACGGGGTTTGGCCGCCTTCTTGTTCGGAGCGAGCACCATCGTCATGTTGCGGCCGTCCTGCTTCGGTGCGGCCTCGACCGTACCCAGCTCGGCCACATCGTCGGCGAGGCGCTGCAGCAACCGGAACCCGAGTTCGGGCCGGGACTGCTCGCGGCCGCGGAACATGATCGTGACCTTGACCTTGTTACCACCCTCGAGGAAGCGCACGACATTGCGCTTCTTCGTCTCGTAGTCGTGGGTGTCGATCTTCGGCCGGAGCTTCTGCTCTTTGATCACGGTGAGCTGCTGGTTCCGGCGGGACTCGCGGGCCTTCTGCGCGCTCTCGTACTTGAACTTGCCGTAGTCCATGAGTTTGCAGACGGGCGGGCGAGCCGCAGCGGCGACCTCGACGAGGTCGAGCTCGGCTTCCTGCGCCAGCCGCAGTGCGTCCTCGATACGCACGATGCCGACCTGCTCGCCGTTCGGGCCGACAAGTCGGACCTCGGGAACGCGGATGCGGTCGTTGATGCGCGTCTCAGTGCTGATGGGGTCTCCTCGTATAGACGTCTGTCTTCGGCGACGACAAGCGAGACCCATTGATACGGCGCCGAGGCATCGCCTCGACGTCGGACCGGACCCGGCCACCGCTGGTGGCTGCGGGTGGGAGCGGGGCTCCACTTGATCGCCCTGGCGTAGGGACAACGCACGACAGGGTGGTCGCATTCCGCAGGGTACACGATCGCCGGTCGTCTCCGCGCGGGCCGTGACACCCGTACGGGCAGCTGGTGGCCCCAGCGTCCGCTCACCCAGCCCGGAAGCCGCAGCTGCACTAGCCTCACCCGGTGGACGGAATCCGAGCAGGACGGCGGCGATGAGCGGAATGGTGGCCGAACGGGCCGACGGCCCGTTCGCCCATCCGTCCCTGTTCGCGCATTCGGCCCTGTTCTACCGGGGCGACGCGGACTATCTCGGCGGGACCGTCCCGTTCATCCTCGACGGGCTTGCGGCCGGCGAGCCGGTCACGGTGGCCGTGCCCCGGTGGAACCTGAGGCTGCTGCGGGCCGAGCTCGGCTCCGCGGCCGAACAGGTGCGGCTGCTCGACATGACCGAGGTGGGACGCAACCCCGGGCGGATCCTGGTCGGGGTGCTGCACGCGGCGGCCGATCGCCACCCGGGCCGGCACGTGCGCATCATCGGCGAGCCGGTGTGGCCCGGCCGGACCGAGCTGGAACGCCCCGCCTGCGCCCGGCACGAGGCGCTGATCAATCTGTCGTTCCGGGGCCGCCGGGCCACCATCCTGTGCCCCTACGACGCGGCCAACCTCCCCTCGGCGCACCTGGCGGACGCCGCGCAGACCCATCCCGTGCTGATCGAGGAGGGCCAACGGCGCGACAGTCACCGCTACGCCCCCGCCCGCACCATCGCCCGGACGAACAGACCACTGCCCGAACCCGCCGCCGCGCAGGAGTTCACGTTCGACCTGCCGCGGTTGCACCTCGCGCGCCGCTTCGCCGCGGACGCGGCCCGGCGCGCCGGGCTGACCGTGGCCCGCACCGACGACTTCACCCTGGCGATCGGCGAGCTGACCGCCAACAGCATCCGGCACGGAGGTGGGAGCGGGAGGTTGCGGGTGTGGATCGAGCACGGGCTGCTCGTCGGCGAGGTCCGGGACGCGGGCCGGCTGGCGGACCCCCTCGCGGGCCGGCGACCGGCAACCCCCCGGCAGCTCAGCGGGCGAGGGCTGCTCATGGTCCACCACCTGGCCGACCTCGTCCGGACGCACACCGGCCCGGACGGCACGACGACGCGGGCATACCTGCGGCTCTGAGCCGCCCGGTCAGCTCGCCGCGGCGGATGGTCACGGAGGAACTGGCGGTGTAGCTGGCGAGTGCCGCCGCGACCTGCTCCTTGCCGTTGTCGACCAGCCCGTCGATGACCTGATCGGGGCCGTGAGCCGCCGCGCGTACGTCACCGCCCCCGCGTCGCCGAGCGCGGCGCCCTCGGCCACCGCCTCGGTGAACGCCGGGCCGAGCGCGGCGCGCGCCGCGCGTTCCGCGGAGCGCACCCGCGCGAAGTCCGCCCCGTACGCCTGCGGGGCCAGCGGGCTCGCCCGGCTCGCGCCCAGGAGCACCGCGACGTCGCGGTGTCGACCCAGCCGGGACAGCGCCTCCACCAGCGCGCGCATCGCGATCCACAGCTGGGCCCACGCGCCGTGCGCGTGCCAGTGGTCGATCAGCGGACCGAACGCGGTGAGCGCGGCGACCGGATCGTCCCCGGCGCGGGCGGCGGTCGTGAGCAGGGTGTGCCGCGCAAGCCCAGCGACGAAGTCCGAACCGGCCTCCTCGGCGAGGGCGACCGCCTCCTTCAGGTACCGCACCGCCCGGGCGTCCCCCGTCGCAGCTCGTCGCTCGCCCCGCGCGTACGCCAGCCAGGCCCGCACCGTCGGGGCCTCGCTGTGGCCCGCGAGGTCGGCGAGCGCGGACTCGTGCTCGGCGGCGGCGTCGTCGCCGGCGTACGCGGACTCGAGCACCGGATCGACCGCCGCCATCACCAGCGTCTCGCGGTCGCCGGCCCGCGCCGCGAGCTCGCAGGCCCGCCGCGCGTGCCGGAGCCCCGCGGCGAGGTCGCCGCGGAAGCTGCAGACCTCGCTCAGCGCCCAGTGGGCGTCGCGGGCGGCGGTCGGGTTGCCAGCCGCCCCCGCGACGGCGACCGCCCGCCCCGCCACGGCCTCGGCGTCGGCCATGTCGCCGCGCCGCCACCGCGCCGTGGCGAGCTGCCCGAGCAGCCGCGCCACCAGCGGGTGGGCGGTCACGGGCGGCGCCGGTCCCAGCGCGCCCACCTCGTCGAGCGTCCGCTCCACCACCAGCATCAGGTCGGCCCGGGCGCGCAGGTAGCCGAGCCGGCCGAACGGCACGGTGAGCCGGAGCAGGTCATCCACCGGGCCGGACTCGCAGAGCCAGGCGTGCGCGCGGCGCAGGTCGGCGAGGTGCGCATCGAACCGGCCGACGGCGGCGGGCTCGTCCCGGCCCTGACGGTCGGCCATCACCTCCTCGACCAGCCGCAGCGCCCAGGCGGCGTGCCGGGCCCGCAGCTCGGTCCCGGCCGGATCGGCGGCCAGCCGGGACCGGCCGAACGCGCGCAACGTCTCCAGCATCCCGAACCGGGCGGGCTCCCCGGGCACCCGGACCACCAGCGAGCGGTCCACCAGGTCGGGCAGGGCATCGGTCGGGCCGCAGACGGCCGCGATCGCAGCGTGCTCCACCGGCCCAACGAACACCGCGAGGCGGTCGAACAGCAGCCGCTGCACGTCGTCGAGCAGGCCATAGGACCACGCGACGACGTCGCGCAGCGAGCGATGTCGCGCCGACGCGGTCCGCTGCCCGCCGCGGAGCACCTCGAACGGACGGTCCATGGCCTCCATCAGCCCCGCCAGCCCGAGGGCCGGGGCGCGCGCGGCGGCCAGCTCCAGCGCGAGCGGAAGGCCGTCGAGGCGCCGGCACAGCGCGGTGACCAGCTCCGTCGGCCCGTCGACGCCCGCTCCGGCGGCGCGCATCCGGTCGATCAGCAGCTCCGCCGCCGCGGGCGGATCCAGCGGCTGGACCGGCACCACGAACTCGGCGTCGACCCGCAGCGGCTCGCGGCTCGTCGCGAGCACGTCCACCCCGTCGGTGCCGGTGACCACCGCTTCGACGAGTGCCGCCACCTCGTCGGCGACGTGCTCGCAGTTGTCCAGCACGAGCAGCTGCGCGCGCACGGCGAGCATCCGCACCGCGCGGTCGACGACCGCGGAACCCGCGCCGCCGTCGTCGGCGAGGCGGAGCGCCGCGGCGAGGGCGGGCGCCACATCGCTCGGGCCGCCGTCCCCGAGCGCCACGACCACGACGCCGTCCGCGTACCGGCCCGCCACCTCCGCGGCGACGTGGGTTGCGAGCCGCGTCTTGCCCACCCCGCCCGCGCCGCAGAGCGTGACGATCCGGCGGTCGCCGAGCAGCGCGGCGACGCGTGCGACGTCGTCGTCGCGGCCGATGAACGCGCTCGCCGGCACCCGCACCGGCCGTCCGGCCTGCGGCGCCGCGTCCCTGGCCACCGGCTCGAGCTCCTGGCGGAGCACCTGCTGCTCCAGCGACCGCAGCTCGGGTGCCGGGTCCAGACCCAAGTCCTCGGCCAGCCGACTGCGCAGCCGGGTGAGGCACGCCAGCGCGTCGCTCTGTCGGCCCGCCGCGACCAGTACGCGCGCCAGCAGCGCCACGGCCGACTCGCGCAGGGGCTCGGCGCGGACGAGCGCCTCGCCCGCGGCGACGGCCTCCCCGGCGCGCCCGGTCGACAGCAACGCCGCCACGTGCTGCTCGGCCGCCGCCGACCGCAGCTCGGCGAGCCGCGCGACCTCCGGCTCGACCGACGGGTGGTCCAGCTCGGGGTAGGGCCGACCGCGCCAGAGTCGCAGCGCCGCCTCGAGCAGCCGCAGCCGCTCGGTCGCGTCGCCCGCCGCCGCGGCGGCCGCAAGATGATCGGCGAACGCCGTCGCGTCGATGTCGGCGCGCGCCGCCGTGAGCCGGTAGCCCTCGGGTGTGGTGGCGATCCCGACCTGCGGCGGCAGCAGCCGGCGCAGCCGGGCCACGACGGTCTGCACGCCCCCGACAGGGTGGGCGGGCGGCTCGTCCCACACGAGCTCGGCGAGCACACCGGTGCTCACCGCGGTATCGGCGTGGGCGGCGAGGGCGGCCAACAGCCGTCGTTGCCGCGCGGACCCGGCCCGGATCGGCCCGTCGGGGCCGTGCAGCTCCAGCGGCCCGAGGACACCGATCGCCGTCACCACGCCATCGTGACAGCGGGTCACCGCCCTCGGTAGCCGGAACGCCGGCCGTGGCCGCCGGGGTTAACGGCCGGTCGCGGCCTCCCGCCACATGGGCCACAACGAGGGCCCGTCGGGCAGGGCTATCTCCCCGACGACGACGAACCCGTGCCGCTCGTACAGGGCGCGGTTGCGCTCGCTGGTCGCCTCGAGGTACGCGGGTTCCCCGGCCTCGTCGCAGCGGCGCGTCGCGGCGCGCAGCAGGCTCGATCCGATGCCGTGGCCCTGGCGGTCGGGCCGGACACCGAGCAGGTTCAGATAGTGCGCCGGGTCGGCCGGGTGCCGCTCACCGAGCAGCTCCAGAACGATGAACACGCGCCCCGCATCGGGTCCGGCGATCGCGCCGATGTCCGCCGCGAGCTCCTCCTCGTCGGGGAAGGCCTCGACGCCGGGCGGGGCCCAGAGCGCGGCGCCCCCGGCCGGGCTGACGTGGCTCGCCCCCAGCGGCTGGTAGGCCCGGGCGAACAGCGCGAAGCTCGGTGGGAGCGCCCGCGCACGGCGGGTCGGGTCGGGAAACATCCACCGGAACACGGGGTCGTCGAAGAACGCCGCGCTGAGGACGTCGGCGATCGTGGCGACGTCGGCCGGGTCCGCCGGGCGGACGGGCATGGTCGTCGTGGTGGTCATGCTGCCTCCAGTCGTCCCCGTGCCGCCGGACGGCGGTCGGGCGACGACGACCCTCGCCCGTCCCGCGGTCGGCGCGCTGGCGGCCCGCTGTCAGCACCGGCGGGCCCGTGACAGCGCGACGACGGCGAGCCGACAGCGGGCCTCCCTAGCGTCGGCACCCGTCCACCCCGGAGGAGGAGCCATGCCCACCCCGATCCCCACGACGACCACCACCACCGACAGCGGCGCCGCGACCGCCCCGAGTGCGGACGAGTTCGCCGAGCGGCTGTTCGGCGCCATTCTCGGGGCCCAGTTCGTCCAGGCCGCCTACCTCGGCGACCGGCTCGGCTACTACCGGGCGCTGGCCGGCGACGGGGCGCTGACCTCGACCGAGCTCGCCACGCGCACCGGCACCGCCGAGCGGTACGCCCGCGAGTGGCTGGAGCACCAGGCGGTCTGCGGCGTGCTCGCCGTCGACGACGTCACGGCCGAGCCGGCGGCCCGGCGGTTCACCCTGCCCGCCGGGCCCGCCGAGGTCCTCACCGACGTCGTGAGCCCGGCCCACGTGCTGCCGATCGCGCGCATCGTGGCGGGTCTGGGCCTGCACCTCGACGCGCTGGTCGCCGCGTACCGCGGCGGCGGCGGGGTCGGCTGGGGCGAGTTCGGGGCGGACGCCCGCGAGGGGCAGGCGGCTGCGAACCGTCCGCTGTTCCTCGGGGCGATGCCGCGCGAGTACCTGCCGTCGGTGCCGGACGTCGCCGCCGCGCTGCGCGACGGCGGCCGGGTAGCCGACATCGGGTGCGGGCGCGGCTGGTCGGCGATCGGGATCGCGCTGGCCCATCCCGGGGTGACCGTCGACGGCTACGACGTGGACGCGCCGTCGGTCGCGGCGGCCCGGGCGAACGCCGTCGAGGCCGGGGTCGCCGACCGCGTGCGCTTCCACCTCGCCGACGCCGCCACCGCCACCGGCCGCTACGACCTGGTCGCGGCGTTCGAGTGCGTCCACGACATGCCCGATCCGGTGTCGGTGCTCGCGACCATGCACCGCCTCGCCGCGCCGGACGGCGTCGTGCTGGTGATGGACGAGAACGTGGCCGAGACGTTCACCGCGCCCGGCAACGAGGTCGAGCAGGTGATGTACGGCTACAGCATCACCTGCTGCCTCCCGGACGGGCTCTCGCACGAGGGGTCGGTCGGCACGGGGACTGTGATGCGCCCGGAGACCCTGCGCCGGTACGCAGTCGACGCCGGGTTCGGCGGGATCGAGGTACTGCCCATCGAGGACGAGTTCTTCCGGTTCTACCGGCTCCGCTGACCGGGTCTCCCCCGCCGGCGGCCCGCCGGCCACCGCACAGGCGTTCCGGTGTCGGCACACGCGTCCGGACGGATGTGCGGGCGCGAGAACGCTTGTGCGGCGGGCGAGCGCATCACCCCGCGGCCTTACTCCTGGGGGCGGGCCGTGCCGGTGCCGCGGTGGGGGTGACGAGGCGCTCCAGGAACCGGCCGGTGTAGCTGGTGGGGTGCGCCGCGACCTGCTCCGGCGTGCCCTCGACGACGACCGTGCCACCGCCCGAGCCGCCCTCCGGACCCATGTCGATGACCCAGTCGGACGTCTTGATCACATCGAGGTTGTGCTCGATGACGACCACCGTGTTGCCCTTGTCGACCAACCCGTTGATCACCACGAGCAGTTTGCGGATGTCCTCGAAGTGCAGGCCGGTGGTCGGCTCGTCGAGAACGTAGATCGTCCGCCCGTTCGACCGCTTCTGCAGCTCGCTGGCCAGCTTGACCCGCTGCGCCTCGCCGCCGGAGAGCGTCGGCGCCGGCTGGCCGAGCCGCACATAGCCGAGCCCCACGTCGACGAGCGTGCGCAGGTACCGGCTGATCGAGTTGATCGGCCCGAAGAACTCCGCCGCCTCCTCGATGGGCATGTCCAGGACGTCGGCCACCGTTTTGCCCTTGTAGTGCACCTCGAGGGTCTCCCGGTTGTACCGGGCGCCCCGGCACACCTCGCACGGAACGTAGACGTCGGGCAGGAAGTTCATCTCGATCTTGATCGTGCCGTCGCCGGAGCACGCCTCGCAGCGCCCGCCCTTGACGTTGAACGAGAACCGGCCCGGCTGGTAACCGCGCACCTTCGCCTCGGTGGTCGCCGCGAAGAGCTTCCGGACGTGGTCCCACACCCCGGTGTAGGTGGCCGGGTTGGAACGCGGCGTGCGACCGATCGGGGACTGGTCCACCCTGACCAGCTTGTCCAGGTTGTCGACCCCGTTGATCCGGGTGTGCCTGCCGGGCACCTGCCGCGCGCCGTTGAGCCGGTTCGCCAGCACGGTGGCGAGAATGTCGTTGATCAGCGTGGACTTGCCCGACCCCGACACGCCGGTCACCGAGACCAGCACGCCGAGCGGAATGTCGACGTCGATGCCGCGCAGGTTGTGCTCGCGCGCCCCGACCACCGAGAGCCGGCGCTTCGGGTCGACCGGCCGGCGCTGAGCGGGCACCGGAATCGAGCGCCGCCCGGACAAGTAGGCCCCGGTGAGCGACGTATCGTGCGATTCGAGCCCGGCGACCGGGCCGCTGTGCACGATCCGCCCGCCGTGCTCCCCCGCCCCGGGGCCGATGTCGACCGCCCAGTCGGCGGAGCGGATGGTGTCCTCGTCGTGCTCGACGACGATCAGCGTATTGCCGAGGTCCCGCAACCGGGTCAGGGTGTCGACCAGCCGCCGGTTGTCGCGCTGGTGCAGCCCGATCGAGGGCTCATCGAGCACATAGAGCACCCCGACCAGGCCGGATCCGATCTGGGTCGCAAGCCGGATCCGCTGCGCCTCGCCGCCGGAGAGCGTGCCCGCAGCGCGGTCGAGCGAGAGATAGTCGAGCCCGACGTCGAGCAGGAAGCCCAGCCGGGCCTGCACCTCCTTGAGCACCCGCCCGGCGATCATCGCCTGCCGCGGGTTGAGCACCATGCCGTCGAGGAACGTCGAACATTCGGCCACCGACATCGCCGCCACCTCGGCGATCGAGCGCGCGCCGTGTTCGCGGTGCTCCAGGGTCACCGCCAGCACCTCGGGCCGCAGGCGGGCACCCTTGCAGGCGGGGCACGGCACGTCGCGCATATAGCCCTCGTAGCGCTCGCGCTGCGACTCCGACTCGGTCTGGTCGAGCCGCCGTTCGAGGAACGGGATGACGCCCTCGAAGTTGGCGTAGTACGCGCGCTCGCGCCCGTACCGGTTGCGGTAGCGGACGTGGACCTGGTCGTCCGTCCCGTGCAGCACCGCCTTCTGGGCCACTGCGCCGAGCTTGCGCCACGGGGTGTCCATCCGGAACCCGATCGCCCCGGCCAGCCCGGACAGCAGTCTGCCGAAGTACTCCGAGGTCAGGCCGGTCGACCACGGGGCGATGGCGCCCTCGGCCAGGCTCAGCTCGGGGTCGGGGACGACCAGCTCCGGATCGACCTCCTTCTTGATACCGATGCCGTGGCATTCCGGGCACGCTCCGTAGGGCGAGTTGAACGAGAAGGTGCGTGGCTCGAGCTCGTCGAGGCTCAGCGGATGGCCGTTGGGACAGGCCATCCGCTCCGAGAAGCGCCGTTCACGGTGCGGGTCGTCGTCGGGGAGATCGACGAAGTCGAGCACGACGAGCCCGTCGGCCAGCCGCAGCGCGGTCTCCACCGAATCGGTGAGCCGCTGCTTGGCGGACTCCTTGACCGCGAGCCGGTCGACCACGACCGCGATGTCGTGCTTCTCCTGCTTGCGCAGCTTCGGCGGGTCGGTGAGCGGGTGCAGCGAGCCGTCGACCAACACCCGCGAGTAGCCCTGCGCCTGCAGGTTGACGAACAGGTCGGCGAACTCGCCCTTGCGGGTGCGCACGACCGGCGCCAGTACCTGGAACCGGCTGCCCGGGGCCATCGCGAGCACCTGGTCGACGATCTGCTGCGGCGTCTGCCTCTCGATCACGTGCCCGCACGCCGGACAGTGCGGGACGCCGGCGCGCGCGTAGAGCAACCGGAGATAGTCGTAGACCTCGGTGATGGTGCCGACGGTCGAGCGCGGGTTGCGGTTCGTGGACTTCTGGTCGATCGAGACCGCCGGCGAGAGCCCCTCGATGAAATCGACGTCGGGCTTGTCCATCTGGCCGAGGAACTGCCGGGCATAGGCCGACAACGACTCGACATACCGCCGCTGACCCTCGGCGAAGATCGTGTCGAACGCCAGGCTGGACTTGCCGGAACCGGACAGCCCGGTGAACACGATCAGGCTGTCGCGCGGCAGGTCGAGATCGACCCCCTGCAGGTTGTGCTCCCGGGCACCACGCACCACAAGGCGTGACGCGCCAGCGGAACGCTCATCGGCTCGGCGGGAAGCGCCAGCGGAACGTCCATCGGCGCTGCGGTCGGCCACGGTGTGCGCCTCCTGGGACTCGGCGGGACGGGATCGGGGCGGCCCGACCCCGGCGTTCATGCTAGGCGCGCCCCCCGACAGGACCCGGTGGGCCGCCGCCGACCAGAATCGCACACACGTTCGACCCGGTGCGACCGGGTGCGCCCGTCACCGCAGCGACAGGCAACCCAGCCAGGTCTCGACCCGCTCGGCAACCTCGGCAGGCGGGAGATCGGTGGTGTCGAGCAGCTCGACCGGCGGTTCCAGCCGCGACGCCGTCGCGGTGAGCCAGGCCGCGTGGTCCAGCATCTCCGCGATGCGCGGCTCGTCCCACCGTCGCCATGCCGGCCGGGCCCACAGCCGGGCGGCGAGCGCGCCGGCTTCGCAGGTGAGCGCGAGGTAGTGGATCCGGGTGAACAGGGCGCGCTCGGGCAGCACCTCCAGCTCGGGGGGTACCACGGTGCCGCACAGCAGCACCGGCCGGCCACTCTGCCCGATCGCCGCGGCGAGCCGCAGCCAGGTGGAGCGAAACAGCCGGTGCTCGTCGGTGGGGTCGTCCAGCCCGGGCTGCCACAGCAGGTCCTGCTCGAGCAGCACGACCCGCCCGGCGAGCCGCGGGACGAGTAACCGGGCCATAGTGGACTTGCCCGTGCCGCTCGGTCCGGTCAGGCAGAACAACGGCAGCCGCGCGAACGGCTCACCGTGCCCGCATCGAGAGCACACCAGCAGTCCCGGCTCGGCGACCCGGACCGCGTCGGCGCGTTCCCCGCAGGCGGCGCAGATCAGCGGGTGCACGGTCCAGGTGTCGTCAGCCGAACAGGTCGCCCAGGAAGCTGTGCCGGCGATGGCCGCCGGGCCCGTACGGGCCTGGCGAGTCCGGATACCGGCCGGACCGGCCGGCGCCGTAGGGCGGGGGCGAGTCGGCATGCCCGCGGTACGGCCGCGGCGAGTCGGGCCGGCCCCGGTACGGCGGCGCTCCGTAGTAGTGCTGCTCGGCCCGCAGCATCTGCTCCAGCTCACCGTGATCCAGGAAGATGCCCCGGCAGCGCTCGCACTGCTCGATGTGCACTCCCTGCCGGTCCACGGTCCGCAGCCGGCCCTGACACTTGGGACAGATCACCACATCAGCATAGGCCGATCCGCGCCGCGCCGACGAGATCCAGTTGACGCCGCGCATGGGCGGACCGTTCAGGCGACGCCGAGCAGGCGCTGCGCGGTACCAGGGTCGCGGCGGAACTCCGCGGTCGGCACCCGGTGCACGATCCGTCCCTTCTCCATCACCGCGATCTCGTCGCTCACGGCGAACGCGAGGTGCAGGTCCTGCTCGACGAGCAGCACCGCCACCCCCGCCGCCCGCATCGTCGTGATCATGCCGGCGACCTGGTCGACGATCGCCGGGGCCAGCCCGTCGGAGGGCTCGTCGAGCAGAACGAGCCGCGGGTTGGTGAGCACGGCCCTGGCCACGGCCAGCATCTGCTGCTCCCCGCCGGAGAGCTGCCCGGCGTACTGGCGGCGCCGCTCGGCCAGCCGGGGCAGCAGGTCGAACACGCCGTCGACGGTCCAGGCGCCGCCGCGCCGGCCGCGGCTCGCGAGCGCGAGGTGCTCGTCGACGGTCAGGCTCGCCCACACCCGCCGCCCCTGCGGCACCAGCGCGACCCCGGCCTTGGCCACGACGTCGGGGCGGCGTCCCGCGAGCTCGGTCCCCTCGACCCGGATCGAGCCCGACGTCACCGGCACCAGCCCCATCAGGGTCATGATCAGAGTGGACTTGCCCACGCCGTTGCGCCCCAGCAGCCCGAGCGTCGCTCCCGCGGCCAACTCGAGGTCCACCCCGTTGAGTACCGTGCTGCGGTCGTAGCCGGAGACGAGCTCACGAACCTGCAGGAACATCGCTTCCTCCGGACGTCTCGGCGGCCGGGCCGAACAACTCCGAGCGCCGGCCCGTGCCCAGGTAGGCCTCCCGGACCGCCTCGCTGGCGCGCACCTCGTCCGGCGTCCCGGACAGCAGCACCTGGCCGAGGTGCAGCACGGTGACGGCGTCGGCGAGGGAGAAGACCAGGTCGAGATCGTGCTCGACGAACAGCACGGTGATCTCCGACGGCAGCCCGGCCAGCAGCTCGACCAGCCGGGAGCTCTCCGCGGGCGACATCCCCGCCGCGGGCTCGTCGAGCAGCAGCAGCCGCGGACGGCACGCGAGGGCCAGCGCGACCTCCAGCTGCTTGCGTTCCCCGTGCGAGAGCGCGGGCACGAGCACCCCACCGCGCCCGCCGAGGCCTACGTCGGCGAGCAGTGCCTCGGCCCGTTCGCGGGTCGCGGGCCGGGTGGAGCGCACCGGCGAGATCCGGGAGGCGTTGTGCCGTTGCACGGCCAGCTCGACGGTCTCGGCCGCGGTCATCGACCCGAACAGGCTGGAGTGCTGCAGCGTCTGGCTCATCCCCATCCGGCAACGCCGCACCTCGGAGAGGCCGGTGACGTCGCGGCCCGCCAGCTCGACCCTGCCCTCGTCCGCCTGCATCGTGCCGGTGACCAGCTTGAACAGGGTGGACTTGCCGGCTCCGTTCGGTCCGATCAGCGCGTGCCGGGCGCCCGGGGCAATCGTCAGGTCCACACCCGCGACGGCGCGCAGCGCACCGAACGAGCGGGTGAGGCCGGCGCATCGTAGAACCGGGGTCATCGGTCCGTCCCGTTCCGTCGCAGCCGTCGCAACCCGGCCACCCCCCGGGGCAGCCCGTAGACGACGACCACGAACACGATGCCGAGCACCAGGGTGCCGTGCCCGCCGAGGCTGGGCCCGAGCGCGTCCCGGATCACGATCACCAGCGCCGCGCCGACGCATGCCCCCCACAGCGACCCGGCGCCCCCGATGATGACGGCGAGCAGGGCGAACGCCGCGGTGGTGAATCCGAGGTCGGCCGGGGTCACCAGGCGCTGCTGAGCGACGAGCAGCGCACCGGCGATCCCGGCGACCCCGCCGGCCAGCACGAACGTCGCGTACTTGTACAGCGCCGTCGGGTAGCCCAGCGCGCGCATCCGCGGCTCGTTGTCCCGGATGCCGCGCAGCGCCGCGCCGAACCGCGACCGGGCCACCATCCACACCAGCCCGAACCCGGCGAGGAAGAACACCAGCACGTACCAGTGCACGAACCCCGCGTTGGTCAGCGGCTGCCCGGCGATGCGGGTGGAGGGGATGCCGGTGAGCCCGTTGGCGCCGCCGGTGACCGACTGCCACGTCTCGGCCACCTGCTGCAGTGTCTCGCCGATGGCGAGGGTGAGCATGAGGAAGAAGACGCCCCGGCTGCGCACGGTGATCCAGCCGGTGAGCGCGGCGGCGAGCGCCCCGACCGCGGCGCCGGCCAGCAACGGAACCGGCATCTCGGCCGTCACGTTCAGCGACACCCATCCCGCGGCGTAGGCCCCGGCGCCGAAGTAGCCCGCGTGGCCGAGCGAGGGCAGCCCGGTGACCCCGACGAGCAGGTCGAGGCTCACCGCGAACAGCGCGAAAACGAGGATCCGGGTCAGGGTCGTGGTGGCGAACGGCGCCAGGAACAGCGGCGCGGTGGCCAGCACGACGACCACGAGCGCGCCGGTCAGTGCGCCCCACCTGCGCGGGCGCCGCGCGGTCGGCGCGGATCCGCCGGACCGGGTCGGGGCGGCGGTCAAGGCGCTGAGCGTTCTCATCGGGCCGGCACCGTCCCGTGCGCGCCACCGAACAGCCCCTGCGGGCGCAGCACCAGCACCAGAGCCAGCGCACCGAACAGGATGAACGACGCCAGATCGGGCAGCAGGGCCCGCCCGAGGGTGTCGACCTGGCCGATGATCAACGCGCCGACGAGGGCGCCGCGTGCCGAGCCGAGCCCGCCGATCACCACCACGACGAGCGCGAGGATCAGCACCGCGGCGTCCAGGCCGGGCCGCGCGCCGTAGACCGGGCCGCCGAGCACGCCCGCCGTCGTCGCCAGCAGCGAGCCGACCGCGAACACCGCGGCCTTGACCAGCCGGTTGTCCACCCCGAGGGTGGCCACCATCTCCCGGTCCGCGACGGTGGCGCGGATCAGCGCGCCGACACGGGTCCGGTCCACCACCAGGTACACGACGAGCGCGAGCACTGCCCCGACCCCGATCAGGGCGAGCCGGTAGGCCGGATAGGTGATGCCGAGGATGCCGATCGACCCGTTCAGCCCCGGCGGGGCGGCGATCGTCAGCGGGTCGTCCCCGAACACGATGGTCAGCAGCTCGGCCACCACCAGCGCCACCCCGAGCGTGAGCAGCGCCTGGTCGAGGTGCGAGCGTTTGCGCAGGGGCTCGGTCATCAGCGAGAGCGCCCCGCCCGCCGCCAGCCCGGCGACCGCGGCGACGGCCAGTGCCGCGAGGAAGGCACCCCAGCTCGGGCGGGCGCCGACGAACGCCGTGCCCAGGTAGGCCCCGCCGAGGAACAGCGCGCCGTGCGCGAGGTTGAGCACGTCCATCATCCCGAACACGAGCGACAGCCCGATCGCCAGGATGAACAGCAGGAACCCGATCGCGAACCCGTTCAGGACGCTGACCAGGCCGGCCTCGAGTACGGCGGACATGTCAGACGGGTTGACTCTGCTGGCCGAGGTCCTCGACGACGGCGTTGACGAGCGTGCCGTCGACCTTCTCGACCTTGCGCAGGTAGATGGACTGCCGCGGGCTCTGGCCGTCGAAGGACCACGGGCCGCGCGGGCTGTCGTCGATCGTCCCGACCCCCTCGAGCGCGGCTGCGACCGCGTCCCCGTCCAGCCCGGACGCGGTGCGCAGCGCCCTGTTGAGCACGTTCCCGGCGTCATAGGTCTGGACCGCGAAACAGCTCGGTGCCTCGCCGTGCTTGGCCTGGTAGGCCTGTACGAAGTCCTTGTTGACCGGGGTGTCGAGCTGGTCGCTGTAGTGCAGGGTCGTCTGCACCCCCAGGGCCGCGTCGCCCTGCTGCGGCAGCACATTGCCCTCGGTGAGGAAGCCGGATCCGTACAGCGGGATGCTCGAGGCCAACCCGAACTGGGTGTACTGTCGAACGAACGTGATCGCCTCCGACCCGGAGTAGAAACAGAACGTCGCCTTGGCGCCGGAGGCCTGGATGCCGGACAGGAAGGGCTGGAAGTCCGAGGTCTTGCCGAACGGGGTCTTGGCCTGCCCGATGACCTTGCCGCCACCGGTCTCGAACGCCTTGGTGAACCCGGTGATCACCTCGGTGCCCGCCGCGTAGTCGGGCGCGATCGCGTACACGGCGTCGGAGAATCCGGACCGCGCGAGGTGCGTGCCCATGGCCGCCGAGATCTGGGCGTTGGTGAACGACGTGCGCCAGATGTGCGGGGTGCGCGCCTTCCCGGTGATGTCGGCGGCGCCCGCGTTCGCAACGATGAGCAGCTTCTTGGACTCGGCGAGCAGGTTGGCCACGCCCAGCGCGGTGGCCGAGTTGACGATCCCGACGACGACGTCGACCCCGTCGCTCTGCAGCACCTTCTGCACGGCCGGCACCCCGGTCTGCGGGGTCTCGCCCTCGTCGGCGATCACGGTCTGCACGGAGTAGTCCCCGAGCTTCTGGTTGTGCTGCTCCAGCCACAGCTCCCAGCCGCGCTGCATGTCGGTGCCCAGCGCGGCATACACCCCTGACTGCGGGACGACCAGGCCGATCTTCACCGTGCCGCCCCCGGCGCCGCCACCGCCGCCTCCGCCGCCCACGCTGCTTCCGCAGGCCGAAAGGACCGGCAGCGTCGCCGCGGCCCCGAAGAGGCCCAGAAGTCGCCGACGGGTGATCAACTGGTGTTCCGCCATCTCGCCGCTCCTCGTCGAACAGGCCGGTCGGATCGTGAGTGCGACAGATAGTTGTCGAGGGGAGATCCAAATGTCAACAATTCGGGTGATCCGGACGCGCCCTTGCAACCCGACTGTGACTCGCCGTGGCTGGCCTACGCTGTCGGCGTGGACGTCCTGGATGAGTACACCGGTCACACCGACCCCGGCGGCGCCGCGATCCGCCGCGATCTGGACGCGCTGACGATCACCAAGGTGTCCGTCGGCCCGATGGACAATAACGCCTATCTGCTGGTGTGCAAGGCGACCAACGAGGCGCTGCTCGTGGACGCGGCGAACGAGCCCGACCGGATCGCCGACCTGGTCGGCTCCGGCGACGACCGCCCCGAGCTGCGGCACATCGTGACCACCCACCGTCACTTCGACCACTGGCAGGCGCTCGGCGCGGTGGCGGGAATGTTCCAGACCCGCCAGATCGCGCACCCGATCGACGCACCCGAGCTGCCGATCCCGACCGACGTGCTGGTCGAGCACGGCGACACGGTGCGCTTCGGCGAGATCGAGCTCGAGGTCATCCACCTGCGCGGGCATACGCCCGGCTCGATCGCGCTGCTCTACCGCGGCGGCGACCGCCCGCACCTGTTCACCGGCGACTCGCTGTTCCCCGGCGGGGTCGGCAAGACCCCGGGCCCGGAGGAGTTCACCCAGCTCATCGACGACGTCGAGCGGCGCATCTTCGACCGGCTGGGCGACGAGACCTGGTTCTACCCGGGCCACGGCGACGACTCGACCCTCGGCGAGCAGCGCGGGTCGCTGCCGGAGTGGCGCGACCGCGGCTGGTGAGCCGAGCCTGCCCGCCCCGGGGCCGCCTGCACTCGTAGGCGGCCCCGGGGCCTGTCGCGGGCAGCACGACGTGGCCCGTTCAGGAGACACACCCGCGACGCCTCGGTGAGGAAGCTCAGCGCGTTGAGCCGGTGGCGCTCGAAATCCGCGGCTACCGCTGCGGAAGCTCGATCGGAGGCAGGGCGAGGTAAGGGTCGTCCTCGGCACCGAACCAGATGATGAGCGTCGTACCCTCGACGCGGGCGCAGGGACCCGGCATCGAACCAGTCGGTGCAGGCCAGGGCGTCCGCAGCTCTTCGGCGAGGACGTCCTGGATCGCGCTGATCGCAGAGCGGGCAGCCGTCTCGACCTGCCGATCGTCAGGTCTGTCATCCCTGCTGCCCAGGATACCGGGCGCGGACGACCCGCCGACGACCGAACCACCCCGAATCACCCTGATCTGCTCCCCACTCGCCCGAATGCTGATCCCCTCGGGCGCTACGCCCTGCAGCCGGGAGGCGATGGCTTCGGCGAGCTCACGGGACGATACAACCGTTGGGGACACTGAGCCTTTGCCAGTAGCAGTGGTCGGCGGCCGCGACACGCCGAAGATCCGTAGATGACCACGAACGGGTGCGGGACCCGGGTAGAAGAGTCGGTCCGCTCAAAGATCGACTGCCGCACCTGGGGTCCCGCGTGTCTGATCCTGTCACCTACACCGGCACGCTCCCGCTCGGGGAGCACACCGCCGTCCACCTGGCCCAGCTTCTGGCTGGTGCGCGCCGCGACCGCCGCACCCGCACGGGCCGGCGCGCGTTGGGCCCGTGGCGCCAGGCCGTGCTGGTGCTGCGCTGGTTTCTCGACGGCACCCGGGTCGCGCCACTCGCGCTCGACAACCA
>NZ_AUII01000032.1 GCF_000423625.1 Pseudonocardia asaccharolytica DSM 44247 = NBRC 16224
CGAGGCGCCCAGGACGAACGCGCCGATCGAGGAGATCGTGTTCAGGGTGGTGAACCCGTCGGTGGGCAGGTAGTCGGCGTAGCGGCGGGGCATGCCCTCGTTGCCCAGCCAGTGCTGGACCAGAAACGTGGTGTGGAACCCGAGGAAGGTCAGCCAGAAATGGATTTTGCCGAGGCCCTCGTCGAGCAGCCGGCCGGTCATCTTGGGGAACCAGAAGTAGATGCCGGCGTAGGTGGCGAACACGATGGTGCCGAACAGCACGTAGTGGAAGTGGGCGACCACGAAGTAGGTGTCGGAGACGTGCCAGTCCAGCGGCGGGGAGGCCAAAAGCACCCCGGTCACCCCGCCGAACAGGAACGTGGCGAGAAACCCGAGCGAGAACAGCATCGGGGTCTCGAAGGTCATTCTCCCGCGCCAGAGGGTGCCGATCCAGTTGACGAACTTGATCCCGGTCGGCACCGCGATCAGGAACGTCATCAGGGCGAAGAAGGTCAGCACCACCGCGCCGGTGGCGTACATGTGGTGCGCCCACACCGCGAGTGAGAGCGCGGCGATGGACAGCGTGGCGAAGATCAGACCCTTGTAGCCGAAGATCGGTTTGCGGGCGAACACCGGGAAGATCTCCGAGACGATGCCGAAGAACGGCAGCGCCACGATGTAGACCTCGGGATGGCCGAAGTACCAGAACAGGTGCTGGTAGAGGATGGCCCCGCCGTTGGCCGGGTCGAACACGTGCCCGCCCAGCTGCCGGTCGATCTCGATGCCGAGCAGGGCGACGGTCAGCGGCGGGAACACGATCAGGACCAGGACCGTCGTCACGAAGATGTTCCAGGTGAAGATCGGCATCCGGAACATCGTCATGCCCGGGGCGCGCATACACACGATCGTGGTGACGAAGTTGACGCCCCCGAGGATGGTGCCCAGGCCCGCGACGACCAGCCCCATGATCCACAGGTCGCCGCCGGCGCCGGGCGAGTAGATCGGGCCCGAGAGCGGGGCGTAGGCGAACCACCCGAAGTCCGCGGCCCCGCCCGGGGTGAGGAACCCGGCCATGACGGTGAGCCCGCCGAACAGGAACAGCCAGTAGGAGAACGCGTTGAGCCGGGGGAAGGCCACGTCCGGGGCGCCGATCTGCAGCGGCACGATGTAGTTCGCGAACCCGAAGACGATCGGCGTCGCGTACAGCAGCAGCATGATCGTGCCGTGCATGGTGAACATCTGGTTGAACTGCTCGTTCGACAGGAACTGCAGCCCGGGCACCGCGAGCTCGGCGCGCATCAGCAGCGCCATCGCCCCGCCGGCCATGAAGAACGCGAACGAGGTGATCATGTACAGGATCGCGATGTCCTTGGGATCCGTCGTCCGCATCATCTTGAGCAGCATGGATCCCTTGACCGACCGGCGCGCCGGATACGGGCGCGTCGTGATCGGCTTGGGCGCGACGGCTGTCACTGTTCCTCCTGCACTGGCCTCTTGGTGGAGCAGGCCCGGACTCTATCTCCGCAGACGTACGCAGACGCTCCCGGGTGATGGTCGGGGCCCGGGGGCGGCCTCCTGCGCGGACATTGTGCTCTACCGGAAGTAGAACACCCAACGGTGGGTCCGGCCCCGGCCCCGCCGGGGTCTTTACGGGCGGGCACCGCGGCCCGCCGGTGCCGCGTCCACCACGGCTGCCGACCAGCCCGGGCGACCTGCGGCGACCGGCCCGGCGGCGCCGCCCGTGGCGCCCCGCCTCGGCACCGCACCGCCGACGCCCCTGTGACTATCGTCTCGTCGCGTGACGTGTTTGCGGGACGATGCCCGCCTACGGCGGCGGCCGGGCGAGACCCCCGCGGCGTGCAGCAATGGTTGAGCGGGTCCCGCTGCGGCTGCGGTGGGCAGTGGACGTGCTCGATCCGCAACCCGCGGATCGGCTTCTCGAGATCGGTTGCGGGAACGGCGTCGCGGCCGCGCTCGTCTGCGCCCGGCTACACGGCGGACACCTGCTCGCCATCGACCGGTCCGCCGTGGCGGTCGAGCGCGCCGCCCGGCGCAACGCCGCCCACCTCGCGGCGGGACGGCTGGAGATACGGCAGTGCGCCCTTGCCGCGGTCGACGTCCCGCCGGGCAGTCTCGACGCCGCGTTCTGCGTGAACGTCAACCTGTTCTGGACGCGGGCCGCACCGGCCGAACTCGACCGGCTCTGCTCGGCGCTGGCCCCGGGCGGTGCGCTGCACATCCTCTACGATGCGGCCCCGACGTCGGGCGAACGGGTGATTTCCGCCGTGGTCGCGGCGCTCCGCGACCGGCACTTCGACGACGTCAGGGTGCGTGACGGCGGCGGTCACGGCATGGGCGTTTCCGCACGCGCGGGAGACTCGACGTTCATCGGCCGGATCGCTGCCGATCCGACTATCCGGGAATGACCGGCGGGAGCGACCGCTCCAGCGCCTCGGACAGATCGGCGCCGCTGAGGGCATCCACGAGCGCGTCCACGACGATCGAGGTGGGTTCGCGGTCGGAGACGATCAACCCGACGGCGGGGCGGGGCCGCACCTCGGCGAGCGGCCGGACACACATGCCCTCGGGCACGCCGAAGGCGTGCAACCAGGTGTGCGCGACGATGCTCGCCAGCCGCCGCGTGGCGATGTGGGCGTACAGCGCGCCGACGGTATCGGTCTCGACGACCGGGACGAGGGTCGCACCGGCCGCGGCCATGTTCGCGTCGAGGACGCGGCGGTTGCGCATCGTGGACATGAGGGCGCAGTGCGGCAAGGCGGCCGCGGCCGCCCATTCCACGACCGATTCGCGGGCAAGCTCGTCGTCGGCCGGGACGAGCAGCCGGTAGCGCTCGCGGTACAGCTCGACGCTGCGGGTGCCGGGCGGGGTGTCGTTGTCGAGGTAGGTGACTCCGGCGTCGAGCTCGAACTCGGCGAGCCGCCTGCTGATCTCTCGGGACGAGAGGGATTCGATCCGGACCCGCGCCAGCGGGTACCGCGTCGAGAACAGGCTGGACATCAAGGGTGTCGCCGGGACCGCCGTCGGGATCGCACCGATCCGGACGGTGGCCCTGAGCCCGTTGCGCATCCGATCGAGGTCGGCGAGCAGCGCGTCGCGTTCGGCGAGGATCCGGTGTGCCCAGCCGACGACGCGGCGCCCTTCATCGGTGAACCCCTCGAACCGCCGCCCGCGCAACACTATCGTGACGTCGAGCTCGTTCTCGAGCTTTCGGATCGCCGCGGACAACGCCGGCTGGCTGACGTAGCAGACTGCTGCCGCCCGTCCGAAATGCTGTTCCCGGCCGAGCGCGACGAGATACTCCAGCTGACGGATCAGCACGTCACTGCGCGCGCGACACGTCACCGGGCCAGGCAGTGACGGCCGACGGGCATGCACATCCGCGGGAGCCTAACCGGCCCGGGCACGCACGTTACCAGCCACGGTCGTTCGGGTAGGTACCGGTCATAGAACCGCGCTATCAGGCAATCGGAGCTTTCGCTGACCGACGGCTTGCCCGGCCGACGTGGCGTGCACCACCATTCTGTCGACCGTGGCCGGACAGTCGCGACGCACCGCATATCTGCGCCTGGGTACGGCATTCTTTCGGGCTTCTCCGCGGGCCGCCACGGCCCGCTCAAAGGCCTGCCCGGCGCCGACGTAGCCGCCGTCGGCGAGGCTGATCGGGCCCGAGTTGGGACGCTGCCCAGTGCAGCGCGCCGAGGGCGCGGGCGGCGGTGATGTCGTGCCGGTGCCCGGAACGACGTGGGAGACCCAGATCGGCAGCCGTCGGAGCGCCTCGTGCAGGTCGGGGGCTTGCGTGGCCAGCACGGTGAGGACCTCGTCGCGGTAGCGGTGGGCCATCGCCCGCGACACCCTGAACCCGGCGCCGACGACGGCGACATCGTCCTGGTCGCGGACCCCATTCTCGGCCACGACCGCCCGGATTGCCCGTTATGGGTGTGTCACGCCGCAAGCGCTACTGACCTCGTTGGGATCACTTCAATGGCCGATGGCGCTTTTCCTCGACGAGAAGAGAACTGAATCGGGATCGGCTTGTTCGACCGGGATGCCGGGATGGAGCCGACGGCTCATTCCATCGGCGGCGCTGTCCATCCATCTGGCGATCGGGCAGGTTTACTCGGGACCTGGTCGATCCGGGCTACCGCTCGTGCAGCGGGATGAACAGCTCCCGGAACAGAGCGGGGGCCGCGACCGGGCTGGGCTCCGGATCGACGATGTAGAACTCCGTTCCCAGCCCCATCGCGAACATCGGCTCGGGCATCGTCAACATGAAGTGGTCGGGGCCCATCTGACTGGCGTGCGCCAGCATCGAGGCGCGTTTGGCCTCGACGAAATCCACGGCATCGACGCGGTGGGTGATCTCCGACTCCGGCTTGCCGAAGTTGGGGGCATCGATCCGCGGTGGCTCCCAGCCGTTGGGCAGCGCGCGTTCCTTCGCCATCTGCTCCATCCCGCGGAGAACCCAGTCGCGGTTGATCGTCCCCTGGGCGACGACCGGGACGGCGCTCAGATCGGCGGCCCGCAGTCCGACGCGGTACACCTGGATGTGATCGGGATGCCCGTAGCCGCCGTTGTCGTCGTAGACGGTGAGGACGTCGGGCTCCTCCTCGTCGAGGATCACCGCAAGCCGTCGCGCGGCGTGCTCGACGTCGGCCTGCCAGAAACAGTACGGCGCATCGTTGCTCGGCTCGCCCATCATCCCGGAATCGACGTAGCCGAGGAACTCCACGCGGTGGGCGCCGATCGCCTTCGCCGAGGCGAAGCATTCCGCCGAACGCCGCACGGCCAGCTGCTCGCCGTCGCCCAGCACATCAGGAACCGGTTCCCCCAGCTCGCCGCGGGTGGCGAAAACGAGCACGACGCGATGCCCCGCCGCCGCGGCGCGGGCCAACGTGCCGGCGGAGCCGATCGACTCGTCGTCGGGATGGGCGTGGAAGCTGACGATGGTCCCCACGCCACGAGCCTATCCGGCTGCGGGGCCCGAGCACCGGCCATCGGCGGGCGCGGCCGGTCAGCTCCGCCGCCGGTGCTCGCCGGGCGTGGCGCCGACGTGTTTGCGTCGACGATGGACTCTCCCTCCGGCACGTCCCGGACATGATCGTCGCGGTGCCGGCCGTACCCCGCACGCTGACCGGAAAGAAGCTCGAGGTGCCCGTCGAGCGGATCTTGCAGGGCGCCCGGCCCGCCGAGGTGGCCGCCGACGGGGCGATCACCCATCCGGAGATGCTGGCCTGGTTCGCGAGATATGCGAGATCGTCCGATTCCTTGCCTGACAGTGAAATCGTCCACGACTACGCCGTGTCGAAACTTGCCGGTATCGATCGAACGACCGTACATTAACAGGGATACGGTCGACGGTGCGGGGGACGGTGTAGATGACGAGGAAGGCGACGCAGCGAGGCCCTCGCCCGGTGGATCGGGATCATCCATTGCCCCTGTGGGCGCAGATCCTGGCCGATCTTCGGCGGCGGCTCGATGCCGGTGAGTTCACCGACGCGTTCCCGGGTGAGCTCGCACTCGTCGCCGAGTACGGTGTCAGCAGGCACACGGTGCGCGAGGCACTGCGCAGGCTGCGCGAGGACGGAACGGTCGTCGCAGGCCGGGGAATGACCCCGCGGCTGGCCGGTCCGGTCGAGATCGAACAACCGTTGGGGGCGGTGTACAGCCTGTTCTCCGCCGTCGAGGCGACCGGGCACATCCAGCGCAGCGTCATCCGGCGCCTGGACGTACGGGCCGACGGCGTCATGGCGACCAGGCTGGGGCTCGAGGAGTCGGTTCCGCTGGTGTACCTGGAGCGGCTGCGGCTGGCCGACGAGGAACCGCTGGCTCTGGATCGGGTGTGGCTGCCCGCGCAGCTCGCCCGGCCTCTGCTCGACGTCGACTTCACCCGTACGGCGCTCTACGACGAGTACGCCCGCCGCTGCGGGGTGCGCCTGACCGGGGGCGAGGAGCACATCAGGGCGGTGATCCCGACCGCCGCCGAGCGGAAGCTGCTGGGAATCGGGCAGGGTACGGCGGCCTTCGCCATCGACCGCCTGGGATGTGCCCGCGACCGTCCGGTCGAGTGGCGCAACACCCTGGTCCGCGGCGACCGGTTCGGCGTCAGTGCCCAGTTCTCGGCGCGCGACGGCTATCAGCTGGGCGTCGACGCCCGGCGCCTCGCGTGATCCGGTGATCCCGGGGCCGTACCGCAGGGCTCGCTACGGGAACGAGCTCAGAACGGCACGCCGGCCCGGTGCGCGGCGGCCACTACCGCGGCGAAACGAGCGGCCATCCGCCGGACCTGGCGGCCACCGGACTCGTCCCGCTCATGGCTGACCGGATCCGGACCTCGCGATCCGGGTTCGGCGGCTGCGGTCGTCGAATGCTTCGGACCGCCGTCGCAACGCTGCTGACGGGTGTGTGCCACCGCTCCTCCGATGCCTCAGAATCTCACCGGAACACGTTCCTGGTGAACCCGCGCGGCGGCCGGCCATCCGACTATTCGCATGCCCGTACCTTTAGCCTGGCGAAGGTGTGTGAGGTGGAGCATAACCTTGGATCCCGCCGGCGGCGCAAGAGCGCCGGAGCGACCGACGACGGCGAGCCCGCGGATCGGCGCAGACCCAGCCGCATCTACGAGGTGGGCAGCGAGCCGGACCCCCGGTTCACCATGGCCAACGAACGGACTCTGCTGGCCTGGCTGCGCACCGCGCTGGCGTTCGTCGTCACCGGGATCGCCGCCACCGCGCTGCAGGACCATGTGGCCCGTCCGGCGTTCATCGGCATCGTGGCGGGTGGTGCCTGCCTCACCGGGACGATCGCCGCGATCGCGGCATACGGCCGATGGCAGCGGATCGAGCTGTCGCTGCGCCTGCAGCGCCCGCTGCCCGACCCGCGGGTCGCGGGGCTGCTCGTCGTGGCCCTGGTGGTGCTGGCCGCAGCCGGCGTCGTGACGCTGGTCTGGGATGCCCTGTGACCGCCCCGCAGGGAACGACCCTGTGGTGAACGACCAGGTGTGGGACGCCGGGCTGCAACCCGAGCGCACCGCCCTCGCGTGGCAGCGAACCGCGCTCGCGTCCATCGTCACCGCGCTCGGCACGATCCGGCTCGCGCTGCACCACTCCTCGATCGCGGCCGTGGTGATCGCCTCGCTGGCACTGGCGCTGGGGGCCGCGACGATCATCGGCCTCCGGGTTCGCTACCGCCGCTCCATCCGCCGCCTGGCCAGTGGCCGGCCGATCGGCCTGCTGGGGCCCGCACTACTCACCAGCGCCTCGATCGCGGCGCTCGGATGTGCCGCGATAGTGCTGCTCCTACGCTGACGAACTGCTGAAATGTCCGGGTGACTTGTGTGGATGTTCGGACACCAATAGGGTGTGGCCACCACCACGGGCGACGGAGGCTCCATGCGTTACGGCTTCGCGATCGACCAGCGCACGTGCATCGGTTGCCACGCGTGCACGGTCGCCTGCAAGACCGAGCACGAAGTGCCGGTCGGTCAATTCCGCACCTGGGTGAAGTATGTCGATCAGGGCACCTTCCCCAACAGCACGCGTGATTTCGGGGTGATGCGGTGCAATCACTGCACCGACGCCCCTTGTGTCAAGATCTGCCCCACCAAGGCGTTGTTCGTCCGCGACGACGGGATCGTGGATTTCGACAACAGCCGGTGCATCGGCTGCAAGAGCTGCATGCAGGGCTGCCCGTACGACGCGATCTACATCGACGAGGACACGCACACCGCGGCCAAGTGCAACTTCTGCGCCCACCGGGTCGACGCCGGGCTGGAGCCGGCGTGCGTCGTGGTGTGCCCGACGCATTCGATCTGGGTCGGTGACCTCGACGATCCGGAGTCGGGGATCTCGCGGCTGGTCAACACCAACCCGGTGACGGTGCGGGCGCCCGAGCAGCAGACCGGGCCGAACGTGTTCTACCTGGGCGCGGACCGGGCAGTGCTCGATCCGCTGGCCGCCCCGGTGGACGAGTCCTACATCTTCTCCCGGCCGGATGCGCATCGCGCCGAGGTGTCCGCGCAGCTGCCCACCGACCCGGTGAGCGGGGCCCGGACCACGCTGAACACCGCGCATCCGCGGCCGTGGGGGTGGCGGGTGACCACCTACCTGTGGACCAAGGCGGTGGCCGCGGGCGCGATGATGCTCGCCGCGCTGGCCCACCTACTGGGCGTGGAGCTGGGCGCCGTCGGCGATGTGGTCGCCCCGGTCGTCGGCCTGGCCGGCGCCGCGGTGACCGGGGTGCTGCTGGTGTGGGACCTCAAGCGCCCCGAGCGGTTCCTGTTCATCTTCCTCAAGCCCAACCCGACGTCCTGGCTGTTCTGGGGCGCGGCGGTACTGGCCATCGCCTCCGGGCTGTTCTTCGCCTGGCTGGTGTTCGCGCTGTTGGGCATGGATGCGGTGCTGACCGGCCTGGCGGTGCCCACCGCGATCGCCGCGGCGCTCACCGCCGGGTATACGGCCTTCCTGTTCGGCCAGGCCGAGGGCCGCGACCTGTGGCAGTCGCCGCTGCTGTTCTGGCATCTGCTGGTGCAGGCGCTCATGGTCGGCTCCGCGCCGCTGGTACTGGCCGCCGCGGTGCTCGGTGGGGTCGATGACGCAGGCCGCAACCTGCTGGTCGGCACGCTGGCCGTGGCCACCGTCGCGCATCTGGTGATGGTGCTGCTGGAGTACCTGGGCCGGCACTCCACGCGCAACGCGGGCGCGGCCGCCCATCTGGTGACCCGTGGCCGCTACGCCCGCACGTTCTGGCTCGGCGGGATCGGGCTGGCCCTGGTCGGCGCCGTGCTCGCCGGGCTGGGCTGGACCGGCCCGCTGCTGGCTGCGGTGGCCGGTGGGCTCGTCGTGCAGGTCGCGCTGCTGGCATATGAGTCCGTGTTCGTCCGGGCCGCGCAAGACGTCCCCCTGTCCTAGAGGAGCTCCCGATGACCGACCTGCTGCCTGGTGCTCGCCGGCATGAGGGTTTGCGCAACTTCCCGCCGCCGGAGACCTGGGACGACCACGTCGAGTACGACGCCAAGGCGCACCCACGCAAGGTGCCCCACCACTACATGCTGATCCCGACCACGTGCTTCAACTGCGAGTCGGCGTGTGGGCTGCTGGCCTATGTCGACAAGGACGACCTGTCGGTGAAGAAGGTGGAGGGCAACCCGGCGCATCCCGGGTCGCGGGGGCGCAACTGCGCCAAGGGCCCGGCCACGATCAACCAGATCCACGATCCGGAGCGGATCCTGTACCCGTTGCGACGCACCGGGGCCCGCGGCAGCGGGCAGTGGGAGCAGGTGTCCTGGGATGCGGCGCTGGACGATATCGCCGGCCGGATCCGGGCCTCGATCACCGCGGGCCGCCATGAGGAGGTCATGTACCACGTGGGCCGGCCCGGCGAGGACGGCTTCGTGGAGCGGGTGCTGCAGGCCTGGGGGGTGGACGGGCACAACTCCCACACCAACGTGTGCTCCTCGGGGGCCCGGTTCGGGCAGACCCTGTGGGGCGGGTACGACCGCCCCTCCCCGGACCACGCCAACGCCAAGGTGCTGCTGCTGCTGTCGAGCCACCTGGAGACCGGGCACTACTTCAACCCGCACGCCCAGCGGATCATGGAGGCCAAGCAGTCCGGAGCGAAGCTGATCGTGCTGGACCCGCGGCTGTCCAACACCGCCGGGCACGCGGATGTGTGGGTGGCGCCGTGGCCGGGCAGCGAGGCCGCGATCCTGCTGTCGGTGGCCTCCTACCTGCTGCGCACGAGGCGGATCGACGAGTCGTATCTGCGGCGCTGGTTCAACTGGGAGACCTACCTGGACAACCGGCACCCCGACGCGCCGCGCAGCTTCGAGGCGTTCCTGGACCGGTTGGAGGCCGACTACGCCGGCTACACCTTCGCCTTCGCCGCGGCCGAGGCGAAGGTGCCCGAGGCCCAGATCGCGCAGCTGGCCGAGCTGGTCTCCCGGTGCGACGGACGGTTGGCCGCGCACATCTGGCGCTCGGCCGCGGCCGGGAACTACGGGGGCTGGCAGGTCGCCCGGGCGCTGTGGTTCGTGCTGGGGCTGACCGGGTCGATCGGCACCGAGGGCGGCACCAGCCCGAACGGGTGGAACAAGTTCATCCCGCACGGTCCCGACGTGGGCGCGCACGACCACTGGAACGAGCTGGCCTGGCCGGCGGAGTACCCGCTGACCTGCAACGAGATGTCGATCCTGCTGCCGCACTTCCTCAACGAGGGCCGCGGCCGGGTCGAGGTGTACTTCTCCCGGGTGTTCAACCCGATCTGGACCTACCCCGACGGGTTCACCTGGCTCCAGGCGCTGTCGGACCCGGACAAGGTCGGCCTGCACGTGGCGCTCACCCCGACCTGGTCGGAGACCGCCGAGTTCGCCGACTACGTGTTGCCGATGGGGCATTCCACCGAACGGCATGACACCCACTCGTATGAAACCCACGCGGCCAAGTGGCTGGGCTTCCGCCAGCCGGTGCGCCGGGTCGCGATGGAGAAGCAGGGCCGTCCGTTCACCGACACCCGCGACGTCAACCCGGGCGAGGTGTGGGAGGAGAACGAGTTCTGGTTCGAGCTGTCCTGGCGGATCGACCCGGACGGCTCCCTGGGCATCCGCAAGCACTTCGAATCCCCCTACCAACCCGGTGAGAAGATCACCGTGGACGAGTACTACCGGTGGGTGTTCGAGAACCGGGTGCCCGGGTTGCCGGAGAAGGCCGCCAAGGAGGGGCTGACCCCGCTGGCCTACATGCGCCGCTACGGCGTGGTCGAGGTCGACTCCGACATCTACCGCGCCGACGAGCGCCCGCTGACCGCCGCCGAGCTCGACGGCGCGGTGCCGGACGAGAACGGGGTGCTGCGCAAGCCCACCACCGACGACTCGATCCCGCCGCTGATCGGCGAGGCCGGCGCGGTGGGCGTCCAGCACGCCGATGGCACCGTCACGGCCGGCTGGCTGTCCCCCTCGCGCAAGCTGGAGGTCTACTCCCCCACCATGCGCGACTGGGGCTGGGAGGAGTACGCCACCCCCGGCTACATCCCCTCCCACGTCGCCCACACCGAGCTCGACCTCGACGCCGGCGACCTGGTCCTGGTGCCCACCTTCCGGCTGCCCACCCTCATCCACACCCGCTCCAACAACACCAAGTACCTCAGCGAGATCTCCAACACCCACCCGCTGTGGCTCAACGCCGCCGACGCGGCCCGCCACGGCGTGGCCACCGGCGACCTGGTCCGGCTCAACACCTCCATCGGCTACCTGGTCGCCCGGGTGTGGGCCACCGAGGCCATCCGCCCCGGGGTGTGCGCGCTGAGCCACCACATGGGCCGCTGGCGGCTGCACGAGCACACCGGCAGCCGCTGGGTCTCCGGGCTGGTCGACATCACCCACCCCGACGGCGAGGACACCTGGCTGCTGCGCTACCGCAAGGGGGTCGGCGCCTTCGCCTCGGACGACCCGGACAGCTCCCGCATCTGGTGGGACGACCCCGGGGTGCACCAGAACCTCGCGTTCGGGGTGCAGGCCGATCCCTGGTCGGGCATGCACTGCTGGCTGCAGAAGGTCCGCATGGAGAAGGCCCACGCGGGCGACCGCTACGGCGACGTCTACGTCGACACCCGCCGCTCCCGCGAGGTCTACCAGGAATGGCTGACCAAGACCCGGGCCACCCTGGGGCCCGGCGGACAGCGCCGTCCCGAGTTCCTCATGCGCCCGGTGAAGCCCCGCCGCCGCGCGTTCCGGGCGTCCGGCTCCGGGGACTGACCGGACCAGGCCGGATCAGGGAGGTCGAGGTGTTCCCCAGGATCGCCGCCAGGACGTCGCCGGACCCGCAACGGGTCGCGGCGGCGGTCGGTGAGGTCATCGAACCCGAATCCGGGCTGAGCCTGGACCGGCTCGCCGCGGTCGGCACCGTGCACGACCGTGGCGGCCGGGTCCGGGTGCCGGTGGCGCTGCTGGCCACCGACTATCCGCTGGCCGACGAACTGCGGGCAGCCGTGGTGGCGGCCGCCACCGGCGTCGCCGGCGTCCGCGAGGCGGTCGTCGAGTTCGCCCCGATGGGCCAGCGCGACCGGGTCGAGCTGGGGGAGCGGCTGCGCGCCGCTGCCCCGCCGGCCACCGCCACCCCCCGCATCTACGCGGTGGCCAGCGGGAAGGGCGGGGTCGGCAAGTCCACCGTCACCGCCAACCTCGCCGTCGCGCTGGCCGCGAGCGGCCAGCGCGTCGGGGTGCTCGACGCCGACGTGTGGGGCTACTCGATCCCGCAGCTGTTCGGCGTGCACCGCACGCCCGTCGCCCTCGGCGGCGTCATGCTGCCGGTGCAGGCCCACGGCGTCGCGCTCATCTCGACCGGGTTCTTCGTCGCCGACGGCACGCCGGTCGTGTGGCGCGGCCCGATGCTGCACAAGGCACTGCAGCAGTTCCTCACCGACGTGGCCTGGGGCGGGCTGGACGTGCTGCTACTCGACCTGCCACCGGGCACCGGCGACATCACGATGTCGCTGCTGGAGCTCGTGCCCGACGCCGCCCTGCTCGCGGTCACCACCCCGCAGGCCGCGGCCCGCACGGTGGCCACCCGGGTCGGCCGGATGGCCCGCGAAGCGGGCATGCCCATCGCCGGGGTCGTGGAGAACATGAGCGCGTCGGTGTGCGCGGGGTGCGGCGAGCACACCGCGGTGTTCGGCTCCGGCGGCGGCGACCAGCTCGCCGCGGAGGTCGACGCCCCGCTGCTCGGCCAGGTTCCCCTGGACATCGAGCTGCGCGCGGCCGGGGACCGCGGCCGTCCGGTCGTGCTCGACTCCCCCGCCGCCGCGTCGGCCGTCGAGCTCACCCGGATCGCCACCGCGCTGCCCGCGGTGCGGCGCAGTCTGCTGCGCCGCTCGCTCCCGCTGAGCGTCTCCTGACGTCCTCCCCCGACTGAAGGCAGGAGATTCCGGTCTGCGCGGTTCACCCCGCGCTCCCGGCGGGTTCCTGCTTCACCGGCCCCTGCTCCGGTCTCCCGGAGTCTGGCGGCGCCGCCACAGGTGTTGATCTGTCCGCCCGCCCGGCGGTCAGAATGTTGATCGCGGCGTTGACGTCCCGGTCATGTATCGCCCCGCACGGGCAGGCCCACTCCCGCACGTCCAGCGGCGTGGCGTCGCCGAGGGCCTGGCAGTCCGAGCACAGGCGAGTGGACGGGAACCAGCGGTCGACCGTGCGGACCGACTGCGCCCGGCTCCGGACCCCTTCCGGCGGCGGGCGAGTTCCTGCTGGGCTCGGCGGAGCTTGCGGTGCGCCTTCCGCACCCCTCGGGTTACCGATCTTCCGGCCGTCGGGGAGGACGGCGAAGGGCTCCAGTCCGAGGTCGATACCCACCTCGGTTCCCATCGGCGGGAGCGGCTGGTCGGACACTTCGACGACGAACGAAGCGTGGCACCGGTCCGTCGGGTCCACGGTTTCGCCTCTCGGCGCGTCCCGCCGCGAGGATGTTCTTCGCCGCGTTCAGGTCCCGGTCATGGACGCCGCACGAGCATTCCCAGGTCCGTACCGACAACGGTTCCGGTCCGTTGATCGACCCGCACTCCGAGCACAGGTGGGAGGGGGGAGAAAGCGGTCCACCTTCCCGAGCCCCGGCGACCGAGGCCGACCCCGTGACGGAGATCACCGATCGGCTCCGACGGCGTGGCAACGCCGCGCCTCACACTCGCCGTGACAGTCGGACCGCGCCCGTGGAGCACTCAAGATCGCAGCAGGTCGGCATTGCGGCGGTGGCGGCGGACCGTGAGTCCCACCTGGAACCGAGGGACCTTGAGCTGCTCGTGACGGCTGCGTATCTGGCCGGTCGGGACGCGCTCGGGGACGACTTGTCGGCGCGCGCGTATCGCGAGTGGGGGTGCCGGGGCGAGCCCGCACGAGCGACCGGTGTGCGTTCTGGCTGGGCCTCCAGCTGCTGCTCAGGGGCGAGGTGGCGCGCAGCAGCGGGTGGCTCGCCCGCGCGAGCCGGTTGCTCGATGACAACCGGCTCGACTGCGTGCTGACCGCCGGCGATGTCGGCGCGGCCCGCAGTGCCGCCGAGGAACTGGGGAAGATGGCCGAGTACGTCGGGCTCCGCTGCTGCGCGCGGCGGCGGCGCACGCGGTCGGGGCCGTGCTGCTCGGCGAGGGCGCCGGGCAGGAAGCGCTGGGCATCCTGCGCGGTGCGTGGGCGGCGTGGCAGGAACTCAGCGCCCCCTACGAGGCCGCCCGCGCCCGGGCCCTCATGGGCCTGGCCCGCCGGGAGCTCGGGGACGACGAGTCGGCGGAGATGGAGCTCGACGCCGCCCGGTGGGTGTTCCAGCACCTGGGCCCGGGCCCGACCTGGCCCGCGTCGCGGCGCTCTCGCGGAGGCAGATCAGCGAGGCGGCGGGCTGACCGCACGGGAGGCGCAGGTGCTGGGCCTGGTGGCGGTCGGAAAGACCAACCGGGCGATCGCGGCCGATGTGAGGCGACAGGAGAATGACAGTGGTCCGGCGCCACGAGAATGGCAGTGCCTGCCGTCGCCGCAGCCACAAGCCGACACCTGTCGGGTCGTGTCGCAGCCACCACCGATCTGCCCGGATGTGCCCACACGCGGACAGCTCTGCTGCCGCTCCCGCCGGAGGTCGACCCTTGACAACATACAACTATTCGGTTGTATGTTTGGACGGTGACCGAGGAGGACGAGGAGCGGGCGGACGCCCTGTTCCACGCGCTCGCCGACCGGACCCGGCGCGACATCATGCGCCGCGTACTGGCCGGGGAGCACTCGGTCTCCGCGCTCGCGGCGAAGTACGACATGAGCTTCGCCGCGGTGCAAAAGCACGTCGCCGTGCTGGAGAAGGCCGGTCTGCTCACCAAGCGACGCAGCGGCCGCGAGCAGCTGGCCAGCGGTGACGTGGAGGCGGTGCGGTCGGTGGCGTCCATGCTCACCGAGCTGGAACAGCTCTGGCGTGGCCGCATCGCGCGCATCGACGAACTGATCGCAGCCGACCCCGACCGGAGGACCGAACCATGCCCGTGACCGATGTCCGGCAGGACCTGGACAACCTGACCCTGACCATCACCGCCGACTTCGCCGCCCCGGTGGCGCGGATCTGGCAGGTCTACGCCGATCCGCGTCAGCTGGAGAAGGTGTGGGGGCCACCGACCTACCCGGCGACCGTGGTCGAGCACGACCTGAGCCCCGGCGGCCGCGTGACCTACGTGATGACCGGCCCGGAGGGCGACAAGCACGCCGGGTACTGGCAGATCACGGCCGTCGAGGAGCCGACGAGCTTCTCCTTCGTCGACGGCTTCGCCGACTTGGACTTCAACGCGAACCCGGGGATGCCGGTCTCCACGAACGTCTACACCTTCACCGAGCACGACGGCGGCACTCGCGCGATCTACGTGAGCACCTACGAGTCCGCCGAGGCGCTGCAGCAGGTGCTGGACATGGGTGTGGTCGAGGGCGCCACGTCGGCGATCAACCAGATCGACGACCTGGTCGGTTCCTGAGGGTGCGCCGTGGCCGGCCCTCTCGGACATCGGGGCGGGCCGGCCGCCCCGCGCGCGGTGGCGTCGGTGCCGACGTCGGCGCGCAGGCCGTGCACCCAGGCGGCGTTGATCGACTGCAGGGTCTGCGCGTCGCGAGGGACGTACTCCGCGATACCCAGCCCGACGAGGTCAACATCAGCGGCCACCGCCGAGATCAGTCGGACGACGGCCTCGGGCATGAGCCCGCCGACCTCCGGCCCTCCGCGCCGTGCTGCAGCCGCCCGCGACCGCGGGCGAGCCGACCAGCACGGCCGCGACCAGCGCGACCGGCGGGTGTTCACCGACCCCGACGGCGCCCCGCTGCCCGAGCGCGGACTCGAGCGGCGGTGCGCGCGGGGCGCGGCCCGCGCCGGGATCGCCCTGCCGGGCCGCTCGTTCGGCAACGGCTCTATCACCGACCTGCGCGGTCTGCCCCGGATCGGGCCGTGAGCGGCCGCACCGGACGGCCGGCCCGGCGGCTGGTCCTCGACTGGCGCTGGTCGAGCAGCGGCGGATCGCGGCCGGGCTGAGCCAGGTCCAGCTCGTCGGGCGGGCCGGCGCCGGCGCGGTCACCGGTCCGGCCCGGCTGTGGCCCGACCGCGACCACGACACCGATGTCCAGCGGCTGGGCCAGCTTCGCCAGGGTCAGCCGCCCGTCCCGGTGGCGCAACGCCGAGCGGGTGTACTCCGCGGACTGGCGGGACCGCTTGCGGGATTTGACCCGCGGGTAGCGGGCGCGCTTGGCCCAGAACGCCGCGAACCCCGCCTGCAGGTGCCGCAGGCTCTGCTGCAAAGGTCCGCGACAACTCGGCCGCCTGCTGGGCAGACGGGTAGAAGCGGTACCTGAACGCCCGCTTCACCACCCGGCCATGCTCACATCCTATTGCCGGCTGAGGTGGACCATGCGGGGTGGCGGCGTTCGGGTGCTCGTCGGCGCCGGCGTCGCCGGCGTCGCCGCCGCTCGCGCGCTCGGCATCCTGGGTCTCGGGGACCAGGTGGCCGACCGCGCCGTCCGCATCCGACGGCAGCGGACCGCTGATCACCAGGGCCGGGTGCTGTTCGACGTCGACGTCGACGAGCTGTGGAACGGCGTCGGCCCGTGCCTGGCGCTGCATCGGGCGTAACGCACGGAGCCCTTCTGAGCTGGGACGATGTGGCCTGCTGAAGGCCACATCAACCCACACGGGGGCATCCGTTGGATGCGACCATCTCATGCCCGTCGCGTGGTGTCGGTGCGGTTCGACGATCCGAATCTGTGTCGTGCGCCGGGCCGAAGCCCGGCGCACTGCGGACCATCTTGGTGGCGAGATCCTCGATCAGCCGAGCGGATCCCGCTCCGGGGTGAGGATCCGATCGATGAGCTGCCGTGACTGCGGTGGAACGTCGGTGATCTCGGCGTCCAGACCCGCCGTGCGCGCCTGATCCAACAGCGCGCGCAAGGCCAGCGCGCCGCTGGTGTCGATCCGGCCCAACCGGCTCAGGTGCAGCCGCAGCCGGTCCGCGTCGGGATGCGCCACCAGCGCGTCGAGCAGCGCGCTGTCCAACCGATGCGCGGTGCCGAACCACAGCACGCCGCGTGGGGTGAACTCGATCAGCCCGTCGGCCTCAGACACGTCGATGGCCAGCTGCAGCTCGCGCCAGAGGAACACGGCGAGGGACAGACCGATCCCGATGAGTACCGCCCAGTCCAGCCGCGGGGTCAGCAGCACGGTGGCCAGGAACGTCCCCCACGCGACGACCGCCTGCGGCACGGAGTAGCGCCACAGCCGTACCAACGGTCGGAACTTCATCAGGCCGAGCACCGCCGAGATCACGATGGCGCCCAGCACCGCGAGCGGCAGCGGCTCGAGAACCCAGGCGATCGGCAGGAACGCCAGCACGGTCAGGCCGGTGAACCCGCCAGCCAGCCGGGTCCGGGCCCCCGACAGCCGGTTCACCGAGCTGCGGGAGAACGACCCACCGCAGGGCATCCCGCCGGTGCATGCCGCGGTCACGTTCGCCACGCCCTGGCTGATGAACTCCCGGTCGGCGCTCCACCGGCTGCGCTCCTCCGACGCGAACCGCCGGGAGATCGACGCCGCCTCGGTGAACCCGATCAAGGCGATCAGCACCCCGCTCAGCACCAGCTCGGGCATCCGGCCCCAGGGCAGGTTGTCCACGGTGAGCGGTGGGAAGCCGACCGGGATGTGCTCGACGGTGGTCCCGGCGTACCCGCCCAGCGCCGAGATCACCGTGCCGATGATCACTGCGATCAGCACTCCGGGAAACAGCGCATGCAGCCGCCGACCGCCCAGGACGAACAGGATCGTCATTGCGGTCATGGCGATGGCGGCGAGGTTCCACAGGTTCGGGTGCAGTAACGCCCATACCGCCTCGGCGAGCACGTTGCCGTGCCCGGAGGCCTCGACCCCGAGTGCCTTCGCGGTCTGGGAACCGGCGATGAGCAGGGCCGCGGCCGGGATGAATCCCAGCAGCATCGGTTGCGACATGAGGTAGGCCAGCCAGCCCGCTCGCAGGAACCCGAGCAGCACCCGGACCAGACCGACGACGAGGGCGAGGCCGAGCCCGAGGCTCAGGTATTCCGGGCTGCCCGGCGTGGCCATCGTGCTCAACGCCCCGAAGGTGAGCAGGGCCGTGATGGCCACCGGGCCCGTCTGCAGATAGGGCGAGGACGCGAACAGCGCGGCGAGTATCGGCGGGAGGGCACCCGAGTACAGCCCGACCACCGGGGGCATCCCGGCGAGCTCGGCGTAAGCGAGCGACTGCGGAATTCCGACCATCGCCACGCTGACCCCGGCGACGATGTCCCGGGGCAGCGTCGAACGCCATGAGCGGCGGGCGGTGGTGGTGAGGGTGGTGGGCGGGTCGCGTCGCGCGTCACCGTCGGCCGTCATCGTCATATTCTCGCTCCCCGCAGTTCAGCCCGGTCAGCCCGGCAGTCCGTGGAGCCGAACCGGACAATCGGAGCCCTCCGGCGGAACGACGGCGAGCGCCTCGGCCATCGCCACCCCGCGCAGCATCGCACTCGCGTGATGGTTGACCGCCGCGAGGCGTCCGTTGTTCTCGGTCCGGATCGGCAGCAATCTGGTCGATGTGGGATGCCGGGGCAGCGAGCTGTCGGAGACCGCGGGCAGGTCGTCCAGCGCCGCACCGCGCAGTCCGGTGATCGCGGGGACCACGAGGGTGAGGAATCCGACCAGCGCGGCCAGCGGGTTTCCCGGCAGGCCGATCAGGAGGCGCCCGTCGGGCAGCGCGGCGAGCGCCTGCGGGTGCCCCGGACGACACCGGACCCCATCCACCCACAGCTGCCCACCGAGCCGGTCGATACAGTCGCGAAGGTGATCGGCGGGCCCGATCGAGGACGAGCCGGAGACAAGGATCACATCCGCCTCGGCCTGGGCCAGCCCCTCGGCGAGCGCCGTCGTCGAGTCGGGAAGGTAGGTCGTGGCGGTCAGCGTGCCGCCGGCCCAGTCGACAAGGCCGGGCAGCATCGGACCGATCGCGTCGCGCACCTGGCCGATCGGCGGGATCCCCGCGACGCAGACCTCGTCGCCGGTGACCAGGGCACGCACCCGGGGCTTCGGGTGCACCCGAAGCCGGTCGTGGCCGGCGGCGGCGGCCAGCCCGAGCAGCTGCGGGCTGACGACGGCGCCGCTGGGTGCGAGCGGCTCACCCGTGCCGCATTCCTCGCCCGCGCGGCGGATATGGCCGCCCGGCGAGACGGGCCCGGTGAGCTGCCGTCCCTCGCGCACCGCGTTCTCATACGGCAGTACCGCGGTGGTGGCCTCCGGCAGCAGTGCGCCGGTGGCCACCTCACAGGCCTGGCCGCGGGTCAGCCGCGGCGCCGAGGACGACCCGGCCAGCACCTCCCCCACCACCGTCCACGGGCCCTCGCCGCACACCGCGTAGCCGTCCATCGCCGAGCGGTCGAAGGAGGGCAGGTCGACCAGCGAGGTCAACGGCTCGGCCAGCGTGGCACCCGATGCTGCGGCCAGCTCCACGTGTACCGCCGGGAGCGGCCGGGCGGCGGCGTGGGCACGGGCCCGGGCGTCGTCCCAGGACACCGCGCCGACCCGGCGCCCAACGGAAGACGAGGTCGGGGAATCGGCGTCCGAATCTGCCGGAACGCGCGCGATGGCAGCCATATCGGGCGCGGCTCAGCGGCCTGGCGGCTGGATCATGGCCGTGCTGACCTGCATGTTTCCACCTCTGCCCGTCGCGTCCATTGCCCGGACATTGAACCATGCGCAGGCCCCGGTTCGCGACGTCGACCGCGCCGAATCGTCGGCGAAGCAACGATCCGGCCGACCCCGCCCGGATGCTCACCGTCTCATTGAGCGGATCTCCCAAAAGACCGTACATTAGGACCGGGCTTGAAGGCGCCGACCGGGTAACCAGGGAGACCAGCGCATGACCGACGTGCACCAGGACGCCCGCAGCGCTGGGCAGGGCAGGGCAGGTGATCGTCGGGGCGGCGGTAGGTCTCGGCCTCGTCGTCGGGATCGTGATCGGGGCACTCGGCGGCGGTGGCGGCGTCCTCGCGGTTCCGGTGCTGGTCTACCTCCTCGGGCAGACCGCCCTGGAGGCCACCACCAGCAGCCTGGTGATCGTCGGAATCACCGCACTGGTCGGCGCGCTGGCCCGCACCAGGGCGGGACTGGTGCAGTGGCGAACCGGCCTGGGGTTCGGACTGGTCGGAGTCGGCACCGCCTACCTCGGCACGATGCTCAACGCGCGGCTGTCCCAGCCGGTCCTGCTGCTCGCCTTCGCCGCCCTGATCCTGGTGTGCGCGACCGCGATGCTGGTCAAGACCCCCGCGGACGGCGGCGCCGAGCCACCGGAGCCGCCAGAGCCGACGGGGCCTGCGGGAGGATCGGAGACGACCCGATCGGCCACCGCCGTCGCGACCCGCGCCCCGGCCACCGCGCACAGCTCCCGGCTCGGGACGGCGGCGAAGGCCCTCCTCGCCGGCCTCACCGTCGGGTTCCTCACCGGGTTGCTCGGCGTCGGCGGCGGTTTCCTCGTCGTCCCCGCCCTGGTCTTCGCGCTCCGGATGCCGATCGCACCGGCCATCGGGACCTCGTTCCTGATCATTGTGATCAACTCTGTGGCCTCGCTCGGCGCCCGGGCCGACAGCCTCACGCTCGACTGGGAGGTCGTCGCACCGTTCCTGATCGCCGCGATCGTCGCCTGCTTTGCCGGGAAACGGATCGCCGAACGTCTGCCCGGGCGCGCGCTCGGCCAGGCGTTCGCGGTGCTGCTTCTGCTCGTCGGGGTCTTCGTCGGCGCGCAGAGCCTGCTCTCCCGCCTGAGCTGACCCGCGGATATGGTCGATCGCCGGCGGCGGAGGTGACGGATGCGAGGTCTCGGCGAACTCGAGGCGACGGTCATGGACCTGTTGTGGGCCACCGACCGGCCATTACTGGTTCGCGAGGTGCGCGAGACTCTCGAGGCGCACGGCCGACCGCTTGCCTACACCACGGTGATGACCGTCCTCGACAAGCTCCACGGCAAGGACTGGGTGCGCCGCGAGCGCGTTGGCCGGGCGTGGGCCTACCGGCCCGCGCACAGCCGCGCGGAGGCCGGGGCCCAGGTGCTGCGCGAGGTGCTCGACGCCAGCGGCGATCCCGAGCGCGTGCTGCTGCATTTCGCCCGCACCATCAGCCGGCGGGAGTCCGCCCTGCTGCGCCGGGCCCTCGGCGAGCGACCGGAGGGCTCGTGACCCTCGGCATCGGACTGATCCTCGGCGCGCCCCTCATCGCCACCCTCGGACCACGATATCTGTGCAGGCTGCTCACCCCTGCGGTGCAGCCGGGTCTGGCGCTCGCCGCGTGGATCGGGTCCACGGTCGCGATGTGGGCGAGTGCGCTGGCCGGCGCGGCGATCCTGGCCATCCCTGGCGGCACCGAGGTCGACGGCCTCTTCGGGATGGCCCGCAACTGCCTCAACGCGGCCACCACCGGCGAACCGGTCCCCTGGGCGCAGGTCGTCGCGATCGTCCTCGCGGCGACCACCGGGATCGCGGTCCTGCGCTGGGCCGTGATCACCGTCCGGCTGGTGCGACGGGACCGGCGCAGGCGAGCCGAGCAGCTGTCCCTGCTGCGGCTCGTGTGCCGCCGCGAGGACTCCGTGTTCTGGCTCGACGAGGACGCACCGATGGCGTTCAGCATCGGCGGACGAGCGGGCGTCGTCGTCGCCACGACCGCGGTGGCCCGGCTGACCGGACCGCACCGGGCAGCCATCGTCGCGCACGAGCGCGCGCATCTGCGGGGCAGGCATCATGTGCTGGTGCTGCTGGCCGATGCCACCCATCGAGCGCTGCCCATCGCGCCGCTGTGCCGGCAGCTGCCCGCAGTCGTCCGCGTACTGGTGGAGGTGGCCGCGGACGCCGCAGCCGCGCGGGAATGCGGCGCCGAGACGGTGAGCGACGCGCTGGCCGATGTGGCCGGCGGTGACGCCCCGATGGGAGCGCTGGGCGCCACGAACGAGTCCGTCGCGGATCGGCGGGCGTGGCTGCGCCGGCAGCGCGGGGTGAGCCGATGGGCCCGTTCCCGCACCGGACTGGCGCTGGCCGCCACCGCCTCGACCGGGCCGCTGGCGGCCTCGGTCAGCTGCGTCGCAGGGCTCGTCCTGCTCACCTGCCCCACGTTCTGATCCCCGAACCACTACTACTATGCTACATAGTAGTAGTGGTTCGGAGGATTGTGGTGAACACCAGCAGTGGCATCTCGCGCCGGGAGCGGTGGCTGCTCGTCGCGCTCGTCGTGATCGCGCTGGCCCTGGTCGGCGCGCTGGTCGCGCGTCCGCCCGGAGGAACGGAAGAGAATCCGCAGACGGCGGCCGCACAGTCCGGAGACCCCGCGCCGCTCGGCCCGCTCGGCGATCTCGCCCAGCGCATCCCCGACGACCCGATGGCGCTCGGCCCGGTCGACGCTCCGGTGGCCATCGTCATGTTCAACGACTACCGATGCCCGTTCTGCGCCAAGTTCAGCCGCGACACCGAACCCGAGCTGGTGAGGCGCTACGTCGAGTCCGGCACCGTCCGCCTTGAGTGGCGCGACCTCGCGATGTTCGGACCGCAGTCGACGACGGCCGCGCAGGCCGGTCGGGCGGCGGCCGCCCAGGGCCGGTTCTGGGAGTTCAACCGGGCGATCTACGCGGTGGCCCCGGAAACCGGGCATGCCGACCTCACCGACGACGCGCTGGTGGAGTTCGCCCGCCAGGCCGGAGTCCCCGACCTCGACCGCTTCCGCGCGGAGATGCGAGCGCCGGAGAACGTCCAGGCCGTGCAGGCCGACAGCGCCATGGCGGCGGCGCTGGGCGTGCCGGCGACGCCGGCCTTCGTGATCAACGGGACGCCGATGCTCGGGGCCCACCCGCTGGACACCTTCGTCGCCGCGATCGAGCGGGCCGCCGGGGGTGCATCGTGACCGAGATCGGCCTGCTCGGCGCGTTCCTCGGCGGCCTGCTGTCGCTGCTGAGCCCCTGTTCCGCGCTGCTGCTCCCGTCCTTCTTCGCGTACGCCTTCGAGCGGCTGGGCACGCTCGTCGCCCGCACCGCGGTGTTCTTCGCCGGCCTGGCCACGATGCTCGTGCCGCTCGGCGCGGGTGTCGCGCTAGTCGGTGCCCTCCTCACCCAGTACCGGAGCGTGGTCACCACGGCCGGCGGCGTGCTGCTGATCGGCTTCGGCGTGTTGAGCATCCTGGGCAAGGGCTTCGGCTCCACGGCCGCGGCCCGGGTCTCCGGCAGGCTGCGCATCTCCTCGCCGGCCTCGGTGTTCGCGCTCGGCACGGTCTACGGCCTCGCCGGGTTCTGCTCCGGCCCGTTGCTGGGCAGCGTGCTGACCGTGGCGGCGGTCGGCGGGGCGCCGGCGTATGGCGCGCTGCTGCTGGCAGCCTACGGTCTGGGCATGACGGTCCCGCTGTTCGCGCTCGCAATGCTCTGGGACCGCTTCCGGCTCGGCACGCGGTCCTGGCTGCGGGGCAGGCCGCTGCGGATCGGACCGCTGCACACCCACAGCACCAGCCTCGTCTCGGGCCTGCTCTTCGTGAGCATCGGGATCCTGTTCCTGGTCACCGACGGCACCGCGAACCTCGGCGGCCTCGCGGGCGTGGACAGCCAGTTCAACCTGCAGGTGTGGGTGCAGCGCGCCGTCTCCGGCCTCTCCGACGTCACGGTATTGCTGACGGTGGTACTGGCCGCGCTGGTGCTGCTGGTGTGGCGGCTGGTGCGGCGGCGGACCAGCCACGAGCCGGCGGCGGACACCGCCGTGCGCCAGGAGGAGCCGTGATGCGCCACTGGCCGGCTCGGCGCTGGGCGGTTGCCGCGGGCGGGACGATCGTCGCGGCGCTGCTGATCGCCGTCCCGACGGCGGTGCTGCCGACGCCATGGTTCGGCCGTGACCTCCCGGTCACCTGGTGGAGCTACCCCACGCTGGCGCTGACCGCGATTCTCAGCGGCCTGCTGCTGGCCAGCTACCGGGCCGAACCCGGGCCCGCGGCCCGCCCACAGCGGCGGGCCTGGATCGGTGCTGCGCTGTCATGGTTCGCCGTGGGCTGTCCGGTCTGCAACAAGCTCGCGCTGCTCGCCCTCGGCTACACCGGCGCGATCACCTGGTTCGCTCCGCTGCAACCGCTGCTCGCGGTGACGTCCGTGGGGCTGCTGTCCTGGGCGCTGTGGGCGCGGCTGCGCGCGGCGCGGTCCTGCCCGGCGCCGCGGCGCGCCGGCACCACCGACGTCAGCTCGCCTGCGCCCCCTCGATGATCAGCGGGTACACCCCGTTCTCGTCGTGCACCTCACGCCCGGTCACCGGCGGATTGAACACGCAGATGGTCCGCAGCTGGGTGCGCGGCCGCAGCTGGTGGTGTTCGTTCCCGTCGAGCACGTAGATCGAACCCGGCCCGAGCTCGTAGGTGACGTCGTTGTCCTTGTCGTAGAGCTCGCCCTCGCCCTCCACGATGAAGACGGCCTCGATGTGGTTGGCGTACCAGAAGTCGTTGACCGAGCCGGCGTCGAGCACCGTCTCGTGCACCGAGAAACCCACCCCATCGCCGGCCAGCACGATCCGTTTGCTACGCCAGTTCGGCGTCTTGACGTCGCGCTCGGTGTCGGTGATCTCCGCAAGCGTCCGGACGATCATCTACCCTCCCTCTCTTCCACAACGCAACGGCGGGCCCGACCGGGTTGGTCGGGTCCGCCGTGCTGTTGTTCGCCTATGCGGGCGCGCGTCCTACGCGCGGCCCTTGAGCATCAGGTTCCAGTACAGGAACGGCAGGCCGTACCGCTTGAGGTACCACATGTCCGTCCGTTCCTTGACGGTGTTGATCACCGGGATCGACGGCGTCGGCTTCATCGAGTAGTCGAACTCGGCGAGCAGCATCTTGCGCCGCGCGGTGGTCAACGGGCACGAGGCATAGCCGCCGTAGGACGCCGTCAGCGGCCTCCCGGCCATCGCGGCGACCAGGTTCTCCACCACCACCGGCGCCTGCTTGCGGATCGCGGCCCCGGTCTTGGAGTTCGGCGACGAGCCGGCATCACCCAGGGAGAAGACGTTCGGGTACCGGGTGTGCTGCATCGTGTGCTTGTCGATCTCGACATAGCCCGCCGGGTTGTTCGGATCCGCCAGCGGCCCCTTCTTGATCCAGTCCGGGGCACTCTGCGGCGGCACCAGGTGCATGACCGAGTAGGGCAGGGTGTGCGTGGTGTCGTTCTTCTTGTCCGTGACGGTCACCTCGCGGACGTCCGAGCGAACCTCCGTCACCTCGCTCTCGAAATGCACGGTGATGCCGTAGCGGCGGGCCACACCCACCAGCACGTCCGAGAACTCCTTGACCCCGAACATGCCCGGCGTCGGCAGGACCAGGTGGACGTCGATGTTGTGAAGCACGCCCTGCTGCCGCCAGTAGTCCGCGGCGAGGTAGGCGATCTTCTGCGGTGCGCCCGCGCACTTGATCGGGCCGGCCGGCATGCCGAACACGGCGGTGCCCGACTTCGTATTGCGGATGAAGTTCCAGGTCGCCGGGGCGAGCTCGTACAGGTAGTTGCTCGAGACGCCGTCCCGGCCGAGGGTCGGCGACAACCCCTTGATCTTCTCCCAGTCCAGCTGGATACCGGGACACACGACGAGGAAGTCGTAGCCGACGACGCTGCCGTCGTCGAGCGTGACCTCACGGTTGTCCGGATCGATCTCGGCGGCCGCCTGCTGGATCCAGGTCACACCCTTGGGCATGACCGAGGCCTGCGGTCGCGCGCTCTCCTCCACCGGTGCCCGGCCACCACCGACCAGCGTCCACAGCGGCTGGTAGTAGTGCGTAGTAGCCGGGTCGACCACGGCCACGTCCGCCACGTTCTGGCGTACCAACCGGGCGGCAACCGAGATACCCGCGCTACCACCACCCACAATGACGATCTTGTGATGTCTCCGCGCCGCCACTCGGACGCACCTCCTTCATGATGGGACAACAATGTCCGAACATCCAACTTAGAGCCGTGGCGTAGCACACACAAGCCCCGAAAGTGGCACCCTCCGGTAGCCCGGTCGCCCGGAATAAGGACAACTCCCCGTCATCCGGGTGAACGACGACGAAAAAGAATGAGTGCCCCGGCCGGCGTGCGGGGCAGACGCACGCCGGCCGGGGAGGCCATGGCTCCTATCGGTGCCGGTTGGTACCGGTCAGTACCGGTAGTGGTTGACCTTGAACGGGCCCTCCACGTCCACGCCGATGTACTCGGCCTGCTCCTTGCTGAGCTTGGTCAGCTTCACGCCCAGGGCGTCGAGGTGCAGGCGAGCCACCTTCTCGTCCAGAGCCTTGGGCAGCATGTACACCTTGTTCTCGTACTCGTCGTGCTTGGTGTACAGCTCGATCTGCGCGATCGTCTGGTTGGTGAAGGAGTTCGACATGACGAAGCTCGGGTGCCCGGTGGCGTTGCCGAGGTTCATCAGCCGGCCCTCGGACAGCACGATGATCGCGTGCCCCGGCACGTCGCCCTTCGCCGGGAACAGGAACTCGTGGACCTGCGGCTTGATCTCCGTCTTGACGATCCCCGGGTAGCGCTCGAGCCCGGCCATGTCGATCTCGTTGTCGAAGTGGCCGATGTTGCACACGATCGCCTGGTGCTTCATCGCCGCCATGTGGTCGACGGTGATGACGTCCTTGTTACCGGTCGTGGTGACGAAGATGTCCGCCGTCGCGACGAAGTCCTCCATCGTGGCGACCTGGTAGCCGTCCATCGCCGCCTGCAGCGCGCAGATCGGGTCGATCTCGGTGACGATGACCCGCGCACCCTGGCCACGCAGCGACTCGGCCGAGCCCTTGCCGACGTCGCCGTAGCCGCAGACGATCGCGACCTTGCCACCGATGAGCACGTCGGTCGCCCGGTTGAGCCCGTCGACCAGCGAGTGCCGGCAGCCGTACTTGTTGTCGAACTTGCTCTTGGTGACCGAGTCGTTGACGTTGATCGCCGGGAAGAGCAGCTGGCCGGCCTTCTCCATCTCGTAGAGCCGGTGCACGCCGGTGGTGGTCTCCTCGGACACGCCGAGGATGTTCTGCGCGATGGTGGTGAACCGCTTCGGGTCACGCTCCATGCTGCGGCGCAGCACGTCCAGCAGGACGCGGTACTCCTCCGGGTCGTTCTCGTCGGTGGACGGGACGACACCGGCGGTCTCGAACTCGGCGCCCTTGTGCACCATCAACGTGGCGTCGCTGCCGTCGTCGAGGATCAGGTTCGGGCCGGCCGGCTTGCCGTTCTCGTCGGTGAACTGCCAGAGCTGGTCCATGCACCACCAGTAGTCCTCCATCGTCTCGCCCTTCCAGGCGAAGACCGGGGAGCCCTGGGGGTTGTCGGGGGTGCCGTTGGGACCCACCACAACCGCGGCGGCCGCCTCGTCCTGGGTGGAGAAGATGTTGCAGCTCACCCAGCGGACATCGGCGCCCAACTCGACCAGGGTCTCGATCAGGACCGCGGTCTGGATGGTCATGTGCAGGGAGCCGGCGATCCGGGCGCCGCGCAGCGGCTTGCTCTCCGCGTACTCCCGCCGGGTGGCCATCAGCCCGGGCATCTCGTGCTCGGCCATCTCGATCGACTTGCGGCCGTAGCGCGCAAGTCCGAGGTCGGCAACCTTGAAGTCCATACTCCTACTTCTCCTCAGCAGTCGTCATCGCGGCGTCACGCGCGTCCAGCACAGGCAACCACACCGATTCGATCTCGGCGACGGCCTCCTCGCCGTACGCCTCCTTGAACCGGGTGCAGAAGTCGGTCGGGTCGAGTGCGTACTCCTGGGTGCCGACCGTCTCGATCACCAGCGTCGCCAGCACCGCGCCGAACTGTGCGGCGCGCTCCAGGCTGAGCTGCCAGGTGGTGCCGGCCAGGAATCCGGCCCGGAAGGCGTCGCCGACACCGGTCGGCTCCGCGATCGAGCGGGCGATGCCGGCAGGCACCGCGATCGGCTCCTCCCCGGCCCGCTCGATGATCACACCCTTCTCACCCTGCGTGGTGAGCGAGATGCCGACCCGAGCCAGCACGTCCTCCTTCGACCAGCCCGTCTTCTGCTCCAGCACGGACCGCTCGTAGGCGTTCGTGAACAGCAAGGACGCGCCTTCGACGAGGGACCGGATCTGCTCGCCGTCCATCCGCGCCACCTGCTGGGACACGTCGGACGCGAACGGGTAGCCCCTCGACCGGCACTCCTCGGAGTGCCGGATCATCGCCTCCGGGTCGTTCGGGCTGATCAGTACCATTCCCAGACTGCTCGACCCGCCCGGCAGCGCCTCGACGATCGGGGCCAGCTCGATCTCCCTGGCCTCGGTCATCGCACCCGCGTAGAACGAGGCGATCTGGTTCTGGTCGGCATCGGTGGTGCACTGGAACCGCGCGGTGTGCGCGGTCGTGGAGACCCGCACCCCCGAGCAGTCCACACCGTGCCGCTCCAGCCACTGCCGATACTCGGCGAAGTCGCTGCCCACCGCCCCGACCAGCACCGGGGAGAGGCCGAGGCGGCCCATCCCGAAGGCGATGTTCGCGGCGACGCCGCCGCGGCGAATCTCCAGTTCGTCGACGAGAAACGACAACGAGATCTCGTCGAGCCTGCCGTCGACGAACTGCTCACGGAAGCGGCCGGGGAACGCCATCAGGTGGTCGTTGGCGATCGACCCGGTTACCAGAATGCTCACGATTCCTCCGTGCTCGAGCTCGACGACCCGGTCACTGGGAACCCAGGCCCGCGGCCGCGCGCAGGGCGGCGGCCTTGTCCGTGGCCTCCCAGGTGAAGTCCGGGTCGTTGCGGCCGAAGTGGCCGTAGGCGGACGTCTTCGAGTAGATCGGGCGGTGCAGCTTGAGGTGGGCCCGGAACGCCGCGGGGCGCAGGTCGAAGTGCTCGTCGACCAGCTTGCGGATGATGTCCACCGAGATCTTCTCGGTGCCGAAGGTCTCGACGAGGACCGACAGCGGACGGGCGACACCGATCGCGTACGCGACCTGGACCTCGGTCTTGTCGGCCAGCCCGGCGGCCACGATGTTCTTCGCCACGTACCGCGCGGCGTAGGCGGCGGAACGGTCGACCTTCGACGGGTCCTTGCCGGAGAAGGCGCCGCCACCGTGGCGGGCGAAGCCACCGTAGGTGTCGACGATGATCTTGCGTCCGGTCAGGCCTGCGTCACCCACCGGACCACCGATCACGAACCGGCCGGTCGGGTTGACGTAGTACTCCTGCTTGAGCTCCTCGACCGAGTACAGCTCCTTCGGCAGCACCGGGAGCACCACGTGCGACCAGAGGTCCTCGCGGATCTGCTCGGTGCTGACCTCCTCGGCGTGCTGGGTCGAGATCAGCACCTTCTCCACCGAGACCGGCTTGTCGTCCCGGTACCGCACCGTCACCTGGGTCTTGCCGTCGGGGCGGAGGTAGGGGAGCGTCCCGTTCTTACGCACCTCGGTGAGGCGGGCCGAGAGCCGGTGGGCCAGCGCGATCGGCATCGGCATGAGCTCGTCGGTCTCGTTGCACGCGAAGCCGAACATCATGCCCTGGTCGCCGGCGCCCGCGGAGTCGAGCTCGTCCTCGGACAGGGTCTCGCGGCGCTCCTGGGCCATGTCCACGCCCTGCGCGATGTCCGGCGACTGCTTGTCCAGCGCCACCATCACCGCGCAGTGGTTGCCGTCGAAGCCGTACTCGCCCTTGTCGTAGCCGATCTCGCAGACCGTCTTGCGGACGACGTCGGTGAAGTCGATCGTCGCCGCGGTGGTGATCTCGCCGGCGATCACGACGACGCCGGTGGTGCAGAGCGTCTCGCAGGCCACGCGCGAGTTCGGGTCGCCGGCCAGCGCGGCGTCCAGGACCGCGTCCGAGATCGCGTCCGAGATCTTGTCCGGGTGCCCCTCCGTCACCGACTCGGAGGTGAACAGGTGCTCGTTCTCCGCCAACGGGATCATGATGTCTCCTTCTCGAATTGCGCCGGTACAGCCAGAAAGGAACCTAGGCCGCCCGCCCGACCACGGTCCGGTCGGCCCGGGGCCACGCGCGGACCAGCCCGCGCCCAAGCCAGTCCGCGACGGGGCGTCCGTGGTGAGCGGGCAAAACCCGCGTGACGATCGATACCGCCATTCCCAGCGCGGCACCGACCGCTGAAAGCGGATCGAGCTCGTCGCGACAAGTCACGTTTCCGGGTCAATTGAAGATTCGTATCCCGACCCGGACGAGGTTGTCTCCGAGGGATTCCGGATCACAGTGAACTGGACGCCGTGACCTGTTCCGGAAGCGTTCCCGTGCTCCAGTCGGACTTCCACATGCGAGCGACCACCGACCGCAGGTAGTTGACCTCGCGGGTGAGCGAGTCGATGAGCTCGACACTGGAGTCCGAATAGGGTGTCGACGGCACGCTCATGCCGTAGCCACAGCACGGACACCGGGTCTGTCCATACATGTCAGTGTCACTCCTCATGCGTCCGAGTGAGCTGAACGGGTTTCCGCGGGACCGCGGCCCTCGTCGTCGCGCCGCAGTCGATCGCCGCGCTCGGTACAAAGTCTGACGCAGATCACACCCCGTGAGTAGACGCGTTCGGGAACAAATTGAGGCGCGATGGTCTTGTGCCCACGACACAACAGCCCGCCGGACCGGCCGCACCCGCCGGCCGAGCGCCCGGGAAGCCCACAGCGTGCGGCGTTCCGCTGCTTGTGGAGCGAACACAAACGCGGAGATGGGCGATTTGTGTTGCGTACCGACTTCCCCGCGCGGCGGGACTGGTGGACGATGTGATTGGGCGCGCAGCCGCTAACCCGACCCCCGGAAGAGCGCCGAGTCGCCCGCTCTCGCCATCCGCTGCCGGACGGACGAGGACCTGCTCCTAGCGCGCAGATTCTTACATGCTCGTCCCCGACCGCACGAACCCAGAAGTGGAGACTCATAATGACGACAGCTCCCGTCCAGGCCGGACCGGGCTTCGCCTGGCCTGTTGGCTTCAACCGTATTCCGGACGAGCCCTGGGCTCGGCAGAGTGTCGATGAGTTCGGCCTCAACTACGACGATGTCGGTAACCACGGTTGGTACAAGAACCTGGAGCCGACGATCGCCCAGATCCTCGCCGCGCTGGGCGAGGACAAGATCATGGTCGACTTCTCGGCCGGCACCGGAATCCTGGCCAAGCGGCTGCTGTCCAACATCAAGCACCGGGTCGGGATCCTCAACGTCGACGCCTCGGCGAAGTTCCTGCGGGTCGCGGTGGAGAACCTCGCCGACGACGAGCGCGCGGCCTTCCGCCTGATCAAGTACTTGAAGGACGAGAAGCGCCTTCAGCTCATCGACGAGGTCGTCGAGCAGCCGCTGCTCGACGTCGGCGCCGACGTCATCACCGCGACGAACGCGATCCACCTCTACTACGACCTCCCGGAGACCCTGCAGTCCTGGACCCGGATCCTCCGCCCGGGCGGGCTGGTGTTCGTCTGCTCGGCGAACATGCACAACCCCAACGCCCACGCTGGCGACTGGATCATCGACGAGACCGTCGAGAAGGTCAACGAGATCGCCGCCGAGCTGGTCCTGCGGGAGCCGGCCTTCGAGAAGTACCGGGGCGCGCTGGAGGACAGCGCGACGTTCGCGGCGCACAAGAAGCTGCGCGAGAAGGTGTTCGTCCCGGTCCGTGACCTCGACTACTACGTCGAGACCTTCCGCTCCGAGGGCTACGAGGTCATGCACACCTACGACTCGACGATCTTCGCGCAGGTCGAGGAGTGGCTGCAGCTGCTGTTCACCTACCACGACGGCGTGATGAGCTGGGTGGGCGGTTCGCCCAAGGTGGAGGGCACCGAGCCCACCGAGGACGCGCTGCGCGACCGCCGCTTCCTGATCCGCTACAGCCTCGAGAAGCTGTTCTCGAACGTCACCGAGTTCCCGGCGACCTGGACGTACCTCACCGCGCGCCTGAGCTGACCGAACTCCTGCACGATTCGAACCGGGTGCCGGGCCACCGCAGACTCCGCGTGGCCCGGCACACCTGCGAGTGGCCGGCGTAACGGCGGCCGCTCCCCTTGCCTGATCGAACAACTGCTCGGGAGTGTCAGACGATGCGTGACGTGTACGTGGCCGGGATCGGGATGACGAGGTTCGCCAAGCAGCCCGATCGTTCCATCAAGGACCTGCTCGCGGAGGCGGTCACCAGCACGCTGAAGGACGCCGGACGCGGCACCGCAGACGTGCAGGCGGCCTACGTCGGCAACGCGGCCGCGGGCACCATCACCGGCCAGGAGATGGTGCTCGGTCAGGTGGGGTTGCGGCCGCTGGGTATCGGCGGGATTCCCGTCATCAACACCGAGAACGCCTGCGCCTCGGCCTCGACGGCGTTCCACCTGGCCTGGCAGGCCGTGGCCACCGGCGCGCACGACATCGTGCTCGCGGTCGCAGCCGAGAAGCTGACCCACCCGGACAAGGCCCGCTCGTTCGCCGCGATCGGGGGCTCGGTGGACGTCGAGACCGTCCCACCGGACCTGCCCGCGGGCCGGTCCTTCCTGATGGACCTCTACGGTGCCGCCGCGCTGGACTACATGGCCGAGAGTGGCACCACAGCCGAGGACCTGGCCCGCGTCGTGATCAAGAACCAGCACAACGGGGCCCTGAACCCGGTGGCCCAGTACGGCGGGGAGCTGACGATCGAGGAGGTCCTCAACGCCCGCCTGATCGTCGAACCGTTCACGCTGCAGATGTGCTCGCCGATCACCGATGGCGCCGCGGCGGCGCTGCTGGTCAGCCCGGAGTACGCGGCGTCGCCACAGATCCGGGTGCTGGCCTCCGTCGTGCGCTCCGCCCCCGTGGACGGCGCCACCAAGGTCATCAAACTGGCCAGCCAGGCCGCCTACGAGGTCGCCGGTCTCGGCCCGGACGACATCGACTGCATCGAGGTCCACGACGCCGCGGCCTCGGCCGAGCTCATGGCCTACGAGCAGCTCGGGCTCACCGAGCTGGGCGGGGCCAAGGAGATGATCCGTACCGGGCAGACAGACCTGGGCGGGCGGATCCCGGTGAACACCAGCGGCGGTCTGCTGTCCCGCGGGCACCCGATCGGCGCCACCGGGCTGGCTCAGATCGCCGAGGCCGTGCTCCAGCTGCGCGGGACGGCCGACGGCCGCCAGGTGGAGAACGCGCGGATCGCAATGGCCCAGAACGCCGGCGGCTGGCACGGGAACGACAACGTGGCGAGCGTCATCCACCTGTTCGAACGGAGCTGAGCACCACCGGTGGTGCACCGATCCGTCAAGGCGACCCGGCGCAGCGCGCCGGGTCGCCTTCGCACCTGAATGGTCATCCACCCATCCGCCGCCGCCGGCGGCCGCGCCCCAAGGATGTAGCCGATGCTCGACATTCCCGCCCCGGTCGTCGCAAGCGGCGCGCTCGCGAACGGTGCCTCCTGGACGTTGCGCATTGGGGGCACCCGAGCCGAGTGTCACGCCCAGTTCCACCTCCGCCACCTGCAGGGCGGGTTCGCCGAGATCGCCGGACCCATCCCGACCGGCGATCAGCTCACGAGCACGACCTGCGGGTCGACGTTGGGCCGCAGGCTGTTCTTCGCCCTCGGCGGACTTGAGGTCGCCGTCGTCCAGCTGAGCCTCGTCGCGGGACCCCCGTTGGAGCTCGCCCCGCTGCACACCGCGGACGATCTCGGCGTCCGGGCGTTCTTCACCCTGCTGGACGGTCCGCAGACGCTGCTGCACGCCACCGGCCTGCGGCACCCCACCGACTGAGCCCCACCGCCCGAACCGTAGTGAAGCCGCGAGATGTGCGGGGCGCCCACCGCCGGAGCGCCACGTGAGCGGGGGCGCCCCGCCACTCGAGCGGCTCGAGCGCCGCTGGGCACTACGTGAGCGGCTCAAGCGTCGAGGACATCGCCACGACCGGGCGAGGCAGCTCGCCCTTCTGCATCCGGGTGAACGCCTCCGCCACCGCGTCCGGTCCGGCCGCGCCCGCGACGAACCGCTGTGTCGGCAGCTCCCCCGCCAGCAACATGTCCAGGAGCAGGCCGAGGTCTAGGACCGGCAGGGACGACGGAGACGACAGGGACGGCAGGGACGCGCCGTCGCCGCACTCGATCAGCCCCGCCTCCGGCGCTCCGACCAGCACCAGCGTGTGGCTCGGATCGGCAACGAGGAACGGCTGCTCCCAGATCTCCGGACAGCCCACCGCGTTGACGATCAGATCCGCGCCGAACCCGTCGGTGATCTCCATGATGGCGCGGTCCGGGTCGCGCTCCCGCGCGTTGATCACATGGGTCGCCCCGAGCTGCCTGGCCCATCCCAGCTTCAGCGGGTCGACGTCCACCGCGACGACGGCAGCGGCGGGGACCGTCCGGGTCGCGCCCGCGGCCCGATACCGCTCGGCCACCAGTCCGGGACCGCCGACCTGGCCCGCGGTGCCCAGCGATCGCCCGGTCGCCCCAGGCACACCGTCGTCCAGCAGCGCGGCGATCCGGGGGCCGGCCGCGGGCTCGAGAACGCGGCACTGCCCGACGTGCACGAGCACCTTCTCCGCGAAGGCCCCAACCCCCAGCGCGGGGGTGAGCGTGCGCCCGTCCAGCAGCATCGACCGGGTTCGGGGCGGGACCTCGCCGCTGCGGCCGAGGACGACGACGTCGCCGGGTTCGGTGGCATCGACATCCGGGCCGACCGACTCGACGACGCCGGCGGCCTCGTGCCCGAGCAGGATCGGATGCCCGGAGCCGAGGTCCGGGGGCTGCAGGTCCATCCGGCAGATCCCGCAGGCCAGCACCCGCACCACGACCTCGCCGGGTCCTGGGTCCGGAACGAGGATCTCCTCGACCCAGCAAGGCCCGCCGGCAGCCGACCCGACAACCCCGCGGACCAGCTGTGCCATCTATTCGCGCCCCTTCACGCCGGCCTACCCGGCGCCGTCAGCGCGGGTATTCGTGGAACCCGCGTCCGGCCTTCTTGCCCAGCAGCCCGGCGTCGACCATTCGCAGCAGCATGGGCGGCGGCGAGTACAGCGGCTCCTTGAACTCCGCATACATCGACTCCGCAACCGCCATGGTGGTGTCCAGGCCGATGAGGTCGGCGAGCGCCAGCGGACCCATCGGGTGAGCGCAACCGAGCACCATCCCGTTATCGATGTCCTCGGCGGAGGCAAACCCGGACTCGAGCATGCGAATGGCGGAGAGAATGTAGGGGATGAGCAGCGCGTTCACCACGAACCCGGCGCGGTCGGTCGACCGCACGACCGTCTTTCCGAGGCGCTTGGAAACGAATTCCTCGATGAAGCTGCGGGTCTGCTCATCGGTCAGAAGAGAAGGAATCACCTCGACGAGCCGCAGCACCGGCGCCGGGTTGAAGAAGTGCACGCCGAGCACTCGATGCGGCCGTTGCGTCGCCATTGCGAGCTTCATGATCGGAATCGACGAGGTGTTGGAGGCGAGCACCGCATCGGGGTTCTCCAACACCTTGTCGAGGGTGCTGAACACATCGACCTTGAGGGCCTCGTTCTCGGCGATCGCCTCGACGACGAAGTCCCGGTCGGACATGTCGTCCAGATCGGTGGTGAACCTGATCCGAGCGAGCGTTTCCGCGCCCTCGTCGGCCGACAGCTTCCCGGACTTCTGTGCCCGAGCGATCGACTTTTCGATCCGCGCGCGGCCTGCGTCGGCCGCCTGCTTGGTGACCTCGCTGACCTGGACGTCCAAACCTGCCCGGGCGCACACCTCGGCAATTCCGGATCCCATGAGCCCGGCCCCGACGACGCCAACCCTGCTGATCTCGCTCAACTGGCCCTCCTCCTTTCCGATCCCGCGACATCATCGTCGCCGAGTCGGTGCCGAGCCGATAGTCACTACCGTCGACAAATTGCCGGCACACCCCTTTGTGTTCTCACCACAAGAACCGAATCCGGGCAGCGCGGAGTAGCCGAAGCGGCGATCGCCTTCGGATCAGCCGCGCCGGAGCGGGGTCCCGAGCGGCTGGCCGTCGGCCCGCTGCGAGTCGATGATCTTGACCGCCACATGCGCGGCGAGCCGGTCGTCCGGGTTGGCCAGGTTGAGCGGGGTCAGCTGCTCGATCCGCTGGAGTCGGTAAGAGATGGTGTTGGCATGCACCCCCAACTGGCGGGCCGCCTGTTTGAGGCTGGCGTGCTGGTTGAGGAAGACCGACAGGGTACGCACCAGATCGGTCTTGTGCGTGGCGTCGTACCGCAGCACAACGCCGAGCACCTCGTCGGCGAACTGACCCAGCTGGCGCAGGTCCCCGATCTGGAGCAGGAGCCGATAGATACCCAGCTCGTCGTACCTGACCACCTGGCCGGCTCGCCCGATTCGGATCCCGATGTCGGCGGCGTACTCGGCTTGGCGCATTCGCCGAGGCGCGAGCTCGGGCCGCCGGGTCGGCTCGCTGATCCCGCAGGTCACCTTCGCTCCCGGGGCGCGCTCGGACAGCGTGGCGGCGAGCTTGCGCAGGGCCTCGGTCTCGCGGCCGCGGCCCTGCCCACCGGCCTCGGCCTCCTCCGGGAGAACCATGACCGCCTCGGCACCCCGAACGGTCATGGCGGCGCCGGGGACCGCCTCGGGGATCGCCGCGGCGAGCTCGCCGAGCAGCCGCTGTATCTCCGGCGAGGCGACGAAGACACCGACTCCCTCGGTGCCGTCGGTATCCGTCCGGATCACCCCGACCCGGAACGGCTGTCCCTCGGCAAGACCCAGCGAGGTGAGCTTGCGACTCGCGTCCTCCCGGTCGAGGAAGTGCCCGGAGATCAGCGCGTCGACGATGGCGCCCTGGTAACGTCTGCCCAGATCGATGGTGGTCTGTTCCTTGGCCAGCGTGAGCGCGAACAGCGTCGCGGCCTGGCTCACGACCAGCAGATCGGTGTCGTCGGTCTCGCCGCCGGCGGCGTCCTCGAGAAGGAGCAGGTAGCCGAGCTTCTGCTGGCCGATCGCGATCGGCGTGGCCAGGCAGCCGTGCGGCAGCACCGAGTCCGGCACCGCGGGGACCCGCAGCGGCCGATTCTCGGCGGCCAGCGCGCCGAGCAGCCGCCGGATGCTCGGATCGTCCGGGTTCCAGGTCGCCGCGGCGATGTCGCCGCCGCCACCGCTGCAGTAGGCGCGCAGCTCGAACGAGGCGTCGAGCAGCACCACCGTCTTCGCCAGCAGGCCCGCGCACACCTGGGCCAGCTCGTGCGCATTCGCCCCCTGCAGCGCGGCATCGGCGATCTCGTCGCACAGCGCTATGACGCGCCGGTAGACCGAGTTCTGCCGGGACAGCCCGCTGATCACATCGGGGTACATCTGCACGTCGTCGATCAGGGGCGTCTCCTCCTCAGCCTCCACCCGGTACCGGGTTCTGCCATGCCGCACGTTCGATGCCCTCATCGCGCCGCTCCCATCCGGCTCAGCTGGCTGACCAGCCCGACGACGCGCGAGTCGGCATGGCTCGGCCCGTGCACCAGGATCCCGGCCGCGTGCCCGGCCAGCTTCTCCGCCGCCTCGAAGGCCAGGTCGATACTCTCGACCGGGTCGCGCTCCCGCAGCCGCGGCAGCAGCGCCGAGGGAACCGCGGCGTTGGCGTTCTCGTGGGTCCGGCGCGCGATCGTGGCGACGTCGCCGAACGGGGCGATGGCAGCGATCACCGGCACGTCCACCCCTCGTTCGCGCAGCTCGCTGATGGCGTTCAGCGCCTCGTCGACGTCGTAGATCACCTCGGTGACGAAGAAGTGCGCGCCGGCGCGCACCTTCTCGACCGCGCGGTCCAGCTCCCACCGCTTGTCCACCGCCGCGGTCCGCAGCGACGCACCGATGACGAACCGGGTACGGACGGAGGTCGAGACACCGCGCCAGTCGACGCCGTCGTTGAGCGCCGACAACGCGCCGATCAGCCGAACCGAGTCGACGTCCCACAGCGAGCCCGGGTCCGGGTAGTCTCCGACGACCCGCGGTGCACCGGTCCGGCAGAGCAGCATCCGCAGCCCGAGCGCATGCGCACCGAGCAGATCCGCCTGCAGCGCCGAGAGGCTCCGGCCCGCGGTCTCGATCTGCAGGATGACGTCGGCCTCCACCCGCTCGCGCAGCAGCACCGCCGCCGCCAGCGGGTTGACCCGGGTGGCCGGCGGGTCGGGGTCGATGACCGCCAGCAGCCGGGCACCGGCCCGGATCAGCTCCTTGCCCTGCGTCACGAACTGCGCGACCTGCTCGCCGTGGGGCGCGCTGGTGCCGCTGAGCACCACGAACTCGCCGGGGAACCGCCAGGCCACCCGGGGTGGCTCGGGATCCGCGACCGGCGCGGCGACGCGCAGCGATGCCCGGTCGGTGACCTGCTCCCGGGCCTGGCGCAGCGGCGCCAGCCCAGCGACGGACTTCACCATCGCCCGGGTGTGCGCGGGTGTCGTCCCGCAGCAGCCGCCGACGACGGTCGCCCCCTTCGCGACGAGCTGCGCCGCCGCCTCGGCGAAGTAGTCGACGTTGTGCGCGTAGCGCAGTGCCCGCCCCAGCCGGCGGGGGGTGCCGGCGTTGGGTTGCACCGACACCGGCAGGGACGTGGCCGCGGCGAGCTCGGCGACGACCTCCTGCAGCACCGCGGGCCCGACCGTGCAGTTCGCGCCGATGGCGGCGAGATCATACTCGGAGAGCACGGCAGCGACCTCGGCCGGTTCCTCCCCGCGCAGGGTGCGCCCGTCGTCGCCGAAGGTCAGCTGCGCGATGACCGGGACGTCGCATTCGTCGAGCGCCACCTGCACGCCCTGGACCAGCGACTCGATCTCGCCGAACGTCTCCAGGATGATCAGATCCACCCAGTCGGCGAGCGCCGCGATCTGCTCCCGCAGGATCGACGCGCGTTCGGCGTCGGGAATGCGGGTCACCAGCGCGGCGCTCATCGCGGGCCCGACGCTTCCGGCGATCTTCACCCAGGGGGCGTCCTCGGCCGCCTCCCGCGCCAGCCGCGCACCGGCGATATTGATCTCGGTGACGCGGTCCGCCAGCCCGGCCGAGGCCAGCCGCAGCCGGTTGGCGTCGAACGTATTGGTCTGCAGGATGCGGGCGCCCGCGCCGACATAGGCGGCATGCAGGTCGCGGACCAGCTTCGGGCGTCCGACGTTGAGCTCGGACAGCGACTGGTCGAGCGGGATGCCCGCGGCGTGCAGCATCGTCCCGACGGCCCCGTCGGCGACGACCACCTCACCGGCGGGGAACACCGTCAGACCCGAGCGCCCGGACGCTCCCTGTCGATCGCTCATCAGCCGTACACCACCCTGTGCCCAACGAATCCCATCCCGGCGATGGGCAAATCGCACCACCTCCATCTTGCCCTGCAGGTTCAGTCTCCTTCGAGCAACTCCTTCAGCAGCGCGTTCACCTGGGCGGTCTCGATGAGGAAACCGTCGTGCCCGTACGGGGAGTTGATGACGCGCACCTCGTCGCTGCCCGGGATCCCCGCGGCCAGCTCGGCCTGCTGAGCCAGCGGATAGAGCCGATCGGAATCGACGCCCGCGACGATCGTCCTGGCTCGCACCCCGCGCAGCGCCGCCGCCACCCCACCGCGATCCCGCCCGACATCGTGCGCGTTCATCATCCGGGTGAGAGTGACGTAGGAGCCCGCGTCGAACCGCCAGATCAGCTTCTGCGCCTGGTGGTCCAGGTAGGACTCCACCGCATAGCGGCCGCCCCGCCACGGATGCTCGCCGACCTGGTGCTGGCGGCCGAACCGGGTACCCAGCTCCGCCGCGCTGCGGTAGCTCAGATGTGCGATCCGCCGCGCCGTTCCCAGACCCGTATGCGGCCCGCGACCGGGCGGGGCGTGGTGGTAGTCCCCGTCCCGCCAGTAGGGGTCGCCCTCGATCGCGGCGAGCTGCGGTGCGCACCAGGCGATCTGGTCCGCGCTCGACGCCGCCGGGCTCGCCAGCAGGAACAGCCCGTCGACCCGGTCGGGCTCGCTGACCGCCCACTCCAGCGCCCGCATTCCGCCCATCGACCCGCCGATGACCCCGGCCCAGCGGTCGATGCCGAGCCGGTCGGCGAGCACGGCCTCGGCGGCCACCGAGTCCCGCACCGTGAGGACCGGGAACCTGCTCCCCCAGGCCCGGCCGTCGCCGGCGGGGGAACTGGGGCCGGTGCTTCCCTGACATCCCCCGAGCACGTTCGGGGCCACCACGAACCAACGCTCGGGGTCCAGCGCGCGCCCCGGGCCGATCAGCCCGTCCCACCAGCCGGGCGTGGGGTGTCCCGGCGCGACGCCGCCCGCGACATGGCTGTCGCCGGTCAGCGCGTGCAGCACCAGCACCGCGTTGCTGCGGTCGGGCGCCAGCTGCCCCCACGTCTCGTAGGCGAGCTGGACGCTGGGCAGCACACCGCCAGCCTCGAGCGGGAAGGGCCCGGGAATCGAGATCCACTGCCTGCGGCCGACCGGGTCCCCGATCCGCCACGCGCCGCTCGCCGGGGGAGCGAGCAGCCGGTGCCGCGTCCCGCCCATCGGGCCCGCGAAGAACAACTCCGTGTTCGAGCTGGCTGCGAACAGCCAGGCGTCCATGTTCTCCGAGTCGTCGACGGAGCTCACGTCAATGCTCATCGCTCTGGTCCCTGTGACTCGGCAGCCTGCACAGCAGCAGAGGCACCATCGGTCGTCGAGATCACCGTCGGGGTTCCCGCGCCGCGGGCGGGAACCCGGCATAGCTGGTGCGGCATGGACACCTCCTTGCGAGCGGCCACCCATCGGTGCGCGACCGCTCGAATGTCTGTACGGACAATCGTAACATGACCTGTGTCACAAGCGAACGTTTCGACCTATCGAGTGACTGCGCGAGACGCCTCTTTACGGGGGTCTACCTGGGAATCAGCTGCCGTCAAATGACTGAATGTCCGTCAGTCCTCGCGCTCCTTCACGACAGTTGCGGGACAACCGCCGCGGGCCCGACACAGCTCCATGAGGCGGCAAGCCGGGGTCCGGCCGCGCCGGGGCTGTCGCGGCGCTGCCCGCCGGCCCCCGCCCGGCATCGTCGCGCATCGTGCGGCTGTCCGGCTGCCGCGAACAGTTCGCCCGCTGTCTGCAGCAGCCGCTCGGCCCGGTCCGGTTTCCCGATCGCGGCGGCGAGCGACGCCTCCGCCTCCGCGATCGCCGCGTGCCAGGCCCCCCCGAGCCAGATCGGCTGCGCGATGTCCTTGGCCAGCTCCAGGTAGTGCTCGGCGCGGTCGAGCCGCTCGGAGCGGACGCAGGCCACCGCCGCCGGGACCGCGAAGGTCACCGTACACATCCGGCAGATCTCGGCCGGGCCGGTGATCGCGGACTCCGCCTCGTCGACGATGTGTATCGCGGTCTTCGGCTCGGTGGCAGCATTGATCATCGTGCCGTAGATGCGGGGCAGCAGATGCCGTCCGAGCAGCGTTGAATGGCGGGCCAGCTCCAGCGCCTGGGCCAGCAGCTCGCGGGCCTCGGCCACCCGTCCACCGAGCAGGACCGCCTCGGCGCGGCGCTGCAGTGCCAGCGACTGACCGGCCGAGGAGCCGACCCGCCGGTGCAGCTCGGCCCCCTCCCGAAGATGCTCCTCGGCGGCGTCGAGATCGCCGGTCAACAGCTTGGCCTCGCCGAGGATCACGGTCGCGAACGCCTCGCCGCGCCCGGCGCCGCTGCGCTTGGCGGTCTCCCGCAACCGGACGGCGAAGTCGATGAGCTCGTCGTAGGGCCGATCGCCGTAGAGATAATGCTCGACGACGCAGAGGTGACCGTCGTGCACGCTCGCCGCGAGCTGCGGAAGCTTGCTGGTGTCCAGCAAATCGAGCTCGATCTGGTGCTGCCACTCCCCCCTGCTGTGCGCGACCAGTGCGCGCAACGTCGCCGCGCTCGTCAGCTCCGCCGCCAGACCCTCGTCGATGGCGATCCGCCGGGCCTCCTCGGCGCACCGTTCGGCCACCCGCAGATCGCCGCGGGCGGACGCGGCGAAGCCGCGGGCGACGAGCAGGTCGACCCGCTCGGCCGGGGTGGCCGCGACCAGCCCGTCCAGCGCGCGGTTCGCGGTGGTCACATCACCGAGCACGACCGCGGCCCTGGCCTGCCGGATGCGCAGCCGCCTTCGCCGCTTTCCCCTGGCCGCCTCGATCGCGTCGGTGAACGCGGCCAGCGAGGTTCGTTCGCCCGCCGCGAACAGGCAGTTGGCCCGCAGCTCCAGCAGGGACGGGCGGCGCGGAGCATGTTCGAGCGCCCGCTCGACGAAGGCCCTGGCCTCGGCCACCGCTCCGGCCGCGGCCGCGTCCAGCGCCGCCCGCTCCAGCCACGGCACCGCCTCGGCACCCGCCTCGGCACCGAGCAGATGATGCGCGATCCGCCCGGGCGCCGCGCCGGCTCTGGCCAGCGCCTCGGCGGCGCATCGGTGGGTGGCCCTGCGCCGGTGGGCGGGCAGCGAGGCGAGCAGCGTCTCGCGCAGGATGGCGTTGCGGAACCGGTACCCGCCGGGGGTCTCGATCACGACGCCGATCTGCAGGGCGGCGTCGAGCAGGTCGAACAGCTCCGTCTGGTTCAGCCCGGCGAAGGCGGCCAGCTCGTCGGCGGAGAACCGGACCCCGGCGACGGCGACGCGCTGCAGCGCCGAGCGCAGCGCGGGCTCCAGCTCGCCCAGCCGGGTCTCGACGATCTCCCGCAGCCGGCGCGGAAGCGACAGCGAACCGTCGGGACCGATCGCCGAGGCGAGTTCCTCGGTGAAGAACGGATTGCCCTCGGCCATCTGGTACACAGCGGACATCGTCGCGGCCGGGAGCTCGGTGCCGGACACGGTCCGGACGATCGACGCGGAGTCGGCCGGGGTGAGCGGCGCCAGCTCGATCTCCGTCGCCCCCTCGCCCGCCAGCAGGTTCGCGCACAGCTTCGACCCCGTCGCCGAGAGCATGTCGCGCTGGTAGGCGAGCACGATCAGCATCCGCCCGTACCGCGCCGCCCTGGCGACGTAGTGCACGAGCTGGATGGTCGCCTCGTCCACCAGGTGGAGGTCGTCGATCCAGAACACGACGCCGCGCTCGGTGGCGGCGGCGGCCAGCAACTGGCTCGCCGCGAGCAGGATCGGCTGCCGACCACGCACCTCGGCCCCCGACGGTGACGGCGCGCCGCGGCCGAACAACCGGGCCAGCCCGTCCCTTGCCGGCTCGGACAGCGCCTCGACCAGGTCCGGCCGCTCACGCAGCACCCGGTCGAACGCCTCGACGATCGGCGCCCACGGGGCCGCTCCGTCGATCTGGCTGGGGCTGCCGCGCAGTGTCGTCCAGCCGAGCCGGCCCGCCTTACCGAGCAGCGACTCGCAGAACCGCGTCTTGCCGATCCCGATGTCGCCGGTCACGAGCAGGGTGCCGCCTCGACCGGCGCCGGCCTGTTCGAGTACCCGCCGCGCCCGCGCCAGCTCGAGATCTCGACCGACCATCGGCGGCGGCGCATACCGCACCGGCGCGAGGACAGGGGTGGCGTCGACCAGCTCGCGCCACAGCGCGAGCGACTCGCGGTCGGGACGCAGTCCCAGCTCCGACAGCGACGCGCGCAGCTGCTGCCACTGCCGGAGGGCGGCATGGCGGCGGTCCTGGCGCAGGAGGTCGCGGATGATCTCCCGGTGCGCCTGCTCGTCCCCCGGCTCGTGGCGGACCACGTCCTCCCAGCGGTTCGCTCGGCGCAGCAGGTCCAGGTAGCGATGCCGCAGCCGCTCCCGGGTCTCGGCGGCCCATTCCGCGTAGGGGTCCTCCGGCAGCAGCCCGGCGCCGTAGTGCTCCGCGGCCTGCGCGCACCGCTGCGGGTCGCCGGAGGTGATCGCGCGACGCGCCTGCAGGTCGAAGACCTCCACGTCGGTGGACAGGCTCGCCGCGGGCCACAGATGCACCCAGCCGCCGCGCAGCACCACGGCCTCCTTGGAGCCCAGTGCCTTGCGCGCATACGACGCCGCCTTGTGCAGGTTGGCGAGCGCGGCGTCGGGCTCCAGGTGGTCCCACAGCACCTCGACGACCTCTTCGCGATGCCTGCGGTGCTGCGGCGCGAGGGCGAGCAGCTTGACCAGCTCGGCCGCCCTGCGGTTCTCGGTGAGCTCGCCGGCCCAGCAGCCGTCGACCGTCACACGGAAATCACCGAGCAGGCCGACGTGCACCTCCGGCGTCCGGACTTCCCTGTCCATGATCTCCGACCTCCGCCGTTGGAAGTTTGCCTCAGCGCGATCGAATCCTGTTCCCCGCCGAATGTCGATGTCGCCGGCGTCCGGTCGGCCCGGACGCCGGCGACTCCTGCCCGCTTGCTCAGTCCCTGGGCAGCGGCATCGCGAGCCGGCTGGTCACGATGCCGGTGTTCAGCCCGATCGTCCGCAGGCCGCCGAAGAAGCGCGCGTGTTCGATCTTGCAGCACCGGTCCATGACCACCGGCTTCCCGGCGGCGCGGAACAGCTCCGCGGCCTCCTCGTTGATGACGCCCAGCTGGCACCACAGCACCTTCGCGTCGACCTCGAGCGCCTGCTTGGCGATCTCGAGCACCTCGTGCGAGGGGCGGAAGATGTCGACGATCTCGATCGGCCTCGGGTGCTTGGCCGCCGCGTCGATCAGGTCGGCATACACCGGCCGCCCCAGGATCTCCTTGCCGGCCTGGCTCGGGTTGATCGGGACGATGTCGTAGCCGTTCGCGGCCAGGTAGATGGCCGCGAACGAGCTGGCGTTGAAGTAGTTGGAACTCAGCCCGATCATGGCGATCGTCCGGTTCGACATCAGGATCTGATACCGGTCCGACGGCGACATGCCCAGGTTGTTACGTTCTCCGACTGCGGTCACGTCCGGGTCTCCAATCGGTTCGAGGGGTTCGGGACGGTCATCCGTGGAACGGCGCGCCGTAGGCCTTCGACATGATCGAGTGCCCCAGGCCGTTCTGCGCGTTGCCGTCTCTGGGCATCGCGGCCAGCTCGCCCGGCCGCTGCGCCGCGGCCAGCGCCTGGTCCAGATCCCAGATGATGTCGTCCACGTCCTCGATGCCGATGGAGACCCGGATCATCTCCGGCCCGATCCCGGCCGCCCGCAGGTCGTCGTCGGACAGCTGCTGGTGAGTCGTGGACGCAGGGTGGATGACCAGCGACTTGGCGTCACCGACGTTGGCCAGGTGGCTGAACAGCTGGACGGACTCGATGAACTTCCGGCCGGCCTCGCGGCCGCCCTTGATCCCGAAGGTGAAGATCGAGCCCGCGCCCTTGGGCAGGTACTTCTTCGACAGATCGTGGTACGGGTTGTTCTTCAGCCCCGGGAAGTTGACGTACTCCACGTCCGGGTGCTGCTCGAGGAACTCCGCCACGGTCTGCGCGTTCTGCACGTGCCGATCCATGCGCACGTGCAACGTCTCCAGGCCCTGAAGCATCAGCCACGCCACCTGGGGCGCCATCATCGGGCCGTAGTCGCGCAGCATCTCCGCGCGGCACTTCAACAGCCAGCTGAAGTCACCGAAGTACTCGAAGAACTTCAGGTTGTTGTAGCCCTTGGCCGGCTCGGTCATCCCCGGGAACTTCCCGTTGTCCCAGGGGAAGCGACCGGCGTCGACGATCACGCCACCGAGCGCGGTGCCGTGGCCGCAGATGAACTTGGTGGCCGAGTGCAGGACGATGTCCGCACCCCACTCCAGCGGGTTGCACAGGTAGGGCGAGGCAAAGGTGTTGTCGATGATGAGCGGCACCCCGACCTCGTGGGCCAGATCGGCGAGCGGCTCGATGTCGACGAGGTCGATCGTCGGGTTGCCCATCACCTCTGCGTAGAAGGCCTTCGTGTTCGGGGTGACCGCGGCCTTCCACTGCTGCAGGTCCGAAGCGTCGACGAACCGGGCGTTGATCCCGACCTTGCGGAAGGTCACGTCGAACTGCTGGAAGCTCCCGCCGTATAGGGTGCGGGAGGAGACGAACTCGTCACCCGCTTCCATGAGCGTGAACAATGCGAGGTGCTGGCCCGCCTGGCCGGAGGCGGTGGCGACGGCCCCGATGCCCTTCTCCAGCGCCGCGACCCGCTCCTCGAACACCGCCGTCGTCGGGTTCATGATCCGGCTGTAGACGTTGCCGAACCGCTGCAGGGAGAAAAGGTTCGCGGCGTGGTTGGTGTCCTCGAACACGTAGGCGCCGGTCTGGTAGAGCGGCACCGTCCTACTGCCGGTCACCGGATCGGGACGCTGGCCGGCGTGCACCGCCAGCGTGTCCATACCGTACTGCCTGTCTTCCATCGGATACCTCCCAGGGGCGCCGATCCGGCTGCCGGCGGGCTGTGAACCGCCCGGCGGAGCGGCAATCGGGTCGCCGCCGCCCTACGTCGCAGGGATCATCTACCTGGACCGGAGACTACGGGTGGAACCTTCTTGAAACCTCCGTCGTGGCCGCACGCAGAGCGTTCTACCAGCCGCGATCGGCGTAGCGCTGCTCGGTCGGCAGATCCGGGATGTTGATCCCCACCATCGCCTCCCCCAACCCCCGCGACACCTTCGCCAACACATCCGGATCGTCGTAGAACGTGGTGGCCTTCACGATCGCCGCCGCCCGCTGCGCCGGATCCCCCGACTTGAAGATGCCCGACCCCACGAACACCCCCTCCGCACCCAACTGCATCATCATCGCCGCATCCGCCGGCGTCGCGATCCCCCCCGCGGTGAACAACACCACCGGCAACCGCCCCGCCCGGGCCACCTCGGCCACCAACTCCACCGGCGCGGCCCACGCCTTGGCCGCCCCGAACAACTCCGCCCCGTCCAACCCGCCCAACCGGCGAATCTCCCCCCGGATCGCCCGCATGTGCCGGGTCGCCTCCACGATGTTCCCGGTCCCGGCCTCCCCCTTCGACCGGACCATCGCCGCCCCCTCGGCGATCCGCCGCAACGCCTCCCCCAGATTCGTCGCCCCACACACGAACGGCACCGTGAACGCCCACTTGTCGATGTGATGCGCCTCGTCCGCCGGGGTCAACACCTCCGACTCATCCACGTAATCCACCCCGAGCGCCTGCAGCACCTGCGCCTCGACGAAATGCCCGATCCGCGCCTTGGCCATCACCGGGATCGACACCGCCTCCACGATCCCGGCGATCATGTCCGGATCACTCATCCGGGCCACCCCACCCTGCGCCCGGATATCCGCCGGCACCCGCTCCAAGGCCATCACCGCGACCGCCCCGGCATCCTCGGCGATCTTCGCCTGCTCCGGAGTGACCACATCCATGATCACCCCACCCTTGAGCATCTCGGCCATACCGCGCTTGAC
>NZ_AUII01000033.1 GCF_000423625.1 Pseudonocardia asaccharolytica DSM 44247 = NBRC 16224
CGCTTCGACCTGCTCGTCGGTGACCGTGCGCGGAGCACCGGGCCGCGGCTCGTCGGACAGGCCGTCCAGGCGCGCCTCCACGAAGCGGCGCCGCCACTTGCCCACCGTCTGCGGCCACACCCCGAGATCGGCGGCCACGTCCTGATTGGACCCACCGTCCGCGCAGGCCAACACGATGCGCGATCGCAGCGCCAGCGCCTGCGACGACTTCGCCCGCCGCGACCAGCGCACCAGAGTCGCCCGTTCGTCGTCGGTCAAGGTCACCGCGGCCACCGGCCGTCCCGTGCGTGCCACGACGCCCATACTAGACATCATCAACGAATTTCAGGCGCAAGACACTAGAGGGGGGAGGCGGGACGGGGCTCGATCCGGCCCGCGGAGGCGGGCGGCAGTGGATCGTCGACGGGGGCGAGCACCCGGTGGTGCCCGGGGTCGGACACCGGGTTGTCGGCGGCGTCCCGGAAGACGAGCTCGCCGTCCGGGCCGAGGTCGGCGAGGAAACCGGCGGCCGCGAGCTGCTCCTCGTCAAGATCGACCAGCGCCTCCCAGCGGCTGGGCACGACCGCGTACTCCGGCCAGGACAGGTGGGCGTAGGCGTCGTGCAGGTCGGCGAGCAGCCCGGTGAAGACCTGCTGCCAGCGCAGCGGCATCGACTGGGCGAGAGACCGCGGCACCACGAGGTAGTTCTCGGTGGCCCCCCGGGCGGGGCGGTCGAGGTAGTCCCGCAACGGCGTGGTGGACGCCGGAGCGGGAAGTTCATCACGTGCCATGAGACCGATACTCCCGGTCGTGCTGGTGCCCGTTCGCGTCAGGCGGCATTGGGCGTGGTCCCGGGCCGGGTGGCCAGCGGCACGAGCTCGTGGTAGTCCCACGGGACCGGACGCACCCGGACCGACTCGCCGCTGTAGGGCGCCTCCACCATCTGCCCGTTGCCCATGTAGAGCGTGACGTGGTGGATGGTCGCCGGATCGGACGGATCGGTCGCGTAGAACAGCAGGTCACCGGCCTGGGCCTGCTCGACGGGGACGTGCCCGCCCGCGTAGAACTGGTCCCGGGATACCCGCGGCAGCTCGATGCCCGCGGTCTGGAACGCGCGCAGCATCAGCCCGGAGCAGTCGTAGGTGTTCGGCCCGGTCGCCCCCCAGACGTAGGGTTTGCCCAGCTCCCGCAGGGCGAACCCGATCGCCGCCCCGGCGGCGCCGGGCGGCAGCGTGGCGGTCGGTGGCCCGCAGCGGTCCGGGATGGCCGCGACGTCGGCCAGCTGATGCACGAGCTGCGCGGCCAGGCCCTCCCATTTGGCGTAGGCGTCGGGGAAGGCCGAGCGCTGCACGGTCTGCGCGGCGACGGTCACCGACAGGGCCTGCCAGCCGGGCACGTCGAGCAGGCGGTCGAGGAAGATCCGGGTGCTGTAGATCGGGTCGGTGACCTGCGCGGGGGTTCCCCAGCCCTGTGAGGGCCGCTGCTGGAACAGGCCCAGCGAGTCCCGGTCGCCGTAGTGGATATTGCGCAGGGTGGACTCTTGCATGGCCGTGGCCAGTGCGATCAGCCAGGCGCGGGGTGGCGCGCCCATCTCCTGGGCGACGCCGATGATGGTCGCGGCGTTGGCGCGCTGCTCGTCGGAGAGGTCGGCGAGCGTGGTCCCGGCCCGGCCGCCCCGGCCGAGCCCGAATCCGACGTCGGTGTCGCAGATCCCGTAGCCGCTCGGGGAGCCACCGCCGCCGATCTGGAACGCGATGAAGCCGAGCCCGAGAAACAGCCCCAGCGCCGTCACGAGCGCGACGACCGGCAGAAACAACCGAAGCGAGCGCATGACGATCAAGCCCTGTCGTAACCGGCGACCCGCCAGCCGCTCCCGGTGTCGACGACGAGCACGACCAGGGTCAAGGCGTCGGTCGGCACGTTCACCTGAACGGAGCTCGGGGCCACCCGCACCGGCGCCGGCGGCCCGGTGACGCGGGTGGCCGGCACGTTGTCCGGGTCGACCCCGGACAGCACGCCGAGGTACTCGTCGGTGGTGAACGGGCGCAGCCGGGCCAGCCACTGCTGCGAGGTGGTCCCCTCGGGGTGGTCGACCCAGGCCGCGGCCCAGGACGCCGCGGTCTGCAGCGCCGGTGCGGGCGCATGGTCCAGCGGCAGCGCGGTCGGAGTCAGCGGGGCGACCGGGGGCAGTACCTTCGGGGTGGCTGCGGTCCCCGGACCCGGCGAGCGGCTCGCCGTGCCCGGGACGGCCATGCCCGACGAGGTCGGCGTGGAGTCGTCGGCCGGCCGGAGCGCCGCCGCGGCGAGGCTGATCCCGACGGTCAGTACCAGCACCGCGGCGGCGGTGATCGCCAGCCGCAACGGGGAGCGCAGCGGCCACTGCCACAGGGAGCGGTAGGCGGCGGAGCGGCCGCGCGAAGTTCTGATCGGCATGGGTCAACCGTCCACATAGCGGATGGTCGGCCCGCCGTAGGCACGTTGGGCGGTTCTCGGTCGATAGATGCGGTAGACGGGCACGCCGTCGACGAGTTCGGGTTGCACCGGGCGGGCACCGGGGCGCAGCGGCACCGCATCGGACCTGCGATAGATCACCCGCTCGTCGACCTCACCCGGCTCGGTACGGCCGGGAAACGTCGTGCCGCCCCCGCTCCCGGAGGGACCGGACGGGAGCGCCGCGCGGCGGGCGGATCCCATCGCCTGCGGGGCCGGTGCCTCGCTACGCCGCGGCGCGGTGCGCGCACCGGGGCCGCCGACGACCATCGCCGTCGCGAGCACGGACTCCGGCCGGGTGCCGGGCGCATCGTCGGCGGTTCCGTCGGACCTGCGCCGCTCGTCCCACCAGCGGGACTGGCGGTCCGTTTCGGAGCCGCCGCGGACCCGCGACCAGAACCGCGACATCGGGCCGGTGCCCGCGCCGGGGACGATCCCGCCGAACTGGTCGCGGGTCAGCGACACCATCGACACGAGCCGGCGGAACGGGCGCGCCACCGCCCACATCACGACCGTCACCACCCCGGTGACGAGCAGCGCCAGCCACAGGTCGATGCCGGCCTCCGGCCGGAACAGCGACACTACGAGCAGGGCGTGCAGCCCGGCCAGAGCCCCGACCACGAGCGTGTTGACGATTGCGGCGCCGGCCACCCGCAGCAGGGCGGGCAGCACCTCGGGTTTCAGGATGGCGAGCACGGCGAGCGCGGGGGCGGTCATCACCATCAGGCGCAGCAGCAGCATCGCGACGAGCACGAGCACCTTGGACAACAGCTGGAACAGCGCGATGCAGGCCGCCTGCACGACGGCGAGCACCCCGACGCCGACCCGGCTGCCGGCCTTGCCTTGGAAGTAGGTGTACCGGTCGCCGAGCTGGCCCGCGATCGCGGCGAACTCGGCCTTCTTCTGCTCCGCGAGCTCCGCGGTGTCGCGGCCCTCCAGCACCTCGTTGATCGTGAACGTCTGGGCCCGCAGCAGGTCCCGGCCGTGCTCCTCGGCCTGCGGCACGTCCGGCGAGCCGAACTCGCCGCGCTCCCAGTTGCGGTAGATCACCTGGTCGACCAGCACCGTGGGCAGCGTGTCCCGGGTGCCCAGCCCGACCTGGCCGAGGAAGCCCTCCTGCATCTGGGTGACGCCGTCGAGCAGCAGCCCGTCGGCGGCCTTCGCCCAGTCGACCGGGGCGAGATAGGCCGCCGACCCGATCAGCAGCGCGAACGCGGCGAAGCCGGTGCGCTGCGCCTGTTTCGCGAGGTCGCCGCGGACCGCGAGGATGATCAGGAACACCGCGAGGATGAGCAGCGCAAGCCCGATCCAGGTGGTGAACACGGTCTCGTACATGGCCGTGGTGGCGTCGCTGATCAGCCGGTCGAGCGGGGAGAGCAGCTCGCCGCCGTCGGCGATCAGGTAGTGCGCCCAGTTGACCCCGGCGACGATGAACTTCGCGACGTTGAACGTCTGGTTGCCCAGCCAGGTGTCGGTGGTCGTCGCCGGGTCGAGCACGGCCGTGCCGGCGCAGCCGAGGTCGTAGTTGTGCCAGACGAGGCCCGCGTAGCCGACCTCGCGGTAGACGCTGCCGATCTCTCCACCGTCCGGGCGCAGCGAGTCGAGCGAGCCGACGAGTCCCGTTCCGGGGCGGTCGGGTTCCGGAGACTCCTTGCAGTCGAAGGGTTGGGCCAGCGCCGGGGTGCCGAGCAGCATCGAACCGCCGACCAGACCCATGACGACGAGGAGCGCGGCCACCCACCGCGACCGCGGACGCCGCGGGCCGGCCCGGCCGCGGCGGCGCCGACGGGCCGGCAACGCCCCCAGCGCGAGCAGCACCACCCCCAGGCCGGCTCCCAGGAGGAGCCCGACCGGATCGTCCCCGGTCACCGCCCACCCTCGCCGGCCACGCCCACCTCGGAGGCCGGACGGTCGGATTCCGGCTCCGGGCCCTCTTGCCAGGGTTCCTCGAGATCATCGAGCAGGTCGAGCGCCTCGTCGTCGAGCAGCTCGGCGTCCATCGGGATCACCGCGCCCCGGCCGGTGACGAGCTCGTCGGTGCGGAGCGGGTCGACGGCCGGCCGCGGATGGCCGTTGCGCGCGGCGGGGTCGCTGTCCCCGTCCAGCTCGACGTCGCCGGGACCGAGCGCGGCGGCGGGCTCGTCCGGGGCCCGCACCTCGGCGGCGCCCGCGGTGGTGCCGGGCAGGCCGCGCGCGGACACCCGCCGGGCGTCGGGGTTGGTGTCCAGGGCCTCCCGGACGTGTTCGAGGTGCGGCGCCTCGAGGTCGATCCGGATCTTCTCGACGCCGCCGTGGCCGTCGGCGAACACGAACTGGCGCGGGGTGTCGTCGGGCCGGTCATCGTGCCGGGGACGCGGGGAGAGCGTGCCGAGCAGCTGCTCGTAGCCGACCCCGGTGGGCACCTTCAGCAGCCGCAGCGCTTCGGCCTGGGCCTCCTCGTCGTCGGTCCGCCCGACGAACACGGCGTTGACCAGCGACGCGAATCCGGATACCCGCAGCAGGTCGCCGGCCAGCTGGGAGGCGAACAGGGCGCGGACGTTGAACTTGCGGGAGTCGCGGGCGAGCCGGTCGATGAGGACCTTGCCGGTGGGCACCTGCGAGAGGAAATGCGTCTCGTCGAGCGCGACGCCCTTGCGCAGGTTGCGGTCGGCGTCGTAGATCGTGCGCTGGGTCAGCCAGGACGCGAGGTTGAGCAGCTCGACGGCGAGCGACTCGCCGTCGGTCCATTCCTCTCGCGGGCTACCCGGCCGCGGCAGCGTCATGCCCTGCATGGTCAGCACCGTCAGCCGGTAGTCGCGGTCGGCGGCCCAGGGGTCGTCGCGGGAGGTGTCGGGGAACAGCAGCGCGGCCTGCGGCAGCTCGCGGCGTTCGGACAGGAAGTCGGCGACGACGCCGGCGTGCTCCTCCCCTTCCCTCGCGTGCCTGCACAGCGCCTCGATCACCTGCCCGGGATGGCGGTCGGGGGATCCGCCGACCTCGCGGACCGCGCGCAGCAGCACGATCCGGGTGTGCGGCAGCCGGGCGACGTCGTAGGGCAGCAGGCCGGTGAGGACGTCGAGCACGAGCCTGCGCCGGGTGGCGGCGGCCAGCGAGCGCTCGCGGCGCCACGACCGTTCCGGGTCCTCGTCGTCGGCGAAATGCTCCGGGCGCGGCTCGGCGACCACCCGGTACGGGTTGAGGATGCCCGGGTCGGCGCGCAGCAGGTTGATGTGCCGGGCGAACGGGGCCAGCTCCGGGAGCCGGGTCAGCTCGGCCAGCGGACCGGACGGGTCGAGCACGGTCCAGCGCGCGCCGGCCCGCAGCGTCTTGTAGGTGATCAGACCGGTCAGGAACGAGTTGTGCGTCGGGATGCAGGTCTCCCCGGCCAGGTACAGATGCTCGTCGTTGTCGACCTGGACGCATCGCACGGGCACGGGCTCGACGGGCACGACGTCGACGATGTAGCGGTAGCCGTTGGTCGATCGCTGGTTCGTCGTCTGCCGTGCAAGCTTGCGGCCGACCCGGAACACCGGATCGGCGGTCGCGAAGGCGACGGTGTAGGCGACCGACGAGCTCGGCGTGCGGCCCAGGACCGGTCTGGTCCGCAGCCGCGCCTGGTAGCCCAGGCTCTGCACGAGCTCGCGTGCTCCGAGCGCCAACCGCTCGTCGGTCACGCTGAACTCGATCGTGCCGCTCGGGGTGCAGTGGCCGTCGGTGTCCAGCAGGCCGGCCAGCAGCGCCCGCCGCTGTTGTTCGGAGGCGCGTAGGTACTGAGCCGGGATGTGCTTGTCCCCCAATACGCCCAGTGTGCGGAGGCGCTGCTGCAGGGTTCCGATCAGGCCGAACCGGTTCGGCGTGCGGTGGGGACGGCACTCCTGCCCGGCAGCCTCGATCGACTCGACGATCTCGCGGTGGTACACGGTGATCTCGGCCCGGATCGAGGTCCCGTCACCGAGCCAGGCGCCGAGCACGTACGGGTCGACCGGCAGGTCGGCGTCGGGCAACTCGAATGGCTCCGCCACCGGGACGGCGTGGTTGCGCTGCCCGTTCGGGCCCCAGGTCAGCGTCGCGGCGATCTCCGCGGTGGTGTGCACGATCGGCGTCCGGCTCGGCGTGGTCCGGATGTGACCCCGCCGGCTGTGCCCGCGGATGAACCGGAAGTGGTCGCCGGCCTTCAACCCGGCGGCGGCACGGGCGTACTCGGTCCGTCCGGTCGGGCCACCGCAACCGCACGTACAGCGACTCTCCGGTACCGCGCCGGCGAGCTCCCGCACCCGTGCCGCCTGGGCGAGACGCTCGGCGAGGCGATCGGCGGCCTTCCAGTCGTCCCGGGTCCGGGTCAGCCATTCGTGCTGGGCGTCCGCCCGGATCACGCTGCCGTCCGAGAACACGACGTCGTAGCACGGACGGCCGAACATCACCTCGGTCGCGGCGACGACCCGCGTCGGACTGCCGTCGCGCCCGATCAGCTCGTCACCGACCTGAACCTCCCCCATCGTGGTCCAGCCCGTCGGCGTGGGAAGCGGCGTGTCGAGAGCCAGCGCCTTGCCGCTGCCCAAACCGCCCACGATGGCCGTCAGCCCGGATGCTCGCCGCACCTCCTGGGCCAGCCACGGGTCCCAGGCCACCGGGCGCCGGGTCGCGGTGCAGGTCTCGCCGAGCATGATGCCGCGCCGGTCGCCGACGCTGGCGGTTGCCGTGGGCACCGCGGACGCCGCCCAGGTCACCGAGCCGCGGCGGCGGTAGGCGGCAGACGCGAGGGGCTCGCCCGGGATGAACTCGCGCGCGTAGCGGTACTGCGCCTCCGGATGCTCGATCTGCACCTTGGGCCGGTAGACGTCGAGGACCTGCTGGGCGCGGGACACGGCCTCGGCCTCGTCGCGGCCCGACACCGCGATCCGCCACCAGCCGTAGAGCCGGGTGTTGAGCTGGGTGAGCCCGCTGGTGACCTCGTCCTCGATCTCCAGGACCCGGTCGGCCTGGCGGGCCAGCGACATCGGCGGATCGAGGTCGTGGTCGTGGGTGTAGTGCCGGATCTGGCTGCGCACCTTGCCCATCTGGCGTTGGAGTTCCGCGGTCACGTCCTCGGGACGCCGCACGTAGATCCGTGCCGACCACTCCACGGGAAACGGCAGCCGGTCGGAGCGCTGCATCCACGGGTCGTCGACCTCGGGGATCCGCAGCCCCTCCATCAGTCCGACCGACAGCACCGCGACGTCGCGCTGCACGATCTGCGAGCGCAGCCTGCCCACCACCCGGACCGTGGGCGCGTACGGCTCCTGGTACATCTCGACGCCGTCGGTGAACGCGGCCAGGTCCTCGGTCTCCCACCGGCCCGCGCCGCCGGGCACCGCGGCGAGGGTCCGCGGCGCGGGCAGGCCCAGCGCGCAGGAGCGGTGCATCAACCAGGCGATGTCCTCGGCGGTGGCCGGGACGGCGTCGAGCCCGCTGCCGGAGACCAGCACGTCGAGGTGGTTGACCTCGGACTCCAGTGCGGCGAGCTCGGCCCGCACCGCCGCTGGGGCGATCTTGCCGAGTACCGGGGCGGCGATGTCCGCCCAGCGGTCGAGCATGCTGCGCCCGGAGACCTCGACGCCGAGGAACACCTCCTTGTCCGACATCGAAAGCCCCATCAGGTGGCGCTGCTCGCCCTCCAGGAACCCGTCCCAGCCGAGCGCGCCCGCGACGTCGGGCATCCGGTCCAGCGCGTTGTGGTCGAACGACTCGGCCCACATGTGCACCGGATAGGGGCGGGTGGTCACCCGCAGGTGCAGCCAGCGTCCCTGCAGCTCACCGAGCTGGGAGGCGATCTGGCGGATGAGGGTCTCCCGCTGGCCGTCGCTGCGGAAGCTCCAGGCCTGCGCGGCGAGCCGGTACCACGCCATGATCTGGCTGCCGGTGCGGGTGAGGTGCCCGTCGATCGAGCGCAGCGCGATCTCCGGGACGTATCGGGGAAGACCCGACTCGCCCGTCAGGGCGCGCCGCCCCCAGCCGCGGCGCTCCCGCCGCGGCTCGCTGCCCGATCCCTTCGGGCGGCGCTCACGAGCCACGCCGGGACCCCTTCCGTCCGGCGGGCCACAGGGATCGTCCCGAGCCGGTCCGGCCGCGCTCCGCGACGTGCCGGATCTTGACGTGGCCGGAACGGACCGGGCCGCCGCGGCCACCGGTGCGACGGCGCGGCGCGGTGATCTCGTGCCGGAACAGCGCGACGATCTGACCGAGCGGGCGTTCGTAGTCGATGCGCTTGCCGAGGAACCGCGTGATCGCGATTGTCGCGATCAGTGCCCAGGCCACGGAGAAGAAGTCGAGGCCGATCCCGACCCGCCGTTGCACGAACATCACGAACAGCATGACGAACAGGCCGAGGCCGTAGCTCACGTAGCGGGCGCGCCAGGGAAACGTGGCCCGCGGCGGCCCGAGCCAGACGGCGTCGACCCGGTAGACCTCGTCGTCGGTGCGGACGAGCACGCGATCACCCGGTGATGAGACTGGCGAGGAACTGCCCCACCTCCGGCCCGGTTCCGGACACCGCGATGCCCAGGGCGACCAGGCCGACCAGCAGCCCGACGCTGCGCCGCGCGACACCGGCGTTGTCCCCGCGCCCGCCTATCCACAGCAGGATGATCGCGATACCGAGCAGGATCAGCGGGACGATGTTGCTCTGAATCCAGCCCTGGAGGCCGTTGGTCGTCAGGTTCTGCGCGTACCAGAGTGCCATCGACTCCGGTGCGGTCATGACGACTCCTCCTCGCGATGCCCCGACCGTGCCACGAGCCGAACCTACAGGTGGGCGGGGACCCTTCAGCCCCCGAGTAGAGCATGTCGCCCTGGGGATCTCCAGAAGGTCGGCCGGCTTCCGACCCGAGGTCGAACGACGCACCGACAGCCAGCCATCGCTCTCGGCCGATCAGGTGATCACCGCTCGCCCGGTTGCCGGTCGCGGAGGAGCCGGCCTCGACCCTGATGACGCGGAGTGAGCGCCGCGCGGGTCGCGCCCGCGCCCGCGCCGTCACGACTCACCCGGGTAACGGCGCGTCGGGATGGCACGGGCCGGCCGGACGTAGCTTCGCCCACACTGCGCCACCAGAATGCCCTTATCGCCCCGAACACGGGATATCGTCACTCATCAACTGACTGGTTACCCTCCGGTAACTTACTGGATGGTCACCAGTGCGCGTTCCTGGGCAAACAGGGTGGGGGGTCTACCCTGCTGCCCGAGTGCGTTCGCGCCCCACCACGCGCGTACGCCGGTCGTTCAGGGAGGACCTCGTGGTAGTGAGACTGGTCGTCGGACTCGCCATGACGGCCGTCGTGGTCGCGCTCGCGGGACAACGAGTGCTCTGGCTCTACAGGCTGATCGCGGCGGGCCAGCCGGCGCGCGACCGCAGCGACGGACTGGGACGGCGCATCATGACCCAGTTCGTGGAGGTGCTCGGCCAGCGCAAGCTGCTGAAGTGGTCCATTCCGGGCCTCGCCCACCTCTTCACGATGTGGGGCTTCATCATCCTGCTGACGGTCTATATCGAGGCGTACGGAGCGCTGTTCAGCGAGCATTTCGCGATCCCGCTGATCGGCCGATCGCCCGTGCTCGGATTCCTCCAGGACTTCATCGCACTGGCCGTGCTGGTCTCGATCATCGTCTTCACGGTGATCCGGATCCGGCAGGCGCCGGAGCGTCAGCAGCGGGCGTCCCGGTTCTACGGCTCGCACACCGGCGGCGCGTGGCTGATCCTGTTCATGATCTTCCACGTCATCTGGACGCTGTTCTTCTACCGCGGCGTGGCCTGGGCGAGTGGCAGCCTGCCCTACGAGTCGGGGGCGTTCGCCTCGATCGCGATCGGCAAGCTGTTCACGGGACTCAGCCCTGACACGCTGTGGTGGCTGGACACCGTCGGCCTCTGGCTGCACATCGCCGTCATGCTGGCGTTCCTGCTCATCGTGCTGCACTCCAAGCACCTGCACATCTTCGTCGCACCGGCCAACGTCGCCGCGAAGCGCTTCCCCAAGGCGCTCGGTCCGCTGCAGCCGATGGAGTCGAAGGGCAAGCCGATCGACTTCGAGGACCCCGACGAGGACGACATGTTCGGCCGGGGCAAGATCGAGGACTTCACCTGGAAGGGCTTCCTGGACTTCGCGACCTGCACCGAATGCGGTCGCTGCCAGAGCCAGTGCCCGGCGTGGAACACCGGCAAGCCGCTGTCGCCAAAACTCGTGATCATGGACCTGCGCGACCATCTGTTCGCGAAGGCGCCCTACATCATCGACGGCAAGGCCATGCCCGAGGAGGGCGCGGTCGACTTCCCCGTGGCGACCGGTAACGGCAACGGGCACCACGGGGTGCCCGAGTCCGGCTTCGAGCGGGTCCGCGGATCCGGCCCGGAGCAGGCCGCCCGGCCGCTCGTCGGGACCGCCGAGCAGGGCGGGGTCATCGACCCCGACGTGCTGTGGTCCTGCACCACCTGCGGCGCCTGCGTCGAACAGTGCCCGGTGGACATCGAGCACGTTGACCACATCATCGATATGCGGCGCAACCAGGTCATGATCGAATCGGAGTTCCCCTCCGAGCTGGGGGTGCTGTTCCGCAACCTGGAGAACAAGGGCAACCCCTGGGGCCAGAACGCCAAGGACCGGCTGGAGTGGACCAAGGGGCTGGACTTCGAAGTCCCGGTCTTCGACGGCGAGCTCTCGGCCGACACCGAGTACCTGTTCTGGGTCGGCTGTGCCGGCGCGTTCGACGACAACCAGAAGAAGACCATCCGGGCGACCGCGGAACTGCTGCACCGGGCCGGGGTCGGCTACGTCGTGCTCGGCCCCGAGGAGACCTGCACAGGCGACCCGGCGCGCCGCTCCGGCAACGAGTTCCTGTTCCAGATGCTGGCCCAGCAGAACGTCGAGGTCCTCAACGCGGTGTTCGAGGGTCGTGAGCCCGGCACCCGCAAGATCGTGACCACCTGCCCGCACTGTCTCAACACCCTGGGCCGGGAGTACCCGCAGCTCGACGGGCACTACGAGGTCGTGCACCACACCCAGCTGCTCAACAAGCTGGTGCGGGAGGGCAAGCTCGTCCCGGTCGCCGAGCCGGCCGCTGACAAGGGCGCCCCGGTCACCTACCACGACCCGTGCTACCTGGGCCGGCACAACGACGTCTACGCCGAGCCGCGCGAGCTCGTCTCCGCCGCGGGCGCCAAGCTCACCGAGATGCCTCGGCACGCCGATCGCTCGATGTGCTGCGGCGCCGGTGGTGCGCGGATGTGGATGGAGGAGCGGATCGGGCAGCGGGTCAACGTCACCCGCACCACCGAGGCCGTCGACACGCTGGCCGGTACCGGCGGATCCGGCGGCACCATCGCGGTGGGCTGCCCGTTCTGCAAGACGATGATCTCCGACGGCCTCACCGAGAAGCAGGCGGGTGGCGTCGGCGAGAACGTCGAGGTCCAGGACGTCGCACAGCTGCTGCTCACCGCCGTCAAGCGGGGCAGCAACGGCTCGCCGAACGGCCACAAGCCGGCGGAGGAGAAGTCCGTCGAGCAGGAGACCCGCAGCTGACCGGCACCCGCCCCGGTGGGCCGCCCTGTGCGCGTCATGGCTCCATAACGTGCTGGGGCCGGGGCTGGGCGGTCTCAGCAGGGCTGGAAGCCGGTGATCTGGTAGCGGCGCGCCGTCGGGCTGGTCCAGGCGATCTCCACCCGGCCCAGCTGCGGCCCCGCGGTGCTGCCCCAGGACGTCGCGCAGCCGTCGAGCAGGTATGAGGGCTGGTCCGGCGGGAGCGTCGGCGCCGTCCCGGTCCCGGCGCGCGGGGCCGCGGTCGTCGGGGCCACGCCCTCGGCCGTGACCCAACGGGCGTGCATCGCGATGACCGCGGCGGCACAGTCCACGGCTCCCATCGCGCTCGCCACCTGCTGTTCCGCCGATGGCGAAAGGGTCCGGCAGACGGCCTCGGTGTCGGCCACCGGGCCCGTGATCGCGCGATCGAGCAGCGGCAGCACCTGCTGCGGCTTCTCCACCCCACCAAGGACCGCCCGCGCCTGGTTCCCCGCCTGAGCCGCGATCTGCTTCTGGTGCTCCGCCACCTCGACCGCGCGGAACGCGTAACCCACCATCGACACCGCGCACAGCGCCACCCCGACCACCACCAGCCGCCATCGCGGCAGCCGGAGCAGACCGGCGAGCAGCACCCCCACGCTCACCGCGAAGGCCCACACCCAGGGGTTCTGCCGGGTGCCCTCGACCAGCGCGGCCACCAGCACCAACCCGGCGACATGCCAGCTCCAGCGGCCCAGCAGCCGGTCGAGGCGGAGCAGCGTGAGCAGCGCCAGTGTGCCGACGCCCAACCCGACGGGGACCCACCAGCGTCCCGGCTCGTCCAGGAAGGGAAACAGCAGCAGGGCCGCGCCGGCGATGCCCGCGCCGGCGGCCCCGCGCAGGCTGCGCAGCCGCAGCCGGGCCCACGGGTTCGCCGGCCGGTCCGCGGGTGGTGGCGCGGAGGGTGGCGGCTGGAACGGCGGCGGCTCGTGGCAGGACGGGAGCCGCTCGGCGGGCAGGTACGGGTTGGGCGCGGCCGGACCGTTCGGCGGTCCCGGCGTCCGGGGAGGCTCCATCGCAGAGCACAGTACTGGTCAGATCGCGGATCGCGGGCGCGCCGCTACAGCCAGCCACGGTCCTGGGCCCACCGGACGGCCTCCGATCGGTTGCCGGCCCCGAGCTTCTGAATGGCCGAGGACAGGTAGTTGCGCACCGTGCCCGGCGACAGGTGTATCCGGCGGGCGATGTCGGACGCGGTCGCGGCGTCGTCGACGTTGCGCAGAACCTCCAGCTCGCGGTCGGTGAGCGGACAGTCCTCGGTGGTCAGCGCGGCCAGGGCGAGGTCGGGGTCGACGTAGCGTCCGCCGCCGTGTACCCGGCGGACCACGTCGGCCAGCACCGCGGCCGGGGCGCTCTTCGTGACGAACCCGGCGGCGCCGGCGGCGAGGGCCCGGCGCAGCACCCCCGGTCGGGCGTGCCGGGTGAGGATGATGCAGCGGGTGTCCGGCTGGTGCTCGGCCACCCAGTGCGTGACCTCGGCCCCGTCGCAACCGGGCATCTCGACGTCCAGGACGGCGATATCGGGCCGGTGCTCGCGGATCGCGTCGACCGCATCGTGGCCGGTCGCGACCTCCGCGACGACCCGCAGGTCGGGTTCGAGGCCGAGCAGCGCGCCGACCGCGCCCCGGGTCAGAGACTCGTCGTCGGCGAGGACGAGCCGGATCGGCGGGGTCATCGAGCGGTCCCGGGCAGCACGGCGTCGACGTGGAACGTCCCGTCCGGGCCGGGCCCGGCATCCAGCCGTCCGGAGTGATCGTCGAGATAGCGCCCGAGAGCCTTGAGGCCGGTGCCGCCGATCCCGGCCGACCCCGGCCCCACTCCGTCGTTGACGACCCGCAGCCGCGCCGCGCCGTCGGCGACCTCGATCTCGATCGTGCAGCGCCGCGGGTCGGCGTGCCGCAGCACGTTGGTCATGGCTTCGCGCAACACCCGGCCGAGCACGCTGCGGGCCGGTCCGGTGACCGTCGCCGGGTCCCCGCGGACGACGAGTTCGATACCGGCCGAGTCGAGCACGGTACGCGCCCCAGCGAGCTCGGCGGCCAGGTCGGTGGCCCGGGCGTCGCGGACCAGGGCGCGCACCTCCGTCAGCGACGACCGCGCGACCCGCTGCACCTCCTCCATCTCCGCCTTGGCCCGCTCGCCGTCGACGTCGAGCAGCCGGCTGGCCAGCTCGCTCTTGAACGCGACGACCTCGAGGGCGTGCCCGAGGATGTCGTGCAGGTCGTCGGCGAGCCGCAGCCGCTCCCGCGCGGTGGCGAGCTCGGCCGCGACGCGGCGGGAGTAGTCGAGATCGGTGACGGCCTTGAGCCACCACACCCGTTCGACGTCGACCAGCCACATCGAGCACACGTAGAACGCCGCGAGCGCGGGCCCGAGCCAGGGCGGCAGCGGAATCCCGTAGTCGCGCTGGTGGGTGATGAGCAGCCCGAGGCCGAGCACGGTCCCGGTCGCGACGACTACCCACAGCGCGATCCGGCGGGCCCGCATCCCGGACACGATGTCGCCCAGCAGCACGCCGCTGACCAGTCCCCAGAACCACCCCGACCACGCCGAGGCGAGCCCGACCAGCGCGAGCGCCAGCGCCACCGCGGAGGTCGCCACCACGAACGGCACCGAGGCGGGCCGGCCCAGCGAAGTGACGTGCTCGCGGATCCGCCACAGGTGCAGCGCCAGCGCCGCGACGTAGAGGGCGGCGAGTGACCAGGCGAAGCCGGGCGCGGGCAGACCGGTCCACACCACGAAGGCGGGCACCGCCAGCAGCCAGGCGACGGTGAGGACCAGGCCGATACGACCGAACCGGCGCGCGGCGCGCACCTTGCGTTCCTCCGCTCCGAACGGCACCACCGCGTCCACCCGTCGACCGTATCGCTCGGGTCCGACAGCGGGCCCATGCCGATGACAGGTGTCATGCCGGGTGGTGGCGGTTGTCAGCGGTAGGAGATGACCGTCGCGACTACCGCTGTGCCCGCCGCTGCGGCGAAGGTGGAGCCATGACTCAGACGACCGACCAGCCGGTGGAACCAGTCACCGGCCGGGGACCGGCCATCGAGGTGCGCGGCCTGCACGTTCATTACGGGGACTTCGAGGCCGTCCGCGGCATCGACCTCGACGTGCGGCGCGGCCAGATCTTCGCCCTGCTCGGGACGAACGGGGCGGGCAAGACCACCACGCTCGAGGTGCTCGAGGGCTTCGGCAGTCGCAGCGGCGGGACCGTCCGCGTGCTCGGCCTCGATCCGGCGACCGAACGCGGCGCGCTGCGGGAGCGGATGGGCGTGCAGTTGCAGGCCGCGGGGTTCATCGACGAGCTGACCGTCGCGGAGACCCTCGCGCTCTGGCAGCGCATGGTCGACCGCGACGACCGGCCCCAGCGGCTGCTGGACCGCTTCGAGCTCGCCGACCGGCGCGACGTCGCCGTCGGCAAGCTGTCGGGCGGCGAGAAACGCCGGCTCGACCTCGCGCTGGCGGTGTGGGGGTCGCCCGAGCTCGTGATCCTCGACGAGCCGACGACCGGGCTCGATCCCGAGTCGCGCCGCCGCGTCTGGGACGCGATCCACGAGCTGCAGGAGGCCGGCCGGACCGTCGTGCTGACCACGCACTACCTGGAGGAGGCCGAGGCGCTCGCCGACCGGGTGGCGATCATGCACGAGGGCCGGGTGGTGGTGCAGGGCACGCTGTCGGAGATCCTCGCCAGCCGCCCGGCCGGCTTCTCGGCAACGCTGCCCGGCCGGGCGGCGACGCTGCCGCCGATGAGCGGGACGGCCACCTGCACCGAGACCGACGACGGGCTCCGGGTGCGGGTCCGCACGGTCGAGCTGCAGCGCGACCTGACCGAGTTCCTCGGCTGGGCCGCCGAGCACGGGCTGCGGTTGTCGGATCTGCGTGCCGCGCCCGCCTCGCTGGCGGAGATCTACCACGCGGTGCGGACCGGTGAGGGGGAGGAAGACTGATGGCGAGCACGATGACCGACAAGATCCTGGCACTGGCCGGTACCGAGCTGAAGCTGGTGTTCCGCAACCGGACGGTCGCGGTGTCGTCGGTGCTGGTGCCGATCGCGCTCGGGTTGTTCTGGGCGTTCTCCTTGGGCGGCAGCGACCCGCGGGGATGGACCCTGGTGATCGCGCTGCAGCTCGCCGTCACCCTCGGCATGGGCATCTACGTGACGGCGACGCAGACCGTCGTCGCCCGCCGGCACAACCTGGTGCTCAAGCGGATGCGCACGAGCGGGATCTCCGACACCGGGCTGCTGGGCGCGACGGTCGCGCCGAGCGTCGTTCTCGGGATCGGTCAGCTGGTGATCTTCGCCGTGATCAACGCGGTGTTCGGGGCGCCGCTGCCGAGCTCGCCCGTCCCGCTCGTCCTGGCCCTGCTGGCGGGTCTGGCCCTGATGGTCGCCGCCGCGCTGGCGACGACCGTGGTCACCCCGTCGCCGGAACGCGCCCAGGTCACCACGCTGCCGCTGGTCTTCGTGGTGCTCGGCGCGGCCGTCGCGCTGCTGATGCTGCCGCTCGAGGGCTGGTGGCAGGCGCTGGTCGCGCTGCCCGGCGCCGGGATCGGGCAGCTCGTGCGGCTCGCCTTCGCCCCCGGCGGCGAGGCGGGCGGGTTGCTGCCGACGCTCCTGGCGGCGTTCACCGTGCTGGCCTGGGCGGTGCTGTTCGGGTGGTTCGCTCGCCGCCGGTTCCGCTGGGACCCGCGGAGCTGAACGTCAGCGCCGGGTGTCGGCCCGGTGGAAGTTGAGGTGCGCCCGCGACGGCGTCGGCCCCCGCTGCCCCTGGTAGCGGGAGCCGACGCCGGTGCTGCCGTAGGGGCGCTCGGCAGGGCTCGACAGCCGGAACAGGCACAGCTGGCCGATCTTCATGCCTGGCCAGAGCGTGATCGGCAGGTTGGCCACGTTCGACAGTTCGAGGGTGATGTGGCCGGTGAAACCCGGGTCGATGAACCCCGCGGTGGAGTGGGTGAGCAGACCCAGGCGGCCCAGGCTCGAGTTGTGCGTCGGGATGTAGGTCCGTCCTGCGAGGAAGATCCCGTCCGGCGCGCTCACCTGGATGCAGCGGACAGGGCGCGACGAGACCTGTTGTGCGTCGAGTATGCCGCGGTGGCGGTGGTTCCGTCCGGTCTTGAGGCGAGCGCTCTTCCGCGCGAGCCGGAAGACCGGCAGCCAAGGCGTGAACTTCACCTGGTATGCGACGCCCTGCTCGATCCCTCGGAACAGCACCCGCTTCTTCCGCTTGACCGGACGCAGTCCCAGTCCCGCGGCGAGATCGAGAACTGCGTCCGCCAGGCACTCCCTGGTGTTGGCGAACTCGCAGCGCCCCGCGACGTCGACATGGCCGTCGCTGTCCATCAGGCCCTGCAACAGCGCAAGTCGCTGGCCGACGCTCGCGCGGAGGTACGGCTCCGGAACATGCTTGTTGCCCAGCAGCCCCATCGCCCGGAGAACGCTGGACAGCGAACCGTCAGCGGCGAAGCGACCCGATGCGTCCCGCGAGCGTTTCACCCAACCGTGTGAGAGGCCACCGATGCGGAAGGCGCGCTCACCGCCCGACCCCCAGACCGCGTACCCGGCGGCCCTGATCTCGTCGAGAACCTGCTCGTCGCCGCGTCCGCAGGTGATCTCGGCCGCCTTGCTCGTCCCGTCCCCGAGCCATACCCCCAGCACGTACGGATCGATGGGGAGGTCCTGCTCGGGGTACTGCACGGGCTGGGCCAGCGCCACATGGTGGTTGACCTCGTCGCGGGCACGGAGCGTCGCAGCGATCTTCTCGGTGGTGACGAGTGTGGGGCCCTTGCCGTGCTTGCGGGCGTTCTTAGTGATCGTCACCCAGCGGTGCGCAGCGTCGGCGGTGATCGTCTGGCCGTCGGAGAAGAGCAACTCGTAGCAGGGACGACCGAACATGACCTCGGTCGCGGCGACGACGACGCACGGGGCTCCGTCGATCCCGAACACCTCGTCGCCGAGCTGCAGGTCGCCCATTGTCCGCCAACCGCGCGGGGTGGGGATCGGCGTGTCCACCGCGAGCGCCTTTCCCTCCAGCCGCCCGGCCAGGTCGTCGGGGAGGGTGACGCATTCGAACGTCGAGCCGAGCACGAACTCGCCGGGGTGCAGCACGAACGGCTCGTCACCCTCGGGTTCGACCGGCGTCGTCAGCTCGTCCTGCTGCTCTCTCGGGTCGATGTGGGTGTAGCGGGAGTTCTGGAAGACGCGAAAGTACCGGTCCAGCCGGACGTCGACGCTGGACGGCTGAAGCATCGCAGGGTCCCACGGGTCGAGAACGAGACGTCCGGCGTCGAGCTCCTTGCGCAGGTCACCGTCGGAGAGCAGCACCGGCGACGCACTCCTTCCCGCCGAGACGGTATCGGCCGAGCGCCACCCTAATCGGGGGCCGCGTTCACCCGTCGCTCGCCTTGGATGACGGCAGCTGCGGAGCGGGGCTCATCCCGAACATCCACGCGACGGCGGACTCGACGCGGGCGGCCTCGCAGCCGTCGGCGGTGACGAGCTCGGCGGCCTCGGCATGGAGATCTCCGAAGACCACGACCTCGATTCCGGGGTCACGCTCCAGCAGACCCTGCAGGTCCTGGGCGACCTCGGCGGAGGCCGGGCGGTCGAGCCCGGCGAGGACCAGCCGCGACTCGCCGGCGATGGCGCGGCGGACCAGTCGGGCGAAGCGCAGGTCCGCGGGCGGCGGGTTGGACGCGATCGTGTCTCCGACGGCGATGACGTTGGCGCCGGAGGGACCGCCCGGCCCGGGCTCCCGGTGGTGAGGAACAGGGAGGCGAGCTGGCCGATGACCCGGCGGTTGGCCTCCTCTGGGAAGGGGCTGGCCAGATCGTCGGTGGGGGCGCCGGCCTGCAGGTGCACCACCGGGATCTGCCGCCAGAACGCGACCTGCGCGGCGACGACGGCGGTCATCCCCCGCCGTAGACCATGATCGCGGGCGGGTCGAGTTCGGCCATGAGATCGTCGAGCCAGGGCATGAGCGTGGCGGCGACCGCGGCCGGGGCGTTCCCCGGAGGCTCGCAGAGCAGGAGCGTGATGTCGGCCGGCGCCCCGAGCGCCTCGAAGGCGCCGTGGACACCCATCGGGTCGGGACCGGTCGCGACGGTGAGCCCACGGATGCGGTTGGCGTCGGCAATGACGGTGGCCACGGGCGCGAGCCGGGCCACCGCCGGACGGCTGCCCGCGATGATCAGGATGTCGTGGTCACTGCCCAGCGCCGGGAGCTCGCCCGGGATCGGGTCGAACGCCGTCATCGTGGATCCTTCGGGATCTGGAGCGTGTTGGTGACGGAAGTCTGTCGTACGCAATAGTGCGGCGTCGAGCAAACTATCCGAACTGCGCTCGAACCAGGGACAACCACCCTGATGGCCGCGGCCGACCGGCCCGGTCGGCTCCCCCGCGCGGAATGCTAGAGTGCGTCTCGTACCAGGCGGATGTAGTTCAATGGTAGAACATCAGCTTCCCAAGCTGAGAACGCGGGTTCGATTCCCGTCATCCGCTCCAACCACGAAGGCCCAAGTCACCGGACGTCCACTCCGGAGCCGGTCTTCGTCGTTCCGGAGATCAACAGGGTTCGCAGCAACAGCCCAGCAACGACGCGACGGAAACGAGGGCGCCGACCGGCCGCCGTCGGGATTGTTCGGGTCCGTCCGGCGCCATCACCGCAGCGCTTCACCAGAACGCCGGCGTGTCGATCGCCGATGCAGTCGCTACGGCCCTCGAGGCGGCGGTCGAGCAGTTCCGCAGCCGCCCCCTCGACGCCGGCCCGCACACCTTCGTGGCGGCGGACGCGCTGGTGCTGGAAGGTCCGCGAGGGCGGCCGGGTGGTCAACGTGCACGCCCTCGCCGCGACCGGGGTCAACGGCGCGGGCACCGGGAGATCCTCGGCCTCCGGGCGTCACCGACGAGGATGTCTGACGTTGTGCGATACTGTCTGGCGTGGTGGATGATCTGTGGTGGCGGGAGGAGGACGCCGAGGAGGAGGCCGAGGCCGCCGAGCTCGAGGCCGCGCAGGCCGCGGCCGCGCTGGAGGTGCCGCTGTCGTTGCGGATCACCCGCGAGCTCGACACCGCGCTCAAGCAGCGGGCGGCCGCCGAGCAGGTCTCGCCCTCGGCGCTGGTGCGCCGCCTGCTGCGCCAGGCCCTGCACGCCGAGCCGGCGCCGGTGCTGACCGTGGAGCAGGTCGAGCAGATCGCCCGCCGGGTGATGCGCGAGTCGGCGTGACCGTGCCCTGACCACAACCCCGGCGGGAACCGGCCGGAGCCGATCGATCCCGCCGCGGGTCGCGAGGGATGGGCACGGTCGGCCTGGTCGCGGTGAAGTCGCGAACGGCGCGCGGCGACGGCGGCCGCGAGCGGCGCGAGCACCGCTGATCGACGCTTGTGCCGCTCGAGTGGCGGCGGCTACCTGCTGGTCGAGGTAGCACGCCGCGGCTCGGCCGGCGTCGCGGCCACGTAACCTCGACGACATGACCGCCGGTACCAGGGCGTTGCTGGAGTTCGACGACTCCTACGCGCGTGAGCTGCCCAGCCTGTGCGTGCCGTGGACGGCGGCACCGGTACCGTCCCCCGAGCTGCTCGTCCTCAACGCGGAGCTGGCCACGGAGCTGGGCGCCGAGCCGGAGGCGCTCACCGGGCCCGAGGGACTGGCGCTGCTCGTCGGGCAGGTGCCGGACGGCGTGTCCCCGGTCGCGCAGGCCTACGCCGGCCACCAGTTCGGCATGTACGTGCCACGTCTCGGTGACGGTCGGGCGCTGCTGCTCGGCGAGGTCCCCGACCGGCACGGGCGGCGCCGTGACGTGCACCTGAAGGGTTCCGGTCGCACCCCGTTCGCCCGCGGCGGCGACGGGAAGGCGACCGTCGGGCCGATGCTGCGCGAGTACCTGATGGGCGAGGCGATGCACGCGCTGGGCATCCCCACCACCCGCGCCCTGGCGGTCGTGGCCACCGGCGAGGAGATTGCGCGGGAGACGCTGCTGCCCGGTGCGGTGCTCGCCCGCGTCGCCGACAGCCATCTGCGCGTCGGCACGTTCCAGTACGCGGCCGCGACCGGCAACCCGGCGCTCGTCCGGACGCTGGCCGATCACGCCATCGCGCGCCACCACCCCGAGGCGGCCGAGGCGCCGAATCCCTACCTGGAGTTCTACCGGCGGGTCATCGACGTACAGGCCGCGCTCGTCGCCCGCTGGATGCTCGTCGGGTTCGTGCACGGCGTCATGAACACCGACAACACGACGATCTCCGGGGAGACCATCGACTACGGTCCCTGCGCCTTCATGGACGCCTACGACCCCGCGACGGTCTTCAGCTCGATCGACCACGGCCGCCGCTACGCGTACGGCAACCAGCCGCTGATCGCGCAGTGGAACCTGACGCGCCTGGGTGAGACGTTGCTGCCGCTGATCGATGAGAACACCGACGCCGCGGTCGAGGCCGCCATCGACGCCGTCGAGGGGTTCACCGGGCGCTACGAGAGCGACTGGACGGCCGGGATGGCCGCCAAGCTCGGGCTCGACGCCCCGGACCCGCCGCTGACCACCGATCTGCTGGCGCTGCTGCACGCGCAGCGGGTGGACTTCACGCAGTTCTTCCGTGGGCTATCGGCGGGCTCTGCCCGGGACCTCTTCCTCGACCGCGAGGCGTTCGACGCGTGGGCGCGGCGCCGGGAGGCACTGCTGCCGGCGGATCGCGCGGCGGTGGCGGCGGGCATGAACCGGGTCAACCCGGTCTACATCCCGCGCAACCACCGGGTGGAAGAGGCCCTCACCGCCGCGGTCGGCGGCGACCTCGCGCCGTTCCGGCGCCTCCTCGACGTCCTCACCCACCCGTTTGACGAGCGCCCGGGCCTGGATGGTTACGCCGAGCCCGGCCCCGCCGGCCGATACGTGACGTACTGCGGCACCTGACCGGCTGTCGACGGACGAACGGTGCCGGCCGCGGGAACGGGGATGCCCGAGCACTTGAAGCGCGCCCATCCGGTGCCCGGCATCCGCAGTCGTGCCGACGGGATCGGTCGCGCCGGCATGCTGTGCGCGGCCGCATCGTCGGGTCGGCCGGGTGAAGTCAGGCGCGGGCGCCGGGGATGACGTGGACGCACTCCGCGCGGCTCGACGCGGTTCCGACGAGCGCAAGCTCGCCGGTCAGGGCGCGCGACGGGCGACCCAGGCGGCGATCTGGGCGCGCCCGCTGAACCCGAGCTTGGCCAGGATGTGCTGGACGTGCGCCTCGGCGGTGCGCTCGGAGATGTGCGCGGCGGCGGCGATCTGCCGGTTGGTGAGCCCGCGGCCGACCAGCTCCGCGATCTCCGCCTCCCGGCGGCTGAGCACGCCCCCGTCCCGGGACGCGGCTGCGAGCGCCGCCAGCCGGGCCCGCAGCGGAGCCATGCCCAGCCGCCGCGCCGCCGTGTCCGCCTCGACGGCGGCGGCCACGGCCTCGGCGGCGTCGCCCGCCCGGCCGCGGGCCCGCAGCGCCACCGCCAACCGGAACCGCGCAGTGGCGGCGAACGGGAGCAGGCCCGCCGCGTCGTTCACCGCGACCGCGGCGCGCAGGTGCCGGACCGCGGCGTTGAGGCGCCCGCAGCCGGTCGCGGCGACGCCGAGGAACAGCTGCATCGAGCCCTGGCTCGCGATGGCGCCGGCCCCGCCGCAGGCGTGCCGGTCGGCGTGCGGGAGCAACAGCCGATAGGCGGCCTCGGCGGCCTCGGCGTCGGCCAACTCGGTCGCCACCAACGCCCGGACGGCCTCCAGCCCGAGCGCGAGGAACGGCGGGATGCGTGGGTCGCCGGGTGGGGGCAGCGTCGCGTACCGGCCCAGCGCCTCGGCGCGGCGCCCGCGCTCGAGGTGCCACCGCACGGCGTTCGCCCGCATCAGCTCGGTGCCGGGCAGGCTCGCCTCCGGGACGTCCGGCACCTCGAGCAGCGGTTCGCCCTCCCCTGTCTCCAACGTCACCAGGGTCGCGAACGCCTGCGCGATGATCGCGGCGCCGCGGTGCCCGCCGCGCTCGGCGATCGCCGTCGCCTCGTCGTTCATCCGGCGCGCACGCTCCCAGGCCCCGCGGCCGTAGGCGATCGCGGCGCGGGCCCGCAGTTGCTGCATCCGGGCCAGCGGCTGACGCAACCGGGCTACGACCGGATCCAGCCGGTCGATCTCCCGCTCGGCGTCGCCGACCCGGCCGAGCTGAAGCAGGGCGTCGAACCGCCACAGATGCCCCCACATCGCGACGCCGAGGTCGCCGGTGCGGTCGGCCACGGCGAGCATCCGGTCGCCCAGCCCCATCCGCTCGGTCACGCCGTCCGGTCCGCTGCGCACCAGCTGCCGCGCGCGCAGCGCCGCGACCAGCGACGGCGGGTCGTCCAGCCGCTCGGCCATCCCGAGGGCCTGCTCGCTGGCCGTATCGGCGAGGGAGTCGGCCCGGCCGACGATGATCGCGTGCGCGAGCTGGGCGAGCAGCTGGGCCCGCAGCGGGTCGTCGCGTTCGGGCAGGTCGCGCAGCGCCTCCTCGCACCAGCCGCGCACCACCGGCATCCAGGCGTACTCCGACACGCCCTGCACGACGAGCGCCGCTCGGCCCAGCGCGGCCGGGTCGCCGAGCTGCCGGGCGAGGTCGGCGGCCGCGGTGCAGGAGGCGATCGCCGCGCTCACCTGGTGGCCCAGCACCTGGGCGCGGGCGGTCTCGACGAGCAGCTCGAGGCGATCGGCGGCGGGCAGGTGCCCGCGCCCGGCCTCCCCCGCCCGCACCAGCAGCCGCGCGGCCTCCTCGTGAGCCTGCCGGGCCGCCGCTTGCTCCGCGGCCCGCCGGGCCCAGCGCACCGCGGCCGCGACGTCACCCACCGGTAGCGCGGCGAGCGCGTGCCGGGCGAGCTCCGCAAGCACGTCGGGATCGTCTACCCCAGGTTCGAGCGCCTCGGCGAGGCACCGGTGCAGCCTGGCCCGCCGAGCCGGGGCCAGCCCGCCGAGCAGCGCCTCCCGGAGCAGGTCGTGCGCGAACCGCAGGCCGGCGGCACCCGCCGACCGATCGAGCACCCCGTCGTCGACAGCTGGGCGCAGCCCGTCGAGCGCCTCCTCCACGGGCACGCCCGCGACCGCGGCGACCAGCCCGAGGTCCAGGTCTGCGCCGGCGACCGCGGCCACCTCGAGCAGCTCCCGGCAGCGGGCGGGCAGCCGGGCGAGCCGGCGCCCGACGACGTCGCGGACCGCCCCGGGGACCCGGGCTCGGTCGGCGCACCCCCCGGCCAGCATCCGGCTGAGCTCGCCGACGAAGAACGGGTTCCCGCCGGTCCGGCGGGTGACCGCGTCGACGACGTCGGGGGCGGGGATCGCGCCGAGTCGGTCGGCCAGCGCGGCCGCGACCTCGGGTGCGGCGAGGCCGGCGAGCTCCAGCCGGGCCGAGCCCGGCAGCCGGGCCAGCGCCGCGAGGACCTCGACGCGGGCCGGGTCGCCGGCGACCTCCCCCGCCCGGCAGGTCGCGGCCACCAGCAGCCGCGCCGTCGTCGCCTCCCGGGCCAGATGGACGAGCAGGGCCAGCGAGGGGATGTCAGCCCACTGCACGTCGTCCAGGGCGAGGACGAGTCCGGTGTCCTCGGCGATACCGGTGAGCAGCCGGGCAGCCGCGTCGAACAGCGCGAAACGCTGTTCGGGACCGCTCGCCGGCGCCGGCCCGCCCGTGCCCAGGGCGGCCAGCTCGGGCGCGATCGGGGTGAGATCCGCACCGACCTCGCGGAGCCGAGCCGTTGCTTCCTCCGGCTCGGTGGTCGCCAGCCAGGCCCGCAGGATGCGCCGCCACGGCCAGTACGCCGGCGCCCCCGCCTCGTCGGTGCAGCCGCCCCAGAGCACCGGCACCGCGCGCGCCCCGGCCAGCCTGGCCAGCTCGGCGACCAGGCGCGTCTTGCCGATGCCGGGCTCACCCGCCACCAGCACGACGTGGGAGCGCCCGGTCAGGGCGTCCTCCAGCCGCGCGGTGAGCCCGGCCAGCTCCCCCGCGCGCCCGACGAACCTGCTGTCCATCGCCCCTCCGCGGCCGACCGTAGCGGTGCGGTGCGTACCTCGGGTACGTGGTTTCCCCGACGACGACGCGGCCGCGGGCCCGTAGAACTCGCGGTCATGACCACGACGACCACGGTCAGGGACCGGCGCACGCGCGTCGCGATCCGGGCCGACCGCCTGTTCGACGGCGTTCGCAGCATCGCCGAGCCGCTCGTTCTCGTCGAGGACGGCCGGATCGCTGCCGTGTACGCCGGGACCCGCGCGACCGCGCCGCCGGACGCCGAGCTGGTCGGGCTGCCCGGCGCGACGCTGCTGCCGGGGCTCGTCGACACCCACGTACACCTGGTGTTCGACGCCGGACCCGACCCGGTGGCGGCACTGGCCGGGCGCGACGACAAGGCCGCGCTGGCCGCCATGTCCGGTACCGCGGCCGCCCAGCTGCGCGCGGGCGTCACGACCGTGCGCGACCTCGGGGACCGGGACTACCTCGCCCTGCGGCTGCGCGGCACCCCGGGCCCGCTGCCGACGATCGTGGCCGCCGGCCCGCCGATCACCGCGCCGGGCGGGCACTGCCATTTCCTCGGCGGGCCCGCCAGGGGCGTCGAGGGCGTGCGCGCCGCGGTTCGCGAGCACGTCGAGCGAGGGGTCGACGTGATCAAGGTGATGGCGAGCGGCGGCGAGCTCACCCCGGGCAGCGACGTCACCGTCCCCCAGTACTCCCCCGCGGAGCTGCGCGCGCTGGTGGACGAGGCGCACCGGCACGGGCTCCCGGTCACCGCGCACGCGCACGCCACGGCGGCGATCGGCCAGGCGGTCGACGCCGGGGTGGACGGCGTCGAGCACTGCACGTTCCGCACGGCCGACGGCGTGCACGTCCCCGACGAGCTGGTCGCGGCGATCCTGGCGCACCGGATCGCGGTCGGCAGCACCGTCGGCGTGCGGAACCCGCACGGGCGCCCGGACGACCCGCCCCGCGATCTCCAGGAGATCCTCGCGGGCCTCGGCCAGGCCCGCGGGGAAGGGCCGGGGCCGCCGCCCGAGCTGGTCCGGCACCTGCCTGCGATCCTCGCGGCGCATGCCCGGCTCTGCCGGGACGGCGCGGTGATGGTGGCCGGGACCGACGCCGGGATCGCGCCGGTGAAGCCGCACGGGGTACTCCCGGTGGGGCTCGCGCAACTCGCCGGGCTCGGACTCGGCACCGCGGGGGCGCTGCGCGCCGGCACGTCGGTGGCCGCGCAGGTGTGCGGGCTCGGCGACCGCAAGGGCCGGGTGGCCCCGGGCTACGACGCCGACCTGCTCGCGGTCGACGGTGATCCGGTCGCCGACATCGGCGCGCTGCTGCGGCCGCTGCGCGTCGTCGTCGCGGGCCGGACGGTGTTCGACGCCGCGCCGGAGGTGACCCGATGAGCCTGCGGACCTGCCTGCGGTCGCTGGGCCGCGGGATCCTCCAGGGGCTGGGATCGGATAACGGCTGGTGCTGGGCCGCCTGCACGCTGGGCACGTTCCCGGTCGGGATGGCGCTCGCCGCTCACCGCGGCTACCGGCACACCGACCGGATCGGCCGACCGGGCCTGGACGAGCGGGGGGTACGCCCGGTTCCCCAGCGAACCCGGCGCCTTGCGCCGCGGCCCGGACCGCTCGTCGATCCAGTCCGCACAGTCCACGCCGGCGCGGCTGCCGGGCCCACGCCGCAACGTTGTCCTGCGGTCATTGTTGCGGGTGGAGAGCCCGGCGCAGCTCGCGTTTGAGGACCTTGCCGTAGGCGTTGCGGGGCAGCTCCTCGACCCAGTGGACGTGCTTGGGCACACGGTAGCCGGCCAGGCGCTCTCGGCAGGCGGCGCGGACCGCCTCGCCGTCGCGGCCGCCGTCGCCGGCCACCAGCACCGCAGTGACCGCCTCCCCCCACACCCGGTCCGGGGTACCGATCACCGCGGCGTCGCGGACCCCTGGCAGGGTCAGCAGCACCTCCTCGACCTCCCGGGCGTACACGTTGGCACCACCCGTGATGATCATGTCCTTGAGCCGGTCGACGACGAACAGGTAGCCCTCGGCGTCGAGATAACCCACGTCGCCGGTGTGCAACCAGCCTCCGACCAGCGTGTCGGCGGTGGCCTCGGGTCGGCCCCAGTAGCCGGCCATGGTCTGCGGGGCGCGGGCGAGGACCTCCCCCGACACGCCGGCGGGCACCGGGGCACCGGCGGCGTCGACGATGGCCAGCTCCACCCCGGCCAGCACCCGGCCCGCCGAGCGGGTCCCCGACCAGCCGGGCTCGCGCACGGCCCGGGCGTGGTCGGCGGCCGCGAGCGCGGTGAGGAACATCGGCGCCTCCATCTGCCCGAACGACTGCACCAGACGTCCGGCGAAGGCGGTCGTGGCCGCGCGCAGGGTGTCGGGCTGGATCGGCGAGCCTGCGTAGTACAGCCAGCGGAAGCCGTCGGGCACCGCCCAGCCGTCGGGCAGCGCGTCCAGCAGCATCCGGATCATGGACGGGACGAGGAAGATCCCGGTGACCCGGGCGGTGTGCAGCAGGGCCGCGGTGCGGGCGGCGTCGTAGGAGCGGCACAGCAGGTTGTTCCCGCCGGCCGCGAGGGTGGGCAGCAGCAGGAAGCCGGCGCCGTGGGTCAGCGGCGCGACGTGCAGGACGACGTCGTCGCCGCGGAACCCGAGTACCTCCTGGGCCATGTCGGCCACCGTGTGCCAGGACCGGTGGGTGAGCATGACCGCCTTGGGTGCGCCGGTGGTGCCGCTGGTGTACATCAGCGACAGCAGGTCGTCGGCGGCGCGGTCGACGGGCTCGGCGAGCGGCCGGCCCGCCCGGTCCGGCCGCTCGCGGTCGGCCAGGGCGATCCGCAGGTCACCTCCGGAGGGAACCCGGTCCAGCAGCGCGGACTCGGTGACCAGCAGCGCGGCGCCCGAGTCGGAGAGCATGTGCCGGAAGTCCGGTTCCCGCAGCCGGACGTTGAGCGGCACCGCGACGGCGCCGGCCGCGGCGACCGCCAGGAACGTCTCGACGAACTCGGTCGAGTTGTGCAGCAGCAGCGCGACCCGGTCGCCGGGGGCGATACCGGCCGCGGTCAGCCCACCGGCGAGGTCCGCGACCCGGCCGGTCAGCTGCGCGTAGGTGAGGGTCCGAGGCCCGCCGGGGGCGTCCAGGTCGGTCACGCAGGGCCGCTGCGGGTGGGTCCGCGCCCCGCGCCACAGCAGCTCCGCCACGTTCCCCGGCCGCGCGCCGGATCGTCGACCGTCCATCAGCCCGTCCGTTCCAGGATGGTCACCGCGCACGTCGCCTCCTCCAACCCGAGGACCCCGCCGCCGTTCTCGGCCAACCCGATCCGGGCGTCGGGCACCTGCCGCGCGCCGGCCTCGCCGCGGAGCTGGACGGTCAGCTCGTAAGCCATCGACAGCCCGGTGGCCCCGATCGGGTGCCCCTTGGAGACCAGCCCGCCGGAGGTGTTGACCGGCAGGCTGCCGCCCGGCCCGGTCGCCCCATCGGCGACGAACGCCCCGCCGTGGCCGGGCGGGCAGAAGCCCAGCATCTCCACCTGCAGGATCTCGCCGAACGAGGTGGCGTCGTGCACCTCGGCGACGTCCACATCGGATGGCGTGAGGCCGGCCCTGTGGTAGGCCCGGCGGGCGGCCTCGTGGGACAGCGTCGGCACGTCGGGGGTGCGCTGGTAGGTGCCGCCGGCGGCGGCGGTGGCCCGCACCCGCACGGCCCGCTCACGCACGGCGGCCGGCTGGGCGGCCAGCCAGTCCCCGGAGCAGACCAGCGCCGCCGCGGCGCCGTCGCCGACCGGGGAGCACATCGACCGGGTCAGCGGGTAGGCGACCTCGCGGTCGGCCAGCACATCCTCCAGAGTGGTGGTGAACCGGTACTGCGCCAGCGGGTTCAGCGCACCGTAGTTGTGGTTCTTCGCGCTGCTCGCGGCGAGCTGCTCGCGGGTGGTGCCGTAGCGCTTCATGTGCAGCAGCGCCTGGGTGGCATAGGTGTCCATGAACAGGCTGCGGTCGGCGCCGAGCGCGAAGGTCTCGCCCATCGTCTCGGCGGCCTCCTGGTAGGTGCACACAAGACGGTCCCGGGTCAGGTTGTCGGTGCAGCCCTCGATCAGCCGCAGCGCCGTGGGCCCGGCCGCGTCGGTGGGCTCGGGCAGCACCAGCTTCTCGATGCCCAGCGCGACCGCCAGCTCCGCCTCGCCGCTGCGGACGTCGCGCACCGCCCCGTGCAGGGCGAGCGAGCCGGTGGCGCAGGCCCCCTCGACGTTGGTCACCGGCAGCCGCGCCGGCAGCCGTCCCTCGTCGACGAGCTCGACCAGCGCCATCTGCCCCCGCAGATTCTCCTGGCCCCAGGCGCCCATGAAGCAGTTGCCGAACCACAGCGAGTCCAGTTCGGTGGCCATCGCGCCCCCGGCGGGCCCGGCGTCGGCCACCAGCAGATCCAGCGTTTGCCGGGCGAGCTCCCGGAAGCCGACCTCGCGGTGTTTGCCGAACGAGGTGCAGGCGACGGCGACGACATAGGCCTCGCGCATGGTCAAGATCCCTCCTCGGCCGGCCTGGGCGGCGGGCTGTGGATGTAGAGGTCGGGTTCGGGCAGGAAGATCGCCCTGACACGAGGCTATGGCGGCGATCGGTCCAGTCACAATGGATCCGGACATGAGTCCGCCCCACACATTTCGTAGCCAGATACGAAAGGGAAGAGCTATGCGCGACGGCCGGCAGGACGGGCTGGCCCGCGTGGCGCAGCGGCTGGAGGAGCAGTCCGGGCCGCTGGTGGACCAGCAGCTGGCCGCGCTGAGCCGGTTTCCGTCCTACCGCCGGGTACCGGCGGAGGATCTGCGTCGCTCGTGCGAGCGCAACGTGCTGCGCGTCGTGACCAGCCTGCGCGGCGACCCGCGGCTTCCCCCCGAGATCGAGGAGGACGAGCACGACAGCGGCCGTCGCCGCGCACTGCAGGGCGTCCCCTCCGACGATGTCGTCGCGGCCTACCGGGCGGTGCTGGGGGTGCTGCGCGACGCGTTCCTCGACGCGGCGGCGTCGCTGTCGATCCCGCTCGACGCCGTACTGGCGGGCACCCGTCGGCTGTGGGAGCTGACCGACCGGTTCAGCACCGAGCTCGTCTCGGCCCGCCACCAGCTCGACCTCGACCTGGTGCGGCGGGAGGAACGCGAGCGGCTCACCTTCCTGCACAACGCGCTGACCGGCACCCTCCGGCCCGCCGAGCTCCTCGAGGGCGGCGCCGCCTACGGCCTGCGCCCCGACCGGGAGTACTGGGTGCTGCGCGCCCGCGCGATGACCCGGAGCCGCGGTGCCGCGGAGCTGATCTCACCGCTCGAACGTGCGACCGCCACACCGCACCACCCACCGCTGCTGGGTCTGATCGGCGAGGACGTCGCCGGGATCACCGCGCGCCCCCCGGACCACGGCCCGGACGGCGCCCTGGTCGCCGTCGAAGGTCCGGTCCCGGCGACCGGCCTGCACGCGGCCTTCGTCGAGGCCACCCGCCAGCTCGAGATCGCGGCCCGCTTCGACCTGCGCGGCGTCGTGGACGCCGCCCGGCTCTCGCTGCGCGCCGCCGTCGCCGACCAGGCACGGCTCGGCGAGATGCTGTTCCGCCGGTACGTGGCCGGCGTGCTCGCCGACACCGCCATCGCGGCGACCATCCTGGACTCCGTGCGGGCCTACCTGGACCACCGCCGCTCCATCCCGACCACCGCCCGCGCGCTCAATGTGCACGTCAACACGCTGCGCTACCGGCTGCAGCGCTTCGCGACCATCACCGGCGCCGACCTGCAGGACACCGTCACCGCGATGGAGGTCTGGTGGGCCCTGCAGTACGCCCGCATCCGCCGACGACCCGAACCCTGATCCGGCCGGACCGGGTTCGTTTGATGGCCTGTCCGCCTGCGTTCCGCGCATAGTCCTGGTTCCGGATTTCGGCCTATCTTGCCCAAGCCGCCGAAAGCCGTGAATGCGGCGTTGCCGCCACTCAGCGAGGAGTTGATATGACGACCACCGTCGGTGCACCCGTTCTCAGTTACGAGGAACTGGTCGAAGCTCGTCGCGCGAGCGGGGTCCCGATGTTCAACGAGAACAAGATGAAGCTCGGGATCTTCGGCGCGAACTGCAGCCACGGACTCATGGCCACCCACGCCGAGAGTTCCTACGAGCTCACCTGGGAGCACACGCAGAAGATCGCCCAGATCGCCGACAGGCTCGGCTTCGAGGCCATGCTGCCGGTGGCCAGGTACCGCGGAATGGGTGGCGAGACCAACTTCAACGGGTCGAACTTCGAGACGCACACCTGGGCGGCCGGGCTGGCCCAGGCGACCGAGAACATCATGGTCTTCTCGACCACCCACGTGCCGACCAAGCACCCCATTGTCGCGGCCAAGGAGTCCGTCACCGTCGACCACATCTCGGGCGGTCGGTTCGGCCTCAACATGACCATGGGCTGGTACAAGGCCGAGATGGAGATGTTCGGCGGCACCCAGCGGGAACACGATGCGCGCTACCGGTTCGGATCCGAGTGGATCAGCATCGTGAAGCGGATGTGGACCGAGGAGGGGAGTGTGGACTTCAACGGCGAGTTCTTCGAGATCAAGGACGCCCAGTCGGACCCCAAGCCGATCCAGAAGCCGTATCCGGTGCTGGTGAACGCCGGGAACTCGCCGGCCGGGCTGGATTTCTGCGCGCGCGAATGCGACTTCAACTTCATCGCCTTCGCCGATCCACAGGAGGCCCGCAGCACCGCGGCCCGGGTTCGTTCCATCGCCCGGAACCTCGGTCGTGACCTCGGGATCCTGGGCTACGGCAACATCGTCTCCCGGGACACCGAGCAGGAGACCAAGGCCCTCCTCGACGGCATTCTCGAGAAGGGCGACTGGGAGGTGGCCCGCATGGTCTCCGGTGGCCTCGGGACCGAGAGCGGCTCCTTTGAAAAGATCAAGGCTCTCCAGGAGCGGTTCATCCTCGGCTACGGCGGATATCCTCTGATCGGCACCCCGGAACAGGTCGTCGAGCAGATGGTCGAACTCTCCGACGCCGGCGTCGACGGCATGATGGTCGGCTTCCTCGACTACGCCGAGGAACTCCCCTACTTCGGCGAGCGGATCCTGCCCCTGATGCGCGAGGCCGGGCTGCGGGAGTGAGGACGACGGATCCGGCCGAGGAGAGGCAGGCATGAGGCTCGCCACGGTCTACGGAAGTCCGACGCCGCCCGGGAAGCTCGCCCGCGCGCTCGGGCTCCTCGAACAGGGCGTTCGCGACCGCCACCCCGGCTGGGAGGTGGAACGGATCGCGCCCCGGGACTCGATCGCTCCGGTCGTCGCCACCTGGGGCGACGACGCGGTGGAGCGGATCGGCGGGGCGGACGCGGTCGTGCTCGCCTCGCCCGTGTTCCGCGGCTCGATCACCGGCACGCTCAAGATCTTGATCGACATGCTGCCGAACGAGGCGCTGCGGTCGAAGCCGGTGGGCATCCTCACGGTCGCGGCGGCCCCGCATCACTTCCTGTCCGCCGAGCGGCACCTGCGCGACATCCTGAGCTGGTTCGGCGCCCTGCCCACACCCAACAGCGCCTTCTTCGTCGATCGTGTGTTCGGCGACGCCGAGGTCGACGCGGAGGCCGTCACCGATCTCCGAGAGTTCGCCGACCAGCTGGTCGTCCTCGCCGAACGTCTGGACGGCCGGCACTTCGGGCCGGACCCGTTGACGGTCCGTTTCACAAGGAAGAGAACATGACCAGTAGCGTCACGGACAGCCGCCCGCCCCGCCGGGACACCGCCCCCGCCCGGCACTACATCGGCGGGCAGTGGGTCACCTCAACCGCCACCGGGGTGTCGCGCTCACCCGCGACCGGGGAGGCGCTCGGCACCTACTACGAGGCGGACGAGGCGCAGGTGCGGGAGGCCATTCGCGTCGCGAAGCAGACCTTCGCGACGCACGAGTGGCGCTCGAACCGCCAGCTGCGGGCCCAGGTCCTGAACGAGATGGCCGATCGGATCGAGGCCGCGACCGACGAGCTGGCCCTGCTGCTCGCCCGCGAGAACGGCAAGATCCTGCCCGAGGCCCATTTCGAACTCAGCCTCACGCCCTCGAAGCTGCGCTACTACGCGGCCCAAGCGCTCACCGACTCCGGTCGCGGGGACCGGGTGCGCCCCGGCGTCTACTCCATCCTGCTGTCCGAACCGGTCGGAGTCGCCGGCGTCATCGTCCCGTGGAACTCGCCGGTCGTGCTCGCCGTCCGGTCCTTCGCCCCGGCGCTGGCCGCGGGATGCACGGTCGTGATGAAGATGGCGGCGCAGACCGCGCTGGTCAACACCCGCCTCACCGAACTGCTCGCCGAATGCCCCTCCCTCCCGGCCGGTGTGCTGAACGTCTTCACCGAGTCCGGCAGCACCGGCGCCGAGCTGCTGGTCAGCTCGCCCGACGTGGCCGCGCTGAGCTACACCGGAAGCACCAGGGTCGGGCGCCAGATCATGGCCAACGCCGGCGCGACCCTCAAGCGGCTCTCGCTGGAGCTCGGCGGCAAGACTCCCATGATCGTGTTCGGGGACGCGGACCTCGCCGCGGCCGTGGGCACGATCGTCGCCGGCATCACGACGTTCACCGGGCAGTTCTGCATGACCGGCAGCCGGGTCCTGGTGCATTCGTCGGTGGCCGACGAGGTGCGCACGCGGCTCACCGAGGCGCTCACCCAGGTAAAGGTGGGTCCCGGTGACGCCGAGGGCTCCCAGATGGGGCCGCTGATCGACATCGCCGGCCGGGACCGGCTGGAGGCGCTGATCGAGAAGCACCTCGGGGACGCCGAGGTCATCGTGCGCGGCGGACGTCCCGACGACGAGAGCCTCGCCCGGGGCGCCTACTACCGCCCCGCGCTGCTCGGCGTACGGGGCACCGATTCCCCGCTCGTCCAGAACGAGCTGTTCGGACCGGTCGCCACCTTCGAGGTGTTCGACACCGAGGAGGAGGCCGTGCGGATGGCGAACGCCACCCAGTACGGGCTGGCAGCCTCGGTGTGGACGCGGGACGGCGCGCGGGGGCTGCGCATGGCCGACGCGCTGGATGCCGGAACGGTGTGGACCAACGGCTGGGCCGTGGTGCTGGACCAGTTCGAGGAGGGCGGCTACAAGCAGAGTGGTCTCGGCCGCCTCAACGGCCACCGGGCGCTGGAGGAGTTCCAGGAGTACAAGCACGTCGTCCAGATCGTCTGAACCGCCGTTCCACGGCGCCGCGAGTCATGCGCTGGGGAGGGCCCGATCAGCCCCGAGGGCCCTCCTCAGCGTCGCCGACGGCGTTTCGTCGTAGACGGACCGGTACAGCGAGGCGAACCGCCCGAAATTGAAGAACCCCCAGTCGGTGGCGACGGCGCTTACCATCAACTCGGCCGAGCGGGGATGCACAAGCGCGTCGCGCGCCCCACGAAGGCGAAGATCCCGCAGGTACTGCAGGGGAGTGCAACCGATCTCGCGGAGAAAATGACATTGCAGCGTCCGGGCGCTCACCCCGGCGGCGGCGGTCAGATCCGTCAGGGTCGGAAGGTCCCTGATGTGATCGTGGATGTGGTCGAGGGCGCGCTGCAACGCGGCCGGTTTCGGCATGTCGGCCGCATTCTGCAGAAGGCGCTGATGCGGCCCGGTGGCGGCGGCGAGCAGATTCGTGAGGATCATGGCCTCGAGGTGCCGCCGAGAATCGGCGTTCTGCGCCAGGATCCCGTTCTCGTCCCATTCGGTCCGCACGAAGTCGACACACCGCAGCAGACCCCGTCCGGCGGGCGTCGTCAGGTTCACGACGAGGTCGAAGTCGATGGGCTCGGCGACCTGCTTGCGGGCCAGTCCGGCGAGCTGTCCCTCGAGGTCCGCGCGAGGGACCTTGAGAGCGAACTGCGCCGCGTTCGCGTCCCAGTCGATGTGCTGGCTGCGATGGGGAAGCAGGATCGCCGCGCTGCACATGCCGGCCGTGGTCCCGCGGTGGCCGTCCTCCCGTGACACCCGGCTGCTGCCCGCGAGGGTGATGTTCACGTGGTACCAGCGCTCGTTGGGCGGCAGCGTGATCCGCGTCTCGGTCCCGTAGGTGAGATAGCCCAGGGTCAGGCTCCCGGTCTGCACGGCGTTGAGCCGGGCGTCGAGCCGGGTCCGGTTCACCGGGTCCAGAATGTGCGGTTCGTAGACCTCGGCGACGACCTTCTGCGCCACGGCCACATCGGCGGTTCGCAGCCGGCCGTACTGCCGAAGCGGCTCCGCGGGAGCAGGCGAGGCTGTGGCTGACGAGAGGGACATCGAGACCTCCACCTGCGACGCGATCGTCCTACACGATCCCCACGGCCGGGACGGCTAGAGCCATGGGGGTAGCTCGGGCAGGCCCGCCCGTGCGGGACGCCCCGCCAGCCAGGCGGCGAGCTCGGCGACGGGCAGCGCGACGGATCGTGGCTCACCGGCCCCGTCGATCGTCCACGTGGCGTCGCTGCCGGTGGCCGCGACGGTGAGCGCCGGGCCGTCCCCGGCGGTACTGCGCCGCGCGGCGATGTCCTCGACCAGCGCGGCGCAGAACCCGTCGGGAAGGTCCGCGAAACCGATCCCGGTGCCCAGGTCGACGGCGTGCACGCAGACCTCGCGGGCGCGCATCCAGGGCAGTTCGGCCGCCGGGACCGTGCGGCCCTGCGCCGTGACGACCTGGGCCTGCCAGGCGGGTTCGGGCAGGGCCGAGAACGCCTCGGCGAGCTCGTCGGCCGAGCGCCGCACCCAGGCGCACAGGTCGGCGGCGGGGCGGCGGGCACCGGCCTCGATGTCCGCGGCGCGCTGGGCGGACGAGGCGTACATCGGGGTCTCCCGCCCGGTCCGGGCCCAGCTCACCAGCCGTCCGATCGCCTCCGCGTTCGACGCGACGTGGGCCAGCAGGTGGCGGCGGGTCCAGCCGGGCAGCGCGGTCGCCGCGTCGAGGCCGCCGTCGCTCAGACCGCCGAGTCCACCGAGCAGCAGCGCCGTCCCCTCGGCGACCCACCCGGTGGTCCGGGTGGTCCCGGTGGCGACGGTCATGCCGGAACCGCCGCCGCCGACCGGGCGAGGTTCTCCAGCCGTCCGATGCCCTCGATCTCGGTGACCAGCACGGAGCCGTCGGTCAGGTAGCGCGGGGGCTTGCGGGCGTGCCCGACGCCGCCGGGGGTGCCGGTGGCGATGACGTCGCCCGGGTTCAGCGTGACGATCGCCGACACGTAGCGGACCAGGGCGACGGGGTCGAAGACCAGGTCGCCGGTGTCGGCCTGCTGCACCGTCTCACCGTCGACCGCCGCGCTGATCGCCAGCCGGGGTCGCACCCCGCCGGGCAGCTCGTCGGGGGTCACGAGCACCGGACCGAACGGCGTGGTGGCCTCGAAGGTCTTGCCCTGCAGCCACTGCGGACTGCGGTACTGCCAGTCCCGCATGGTGACGTCGTTGAGCACCGAGAACCCGGCGATCGCGGCTTGTGCGGCGGCGTCGTCGGCGCGGCGCACCCGCGTTCCGACCACCACCGCGAGCTCGGCCTCCCAGTCGACGGCCTGCGAGGCGGGGTCGAGAACGATCGGGTCGGCCGGGCCGACGAGGGCCTCGGGGAACTTCGCGAACAGCGTCGGGTGCTGCGGGAGCTCGCGGCCCATCTCCAGGATGTGGCTGCGGTAGTTGAGGCCGACGCACACGATCTTGCCGGGCCGCGGCACGAGGGGGGCGAGGTCGGCGGCGGCCAGGTCGTGCCGGGCGCCGCCGTCGGCGGCGGCCCGCTCGCGCCAGCCGTCTGTCGCCAGCAGCGCCCCGAGGTCGGGGGCGTCGAGCTCGACGGCGACATCGCCCTCGACGCGGGCGGCGCGGGTCCCGTCGGCCGTGCGCAGGGTCGTCAGTCTCATGTGGAGGCTCCCTCCAGCCGCACGCGGTCGGCGTGCAGCCGTTCGAAGATCGGGGTGTCACTGAAACGGAACAGGTCGAGGCCGGTGTCGGCGGTCAGCGTCAGCGGGGCCCAGGACGGCACGGCGACGAGGTCGCCCCGCTCGACCGGCCACTCCCGCTCGCCGACCTGGACCCGCCCACGCCCGTCGAAGACCTGCCAGACCGCCGAGCCGACCTCCCGGCGGGTGGTGGTGCGCGCGCCGGGGCGCAGGCGGTGCATCTCGGCGCGGATGGTGGGCATGACGTCCCCGCCGGTGGTCGGGTTGGTGAAGCGGACGGCGGCGTGGCCGGGCTCGACCACGCCGGGGTGGCCTTCCTCCTCCAGCGCGAGCTGGTCGGCGAGCGCGGCGTCGGTGTGTTCCCACCGGTAGGCGGCGATCGGCGAGCTGGGACGCGGTTCGGGCTGGGCGACCGGGCGCAGCCCGGGGTGGCTCCACAGCCGCTCCGACCGTGAGCGGGCCGGGGACGAGCGGTCGGCAATCTCGTCGGGACCGAACTCGAAGAACGTCGAGCCGGTGTAGTGGGCGAACGGGATGTCCAGCCCGTCGAGCCAGGCCATCGGGGTGTCGGCCTGGTTGTGGTGGCCGTGGAAGCACCAGCCGGGGGTGAGCAGGAAGTCGCCGCGGCGCATCGCGACCGGGTCGTCGTCGACGACGGTCCACACGCCCTCGCCCTCGACGACGAACCGGAACGCGTGCTGGGTGTGGCGGTGCACCGGCGCGTCCTCGCGCGGGTTGAGGTACTGGATCGCGGCCCACAGCGTCGGCGTGGCGAACGGTCGCCCGCCCAGGCCGGGGTTGGCGAGCGCGATCGCGCGACGCTCGCCACCGCGGCCGACCGGCACGAGCTCCCCGGAGCGCCGGGCCAGCTCGACCAGCGCCGCCCACCGCCAGCGATGCCCGGTGGCCGTCGGCCGCGGGTCGGCCGGCATCAGGTCGCCGATCTCGGTCCACAGCGGGATCAGCAGCTCCCGCTCGAAGCCGCGGTAGAGGTCCTCCAGCTCTGGGGTGGGGGTGGGCTGCCCTGGCACGTCGAGCGTCTGCAAGGTGACCGGCGAGGAGGTGGTCGCGCTCATCGGGAGTGGCTCCTTACCGAGAGTGACGGATCCGCGGTGGCGGATCCGGGGAGTTCGCTCTGGCGGTTGGTTGACCGTCCGCACATCGTACGTGTACGTACGGTATTACTCCGTCGAGCCTCATCGCAAGCGTGGTCGTGGTGGCTCAGGTCGCACACCGAACACCGTGGAGAACCGAATGAGCCAGGTCGTCACCCCGTGTCCCCCCGTTGAATCCCGGAGGACACGCCACATCGTCCGGCGCACGGTCACACCGCCCGGCCCCCCACCGCCAGGGCGGCTGGTGGTGCAAGATCGGCTCGACGAACTGGTCGGCACCCTGCTCGACCGGCATCGGATCGTCTGCGTGACCGCGACCGCGGGATCGGGGAAGACGACGGCGGTCGCGCAGACCGCCCGCACCCTCGGCCGCCCGATCGCCTGGCTGTCCGTCGACGGCACCCCCGCGGTTCCCGACGTGTTGTTGGCCTATCTGGAGGCCGCGCTGGCCCCGGTCGCCGAGGCCTGCGACCGGACGCCCGATCCGTGGGACTCCTTCCAGCAAACCCGCGAGGCCTATCGCCAGATGGCGAAGGCCGGTTTCACCAAGGGCTTCATCCCGAAGGAGTACGGCGGGCTCGGTCTATCTACAGTGGATCTAGCGATTGCCGCCGAGGAGCTGGCGCGGCACGACCTCAACGTCCCGACGCTGCTCGTCGCCTCCGGGGCGGGCCTGTGGCACGTGATCCACAACGGGACGCCGGAGCAGAAGGAACGCTTCCTGCGGCCGTTCGCCGAGGACGAGGAGGGCGACCTGCTCGCGGTCTACGCCTTCACCGACGAGGCCGGCGGCGCCAACTTCGACTCCGCGGACCCTGCGGCCGGGATGCAGACCTTCGCCCGGCGCGACGGCGACGAGTCGCTCGCCGTGGTGATGGTGCCCGGTGACCTCCCGGGGATCACCGTTCTCGACGTCTACGACAAGATGGGGTGCCGCGGCATCGTCTCGCCGAGGGTGCGTTTCAAGAATGTGCGGGTCCCGGCAGCCAATATGATCGGTACGCCCGGCAAGGCCGGGATGGAGTCGATTACGCGCGCGTTCAGCTGAACGTCCGCGCTCATCGGGGCCGCCGCCGTGGAAATCGCGCGTGCCGCTTTCGCGGAAGCGATGCAGATCGCCCGGACCGAGCGGGCCCTGGGATCCGAGCCGATCATTTCGCACCAGGTCGTTGGCTACAGCCTGGCTGACATCAAGACGCGAATCGAAGCCGCCCGTTATCTCACCTGGAAATCCTGCCACCACCTCGACCAGACCGAGGGAACCGAGGAGGAACTGGCGATCATGACGAAGGTTTTCGCCTCGGAGGCCGCGGTTCAGTGCGTGTACGACGCCATGCAGGTCGTTGGCGTCAACAGCTACGCCAAGGACCGGACCACGCTGGAGCGGCTCATGCGCGACGTGCTGGTCCTGCCCATCTTCGATGGGGGCAACATGGGAGTACGCAGAAGGCAACTGCACAACATCCTCATGCAGCCCGGATACGACCCGATGCTCGCCGCCGAGGGACGACGCTCGGCGTGACCGGCTCGGCCTTCGGCGTCACCCCCGCGGCCATCGACGGTCGCGGGGGTGACGCCACGGGCCACGGATATAGTCCTCGGCGATGGCACCCGGCGACGCGTCGACAGCATGGACACCGTGACGGTCCTTCGATGGGCGACGACGAGATTTCCATTCATTCGATGCCCGGGTTCATGATCCGGCGCCTGCACCAACTGCACGACAGCATTTGGGAGAAGGAGCTCGGTGGCGTCTTCACCCCTCCCCAGTTCGGCGTGCTGGCCACGCTCGCCGCGCGTCCGGGGATTCACCAGCAGAAGCTGTGTTCGTTGGTCGCGCTGGACTCCTCCACCGGATCCGACGTCGTCAACCGGCTGATCCGAGCCGGTCTGATCCGCAGACGCCGCGACGAGCACGATCGCCGGCGCTATCTGCTCGAACTGACCGCCAAGGGGCGAGCGTCGCTCACCGAAACAGCACCGTCCGTGGTCGAGGTCAATGCGCGTCTGACCCGAGCCCTGCCGGAATCCGACCGCGCCGCTCTCCTTGCCCACATCGATCGGATCCTGTCCGAGGAGCCCGGCCGCTGACCAGGTGACGTCCGCCCGAAGGATCCTGGTGCACGGAACACCGCCGAAGGGATGCGCCACGAGGGCGGGACCGGTTCGATGGCGACCGTGACTCCGGCTCACACTCGTGAGGTGGGCCGTCCGACGAAACGGAGGCTCGAGGATGAACTTCACGCTGGAGCTCGTGCTGCTCCCCGTCGCCGACGTTGATCGGGCGAAATCGTTCTACACCGAGAACGTCGGCTTCGCGCTCGACGTCGATCACCGGGCGGGCGATGACTTCCGGGTCGTCCAGCTGACGCCGCCCGGTTCCGGATGTTCGATCGCCATCGGGGTGGGCATCACCGACGCCCAACCCGGCTCGGTCCGCGGCCTGCACCTGGTCGTCACCGATATCGAGACCGCGCGCGCCGAGCTGACCGAGCGCGGCGTGGCCGTCACCGAGATCCGGCATATGACTCCGGACGGATGGGTTCCGGGTTCGGATCCGGAGCACCGCGACTACGGCTCGTTCGCCGACTTCGCCGATCCCGACGGCAATACCTGGGTGCTGCAGGAGCGCGGGCACAAGCCCTCGGGGTAGCGGATCACGCCCGTTCAGCGTCGAACTGCTTGCGCAGCCGGACCGGTGCCTTGAGTCGCCACGCCTCCTCGAGCAGCTCGACGAGCTGCTCGCGGCCGATCTTCGTCAGATCGACGAGAATCGCTCCGTAGCCGTCGTAGTGCGGCGTCGTGGAGAACGCCGGATCGCCCGAGGCCAGCATCGCCTCCTTCTCGTCGAGCTGGCACATCAGCACCAGCAGACCCTCGGCCTCGGTACGCAGCCGGGCGAAGGACTTCCCGCGCACCCGCAGCGCCGGCGTCCGATACGCCGTCGACTCCTCCACCTCGGGCAGCGCCATCCCGATCTTCACCACGTCATCCCAGGTCAGCATGGCGCCATCCTGTCCGAGCCGGCTGGCGGTGTCGTGGAGAAAACGGATCACGAGCGGCGAGCGCGAGAGCAGATCCGGCCCGTTCGGCTCTAGCCGGTCGAGGCGACGCGCGTCATCCTCGTGGCTCATCTTCGCCACCACGGAGCAGGGACGGCGCCGAAAGGGAGGCTCACATGAGTTCGATCGCCGTCAACGGGACCACCCTGTACTACGAACTGCGGGGAGAGGGGCCCCCGGTGCTGTTCATCTCGGGCGCCACCGGCGACGCCGGGCACTGGACCGAGGTCGCCGACGCTCTCGCGAACGACTACACCATCCTCGCCTATGACCGGCGGGCGAACTCGCGCAGCCCCCGGCCCGAGAACTGGGCCACGGCGCCGATCGATGAGCAGGCCGACGACGCCGCCGAGCTGCTCAAGGCGCTCGGGCTCGCGCCGGCGGTCGCGTACGGGAACAGCCAGGGCGCGATCATCCTGACCAGCCTCGTGCTGCGCCATCCGGACGTGCTGCGCGCCGCGATCTTCCACGAGCCCCCGTACGCCGCGATCACGTCGGACCCAGAGGCCGTGACGTCGTCCCTTCAGACCCTCGTCAGCGAGGGCACGGCCGAGGGCGGTCCGGCGCTTGCGATGGAGCGCTTCGTCCGCTGGGCGGCCGGCGATGAGGCGTATGAGGCGTTCGACCCCGAGATGCGGGCCCGCATGCTCGGCAATGCCGAAGTCTTCTTCGGCATTGAGTTGGAGGGCATCTTCGCCTACATTCCGACGTCGGAACAGCTCGGCCAGGTGCGGCTCCCCTGTGTCGTGGCCGCGGGCGTCGACAACCGCGAGCCCACCGCAACCCATCACTGGATGTACGAGGCGTCGCAGTGGCTCGCGGGGCAGCTCGGTGCCTCGTTCATCGAGACGCCCGGTGCACACGTGCCCCAGGCGACGCACCCGCGAGCACTGGCGGAACTGCTCCGGCCGCTGATCGACAAGCTGCCCGCGTCGCGCGCGTGAGGCCTACGGATCGGGGGTGTATTCGACGGATGGAGGCGGCGGGCTTCAGGTGCCGAGCGCACGGGACAGCAGCGCGCGGCGGCTGTTCACCCCGGTCTTAGCGAAGATCGACTTGACATGGTCCTGCACCGTGTGGTGCGACAGAAACATCCGGTGCGCGATCTCGCGGGTATCGCTGCCCTCCGCGAGGTGGCCCAGCAGCTCATCCTCCCGTGTGCTCAGCCCGAATGCCCTGGCGAACAGCGCCGCCCGGTCCATCGGCGAGGTGTCCTCGATGCTGACGGCGACGTTGCGCTCGTGCGGTGGGCCGGCGTCGCCGAGCCGGGCCGCCCGCAGCGTCAGCCACAGCCCACCGGACAGGTGCACACGCGCCGCGGGCGGGTTCGCATCGACACCGGCCTCGTTGGCCAGCAACTGCGCCGCGACGTTGTAGACACCCGCCGGCACGGGCGAGCGACCCTCGTCCGGAGGGACGAGAAGCCGCAGGTAGTCCTGGGTCAGCGGGGTCTGTCCGCGAACGTCGAGCTCGTGCGACAGCAGCAACACGACGGGACCGCGCGGGCCGTGCTCGCACACCGCAACAAAGGTGCTCGCCTGGGCGCGGCGGAGGGCGGCCGTCACCGGCGCGGCGATGTCCGCCAGAAAGGCGGCCTCGCTCGCGGTGAAGGAGTCAGCCACCCTCCACAGATCGAGGAACCCCCAGCAGCCGAACCTGTCCCGGTAGACCGAGGATGCGACATCTCCGATGTCGTGGTGGCTGAGCACCGCTCGCCACACCAGGCTTCGTGCGAGATCTCCGCCGGTCGCGTCGGTGAGCAACGCAACGGGCGCAGTCAGCGTCGTCCACCGGTTCACCTCGGTGAGGTATTTGAGCCGGATCAGTCGCGGCAACTCCGGCAGGCAGGGGACGTCCGCCAACGGCGACGAACCGACCGAGGTCTCCGGATCGGTCAACAGCCAGGCGTATGCATCGAATCCGACGACGCGGCCGATCTCGTCGAGCAGTTCCATCCGCAGGCTGCGCGCGTCGCGGGCTCGGCCGCAGATGCGGACGATCCGCTCCCTCGACCGTGCGTGCGCCGAGCTGGCCACGGCCGGGAGGGTACGCCGGGAACCCCCAGGTATCGGGGATATCCACCCCGGCCGACGGTCCATAGGGTCGGCGCACCCATCCACCGGAGGCGAGATCATGCCCACCTTGCACATCGAACACGCGATCACCGACTTCCCGACCTGGAAGGCGGCCTTCGACCGCTTCGGCGAGGCACGCGAGCGGTCCGGTGTGCGCCGGCACCACGTGCAACGCCCGGTCGGTGATCCCCACTACGTCGTCATCGACCTCGATTTCGACACCGTGCCGGAGGCAGAGGCGTTCCTCGACTTTCTGCAGGCGAACGTCTGGTCATCGCGCGAGAACGCCCCGGCGCTCGCCGGGACGCCGCAGGCCAGGATCCTCGAGCCGGTCGAGAGTCGGCAACCCGGGTGATGCTGACCCCGATCCGGCCGCTTCAACAGGAAGCAAACGGATCAGGGGATGTACTTGGCCAGGAAGTCACTTGGCCAGGAAGTCCTCGACGGCCGACCGAGCGGCGGGCCGGTCGGCCGGGTCCTTCCAGCGTTCGACGAGCTCGCCGTTGGGGGCGGCCGAGGCGAGCGCGCGCGAGGCGCTCTGCGGGTGGAACCGGTCGTCGCCCATCAGCACCAGGATCGGTGTCACGAACGCGGCGACCTCGGACAGCGGGACGCTGAAGAGCACGTCGCTGCCGCCGTACATGCCTTCGCGGAACCCGGTCCAGTCGTCGTCGGTGGTCTCGGGATGCGCGTCGCGCAGCTCGGCGGCCCACGCATCGAACATCTCGTGGAACGCCTCGCGGTTGCCCTCGAGACCGATCGGCTGCAGCGCTACCGCCGCAGCGACTCGCGCGGGCACCTCGTGCAACAGGTTGACGACGTAGGAACCGCCGATACACATGCCGAGCACGTGGAAGCGGTCGACGCCGAGGTGGTCGAGCAGGGCGAGCTGGTCGGCGGTGTAGGTGTCCCAGCCGTCGGAACCGCTCACGGGCCCCGTCGACGCCCCGGCGTTGCGCTGGTCCATCGCGATCACCCGGTAGCTGCCGGAGAGCTGCGCGATCGGGTTCCACGGCGCGCGGTCCCAGAACTCGATCGCCGAGCGCATCCCGCCCGGCGCGATGAGCAGCACCGGGAACCCGGACCCGTACTCCTCGTAGTGAATCTTGACGTCGTCTCGGATGAAGATCGCCATCGATGGACCCCCTTCCATTCGCCACCTGGCCTCACGTTGCCATACGGTCGGCTGGGTCGGGCGCACGGCTGGAGAGGTGGGTGCCGGTGGATGCGGTCAAGACAGCCAACGACGCGCTGGCCTTCCTCCTGGAACTCGCGGCGTTCGCGCTGTGGGGCGTCACCGTCGGCCCGAACCTGCTCAGCCGGCTGGTCCTGGGCCATGATCGGGTTCCTTTCTCGGAGGGTCAGCTCGACGGTGGGCGAGCGAACGGCGGCGGGCCGCCGATCGGGCTGAGGTGAATGCCGGCGAGCAGCCACCGGCCGTCGCGACGGACCGCGACATGGGTGGCGCGGAACTGGCCGTCGACCGGGTTGCCCTGGTAGCTGGCCTGCTGGGTGTGGCGGCCGACGGCGACCGCGGCGTCGCCGTAGTCGCGCACCTCGACCTCGTTCCAGACCAGGGAACGAGTCACCAGCTCGCCACCGCGGTAGCGCTGCAGCCACTGGCCCCGGTCGAGCACGAAGCCCAGCGGGCCGACGAGGGTGAAGTCGTCGGTGGTCATGGCGTCGAGGGACGGGGTGTCGCCGCGCTGCTCGGCCTCGGCCCAGCGCCTGCCCAGCTCGTGGATCTCTTCGACGGTGCTGGTCATGGTCTTTTCCCTTCTTCAATCGGTGAATCGGTCGACGTGGCGGGTGGTCCATTGGGTGACCGTGGCGGGCGGGCGGGCGGCCGAGCACCTCGGCGACGGTGGGCAACACCTCGGTGCCCTCGTCGGAGTCGCGGGTGCGGGCGAGGACCGCGTCGAGCACCTCGGCCGGCATGCCGAACCGGATCATGGCGGCGCAAACCTGGTCGGGTGGGGGTTCGACCGCGCGCAGCCGCCGGCCCAGCAGGCGGGCCAGCTCCGCGAGCTCCTGCGCGGGTGTGCGCACCTGCGGGCCCGACAGCCGGTGCACCGCCCCGCGGTGGCCCTCGGTGGTGAGCGCGGCGGCCACGACGGCGGTGATATCGGCGGGATCGAGCGGAACACCAGCGCGGCCCAGCGCGACGGACTGCCCACCGGTGCCGCCGCGACGCTCGTCGGCTGATCCATCACGGCCGTCTCGAATCAGGCCGACGGCTCGGCCACGGGCGCGGGCTCGGGCGTCCGACGCGGCCGGCGTCGGGGCAGCAGGAACCCGGCCACGACCAGCCAGATCAGGCCCGAGAGGCGGGCGACCGGCAGCAGGAACCCGGCCCCGTCCAGGAGCAGGGACACGGTGGCGATCTCGGCGACGGCCGCGATGGCCAGCCCGGCGATCGCGACCGGGCGCGGCAACAGGCCCAACAGCAGACCCGGGACCGCAATCCCGGCGATGAGCAGCCCGAGGAACACCACGTGGGCGACCCCGCCGGTGAGGAAGGACAGGTCGTGCAGGGCACGAACGACCGGCGCCTCGCCGCGCACCGCCGGGCGGGCGAGCACCCAGGCCAGCAGCGCGGAGAGGGTCAGCATCGCCGCGCTGAGCACCCCGCCGGCCAGCGCGATCGTGGCACCGGGCGCGGTGACGCCGAGCGTCCGCAACCGGGAGCTGGCGGTCGCCGCGAACAGGGCCAGCGGGACCGCCGAACCGAACAGGAAGAACGCTCCGACGCGCACGGCGTCCGGCTCGCTCACGAAGAAGCCGGTGATCGTCGCGGGCTCGGCGAACGGAGAGGGGATCGTCCCGCCGAGGGCGGCGCTGAGCGCGAGACCAGCGACCAGCAGGGCCAGCGCGAGACCAGCGAGCGGGGCGAGCGGCGGACCGCCCTGCGGGCGGGACCGGGTGGGGATGGGTGTGGTCATCGGTCGCGCTCCTTAGTGCTGCGTTCCTCAAAGCAGGTAGATGAACTTACGGCGGAGTGTGCGGTGGGGCGGTGGCAGCCGTCCCCACACCCAGGGTGTGGCGCGGGCGTTGAGCTGGGCGGTGGCCAGCGTGACGGCAGCGGCGATCTCGTGGGCGTCGGCGAAGGTCTGGCCGGCGAACGCGGCGCGGCGCAGCAGCCGCCACCAGCCTTCCTGCAGGTTGAGCCAGCAGGCGCGGACCGGGATGAACACCTGCCGGACGCGCGGATGCCGCGCCAGCCACTGGCGGACCTTGAAGCTGGTGTGGCTGGACAGGTTGT
>NZ_AUII01000034.1 GCF_000423625.1 Pseudonocardia asaccharolytica DSM 44247 = NBRC 16224
CCTTGAGCCGGGCCCGCCGGCGGGAGCCGCGGCGGGCCCGGGCCAGGGTGCGGCGAAGCTTCACCCAGCCCACCTTGGGCACCCACACCCGCGCCCAGCGGCGGCCCAGCTGCTCCACCCGGCCGGCGGCCGGCCCGACGATGCGGAAGCCCTCACGGCGGCCCTTGCGCCGCCAGGTCGGGCGGCCGTGGGTGTCGTTCTGCCAGTTCCGCACCGCCTGGGCGAAGTCCCGCAGCGCCTGCTGCTGCACGGTCTGCGACCCCTCGCCCAACCAGCCGACCGCGGCGCGCGCCTCGGTGAGCTGCCGGGCCTGCTCGACATACCCCGGTACCCGCTGCCCACGGACCCGATAGCCCAGCTGTTCGACCGCGAGGTTCCACACGAACCGGGCGTGCCCGCAGTGCCCGAGCAGGCCGGCCTCCTGCTCCGGGGTGGGGTACCTCCGGAACCGCACGCCCGCACCGTCCCATGTCCTACCGACAGTTTCGCGAAGGGAGGGAGCGCCGGTCCTCCGTCCGCTGAAGTGGGCGGTCTCCTGGCGCAACTCTGATGACCACCCCGTCGACACGCCTGCCCGCCGCGCTGCGCACCGAGGCACTCGAACAACTGCTCACCGAGCGGGGTCTGGTCGACCCCACGGTGATGGACAAATTCATCACCACCTATGAGACCCAGGTCGGCCCGCTCAACGGAGCCAAGGTCGTCGCCAGGGCCTGGACCGACCCCGCCTACAAGCAGCGGCTGCTCGCCGAGGGCACCACCGCCATCAAGGAGTTCGGGTTCTCCGGGCCCCAGGGCGAGCACATCGTCGTCGTGGAGAACACCGCGAAGACCCACAACGTCGTCGTGTGCTCGCTGTGCTCGTGCTATCCGTGGCCGGTGCTGGGCCTGCCCCCGTCCTGGTACAAGGACCCGGCCTACCGGGCCCGGGTGGTTCGCGAACCGCGCACCATCCTCGCCGAGATGGGCCTGCCTCTCGACGACGACGTCGAGATCATCGTTCGCGACTCCAGCAGCGAGGTCCGCTGGATGGTTCTGCCCGAACGCCCGGCGGGCACCGAACACCTCACCGAGGAACAGCTCGTCCCCCTGATCACCCGCGACGCCATGGTCGGCGTCGCCAAGGTCAGCGCACCGGAAGCGGCGAAGTGACCGCCCCGCTCCCGATCGACGGCCCCGCCGCTCCTCCGCGCGCCAACGGCGAGCTGCTCTTCGCCGAACCGTGGCAGAGCCGCGCCTTCGGCATGGTCGTCACGCTGCACGGCTCCGGGGCGTTCGCCTGGCCCCAGTTCCAGGCCGCGCTGATCGATCGCATTCGCATCTGGGAGACCAGCCACCCCGAGGGCGAATGCTGGGACTACTACCAGCATTGGCTCGGCGCGCTCGAGGACGTCCTCGCCGCGGACGGCACCGTCTTCGCCGACGAGATCGAACTGCGCGCCCGCGAGCTCGCCAACCGCCCCGCAGGGCACGACCACTGACCGGCGGCGTACCGGGGCCCGGCCCCGGTACGCCCGGATCAGACCCGCGTCCCGGTCCGCAGCCACGCGTAGAGCTCCTGGTGGCGGGCGGCGCTGGCCTCCCACGTATAGCGCGGCAGCACCGCGTGCCCGCCGGCCACCAGCCGCTCCCGCAGGTCCGGGTCGGCGATCAGCCGCCGCATCGCGGCGGCGAGCGCGGAATCGTCCCCGACGCGGGGCAGCAGCGCGCTCTCGCCGTCGACGAGATACTCGCCGAACACCGGCAGGTCCGAGGCGATCACCGGCAGCCCGGTGCTCATCGCCTCCAGCACGACGAGGCCCCAGCCCTCCTTCACCGACGGGAAGCACAGCGCGTCCGCGGTGTGGTACCAGCCGGCCAGCTCGGCCTCGTCCACGGTGCCCAGCAGCACGACGTCCTCGCCGAGCACGAGGCCGAGCCCGGGCAGCGACGCGAGGGCGGCGTCCCGGTAGGCGGTGTAGTCCTGGAACGAGTGTCCGCCGACGATCGCGAGCGTCGCGACGGGGCCCAGCTCGCGGCGCAACCGCGCCAGCGCCCGAAACGCGTGCACCGTGCCCTTGCGCGGCTCCACCCCGCCCACGCCGAGGAACAGGAACCGGCCCGCCGGGACGCGGGCGCGCAGCGCCGCCCGGTACCCCGGCGACGGCGGCGGGAACCGATCCGGGTCGACCCCGTTGGGCACGACCGCGGCGTCGCGGCCGTACTCGTTGCGCAGGATCGCCCGCCACTGCTCGCTGACCACGAACACGTGGTCCGGTTCGGCGATCGCGGCGCGCTGGCAGTCGATCAGGGCCTGGGTGGTGAAGTCGTCGACGTGGTGGACGGTGCGCACCACGGACACCGGCGCGCCGGCGTCGCGCACCCGGGCGGCGGCCCGCGCGGCGATGCAGTCCTGCGCGTGCAGCACGTCGAACCGGGCGGCCGGCCCGCCCAGCCCGGCCTCCAGGGCGTCGATGGCGGCGAAGACTCGCTCCTGCAGCGTCGTCCCGGCCTTCGACGGCCCGGCCAGCACGGTGTGTGGGACCTGCGTCGGCCGGAGCAACCCGGCGTCCGGGTCGCCGAGCGCGATGAGGTGGACGTCGACACCCTTGCGGTGCAATGCCTCGGCGAGGCCAAGCGTGTGCACGAACCCGCCGCGCGGCCGGGTCGAATGCGTGACCAGCGCCAGGGCCCTCACAGCGCCGGCCCCGCGATCGCCGGATCCCGCCGGGCGAGCGCCGCGGCGGCCAGGGACGCCCGCGCCGCGGTCTCCGTGACCAGGCAACCGACCTCCTCGAAGGCCCTGCGCTGGCGGGCGAAGCCCTGCGGGTCCTGATCGGTGCCCAGCACGTACACGACGATCCGCGGGCCGCCGGCCGCCCTGATCTCGGCGCAGACCGGGGCGAGCTCGGCCGCCGGATCCGGATGCGCGCCGTGGCCGAGCACCACGTCGAGGATGATCGCCGCCACCGCCGGGTCCGTGCTCTGCTCCCGCAGCAGCTCGATCCGCGCCTGGGGATCGATCATCGGGTGCGGACGGCCCTTGGTGTACTCCTCCTCCCCCAGGTCGAGGCAGGTGTGCGCATCGCCGGGAGCGGGCAGGCCGAGTTCCTTGTTCAGCGGGGTGTTGGAGTACACCGGCCCGAGCACATCGGCCAGGACCACCAGCGACTCGTAACACAGGGTCCCGCCGGAGAACAGGCCGCGGACGAGCCGCCGCTCGGCCGGAAGGTCGGCACATGCGCGAACCCGCTCGGCGAGCCCCGCGGCCGGGTCCGGTGCCGCACCGCCCATCGCCCGCACCGCGGCGAGCGCCCCGGCCTCCAACGTGCGCGTCGCCACCACGCCGGACGCGGTGAAATCGGTGACGTCCGCGGGGATCCCGATCAGCGCGGCGACGAGCGGCTTGCCCGCCGCGGCCGCGACCACCTCGTGCGCCACCTCGACGGCCGGTGGCTTGGACACCAGGAGGATGACGTCGGTGTCGTCGTCGGCGACCAGTGCGCGCACCGCGCTGAGCGCCATCCGGCCGCCCACCTCGCCGGACAGATCGCGCCCGCCCAGCCCGATGATGTGCGACACCCCGAAGCCCCAGCGGTCCACCAGGGTCGCGGCCTCCTGCGCGCCGGTGCCCGCGGCCGCGACCACCGCCACCCGGCCGGGCGTGACGACATTCGCAAAGCCCAGGGCCGTTCCGCCGAGCATGGCGGTGCCGGCGCCCGGCCCCATGACGAGCCTGCCGAGCCCGGCGGCCCGGTCCTTGAGCTCGATCTCGGCGTCCACCGGTACGTTGTCGCTGAACAACAGCACGTCCAGACCGGCCGACAGCGCCTTGTGCGCTTCCAGCGCGGCGTAGTCGCCCGGGACCGAGACGATCGCCACGTTGCTGCCCGGCTGGCGCGCGAGCGCCTCGGCCAGGCTGCGGGCGGGCTGCTCCGCTCGGAGGCCACCGTTGTCACGGGCGGCGAACATCGCCGTCTCACCGGCCGCCCGCGCTTCCCCGACGACCTCATCCGACCTCGCCCGCACCGCGATGAACAGATCGTTCGCACCGGCCTCCGCCAGCTCGCCGAGATCGAAACCCTCCGCCGCAAGGGTGTCGCGGTTCCCGGGAGTGGCCATCGCGGCCGCCGCCCAGTCCACGCCCTCGACCTGACGCAACGCGCGGGTGCCCGAGAGCTGCACGACCGAGTCGACGTAGGTGTCCGGATACAGCGTGACATGGTGGATCAGCGCAGGGGTCACGTGATGGCTCCTCATATGAAGATCGACAGCAACGATTCGAGGTCGTCGGCGTAGCGCTGCACCTCGTCGACGGCTGCGGAGGACGACTTACTCCATCATCCGACATGTTCACATACTATAGTTTACGACACCTTCGTCGTCACCTCCGCCGGTCCCGTACAGTCCCGGGGCGTGAGTCAGGGCCACCTGCGATTGCGCCTGCTCGGCCCGTTCACGGTCGAGGGCGATCTCTCGGCGCCCGTGCCGGTGGGGAAGGCGCGACGGGCCCTCGCGGTGCTCGCGGAACGCGCCGGGGAGTTCGTCTCACTCGCCGCCCTCATCGACGCGCTCTGGGAGAACGACCCACCCGAACGCGCCGACCGCAACGTCGCCGCCCTGATCAGCAGGCTGCGCCGCGCCCTGGGCCGGGAGCGCATCGAGGGCGGCGTCACCGGATACCGCCTGGTCCTCGACGAGCTGAGCGTCGATCTCGGCGAGGCCATCGAGCATGTCGCGACCGCCGAGCGCGAGCTCGGGCTCGGTCGCTTCGCGCTCGCCGCCACCAGCGCGGAGCACGCCGCGAGACTGCTCGGCTCCGACGTCGCGCTCGCCGGGGAACGCGACGATCGGTGGATCCAGGACATCCGGCTGCGGGCGGCGCGGTGGCTGCGCCGGGCCCGCATCTGCTGGAGCACGGCCGCCCTCGAGCTGGCGGAGTCCGACGTGGCCGTCGAGGTCGCCGGTGCCGCGCTGCGCGCCGATCCGCTCGACGAACAGGCCTGCCGGATCGTCATGTCCGGTCACCAGCGGGCGGGGCGGGCCGCCGCCGCGCTGTTGGCCTACCGCCAACTGCAGCTCGCCATGTCCGAGCAGCTCGGCAGCGACCCGTCGCCGACCACCCAGGCGGCCTACCTGTCCGTGCTTCGCTCGGAGGACCCGAGCCACCGGACGAGGCCGACCGCGGCGAGCCCGCGGCCGGAACCGGAGTCGCTGACCGGGCGCGCCGAGGAGTACCGGCGGCTGCACGAGCTCTGGGCGAACGCGGCCTCCGGCTCGGCTGTGCTCGCGCTCGTGACCGGAGAGGCGGGCATCGGCAAGACCGCGCTGGTCCATGCGTTCGCCGCCGAGCCGGAGCGCACCGGGGCCCTGGTGGCCTCCGTGGCCTGTTTCGAGGCCGAGCGGTCGCTGTACCTGCAACCGCTGGCCCAGGCGGTACGCTCGGTCATCCAGCGGGTTCGGCCGGCCGAGGTCCGCGAGCTGGTCGGCTTCCGCCTCGGCACCCTCGCCCAGCTGGTCCCCGAGCTCGCCGACATCGCCGGCCCCGTGACCTACGAGCGCGCCGGGCCCGCGCTTGAGCACAGCCGGACCCTCGACGCCCTCGCCGGGTTCTTCGTTCGGCTGAGCGCTCGCCAACCCGTGCTGCTGACCGTCGACGACGCCCAGCACGCCGGCCCCTCCACGGTCGAGGCCCTGCACTACCTGGCCAGCCACTGGGCGAGCAGCCGGATCATGGTGATCGTCGCCGAACGAACCTCGGACCACGAACCGCTGACCGCCGCGCTGCGCGATCTCGCGGCGACGTCGATCGACCTCGGCCCCCTGTCCGCCACCGACGTCGCCGCCATGGTCGGCCGGGCCCGGGTGCCCTACGACCCGGCACAGCTCTACTCCTGGACCGGCGGCTCCCCGCTGTTCGTCACCGAGCTGCTGCGCCATCCGGCACCCGCCACCGGCATGGTGATTCCGGTATCGCTGCACGAGGCCGTCGCGGAACGTCTCGCACACTCCGGCGAGGACACGGCCGCCTTCCTCACCCAGGGAGCGATCCTCGGCGCGGCGTTCTCCCTCGACGCCGTCGCCGAGCTGAGCGGGATCGATGTCGAGGAATGCGCCCGCCGCGCGGGCCGAGCGATGCGGGCCGGGTTCCTGCTCGCCCACGGCGACAGCTTCCGGTTCCCCAACGACATCGTCCGGCAGGTCGCCTACGAGGCCACCCCGGAACCGGTTCGGATCAGCCGCCACCGGCGCGCGGCCCGGCTGCTCGAAGCGCATCCCGAGGCCGCCGCCCGCCACCTGGCCGCGGCCGGCGACTGGTCCGCCGCGGCGCGCGCGTTCGCCGCGGCGGCGGATACCGCGCGCCTGGCCTTCGCCAACGCCGAGGCCGTCGACCTGCTGACCCAGGCGATCGCCGCCGCCCGGACCGCGGGCGACAGCGCGCAGACCGGGAATCTGCTGCTGCTGCGCGGCCGAAGCAGCAGCGAGCTGGGCCGGCACGAGGACGCCAGGGCCGACCACGAGGAGGCGCTCGCGCTGGCCCGCGACGTGAACGACTCCGAGCTCGAGGCGCACGCGCTCGAGCAGCTCGGCTGGACGGCGCTGTACGCGCGCGACGCGCTGCAGGCGGTCGATTTCGCCAAGCAGGCGACCGTGCTGGCGGAGTCCGCGGCGGCGGCACCGGGCGCGTTGCCCAGCGCGATGCTGCTGCTGGGCCGGGTCCGGCACTGGGACGGCGAGTACGCCCGCGCCGAGACCGCCTACGCCCGCGTTCTTGCCGCCGAACCCGGCGAAACGACCGCCGCGCTCGCGCTGGCCTACCGCGGCGCCCTGCTGCAGCACCTGGACCGGTTCGCCGAGGCGCGATCCGTGCTGGCCCGCGCCGCGGTGCTGTGCCGGCGCACCGGCGAGTTCCGCCCGCTGCTGCAGACGCTGTTCTTCACCGCGCTGGCCCGCGGCGACTCGGGCGATTTCGCCGGTGCGCTGCGCGCGCTGGACAACGCGCGGCGGCTGATCGACGCCGAGAAGGTCAGCTTCTACCGGGCCGGTATCGAGACCACGACCTCGTGGATCTGGCAGGAGCTCGGGCAGGTCGAGCGCGCCCGGGACCACGCCGAGCAGGCCCTCGAGCTGGCCCGCCACGGCGGCGGCGCGCTGGAGCTGGAGCAGGAGCTGCACGCCGCGCTCGCCGTCGCCGACTGCGATCTGCTGCTGGGCCGAGAGGAGGCAGCCACGGCGGCCGTCGAGTCCGCGGTTCCGCTGCTGGAGCAACCACTGCCGTTCCGGCCACGCGCGGTGCTGCGGCTGCTGGAGATGCAGTCGCGGTGGGACCGCGACCAGGCCGAGGCGCTGCTCGTCGAGGCCCGCCGGTACTCCTCGCGCAAGTACGAGGCGCTGGCCCTGCGTGCCCTGGGGCGCGTCGAGGAGGCCGGACGGCTCGCGACGGCGACCGGCTCCGACCTGATCGTCGGCCAGCTCGGGGCGCCGGCCGAGCGGCGGGCCGCCATCGAGCGGATCGCCGCGGCGCTGCCCGCCGAGCTGCGGTCGACCTTCGTGGCCATCGGACGGCTGAACCGCCCGACCCCACCTACCCGCTGAGCGGTCACGAGGCCGCGACCACCAGGTCGATGTCCATCGGCAGATGCGGAATGCCGACATAGAGCTCCGGCGCACCGCGCTGCACCCAGCCCAGCCGCCGGAAGAAGGTCCGGTTGGCCGGTTGCACGTGCGCGATCATCCGGCTGCCACCGAGCCGCGCCGCGGTCGCGACGGCGAACCGGACCAGCGGGCGGCCAAGCCCGCTGCTGCGGAACTCGGGCAGCACGGCGAGCCGGTCACCCTGCCATTCGCCGGCGGGATTCGACGGGTCGAGCGGGAAAAGCCGGACGACCCCGCCAGGGAGGCCGTCGACGAATCCGACGACGTGCAGCGTCGTCGCGTGGTCGTCCCGGCTGTCGTGATCGGATTCCGCGAACACGCCCTGTTCCAGAACGAAAACCGACCGCCGGATCGCGTGATGGGTGGCCAGATCGGCCGCGCCATCGGCCAGGCGACAGACCACGCCTTTCTGCGTGCTCGTACGGACTTGTGTGCTCACGACACCCCGATCCCGAATGAGAGTTCCTGACCCCGCGCACCGGGGCCGACGAGCGCCGGCCCCGGTGCGGGAGCTCGGCCGGTCAGACGGTCCAGGTCTGCATGACCAGCGCACCCTCGCGGCGGGCCTGGAGGGTGGCGTCCAGCACGTCGAGCGGATGCATCGGGATGACGCCCTCGATCAGGTCGGTCTCCCGCATGCCATACAGCGCCGCCATCGCGAACCGGCAGGCGTAGACCTTGCCGCCCTCCTTCATGAACGTCTTGAGCTGGTTGTTGTAGGCCAGGCCACCGGGGAAGGCCTCGGCCCCCACGGTCGGGAAACCGCGGGTGGCCGAGGCCATCAGCACCCCGGGCCCGTAGAGGATCAGGCTGGTGTCGAAGCCCTTCCGGTTGATCCGGGTACAGGTGAGCATGTTGACCAGGCCGACCGAACCCTCGTAGGGCACGGTGTGCATGAAGACGTAGGCCTTCTCCCCCGGGTTCGCCTGAATGTCCTCGAACAGTTTTTCGTCGTAGTCGACGATCGCGTCGCCCTCGTTGGCCCGTTCACCGACGATCTGCGCCACAGGTTCTCCTTCTGGGTTGGGGTTGTCTTCTGGTTTGGGGTTGATGAGGTCGAGGGATCAGACCGCCGGCCCGCGGAGCGGAGGCGGCGGTTCCCACGTCTTGCGGTGGCTGCCCGGCATGGCCTTCATGATCTTGTGACGCACGGGCCACGGAAGCAGCGCATAGATCGGCGCGAATACCTTCAGCCAAAAGATCTCCTTCGCACCCCTCGGGGCCCGCGGCGCGGGCGTGCCCTGGCGGGTGGCCAGTCGCCGGTGGGCGTCGACGAGCAGGTAATGCTCCGAGTTGCTGCGAAGCCAGCGGAAGAAGGACGACATCACTTCCCCTGCCGCGCGGCGGCGAGGCCATTGGTCGCGGCGACGACGATGGGCTCGTTGAGCGCACCGATCGCCGGGGAGTAGACGTTCTCCATCGTCGACAGGTCGTGGAAGGTCATCCCGAACTTCACGGCCATCGCCAGGAAGTCGGCCCGTTCCTTGATCCCCTCGCCGCCGCCGACCAGCTGCGCCCCGATCAGCCGCAGCGAGTCCGGCTCGGCGAGCAGCTTGACCTTCACCTTCTTGACCCCCGGGTAGTAGCGGGCCCGGGAGATCCCCTCGGCCACCCCCAACACGTAGGGGATGCCCAGCGCGGTGGCCGTGGCCTCGCCGAACGAGGCGCCGCCGATGACCCACCTGCCCGCCGGGGTGCCCCACGGCACATACACCGCCCGATAGGCCCGATCCCCGCCGCCGGCGTTGACCCCGGCCACCTTGCCCTGGGCGTAGGCGTGCGACCCGGTCAGCCCCTGCAGCGGCACCCCGGTCAGCCCGTGCGGGATCTCGGTGACATCCCCCGCCGCCCACACCTCCGGCGCCGAGGTCTGCATGTGATCGTCGACGACGATCCCGCCGGTGGAACCCAGCTTCAGCCCGGCCGCCGCGGCGAGGCGGTTGTTCGGGGTCTTGTGCGTGGCCACGACGACCAGATCCGCCGGCAGCTCACCCGCGGACGTCCGGACCGCCCGGACCGTGCCCCCGGCCTCACCGAGGAAGGCCTCCAGGGAGGTGTTGAAATGCAGGTGCACGCCCAGCTCGCGCCAGGACTCCTCGACCGGCGCCATGATGTCCGGGTCGGCCACCGCGGCCAGCGCGTACGGGTGGGGGTCGATCAGGTGGGTCTCGACGCCGCGGTGCGCCAGCGCGGTGACCATCTCCGCACCGAGCGGGGAGGCCTCGACGACCACCGCCTTCTTGACGGTGTCGAGAACCTTGTCCCACTCCATGGCCCGGCGGATATTCTTCACGTAGTACAGCCCGCCGAGAGCGCCGCCGGGCACCCCCGGGTCGGCATAGTCGAAGCCGGTCGCGAGGACCAGCCCGTCCCAGCCGACGGTGCCCTCGCCCGCCACCGTGACGGTGCGGGCCGCGGTGTCGACCGCGGTCACCTCGGCCTCGTAGCGGACGTCGATCCCGGCCTCCACATAGGCCTGCTTGCCGGCCAGGAACAGCTTCTCGAAGCTCTCGATCTCGCCGCCGTGCACATAGGGAATGCCGCACGGGCTGTAGGCCACGTCCTCGAACTGGGTATAGACGACCACCTCGGCGCCGGGATCGACGGCCTTGACCCCGCCCGCGGCACCCAGCCCCGCCGCTCCCCCACCGATCACCACTGTCCTGCGCGGCACGTCGGACCGCCTTCCGCCGTTCCCGCCGAAGATGTTCACTATCTGAGATAAATATGTACGATACTCAACGAATACGGTGTGTCAATCACCGCGCGCGGCGACTCGTCTCCCGCGCCCGCGCCAGAAGGGCCTCCTCGGCGCGATCGAACTCCGCGCTCCGCGCGGCGGCCTCGGTCGCGAGATCGCGCAGCTCGGCCCGCAGCCCGCGGGTCATGTCCGCGAACGCGGCCGGTGCCGCCCCGCCCTCGGCCCGCCGCGACCCGACGATCTGTTCGGGATCGAGCACGGCCGACAGATCCGCGTCTGCCAGGCCCCACGTCCGTCCGGTGTGTTCCAGCGCGGCGGTGTTGATCATCTCGCCGGTGATCCGCGAACCCGGGACTCCGGCGCGACTGGCCTCCCGCACCGTGTTGCCGACGACGACGTAGGCGGTCCGGTAGTCCACGCCCAGGCGCTGCACGAGGTACTCGGCGAGATCGGTGGCCTGCGTATAGCCGCGGTCGAGCTCCTCGCGCATCCGGTCGGGATTGACCCGCAACGTCCGGATGACACCGCTGATCAATCGGGTGATCCGCATGCTCAGGTCCAGGGCCCGCGGAACCTCGCCGTAGGCGAAGATCAAGTTGTCGCTCCGGGCAGACGGGCTCTTGATGACCGCCAGGAACCCGGTGAGCCGCCCGATCACCACGCCGGACGCCCCACGCACGATCGCCAGCGCATACGGGTTGCGCTTCTGCGGCATGAGGACGCTGGAGCGGGTGTAGGCGTCGTCGAGATCGACGAAGTCGAACTCCGAGGAGGAGAAGATCTCCAGATCCTCGGCGAGCTTCGAGAAGTTGGACAGCAGGCTCGCGGCGGTCGCGAGGATATGGATCAGGCCGTCGACCTGCCACATCGCGTCACGGGTATGCGGGATGACGCGGGGGAAGCCGAGCGCCGCCGCGATCGGCCCGCGGTCGGACAGCAGCCGGGTGCCGTTGACACAGCCCGCGCCGCCCGGGCTGGCGTCGACCCAGTCGAGCTCGTCGAGCAACCGGTCGGCGTCGCGGACCGCCGAGTAGACGAACGAGAGCAGGTAGTGCCCGAACGTCGAGGGCTGTGCCTTCTGCAGATACGTCTGGTCGGGCAACAGGGTGGACGCGTGCGTCTCGGCCGCATCGACGACGTCGCGGGCGAACACGACGGTCTCCTCGACCAGCCCGATGAGCTGGCGGCGCAGGTGCAGGCGCAGCGCCACCCGCGCCGCTTCCCGCCGCGGCCGCCCGGCGTGCAGCCAGCCGGCGACGTCCCCGATCCGGGAGACGAAGAAGTGCTCGCGGGAGTTGTACGGCTCGCCGTGCACCGGGTCGTACGGGAAGTCCTCCGCCGCGATCTCGGTGACCTCCAGCAGCAACGCCAGCAGCTTGCGGCAGGCCTCGTCGGGGACGATGCCGCGGCGGTGCAGGTCCAGCACGTGCGCGAGGTCGGCCAGGTTGAGCCCGTGGTGCAGGAAGCCGGCATCGGCGTTCTCCAGCGCGAAGCCGGAGTCGATCAGCTCGGGTGCGGGGCCGTTCTGCGGGAACCCCGCCTCCCGGACGCGTCGCGGTGTCGTGTCGGGCTGGGTCATGCCGTTCCCTTCATCATCGTCCGGACGGCCGGCAGGATCCCGCCCGTATGCCACCACACGACGGCGCCCGCCCCGTCGGCCAGCCGATCGACCGCCACGGAGAGGGCCTCCGCGCCGTAGGTCTCGTCGAGCAGCAGACCCTCGGTGTGCAGCGCCAGCCGGGCCCGCTCCCGCTCGAGCTCCGACGCGATGCCGAACCCGGAACCGCGGGCGTCGACGAACGTGCATGCGTCCGGCCGGGGTGGCGTGGTCCCGAGCAGGGCGGCGCAGCCGGCGGCCAGTGCGTGTACCCGCGCGGCGATCTCCTCGGGCGGACGGCTGACCGACACGCCGAGCACCGGCACCTCGAGGTCGACCGCGGCGAGCCCGGCCAGCAGTCCGGCGATGCTCCCCCCGGACCCGACGGGCAGCACGATCACCGACGGAGGCGCCGCCAGCTGGGCGGCGAGCTCGGCCGCGGCGGCCGCGAACCCGACGGCGCCGAGCGGCGTCGATCCCCCGCGCGGGACACCGAAACCACGCGGGCCGAGCTCGGCCAGCCGCGCGGCGACCTGCCGGTCGACCGCCTCGCGCTGCGACCCCCCGGTCGGCCGCAGCCTCGCCCCGGCCGCGACGGCGAGCGCCAGGTTCGGCGAGTCCGGCTCGCCCCAGATCACCAGTTCGCAGCCCATTCCCACGCTCCGCGCCGCCTGGGCGGCCGCGGCACAGAAGTTGGACCCGGGACCGCCGCCGGTGACGAACACCTCGGCGCCGCGGGCGCGGGCAGCCCCGAGCAGGAACTCCAGCGGACGGGCCTTGTTGCCGGCCATCCCGAAGCCGATGAGATCGTCCCGCTTGACCAGCAGCAGGCCGCAGCCCAGGGCCGCCTCCAGCCGCTCCGCCCGCATCAGCGGGGTCGGGAGCAGCGCGAGCCGCACCCGGGGCAGCGCCGTCCACGGCGCACCCGCCGGCTGCCGTGCGGTCGCCGCGGGACGGTTCACGGCCACTCCCGGGGCTCGGCGGCGCGTGCCGTCGCGGCCCTCGCCGCCACCGCGTCCACCATCTGGGCCGCGGCGTCGACAGCGGGCCCACCCGCCCAGGTCCGTACCTGCTCGGCGGTGGCCAGGCCGCGGTTCACCAGGCCCGCAGCGAGCTCGGCGCCGTCCTCGCGGAGCAGTTCGTGCAGCGCCTGCTGGGCCCGGTGCTTGCCGATCCGCGCGGACAGCCCCGCGAGCACTCGCTCGGAGGCGAGCCCCGGCCCGAACCGGGTCACGTTGGCGGCCATGGCCTCGGGACGTACCTCGAGCCCGTCGACGAGCCCGAGTGCGATCCGCAGCGCCACCCCGGTCAGCTGGCACACCTCGGGCAGGGCGATCCATTCGGCCTTCCACGCCCGCCCGTCGCGCTCATGCCCGGCCACCATGCCCTCCACGAGCACCGCGGCGGAGGAGCGGGCGAGCCTGGCCAGCGTGTCGAGGTGCTCGCTGGCCTCGGGGTTGCGCTTGTGCGGCATCGTGATGCTGGAGACGGCGCCGGACGACGCGGGTTCGGCCAGCTCCCCGATCTCGGGCCGGGCCAGCTCGTACACCTCGGTGCCGATCCGGGCCAGGGTCCCGCAGATCAGCGCCAGCGTCGTGCCGAACTCGGCGATCCGGTCCCGCGCGGTCAGCCAGGAGATCCCAGGGTCGGCCAGCCCCAGCTCGGCGCAGAAGCGAGCCCGCAGCTCCAGGGCATCGGCCCCGAAGAACGCCAGCGCCCCGACCGCCCCGCCGAGCTGCCCGACGACCCAGCGGTCGCGGCCCTCGCACAACCGCTGCAGATGCCGGCGCACCTCGTCGGCCCAGGACGCGACCTTGAGCCCGAACGTGATCGGGGCGCCCGGCTGGCCATGGGTCCGCCCGGCCATCACGGTGGTGCGGTGGCGGCGCGCGAGATCGAGCAATGCCGCCTCGAGCGCACGCAGGTCTCGCCACGCGATGCCACCGACCTCGCGCATGACCAGCCCGAACCAGGTATCGGTGACGTCCTGCACGGTAGCCCCGACGTAGACGTGCTCGCGGACGTCCGCGGGCAGCACGTTCAGCAGCCCGCGGATCAGGCCGAGGGTGGAGTGCGAGGTGAGCCGGGTCTGCTCCGCGACGTGGTCGAGATCCAGCGCGTCGACCTTCGCCGCCGCCGTGATCTCCTCGGCGGCGGCGCCGGGCACGATGCCGAGCGCGGCCTGGGCCCTCGCGAGCGCGGCGAGGATGTCCAGCCAGGACTGCAGCATCGCGCGCTCGTCGAAGACGCCGGCCAGCTCGGGCGTGCCCCACAGATGGGCGTAGAGCGTCGAGCTGCTCAGCCGGGTGCCCACGATGGCTCCTGCGCCGCCAGCAGATCCAGCGCCTCGCGGATGTGGTCGAGCGAGGACCCCCACGGCACGCTGGCCCAGCCAGGGCCCGACTCGACGTGTTCCTCCTGGAGGCAGCATTTGGTGAGCACCGGCCCCGCGCTCGCCTCGACCGCACGCTTCGGGCAGAAGTCCACCGTGGGCGGGTCCTCGCCGTAGAACCAGCGGTGGATCTGCCGCGACCGGGCGCAGCCCAGCAGCGTCCAGGCGGCGCGCGGCGGATGTTCGTCGAGATAGGACACCCGAGCCCGCGGGATCTCGCCGCCGGAGCCGCGGCACGGCAGCAGGTAGTGCTCGGCCGGATGCCGGCCTGCGAGCTCAGCGAGCTCCGTCAGCTCGCCGACCAGCTCGATCGGCCGCAGCGACTCGGTGACCGCGAGGACCCGGCGGGCCTGGTCGAGCAGCTTCGCGGGCTGCGGCGGGACGACCTCACGGACGGTGATCACCAGCGGCTGCGGTTCCAGGATGACGTTCACGTGGGCGTACCGGCCCTGCACGGCGACGGCGCGGGCGTCGGGCGCCCGGCGGCGGGCGATGGCCGCGAGCACGGACGGAATCGCGACATCGGCCTCGTCCTCGACCACGAACGCGCAGTCCGGCGGCCCGGCGAGCAGCTCCACCGCGACGATCGGGGAGAACAGCTCGGTATCCGACGCGCGGGTGATGTACAGCAGCGCCGTGCGCTCGCCGGAGCGGGCGACGACGAACCGGGTGCGCCGGTAGGCGTCGCGCCCGAGCAGATGTGCCCGCAGCGCCGCCGCCTCCAGCGCGACCCCCGCGGGCACCGTCGTCACCGAGACCCCGCGGTATCGGTTCGGGACGAGGTTGGGTCCGGCGGGCACGCTCACGCCGTGTCCGATCCGGCGAGCTCCCGGCGCGGCGCGAGCGCCGTATCGGACCGCAGCCCCAGCCGCAGCGTCTCGGCCGACAGCACGTCGCCCGGCGCCACATTGCCGAGGTTGACCGCGGGCCCGAACCGCCGGATGAACCAGGCCTGCTGCGCCGCGCGGGGCGCCTCGAACAGAACCCGCTCCACCCCGACGGCGACGGCCACCGCCTCCACAACGTCCGGCCGGACCCGGCCCGCGGCGTCGAAGGTGCCGACGGTGCCGCTCTGCCGGCCTTCGGTGACGACGAGCCAGGCACCCGCGTCGAGGTCGGCGCGGCATTCGGCGGGCCAGTGCCGGGCGGCCAGCTGCTCGCCCGGCGCCTTCGCGCCGACCTCGGCCAGCACCGTGAACGTCCGGGCCGCCCCGCGGATGAGCGCGCGCTTCTCGGTGGGCGGCATCGTGACCGTCCCGCGGGAGACCTCGACGTGCGAGAACCCGGTATCCCGCGCCCACGCCAGGCACTCCGCGGCACGGCCCTGCGCCCACGCGATCTCCAGCAGCGTCCCGCCGAGACAGGCCGCGACGCCGTGTTCGGCGAGCAGGCCGAGCTTGGCGGGCAGCGCCGTGTCGACGTAGGCGGTACCCCAGCCGACCTTCCAGATGTCGAGATGCGCCGCGGCGGAGGCGAGCACATCGGCGGTGGCGATGCGTCCGATGCCGGGGTCGAGGACGTGGGTCAGGCCCACCGCCCGCGGTTTGGCCGGGCGGGGCGGGAGGTCGAGGAAGCCGGCTGGCACCGAGGTCGCCACGGCTCAGCCGCGGACCAGGTCGATGACGGTCGCCAGCCCGGGCCCGGCCGGCTCCGGCGGCGGCCCCACCAGCCGGCGCCCCACGATGTCGAGCGCCAGGCTGAACGCACGCTCGGCCCGCTCGGGGAAGGTCCAGCCGTGGGCCGCCGCGAAGCCCGCCCAGTCGGCCGGGCCGACCACCGGACAGTCGCTGTAGTCCAACTCGTGCCAGGTCACGGCCAGCTCGATCAGGGCGAGCAGTGCATCGATGTCGGTGTCGACGGACAGCAGAAGATCGTGGTGCTCGGGATAGCGTGCAGCCGCCCGGCACTCACCCCGGCAGGTGGTCAGCCGACTCGGTGCGTGTGCGACGGTCATCGACAGCTCCAGGTGCTTCGGTCCGAACGCTTGTGACAGTTTGTGACACTGCACACGATGCACCGGCCCGTTGCACGAGTGTTGCAGCAGTTCGAGGAGGATCTGTGGACCTGAGTGAGCCCGAGATGAGTGAGCGCACCGTGCAGGCGCGATGGGACGGGGGGCTGCGCGTCCTCGTCGACGCAGGCGGCTTCGAGATCGTCTCCGACGAGCCTGCCTCCGTGCCGGGCGGTAGCGGCACCGGGCCGCAGCCCACCGAGCTGCTACTGGCCTCGATCGCGTCCTGCTTCACGATCGCGCTGGCCTACACCGCGGGCAAGCGTGGCATCGAGCTCGAGGATCTTTCCGTCGACGTCACCGGGCACTACGACGGGCCGCGCTTCGACGCCTTCCGGATCGCCGTGCGCATCCGCGCGCCGCGGGACGTCCAGCTGACCAGGCTGATCGAATCCGCGAAGCGGGTGTGCTACGTGACCCGGACCCTCTCAGATCCCCCGAAGATCGACATCGTCGTCGAGGAGTGACCGCAACACCCGCAGGGTGACGGCCCGCAGCGGGAGCCCGAGCGCGGCGGCCGCCGCGGCGACGTCGTCGTGCTCGGGCTTGGCGCCCCACGGACCGTGTTTGACCCGCACCGGATGCCCGTCCACGTCCACGGTCGTGGTCCGGCGCGGCAGCGCGGGCCGCTCGACCCGGCTGCGGCGCAGGCCGAGGCTGCCGGTCTCGCGCAGCACCATCCGCTCGCAGTCCGCGGCGCGCTCGGGCGCGGCGAGGACGTGCACGGTATGCGCGGGCCGGGACTTCTTCATCCCGATCGGCGTGATCCAGGCGTCGGCCGCGCCGGCGTCGAGCAGCTGTTCGAGCAGATGCCCGAGGACCTCGCCGGTGACATCGTCCACGTTGGTCTCGATCAGGACCATCAACGACGCGCTCGCCGCGGTCTCGCCGAGCAGCGCGGGCAGCACGTTGGGCCGGTTCGGCTCGTCGCGCGTTCCGGCGCCGTAACCGCTGGCCTGCAACGTCATCGCCGGTATCGGTCCGAACTGGGCGCCCGCGGCGAGCAGGAGCGCGATTCCGGTGGGGGTGACGGTCTCGCCCGCGATCCCGGCCGACGTCACCGGCGCGCGGGCCGCGGTGAGCAGCGCCGCGCTCGCCGGGGCGGGCAGCGGCAGGGTCCCGTGCCGGGTCTGCACGGTCCCGCTGCCGAGCGCCAGCGGCCCGCAGTGCACGGCGTCGACGGCGAGCAGATGCAGCGCGGCGGCGACCCCGACGATGTCGACGATGGTGTCGACGCCGCCGATCTCGTGCAGGTGCACCCGGTCGACGGGCACGTCGTGCAGCCGCGCCTCCACCTCGGCGATGGCCCGCACCGCCCGTACCGCCAGGTCGGCGACCGGTGCCGGGCGCGCCCGTCCGGCCAGCTCCAGCAGCGCGGCGGCGGATCGTTCGGTGGTGGTGTCGTGCGTCGTGACCCGGGCGTGAATGGCCCGCAACGCCCCGCGCCGGACAGGCTCGGCGGTGAGCTCCCAACCGGTCAGCCCGGTACCGGCGACGGCGGCGCGCACGTCGTCGATGGGGGCGCCGAGGTCGAGCAGCGCACCCAGCAGCATGTCCCCCGAGATCCCGCTGAACGGGTCAAGCCAGAGGATCATCGTCTGCTCGCGATCCGATGCGCGGCCATCGCGGCGGCGAACCCGGAGTCGATGTTGACCACGGTGATCCCCGCCGCACACGAGGACAGCATGGCCAGCAGGGCCGTGACGCCCTGCAGGTTCGCGCCGTAACCCACCGAGGTGGGCACGGCGATCACCGGGCAGCCGACGAGGCCGCCCACCACGCTGGGCAGCGCGCCTTCCATGCCCGCGATGCAGACCACGGCGTCCGCGGTGACCAGATCGTCGCGGACCGCGAGGAGCCGGTGCAGCCCGGCCACCCCCACGTCGGTGAACCGGTGCACGGTCAACCCCACGGCCTCGGCGACGGCGGCCGCCTCGGCGGCGACCGGTCCGTCCGAGGTGCCGGCGGAGACCACGGCGAGCCGGTAGCCGCGCGGTGCCGCGCGCCGCCACACCAGTAGCCGGCCGGGCGCGTCGTAGTCCCCGTCGGGCACCGCCGCGAGCGCCGCGCGGGCGTCCTCGGGCTCGATCCGGGTGGCCAGCACCGGGCCGGTGTTGGCCTGCAGCAGGCTGGTGACCACCCCGGCGATCTGGGCCACCGTCTTGCCGGGGCCGTAGACGACTTCGGGCAGACCCTGTCGCGCCTCCCGATCGGTGTCGGGGCGCGCGTAGCCGAGATCGTCGAAACCCTGGTTGCTCACGTCCCGGCCACGGTCGGCAACCCGAGCAGCACGTTCATCCGGCCGGTGCGGAAGCCTTCGAGGTCCAGCGCGCAGAACTCGAACCCGGCGCCGCGGATCGCCCGGTCGAGGTCGCCCCGCAGCTCGGTGGCGCGCGGCAGCTCGTCGGCGGGCAGTTCCAGGCGCGCGACCGTCCCGTGCGCGTGCGCCCGCACCCGGCAGACGGGGAACCCCATGGTGTGCACCGCGGCCTCGGCCGCCTCGATGCGGACAAGCACCTCCGGGGTGACCGGGTCGCCGTAGGCGACCCGGGAGGACAGGCAGGCGGCGGCGGGTTTCGCCGCGGTGACCAGGCCGAGCCGGGCGCTGAGCGCGCGGACGTCCGCCTTGGTCAGCCCGACGTCGACCATCGGGGCGATCACGCCGCGCACCGCCGCGGCGTGCTGGCCGGGGCGGTGATCACCGAGGTCGTCGGTGTTCGTACCCAGTGCGATCGCCGCGCCGGCCAGCTCGGCCAGCGGTTCCAGCGCGTCGAACAGGGCACTCTTGCAGTGAAAGCAGCGGTCACCGGAATTGGCGACGTAGGCCGAGCGGTCGAACTCGTCGGTGGCCACCTCGACGTGGGCGATCCCGTGGGTCCTGGCGAACTCGCGCGCCGCCCGCCGCTCGGTCTGTGGCAGGCTCGGCGACACCGCGGTCACCGCGACCGCGGCCACGCCCAGTTGCTCGGATGCGACGACGGCCAGCAGCGCGGAGTCGGCCCCGCCGGAGAAGGCCACCAAGAGCCTGCGCTCGCGGCGCAGCCGGTCGCGCAGGGCTTCGAGCAATGCATTGGGGTCGGCGGCGTCAGCCATCCGGTCACCTCCTGCCCTCGACCGTATATCGCCCGGGGTTCTCGCCGAGTCATCCATCCCACGGAGCGGCACCGTCGGAGTCGACCATCCACCGAGCGCGACGACCAGGACGCTGTGCCGTCGACACCCGCGCCCGGGTAGCCGCAGCCGCTGCCGTCACTCCCAGTAGGCTCCCGCCGATCTCGTCGCCGGGCCACGCCATGGCTTTGTTTGGGGAGTCCCTGCTCGGCCATCCGAGTAGCGTGCAGGACAGGACAGGGGGTGACCACGGTGGACGTCGAGAGCCCACGAAACCCGGACCGTCGCCCCCGTATGTTCGCCTCCCCGCCGCCCCTCCCTCCGCGCACCACCCCGCCGCCCTGGCCTCGGCGTGCCGAACGCGAGGAGTCGCGCCCCGTCCGTCCCGAGCGCGCGCTGCGCCCGCAGCGGGAGCAGCCCACCGGGCGTGGCGCCGGGACGCGCGGACTGCCGCCCCCGGCCGGACGGACCACGATGCCGCGGTCCTTGGCCGACGGGGACGGTCCCCCGCGCGGACCCGGGCCCGCGCGGCGGGGTGCCAGGCGCGGCGCCGATCCGGGAGCCGGCCGCAACCCGCCCCCCGCGGACCGCGCCGCCGGGCGCGGCGATGCCGACCCGCTGGCGGAGACCGTCGACCTCCGCGCCCTGGGCCGGCGGCCAACGGCTCCCCCGCGCGCCGCGCCGCCGCCGCGCGGGCAACGCCCCGACCCCGCGCGGCCCGGCCCCGGCCGCCGAGACGACGACGCGGAGCCCACGCAGCCGGTCGCGCGGGAGCGGTCCAAGCCCCACCGGCCGAGGGACGAGCTGGCTGAACAGACCGCCGCCGCGGAACCCATCACGAGCGACCCGCCCGCGGACCGGCCGACGCACAGCGTCCCGCCACCTCCCGCGCGGCGGGAACGTCCTGCCACGGGTGGACGGGCACCGCGGCGTCGCGGCCTCGGTGCCGCCTTGGGCATGACGGCAGCGGCCACGGTGGCACCCGGCTCCGGCCACCTGCTGCTGCGTCGCTACCGCACCGGCGGCCTGATCCTCGGTACGTTCCTGCTCGCCATCGCGGCACTGGTGGTCACGGGGCTGACGATGGGCCGCGCGCGGCTGTTGGAGACGGTGCTCTCGACGAAGATCCTCGCCACCGTCGTGCTGGTCAGCCTCGCGGTGGCGCTCGCCTGGATCGCGGTGATCATCCGGACTTGGCTGCTGGCCCGGCCGGCACGCCTGACCATCGGCCGCAAGGTGCTCGGGACCGCGGTCGTCGCCCTGCTGTGCCTGATCGTCGCGGCGCCGTTCGCGTTCGCCGCCAATGTGGCGAACTCCCAGCGCAACCTGCTCAACGCGTTGTTCCCCGGCCGGGGCGGCACGTCCGCGGCCGAGGCGCTCAACAAACCGCGGCTCAACATCCTGCTGCTGGGCAGCGACGCCGGACCGGACCGCGCAGGCACCCGGACCGACACGATGATGGTCGCAAGCATCGACACCAGAACCGCGAAGACGATCCTGTTCAGCCTGCCCCGCAACATCCAGCGCGCCCAGTTCCCGCCGGGGTCGGCGATGGCCGAGGAGTTCCCCCGGGGCTTCCACGACGCGCGCGCCCCGCTGTCGGGTGACTACCTGCTCAACGCGGTCTACGCCTACGCGCACGCGAACCCGGACGTGGCACCCGCCGTCCCCACCGACGACCCCGGGATCAACCTGCTGAGCTCGACGGTGTCGTACATGCTCGGGCTGCCGCTGGACTACTACCTCGAGGTCGATATGGCCGGCTTCGCCGCGATCATCGACGCGGTCGGCGGCGTGACCATCAACGTCGGGCCCACCCCGCTCCCCATCGGCGGGGTGCTGCCCGACGGCAGACACGTCAAACCCGACGGCTACATCCAGCCCGGGGTCCAGGAACTCGACGGCGAGACCGCGCTGTGGTTCGCCCGTTCCCGGCGGAACTCCGACGACTACGACCGGATGGGGCGGCAGCGCTGCCTGCTGCAGGCCGTGCTCGACCAGAAGAGCCCCGCCGACCTGCTGACGAACTTCCAGGACGTCGCCGCGGCGGCCACCCGGAACATCCGTACCAACATCCCGCAGGCCGTGCTGCCCAAGCTGGTCTCGCTGGCCGGCGACGCCCAGATCAACCTGCAGAGCGTCGCGTTCGACCCGAGCCTGTCGGACCCGAACGAGCCCGACGGCCGGTTCGACACCGCCAGACCCGACGTCGAGTACATGCGCGCGGTGGTCAACGCCGCGATCGAGGGCAGACCGCTGGCCACCTCGGCACCGACGACGTCGGCGAAGGCCGGCCACACCCCGGGTCGATCGGCGCCCCTGGCTCCGCAGACCTCGGCACCCGCGCAACCGTCGTCGGCCGGTCCCGTTCCGGTCGCCGATTCCTGCGCCCCCGACACTCCCTGAGAGCAGGGGTCTCGATGCGCGGCGAGGCGGTTCTGCCAGGCTATGCGGGTGAAGATGACGGCGGACCCACCCGCATGGGGTGAGCGCTGAAGAGAGGAGCACGAACGATGGCACTGCCCACGCTGACTCCCGAACAGCGCCAGGAGGCGCTCAAGAAGGCCGCGGCCGCCCGTACGGCGCGGAAGGAGTTGCGCGACGCGATCGCCCGCGGAGACCAGACCATCCCCGAGGTGCTCAGCCGCGCAAAGTCGGACGCGATCGTCGGCAAGACGAAGGTCGCCGACCTGCTCAAGAGCCTCCCGGGCTACGGCCCCGCGAAGGTGAACGCGCTGCTGGAGCAGACCGGAATCGACGCCTCCCGCCGCGCGGCGGGACTGGGCGAACGGCAGCGCGAGGCGCTGCTCAACGCCCTGAAGTGACGCGCACGCCCGGCCCGCGGGAATCTCGCGGGCCGGGCGCCTGCGGTGCCGGTGCGCGGGCCGTCGACGCCGGTTGGCACCCTGTACCGGTGGAACGCTTCGTCGATGTCACGCCCGGGATCCGGCTGTGGGCCGAACAGATCGGCCCGGAGATCGCCGCGGACGCCGTCGCACCCGACCCGGTGCTACTGATCATGGGGGCCAACGCCTCCGGGCTGGCCTGGCCCGACGCGCTGGTCTCGAGGCTGGCCGAACAGCACCCGGTGATCCGTTACGACCATCGCGACACCGGCCGCTCCGCGTGGGCTTTCGACCGGCACCCCTACTCCGTGGCCGACCTCGCCGAGGACGCCATCGCCGTCCTCGACGCGTTCGACGTCGAGCGCGCGCACGTCGTCGGCATGTCGATGGGCGGGATCCTCGTTCAGCTGCTCCTGCTCGACCACCCCGACCGGCTGCTGACCGCCACCTTGCTGTGCACGTCCGCGCTCGACGCCGGCCTCGCCGGCGCCGCTCCCGACCTGCCCGGGCCCGATCCGGCCCTGCTGCGGCTGTGGCAGGAGATGGACGACCCGCGCGACGCCGAGCGGGAGATCGACTGGCGGGTCGAGCACTGGCGGCTGCTCAACGGCACCGGCACCCCGTTCGACCCCGCCGAGTTCCGGGCGCTGGAGGAGCGGATCATCGAGCACACCGGCTGGTACGACAGCCCATCGGCGCATGCCCACGCCGACCCCGGTGGGCTCGACCGCGGCGCCGAGCTCGCCACGGTCGATGTGCCGACGCTCGTCATCGAGGCACCGGAGGACCCGGTGAATCCGCCTCCGCACTCCGGTCATCTGGCCAGGGCGATCGGCGGCGCCCGGATGGTGCGGGTGCCCGGGATGGGCCACGCGCTCAACGCGACCGTCGTGGAGCCGGTGGCGGCGGCGATCCTCTCCCATGCCGCGCGCGGCGGCGAGCACGTCGTGAGCTCCGCCGACGAACGCGTGTAACGGCGCGTCCATCGGGCTATCTGCCAGTCATGGGCATCGAGGATCCAGACGAGGACGTGCTCGAGCAGCAGCAGGCGGTGGAACCGGACGCCGAGGACGAACCGGCCGATGAGGGGGAGCTGGGCTCGGTGCCGTTGGAGGCCGATCCGGCCGACGTCGCCGAACAGGGCAGGGTCTACCCGGACGACGAATACTGACCTGTGAGTGTGTAACAGTGTTCTAACACTGTTACACACTCACAGGGGCGCGCGACCTGCGGCTTTAGCCGACCGGTGCGGGCGCCTGGTTGTCGGCGAGGGCCGCCGCGCCGTCGGCCCGGCGCCACGACGGCCACGCCAGCACCACAAGCCCGGCCGCCGCGAGACCCGCGAAGACCCAGACGCCGACGGCCACCGCGGGCGCCATGCCCGCGGAGAACAGCAGGCTGCGCAATGCATCGGCGGCGAACCGGAACGGCGTCCACGACCACAGCAGCACCCGGTAGCAGGGGTGCAGCAGCTCGGGCACCTGGCCCACCACCGCGGGCGCGGTCAGGTACAGCAGCGCAAGCAGGCCGATACCCGGGAGCCCGGCCAGCCGCAGCACCGCCGCCTGCAGGAGCCCGAACCCGCCCGCGACGAGGGCGAGGAAGCCCAGCGCCCCCAGGTCCAGTCGATCCCCAGACCCCACAGCGCCTCGAAGCCGAGAATGACCGCGGGACCGGCGACGGCGATCGTCGCGGCACCGACCATGGCCGCGCCGACCGGCAAGCCTCGACCGGCGCGCGCGAACCTGAGCAGCAGCACCGCGTTGGCCGCCAGTCCGCCGATCCACAGCAACGCGGTGGCCACCAGCGGCAGCGCCCGCGCGGCCGGTGGAGCGGGATGCACCGTGGTCGCGGTGATGGCGGGTGCGACACCCGTCCGCTGGGTGATGGCCTGCGCGATCGCCCCGCCGGCGCGGCCCAGCATCTGCTCGGCGACCTGGGTTCCCGAGGGGTTGACCGCCCCAGAGGTCGTCGTCGTGATCGCGAGGCCCTCGCTCGTGGGCGCGATCTCCAGAATCCCGTAGACCTCGGCGTCGTCGAGCAGCTCGGTGGCCGTGACCGCATCGACGACGTGCCATTCCACTGCGTCGCCGCCCTGCGTCCCGATCTGCTGGGCCATCGGCGCCAGCGCCGCCCCGGCGTCTCCCCTCGGTATCACCAAGGCCAGCGGTACGCCGCGCGGCGCCACGGTGGTCTGCACCCCGAAGGTCAGCAGGCCGAGCACAACGGCCACCAATGCACCGACCAGTCCCGTCGCGAGCCCGATACGCCATCGGACGGGCGCGATCCGTGCCCTCACCTCGATCACCCCTCTCTTCCTCAACGAGCGTTGAATATAGGCCCACCGACCACCCCGGTCAACGCATGTTGAATTTCATGGAAGAGATCGCGCGGACGGACTGTTGGGAGGGAGGTACCCACGCGAGAAGGAGGTGGCCTCATGGCCACGGTCGAGCTGACCACGGAGAACTTCAACGACGTCGTCGGAGCCGACGGAACGGTGTTCGTCGACTTCTGGGCGGGATGGTGCGGCCCGTGCCGCCAGTTCGCGCCCGTGTTCGAGCAGGCCTCGGAGCAGCACACCGACATCACGTTCGGCAAGGTCGACACCGAGGCCGAGACGGCCCTGGCCCAGGCCTTCGGTATCTCGTCGATCCCGACGCTGATGGCCGTGCGCGACGGCGTCGTGCTCTACTCGCAGCCTGGCGCACTGCCCGCCCCCGCGCTCGAGGACCTCATCGAGCAGGTACGTGCCGTCGACATGGACGAGGTGCGCCGCAAGGTCAACGAACAGCAGGCGCAGCAGCCCGGAGCCTGACCGGACCACGCAAGATCGCCCCGGGCTCGGTTCTCAACTGCTGACCCGGCAGCGCGCTGGGCACATCCCCGGGCGCCGTCGGGTAACACAACGAGGTGTCGCCTCGCGCGGCACCGCCGCGCGGGGCCGGTCCGCAGCCGCGCATCGCGGTACGTCGTTGTCGGCAGGCCACCCCCGGCCCGCCGAGAACGAGGCATCCGCCTGGATCGGCGCTCCCCGATCGAGCCCCTCATTCGCCGGGCACGCTCAATTCCTTGGACAGCCCACGCACGGACGAGGCACGGTGCTCGCGTGGCAGGTTTGACATCCGCGCAGGTGGAGCAGTTCGTCGAGGAAGGCTTCGTGCACCTCGCCGACGCCTTCCCGCGCTCGGTCGCCGACGAGCCGTTCCGCGTCGCCGCGAACACCCGCGGCTGCACGCCGCCTGCGACCAACTCGTCGGCGCCGGTCGCTGGCTGCCTCGCGTCGGACTCGGCACCTTCCCGATCCGGTCCCACATCCCGACGATCCGGGCGACGATGGCTGGCACGTCGAGGGCAGCTTCCCCGACGGCGCCGGCTACCGGCTCAACCTGCGTTCCCGCGGCCGAGCCCTCCTCATGCTGTTCCTGTTCTCCGACATCGGCCCGCACGACGCCCCGACCCGCATCCGGGCCGGCTCCCACCTCGACATCCCGCCGCTGCTCGCGCCCTCAGGCGACGACAGCGTCGAGTTCTTCGAGTTCGCCAGGCGGGCGGTTCCGGCCACGGCGAACCGGCCCGTCGCCACGGCTACCGGCGCGGCTGGCGATGTGTACCTGTACCACCCGTTCCTGGTGCACGCGGCGCAGCGCCACCGCGGTCACCAGCCGAAGTTCATGGCCCAACCGCCGTTGGAGCCGGTGGGCGAACTCGAGCTGGAGCGCCCCGACCCGTCACCCGTCGAACGCGCGGTGTGCCGCGGGCTGGACATGGCGTGAGGCCCACGGTCGCGACGTCGTCGAAGGAGCACCGCGCCGCGAACCGGTGCTGATCCACCCGCGCTCGGCGGCCGGGGTCGGGCACGCGTTGGGCAACGTGTTCACGTGGCGTGGAACACCAAGCGGCCGCACGGAGCTACTCCGTTCAGCCCTCTACACCGACAGATGGCTATACACCTCGGTCGCCTTCTCACACGAATAGACCTATGAACGACCATTCGGGGCATCCCCCATCGAGATGTTGTCACTTCTTGTGAACGGGATCACCCTGAGCCCATGCCGCCCACCACCGTCCATCTGAACGGCGGCGTCAATCTTCGCGACGCCGAGACCGTGATGCGCGAGATCCTTACCCGGGTACCGGCCGGGCTGCGATCCCTACCGGATGGCGAGACCGGAGATCGCCAGCAGTGGATCTTCTTCCAGCTCCAGAAGTTCTGGCAGACGCCGGGGATCGAGGATGCCGGAACCGGTGACCAGCCCGCCGAGGGCTACGACGCGATGCCCAAGGTCCGGCTGGCCGAGGGCGTCGACCCCGCTGTGGTGAACTGGCCCAACCTCGGCTACGCCGAGGCCTACCAGGAGTCGTACGCGACCTTCCAGCGGCTCCGGAAGGAAGGCCTCGTCCCGGAAGGGCTGCGCTTCCAGGTCCAGTACCCGACCCCGCTCGCGTCGATCAACGCATGGTTCGTCCCGGAGGACCAGAACCGGGTCGAGGCATCCTACGAGCGGGCCCTGTTCACCGACCTGGACCGGCTGCTCGAGGCCCTGCCGCACGACGAGATCGCCGTCCAGTGGGACGTCGCCGTGGAGTTCGCGATTCTCGCGGGCGGCTTCGTCACGGCCCCGGGCCAGGAGTTCGGCGAGATCATCGCGCGCCTGGCGCGCTGCGTGGACCGAGTACCGTCCGACGTCCCGGTCGGGCTGCACCTGTGCTACGGCGACTACCAGCACCGGCATTTCGCGGAGCCCGAATCCCTTGCCCTGCAGGTGCGCATGGCCAACTCGGTGGACGCGGCGGCCGGTCGGCAGGTCAGCTGGTACGCGTTCACCGTCCCCCAGTACCAGCGGGACCCGGCCTACTTCGCGCCGCTGCGCGAGCTGCGCCGCCGCGAGGGGACGGAACTGTTCTTCGCCCTGGTTCCCTACCACCCCGGGGAGCAGGAGCCGGGCACCACCGAGGAGCAGGTCCGGCTCGTCGACGAATACCTGGCCGACGGCGAATGGGGGATCTGCACCGAATGCGGCATGGCCCGCGCCGAGCCGGAGGAGATCCCGGCGCTCCTCGACCGGCACCGGGAGATCCTCGCCGCCTACGCGTCGTAACCCGATGCCGTGCGGCCGGGCGGCTCGGGAGCCGCCAGCATGTCGACCGCGACGTTGGGAGCTACTCCCGTTCGCTACCGAACTATAGGCACATCAGGCAGCAGGAGGCGGTCGGGGCCAGGCGGGAGCGGCTGGCGGCGCTGCCGGCGGAGGCGGAGCTACATCCCCACGCGACGATGGCGCCCGGGATGGCGGCGGTACTGCGCGGTCTGCCCGACGGCGGTTCGACGTTCGCCGAATTCGACCGCGCGATGCTGGTGCTGATCGACACCGGCGCCGTTCCGGCCGCACGGGCCGAATTCACCGCGCTGTTTCGCCCCTTCACCGAGCCCGAGGCGTTCGCCCGCGGACACGCCCTCCACGCCCGGCTGGACGAGCTCGCCGACCCCACCGATCCCCGCGTCGCCGCGCTCGCCGGTGACCTCGCCGCGCACATTCCCGACGAGCTGGCTTCGATGATCGCCACGAGCCTCGACGACACCGGTCAGTGGCTGGCGGCGATGTCGCAGGAGCTGTCCGCCGCGCAGGCCGAGGTCTTCCGACTGCTGTCGCGGTGCTCGCCCTGGAGGCCGCGACCGCGTCGCGAATGTACCGAACCGAGGGCCGGACCGAACCGGTGCGCCGGATCATGGGTTCGAGCTGAAGGGCATGGTCAGCCTCGTCCTCTGGATCATCGGGCGCCGCCACGGTGTGCCGCCCGGTGCCACCGCCGTGTCGTACGCCCGCGCCCAGACGTCGATGACGATGATGTTCCTGTTCGCAATGGTCGTGGAGCTGGTGGCCGTGGAGATTCTGCTGCGGGCGATCGCCGCACCGACGGCCCTGCGCATCCTGATTCTCGTGATCGACGCCTACGGGTCCTGATCGCGCTCGCGGTCATCGCGGCCGGCGTCACCCGGCCCCACGTCGTCTCCGCCGACGAACTGCGCATCCGCTACGGCTCGTTCTTCGATCTGCGCGTTCCCCGCGCGCAGATCGCCGGAGTGCACCACCGCCGCAACCTCAACGAGCGCGGCACGATCAAGGCCGAGGACGACCGGCTCGCCGTGGCGGTGTTCTCCCAGACCAATCTGGTCCTCGAGCTGGCCGAACCGATCACCGCCGTCCGCCCGCTCGGACACAGCGTCAAGCCCTGTGAGTGCGTAACAGTGTTCTAACACTGTTACGCACTCACAGGCCGGGTGAGCAGGCAACTCGCCAATTCCCAGCTTTTCCACAGCGGCGTCTCAGCTTGGGCGCTCATCGTGGAAAACATGAACGACGAGCAGCGGGGGCAGGGCCGGCCCGACGGGACGGGCGAGCCCGACGAGCCCCGTATCCGGCAGCCCTCGATGCCGTCCACCGGCGGCCCCGCGCACGATGCGGACAAGCCAGCCGAGCCGCCCGGCGGCTGGGCTGGGTCACAGCCCTACGACGCCGGCCCGTACGGTGCGCCCTGGGGTACCCCTCAGCCGCCCTACGGGTTCCCGGGATCGGCCCGGAACGAACCCGGCCGGCAGACCACGACTCTCCCCGCCGACCCGCCGCGCAGGCGCAGGCCGATGGTCGGCATCATCGCGGCCGCACTCATCGCGGGCCTGGTCGGCGGCGGCGCCGGCTTCGGCGGCGCGTACGCGCTCCTCGACCACGACCGGGGCAGCGGTGTCGTGCTGAGCGCCACGCCGGCCAGCGGGACGACCAGCCCGACAACCGATGGGACCGTGGCGGCCGCGGCCGCCAAGGCCCTGCCGAGCACGGTCGACATCGTGGTGACGATGCCGCAGGGCACCGGCGAGGGCAGCGGGGTCATCCTCACCGCCGACGGCGCGGTCCTCACCAACAACCATGTCGTCGCCGGCGCCGAGGGGCCGATCACGGTGACCCTCGCCGACGGCAGCAAGCACTCCGCGACCGTCGTCGGCACCTCACCCAGCTACGACCTCGCGGTGATCAAGATGAACGGCGTCTCCGGGCTCACCCCGGCCACCCTCGGCCGCTCCCAGGACGTCAAGGTCGGTCAGCAGGTGGTCGCGATCGGTTCGCCGCAAGGCCTCAGCGGCACGGTCACCACCGGTATCGTCAGCGCGCTCAACCGCACGGTGGCGGTGCAGGGCCAGAACGGCTCGGGCGTCGTCTACAACGGTCTGCAGACCGACGCCCCGATCAACCAGGGGAACTCCGGCGGCCCGCTGGTCAACCTCGACGGGCAGGTCATCGGGGTCAACTCGGCGATCGCGACGGCGAGCCGGAGCACCGGCAGCATCGGGCTGGGCTTCGCCATCCCGGTCGACCAGGCCCGCCGGGTGTCCCAGGAGATCCTGGACACCGGCAAGGCCACCAAGCCGGTGCTGGGCGTGCAGGGCAGCACTCCGACCGTCCGGACGTCCAGCACCGTGGGCGGCGCGACGATCGGCCAGGTCCAGGACGGCTCGCCGGCGGCCGCGGCCGGGCTCGAGGCGGAGGATGTGGTCACGAAGGTCGGCGACACGAACGTCAAGGACTTCGCCGATCTCGTCGCCCGCATCGGTTCGTACGCGCCCGGCGAGCAGGTCCCGCTGACCGTGACCAGCGGCGGGTCGACCCGCATCGTCGAGGTCACCCTCGGCAGCGTGACCGACCAGGCGCCGACGACGAGCGGTGGCGGGTCCTTCAGGGGTGGGTCGCCGTTCGGCGGGCCCAACCCGTTCGGGGACAACTGATCGGGGGTCGGCGGGACGGGGTATGGGCCGCATTGGGGGCAGCCCATACCCCGTCCGCGGTCATTGTCCGTCGGCGAGCAGCCAGGCGCGCACCTCGTCGCCGTCCGCCCCCAGCCCCGGCGGGGACCGCCGGTAGGACGGTGGGGTGACCGAGTAGTCGACCGGGTTACGCACCGTCGGCACCGCGGCCGAATCGCTCGGGTACACCACCGGTTCGAGGCCAAGGTCCTCGGCGAGCGCGACGCCCTCGGCGACGGTGTTGATCGGACCGCAGGGCACTCCGACGCCGGTGAGGATGTCGAACCACTCCTTGGCGCCGCGGGCCGCCAGCTTCTCCACCAGCACCCCGAGGATCTCCTCGCGGTGGACGATGCGTTCGGTCATCGTGGCGAACCGCGGATCGTCGGGCAGGCCGGCGGCCCCGACGGCCTCGCACAGCCTGCGGAACTGCCGGTCGTTGGCGGCGATGACGATCAGCTCGCCATCGGCGGTGGCCATCGGCTCGTAGGGAAACACGCTCGGGTGCTCGTTACCCATCCGGTGCGGCACCACCCCGCCCGCGACGACCGCCGAGGTCTGGTTGACCAGGCTGGACAGCGCCGCGGACAGCAGGTTCGTCTCGACCCGCTGCCCCACTCCGGTCCGCTCCCGGTGGCGCAGCGCGGCCAGCGTCGCGATCGCGGCGTGCAGCCCGGTCACCACGTCGAACACCGCCACCCCGGACCGGTAGGGCTCGCCGTCGGCGTCACCGGTGAGGCTCATCAGCCCTGAGGTGGCCTGCACCAGCAGGTCGTAACCGGGCAGGCGGGCGCCGTCCTTGCTGCCGAACCCGCTGATCGAGCAGTACACGACGCTCGGGTTCCGCGCCCGCACGGCGTCGTAGTCCAACCCGAATCGGACCAGCCCGCCGGGCTTGAAGTTCTCGACCATCACATCGGCGCGCGCGGACAGCCGGTGCGCGACGTCCTGGTCGGCCGGGTCGGCCAGATCCAGCGCGACCGACCGCTTGTTCCGATTGATCGACAGGTAGTAGGTGGCCACGCCGTCCCGGGTCGGCGGCCGCCAGGTACGGGTGTCGTCGCCCTGCGGGGACTCGACCTTGATCACCGTTGCGCCCAGATCGGCCAGCAGCATCGTCGTGTACGGCCCGGCGAGCACCCGGGAGAAATCGGCGACGAGCACCCCGTCCAACGGGCCACCGGCGGGCTCCTCGCCGGGCAGACCCCCCGTCTCCGTCGCCTCGCCGTCTCGGCCCTGCCCCTCGTGCACGTTCAGCTCCCCCGTTCGGCTATCGCTTCGATTCCGATCGTAGGTATACGTTGCACGGGAGCGGCCTGTCGCGGTCCGGGGTACACCGGAGTATCACGAGCCGAGGGAGACACGCGTGGGCAATCGGCTCACCGAGCCCGGCAAGACCCTCGCGGGGCGCTGGAGCTGGCCCGGCGGATCGGCGCGAACGGCCCGCTGGCCGTGCGGACGACCAAGAAGATCATCACGAGCGCCCCGGACCGGCCCGCGGCGGAACGCTGGGAGCGGCAGCAGACGATCATGAACCCGGTGATGTCGCCGGCCGACGCCCGGGAGGGCGCCACCGCCTTCGCCGAGAAGCGCGCACCCGTCTGGCGGGGGGAGTGACGGCGCCGGTCAGCCGACCAGGCCGGCCACGACCAGAACGAGGCCGAGCACGATCAGCGCGGCCCCGCTCCAGGCCATCCGGCGCTGGCGGGTACGGCCGCTCGCGGTCAGCTGCTCCTCGGAACGCGTCGAGAGCACGAACGGGTGCTTACGGTCCGCGGGCGGCGCGATGACCAGCGAGCCGGTCACGTCGTGCACCTCGCCGAGCACATACATCTGCGTGCCGGGACGCAGCACCCACTCGGTGTACTGGTAGCCGATCGTCTCATCCCGACCGCTTCGCGCCCGCGCGCCGAGCGTCCCCCGCCAGCCGTTCTCGGTGCCCGTTCCGGACCGCTCGAACCGGTCGGCCACCTTCTCGGCGCCGTCGGGGCGCCGTCCGCCGTGGTCCACGCCGATCGTCCGGCCGTCGTGATGCAGCGCGAATCCGGCCTCGGAGGTGTGCTCGGCGACCGTTTCGGTGCGGGTGCTGACCGTCGTGCGGCCCTCGCTGTCGCGCTGGTAGTGCTTGTAGCGCCGCTGCACCTCGTGGCTGTGCCAGACGCATTCGGTGCCCGTCAGCTCCGATCGCAGCAACCCATGCGGACCGGGGTGGGTCGCGCCGACCACCTCACACAGCTTCCGGAAACCGCCGCGGGCGCCCAGCTCGTCGGAGATCGTCCGCAGCTGCTCGAGCTCGGGCACGGACAACGTCTCCGCCGCCATCATGGCGTACACGATGCGCTGCTGTCTGACCGCGGCGTAGAGACAGCCCGCGCCCGCCAGCACCAGGACGATCCCGATGAACCACATGCCCGTCCGCTCCTCTTCGCCGGCTCCGGCAGATCGATACGGTCAACCTACGGCGCGCTCGGCCGCTCCCGTCCTGGTCAGGCCAGCCCGAGCAGCCGGTCTATGCCGATCTCGATGACGACGCGCTGCGGGTTGACCCGCGGTACCCGATAGCGCATCGCGTAGCGGCGCTCGGCCTCGGCGACCGATTCCGGATCCTCGCGGACCACGGCTCGTCCCTCCAGGCTGGACCAGCGGCGGCCGTCCACCTGCGACACCACGGCCCGCACGCCCACGGATCCCCCGGCCACCACGTTGCGCACCTTTTGCGAACCGCGGCTGCAGATCACCCGCGCGATCCCGGCCTCGACGTCGAGCGTCACCCCGACCGCGACGACGTGCGGGGTGCCGTCGCGCCGCGGCGTGACGAGGAGCCCGGTCCTGCGCTCGGCCCAGAACTCCCGAAACTCCGCCGACACCCGGTCCGGGTCCAGCCCGCGTCTGCTCATGCGGTCCAGTGTGTTGGGCGAGCGCGACCACGGAGTAGTTTGCAATGGTATCTTTTTCCCTCCCGGTTGTGACAGACATGCTCCGCCATCGAGTGAACGCCTGTTCACCCACCAATGGAGATCCCGCCCGTGGCCGATTCCGCCCACCCGCGCTTCCACCCTGCCGTGGTGATCGGGGTGCTCGCCTCCTGCGGCATCGCGGTCTCGCTGGTGCAGACCCTGGTCATTCCGTTGCTGCCGCGCTTCCCGCAGCTGCTGTCCACCACGCCGGCGACGGTGTCGTGGCTGGTGACCGCCACCCTGGTCGCGGGTGCGGTGTCCGCACCGGTGCTCGGCCGGCTCGGGGACATGTACGGCAAGCGGCGGATCCTGCTGATCGCGCTCGGGCTGATCACGGCGGGCTCGGCGCTGGGCGCGGCCGCCCCGAACGTGCTCGTGCTGCTCGTGGGGCGGGCGTTGCAGGGGGCCTCGTTCGGGGTGATCGCGCTCGGGCTGAGCATCATGCGGGACGAGCTGCCCGCGGGGCGGGTCGGCAGCGGGGTCGGCCTGATGAGCTCGTCGCTCGGCATCGGCGGTGCGATCGGGCTGCCGCTCGCCGGTGTAGTGGCCCAGACCATGAGCTGGCGCTGGTTGTTCGCGGCGCTGGCCGTCCTCGGCGTCGCGCAGTACCTGCTGGTGCGCTGGATCGTGCCCGAGTCACCGCACCGTCCCGGCGGACGGTTCGATCTGCCCGGGACGATCGGCCTCGGGCTCGGTCTGGTCTGCCTGCTGCTGGCGATCTCCAAGGGCCCTGAGTGGGGCTGGACCAGCCCGACGATCGTCGGCCTGCTCGTCGCCACGGCGGTGGTTCTTCCGCTGTGGGGACGCCACGAGCTGGGCCGTGAGAGCCCACTCGTCGATCTCCGGGTGAGCGCCCGGCCCGCGGTGCTGTGGACGAATCTGGCCACGGTCCTGGTCGGCTTTGCGATCTTCGCCTCCTTCATCATGACCACCCAGATCCTGCAGGCCGCCCCGGCCACGGGCTACGGCTTCGGGCTCTCGCTGGTGATGGCCGGGGTGATGCTGCTGCCGATGGGCGCGGCGATGACGATCTTCTCTCCGGCGTCGGCGCGACTGTCGAGCAGGCGAGGGCCGCGGACCACGCTGGTGGTCGGCGGGAGCGTGCTGGCGGCGGGCAACATCGGGTTCGCGCTGCGGCCGCCGACGCTGCCCTGGGTCGTCGTGGCGACGACCGTGATCGCAGTCGGGGCGGCGCTGGCCTACTCGGCCCTCCCGCTGCTCATCATGCGTGCGGTGCCGTCGAGCGAGACGGCCGCGGCGAACAGTCTCAACACGCTCATGCGTCAGCTCGGGACCTCGGTGTGCAGCGCCGGGGTGGCCGCGGTCGCCACCGCGCTGACCGTTGCGGTGGACGGCATCGACCAGCCCGCACCGGTCGCCTATACGGTGATCTTCCTCGCCGCGGCCCTCGCGGCGGCGCTCGCCACGATGATCGCCGCGCTCACCCCGGGGCCCACGACGGCGGGCACCGCACCCGAGGCCGCGGTGGCGCAGGCCGGTCTGGGCCCTCGGCGCTGACCACGAGACACCGGCTGCCCGCTCAGTGCGCGCGGACGTCGCGGCGGATCGGGTGGTCGCCCGGCACCTCGACGATCACGATGCGGGTGCCGTCCGGATCGGCGATCCACATCTCGTCGAGGCCCCAGGGCTCCCGGCGGGGTTCGCGCAGCACCCGCACCCCCTTGCCGGCCAGCTCACGGTGGGTCGCGGTCAGATCGCGGACCTGCAGCCACAGCCGCAGGCCTGCCCCACCGGTTCCCTCGCCGTCGCTCTGCCCGGACACCTCGAGAAAGCCGCCACCGAGGAAGAACACGGTCCCGCCGGGAAACTCGCGGGAGATCGCGAGTCCGAGGGTGTCTCGGTAGAACTCGAGGGAGGCCCGGGGATCGGCCGGGCGCAGGATGGCTCGGCTGCTCAGGATCTCCACGATCTGACCTTAACGTCGATCTTCCGCGCCGACCCGGTTTCCCGTTCTCGGACCGCGCGGGCCCAGGCCTGTCATGATCGACGGTTGGGAGCGGGCAGCCGCGTGGTTCGCGGTCGTGGGCTCCCAACCGTCGATCACTGGCGGCGGCGAGGCCGATGTTGACCTTGTCCCGGGCAGGTTCATCTCCGGGGGACATCAATAGGAACGGGGCAGCCCCAACACATGCTCGGCGATGTGGTTGAGCACCATCTCCTGCGAGATCGGGGCGATCTTCATCAGCCGCGACTCCACCCAGTACCGATCGACGTCATACTCCCGGGCGTAGCCGAAACCGCCGTGGGTCTGCATCGCCCGGTCGGCGGCGAAGTGGCCGGCCTCGGCCGCGAGGAACTTCGCGGTGTTGGCCTGCTCTCCGCAGGGCAACCCGGCGTCGTAGCGCCAGGATGCCTCCCGGACCGCCAGCTCGGCGGCACGCAGCCGCATATGCGCCTCGGCCAGCGGGAACGCGATCCCCTGGTGCTGGCCGATCGGCCGGCCGAACACCTCGCGGCCACGGGCGTACGCCACGGCCCTTCGGACGGCGACGTGTCCGATCCCGAGCGCCTCGGCGGCGATCAGGATCCGTTCCGGGTTGAGCCCGTCGAGCAGGTAGCGGAACCCCTCGCCCTCCTCGCCGACGCGGTCGGCCACCGGCACCGGCAGATCGTCGTAGCGCACCTCGCAGGACGCGACGGCGTTTCGCCCGACCTTGGGGATCGGCCTGATGTCGACCTCGGGACGCTGCAGATCGGCCAGCAGCAGGGTCAGCCCGTCGGTGCGCCTCGCACAGTCCTCTCGGGGTGTGGTGCGTACCAGAAGCAACACCTTCTCGCAGTCCTGCGCCTTGGAGGTCCACACCTTCTGCCCGCGGACGAGGTAGTGGTCACCGACGCGCCGGGCGCGGGTGGTGAGCGCGGTGGTGTCGCTGCCCGAGTCGGGCTCGGTCACCCCGAACGCGACGTGCAGCTCGCCGGACGCGACACGCGGCAGATAGGCCTCGCGCATCGCGTCGCTGCCGTACTTCACGACGGGGTTCATCCCGAAGATCGACAGGTGGATCGCGCTGCACCCGTTCATCGCCGCCCCCGAGGCGGCGACCTCTTCCAGCACGATCGAGGCCTCGGTGATGCCGCGCCCGCCGCCGCCGTAGCGCTCAGGGATCGCGATGCCGATCCACCCGCCCGCGGCCATCGCCGCGTAGAAGTCCCACGGGAACCGGTGCTCGACGTCGCAGGCCCGCCAGTAATCGTCGGGGAAGTCGCGGCAGGCCGCGCGGACCCCCTCCCGGATCGCCTGGGCGTCCTCGTCGGGTGCGAAGTCCACGTCACCGATGATGACCGGGGCCTGCGCCCAGGGAGTATGACCTGGGTCTCACAACACGGTCTTCTGACCCGCGGATCGCGGGCCGCTGTGTTCAATAGTCGGACACCTCAGGCAGGCGCATCGTCCCTACCGTCGGCACATGGACCAGGGTGATGGCAACGGCGCCGGCATGGGTCGCTCGGCTTCGGCGGTGGAGGCGGCGCTGGCGGAGCTGCGGCGGGGACGGATGGTGCTGGTCGTGGCCGACGAGGACCGGGAGAACGAGGGCGACCTGATCATGGCCGCGGAGAAGGTCACCCCGGAGGCGATGGCCTTCCTGATCCGCCACACCAGCGGGGTGGTGTGCGTCGGGCTGTCCGCCGAGCGCGCCGAGGCGCTGCGTCTGCCGCCGATGGTGGCCGAGGGCGAGGACCCGCGGGGGACCGCGCTCACCTACCGCACCCTGCCCGAGGGCCCCGCCCCCGGCACCGAGCACGTGGCGCTGGTGCGCGGGCAGGTCGACCAGGCCGGCGACCCGGCCGCCGCCCCGGTGCTGGTGCGGGTGCATTCGGAATGCCTGACCGGCGACGTGTTCGGCTCCCGGCGCTGCG
>NZ_AUII01000035.1 GCF_000423625.1 Pseudonocardia asaccharolytica DSM 44247 = NBRC 16224
CCCCCGAGGACCAGGCCTGGATCGAGACCCTGTTCGGCCACGTCAAGGGCGAGTGGCCACACCTGGAGAAGATCAGAGACCCCGGCGAGCTCGAGCGCGAGCTCGACCGCCGCCGGGCCGAGTACAACTCCGTGCGGTTGCACGCCGGCGTCGGGTATGTCACGCCCGACGACGAACACGAAGGCCGCGGCGAAGGCATCCGCCAAGCCCGCCGCGACGGGCTCGCCGCGGCCCGCGAGGCACGGATCAACTACCGTCGAAACACGAGCAAGGACCACCGATGATCACTACCCGCTCGTGGTCGGGTATTCCATCGCCCGGCTGCTTCATTAACTCGGACACACCTCACCCCACGGGTTGGCCGTGCCCAGGCACGTGCACACCCACGAGGACGAGGCGTTCTACGTGCTCGACGGCGAGGTCAGCATGCACATCGGCGACGAAGTGATCGGCGCCATCGCCGGCAGCTTCCTGTGGGGTCCCCGCACGGTCCCGCACGCGTTCCGCATCGAGTCCGAAACGGCGAAACTGCTCGTCATCAGCACGCCCGGTGGGTTCGATCGCTTCTTCGACACCGGGACAGCCGCCGCCGCACCTAACCTGCCGCCGCCAGCCGCCAACCCGCCCGACCTCAACGCCATCGTCGTCGCCGCCCATGAGCACGGCGTCGACGTCATTGGACCGCCCCCCAGACCCAGCGAACGCGAGTTAGAGCAGCGCTTGGTTGGCTGCAGCGACGCGTGAATCCGGGCCGTTGTTCTGTTCCGAACGCCGTCCCGGCCCCGCTCGCAGCTGCTCGGGGGCGGCGACGACAACCCGGTGCGCGGACGAGCCCATCGCTCAGACCCGGCCCACCTGGTAGTGCCCGTCGTCGCTGGTGATCATGATCGGCACCGTGACCCGCTCGCCGTCGACGGTCGCCTCGCAGGTGAACGAGGTGCCCGCGGCCACGGTGATGCCGTCGGCGCAGCGGACGTCGGAGACCTCGTGGCCGTAGTCGCGGGTGAGGACCTGTGTGACGCCGTCCTGCAGGGCGGCCTGGTCGAACACCCGGGTGGCGAGGAATCCGGGTTTCCAGAACCCGAGGACCCCGACGGCGGCCACCACCACCACGATCGCCGCGATGATCACGATCCTGCGTGTGCGCCCGCCCGCGGCGGGTTGCTGCTGGGGCCCGGGGTGCCAGTCCGGCCCGGGGTTCCGGTGCGGCTGGCCGGGGCCGGGTTGCCGGCCCCGGCCCGGGTTCTGCGGCGGCTGGTGCCAGGTCTGCTGCGCCTGCGGCCAGCCCTGCTGCGCGCCGCCGGCGGGTCCGCCCCATCCGCCGGGCGGCTGCTGCCCCCAGGCCTGCGGCTCGGCGGAGGGGTCCGGCGCGCCGTACGGGGGGCCCGGGGTGTTCACCGTTCCGCCTCGCCGCGCTCGTTCATGGCCGACCTCCTTCATCCCGTGTCCGCGCCATGACCAGCGCGTCCGGCGATCAAAGCACAGCGACCGGGCCGGCGGCGCGAGACGGACGAACTGCCGCGGCGAGCCACCCGGCCGGGTTGGTCAGGCGACCCCGGCCGCCACCACCCCGCGGCGGATCGCGCCGCCTGCCTTCGCCGCGGTCCGGCCCAGCGGCGTCGACCGCCCCGCGACCCCGACGATCTGGTCGAGCAGGTCGAGCACCTGACGGCACCAGCGGACGAAGTCGCCCGCCGAGAGCTCGTGGCCGTTCTCCTCGGCCGCGGCCAGCACCTGGGCCAGCGACTCGCCGCGCGCCCAGCGGTGTATCGGCCAGGCGAAACCGACATCGGGCTCGCGGGTGCGGTCGATCCGGTGCCGGCGCTCGTCCGCCTCGAGGTCGGCCCAGATCCGCAGGGTGCCGGTCAGCGCCTCCGAGACCGGTCCGGACGGCACCCGCGGCATCGGACCGTTGTCCCGGCGCGACTCGTACACCAGCGACGACACCACCGCGGCCAGTTCGGCGGGCTCGAGGCCCTCCCAGACGTTGTGCCGCAGGCATTCGGCGGCCAGCAGCTCGGACTCACCCCAGATCCGGGCGAGCCGCTCGCCGTGCTCGGTGACCGTCTCCCCGTCGCGGTCGCCCGCGTCCGGATCGTCGGCGAGATAGCCGCGTTCCCGCAGCAGGGCCCGGATCCGGTCGAACGCCCGGGCCAGCGAGTGCGTCGTCGAGCGTACCTTCTGGCGCAGCTGTTCGGTCTCGCGCTCCAGGCGGTGGTGGCGTTCGGCCCAGCGGGCGTGCGCCTCCCGGTCGTCGCAGCGGTGGCACGGGTGGGCGCGCAGCGTGCGACGCAGGGTGGCGAGCTCGGGGTCGTCGACCCCGTCGCCGCCGGTCCGCCCGCGCCGCCGGCGCGGGGCAGGTGCCTGGATACCGGTGTTGCGCAGCGACGAGGCCAAGTCGCGACGGGCCCGCGGCGAGCGGTGGTCGACCCGTTTGGGCAGCCGCATCCGGCCTAGCGGCTCGACCGGTGTCGGGAAGTCCGCCGCCGACAGCCGTCCCGACCAGCGGTCCTCCGAGAGCACCAGCGGCCGCGGGTCGCCGGCGGCGTCGACGCCCGGGTCGAGCACCACCGCGAGCCCGGACCGGCGTCCGGCCGGAATGGCGATCACGTCACCGGGTTTGAGCGAACGCAGCGAATCGGCCGCCGCCTCCCGCTGCTCGGCGACCCCCTGGCGACGCAGCACCTTCTCCCGATCGGAGAGCTGGCGGCGCAGCTGCGCGTACTCCCCGAAGTCGCCGAGATGACATTCCATGGACGCCGCGTAGCCCGCCAGCGCCTCCTCGTTGCGCTCGATGCGCCGGGCGAGCCCGACCACCGAGCGGTCGGCCTGGAACTGCCCGAACGACTGTTCCAGCAGTTCCCGTCCGCGCTCCACGCCGAGTCGTCCGACCAGGTTGACGGCCATGTTGTAGCCGGGCCGGAACGAGCTGCGCAGCGGATAGGTGCGCGTCGAGGCCAGGCCGGCGACCTTCTCCGGGTCCACCCCGGGCTGCCAGATGACCACCGCGTGCCCCTCGACGTCGATACCGCGCCGCCCGGCCCTGCCGGTGAGCTGCGTGTACTCCCCCGCCGTCAGCTCGGCGTGGGACTCGCCGTTGAACTTGACCAGCCGCTCCAGCACGACGGTGCGGGCGGGCATGTTGATGCCCAGCGCGAGCGTCTCGGTCGCGAACACGCAGCGGACCAGACCCTTGACGAACAGCTCCTCGACGGTCTCCTTGAACGCCGGCAGCAGGCCCGCATGGTGCGCCGCGATGCCGCGCTCCAGGCCTTCGCGCCACTCCCAGTAGCCGAGCACGCCCAGGTCGGCCTGCGGGAGGTCGCCGGTGTGGCTGTCGGTGATGCGGCGGATCTCGGCGACCTCGGCGTCGGTGGTCAGCCGCAGTCCCGCGCGCACGCACTGTCCGACGGCGGCGTCGCAGCCCGCGCGGCTGAAGACGAAGGTGATCGCGGGCAGCAGCGCGTTGCGGTCGAGCCGGTCGATGACGGTGACCCGCGACGGCGGCCGGTACCCGACGCGCCGCGGCGGGGCGGACCGTGCGCGCCTGCCGCGCTCCCAGATCGCCGTCGAGGTCTGTCGGTCCAGCTCGGCGGTATGCCGGACGAGGTCGGGGTCGACACGCAGCTCGCCGTCGCGGGTCTCGCCGGCGAACAGGTCATACAGCCGGTTGCCGACCATCATGTGCTGCCACAGCGGTACCGGCCGGTGCTCGTCGACGACGACCGCCGTGTCGCCGCGCACGGTGACCAGCCAGTCGCCGAACTCCTCGGCGTTGCTCACCGTCGCCGAAAGGCCGATCAGCGACACGTGCTCGGGCAGCTGGAGGATCACCTCCTCCCAGACCGCGCCGCGGAACCGGTCGGCCAGGTAGTGCACCTCGTCCATCACGACGTAGCCGAGGTGCTCCAGCGCGCGCGAGCCCGCGTAGATCATGTTCCGCAGCACCTCGGTCGTCATGACGACCACCTGGGCGTCGCCGTTGACCGAGATGTCCCCGGTGAGCAGCCCGACGGCGTCGGCGCCGTGGCGGGCGACGAGATCGGCGTACTTCTGGTTCGACAGCGCCTTGATCGGTGTCGTGTAGAAGCACTTCAGGCCCTGCGTGAGGGCGAGGTGGACGGCGAACTCGCCGACGACGGTCTTGCCCGCCCCGGTCGGGGCGCACACCAGCACCCCGTGCCCGTCCTCCAGCGCGTCGCAGGCGGCGCGCTGGAACCCGTCGAGCTCGAACGGGAGGCCCGCGACGAATTCGGTCAACCGGGGCCGGGCGACGCGGGACTTGGCCGCGCGGTACGCCTCGGCCGGACTGCTGGTGGCCACGGCATCCAGGCTGTCACATCGTCGCCGCCCCCTGCGCCGGGCGGGCGCCGCCGGCCGTCAGGTGACATCGTCCAGGCGCCGGGTGGGCTCCGGGGCCGGGCCGGGCTCGCTGGGCGCGGCCGTGGTGTCGACCGCGCTGGGCGTGGTGTCGATCGGGGACGGTTCGTCCGGGTCCCAGGAGTCCCAGCCCTCCTCGGCCCGCCTACGGGCCTTCGCCCGGTCGTGCAGGCGGGTGAGCTGGATCGCCAGCTCGAACAGGACCACCAGCGCCGTCCCGAGCACGACCATCGAGATCGGGTCCTGGCCGGGGGTGGCGATCGCCGCGAACGCGAACAGGCCGAAGATCAGCCCGCGGCGCCACCGGCGCAGCCGGTCGTAGCTGACGACGCCGACCCGGTTGAGCATCACCACCAGCAGCGGCAGCTCGAAGCTCACGCCGAAGATGAGCAGCAGCGCGATGACGAAGCCGAAGTAGGCCTCGCCGGTGAGGGCGGTGGTCTGCACGTCGCCGGCGATCGTCAGCAGGAACCCGAGTCCCTCGGAGACGACGAGGAACGCCAGCACGGCGCCCGCGACGAACAACACCGCCGCGATCGAGACGAAGGTCAGCGCGAACCGCCGCTCCTTCGCATACAGCCCGGGGGTGATGAACGCCCAGAGCTGGTAGAGCCAGACCGGGCAGGCGAGCACCACGCCGGCGGTGGCGCCGACCTTCAGCCGCAGGCTGAACTGGTCGAACGGCCCGGTACCCAGCAGGGCGCAGGAGCCGTCGGCGGTGAAGCTGGCCCGCGCGGACGCGGGCAGCGAGCAGTACGGGTACTTGAGCATCTCCCCGAGGCTCGGGGCGCCGAACAGGGCGACCTCGAACCAGATGTAGCCGAAGACCGTCGTGACCGCGATCGCGATGAGGGCGACGGCCAGCCGGTAGCGCAGCTCGTAGAGATGCTCGACGAGTGTCATGGTGCCGTCGGGGTTGCGGGCCCGGCGGCGCCGTGGGAACTTCGCCACGCCTTGGACGCTACAGGCGCTACTGCGCGCGGTCGGTGCGCCCTGGCTGGTTCGCCGGAGTGGACTCCTGCGGCGCGTTCGCGGAGGGCGGCAGCGCGGTGGGCGGCTCCGCCGGGGTGGTGTCCCGGCGAGTCTCCTCGTCGCTGCGCAGGCCCTTCATCTCCCCCTTGAACACGCGCGCGGACTGCCCGATCGACCGCGCCATGTCCGGTAGCTTCTTGGCCCCGAACAGCAGTACCAGCACGCCGATGAGGATCACGAACTCCCAGCCACCGAGATTCGGCATGACGCTGTCCTTCCCGACGCCGTCACTTCGGCTCCGATACTACGCAGGGTCGCCGGATCGGCGACCGTCCCCGGGTCGCCACGCCTTCACCTGTGCCAGCGCGGCCGTGAGCGGCGCGGCGCCCTCGTCCACCCCGCTGCGCAGCCGGGCCGCCGCGCGCTCCAGCCTGCGCATCCGGACCGCCACCACCGGCACGACCAGGATCAGCAGCACCACCCCGGCCGCGGCCACGACCACCGCCGGCAGAAATGCGCCCACCGCTTCTCCTCTCGGTTCCGTCAGTCCTCCGGTGCGGCGGAGGCCGTCAGCGCGGCCCGCGCCCGGCGCCCGACCTCCGCGGCGACGTCCGGTGGCTCCAGTACCCGGGCGCCGCCGCCCAGACCCAGCACGAGCCGCACCAACCAGCCCGGCTCGGCGTAGCGCAGCGCCACCCTGGCCCGTCCGGACACCTCGTCCTCCACGACCTCGTCGACCGGGTAGTACTCGGCGATCCACCTGGCCTCCGGCTCCAGCAGCAGCACCGCGGTCCGCTGCTCCTGGCTCGGGCGGAACAACCCGGCCGAGACGTCGGTGGGCTGCGCACCGGGCGGTGGGGCGGCCGGTTCGGCGAGCTCCTCGACCGCATCGACCCGGTCCAGCCGGAACAGCCGGACGGCCTCGGCGCGCCGGCACCATGCCTCCAGATAGCTGCGCCCCTCCACCAGCAGCAGCCGCATCGGGTCGATCGTGCGCCGGGAGACGGCGTCGCGACCGGCCGTGTAGTACTGGATGCGCAGCGCCCGGCCGCGTTCCAGCGCGGCGCGGACCGCGGCAGTGGTGGCCTGTTTCTCGTGGACGACCTCGACCGCGACCCCGGCCAGCGCGGCGTCGCCCACCGCGTGTTCGATCTTCGCGGTGGCCCGCTGCACGGCGTCGGTGTCGACCATCCCGGGGGCCTCGCCGAGCGTGCGCAGCGCCACGAGCAGCGCGGTCGCCTCGGCCGTGGTCAACCGCAGTGGCCTGCGCATCCCCGCGTCCTCGGTGACGGTGACGGTATCGCCGGAGAACGACAGGTCGACCAGGTCGCCGGGGCCGTAGCCGGGCAGCCCGCACATCCACAGCAGCTCGAGGTCGCGGCGCAACTGCTTCTCCGTGATGCCGAAGTCGGCCGCGGCCTCGGTGACCGGGATTCCCGGCCGGGCCAGCAGGTAGGGCACCAGCGAGAGCAGCCGCGGCAGCCGTTCGGCGACTCCGCTGCTCATCGCGCCTTCCCCGGCCGGCACGTGAACCGCTCACGTGGTGTCGTCACGTCCGCACCTCCTCGTGATCGGCGTGCGCTGCGGCGGCGGCCGCCCAGCTGCGACGCACCGCGGCGGCGAGCTCCGGCGGGTCGAGCACCGCGACGTCCGGGCCGTACCCGGCCAGCCACCGCGCCACCATCTGCACGCTGCGCAGATCGAGCTCCAGCTCGTCGCCGGGGCGGCCGGCGTGGGCGCGCGGCCCGATGACGCGGCCGATCCGACGCAGCCCGTGCGCGCGCCCGGCGGCCACCCAGATCCGCGCGGCGCCGATCACCGGGGGCGGATCGAAGCTGCGTTTGACGTACCCGAGCAGGTCGATGCCGTCGGGAACCCGGACCGCGCCCGCCGGGCCGATCGCCGTCACCGGCCCGCTGATGCGCGAGAGCCGGAACGAGCGGGTGGCGTCGCGGTCGCGGTCGTGACCGACCAGGTACCAGCGGCCCCGCCACGACACGACGCCCCAGGGCTCGACGGTGCGGCGCACGACCTCGCCGGTCGGCCCGCCGCGGCGGTGGTCGAACGTCACGGCCCGGCCGGTCTGCACGGCGGCCAGGATCGGTCCGAACGCCGGCTCGGCGGCACGCACCCGCGGCTGCACCGGGCCGCCGCTTTCGTCGACGTCGACCCCGGCCGCGCGCAGCTTGACCACGGCGCCGTGGGCGGCCCCGGACAGCTCCGGGGTGTCCCACAGCCGGGCCGCCAGCGCGACCGCGGCCGCCTCGTCGGCCTCCAGTCCGATCTCGCCGAGCTCGTAGTCGTGGCGGGCGATGCGGTAGCCGTCGGTGGTGTCGAACGACGAGCGCCTGCCGGTCTCCAGCGGGACGCCCAGCTCGCGCAGCTCGCTCTTGTCGCGCTCGAACATCCGGAAGAAGGCCTCGTCGGTGGGTGCGTCGGCGTAGCCGGGGACCGTCGCGCGGATCCGCTCGGCCGAAAGGAACTGCCTGGTCGAGAGCAGACAGAGGACCAGGTTGACCAGTCGCTCGGCGCGTGCGGTGGACACGAACGGAATCGTACGACCGATCGGGAGTACGGATGTGCCGACCGGTGCAACCGGCGCGGGCGTCTCATCATGCGACGCCTGATCGTCTTGACGCGCGAACCCGATCCGCGAAGGCTCGTGTGACGCCGGACACGAGAGGGCTGGGGTATGAGCGACGTGGAGCCGACCGAGACGTTCAACCCGTGGAGCGTCGTGAATCTGGTCTTCCATCACCTGGCCGAGCAGGGGCTGCACCCCGTGCTCGGCGAGACGGGCGATCCGGCGGCCGCCGCGGCCGACCTGCTCATGGCGATGGGGGTCCGGCCCGGCCCCGACAGCGCGGGCCCGGGCACCCCGGGTGTTCAGGAGACCCTGGCGCAGCTGCGGCGCACGATGATGCCCGGCATCGAATAGCCGCAGGGTGCGAGGCCCGGTGAGTGCGTAACAGTGTTAGAACACTGTTACGCACTCACCGGGGGTCACAAGCTGGCGATCAGGCGTTCCACGCGTTCGTCGACGGCCCGGAACGGGTCCTTGCACAGCACGGTGCGCTGGGCCTGGTCGTTGAGCTTCAGGTGCACCCAGTCGACGGTGAAGTCCCGCCCGGCGGCCTGGGCGGCGGCGATGAAGTCGCCGCGCAGCTTGGCCCGGGTGGTCTGCGGCGGGGTGTCCTTGGCCGCCTCGATCTCGCCGTCGTCGGTGACCCGATCGACCATGCCCTTGCGCTGCAACAGGTCGAACAGCCCGCGGCCGCGGCGGATGTCGTGGTAGGCCAGGTCGAGCTGGGCGATGCGGGAGCTGGCCAGGTCGAGGTTGTGGCGCTCCTGGTAGCGCTCGACCAGCCTGCGCTTGATCGCCCAGTCGATCTCGCGGTCGATGAGCGCGTGGTTCTGGCTCTCCACCGCGTCCAGGGTGCGGCCCCACAGCTCCACGACCCGCTCCTGCACGCGGTCGTCGTTGTGCGCGGAGCCGCGGGCGGCCAGATGCTCGACGGCGTGGGCGTAGTACTCGCGCTGGATGTCCAGGGCGCTGGCCTCCCGTCCGCCCGCCAGCCGGACGGTCCGCCGGCCGGTGAGGTCGTGGCTGATCTCCCGGATGGCGCGGATCGGGTTGTCCAGGGTGAAGTCCCGGAACTGGACGCCCGCCTCGATCATCTCCAGCACGAGCGTCGCCGAGCCGACCTTGAGCAGGGTCGTCACCTCGGACATGTTGGAATCGCCGACGATCACGTGCAGCCGCCGGTAGCGCTCGGCGTCGGCGTGCGGCTCGTCGCGGGTGTTGATGATCGGCCGCGACCGGGTGGTGGCGCTGGAGACACCCTCCCAGATGTGCTCGGCGCGCTGGGAAAGGCAGTAGACCGCCCCACGCGGGGTCTGCAGCACCTTGCCCGCCCCGCAGATCAGCTGGCGGGTCACCAGGAACGGCAACAGCACGTCGGCGATGCGGGAGAACTCCCCGGCCCTGGCGACGAGATAGTTCTCGTGGCAGCCGTAGGAGTTGCCCGCGGAGTCGGTGTTGTTCTTGAACAGGTAGATGTCGCCGCCGATGCCCTCGTCGACGAGCCGCCGCTCGGCGTCGACGAGCAGGTCCTCGAGGATCCGCTCGCCTGCCTTGTCGTGGGCGACGAGCTGGGTCAGTGAGTCGCATTCCGCGGTCGCGTACTCGGGATGGGAGCCGACGTCGAGATAGAGCCGGGCGCCGTTGCGCAGAAAGACGTTCGACGACCGGCCCCAGGAGACCACGCGACGGAACAGGTAGCGCGCTACCTCGTCGGGGGACAGCCGCCGCTGGCCGTGGAAGGTGCAGGTGACCCCGAACTCGGTCTCGACACCATAAATCCGCCGCTGCATGTCATCAGCGTAGGCGGAATGCCACCCGTACTGTGATGCCTGTGCGCGAGTGGTTGCGGCGAGTCGGGCGGGCGTCTCCTGCGGTGAACCCGGTCGACCGGGCGATTTCGCATGTCATCGCCCGGCGTTCACCCGGCCGGCTCGACGAGACGATGAAGTCGCTGTCCACCGCGGCGAACCACAGCATGCTCTGGTTCACCATCGCCGGGGTTCTCGCCGCGCGCAAGGGCGCCACCCGCAAGGCCGCGCTGCGCGGGGTGGTCGCCATCGGCGGGGCGAGCGGGATGGCCAACGCGCTGCTCAAGCCGCTGCTGCCGCGACGGCGGCCCGCGGCCGCCGAGCTGCCCGCCCATCAGACCCTGCCCAACCCGCCGACGTCGTCGTCGTTCCCCTCCGGGCATGCGGCCTCGGCCGCCGCGTTCGCGACCGCGGTGGCGGTGGAGAGTCCCCGGCTGGGTCTCGCGCTGGCGCCGCTGGCCGGTGCGGTCGCCTACTCCCGGGTCCATGTCGGGGTGCACTGGAGCTCGGACGTGGTCGCGGGCGCGGCCGTCGGGTCCGCCATCGCGCTGGCTACCCGCCGCTGGTGGCCGGTGCGCAGCAGCGACGAGGCCCGCGCCCGCCCGGTGGACACCGTACCGCCGCTCCCGGAGGGCACGGGCCTGGTCCTGATGGCCAACCCGTTCGCCGGTGACCCGGGCATCGACCTCGCCGAGGAGATCGAGACGGCGCTGCCCGCCGCGCTCGTGCTGCGCGTCCAGGACGGCATCGACATCGACGACCAGCTGGAGAAGGCGATCGCCGGACGCGACGGCCGGGTCCGTGCCGTCGGAGCGGCCGGTGGGGACGGCACGGCGGCGGCCGCGGCGGCGGTGGCCAACCGGCACGACCTCCCGCTGGTGCTGGTGCCCGGGGGCACCCTCAACCACTTCGCGCGCGACGTCGGCGTCTACGACCTGCAGGAGGCGGTCGACGCCACCCAGGCCGGCGAGGCCGTCGCCGTCGATCTCGGGCTCGTCGAGGCGCATCCGGGCAAGGACCCGGAACCGCAGAGCGACGAGGTGATCCGCACCCGGTACTTCCTCAACACCGCGAGCATCGGCTCCTACCCGGAGCTGGTGCGGCTGCGCGAGCGCTGGCAGCCCCGGTGGGGCAAATGGCCCGCGTTCGCGGCGGCGCTGATCACGGTGCTGCGCCGGTCCGAGCGGGTCGAGGTCAAGATCGTCGACGAGTGGCACCTGGTCTGGTTCCTGTTTGTCGGCAACGGGACCTACCATCCGCGCGGGATGGTCCCGGCGTGGCGGCCCACGCTCGACTCCGGGCTGCTCGACATCCGCTGGTTGCGCGCCGAGGTCCGGTTCTCCCGGACGCGGGCGTTCCTGGCGCTCGTTCTCGGCGCGCTGGGGCACAGCCGGGTGTATGGCCAGCAGGAGGTCGACCACCTCGACGTGGAGCTGCGGGTGCCCGCGATGCTCGCCACCGACGGCGAGGTCGTCGAGGAGGCCGGGCGCTACACCTTCCGCGTCGCCGAGCGTCCGATTCCGGTGTACCGGCGTGACGAGCAGAACTGGTCGGGGCGCGACCGCCCCTACATGCGCTGAGGCGCCCATGCCGCGCACGGGCGCCTCAGCACACCCGCCGCCCGGTCTCGGCGCACGAGTACCCGCCGAGGGCCTCCACGGCCGCGCGGAAGTCCGGCCGGTCCAGCAGCGCCCACAGCGGCGCGAGCAGCGCATCGGTCAGGGTGTCCGCGCGCAGCACCAGGTCGTAGGGCTCCTGGGCGACGGGCACGAAGTCGAGCCCGAACGCCCGGGCGGCGGCGAGGATGCCCATCCCGGTATCGGCCCGCCCGGCGGCCACGGCGGCGGCCACCGCGAGGTGGGTGTGCTCCTCGCGGGTGTAGCCGGAGACCGCGGCGGGTTCGATGCCGCGGCGGGCGAGCTCGTGGTCGAGCAGCGCGCGGGTGCCCGCCCCGCGCTGCCGGTTGACGTAGCTCAGCCCAGGTCGGGTCAGGTCCGCGACATCGCTCAGCCCCAGCGGGTTCCCGGGGGCGACGATCAGCCCCTGGTCGCGGTGCACCAGCCGGACGACGGCCACCTCCGGCCCCGCGCCGAGCAGCCGGTCCACGAAGGGCAGGGTGTACTCCCCCGTCGCCGGATCCAGCAGGTGTGAACCGGCGACGTGGCAGAGCCCGTCGCGCAACGCCACCAGCCCGCCGAGCGAACCCACGTTGGAGGAGGCCAGCGTGACCAGCGGGTTCTCGGCGCGCAGCGCGGAGGCCGCGAGGTCCAGCACCAGATCGTGCGAGCCGATCGCGACGATCGTGCGTCCGATCTCGGCCAGCCCGCGCAGCAGCTCGACCCGGACCTGCTCGCCCGCGTGATGGCCCTCCACCCCGGCGGGCACCACGAGCAGGCCGTCCGCGCGGACCAGCGAGGTGAGCACCCCGGCGCCGCGGGGCAGCGGCGTGGCGACCACCTCGCCGCGCACCCGGCCCAGCCGGACCCGGACCCAGTCGTCCATCCCGATCGCGGAGGGGAGCTTGCGGGCCAGCCGGGCCGTGGTCGACGGGCGTTCCCCCGGCGCGGCGCCCTCCAGCTCGGCGAGCAGCGGCGCGGCGAAGATGTCGAAGGTCAGCGCGGCCGAGACCGGATAGCCCGGGGCGCCGAGCACCGGTGTGCGGTCCACGGTGCCGAGCACCACCGGATGTCCGGGGCGGACCGCGACGCCGTGCACGGCAAGCGTTCCCGCGCCGGCCACGACGCGGGCGGTGTAGTCGTCGCGGCCCGCGCTGGACCCGGCGACGAGGATCACGAGATCGGCGCTGGCACCGGCCGCCCGCAGCGCCGCGGTGATCGCCTCCGGGTCGTCGGGGACGATCTCGGTGACCTGGGCGTCGCAGTGCGCCTCGCGGGCCTGCGCGGCCAGCATCAGCGAGTTCGTGTCGAGGATCTCCCCGGGACCGGGCTCGGTGCCGATCGGGCGGATCTCGTCGCCGGTCGGGACGACGACCACGAGCGGTGGACGCCGGACGACGAGCTCGGTGACCCCGGCCGCGGCACAGGCGGCGACGTCGACGGGCCGCAGCCGATGGCCCGTCGGCAGCAGCAGCTCGGCGGCGCTGATGTCCTCCCCGATGGAGCGGACGTGCTGGTAGGGCGGAACCGCGGCGCGCAGCTCGGCCGACCCCTCCGCGGTGCGGTGCACATGCTCGCGCATGACGACGGCGTCGTAGCCGTCCGGCAGCGGATCCCCGGTGTCGACGACCTCGAAGTCGCCGACGGCCAGCAGCGCCGGGGTGGTTTCGGAGGCGGCGACGGTGTCGGCGGCGCGCACCGCGATCCCGTCCATCGCGGCGGCGTCGAACGCCGGTGAGGACCGCCGCGCCCACACCGGCTCGCCGGTCACCCGGCCCACCGCGGCCCCGACCGGCACCCGGATCGTCTCGACCCGGATCGGGCAGCCGGCCGCCGCCCGCGCGGCCCGCCAGGCATCGAGGGCCTCGGCCGCGGGGACGTCGGAGACGAAGGGGCTTTCCGCGGTCACACGCCGACCGTAGCCGGATCGTCCGCCGAGATCGGCACCTGGGCAGCGCCGGCCGCGATCCGCGCGGCTCCGGCCTCCGAAACGGCGATCACCGGAATGGCGGCGGTCCAGCAGTCAGCGGCTCGGCGGCGGCCACCCGGCATCAGCGGTACAGCGTGACCTCGACCTCGCAGCCGGCGTCCAGACCGGTGGCGGGTTCGGGCACGACCAGGTAGCCGTCGGCGTGGGCCAGCACCGACAGCAGCGCCGACGGACCGAACAACGGCTCCGCGACGCCGTCGCGAACCCGCACCTGCACCACGTCGAGCCTGCCCGCGGCCGAGGCCAGGTTCCGGGACAGCACGGCGCGGGTGCTCGGCTCCGGCGGCGGGGCCTCGCAGCCCGCGAGCCGCCACACCAGCGGCACCCCGACCAGCCGGAACACCACCAGCGCCGACAGCGGGTTGCCGGGCAGCCCGACCACAGGGATGCCGCCGCAGTCGGCCAGCAGCGTCGGCTTGCCGGGTTTGATCGCCAGCCCGTGGCACCAGAGGGTCCCCAGCGCGGCCACCGCGTCCGCGGTCTCGTCGCGCGTCCCGACCGAGGATCCCGCCGAGACGACCACCAGGTCGGCGGCCGGCAGCACCGTGCGCAGCTTCGTCTCCAGGGCTCCCGGGTCGTCGGTGACGATCCCGGCGACCTCGGGCTCGCCCCCGGCATCGGTGACCAGGCCCGCCAGCGCCGACGCGGTCGCGTCACGCACCTGGCCGGGGGCGAGCTCGGCGGTGTCGGGGGGCACCACCTCGTCCCCGGTCGAGACGATCGCCACCCGGGGCCGGGCGTGCACGGGCACCTCGGTCACCCCGGCGGCGGCGAGCAGACCCAGGTCCGGGGCGCGCAACGGCCGTCCCGCGGGGGCGAGCGCCGCGCCGGCGGCGACGTCCTCGTCGGCGCGCACCAGGCCGCCGCCCGGTGCGACCGGGCGGGTCACCTCGATCGTGCCGGGCATCGTCTCGGCGGTGTACTCGATCATCACGACGGCGTCGGCGCCGGCGGGCAGGACGCCCCCGGTCGGCACCGCGACGCAGCCGCCGGGTGCGACGGTGACCGCCGGTGCCTCGCCCATCCGCACCGCGCCGAGAAGGTCGAGGTACGAGGGCAGCCCCTCCGAGGCGCCGTAGGTATCGGCGGCCCGCACCGCGAAGCCGTCGACCGTGGACCGGACGAAGCCGGGCAACGGGTCGGGGGCGAGCACGTCGGCGGCGGGCACCCGATGCAGGGCGGCGGCGAGCGGTACGGCCCGGACCGGGGTGCGCCGGGCGGGCCGGAACCCGGCGAGCGCCTCGGAGACGGTCCGGGCGGTGAAGAATTCGCGGCCGCTCACACCCCCGCTCCGGCGACGTGATCGACATCCACATGATCGGCGTTCGGGAGCCGGCAGCCGCGCTGAGCGCGGTCGCGGGCTTCGAAACGGTGATCACGGCCAGGGGTGCTGCCGGGAGTACGGCCAGGCCACCGCCGGGACGGGGGGCTCATCGGGTGGGCTGCTCCGGCGCGCCGTCGGGTCGGGGCTGCGGGCGCGCCGATGCTCCGCCCTTGTCCAGGCCGAGCACGCTGACCACCGGACCCAGCGCCACCTGCCCGAGCCCGCAGATCGACGTCTTGCGCATCGCCTCCTCGAGTTGCAACACCCGCGCGTGCTGCGCCTCGTCCAACCGCGACGAGCCCGCCGCCAGCACCCCGGTCAGCAGCTCGTGCGCCTTGGTGGACCCGACGCGACACGGGACGCATTTGCCGCAGGACTCGTTGCGGAAGAACCGCAGCACGTTGGTGGCGGCGGTGAGCAGGTCGGTGCCTTCGGCCAGCACGACCAGCGCGCCGGAGCCGAGCATCGTGCCGGCCTCGGCGAGCGGGGCGAAGTCCAGTGGCAGGTCGAGCTGGTCGGGGCCGATGAAGTTCGACGACGCCCCACCCGGCTGCACCGCGCCGACGCCCGCCCCGCCGGACACCCCGCCGGCGCGGGCGATCAGCTCGCGCACCGTGGTGCCCATCGGTACGCAGTACACGCCCGCCCGCTGCACGTGCCCGGACACGGCGAAGAACTTCCAGCCGACCGCCTGGCCGCGGCCCTGGTCGCGCCACCACTGCGCCCCGCGGGTCAGGATCACCGGGACGTCGGCGAAGGTCTCCACGGAGTTCATCAGGGTCGGGCGGCCGTGCAGGCCGTAGGTGCCGGGGAATGGCGGCTTGTTGCGTGGCTCGCCGCGGTGGCCCTCCATGCACTCGATCAGCGCCGTCTCCTCGCCGAGGATGTAGCCGCCCGGGGAGGTGAAGATGTCGACCTCCAGCCGCCGGCCGGACCCGCAGGCATCCGGTCCGACCACCCCGGCCGCCCGCAGGGCGGCCAGCTCGGCGCGCAGCACCCGTTCCTCGGGGCCGTACTCGTGGCGGATGAACACCCAGCCCTGCTCGGCGCCGACCACGGCCATCCCGAGCAGCAGCCCCTCCAGCACCAGATGCGGCTGGTCGGCCAGGATCTGGCGGTCCTTGAAGGTGCCCGGCTCGGACTCGTCGGCGTTGCAGATCGCGTACTTGACACCCCCCGGCTCGGCCGCCCGGACCAGCTCCCACTTCTTCCCGGTGGGGAACCCGGCCCCGCCCATGCCGCGCAACCCGGACTCCGCGAGCACGGCCACCACGTCGTCGGGGTCGAGCTGCCCGCCCAGCAGCGCGCGCAGCGTCGCGTACCGCTGCGCGACGCCCGAACCGGCCGGATAGGGGTCGTTGGGCCAGGGCTGGGTGCGGCCCGAGGCGGTGGGCTCGGCGTGGCCCACCCCGGCCTCGCGCGCCGCGGCGACCAGCGCGTCGAGAGCGTCGAGAGCCGACACCGTGGCCGGGTGCTCGTTGACCGCCGCGGCGGGGGCGATGTCGCACCGGCCCAGGCAGGACACCTCGACGAGCTCGACGTCGGCGTCGTCGCCGTAGCGCTGCCGCAGCGCCGCGATCCGCTCCGCGCCCGCGTGCAGCCAGCAGGTCAGGTCGCGGCAGACGCTCAGCGCCACCTTCGCCGGCGGACTCGTGCGGAAATGCGGGTAGAACGAGACCAGGCCCTCGATCTCGTAGCGGGGGCGCCGGGTGTCGCGGGCCAGTTCCTCCAGCTCCTCGCGGGGCAGCCAGCCCATCCGCTCCTGGATCGCGTTGAGCGCCGGGATGAGCGAGGGGCCGGGAAACCTGCCCGCGCGCGCCTCCACCCCGGGCACCCGGCGGGGCCGCACCTGATCGGCCCGCTCGGACAACTCGGTCACGCCCGCACTCCCTGGGTCGATGTCGGCTCCGCGTGCGGCGCGCCGAGTGCCTCGACCTGCACCGCACAGAACTTGAACTCCGGGATCTTCCCGAACGGGTCGATCTCGTCGATGGTCAGCAGGTTCGCCGCCGCCTCCCGGAAGTGGAACGGGATGAACACGTTGCCCAGCTGTTCGCGGTGGCTCACCCGCAGCGCCAGCTCGATCGTGCCGCGCCGGGACCGCACCCGGACCCGCTCGCCGTGGGTGAGCCCGCGGTCGACGGCGTCCTTGGGGTGCATGTACACCTCGGCGACCGGCGAGATCGCGTCCAGGGCGAAGGAGCGGCGCGTCATCGAGCCGGTGTGCCAGTGCTCGAGCAGCCGGCCGGTGTTGAGCACCAGCGGATACTCCACGTCCGGTAGTTCCTTGGCCGGCAGCCATTCGGCCGGCACCAGATGCGCCAGCCCGTCGTCGGTGTTGAACCGCTCGTCGAACATGACGACGAGCCCGTCGGAATGCTCCGGATCGTCGTTGGGATAGAGCTTGCCGGACAACCCGAGGTTGGCGTAGCTCAGGTTGGCATACGAGGGCATGAGCGCGACCATCTCGTCGAAGATCTCGCTCGGGCCGGAGTAGTTCCAGTCCAGCCCGATCCGGCGGGCGATGTCCTGCTCGATCTCCCAGTCGACCCGCGCCTGCCCCGGCGGGTCGAGCACCTTGCGGCCCAGCTGCACCCGGCGGTCGGTGTTGGTGTAGGTCCCGTCCTTCTCCAGGTAGGACGACGCCGGCAGGATCACGTCGGCGAACTCGGCGGTCTCGGTGAGGAAGATGTCCTGCACGACGAGGAAGTCCAGCGCCGCCAGCGCCTTGCGCACCTTGTTGATGTTGGGGTCGGACAGGAACGGGTTCTCCCCCAGCATGTACATGCCGCGCACGCCGTCGGGTTGCAGGATGGACCCGACGATCTCGGTGACGGTCAGCCCGGTGTTCGGGTCGAGGGTGGTGCCCCAGGCCCGCTCGAAGTGCTCCCGGATGCTGTCGCGTCCCACGCCCTGGTAGTCCGGGTAGAACATCGGGATCAGCCCGGCGTCGCTGGCGCCCTGGACGTTGTTCTGCCCGCGCAGCGGGTGCAGCCCGGTCCCGGGTCGCCCGACGTTGCCGGTGATCGCGCACAGCGCGATCAGGCAGCGGGCGTTGTCGGTGCCGGTGGTGTGCTGGGAGATCCCCATGCCCCAGTAGATGACCCCGGCGCGCGCCCGCCCCCAGATCCGGGCGACCTCGCGGATGGTGTCGGCGTCGACGCCCGTGATCGTCGCGGCGCGTTCCGGCGGATAGTCCGCGACGGTGCGGGCCAGCGCGTCGTAGTTCGCGGTGCGGGCGGCGATGAACTCGCGGTCGATCAGCCCGAGCCGGATCACCTCGTGCATGATCGCGTTGTAGAACGCGACGTCGGTCCCCGGCTTGAGCTGGCAGTGGATGTCGGCGTGGTCGGCGACCGTCCCGGCCCGCGGATCGATGTAGATGATCTTCGTTCCGCGTCGGCGGGCCTGTTTGAAGAACGAGCTCGCGACGGGGTGGTTCGCCGTCGCGTTGCTGCCGGTGAGGATGGCGACGTCGGCGTTGAGGACGTCGCCGTAGGTCGTAGACACCGCGCCGGAGCCGATCCCCTCGAACAGCGCCGCGACCGACGAGGCGTGACACAGCCGGGTGCAGTGGTCGACGTTGTTGGTGCCGAAGCCGACCCGGATCAGCTTCTGGAAGAGGTAGGCCTCCTCGTTGGAGCACTTGGCCGAACCGAACCCGGCGATCGCGCCCGGCCCGCCCCGCGCGTGGATCTCCCCCAGCCGGGTCGCGACGAGGTCGAGCGCCTCGTCCCAGGTGGCCTCCCGGAACGCCGGCATGACCTCGTCGTAGTCGACCAGGCCACCGGGTTTGCGGCCCTTCCCGTTCCGCCCGCCGCCGGAGCGCTCCCCGCCGTCGACCCGGCCGCGGTCGTTGGCGGTCCGGCCGGCCCGCTCGCCGCGCACGTCCGCCGACAGCGGCCCCTTCGGATAGGCCGATTCGCGGCGGATCAGCGGCACGGTGAGCCGCTGCGGGGACGCCGCATAGTCCCAGCCGTAGCGGCCCTTGACGCACAGCCTGCTCTGCGAGCCCGGCTGGTCGCGGCCCTCGGCGAAGGCGATGGCGCCGCGTTCCCGGTCGACGTGGTAGGTGAGCGCGCAGCCCACGCCGCAGTACGGGCAGACGGTGTCGACGGAGTCGAGCTCGGCGCGGGGCCGGATCGGGACGCCGCCGATCGGCTTGTTGGTCAGCGCCCCGGTCGGGCAGGCCTGCACGCACTCACCACAGGTCACGCACGAGCTCGCGCCCATCGGGTCGTCGAAGTCGAACGCAATCCGGGTCGCATAACCCTTGCCGGAGCGGCCGATGACGTCGTTGCCCTGGATGTCGTCGCACGCCCGCACACACCGGTCGCACAGGATGCAGGCGTCGTGATCGACATCGATCACCGGGTTGGAGCTGTCGCGACCCCGTCCCGATCCGCACGGCAGGTCGGTGGTCTCGCGGGCGACGCCGTAGCGGTCGGCCAGCTCCAGCAGGAGATTGTCGCCGGTGGTGGTCTGCTTCGGGTCCCGGGCCCGCGGCGGCTGGTCGGTCAGCAGCAGCTCGGTCAGCGTGGCGCGGTTGCGTTCCAGCTCCGGCGTCGCGGTCGCCACCGTCATCCCGTCCTCGCACGGGCGCACGCACGCCGCGGCGAACACCCGGCCACCGGTGTCGACCACGCACATCCGGCAGACCCCCACCGGGTCGTAGCGCTCGTCGTGGCACAGCACCGGGATGTCCACCCCGACCTGCCTGGCCGCGTCATAGATGGTGGTGCCCTCGGGAACGGTGACCGAGTGGCCGTCGATCTCGGTGGTCACGGTCCGGACCGCGGTCGCGGATCCCTGAACAGCCGTCATCTTCGACCTCCACATATCTGCGGTGTGGCGCGTCCGACCTTAGTTCACCGGGGCGCCGTGACCCACAGGAACTGTCGGCGCAGCGCGCTAGCGTCCGCGGCATGCTCGATCACATCGGTATCCAGGTCAGCGACGTCAAGGCTTCACTCGCGTTCTACCTCGCGGCGTTCACGCCGATCGGGATGCGGGAGGCGATGCGCTTCCCGCACGGCGACGACGTGGTCATCGGGTTGTGCGGGCCGGAGGGCACACCCGATTTCTGGCTCAGCCCGGCCGCCGGCGCCGAGGTGCGTGAGCTGCACCTGGCCTTCCGCGCGCCAGACCGGGCCGCGGTCGACGCGGTGCACGAGGCCGCGCTGGCCGCGGGGGCCGAGGTCCTGCACGCCCCGCGGGAGTGGCCGGAGTACCACCCCGGCTACTACGGGGTGTTCCTGCGCGATCCCGACGGGCACAACGTGGAGGCGGTGCACCACGGGTAGACCGCCCGTTGGCAGCCACACAAGCGTCGTCTCCCCGGCACACGGGTCCGGGCGCCGGTGGGGACGGCACGAGGCTTGTGCGGTCAGCGGCGGAGGATCCGTCCGGCGGCCAGCAACTCGGACCGCAGCAACAGGCCGTCGCGGCCGAGCACGGGAAGCTCCATGCCGACCAACATGGGCGAATGTCGGGCGCGGCGGACAGTTCTGGACGCGCAGCTGTGGACAACCCGGGGGCGGCACAAGCGTTCCCACCTCGCCACCGGCGTCGGGTCGGGGGTGCCGGCGCCACGGTGCGTGTGTGGGCGAGTGCCTGTCAGCCATCGAGGAGCAGGCCGGCGACGTCCTCGGGCCGGGGGTTGCCCTCGGCGTCGAGACCGCGGGCCGCGTAGTAGCCGGCCACCATGGTCACCAGCCGCTCGCGGGTGAGCGCCGCGACGCGCCCGGACCCCAGCCGCAGCGGGGTGTCCAACATCCGTGGCGGCAGGGTGTCGTCGGCCGCGGTCGCGCCCTCCCGCGCGTTGAACACCCGTTTGGCCAGCACGATCCGCCGGGCGGTCGCCCGCAGCTCGGGCTCGTCGACATCCCAGCCGGTGACCGTGGAAAGCAGCGCGGCCCATTCGGCGAAGGGCTCGGTGAAGACCCCGCGCAGGAACTTGCACAAGATCATGGAGTCCATGACCGCGGCCCGGTCCTCGGTGCCGATCGCGGCGGCGACGTGGGCGGCGCCGCCGTCGAGCCGGTCCAGCTCGCCGGACAGGTCCGCCTCGTAGGCGCCGGAGCGGTTGTGGTCGGCACCGCGCGCGTTCACCGCAAGCCCCAGCGCCATCGTCTGCAGGCTACGCGGCTCGTATCCGGGCAGCTCGAGCCCCTTGACCTGCGGCGCGAAGTCGATCGAGCCGTGTCCGACGGCGGCCGCGGCCCGCCGTGAGCCCTGGGCGAGCAGTTCCCCGAGGCCCGGTTCGCGGGCCCCGATCGCCTCCAGCGTACGCAGCAGCGCCGCGCCGTCGCCGAACCGCAGCCAGGGTGCGTCGAGCAGGCCCCGCTCGACGCATTCCATCGCCCAGGCGATCGTGCCGCCCGCGGAGATGGTGTCGATGCCCAGCTCGTCGCAGCGGGCGCTGGCGGCGAACACGTCGTCCGGCTCCGACACCCCGCACAGCGGCCCGAGCGCGAACACGTTCTCGTACTCCATGCGCTGGCGGCCCCCGCCGCGGCGGGTGTAGATGTGCTCGCAGCCGATGGAGCACGACGCGCAGCTGTTGCGCGCCACCCCGCGCAGCTCGTGCAGCTGTTCGGCGGCAAGAGCCGGCGCGCCTTCGAAGGTGGCGGCGGTGAAGTTGCGGGTGGGCAGCGTGCTGACCGCGTTGAAGGCGAGCAGGTTGGCGAGCGTGCCGAGCTCGCGGTACTTGGCGGTGGCCGGCCCGAAGCTGCGTTCCCGCAGGTCGCGCGCGGCGGCCAGGACGCCGGGCTGATCGGCGACGGCGACCTTGCGGCCGGCACGGACCGCCACGGCCTTGATGTTCTTCGCCCCGAGCACCGCCCCGAGCCCGCCGCGGCCGGCGTGCCGGCCGTCGTGGCTGATCGTCGCGTAGCGGACCTGCCGCTCGCCCGCGGGCCCGATCGCCGCGGTCCGCCAGCCGCGGCCGAAGCGTTCGCGGACCGCGGTCTCGGTCTCGGCCGCCGGCAGGCCCGCCAGCTCGGGCGCCGGTTCGAGCCGAACCCCGGCGGTGTCGTCGGAGTCGATGAGCAGCACCGACAGCGCGTCCGCCCGGCCGCGGACCACGATCGCGTCGTGCCCGGTCAGCTTGCCGGAGATGGCGAACTGGCTGGAGGCGAGCGCGTCGGTGAGCAGCCCGGTCAGCGGCGACTTGGCAACCACCGCGAACTTCGCGCTCGTGGTCAGCGGCGTGCCGACCAGCGGGGAGAACACGAACGCCAGCGGCGCGGCGGACGCCAGCGGATCGCCGCCGGGGGGCGCCAGCCGGTGCAGCAGCCAGGTGCCCAGGCCCACGCCGCCGAGGTAGGCCCGCAGCACCCGCTCGTCGAGCGGCAGCGGGTTCGCGGTCGCCGTGCGGCCCGTCAGCTCGACGACCATCGCCCGTCCGAAGTACCCGCCCGCCGACATCGCTCAGCCCCCGGCGTCCGCGGAAAGGAACGCCACGACGTCGCCGGTCACCAGCGGCAGCTGGGCGTCGCGGCTGATCCGGTCGCCGTTGAGCGCGGCCACCACATGCCGGTCGAGGATCAGGCCGGCGGCCGCGGCCGCCGCCCCCAGGGTGGCGGCGCGGACCTCGCGGGGGCCGTGCTCGCCACCGGCCAGCGCCCCGTAGCGCTGGACCGTGATCTGCGGTGCGGGGCGCTGCCGGGCGGTCGCGTAGTCCTGCGGGGCGTTCACGTTGACCACCGAGTCCAGATCGGGGTCGAGCCGGGCCAGTTCGGCGTCGGCGAGCAGCTCGGCGTCCCCGGTCCGCCGCACCCGGCAGCGTTCGAACAACATGGCCGGCCGCAGCTTGGCGTCGGCGACCAGCTTGCCCGCGAGCTCGGCCAGCGCGGTCCGGTAGCCGGCGGCCATCGGTTGCGGGAATCCGCGCGCCACCGGCAGCGACACATCGACCTCCGGGTCGGTGAGGCCGCGCAGCACCCGGCGCACGAACGCCGGATGCAGGAACGGCAGATCGGTCGAGCAGACGAACGCGATCGCGACCCGGTCGGCGACCGCGGTGAGGCCGGCGGAGAGACCCTGCATCGGTCCGAGACCCTCGACCGGGTCCTCGACGATCTCCACGCCGGCCGGCAGCCCCGGCAGCTCCTGGCCGGGGGCGCGGACCACCAGCACGGGACCGGCGACGGTCCGGGCCAGCAGCGCGGCGGTGCGGTGCAGCAGGGTGCTGCCATGCCACTCCAGGGCGGCCTTCGACTCGCCCATCCGCGAGGACCGTCCCCCGGCGAGCACGATGCCCGCCGCCGCTGCGTCGCCGTTGTCCACGTACCCGATCGTAGGCGCCCGCGGGCGGTGCGGGGCCGTCGCTCAGCCCTTGACCGAGCCCTGGGTGAATCCGGCGATGAACCGGTTGAGGAACATGTTGAACACGACCGCGATCGGCAGCGCGACGATCACCACGGACGCCAGCAGCGACTGCCAGAAGAACACGTCGCCGCGCACCAGCTCGGTCGGCACGCCGATGCTCACGGTCTTCGCCTCGGACGCGGAGACGAACGCGAGGGCGTAGATGAAATCGCCCGCGGCGAGGGTGAACGCGAAGATCACGACCGCGACGATCCCCGGATAGGCCAGCGGCAGCAGCACGCGCAGGAAGGCCTGGGCGCGGCTGTAGCCGTCGACCATCGCCTGCTCCTCGATATCGACCGGGATCGCCTTGAAGAAGCCGAGCAGCAGCCACACCGCCACCGGGGTGGTGACGGTCGGGTAGATCACCACCATCGACCACACGGTGTCCTGCAGCCCGAGGAACGCCACCACCTGCGACATCGAGATGAACAGCAGCGACGGCGGCACCAGGTACACCAGGAAGATCGCGACCGCCAGCCCGCCGCCGAAGCGCAGCCGCAGCCGGGCCAGGCTGTAGGCCGCGGGCAGCGCCAGCGCCAGCGTGATCGCGACCGTGAGCAGCCCGACGAGCAGGGTGTTCAGGCAGAACCGGACGAACGGGGTGTCGGTGAACAGGAAGCTCACGTGCTGGAAGGTCGGCTGGTAGATGAACCAGAACGGGGAGAGCCCGTAGGTGTAGAGCTCGCTGTCCTCCTTCAGCGCGTCGACGATCGTGACCTCGAACGGCGCCGCCGCGAACACCACGAACAGCGCCGCGACCAGGTAGAGCGCGATCCGTCCCCGCGCCGCCTGCCCCGGGCGCCGAGCCTGCCGATCCGCGGTTCGAGGCCCATCTCAGGTCACCTCCGACCGGCGGACCGCGCGCAGGATGAGAACGGCGAAGGCGAGCAGGACCGGGAACAGGAACAGCGCGATCGCGGCGCCCTGGCCGAGTGACCGTGGAGGGCAGGACGGACCGGACCCGGGTCTGTTCGCCCAGCTGCGGGACCACCCCCACCAGATGCCGTTCGGCGCCGAGGTTCTCCACGAGCTGCACCTCGAACGCGGTGACCAGGTCGCCGGCCCGCTCCGGGACGGCCTCCCGGGGCAGGAAACGCTCGGGCCGGAATCCCAGCAGGTGGTCGGAGCGGGTGATCAGGTTCATCGGTGGCGAGCCGACGAAGGTGGCCACGAACGTATCGGCCGGATGGTGGTAGATCTGTTCGGGCGTGGTCAGCTGGCGCAGCCTGCCCTCAGAGAGCACCGCGATGCGGTGCCCCATCCCCATCGCCTCGATCTGGTCGTGGGTGACGTAGACGGTGGTGGTGCCCACCCACTGGTGGAAGTCCTTGAGCTCCTCGCGGGCGCTGGTGCGCAGCTTGGCGTCGAGGTTGGACAGCGGTTCGTCGAGCAGGAACACGCTCGGCGTCCGGACCAGCGCCCTGGCCAGCGCCACCCGCTGCCGCTCGCCCCCGGAGAGCTCGCGTGGCTTGCGCCCGAGCAGGTGGTCGATGCCGAGCAGGCCGGCCGCCCACTCGACCTTCTTGCGCCGCTCCTGCTTGTCGAGCTTCTCGGCCTTGAGCGGGAACTCGATGTTGTCGCGGATCGACTTGTGCGGGTACAGCGCGTAGGTCTGGAAGACCATGGCGATCTTGCGGAAGCGGGGCGGCAGGTCCGACATCGGCCGCCCGGCGATGTAGATCTCGCCGGACCGAGCGAGGCCTTGGCCATCATCTGCGGCAGCACGAACGTCGTGAAGATCTCGCCGATGGCGGCGTTCGCCGGGCCGGGGTGGCCGAGGTTCGTGCTCCAGTCGAAGGAGCTCTTGAGCACCTCCAGCTTGTTCGCCGGTTGCGAGCCGAACGGGTCGTTGCTCAGCCAGCCGTCGAGCTGGGGAACCGTGTCGGGATAGGAGGGGAAGTTGTACAGCTCGGAGTGGTAGGTCACGGCCGCGGCGTTCGCCGAGAGGTTGAGCAGGAACTCCTTGGCCGCGTCGATGTTCGTGGAGAACTTCGGGATCATGTAGACCTCGATCACGTGCTCGCTCGCCAGGCCGACCCCGCCCGGCCCCGTGAGCGCGGGGGTGAAGAAGATGTCGTTCGCGACGTCGGGCGTGGTCTTCTGCGACGTGCGGTAGGCGGAGATCGAGTTGAGGATGTAGGACAGCTGCCCCGCGGCGAGCCCCTGGTTGTTGGAGGCCGCGTTCCAGGAGAAGACCGTGCTGGTCATCGCCTGGTTGTAGAGCTTGGTCATGTACTCGACGGCCGCCACCGTCTCCGGCGAGTTGAGCACGACGTTCTGGTTCGCATCCTGGATCGACCCGCCGAACGACCAGATCAGGGCGCGGGCGGCCATGTTCGAGTCGATCTCGTTGGACATCCCGATGCCCAGCGGGACCCCCTGCTCGCTCTTGATGCGGGCGCCGCCGGTGAGCAGGTCGTCGTAGGTCCGTGGCCCATCGGGCATGCCGACCTTCTCCCACTGGCTCCTGCGGTAGTCACCCGGATCGGGTACCCAGCTGTGGCAGTACCCGTACCATTGGTTCGTCGTGGGGTTGTAGCTGACCTGCCTGGCCCACTCGACCTGTTTGCCGTGCCGCTTCTGCGCCTCGGTGTTGATGTCGGTGAGATCGACCAGGCTCTGCTCCAGCGCGGACGGCACGGTGATGTACATGATCAGATCGTGCCCGGAGCTCGCCGAGGTCTCGGCGGCCGTGCGCGGGACGATATTGGCGTAGTTGATGTGCTCGACCGAGGCGTTCACCCCGACGTGCTGGCCCCACTGCTGGACGTACGGGTCGAACCACTGGTCGTAGGCCGGCACGAAATGGCTCCACTGCAGGATCCGCAGGTCGCCGGAGAGCTTCGTCGCGGGATCACCGAACACCACCTCCGGTGCCGCGGCGGGCGGCGGCGGGGCCGCACCACCTCCGCCCGTCCCCGGGGCCTTGCTGCAGGCCGCGGCGGCCACCCCGAGTGCGGAAAGCTGGAGAAGACGACGACGCGAAATCGGCCGTCCCGAATCGGATCGGAGCACCGGCGATCACATCCCACGTTGGACACAGAGGCCGCCACTGGCTGAGCAGGACGCTACCGCGCAATTGTTGAGATGTGCCAGACCTCACAAATCACGGAGGGGTCTCGACCCCCGCGGCCGGACGGTGGCCCCGCCGGACCGGAGCCTGGTACCCATTCCGTATGCGGACTGTCGCGCTGGACCACATCGTGCTCCTCACCCCCGACGCCGAGCGGCTGATCGCCTGGTACCGCGACGTTCTGGGCCTGACCCCGGAGCGGCTGGAGCAGTGGCGTCGCGGGGAGGTGCCGTTCGCGTCGTTGCGGGTGTCCGATTCGACGATCATCGACGTGCTGCCGGGTGAGCGCAGCGGGCAGAACATGCAGCACCTGGCGCTCGTCGTCGACGCCGATCTCGCCGAGCTCACCGCACTGGCCGACCGGCACGGCGTGGCCCCGCCGACGGACCTGTTCGGCGCCCGCGGTCAGGGCCGCGGTATCTACCTGACCGATCCAGACGGCAACGGGGTGGAGTTGCGCAGCTACGCGTAGCACCCCGGCGGGTGACCTGCCGGGGCGCTCGCGGTTCCCGCGGGTTTCGGCGGCTCACCCCGAACCGCTGCCGTAGGGCCGGGTCAGCACCTCCAGGTTGTGCCCGGACGGGGAGTCGAAGTACATCGCCCGGCCGCCGTCGTTGGTGTTGTGGCCCGGTGTGCGGTGCGCGGGATCGGCGAACGTCGCCGCCCCGCGGTCGCGCAGCCGCGCCGCAACCGCGTCGAACTCATCCTCGCTGATGAGGAAGGCGTAGTGCTGGGTCGCCACCTCGCTGGTGGTCATGAAATCGAGGCTGACCCCGTTGGCGACGGCGACGACGGTGAAAGGCCCGAACCGCGACGGCCCGGGCAGGCCCAGCACGTCGGCGACGAAGCGCGCCTCGGCGTCCTGATCGTGGGAGTGGACAACGGTGTGGTTGAGCTCGATGGCCATGCCACGAGCCTGCTACCTGCACCCAGGTGCAGGTCAAGGCTCGACGGGAGCGGCAGCGGTGCTCAGGCGCCGTTCGTCGACCCGGCCGGGCCGCCGTCGGTGTCGGGTGCGGCGCCGCTGGCGGCCGGGGCCTCGTCCCCGCCGACCTCCGGTTCGGTTTCCGAGGCGCCGCGGTTCTCCGGGGGCAGCAGATCCCGCAGCACGTTGCCGGTGAGCCTGCGGAACGACCGGCGCGGCCGGTCCCGCTCGAGCACCGCGACCTCCAGGGCGCTCACCCCGAGCACCCGGCCGCCGTCGGGACTGCCGGTCGGGGGGCCCGCGGTCTGCAGGGCCGCCACCGCGACGCCGATGGCCTCGGCGAGCCCCAGCCTCGGCTGGTAGATCTCCTTCAGCTTGGTGCTGATCGGCTCGGTCTGCCCGCCCATGACGACGAACCGCGGTTCGTCGGTGATCGAGCCGTCGTAGGTGATCCGGTAGAGCTGGTCGGCCGCGGACTCGGGGCCCACCTCGGCCACGCACAGCTCCACCTCGAACGGCTTCTGCTGCTCGATGAACGAGGTGCCGAGGACCTGCGCGTAGGCGTTGGCCAGCCAGCGCCCGGTGACGTCGCGGCGGTCGTAGGAGTAGCCGCGGACGTCGGCGAGCCGGATGCCGCCGGTACGCAGGTTCTCGAACTCGTTGTAGCGGCCCACCGCGGCGAACCCGATGCGGTCGTAGATCTCGGAGACCTTGTGCAGGGCGGTCGAGTGGTTCTCCGCAACGAACAGCACACCGCCCGCGTAGGCCAGCACGACGACGCTGCGCCCGCGGGCGATCCCCTTGCGTGCCAGCTCCGATCGGTCGCGCAGGAGCTGGTCGACGGAGGAGTAGAACGGCATCGTCACTTAGGAACGCTCCAAGATCATGAGAAGGACGGCGGTCGGGGGCCGCGGCGTCAGCCGCCCGGCTTCTCCGCGCGCACGGCGAGCACCTCGGCGGCGATCTCGGCGATCTCCTCTTCGGAGCGACGGACCGCGCCCTCGGCGCCGGTGATGCTGACAACGACCGGGAAGATCCGGCGGGTCGCATCGGGCCCACCCGTCGCGGTGTCGTCGTCGGCGGCGTCATAGAGCGCCTCAACCGCGTTACGGAGCGTCGTGGCCAGGTCGGCGGCGACATCGTGCCGCTTCTTCAACGCCGACTTCGCGAACACCGAACCCGAGCCGATCGCGTGGTAGCCCGCCAGCTGCTCGTCAGCCCGGCTGCCGGTCACATCGAAGGAGACGATCCGCCCGGCCTTGGCCGGGTCGGGCTCCTCCGGGTCGTACCCGACGAACAGTGGGAGCGCCACGAAGCCCTGCAGCGCCGCCCCGAGGTTCTGCCGGACCATGCCCGCGAGCTTGTTGGCCTTGCCGTCCAGCGAAAGCGGAACGCCCTCGATCTTCTCGTAGTGCTCGAGGTCGACGGCGAACAGGCGAACGAGTTCCGTCCCGATCCCCGCCGTTCCCGCAAAACCCACCGCAGAGTAGGCATCGGTGATGAAGACCTTCTCGACGTCGCGCTGGGCGATGACATTGCCCATCGTCGCCCGCCGGTCACCGGCGATGACGACGCCCTCGGAGCAGACGAGCGCCACGATCGTGGTGCCGTGCGGCACGTTGAGCGCGCCCGCCTGCGACGACCCCACGGCCATTCCCTCGGCGAAGCGCCCGGGCAGCAGATGCGGCGCCGTGGCGGCGACGAAGTCGGTGAACGAGGGCGAGCCCGGCGCGAAGAACGCGGCGGCGTTGCCGCCGTGCCCCGCTGTGGCTGCGTTGACCGGCCGGGGGTCCATGGTCAGGTGGGTACCTCTCCTCGTACGGCCGTGACGGACCGGATGACTGCTACTGGTAGGAGGACATTACTGCGGACGGTCCGGCCGGCGCGCAGCGCACCGGCCGGACCGCTCGCGGTGGGGCCTACTGGCCGCCCTTCTGGACGTAGGCCCGGACGAAGTCCTCGGCGTTCTCCTCGAGCACGTCGTCGATCTCGTCGAGAATCGTGTCGACGTCCTCGCCGAGCTTCTCCCGTCGCTCCTGGCCGGCGGCGGCCGCGCCGCTACCGTCCTCCTCGTCCCCACCGCCACCACCCTGACGCTTGGTCTGTTCCTGCGACATGGCCGTTTCCTCCTCGCGCCTGGTCCAGCCGACACACCCTTGAGTGCCGAACCGGGGTCCGGTAGCTCAAACCCTACTAGCGGATCGCCGGAATGCGCGTGGTCGAGACCGGACGCCGCGGCCCCGCGCCCGTCCCGCCGGCGCCTCCCGCGCGCTCAGCCCCTGGTCAGAGCCTCCACCAGCTCCTCGGCGGTCGCCGAGCCGTCGATGAGCTCACCGACGTGGCGCCGGGTTCCGCGCAGTGGCTCCAGGGTCGGGATCCGCACGAGCGACTCGCGGCCGAGGTCGAAGATCACCGAGTCCCAGGAGGCGGCGGCCACCTCCGTCGGGTACCGCTCCAGGCAGCGGCCCCGGAAGTAGGCGCGGGTGTCCTCCGGCGGGGCCTGCATCGCGGCGACGACCTGGTCCTCGGTGACGAGCCGCCGCATCGATCCGCGCGTGACGAGCCGGTTGTACAGGCCCTTGGCCATTCGTACATCGCTGTACTGCAGGTCGACCAGCGCCAGCCGCCCGGCGTTCCACGCCAGCCCGTCGCGTTCCCGGTAGCCCTCCAACAGCTGCAGCTTGGCCGGCCAGTCGAGCCGGTCGGTGGTGCTCATCGGGTCGCGCGCGAGGTCGTCGAGGACCTCCCCCCACAGCTGCAGCACCTCGGCGGTGTCGGCGTCGACGTCGCCGCCCTGGGTCTCCTCGACGTGCTTGCACGCCTTGTCGAAGTAGGCCCGCTGGATCTCCAGCGCCGTGACCTTCCGGCCGTCGGTGAGCTCGACGGTGGTCCGAAGGGACGGATCGTGGCTGATCTGGTGGACCGCCCGCACCGGCTCGGCCATCCGCAGCTCGTCGAACCGGACACCCGCCTCGATCATGTCGAGGACCAGGGCCGTGCTGCCCACCTTGATCAGCGTGGCGTACTCGCTCATGTTCGCGTCGCCGATGATGACGTGCAGGCGGCGGTACTTGTCGGCGTCGGCGTGCGGCTCGTCGCGGGTGTTGATGATGCCCCGCTTGAGCGTGGTCTCCAGCCCCACCTCGACCTCGATGTAGTCGGCGCGCTGGGAGAGCTGGTATCCCGCCTCGTCGCCCGAGGCCCCGATGCCGACCCGGCCCGCCCCGCAGATCACCTGCCGGGACACGAAGAACGGGGTCAGCCCCCCGACGATCGCGGGGAACGTCGTCTGGCGCGACATCAGGTAGTTCTCATGCGAGCCGTAGCTGGCGCCCTTGCCGTCGACGTTGTTCTTGTAGAGCTGGATCCGCGGCGCCCCGGGGACGGTGGCCGACCGCACCGCGGCCTCCTCCATCACCCGCTCCCCCGCCTTGTCCCAGATCACGACGTCGCGCGGGGTGGTGACCTCCGGGGTGGAGAACTCCGGATGGGCGTGGTCGACATACAGCCGGGCGCCGTTGGTGAGAATGACGTTGGCGGCACCGAGATCGTCGAGTTCGGAGTCGGCCTGGCCGGAAAGCGTGGGCGCCGAGAGGTCGAACCCGCGGGCGTCGCGCAGCGGCGATTCGACCTCGTAGTCCCAACGGGCGCGTCGCGACCGCGGGATGTCGGCCGCGGCGGCGTAGGCCAGCACGATCTGGGTTGAGGTGATGACCGGGTTGGCGGTGGGGTCACCCGGCACGGAGATCCCGTACTCGACCTCGGTGCCCATGATCCTTCGGGCCGTCAAGACCGGCCCCCGACGACGTGCGAGTCCATGACGTCGAGCCTATCTCCCGCCCGGTGCCGATGTTCGCCGCACGCGGCGTCCGATGCCGATGGATACGGTGGTCGGATGAGCATCGAGGTGGCGCTGCACGAGCTGGCCGAGACCCTGGCGAAGTACCGCTTCGCCTACCTGCTGACCGTCCGGGACGGCGACCGGGCCCACGTCGTCGCCGTGACCCCGACGCTGACGGGCGAGCGCCTGCTCGTTCCCGAGCCGGGCCGCACGACGCGGGCGAACCTCGAGACTCGTCCTTCGGCCACCCTGGTGTGGCCGCCTGCGGATCCCGGCGACTACACGCTGATCGTGGACGGGGCGGCGGAACAGCGCGACGGGCAGGTGACCGTCGCGCCGACGCGGGCGGTGCTGCATCGCCCGGCCCCCGGCCATGCGGGCTCGCCGACCGGCTGCGGATCGGACTGTGTGGAGCTGCCCGTCGTCCCCGAGACCGCGAGCTGATCCGCTCGACCGCGCTCCCCGGGCCGCTCACGCGCCGCCGGATCAGAAGTTGATCATGTGTCCGGCCAGGCCGTGGATGGCCTCCTGCACCGCTTCGCCCAGGGTGGGGTGGGCGTGCACGTTGCGGGCCAGCTCGGTGGCCGTCAGGTCCCATTTCTGCGCCAGGGTCAGCTCCGGCAGCAGCTCGGTGACCTCGGGCCCGATGAGGTGCCCGCCGAGCAGCTCACCGTAGGTCTCGTCGCTGATCAGCTTGACGAACCCGACCGGCTCCCCCATGCCCTGGGCCTTGCCGTTGGCGGTGAACGGGAACCGGGCGACCTTGACCTTCCAGCCCCGCTCGTCGGCCAGCTCGCGGGCCTGCTCCTCGGTGTAGCCGAAGCTCGCGACCTGCGGCTGGCAGAACGTCGCCCGCGGCATCATCGTGTAGTCGAGCTCGTGGGTCTCGGCCCCGGCGATGGTCTCGGCCGCGACGACCCCCTGTGCCTCGCCGACGTGGGCCAGCATGAGCTTGGCGGTGACGTCGCCGATGGCGTAGAGGTGCGCGACGTTGGTGCGCATGCGCTCGTCGATCCGGATCGCGCCGCGGTCGGTCAGCTCGACCCCGGTGTTCTCCAGGCCGTACCCCGTGGTGCGCGGGACGAACCCGATGGCCTGCAGCACCTTGTCGGCCCGAAGTTGCCTCGTCGCGCCGCTGCCGTCCGACACGCTCACCGTGACCTGGTCGCCGGAGTCCGTGCTGTCGCTGATCGACTCGACCCTCGTCGAGGTGAACACGTCGATCCCGTAGCGCTTGTAGCGCCGCGCCAGTTCCGTGGACACCTCGGCGTCCTCCAGCGGCAGCATCCGGTCGAGGAACTCGACGATCGTGACCTGCACCCCGTAGTTGTGCAGGATGTAGGCGAACTCGACGCCGACCGCGCCCGCACCCGCGATGATCACGCTGCGGGGCAGCTCGCGGGTGAGGATCTGCTCCTCGTAGGTGACCACGCGCTCGGACAGCGACGTCCCCGGCAGCAGCCGGGTCTCCGCCCCGGTGGCGATGATGGCGTCGTCGAAGGTGATCGTCTCGCGGCCGCCGTCGCCGCGGGCCACCTCGATCGTCGACGCGTCGAGGAACGTGCCGCGCCCGTCGAACTCGGTGATCTTGTTCTTCTTCATCAGGAAGTGCACACCCTTGACCCGGCCCTCGGCGACGGACCGGCTGCGGTCGAACGCGACGCCGAAGTCGAAGGACACCTCCCCGGAGATGCCGAAGGTCTTCGCCTCCTTCGTGACCAGGTGGGCGAGCTCGGCGTTGCGCAGCAGCGCCTTCGACGGGATGCACCCGACGTTCAGGCACACCCCGCCCCAGTACTTCTCCTCAACGATCGCGACGCTGCGGCCGAGCTGGGCCGTCCGGATCGCGGCGACGTACCCACCAGGGCCTGCTCCGAGAACCACGACGTCGAAATGTGACGGCATGGGGTTCAGCCTAGAACCGCTGACCGCGGCGTCCCGTGTGTCGGGCGCCCGAGCTCACCGCATCGCGACCGCGATGAACTGCGTCACAGGGCCGGGCGCTACCGGCGGGCGTCCGTGGCGCACGTGGCGTCCTGGGCGGCGGGCCACTCCGGGGTCTCGGACAGGGCGCCGATCAGCGTCTCGACGATCTCACGCAACGCGGCCTGCTGGCCGGGGCTCAGATGGTCGAACAGCGTGGCGCGCACGCTCTCGACATGCCCCGGCGCTGCGGCCTCCAGGACCGCCATGCCCTCGGGCGTGAGCTCGGCCAGCGCGCCCCGGCGGTCGGTGGGGCAGGCCCGGCGGCGGACCCAGCCGGCCTCCTCCAGCCGCGCGACGGCATGCGAGAGCCGGCTGCGGGAGGACAGCGCCGTGCTGGCCAGCGTGCTCATCCGCAGGGTGTGGCCGGGCGCCTCGCTCAGCCGCACCAGGATCTCGTAGTAGGCCAGCGGCATACCCGAATCCTGCGACAGCTGGCGCTCGATGCGGTCGAGAACGAGGCGGTTGGCGGTCAGGAACGCCCGCCAGGTTCGCTGCTCGTCCGCATCGAGCCACCGCGTGTGATCCATGCCATCTCCGAAATTATTGAACCCTCAATGTTGTTCTACTAGTGTAGCGCTCAACAGATGAATGCTCAACTACATTGGGGAGGATCCGATGACCACAGCCGCCAGCACCCAGATCCCCGGCTACGTGGCGGGCACCTGGGACATCGACCCGGCTCACTCCGACGTCTCGTTCACCGTCCGGCACATGATGGTGAGCAAGGTACGCGGCCGGTTCGGGGCCTTCAGCGGTGAGATCGTCACCGGCGACGACCTGAGGTCCTCGACCGTGACCGCCACCATCGACGCGACGTCGATCGACACCAACAACGACCAGCGGGACGGGCATATCCGATCCGCCGACTTCTTCGACGTCGCCAACCACCCGGAGTGGACGTTCCGCTCCACCGGCGTGCGCGCTGACGGCCAGGACCACGTCCTCGACGGCGAGCTGACCATCAAGGGCGTCACCAAGCCCGTCACCCTCGACCTCGAGGTGGGCGGATTCGGCGCGGACGCCTGGGGCGGCACCCGGGCCGGCTTCACCGCCACCACCACGATCAACCGCAACGACTTCGGGGTCGATATCGCGATGCCGCTCGACGGCGGCGGCATGGTCGTGAGCGACAAGGTGCAGATCACCCTCGAGATCCAGGCCGTGCTGCGGGCCGGCTGAACCGGCTCGTCCCCTCGGCGGCGTCGGGGCTCACGGATACGGTCGCATGCGTGGCCGAGTACCGCGAGATCCCGGCGCCGCCGTCGCTGCGTCTGGAGGTCGAATGCGGCTGGCAGTTGCGCCAGCCCGGCGGAGCCGGAACCCATCTGCAGCGGGTCCTGCCCGATGGCTGCATGGATCTGCGCCGCAGGCCTGCTGGCGACATCCGCCACGGCCCTGCGTGACCGGCGGGTCCCGCTGGCCGAACTCGTCCCCGCCGCGGCCCGGCGGCTCGCCGACGCCGGGGTGCCCGCCGCCGAGGCCGCCGCCCGCACCGGATACGCCGACCAGCCGCATCTGAGCCGCGAGGTCCGCGCGCTGGCCGGGGTTCCGCTCGGTCAGCTGCTGGCCGGCAGCGGTGCGAACAGGGCGACGCCGTTGCCGTCCGGATCTCGCACCATGGCATAGCGCTGGCCCCAGAATGCATCGAACGGCGCCAGCTCGCCGTGGTATCCCGCCGCGGTGACCTGCGCGTACGCCGCGTCCACCGCGACGGCGTCCGGGAGCCGGAACGCCAGGCTCAGCTGCCCGGTGCCCGGTCGCCAGCCGGGGTGGAACGAGCGGATCGTCTGCTGCGTGTCGAAGGCCAGCCGCAGCCCGCCGGGCAACGCGACCTCGACGTGCGGCTGCGAGTCCGCGTCGGCCGGGACCGCCAGGCCCAGCAGGCGGTAGAACGCCAGCGTCTTGCCCATGTCCGCGGTGACGATGCCGACCACGTCCAGTTTCGCCTGGATGCTGCTCACTGGTGCACCCTCCTCATGTCCGAGCCTGGTTGTTGATCCAGGATTCGGGCGCACCCAAGGTCCCCACCGGGCCATCGCCCTGCTCGCT
>NZ_AUII01000036.1 GCF_000423625.1 Pseudonocardia asaccharolytica DSM 44247 = NBRC 16224
GTCCCGGTCGGCGGCGTCCCGGTCGGCGGCGCGCAGCAGGTACTGGGCGGCCTGCCCGGTGCCGTGTGCCGCGTCCGGATCGACGGCCATCCTCGCCACCTGGTCACGCAGCCACTCGGCGCCGCGGTCGGCCTGCAGCGACGCGTTCGCCGCGATCTTCGACCCGTCGATCGCGACCGTGCCCAGCCGGGCCAGCCCGGCCGCCCGGCCCGGCCGCAGCACCCGGGCGGACACCTCGGTGAACGCCTCCAGGTGCGTCCGGCGGAACCGGGAGATCACCGTGTGGTCCGGGGCGTCCTGGGCGCAGAGCACCCGGAACGCCACGTCGGTGCCGCACAACCGCTCGATCGCCCGGCTGGAGCGCGGCCCCACCGCGTACGCGTAGCGCAACAGGGTGAGCAGCATGTCCGGGTCATACCCCGCCCGCCCGGCCGCGGTGCGCCGGTCCCGCCCGTCGCGCCGCCGCGCCGCCCGCTGGTGGACCGCCGCGGTGTCCAGCGCGGCCACCGTGTCGATCACAAACCAGGCCAGATGGCCCTCCGGCAGCCAGTCGGACATGTTCGGCGGCAACAGGAACTCCTGGTCCCGCACCACCGGCCGGTACCCCTTCGCCACCGGCCAAGCATCCCGGGAAGAGGGGTCCACAGTGGATAGACGCGCTGATTCGCCAACAGCCTCCCGACGCTGCTCCACTGACCCAGCGGGTATCGTGACGAAAGGTCGGATGTCCTGTGAGGGGTGGGAGCGTGCCGGTAACTGACGAGGCCATCGAGAAGATCAAGACGATGATCGTCTCGGGCGAGCTGGGTCCGGGTGACCGGCTACCCAAGGAAGCGGATCTCGCCGAGCGGCTGGGCCTGTCCCGCAGCTCGCTGCGCGAGGCGGTCAAGGCGCTGTCGCTGATCCGGGTGCTCGATGTCCGCCAGGGCGACGGCACCTACGTGACCAGCCTGGCGCCGGACCTGCTGCTGGACGCCCTCGGCTTCGTCGTCGACTTCCACCGCGACGACACCGTACTGGACTTCCTGGAGGTTCGACGCATCCTGGAGCCCGCGGCCACCGCGATGGCCGCGCTGGCGATGCCGGAGGCGGAGATCGTCGCGCTGGGCGGGGTGCTCGCCGAGCTGGGCGAGGAGCCCACCGTGGAGGCGCTCGTCGCGAACGACCTGGACTTCCACCGGCGGATCGCCGCGGGCTCGGGCAACCCCGTGCTCTGCTCGTTGATCGAGAGCTTGTCCGGCCCGACGGCGCGGGCGCGGATCTGGCGCGGGCTCACCCAGGAGGGCGCCGTCCGCCGGACCCGCGAGCAGCACCAGGCCATCTACGAGGCGATCGCCTCCCGTCAACCCGAGGTCGCGCGGTCGTGGGCGACCGTGCACATCGCCGGTGTCGAGGAGTGGCTGCGCACGATGCTTGGCTCGGCGGAGGGGGCGCTGACGTCGGCTGAGGTGAACGGATCGGGGAAGCGATCGGCTCAGGACAGGCCGTAGACGCGGCGCGCGGTCCCGCCGAGGAGGGCCGCCCGCTCGGCCGGGTGCAGCCGTCGAGCAGGTCGGAGGTCTGCGCCCTGCCATGACCACCTTCTGCGCGTTGCCGCCGGACAGGTAGCCGATCCCACCGCGCAGCGCCTGCGGGTCACGTCACCGGGTTCGAGGACCATGAACCGGCTGAGGTAGCGCACGATCCCGGCGCGGGCCAATACCCGATGGCTCGCCGTGACATCGGATATATATCGGGTGCGACCCGTGCGGTGCAGCAGATGGCGGAATATTGCCCTCAAACATCTGATGATCTTGGGAAGGGTCGGTCCCGTCACGGCCCGAAGCCCGGGCGCCGACTCCCCGCTGCTGCCGAACTCGGCGGGAGCGGGGCGTTCACCTGACCCGGGTGGTGTCGACCCGGCGGGGGTTTTCGATACTGCGGCAGCGCCGTGCGCTGCGGCGCCATGGCGGAGGTGGTCTGGTGCACCCGGATGCTGAACGGACGCCGAACGGGGTCGGCGTCCCGACGACGCCGACGACGCTGACGGTCGCCGCGCCCCGGCACGAGCTCGGGACGAGCCCAGCAGCGAACGCGCAGTGGCCCGACCGGCTGATCCGGCTGCTCACCCAGGAGGTCCGGGCGGCCGTGGCGGGTGGGTTGCTGACCGCGGCCGAGGGCGAGCAGCTGCTCGCCCGGCTCACGCTGGTGATCGACCAGGCGATGACCCCGACGCGGCCGTGAGGCGCCGGGTCAACCCGGCAGCCGCTGTAGGGAGACCACTTCCAGACCCATAGCGCGGCACAGCGCCAGCAGGTCGCGCAGGTCGGACTCCTCGGCCAGCTCACCGAACATGATCGTCTGTGGTGGGACGGCCTGGATCTGCATGCCGCAGAACGCGTTTCGCGCCCGGTCCGACAGCCGGCCGCTCACCCGGACCTCGTATCGCGCACGCCCCATCGGCACTCGCCTCCAACGCCGCGTCCCGGGCCGGCGCAGGCGGCCCACGGTCCGCCGCGGCCGGCGGGGCGGCATCGCCCGAATCGGATGAGACGGCCGGCGAATCGCGAAGGATGTTCCCGCCATTTACGACATAGGTGTGAATTGCACAGAAAAGAGCCCGGAAAGTCCATGGACATCATGGCTGGACGGCCTTATCGTGACTCGGCGCCCTGCCAGGTATGCCATTTGACATTCCGATCTCCTGAGCGATGCGTCCAACGCGGCACAGGTCCCGATTCTGGCGCCATCGCGCCAGTCGATAGGGCAGTATGGCGCAGGTGTTACCGCCGGATGGGGGAACGGGGGTTGGAACTCGTGCCACTTGTTCCGCGGGCAAAGATCGCGGTTCCGCGACTCCCGCCGGAATTCGTGATGCGGCATTCGCTTCGGACTGATCTCGACGCCGGGGAAGGCAAGAGTATCGGGCTGGTCTGCGCCCCCGCCGGATACGGCAAGACCCTGCTGCTGGCGGAATGGGCACTTGGGAGCACCGGAACGGAGACCGCCTGGGTGGGGCTCGATCGCGACGACAACGACCCACGGCGGTTGTGGGCGTCCGTGGTGGCCGCGATTGCCGCCTGCCCGTCAGTGCCTCCGTCGAGCCGCCTGCACGCCCCCTGGATCTGGCGTCCGGGCGCCCAGCCGGAGTTCCTCGCCGAGCTCCTGGACGCCCTGCAGGCACTGCCCCGGCCGATCCGGCTGATCCTCGACGACCTGCACGAGCTCGTCGAGCCGGAGACCCTGCACGGCATCGAGATCCTCCTGCGCAACCGCCCCGACCACGTTCAGCTGATCCTCTCCAGTCGGCTGGATCCACCGCTGTCCCTCCCACGGCTGCGCCTCGCAGGCCGTCTGTGGGAGCTGCGCGCCGACCGGTTGCGCTTCTCTTTGGCGGAGGCGGCGACGCTGCTGGAGAAGTCGGACTTGCGCCTCACCCCCGCGCAGGTCGAGGTGCTGCATCAGCGCACCGGAGGCTGGGCCGCAGGCCTGCGTCTTGCCGCGCTCGCCATGACCAGGTCCGCTGACCTCGACGGCTTCCTCGCCGAGTTCTCCGGCGATGAGCGGTCGGTGGCGGACTACCTGGTCGGGGAGATCCTCTCGCGCCTTCCGGAGGACATCCAGGAGTTCCTGCGGCAGACCAGCATCGCCGATCCGATCCCGTCGGCTCTCGCCGTCGTGCTGTCCGGCCGGGAGGAGGCCGGCAGCCTGCTCGACGGGCTCGAGCGCCAGACCTCACTGGTGTCGGCCACGAGCCGGCGGCGCGACGCCTACCGGATCCAGGAGCTCCTGCGCAGCTATCTGCGCGCGGATCTCCATCGTCAGGGCCCGATGCGGGCAGCCGAGCTGCACGCCGCCGCGGCGCGCTGGTGGGCAGCGCAGGACCGACCCGTGCTGGCTCTCGACCACGCCGCGCAGAGCCGCGATACCACCATGCTGTCGGACCTGCTGCACCGCTTCGCCGTTCCGCTGCTCCTCACCGGCGACCACGGTCCCCTCCGCCGCGCGATCACCACCCTGGGGGCCCGTACCACGGCCGCCGACGCGCTGCTCGCCCTCACCTCGGCGCTCACCCACCTCGAGGCCGGTGAGATATCGGCGGCCCGGTGCGATCTGGGCCTCGCCCAGCGGTCCCATCCGGTCGAAGACACCACGAGCACCACGAGCACGGACGTCTCCGTGCTGCGCGTGTTGGCCGAGCAGTTCGGCGCTGTCCTGCCCGGCGCTGTCCTGCCCGGCGGTGCTGCGACCGCGTCGCCGACGACGCTGAACGAGCTGCCCGCGGAACCGGAGCTGGAGGCGCTCAGCAGACTGAGCCGTGGCACGGCGCTGCTGTTCGACAACCGCGACCGGGCCGCGGCGCGTGCGGAGCTCGAGGCTGCGCTCGGGCTGGGCCGCCGGCACGGCTTCGACTACCTGTCCCTGCAATGTCTGACGCTGCTGGGCATCGTCGCGGGCACCTGCGGCGACATTCGCACGATGCGGGCGATGAGCACACAGGCCCGTGGCTGCGCGGCCGAGCACGGCTGGGAGGCCTCGACCTGGTCGGCCGCCGCCACCTCGATGCTCGCCTACGCCGTCCTTCAGCGCGCCGATGCGCATGATGCCGAGCGTCTCGCCGCCGAGGGGCTCGCGCTCGGTCCGGGCGCCTCGTCCCCACCGCTGCGGTTCGCCCTGCGGACGGTTCACGGCGCCGCGGTCCTCGACCGCGGCGACCGGGCGCGCGGCCTGGGTGAGCTGCAGCAGGCGCGCACGGAGTTCGGTGATCACCCTGCCGGCGCCGAGCAGGCCGCCGCGGCCGCGCTGCTCGAGTTCCACGCCGCGATGCTGCTCGGGCACTCCACGGCAGCCTGGACGGTGTACCGCTGGTTGGCCGACCGCACCAGCGGCAACGTCGAGTTGCTGATCATGCGTGCGTGGGTGGACGCGGCGAGCGGCCGGCTTGAGCACGCCCGGTCGACCGTTCGCACCGTGCTGGAGGAACCCGCGCAGGCACTGCTGCCGCATACCGTCGTGGATGCGTGGTTGCTGGAGACGACGCTCGCGCTCGCCACCAGGGAGCGGCCCGCCGCCCGCCGCGCGCTGCAGACCGCGCTGGCCCTTGCCGAGCCGCTCGACGCCGTGCGGCCGTTCACCCAGGCCGGACCCGGCGTCCGCGAGCTGCTCGTGCACCAGCACGGCAGCTTCGGCTCCTCGGAGGAGTTCGCGAGACGTGCGCTCGCCGCTGGAGCCGGTCTGCAGGAGTGCCGGGCGCTGCTGAGCGAGCGGGAGCTCACCGTGCTGACGCTGCTCCCGACGCTGCTCTCGCTGGACGAGATCGCCACGGACCTTACCGTCTCGGTCAACACGGTGAAGAGCCACGTGCGGTCGATCTACGCCAAGCTCGGCGTGAGCAGCCGCCGCACGGCCGTCCTCGTGGCCCACGAGCACGGCCTGCTCGCAGCGGCTGAGCGCCGGCGGGCTACAGCCCCGTCTCGGCCGTGATCCGGCCCGATCCGATCGCGTCCAGCAGTGCCTGGTGGTCCCGCTCGTTCTGGTCGGCGTACTGCTCGGCGAACTCACGGACCGCCGTCTCGAACGCGGGGCCGGAGCCGAGGTAGGCCGCGATCGCGACGCGGTCCCCCGAGCGGGCGTGGGCCCGCGCCAGCGTCCAGCCACACAGCTCGCCGTAGGCCCGCATCCCCTTGGGGATCATCGTCTCGACCTCGGCCGAGAACTTCCCGTCCCGCAGCTGCCGCAGGTAGAAGTCGCGGGATCGGCCGTCGAAACCCTCGACCCTGACCCAGCCGAGGAAGATGTCGCTGACGGTCTGCATGAGCCGCTGCCCGACGACCACTCGCCGACCGGCGTTCTGGTACTCGCTGGGCTCGAGGAACGGCTCCAGTACCGTCGGGCCGGCCTCCTTGGCCTGCAGGAACAACGGGTCGTGCTCGTCGTCTCCGAGCAGCAGGATCATCCAGGAGCGGGTGCCCACGCTGCCGACGCCGACGACCTTGCGCGCCATGTCCACCAGCCGGTACTGGTCCAGCAACACCCGCCGCTCCGGCTCGAGACTGATCCGGTACGCGCGCAGCACCGCACGTAGCTGCTGTTCGATCTCTGCGGCGTCGGTGCCGTCGGCGACCAGGTCCGCGACGGGGACGATGAGCGGCGGGTCGGCGATGATCCTCGGTCGTCCGTCCCGGACCCCGGCGAACCGGGCGAGAGCACCGAGATTGTCCCTGCTCCGCGCCTTGGCCAGGTTCCGGGAGAACCGCTTGCGCCGGGCCCCGACGAGGTCCTGGGCGAAGTACGCCTGCACCGCGGCGATATCGGCGTGGGCGTACCAGACCTCGAGCGTGGTCCGGTCGGCGAAGTCCCGCATCGCCCGGCGGTAGGCGGCGACCGCCCCGAGCACGATGCTGCGGCGTTCCTTGCCGGAGTAGCCGTTGTCTCGGCCCGCCACCTCCAGACTCGTCGCGAGGCGCTTGACGTCCCACTCCCACGGCCCGGGCAGGGTCTCGTCGAAGTCGTTGATGTCGAACACGAGGTGCCGTTCCGGCGAGGCGTACAGGCCGAAGTTCGCCAGGTGGGCGTCCCCGCAGGCCTGGACGACCAGCCCGGTCCGGGGGGTGTCGGCGAGGTCGCTCGCCATCGGCAGCGCGGCGCCGCGGAAGTACGCGAACGCCGAGACGGCCATCCGCCCGTAGCGGATCGGCATCAGCTCCGGAACGCGCGACGCGGCCTGGCCCTCCAGCAGGGCAACGGGATCGGGGCGCCCCCGGCCGGGCGTGAACTCCGCGTGGCGTGAGCGCGGCACCTCGGCGCGGGCGGCCCTCCCTCGCGCCACGCGCTGCTCCCGGGTCAAACGGGACGCCTGGTCGGGCCTCGCGCCGCGCCTGCGCGAAGCGGTGCTCGCCTGGCTCATCGCCCATCCCCTCCCTGCCGCTCAATCCAGATGCGGGTCGCTCGCCCCGGACAGGGCGTGCCGGATCAGCCGGTGCGCCCCGGGCTCCATCGGCAGCGCCGCGATGTCAATGGGGTCCATCCACGCGGCGTAGCTCGTCTCGTGCAGGTCGGGACGCGGCTCGCCCGATATCAGCCAGGCGTGGAAGCACACCACGAACTGCTGGCGCGTCTCGTCCCCGGCGGACTCGATGACATGCGCCGGATCGGTGAACAGCCCGACCAGCCCGGTGATCCGCACCCGGACCCCCGTCTCCTCGACGGTCTCGCGCAGTGCTGCCGCAACGGCGCTCTCCCCGACGTCGACCCGGCCACCCGGCAGCTCCCAGGTGCCGCTGTCGCATCGGCGAACCAGCAGCAGCTGCCCCCGCTCGTTGCGGACCGAGACGAACACCGAGGGCGTCACCACCGATGCCGTCGGGGCTTCCGGGTCGTGGAAGTGGACCCGCCGGTGCGGTACGCCCTGTCCGACGACCCGGGGATCCCGCATTGACGACCTCCGTCCACGGGTGACGAGCTGGTCGCAGGAGCATCGGGCATACCCACCGACGGGACATCCCCCGCCGCAGGTGAGTGGGGTCATCCGGGCGGGGTGAGGACGGCCGATGCCCTCCGGTGCACCGTGGTCGACATCCTGGAAAAGGCGGTCATGTGATGCAGAACCAACCCGCTGGCGCAATCCCGTCTGGAGCAAGCTCGTCGCCACCTCGTCCGTCGGCGGGACGGCGCGCGGCCGCCGCGGCGGCGCTGATCGCCCTCGCCGCGGCCGCCGCCGTCGTGGTGGCGGGCCTTGTGCAGCACCCGGCGCGGCTCCCGGTGGCGCTGCTGCTCGTGTTCGTCGCCGTCGTCGCCGCCTGGACCGCCCTCGTGCACCGCGGGACCCGCAGACTGGTCGCCACCGCGCTGGCGGTCGTGGCGCTGGCGGCGGTCATCGTGCTGCTGGACGTCGGCTCCCTCGTGCGGATCGCGATCGTCGTCGGCCTCGTCGTGGTGTCGACGGCGGCGGCCCGGGTGGCCCTCGCGCACGATCTGTCCCCGCCGACGGCGGGCGCTCGGCCCGTCGGTCCGGCCCGTCAGGGCGTCCTGCTGATGAACCCGCGGTCCGGCGGCGGGAAGGTTGGGCGTTTCGCCCTGGAGGACGAGGCGCGACGCCGCGGGGTCACCCCGGTGCTGCTGCGCCCCGCCGACGACCTGCGCGCGCTCGCCGAGAGGGCCGTCGCCGACGGCGCCGATGTGATCGGGATGGCCGGCGGTGACGGATCGCAGGCCCTGGTCGCCGACGTGGCGCGCCGCCACGACGTGGCGTTCGTCTGCGTGCCCGCGGGCACCCGCAACCACTTCGCGCTCGACCTCGGGCTCGACCGGTCCGATGTCGCGGCCGCGCTCGACGCCTATACCGACGCCCTCGAGCGGCGCGTCGACCTGGCGCTGCTCGGCGACCGCATCTTCGTCAACAACGCCTCGCTGGGCGTCTACGCCACGGTCGTGCAGTCCGAGGCGTACCGCGACGCCAAGCTCGCGACCACGGCGCAGCTGCTCCCCGACCTGCTCGGGCCCGGCGCGGAGGGCTTCGACCTGAGCTTCGACCGTCCCGACGGGACGGTCGCGCGATCGGCGGGCGTCGTGCTCGTCTCCAACGGCGTCTACCGCCTCGACAGCCTGAACGGGTTCGGCTCCCGGGCGCGGATGGACGCGGGTGTCCTCGGGATCGTCACGGTCACCGTGGACCGGGCGCGCGATCTCCCGGCTCTGCTCTCCGCCGAGTCCACCGGCCGCCTCCGGCAGTTCCACGGCTACCGCGAGTGGACGGCCCCGGAGTTCGAGGTCGGCTCCGGCCGGCCTCTCGTCGATGTCGGGGTCGACGGCGAGGCGCTGCGGCTGCCACCGCCGCTGCGGTTCCGCATCCTTCCCGGCGCCCTGCGGGTCCGCGTACCGCGACACGCCCCCGGCGCCGCGCCCGCCGCGGTGGCGCCCGCCGGCGTCCGGCAGGCCGTCACCGCGCTGCTGCGGGTGCTCGCTGGGCATCCGGTGCGCTGAGCGTTCCCGTCAGGTGCTCGATCGGGCCGTGTCCTTCGCCGTCCGGGTGCGGGCCTGCGCCGCGGGCGCGGTGGACCACGTCAGTTCGATCTCCAGCTCCACCTCGTCGCCGTCGACCTCGACCTCGACCTCGCACCGGACGTGGTCCGGCACCCGCAGCTTCAGCGTGCTCGCACCCAGTTCGACCTTCATGTCCCCGCCGTCCGCCAGTGCGGCTGCCAGCGCCGAGAGCCGCTCGGCGGCCTCGCGGCGGGTGAGGGACTCGGTGCGGCTGACCTCGACGTCCGACACGGGAGGGCTCCGTTCTCGCGGTGCTGGATCTCGGGTGATTGTCTCCGAGACGGTCAGACGTGCTCGGTCTCGGCGAAGGCCTCGCGCAGCCGGGCCTCCTGCTCGCTCGACAGGTTCGTGGAGATCAGCGCGGCCCCGGTGGCCCTGAACTCATCCAGGACCTTGTCGGCGACGACGTTCGAGGTCATCACGAACAGCGCCGACGTGCCGGGGGTGACCTGCTCCCGCACCGTGCGGATGAACTCGTCGTCGATCCCCACATCGGACATCGACCCGGCGAGCGCCCCCATCGCCGCCCCCACGGCCATCCCGAGCAGCGGCACGAAGAAGATCAGACCGAACAGCAGCCCCCAGAAGCTCCCGCCCAGCGCCCCCGCGCCGGCGAGACCGTGCAGCTGCTGGGTCTTCGGCTTCTTCCGGCCCTCCGGCCAGTAGACGTAGGCGGCGTCATTGATCTGGAGCAGCTCTTGCTTCTGCATCCGCTTCAGAAGGTCGAGCGCGCTCTCCGCGCCGCCCGCCGAGTCGAACTTCCACACCGTCAAGGTCGCCATGCCCAGCCTCCTCAGGACCGAACTCGAATCCGACGCCACCGCACTCTGCGCAGCGGGGTCCGGCCCGGCATCACCCGGGAAGGGCGAGCGCAACCCGGTCTCGCGCGGGGTGGCGAGGCAGGCGGCTGCCGCCGACCTCACGCGGAGACGGGACGAGCACGGTGCGGCGCCGGTCGCCCGGCGTCCCGCGACACGATTCATCCCCTCCGGATGAGGTCCGTGCCCGGGGGGCGGTACGACGATCGGGCGCGCCGTCGACCGTCGGCGGCGGACGCGCCGACACCCGCCGCCGAGACCCGGCGGGCCCGCGGGTCCGACCCTCCCGACCGAGGAGAACGTCATGTCCGATGCCTCCCAGACCAGAAGCGGTCCCGCCTCGCCGTCGGGCTACCCGACGAGCGGCGACGACTACACCCCCGGCAGCTACACCTCCAGCAACGTCAGCGGCATCAGCGGCTGGGCCGGCTGGGTCGTGTTCTCCGGGGTCATGATGATCGTGGTCGGCGCGTTCCAGGTGATCCAGGGGATCGTCGCGCTCGTCGACAGCGGCTACTACCTGGTCGGTCCGAACGGTCTGGTCGTGAACGTCGACTACAACGCCTGGGGCTGGCTGCATCTCATCCTCGGCGTCCTCGCCGTCGCGGTGGGGATCGGGCTCATGAAGGGCAACACGGCCGCCCGCGTGGTCGGTGTCGTCCTGGCCGCCCTCAGCGCGATCGTCAACCTGGCGTTCATCGCCGCCTACCCGGTGTGGTCCACGATCATCATCGCGGTGGACATCATCGTGATCTACGCGATCATCGTCCACGGGCGCGAGTTGAAGAACGTCTGAGCGACCCGACCCGGGGTGGGAGGAGTGCCTCATGCGTCGATTCGTCGTGGGGCTGCTGATCCTCGTCAGCGCCCTCGCCCTGCTGGGGTCGAGCACCTCGTTGTGGACGCGCCGGCACGTGGTGAACACCGAGATCTTCGTCGCGGGCACGGAGGCGATCCTGACCGACCCGGCGGTGCAGGCCCGGATCGAGACCGGGGTCGTGGCCACGATCATGACCAACCCGGAGGTCCAGCAGGCCATCGACGAGGCGGTCGCCGCCCTCCCACCGCGGCTGCAGGCATTCCGGCCGGCGCTCGAGGACGGCGCCCGGACCCTGCTCGGCAGGGGGGTGCATGCGCTGCTCACCTCACCCGCATTCGCCGCCTTGACCAGCGCGGCCCTACGCTCCGCACAGACGCAGCTGATCAACGGACAGTCGGTGGAGTTCACTCTCGGGCAGGCCAAGGCCCTCGTCCCGGCAGACAGCCGGACCGGCCTGGCCGGCCAGGTGCTCGCCCTGATCCCGGACAACGTGGGCATCACCGTGCTCACCAAGGAGCAGGCCCCGCAGGTCTACACCGCCATCGACCTGCTGAAGTCGCTGTGGCTGTGGGTCGGGCTGATCGCCATCGCGGCGCTCATCGGAGCACTGGTGGTCTCGCGGCGGCGGTGGCAGACGCTGCGGGCGTGGGCGGTGACGACCGGTGCGTTCGGGCTGCTGATCGTGCTCGTGATGGCGGTTGCCCGCGGGCCGCTGCTGGGCCAGGTCAAACCGATCAACGTCGCGGCCGCCGACGCGATCTACCAGGGGATCACGGGCTCCCTGCGCAGCTGGACACTCTGGCTGGTGCTGATCATGGCCGGGATCGTGGCGGTCACCCTCCTCTGGGGCCGGATCGGGATCATCCCGGCCATCCGGCGCGGCTCGCACGCCGTCCGGGCCCAGGCTGCCCACTACCGGGAGGAGCGGGCCGTGCGGGCCGCCGCGGCGGAGCTGAACCCCGAGGCGACCGGGCCTGCCCCGCGGGCGCCGGCGGAGTCCTGGCCGCATCGGGTCGCGGCAGGCGTCCAGGCGTTCGTCGACGGGCTGAACCTGCCGGAGCGACTCGCCGCCCTCGCCGGGTTCCTGCGGCGCAACCTGCGGGTGGCACGGTGGACAGGGGTCGCGGTCGGGGCCCTCGTCCTGCTGTTCTGGCCCTCGCCGACGCTGTCGGTGCTGATCTGGGTGGCGGCGTTCGTCGCCCTGTACATCGGGTTGATCGAGCTCGTACTCGCCATCGCCGCCCGGGCGCCGGGGGCGACCGGCGAGGCAGCCGCCGACGAGGTGGCCGCGCCGGGAGGGGGCGTCGGAGCGGGCGTGTCGCCTGCCAGCGACGGGGCCCACACGCGCGAGTTGGTGACCGCGCAGGCCGCCCCTGCAGGCGGCGGAGCCCCGGCGCTGGCACCGCTCGAGGCGCCCACACCGCCGGAACCGCCGAGCGCGCCCCCGCCTCACCGTCCGGCGGTGACACCCGAGGACCTTTCGGCCATGGGCGGCAGGCTGGACCTGCTGATGCGCCTCGGCGACGCGCGATCCGCGGGCGTGCTCACCGAGGAGGAGTTCGCCACGGAGAAGGCGAACCTGCTGGCGCTCTGACCACCTGCGATCGGTTGGGAGACGAGGTCGTGGCAACCGAGCGGTCGGGAGCAGCGCCCGCGCGGGGCACACCGACGACCCGCCGCGGTGCCCTCGCCGCGCGCCTCGCCGCGGGCAACCCGAGCCGCCTGCTCTACGGCGCCGTGGTCTCCTCGGCCGTGCTGGCTGTGGTGGGCGAGCACGGCGAGACCGCGCCACAGGTCCTCCTCGCCGTCGTGCTCGTGCTGACCGTCTACTGGCTGGCCCACGTGTACGTCGAGACCCTGGCCGGCCGGTTGGGGGCGCCGGCCCGAGGACCGCGCCAGGATCTGTGGTGGGCGTGGCGGCACGAGGCCCCCATCCTCCTGGGCGGCGTCCCCGCCCTGCTCGTCCTCGCGGTGTCGTTCCTGCTCGGTGCCTCGGTCTCGACCGCGACGAACGTTGCGCTCTGGGTCACCGTCGCGCTGCTGGCCGGTGCCGGGTACCTCGGCGGCTACCGGACCGGCCGGACGGGCTGGCGGCTGCTCGCCGACACCCTTGTCGTGGCCCTGATCGGGGTGCTCACCATCCTGTTGAAGACGCTGCTGCACTGACACACCCTGACCACACCGCCGCCGAGGAGCGCACCTCAGGACCCGGATGGCAACTGCGTGGTCGGCAGGGAGCTGCACCCGGCCCGGGCGCTGTCCATGATCGGCTTGGCGGCCTGTTCCACCGCGCTGACCGACGCGGTGAGCGCGCCGAGCTCGGCGGACAGGCTGTCCTGGTTGCCCAGCTCGCTGACCGTGGTCTGCAGCGAACCGAGCGCCTGGTTCAGGGTGTCGACCTGTGGACCGAACTGGTCCTTGGCCGCGCTCGCCAGGTTTCTCCCGGCCGCGCCGAGGTCCTGCAGAGCCGCCTTGACGCCGTCGACACCCACCTTCGTCGCATCGAGCTGCGCAAGGTTGTTGGCTGCGGTCTGGAACTCGTCGGCCGCGGCGCAGAGCGCCCCGGACGTCGCGGTGGAGGTCGGGGCGGCCGGCGTCGCCGCAGGTGGCGGCGTGACCGGCGCCGGAGAGCCGCCGCCGGCGCAGCCCGCGACGGCCGTCACGCCGAGAACAGCCGCCGCGGCCAGCCGGGCGAGCGCACGGATGGCTCGGTGGTTGCGATCGGCGGCGTTGATGGCGTCGGTGGAACGGGGCATCTCATCTCCCGGGCCTCGATGTGGGTTTGTGCAGGTCATCGTCGGCGCCCGGGCCAGCCGGTGGCCGCAGAGCGGTGGCGTCGGCGGCACCGCCGGGTTGCTCGGCGAGCCGGGAGCCCGGCAGGTTGCGGGTGAGGAAGAGGCTCAGCAGGGCGATCGCGGCGGCCGCGAGCAGCGCCACCTTGAGCCCCTGCAGCTGCGCGTCGGCGTAGGTGGCGGTGATCGCCTCGGCCTCCGCCGGGGGGAGCTGCGCCTGCGTCAGCGCGGCCCGGACCTGATCGATCGGGACGAACGAGATGCCTCCCGCGATCGCGATGCCCACCTGCTGTTTGACGGCGTCGGAGACCTGCGCGCTGCCGGCGAGGCCGGCCTGGGCGGCGACGGTGAGGGCGCCGATGAGGATCGAGCCGATCAGGGCCGTGCCCAGCGACGACCCGAGGTTCTGCGCCGTGTACTGCAGGCCGCCGACCTCGCTGCGGTCGGCCTCCCCGACGCTGGACTGGGCGATGTTGCCCAGCTGCGCGGCCAGCAGGCCCATCCCGATCCCGAGCACCGCCATCGCCGCGGCGAACGACGCGTCGTCGATCTGCGGCTTGACCGCCGCGACCAGCCAGAGGGTCGCGACGACCAGCACGGCGAACCCCACCCGAACCACCTGCCGGGGGGTGGCGACCTTGTTGAGCAGCGGCGCGCTCATCGACGTGACGAGCATGGTGATCGAGACCGGCAGCAGCCGCAGTCCGGTCTCGAACGCGTTGAAGCCCTGCACGACCTGCAGGTACAGCGGGATCGTGAAGAACAGCCCGAGCAGGATCAGGTTCTGGGCGAGCAGCGTGGACACCGCCGCCCGCAGCGGCGGGATGTCGAGCAGCGCCCAGCGGACCAGCGGATCGCGACCCTGACGCTCCCGGTGCCGCAGCCAACTGCGCAGCAGCCCCAGGAGCACCAGTCCCGCGATGATCACGAACGGGGTCAGCGAGAACCCGAAGACGGTCACCGGCGAGTTGCGTGGACGCAGCCAGCCCCAGGTGGCGCTCTGCAGCACGCCGAGGACGACGAGCGCGAGCCCGACCACGGAGAGCGCGGCGCCGACGACGTCGAGTTCGCGGCGCGGGCCGGCGACGGGCACGTCGCGGATCCAGCGGATGGCGGCCAGGATGAGCACGACCACGACGACCTCGCCGGCGAACACGAGACGCCAGGTCAGGTACGTGGTCACCCAGCCGCCGAGCAGCGGGCCGACCGCGATCCCGGCACCCGCCAAGCCGCCGATCACACCGTAGGCCGCGGCACGCTGCCGTCCGGCGTAGTTGCCGCCGACCAGCGCGGCGAGCGCCGGCAGGACCAGGGCCCCGCCGAGCCCTTCGATGATCGACCAGCCGAGTATCAACATCCACAGTGTCGGCGCGACCGCGGTGAGAGCGGAGCCGATCCCGTAGATCACGAGCCCGGCGGCGAAGGCCCGCCGCCGGCCGATGAGGTCGCCCACCTTGCCGCCGGTGATCAGGAACGCGGCCATCACGAGCGTGTAGATGGTGATGGTGGCCTGGATCGCCGCGACGTCGGTCTGGAAGTCCTCGACCAGCTGGCTGATCGACACGTTCATGACCGACGTGTCGAGCACGACCAGGAACTGGGCCGCGCCCAGGGCGATCAGTGGCTTCCATCGGTTCATGTCGGACCTCCGCAGCCCCACGGCGGGCGGGAACGTGCGGCATCATCGCCGCGGCGACCGGGCGGGCTCATCACCTCCGTCAGGTGACAGCGGTCAGCCCACGACTCCGGTCACGACGAGGTATCCACCCAGTGCGCCGAAGAACACCGTGACGAGCACCCGTCGGTGCCGCCGGGACCAGGTCGCCGTCCGATCGAGGAGGTCCTGCGACACGTTCGGCCGGTGCACCGAGAGCACGAGTGCCACGATGGGCAGGCTGAACCAGATCGCGTTGTAGACCACCACCTGCACGATCCCGTCCGCCGTGCCCGTGGCGCTGCTCGCGATCGCGTTCAACGCGGCCAGGTAGACCAGGCCGGGGAGGTGGGTGAGCACCCCGGCCATCGCGGCGCCGGACGGTCTCAGGTCCTGCAGCCGGCGCCGCATCCACATCGCCGATCCGGACGGCTCCCCGACGCGGCGCCGGGGCAGCGCGCCGGTCCAGGTGCCGACGGCGTAGGCCAGTGCGCCCGCGCCGAGTGCGATATCGAGCACCGGCCGGGTGGCCGCCAACGGGCCCGAGGAGGTCAGTCCCTGGAGGGTGACAACGACGAGGATCCCGACGGCGAGGCTGACCGCGAGGCCGGCGAGGAGGAACCCCATCAGCAGCCGCTGCGGATGCCGCGCCCGCAGCATCGCGAAGACGGCTCCCACCGTCGTCGGGCGGATCACCGCGGTCAGGGCGAGAACCAGCGCCTCGATGCTCACAGCAGCTCAGCCGTCTCCCGGGGAACCGCGCCCCGCGCGGTGGACACGACCATCGTCCGGCCCGAGTGAGCTTCCCGCACACCTCCCGGGTGATCCGCGCAGCCTCCTCGCGGATCACCCGGAGCGGGTGACGATCCGGGGCGACGCACCGGAGGAACGTTCCCACCACAGGTCGAGAGGAGTCCGATCATGGCTGAGCAGGTTGTGGACGGCCGGGGCCCGGCCGCCGCATCCTGGGCGAGAGGGCTCGCCCGGTTCGCCGGTCTCGTGATGGCGGTGCTCGGTGTCCTGCACATCGTCGCCGGAACCAGCGCGCTGGTGCGCGGCGAGATCACCGCACCGGGGGCGCACCAGGTCTTCTCGATCGGCGTCGTCGCCTGGGGCTGGGTGCATATCGTGGTCGGGGCGCTCGTGGGGCTGGCCGGAATGGCCGTCATCAGCGGGCAGCTGTGGGGGCGCGTTGTCGGGATCGTGCTGGTGGTGGTCAGCATCGTCGTGAGCTTCCTGTCCCTGTCCCACCACCCGGGCTGGTCGATCGTGGGAATCGGGCTGGCCGTGGCCGTTGCGTGGGCGCTGTGCGTGTTCGACGAGGAGGCGTCGGCCGCCGCACCGACGATGCTGGACTGACGGCCGATCGCCCGCTCCGCCGCGCCCCGGTCAGGGCAATCCGGATGTGCTGACGCTGCCACTCGGGGCGAGCGCCTGACGTTTGAGCGCCTCGTACTCGTCGCGGGTGATGTCTCCGCTGTCGAGGAGCTGCCTGGCCTTGGCGATCTGGTCCGCGGGCTGAACGTTGCCCGCAATGGACCGGACGTCGCTCTCGAAGCGTGTGCGCACGGCCTCGGCGGCGGCCCGCCGGCGTTCGGCCATCCCGCGGCCCTGCGTGATCAGGTACAGCAGGATGCCGACGAACGGGAGCACGATCACGAGGACGGTCCACCCCGCCTTCGCCCATCCCGAGGCGTCGGAGCGACCGAACAGATCGCCGAAGATGACGATCAGGAGCCAGAACCACAGTACGAACCCGAAGAAGACGAACATCGTCCAGATCAGATTGAGCAGGGGGTAGTCGCTGCTCTGCGCCAGAATCATCGTCGATCTCCCCACGGAGTGTCGGTTAGGTGGGACGGAGCTCCCCGGATTGTCACGATGCCCCCGTGCGGGCAGCCCGGCCTCACCCGGAGCGGACGATCGCGGGCTCCCGAGGGACGGCCGAGCGGACCGGCCGCAGCCGGCGAGCCCCGTGGGCGTCGGCGGCAGGCGTGCGGGGACCGCCCCTCAAGGGTGAGGCCGCGGGGGACACCGGGGCCTACCGTCGCGACGATGACGGCTCCGGCACCTCCTCACGTCGCCCTTCCCCGCGGGCTGGTCGTCCTGCTGGGTGCGGCCGCCGGAGTGATCGTCGTCGCCGGCATGATGGCGGTGTCCTGGCTCCTCGGGCCGGTGTTCCTGGCGCTGGTCATCGTGATCGCGATCAGCCCGGTCCAGGCCTGGGCCCGTCGGCACGGCTGGCCGGGCTGGCTGTCAACGCTGCTACTGGTGATCCTCGTCTACGGCGTCATCCTGTCGCTGGTGCTGGTGATGGTGGTGTCGGTGGCCCAGCTGGCCTCGCTGCTGCCGCAGTACGCGAACCAGGCCCAGGCGATGTTCACCAGCGTGACCGAGGAGCTGCACCGGTTGGGCATCGACCCGTCGACGGCGAAGACGGCGGCGAGCTCGGCGGATCTGAACAAGCTGGCCGGGGTGCTCGGCGGTCTCCTGTCCGGGGTGACGAGCGTGCTGACCAGCGTCGTATTCCTGCTGGCGCTGCTGCTGTTCCTCTCCGCCGAGGCGAGCGGCATGCCGGCGCGGCTGGCCGCGATCGCCGCCGACCGCCAGCCCATGGCCGTGGCGCTGCGTGACTTCGCCCGGGGGACGCGCAGCTACCTGATCGTCACCACCGTCTTCGGGTTCATCGTGGCCGTCCTCGACACGGCCGCGCTCGCGATCCTCGGCGTGCCACTCGCGATCCTGTGGGGGGTGCTGGCGTTCATCACCAACTACATTCCCAACATCGGGTTCATCCTCGGCCTCATCCCGCCTGCGCTGCTGGCCCTGCTCTCCGGGGGCTGGAAGCTCATGCTCTGGGTCATCGTCGTCTACTGCGTGCTGAACCTGGTGATCCAGTCATTGATCCAGCCCCGATTCGTCGGCGACTCGGTGGGGCTCTCGGCCACGGTCACCTTCGTGGCCCTCATCTTCTGGGCCTGGGTGCTCGGCGGTCTCGGCGCGCTGCTCGCGATTCCGATGACGCTGCTGGTCAAGGCGCTGCTGGTGGACACCGACCCGCGGGCGGGCTGGGTCGATGCGCTGGTGCGCTCGCCGGACCGCGGAAAGGCGAGATCCGCGCCGCCCGGCTCGGGCGAGGCAGCCGCGCCCCCACCGCCCGGCGCGCCGCTGGCCGCCCGGGTCGATGGCAGCGACGGCTGAGGGACGTCACGACCCGGGCTGCGGTGGTCCGGCGCCGAGCTGCGCGGGTGCGGGCTCGGCGGGCCGCCGCTCGCCGCTCGACGCGGCCACCGGATCGAGGCGGGCCGCCACCACGTGGGCGACCACGGCCGCGACGATGACCAGCGGTGACGCGCCCAGTCCCAACTCTCCGGCAGGTCCCGCCAGAGCCACGTGTGCAGGCCGTGACGAGCACGAGGAAGCCGTAGGCTGCGGCGGAGATCGGGACCTCCACGAGCGCGGCCAGCGCGAACAGCTGCAGGTAGCCGCGGCGGCGCGGCAGTCGCGGGCCGGACCGGCGTCAGGTGCCGAGGATCCGCGCCTTCTGCGCCTGGAACTCCTCCTCGGTGAGGACACCCTGCTGCTTCAGCTCGCCGAGCTGCTCGAGCTGCGACAGGACGTCGCCGCCGGCTCCGCCGCCCGCCGGCTGCTCGGCAGGGGCGTGGGCCTGCTCCTGGCTCTGGCGGGCCCAGCGGCCCGCCTGTCGGCGGGAGACCCGGTTGGACACGGCGGTGGCCGTTCCGGCGATGGCGGCGGTACGCGCGATCCCGCGCAGCAGACCGGGCATGGCGATGCTCCTGTTCGATTCGTGACGTGCGGGGCTTCGGCGACTCAGGCGGGGGCGACTCAGGCGGGGCGACTCAGGCGGGGGGGCCGGCCGCGTCCAGGGAGGCGAGCAACGCCTGGACCGGAATCCGCCCGCTCGCGACCAGCTGGGCGCCGCCACGGCGCAGCTCCCGGGCCAGCGGTGCGGCCCAGAGGTTCTCGTAGACGATGACCGCCGCGCTGCACCCGGGTTCCACCACCGTGGCCGCCGCCGCGAGATCGTCGCCATCGATCAGGCCCGCGCTCGCACCCGTGAAGACCGCGAGATCCAGCTCACCGTCACCGTCGAGGTCCTCGACCGCCAGTCGGATGAGCGTTCCGTCCGGTTCCGTGCGCAGGAACTCCAGGTCGATGATGCGAATGATGCCCCGCTCGACGAGATCGAGGAGCATCGGCAGCCCTCTGCCCGTCATCCGGTTACCCGGGAACTCGATCACGAGATAGTCGATCGGGCCCAGCTCGTCGAGTTCGGTGAGTTCATCCGATGTCTCCGGGGTCCGCTCAGGAGCGCTCATTCCAGCCACCTCGCGTCGGGTCGGGACGACGCCGGCATCTCCTCGCCACCGGCGCCAGCAGGTCGAGCGTCGCTCCCCGACGGGCGGGACACCTCACCCGAGACGGGTGGTCCCGGCCCGCCCGCGGGCGGGCCGGGACCACCCGGGTCGGATGGTGTCCTCCCGCCCGGTCAGACGGTGAGATGGAGCCGGCCGCCGACCGGCCGATGGCCGAGCGCTTCGACAAGAACATGATCGACAAGGACGAGTACCCGCAGACGCAGGAGGCGAAGTGACGGGGACAGCGGACGCGGACCGTGTCGTCGCATCCGAACCCGCGCCGGGGCCGCTGGCCACGTTCTTCCCGGGCTACTTCGCGATGGTGATGGCCACCGGGATCATCGCGATCGGCTGCCGGCTCGTCGGGATCCCGGTGCTCGACGAGGTGCTGTACGCCATCGCCGCCGTCGGCTACGTCGTCATCGCCGGGTTCACCAGCGCCCGGCTCGTCCGCTTCCCGCGGCTGGTGCTCGCCGACCTGACCAACCACGCCAAGGGTTTCGCGTTCACCACCGCGGTCGCCGCCAGCGAGGTCCTCGGCGCAGCGAGCGCGATCGTGCTCGGCTGGTGGGACCTGGCGCTGGTGCTGTGGTGGATCGGCCTGGGGCTCTGGGCGGTACTGCTCTACACGACCTTGATCGCGGTCGTGCTGCGCGTCGACAAGCCCGGGCTCGGCGCAGGCATCAATGGAACCTGGTTTCTGCTCACGGTCTCCACCGAGTCGGTCGCGGTGCTCGGCGCGCTGCTGCTGCCACGGCTCGGCGGCGAGCCGCTGGCGTTCGCCTGCCTGGCGTTCTTCTGTCTCGGCATCGTGCTCTACCTGATCGTCATGACGATGGTCTTCCTGCGCTGGACGTTCGCCAGGCTCGGCCCGGACGAGGAGGATCCGCCCACCTGGATCGCCGCGGGTGCCGTCGCGATCACCGTCCTCGCCGGTTCGAACCTGCTGCTGGCCCGCACCGTCGAGCCGCGGCTCGACCGGCTGGCGCCCGCGGTCGAACTGCTCGTCGTGCTCGCGTGGGCGACGGCCACGTTCTGGTTCCCGCTGATGATCGCGATCGGGGTGTGGAGACACGTCGTCAACCGGCTCCCGCTGCGCTATCAGCCGTCGTACTGGGCGCTGGTGTTCCCGCTCGGGATGTACGCGGTCGCCACCTTCAGGATGCGGCCGGCCATCGGGCTCGACCTACTCGACTGGCTTCCCACCGTCGGGCTCGCGGGCGCCCTGATCGCCTGGACCGCGACGTTCGTGGGTCTCGTACACGGCGGCGCCCGACTGCTGCTCCGGCGCAAACCACGCCGCCGACATTGACGGCCGCGTGCGCCCGGCCCCGGCGGAGAACACGTGGTGATAGGTCCAGCCCCACGCAGGATGAGCGCGACGAGCACGACGAGGAACAGCGGGTAGAAACCGGAGAACATGGTCGCGTACCAGGCGGGGAACGCGGCGAAGGTCGCGGCGGCGACGATCAGCCAGACCCCGTTGCCGTCCCATACCGGGCCGATGGTCCGGATGACCGCCCGACAGCCGTCTTCCCCCCGCCCCACCACCCGTGCAGGGTGCCGAAGAACCGGGTCAACCGCAGGTACTCCGGTTGGCCGGTGCGGTGCCAGCGGGCCTGCAGCACGGCGGTGAGCAGCGCCAGCCCGATCGTCAGCGGCACGAAGAGGAAGTCATGAACCCCACGGCTGACGCCGGGGCTTGCAGATCGCGAGTCCTACCTGGCTGGCAGGGTCACGCCGCGTTCGGCTGCATGACGACAGCCCGGCGACCAATGTTGATCGCCGCGTTGTGGTCTGCGGGCGCAGCGTGCCCGCAGGAGACGCATCGGAAGTCGTCCCGGGTGGGACGGTTCCGCTTGTCGACGTGCCCACACACCGAGCAGGCCCTCGACACCCGGTCGCGGATGCCCTGGAGGCCCTCCGGGGCGATGCCGCGGCCGGTGTCTTTGGCCCTGCCGACCAGGGCTTTCGAGATGCAGTGGTTGACGTCGCGAGCGAACCGGGCCTCCCGACGGCGTCGTTTGCGGAGCAGACGCTTTGCGGACTTGGTGCCTGTCGCCTGCAACCGACGACGCAGCCGAAGATTTTGGCGGCGCAGTCCGCGCAGCGCTTTCCCGGAGCGGGTGGTGCCGTCCGAGTCGGTGGCGATGTTCACCACGCCGAGATCCACACCGAGCCACTCCGGGGGCTCGGTCAGGTCCCCGGGATCGGGGACGTCGATGACTACGGCCAGGTAGAACTTGCCGTCGCGGTGGATCAGGTCCGCCTGCCCGCGGACGGTCGTCCCGGGCTGGGTGCGCCAGCGCCCCTGGTTGAGCACCGGCACCTCGATGCGCCCGATCAAGGTCAGGATCGACACGCGGTCCCGTCCCTTCCAGGACAGGATGCGCTGGTCGAACGGCACCGCCCCCAGGGGCCGGAACACCGGCTGGATGGTCTTGTCCCGCTTGTAGGCCTCGCAGGCCTTCGCGATGGCGCGGACGGCCAGCTGCGCGGACAGTCCGAACTGCTCCCGCAGCTCGCCATACACCTCGGGTTGCAGCCGGATCTTGTTCGCGGTCCGCAGCGCGTAGGCGACCTCTGGACCCGGTTCGCGGCGGCGTTGCAGGCGCGCATGGTGGCCAGCAACGCCTCGGCCTGCTCTGGGGTCGGGGCGAGCTTGAGCATCTCGGTCACCAGCACGCATTGAGGATATCTGTCCATGCGGATACTGCTCCGCATTCCTCCCCCGCCTGGAGGCGGGGCTTCCTGCGGAGATATCCGGTGATAGATCGACGTGCTGGCGAACTGCAGCCGGGCGAGGTCGACGGCGGACACCCGACACTCCCGGTCAGCGCCTGTTCGCGCGGTTCAGGGCCTCGTCGAGGGTGATCGCGGCGTCGATCAGCGCGAGGTGGGTGAAGGCCTGCGGGAAGTTGCCGATCTGCTCCCCGGTCAGAGCGATCTCCTCGGAGAACAGCCCGACGTGGTTGGCGTAGGTCAACATCTTCTCGAAGACCAGCCGGGCGTCCTCGAACCGGCCCGCCCCGGCCAGCGCGTCCACATACATGAAGGTGCAGAGGGAGAAGGTGCCCTCCGAACCCTGCAACCCGTCCGGCGACGCGGCCGGGTCGTAGCGGTAGACGAGGCTGTCGGTGACCAGCTCGCCGTCCATCGCCGCCAGCGTGGAGGTCCACAGCGGGTCGTACGGGCTGACGAACCCGACCCGCGACATCCGCAGCAGCGAGGAGTCCAGCACCTCGCCGCCGTAGTGCTGCACGAACGCCCGCCGCCGCGGGTTCCAGCCCTTCTCCATGATCTGGTCGTAGATCGCGTCCCGGGCCTCGGTCCAGCGGCCCACGGCCGCGGGGCGGCCGTGCGAGGCCGCCAGCCGGATGCCGCGGTCGAAGGCCACCCAGCTCATCAGCCGGCCGTAGGTGAAGTCCTTGCGCCCACCGCGGGTCTCCCAGATGCCCTCCTCCGGCTGGTCCCAGTGCTCGGTGAGCCAGTCCAGCAGTTCGCTGACCGCCTTCCAGCCGCGGTGGCCGACCGGCAGCCCGCGCCGGTCGGCGAAGAACAGGCTGTCCATCGCCTCGCCGTAGATGTCGAGCTGCAGCTGGTCGGCGGCGCCGTTGCCGATCCGGACGGGCCGCGAGCCGCGGTAGCCCGACCAGTGCTCCAGCGACTCCTCCTTCAGATCGGAGGATCCGTCGACCCGGTACATGATGTTCAGCGGGCCGCCCTCGCCGCCGACGCGTTCGGCCACCCGGTCCCGCATCCAGCCGGCGAACTGCGCGGCCTCCTCGGTGAAGCCGAGCCGGAGCAGGGTGTAGACGGAGAACGACGCGTCGCGCACCCACGTGTAGCGATAGTCCCAGTTGCGCTCGCCGCCGACCTGCTCGGGCAGGCCCGCCGTGGGCGCGGCCACCAACCCGCCGCTCGGCGCGTAGGTCATCAGTTTGAGCGTGATCGCCGAGCGCTGCAGCGTCTCGCGCCACCGTCCGGTGTAGGTGGAGCGGGCCAGCCACGAGCGCCAGAACGCGACGGTGTCGTCGAACAGCCGCTGGAACTCGGCCACCCGGATCTCCCGCGGGGGTCCGTCGGCGGCCGACTCCAGCACCACGCCGCGGACGTCCCCGGCGGTCAGGTCGATTGACACCCGCAGGTCGCCCTCGTCGACACGAACGTGGGCCAGCCGGGCGTCGTCGGGCTCGCGCACCGGATGCAGGGTCAGCGTCACCGCGTCCGTCGAGAACACGGCGCCGTGCTCGGTCAGATGAGTCTGGTGCGCCCGGCGGCCATAGTCGAACCGCGGCGCCACGTCGATCTCGAAGCTCATCTGGCCGCGGACGCAGCGCAGCATCCGGACCAGCCGGTGGTTGTCGGTGGCCTCCCGCCCCGCGGGCGGCATGAAGTCGACCACCTCCCCCGCACCGGTCTCGGTCAGGAACCGGGTGATGAGGATGGCGGTGTCCGGGTGGTACATCTGCTTGGACTCGTACGCCCCGTGCGCGGGCCGGACCCGGAAGTGCCCGCCGCGCGCGTCGTCGAGCAGCGCGCCGAACACGCTCGGCGAGTCGAAGCGCGGACAACAGAACCAGTCGACCGAGCCGTCCGTGCTGACCAGCGCGGCCGTCTGCAGGTCCCCGATCAACCCGTGGTCGGCGATTGCGGCCTCGGTCATGGCTACCTCCTCGGGTGAGCGCGGGATGTCGACGGGGCAGACGTGTCGCCGCGCGAGGGCCGATACCCTCCCCGGCCGGACCACCGACGACATCACCCGCCGCGGACGAGTGGCGCCCCGCCGGCCATCGGCACCCGCTCGTTCCTTCCCCACCGCGCCCCTGAGCGGTTCCCGCCGCGCCCGTCGGCGACCACGTCTCCCGGCCCGGTCATCCCGTCGAGGTGAGGTGCGACCACCGCCGAGGGAAGCACCGTGGGTTATCCAACGGCCTGGAGCAGCAGGAGCGGGAACCATGGCAGCGGACCGAGTGGACGCGCTGGTGATCTTCGGTGCGACCGGTGACCTGGCGAAGCTGGAGACCTTCCCCGCGCTGGTCGGGCTGGTGGAACGGGGCGTCCTGGATGTCCCCGTGATCGGGGTGGCGAACAGCGGATGGGGGGTCGACCGGTTCCGCGAGTACGCCGCGGCGTCGTTGCGTCACAACGACATCGACCCCGGATCGGCGCCCGCTCAGAAGCTGCTCGGCCTGCTGCGCTACGTCGACGGCGACCTCGACGACGACGCCACCTACGCCGCCATGTCGACGGCGATGGGCGATGGCCCGCGCGCGCTGTTCTACCTGGAGGTACCCCCGTTCCTGTTCGGCCGCATCGCCCAGGGCATCTCGGCCGCCGAGCGGGCCGCGGAGGCCCGGGTGATGGTGGAGAAGCCCTTCGGGTCCGACCGGGACAGCGCGCGGGCGCTGGACGACACGATGCACCGGTTCTTCCCGGAGGATGCCATCTACCGGGTCGACCACTGGCTGGGCCTGGACCCGCTCAACGACGTCATCGTCGCCCGGTTCGCCAACTCGATATTCGAGCCGCTGCTGAACCGCGACCACGTCGCGAGCATCCAGATCACCATGGCCGAGGCGTTCGACGTCGCTGACCGAGGCCGGTTCTATGACCGCACCGGCGCGATCCGCGACGTCGTGCAGAACCACATGCTGCAGGTCCTGGCCAGCGTGATCGCCGATCCGCCGGACCGATCGGGCCCCGACTCGTGGTTGGATGCGAAGTCGCGGGTGATCTCCGCGCTGCGCCCGCTGACCGCCGACGACGTGGTCCGGGGCCAGTACGAGGGCTACCGGGACGTGGCGGGCGTCGATCCGCTGTCGACCGTGGAGACCTACGTCGCGGTCCGGCTCGCCGTCGACTCGTGGCGGTGGGCCGGGGTACCGATCCTCATCCGGGCCGGCAAGACCATGCCAGTGACCGCCACCGAGGTCAGCATCCGGTTCCGCCCCGTGCCCTTCGACGTGTTCGGCGTCGGCCCCATCCGGATCGCCAACGTCCTGCGGTTCCGGATCTGGCCCGACGCCGAGATCGGCCTCACCCTCGCTGGGAAGAAGCCCGGCGCGGGGCGCGAACCGCAGCTGCAGGAGCTGGTGTTCGCCCAGCACACGGGTTCGGACATGCGCCCCTACGATCGGCTCATCGGCGCGGCGCTGAACGGGCAGCGGTTGCTGTTCGCCCGGCAGGACACCGTGGAGGCCGCGTGGCGGGTCGTCGACCCGGTGCTCGGCGACGCCGTCCCGGTGCACCGCTACCCCCGGGGGAGCTGGGGCCCGAAGGAAGCCGACTCCCTGCTGCCCGACGGCGACAGCTGGCACGACCCCGCCGGCTGACCCCCCGGAGGTCACGCCGTGAGCCACACCCGGGACCGGCGGATGCTGCGGGACGCCCCGCGGCCCGCAGCATCGTCGTCCTCGCGGCGGCCATCGGCGTACCGGGGCTCGCTCCGCCGGACCCTCCCGCTATCGCGCGGCGTGCCTCGTTTCCTCGGTGTCGCGCCACGCACCGGCCCCGGCGCCGGCCGCCGCCTTGGCCTGCTCCCACTTCAGTTTCGCGAGCTGGCTGGGTGGCAGGTCCGCTCGGTGATACCAGCGCCGGCTGGCGGCGATCACCGCGGCGCCGCCGAGCGCGATACCGGCCAACCCGAGCACGCCTCCGACGGCGAGCATCAGCGCCGCCCCGAGCAGCAGTCCGGGGTTGAGGTCCTGCAGGGATGGGTCGGTCCGTCGATCCGTCATCTCACGCTCCACTGGCTCGTCCCGATCACAACTCGAGGCGGCTGGCGCACCCCTGCGGAGCGTCGCAGCGAGCCGAGGGCCCCGCATCACCCGGCGGGGATGAGCAGACCCCACCGCGGACATCGGGCCCTCACCCGCCGTGTGGCTCCTCGGCCGGAGCGGCCGGTCGCGGTGCCGACCGGTCGGCCGGAGCGGCGACCGCCGCAGGCCCGGCCGAGGTGGGTTGCGTCGTCGGGCCGGGTGCCAACCGCGCGGTCACCACGTGCGCGACCACAACGGCCACGATGACGAGCGGCATCACGGCGAGACCGTCGGAGAACAGCAACAGCGTGGCCAGCAGGACGGAGGTCATCGGCAACCTCAGCATGACCACGCACATCGCGCCGATGCCCATGGCGACACCGGGGACGAGCGGCAGCCCGGGGAGATGGGACAGCGCGATCCCGCCTGCCGCGCCGATGAACATGGCCGGGAAGACCGGGCCGCCCCGGAAGCCGCTCAGCGACACGCTGTAGGCCAAACCCTTGCAGGCCACCAGCAGCAGCAGGGCGGCCACCGAGTAGCCGGCGCTGTTCTGCAGCAACGGACCCATCTCCTCCTGCCCGGAGAACAGGACCTCCGACGAGCTCCTCCCGGTGCCGAGGCCGTAGGCGATCGCGAGTCCGGCGATGGCGAGCCCGGCCACGGGGGTGAGCAGCAGCGTCCGGCGTTCGACCCGGGCACGCAGGACGAGGGCGAGCCACCGGATGGCCGAACCGGCCACGGCGGAGAGCACCCCGACGACGACGGCCCAGGCGAACTGCGCAATATCGGGATGGCTGAACGGGGGTAGCCCGGGCAGCACCAGCGAGACCGTCCCCAGGCCGGTCAGCTCGTTCAGCCCGATGAAGATCAGCGAGCCGACGCCCGCCGCGAGGAGGCCCGGGACGAGCACCAGTCCCAGCGTGGCGCCCCCGAGACCGGAGGCCTCCATCAGCAGGAAGGCGCCGAGGATCGGTGACCCGAACAGCGCGCTGATCGCGGCGAAGCTCCCCGCCGCGGCCACCACCGCACCCACCTGGTGCGGCACGTCGCGGCGAGTGAGGCGGACGGCGCAGACAGCGAGCCCAGCGCCGAGGGCGATGAGCGGTGCCTCGGGTCCGAGCACCACCCCCAGCGCGAGGGTCGCGAGCGCCGCGACGAGGACCCCCGGCAGCTCCGCGGGTGTGGGCGCGCCGCCCGTGCTGAAGCCGTCGACGGGCGAGTGGCCGCCCCCGCCGGGAAGGTGGCGGATCGCGGCACCGACCAGCACGCCGGCGAGCACGAGTACCGGCAGCGGCCACCAGACCGGCGCGGCGGGAAGGCCCACCGCCCGTGGCAGGTCCATGAAGACCCACCGTTGGAGCGTGCCGACCAGCTGCAGGAAGTAGTACGCGGCCGCCGAGATCGGAACGCCGATGACCGCGGCGAGGAGCAGCAGGCGCAGGTACTCCGGGGACCGGAGAAGTGCCGCGGCATCACGCGATGCCGCCGGCCCTTCCGGCGGCCCACCACCTGCCGGAGCCGCCGCCGCGGTCTCAGTCATCGACGTCCTCCTCAGCCTCCTCGGCACTGCCGGCACGGGCTCACCTCCGGCGGGCCACCTTGGGTCGCGCTCCGCTCAGCCGGGGACGGGATGCACGGACACCACCGTGATTCCCAGCGTCTGGAGCTGCACGATGATCCCGTGCAGGTGCGACTCGTCGAGCACGTCACCGTCGATGATCGTCTGTGGCGGTACCTCGGTGATCCGCATACCGACGAACGCGGACCGGGCCGCCTCGGACAGCCTGCCGTCCACCCGGAACTCGTATCGCCTCGTCGCCATCGGGTCTCATCTCTGTCGCACGCCCGTGGACCGGCGCCGCCGCATCGGCCCTCCGGACACCGTGCGCGCCGGGACCGGAACGGGCATCGCCCGGCCCGGGTGAGCGGCGCCTGCCCGGCCGCCACCGCGCCGGCCCGCGGGCCCCGGCCTGCGGCGGACCACCCCGCGCGGGTGACGACCGCGGCGTTGCCGGGGTGTTCGGTCACCGCATCGGCGCTGCCGATGGTCGGCAGCGCACGCGGGAGGACCGGCCCCATGGCCCCGACTGAGGACGAGCCGAGCACGGCGGCGGGTGGGCATGGGCGGTCGGCCCGTGGCCGCAGGCGGGTGGTGACGATGTCGCTGCTGCGGTCCGGCCTGTTCGTCGCGGTGCTGGTGACGCTGTACTACCTGGCTCCGCTGGACCGGCCGCTCGACCTCGGCACCTGGATCGGGTTCGTCCTCGGGCTGCTCGTCTTCGGCGCGACGATCGCCTGGCAGGTGCGGGCCATCCTCGGCTCGAACGTGCCCCGGCTGCGCGCGATCCAGGCCTTCGCCGTCGGCCTGACGCTCCTGCTGCTGCTGTTCGCCTCGACCTACATCGTGATCGCGCACAGCGCGTCGGACAGTTTCAGCGAGCCGCTCAGCCGGACCGACGCGCTGTACTTCACGGTCACCGTCTTCGCCACCGTCGGGTTCGGCGACATCGTCCCGCGCACCGAGGTCGCCCGGATCGTCACGATGATTCAGATGATCATGGGGCTCGTCGCGCTCGGGTTGGTCGCGAAGGTCCTGCTGGGCGCGGCCCAGGAGGCAGTGCAACGGCGGGGCGCCGGCCCGGCAGCGGAGCCGGGGTTCACCGGTTCACCGGAAAACCCTGGTTCTGCCCGATAGGCACGATGACCCGCCCGAGCGGGACGAGCGAGACCGGGATGAGCTTGATGTTGGCCACCGCCAGCGGAATGCCGATGATCGTCACGGCCATCGCGATGGCCGTCGTGAGATGCGCGAGCGCGAGCCACCACCCGGCGAAGATGATCCAGATGACGTTGCCGATCACCGACGGCGCGCCGGCGTCGGGCCGCTTGACCAGCCTGCGCCCGAAGGGCCACAACGCAAAGTCCGCCATCCGGAACGACGCGATGCCGAACGGGATCGTGATGATCAGCAGGCAGCAGATGATCCCCGCGAGCACGTAGCCGAGGGCCATCCAGATCCCGCAGAGCACCAGCCAGATGACGTTGAGAACGGTGCGCATCGCTACGGCCCTCCGCTGTCGGGTTCGGCTCCATCCTCCACCATGACGCGCTGTCTCGGCTCACCCCGAGCGGACGACCAGCGTCATCCTGAGGTCTTCGGCCAGTGCAGGCCGACATACGGCTGGGAGTTCGCGCTCGCCCACCCGTCGAGCAGATCGGCCAGATGGGGGCCCATACCCTGCGCCGGAAGGCGGGACTTCAGCACGCAGACGACCACCAGGTCGCGTTCGGCCGCGAAGTCCTTGACGTTCTCGGTGACGAGCACCCGCCCCTCTCGTGCGGCCACCGCGGCGACATCCTGATCCGGACACGCCTCCACCCCACGATCCCGCACGTGGACCGCGTCGTGGCCGAGTTCACCGAGCCGGACACAGGCCACCGGCGGGAACATCTCGTCGATCAGGAACCGCATCCCTCAGGACGCCATGAGGTCGGCACGTCGCTCCGCGATCTCGCGGGCTCGCCGCGCCGCCGCGTCATTCTCCGCGATCTGCTCGTCGATGTCCGCCCGGTGGCCGGCGGCGAAGTCGATCGCCGTCCGGATATGGCGCGGATGCAGTCCGAACTGTTCGGCGAGCACCGCGACACGTTCCTCGTCACCGCCGCTGGTGTAGCGCAGGGCCGAGATCACCTCCCAGATGTCCGGCCCCACCGCGAGGGCGGCCCGCCGGCCCGTCGGACCGTCCCGGTACACGATCCCGGGGTGGTCGAGCATGTCCAGGCCCTCCGACACCAGACGCTCCAGCAGCGCACGCTCGGTGCTTCCCTCGGCCGCGGCACGCTGCTCCAGCCGGGCCTTCACCACGGTGTCGAGTCGGTAGGACGTCGCACGCGAGACCATGAATGCCTCCCGAGATCGGATACGACACTCTACCGCAGCTGTAGTGCGAGGTGACTCTCAGACGATGCCGTGGTGCTGCAGGTACCGGAAGACCGCGATACCCGGCAGCACCGGCAGCCAGTAGGTCAGCAGCCGCATCGTGAGCACCGTTGCCACCGCCGCGGGCGGCGCGACGCCCAGCCCGGTCAGGCCGGCGATCGTCAGTGCCTCGGTGGCGCCGAGGCCGCCGGGGACGGGTGCGATGTGCCCGAGGGTATGGCCGATCACGAACACCGCGACCACGGCCGGCACGGGGACATGCTGATCGAACGCGACCAGGGTGGCCGACAGCCCGAGCCCGGAGATCACCAGATACGCGGTGGCCCCGCCGAACAATTCGACCGCCCGCCGCGGCTGCCGAACCGTGCCCAGCAGCTCACGGGTCACCCGCAGGCCGGGGCGGACCACCCGGCGGCGGCCGAACGGCGACCAGAGCACCGCGGCGGCGGCGACCAGCACGCCGGCCGCGGCCGCCAGCACCGGCCACCCCACCGGGATGCGCAGGTTGGGCGACAGTCCCGAGGCCCCGACCACGAACACCCCGATCAGGCACATGAGCCCACCGACGGCGCCCGTGCCCGCCATGTTCAGCATCGTCACTCCGACCGCCCGCGATCGGCGGATGCCGAGCCGTTCCATGAACGCGATGTTGATCCCGAAGAATCCGACGCCGCCCGGCGTGGTGCGCCCGGTGAAGGCCGCGGCGACCTGCACCGCGGTGGTCCGCCAGAACGGCAGCGGCGCCGGGCTCGACCCGATGATCGACACGGCCGCAGGCACGATGGCGATCAGCCCGGTGGCCGTCGCGACCGCCAGCCAGCCCCAGTCGGCCGTGACGAGCGACCCGATCACCGAACCCATGCTCGACAGCTGCGGCAGCAGCGTGTAGACGGCCGCGCCGAGCAGGAGCAGCCCCACCACGGTGGTTGGGCGAACCGGGGAACGAAAGGTCGGGATCGGCCGGTCGATCCGCTCGGCAAGCGTCTCTCGCAGGTCGGTCAGCACATAGCGCTCCTGGTTGAGCTGCGTGCGGATCCGCCGAGGCAGGGCGAGTGGCTGCAGATACGGCAGCGCCGGCTCCAGCTGATCGGGCGAAAGCACCCGGCACGCGCTCTGGACCGCGCGCTCGACCCCGACCAGCGAGGTGATCGAGACCAGCGCCTCGGCGAGGTCCTGGGCGGTCCGGGCCGCCGAGGCGCCGATCATGCCGAAGGTGAAGTTGAGCAGCCACGGGTTGCCCTCGGTGTCGACCAGCACGTTCCGTGCACGCAGGTCGTGATGGGCGATCCTGGCCTCGGCCAGCTTCGCGATCTGCGACCAGAGGGCGTCCAGCAGCGGATCGTCGATCTCCGCGCGGGGCAGTTCGGTGAGCCTGCGGCCCTCGATCTGGCGGCGGACCAGCAGCGGCGCGCCGTGCCGGGTCTGGCAGGTCAGCACGAGGGGCGGGGTGTTGAGCCCGGCGCGTTGCGCGAACAGGGCGACGAGCGCCTCGTGATCGGTCTCGTGGCACGTCGTCGACAGCGGCGGCTCGTCCTCGACCTCCAGCGACGCCAGCAACCGGCGCAGCCGGTACCACGGTCCCGCGCGGCGATTCAGCCGCCGCACCACCGCCACCCGCAGCCGGTCGCCGGACGTCGTGGTCACGACGAACTCGAGCCGTCCCACCAGGCGCTCCCGCAGGGCGACCACCTCCGCCGGCGCCAGCCCGGCCCGTTCCAGCGCCCGCCGTACCGCCACCTCGGACGTCCGGCGACCCGGAGCGCCCCACACCAGATGGAAGAGCGCGCCGATGCCCCAACCGAGGAACACCGCGGCGAACGCGTTCAGGGGCAGGCTGTGGCCGAGGTAGATCTCCGCGGCGGCGACCAGCACCACGATCGCCCACGCCGGACCGCGATAGCGCGCCTTGCCCAGGTACGGGGCGGCGAGCGCCGCCATGGCCGCGGCGACGGCGACATGCGGCGCCAGAAAGGCGAAGCCCTCGGAACCGGGCAACCGGACCCCGGCCGCACCGATCAGCCCCGCAGGCACCGGACGTGGCGGGACAAGGCCGTTGAGCACGAGGACCAGAACCCAGGCGAGGACCCCGGCCCCCGCGCACTGCAGGCCGAGCCGGATCTGCTTGAGATACAGCGCCACCGCCGCGACCGCCGCGATGCCGGCCCAGCCACCCGCCCAGGTCAGCACCCGCCACACGATCGTCGACGCCGCCGGGACCTGCGCGAACTGCTGGAAGATCGCCTGCTCGACGGGGTTGACCACCGGGACCCGTGCCGCCAGCCAGCACAGCACGACCACGCAGGCGGCGACGACCAGGATGATCAGGTCGCGCGGATGACGTCCGATCGACATCGCCGACTGCCGCCGCGGCATCACGGATGTCAGTCCTGTCGCCACTGTTCCGGTCCCGGACTCGTGTCTCCTGGGCTGTTCAGTCTGCCCGATGTCGACGGGTCCGGCTCGGTGCGGGCGCCCGGCCTGCGATCAGCTCACGGGCCGTCCCGCCGGACGGGACGCGGCGATCCGGTCTGCGGCGATCCGTTCGGCGGCGACGTAGTACAGGACGGAGCCCGCCGGAACCGGTACCTCCCACCTCGGGCTCACCAGCAACCGGTCCCGGGTGCGGACCGCGAGCAGGGTCGCGGCGAACTCCCGGCCGAAGTGGGTCTGGCACTCGCCGAACGGACGGTCCGCCAGATGCGCCGGCAGCAGCGTCGAGTAGGTGTTGCCCGTGCCCGTGCCGCCCAGCAGCTCCGCGTACACCTGCGTGATGCCCGGGTCCAGCGCCTCCTCGGTGACCATCTTCGGCATGTGCCACTGCACGCACTGGACCGCCGGGTTGACGTAGCGCAGGTGTTCGCAGCGGTTCAGGTCGCGCAGCGTGGCGACCATGTGCACGTCCGGGTTCACGTGGTCGACGGCGACGGCCATGGTCAGCGTCTCGTTGTCGTCACGGCCGTCGATGACGGCGGTTGTGGCCCGGGCCACGCCGGCGCGGGTGAGTACGTCGACGGAGGTGAGGTCCCCGCGCACGAACCGGACCCGCTCGTGCTCCGGCATCGGGTTCTCGGCGACGTCGTCCCACGCCCCGAGCACGACGTCCCGGTCGCCCTCCAGGCAGAGCTCCGTCACGATCCCCTCGGTCCGCCCTGGCGTGTAGCCGAGCAGGACGGTGTGCCCGCTCAGGTCGACCTCGACGGCTCCCCGCATGCGTCTCCCCTTCACCATCTGGATCTGCGACGCCAGCGCCGTGAACAGGACCGTCAGCGCGACGATCCCGCCGACGATCACGTAGGCCCCGACGAGGTGACCACCGAACGTCTCGGGGAAGAAGTCCCCGTACCCGACCGTGGCCGCGGTGACGAGGAACCACCACCAGTAGTTGGCCGGGTGCGTGATCTCGTTCGTCGCGGGCTCGACGAGCGCCATCGCGAGCCAGCTCGTCGCGAACACGAACGCGGCGATGGCGAGCGAGAGCCGCCAACCCCGCAGGCGGGCGCCGACCAGGCGCGCGAACCTGACCAGGAAGAACGGCACGCCGGACAGGCTAGTCCGGCGTGCGGACGCTCCTATGGTGTGTCAAGCCGCGCGGGTGGCTGAGGTGGGCGGGTTCTCGAGCTGGCGGTAGAGCTGGCGGGCGATGTAGCGCTTGAGGCAGCGTTTGATCTCCCTGTCGGTCTTGCCCTCGGCTCGCCGGCCCTCGGCGTAGGTGCGGGTGTCGGGGTCGTAGCGCAGCCGGGACAGGGCGATGGTGTGCAGGGCCCGGTTGAGTTGCCGGTTGCCGCAGCGGTTGAGTCGGAAGCGCACGGTCTTGCCCGAGCTGGCGGGGATCGGGGCGGCCCCGGCGAGCATGGCGAACGCGGCATCGTTGCGGCAGCGGCCGGGGTGCGACCACGCGGTGAGCACGACCGCGGCGACAATCGGACCGACTCCGGTCAGGTCGAGCAGGTCCGGCCGCCAGGAGCGCACGAGCGCCCGGATCGCCCGCTCGTGGTCGGTCGCCTCGGTCTCCAGGGCGCGGATGCGGCCGGCCAGGGCGCGCAGCG
>NZ_AUII01000037.1 GCF_000423625.1 Pseudonocardia asaccharolytica DSM 44247 = NBRC 16224
GGCCGCAACGTGCGGGCCAAGGCGGGGTTGAACCGCGCGATCCTCGCCTCCGGGTGGGGGCTGTTCGCCACCCGGCTCGGGCACAAGACCCTCGGGAGAGTGGAGAAGATCGATCCCGCGTTCACCAGCCGGCGCTGTTCGGTCTGCGGGCACACCGCCGCGGAGAGTCGCCAGAGCCAAGCGCTCCTCGCCTGCGTGGCCTGCGGGCACACGAGCAACGCCGACCCGAACGCGGCCCGGAACATCGCGGCCGGACGGGCCGCGCGGGGAGCGGCGGGGTGGCCCGCCGCGGTGAACCGCGAACCTCAGCACTGCGTACCCTCCCGGTTGCGTAGAAGCTGGAATCCCCCGCCGTCAGGCAGGGGAGGACGTCAACTGCCGATCCTCACCCAGACATGCCCGTCGTCAAGACGCAGCGGGAGCTGCTCGAGCTGGGCGCCGGGCGCGCTCAGGCACTCCCCGGACGTCGCGTCGTAGCAGAACCCGTGCCACGGACAGGTCAGCGTCCCGTTCGCGATGTCGATCATCGCGTTGTCCAGCGGCAGCCCCTCGTGCGCGCACTCGTTGACATACGCGCTCAACCGGTTGTGGACATTGACGACGATCACCTCGGCCTGCTCCCCGCCGGCCGCCGTCAGCGCCGCCGCGCTCAACCCGCCCACCGGCACGTCGGCGGACGGCATGGCCTTGACCCAGCCCTCGGCCGCCGGGTCGCTCCCGATCCGCAGCGCCTCCAACGGAATGAGCGTCGGTGACGGCTCGGTCGGCAGCACCTGGACCGACGTGATCGACGCGACGCCGGCCACCAGTGCCTGTTCGACCAGATTGCGCAGCGTCACCGACGACATCGAACAGCCGTTGCAGGCGCCCTCCAGCCGGACGTAGGCGACCCCGTCCTCGATCCGTACCAGCTGCACATCGCCGCCGTGGGACTGCAGCTGCGGGCGGACCTCGACCAGGACCCGGTTGGCCTCGGTCATCGGGTCCGGGCGGATGATCCCGTGCAGCGAGAACAGCAGGCGTACCACCGGGTCATCGACGAGCTCGAACAGCAGCTCGCGGGCGGCGGGGTGGGCACGCATCCGGCGCACGATCGACACCAGCCCCGCCCGGTGGATGCCCTCGACCGCCACCTTGAGCTCGTCCGCGACTCGCCGCGCCGGGTCCTCCAGCGCGGCGACCGCCCGGACCGCATCGTCCACCCGGCGAGCCAGGTCCTCGAAGGACGGTTCGGTCTCCTCGACGGCCTGGGCCGCCTGGTCGGCGGTGGCCTGGGCAATCGTCATCGATCTCTCCTCATCCTTGGCGCTCGGAGCGGGCGAGCGTCTCGACGACCCTGGCCGTCAACAACTCCGCGAACGCGGCCTTGGCGAGCCTCCGCAGCACGTCCGCAACCGTCTCCTCGGTCGTCACCAGCCGTTTCTGCAGCGCCTGCAACACAAACGTCGAGCCCGCGACGTCGTCGAGGAAGAACTCGGTGAACAGCGTGTTGACGTACTCGTCGAGCCAGATCCCCTCACCCTGCGGGCTGCTACGCAGCCGGTTCAGCGCCGCAGCCCGACCGTGGCAGCGCTGCACGATCCGGTCGGCGAACCGGTCGGCGGCGATCTGCATCAGAACGTCGAACTGGTGGCGCTGGTAGGGCTGCATCCACTACCCCTGGCTCCGCAGCAGCTGGCTCTGGCGGGCGATCTCGTCGAGCACGCCGCGGACCGCGCGCACCGACGCCCCGTCGGAGAACTCCTCGAAGATGAACCGCGCCTCGTAGAGCTTCGCCTTGGCCTGGTCGAACATGCCGAGGTGGGCCAGCACGTTGCCCTGGTTGGCGAGCACCCGGGCCCGGCCGACCGGGTCGACGTCGCGCGAGCGGACCTCCAGCAGGGACTCGTAGAGCTCGACGGCCTCCACGAGGTTGTCCCCCTGGTGCCGCGAGGGCGTGTAGACGAGCGAGTTGGCCAGGTTGAGCTGGGTGCTGGCCCATTGTTCCGGATGCGCGTCGCGGGTGTAGACCGTCAGCGCGGCCCGCAGCGACTGCACCGCCACCCCCATGCGCAGCTGGTCGGAGACCTCCGTCATGGGCATCGTGAGGTAGGCCGAGGCGAGGTTGGCATGCGCGGCCGCCCACACCTGCGGGGCGTCCTCGCAGCGCACGAGCTGCAGGGCCGAGTGGTAGTGCGGAATCGCCCGGTTCAGCTGGTCGGGCCGGTCGCCGGCGAGCTCGTGCAGGGCCAGCGCGAGCGCCACGTGCAACTCGGCCCTGCCCACCCGCAGCGATTCCGCCGCGCCGAGGACACGCACCGCGCGTTCGAGCCGGTCGACCACCGCCGGGCCGACCCCGTCCACCTCCTGGGCGGCCGCGGCCGCCGCACCGAGCAGCACCCCGGCGAGCGGCGGCGCGATCTCGGCGACGAGCTCGGCGGCCCGGTCCAGCGACTCCACGGCCGCGGCGTGCTCACCGCGGCCGAGCGCGTGCGTCGCCTGCGCGGACAGCACGAGCGCGGCGAGCTCCCCATCCGACGCTCCGGGCTCCGGGGGCAGCTCGGAGCGTCCGGTGGTGAACAGCACCAGATCGACCAGCACGCCGAACTCGCCGAGCTCGGCGCGCAGCGGCTCGACGTCCTCGCCGTCGGGGTCGATCACGAAGCGGTTGAACCGGCTGACCGGATCCGTTCCCGACAGCGCCGCGAGGGCTCCGTCGAGGTCGCCGCGCAGCGCCAGCTCGTGGCCGCGCAGCCGATCCGGCCAGACGTGCGGAGCCCGCCCGGCCAGCAGCTCGATTCGGGCTTCCTCGGTGTCCGGACCTGCCGGGACGAGGAGAAAGCCCGTGGGGAGCGGAAGAGCACCGAGCGGCTGCGGCCGGGCGGGCAGGTCCTCCCGTGGGGCGGTGGTGGTGTCAGCCATTCACGGGTCCTCGGGTTTCACGTTCGGCCCCTCGCTTGATCATCCTGGCGGCGATCTCGGCGCGGGCCTTGGTCGGGTAGGTGTCGATTCGGCGCCGGACGACCCCGTCGCGGTACAGGACCACGAGCTCCACCGCCCACTGGCCGCTGTCGGTCACAACGACGGTCTCCACACCCAGGGCGGGTTCGGTGTGTCCCTCGGCCATGGCGATCACGTCCGCGGTTCCAGCGGGACCCGCAGCACGCCCTGGCTCTCGTCCCAGTACGCGGCGTAGGCGCCGACGGGAACGCGGTCGCCGAGGGCCTCGCGGACCAGCACCGCCCGATCGCCCGTCGGGTTGCGCTGCTTGAGCAGCAGCCCGCCGCTCTGCGGGCCGCGCAGCGGAAGCATCCACAGCTGATCGTCGCGGATCATGGCGACCACCGCGCCGGAGGGGAAGCGGCTCCCGGCGAGCCGGGCCCCCATCCGCAGGTAACCGTCCTCGGTGAACTCGACCTGCAGTCCGCCCGGGTCGTCGGTGGGGCGCAGCGCGGCGAGGAACTCCTTCTCGATCAGCGTGATGACCTTCTCCATCGCCTCGTGCACCGGTTGGGTCAGCTCGGCGCCCGGCTCGACCCCGCCCGCCTCGATCAGGAAGACCGTGACGTCGTCCGGGCAGTCCTCGCCCAGCGCCCACCGGGCGAACGCCAGCGCGTGGTCCCAGCGGAACGAGTGCGTATGCAGGCCCTGCAGTGGCGGGAGGTCGGCCAGCTCCGCGCCGGGCACTCGATAGATCGTGCCCGGCGCGGCGCCGGTGGCGCTGGCGTCAATGACGACCACCCGCTTCGCACCGCGCATCTGGAAGGCGACATCCATACCGGCAGTGCCGCCGTCCACGATGCGGGCGTCATCGGGGATACCGCGCTCCCAGAGATGCCGGATCAGGATGGGGCCGACGCCGTCGTCCCCGCGGAGCAGATTGCCGCAGCCGACGATCAACACCTCACAACCGGGTGGGCCGAGGTCGTCGACCTGCTCCTTGTGCGTCTGCGTCACGCCACATCCTCTCGCCGAACCGGCCGGCTCAAACCATCCCGTTGATCACGAACTTGCTGAGCTCGCGACCGGTCTTGCCGTCGTAGGCGTGCACCGTGCAGACCAGGCAGGAGTCGAAGCTGCGCGCCACGTGCCCGAGCTCGACCGGGTCCTCCTGGTCGGCGATCGGCGACCCGATCAGGGCCTTCTCGATCGGCCCGACCGCCGCGGCGCCGTCCCGCGGGCCGATGTTCCAGGCCGTCGGGGTGATGACCTGGTAGTTCTTGATCTTGTTGTCCTCGATCACGATCCAGTCGGCCAGTGCACCGCGGGCTGCCTCGGTCGCACCGAAGCCGCGGCCCTCGGCGTGCTCGATCGGCTTGGTGTAGAAACTCTCGTGCAGGTCGATCTGGTCGAGCCAGCTGCGGACCCACTTGTAGTACTTCGGTGCCTCGTGCATCCGGGCCAGCTGACGCACCATGACCGACGGCCCGATCTTGTTGACGATGTCGACGAACAACGGGTCGTTGTCCTGGTGCGAGGCCGCGTTCGGGCCGCCCGCCGCCATCCGCCGGGCCAGCGGGCCGGCCTCCAGCGGGACGTGGCCCAGTCCCGGAACGTCGTAGCGCGGGGACTTGGCCCAGCTGTACTTGCCCTGCTTGCGGCCGACCTCGGGGTCGATCGGCCGGGTCTCACCGTCGAACGGGTGCAGCGCGCCGGTGCCCTCGTAGAACGAGTGCGTGACGTCCTCGCGGACCCGAGACTGGTCGAAGTCGAACCACTTGCCGTCCGCGTAGATGCCGGCCCGGCCGATCAGCGCGGCGTTGCGGCCGTCGATCGTGGGGTTCTCGTACAGCGACGGCTCGAAGTAGGTCCCGGTCGCGAGGTAGTTTCCGACGCCGCCGCCGTACTTGTCGAGCCCGACCTCCATGCAGTAGCGGATGAAGAAACCGCAGTCGCTGTTGTACTGCGACTCGTTCTCGTTCACCCAGGCCAGCACGTCTTCCCAGGTCTTGTTCTCCAGCCAGCGGTCGACCGAGCAACCGAGCCACTGCTTCTCGAGCCAGTTGTCCTTCCAGTGCTCGAGAATAGCGATCGAGCGGGTGACGTCCGACAGCGTCGGGGCGCCCATCACCCCGCCGGGGACCATGAAGCTGGAGTGCGGCCACTGCCCGCCGAAGATGGCGTAGATCTCGACCGGCTTGGCCGAGAGCACGACGCCGGGCTGGTAGCTCGTCCCGACGTACGGCGCGAACCGCCGAACGGCCTCGTCATAGTTGGGGAACCCGGCGTAGTTCTTGTTGGTCAGGTCGATGGCGAACAGCGCATAGAAGTAGCGCGGGATGCTCTGCAAGGTCTCCGCCGCCTGGCAGATGTTGCGCACCAGGGTCGCGTTCGGCGGCATATGGGTCTTCCAGGCGACGTCCAGCGCATATGCGGACTTGTAGAGGTGGCTACCGCCGCAGATACCACAGATACGCGGGCACACGATGAGACCCGCCTGCGGGTCCTTGCCCTGGAGGATAATCTCGAAGCCACGGAACATCGCCGCCTCGGTCCAGGCCGAGGTGACGACTCCGTCCTCGATGGTCACGCGAACGTCGAGGTCACCCTCCACGCGACCCAACGGGCTCACGAAGAGATCGACTGCGGTCATGAAGAGTCCTTTCGGGATGACCGGATGACAAGTGGTGGGTGCGGTGCGCAGGGCCGGTGGCAGCCGGCCCTGCGCACAATGGACTCAGACCACGAACATGTCTTCCTTGGACCACTGAGGTGCGGCGATCCGGGCGGCGGCCGCGTGCGCCATGTACGTGAGATGGTCGCTGCCCTCGGGGACTTCCTTCGGGATCATCCCGCTGACCTTCTGCGTCTTGAACACCGTTCCCGGAGCCAGGTCGAAGAACGGATACTCCGGCTCGGTGCAGCCCATGCACGGCTGACCTGCCCGGGTCTTGGACGACTGCCGGTTCCACAGGATCCGGTTGCACGGGGAGTGCGTCATGGGCCCACGGCAGCCGAACTCGTAGAACAGGCAGCCGGTCCGGGTGCCCTCGCCGAACGAGGTGGTGGACTGCTTGTACTCGAAGAACTGCACCCGCGTGCAGCCGGTCTGGGTGAACGTCTTGAAGAACGTCTCCGGGCGGTGCAGCTCGTCGAGCGCGATATCGCCGGCCCGCCCGGTGGCCAGCGCGACGATGACCTGGGTGATCCAGTCGGGGTGCGCCGGGCAACCCGGGATGTTGATCACCGGAAGGCCCATCTTGGAGCGGAAGTCCGGGCCGAGGAAGCCGCCCTTCTCCCGCTTGTGGAACTGCAGGCCCGTCGAGCTCGACGGGTTCGGCTCCATCGCGGGAATACCGCCCCACGAGGCGCAGTCGCCGATCGCGACCACGATCTGGGCCTGGGCGGCCAGGTCGGTGACCCAGTCCTTCATCGGGCGGTCGGCGAACATGTCGTAGCGCCCGGTGCCGTCCGGACCCTCGATGACCGTGCCCTCGAACACGAAGATGTCCAGCGGCCGGTCACCCCGGGCGCAGTCCCAGAAGACCTTCTGGGCCTGGGTGCCCAGCTCCATGCCGAGCGACGGGTGCCAGAGCAGATCGAGACCGAAGTCCACGATCAGGTCGACGACGTTGGGTTCCTCCGCGTTCAGGAACGACATGGTGTTGCCGCTGCAGGCTCCGCCTTGGAACCACAGCACAGACGCCATGGGTACTCCTCTCAATTGCTCCCGTGTCCACACGGGGTAGCTGTGGTGGGAATCGGCGCTTCGACGCCGCGCAACAGCCGTTCGGGGCCGGCTGTCAGGAGGAACCGAGCTGACGGCCGAAGGCCTTGGCGACCTGCAGCAGGTAGCCGAGGCCGCGGGCGACGTCTTCGTCCTTGAGCGCCCGCAGCAGCCCGAACACGCCGCTGGGCGCGGCGGGATCCCGGTCGATCTGCTCGCGCCCCTCGACGAGCGCGCCGGCCAGCTGGGAGATGACCTGCACGGCCTTCGGGTCGGTGAGGCTGGAGGAGAGCAGGGCGCTGAGCGCCGGGGTGGCGCCGACGACCGAACCGGACAGCGTCGCGAGGCTGCTCGCCAGAGCCTTGTAGTCGATCGGGGGCAACGAACCGCCAGGGACGTTCCCGCGCAGCTCGCCGAGCGCCTCGGCCAGCGAGTCCCCGATCACCTCGCTGCGACTGAGCATTCCGTCGAGGCCGACGACCAGCAGAGCCAGCAGATCAGCGTGATCGAGCAGGGTGTTCAACGCCGCCACGACCTGCGGCTCGTCCATCCTGGCCAGCAGATCGTCTGCCGGGGAGGGGGCGACAAGCTGACCGTTCAGCGCCACGTGGGCCTCCTACCTGTCATCGCTCAGGATTGTCATTGACATCTAGGGGTGAGCTGGCGCACAGGCTACGCGGAAGTGCGCGAGCCGCCTATCGCCATCGCGCACCCGCTGTCATGATTGCGCAGACTTGCTGGCGTTTATGCGCACGACTTCACTGTGGAGGTTTCGTGATCGAGATACCTGATCTAGTGATGCCGGGCATCCCTTGCCGGTGCGGGAGATGAGGTGTCGCGTCTCACCAGGCTCGGTTTCATCGATGTGCGGCGCACCAGCAACCCTGTTCGGCGCAGGGTCCGCTCCCGCGGCATCCCGCCCGCGCTGGAGAAGCACGAGATCTTCTACACCGAGCAACCCCGCGAAGCCGCCGAGCTGATCGGGAAAGCACTCTCGCCCGCCACCCTGACCCGCGGGGACCTCGACGCGCAGCGGTTCGCCGCCAGCCTGCACGGAGTGCGGCTGCGCGACGTCAGCATGCTCTACGTCGACCTCGCCATTGCCGCAACCCTCGACATCCCATCGATGGGCTCCTACTTCGCCGTGCACATGCCCACGAACGGGCGGGCCGTCTGCATGCAGGACGGGCGCACCTTCGAGGCCAACCCCATCCGCGCTCTCGTCACCAGCCCCGGGATGCCGTTGACGATGCGCTTCGACCACGACTCACCTCAGCTGGTGATCCGGATCGAACAGGCGGCCCTGGAACGCCACCTGACCCGGATGCTGGGCGGCAGCCTGTCCCGGCCGATCGTCTTCGAACCGGAGATGAACCTGGCCGCCGACGCCGCCATGCGCTGGCACGGCGCGATCCAACTGCTGCACACCGAGGTGTACTACGAGGGCTCGCTCGTCCAACGTGGACAGGGCATCGGTGCGCTCGAGGAGCTGGTCATGAGCTCCCTGCTGCTGCTCCAGCCGTCCAACCATCTGGCGCAGCTGACCGGAGAGACCGAGCAGCCGGGCCGCCGGGTCGTCCGCGCCGCGCTGGACTATATCGAGGAGCATCTCGGCGAGCGGATCACGATGAGCGATATCGCCAAGAACGTCCACATGAGCGTGCGCGCCGTCCAACAGGGCTTCCGGGAGGAGTTGGGCACGACCCCGACCGTCTATCTTCGGGACCGCAGGCTGGAACGGGCCCGCGCGGATCTCACCGACGCCGAGCCGTCGGACGGGGTGACCGTCACCGATATCGCGGAGCGCTGGGGTTTCAGCCACCTCGGCAGCTTCGCGGCGCTGTACCGGAAACGCTGGGGCGAGTCACCGTCGGAGACCCTTCGCCGGTAGTGGCTCAGGTGTGTACGGTCTGCGCATTCAAGCGGAGGGAGACGACCGGATGCACGAGTTGTCGATCTGCAAGTCCATTGTCGACATCGTCAACCGGCATGCGGGCGGACGGGACGTGCGGACCGTCCACGTGCGGGTCGGGAAGCTGCGGCAGATCGTCCCGGACACGCTGGTGTACTGCTGGTCGCTGGTGAACGAGGAAACACCGCTCGCCGGATCGCAGCTCCAGGTCGAGAGCGTTCCAGCTGCGATACGCTGCACTGACTGCAATCACACCCAGACGCTCGACGATCCAATTCTGATGTGTGCGAGCTGCGCCGGAACGAACGTGGAGATCGTCGCCGGCGAGGAATTTCTCATCACCTCACTCGAGCTTTCGGAGGCTTGACCGCAAATGGGTCGATTCCACCGGCATGACGACACCGGCCACGGGCACGGGCATCAGCACGGGAATGAGCACGGCCACGGCCACGGGCACGCCGGCAACGGTCACGGGCACGGCGAGCTCGGCGACCACACCGGCTACCAGACCGGCACCGAGCGCATCGAGATCCTGGAACGGATCTTCGACGAGAACGACCACACCGCCGCGGCCAACCGGGCCGACTTTGACAATGCCCAGGTCACCGCTGTCAACCTGATGTCCTCGCCGGGCGCGGGGAAGACCTCCGTGCTGCGCGAGACCCTCCAGCGGCTGCGGCACCTGCGGGTCGGTGTCATCGAGGGCGATATCGAGACCAGCATCGACGCGGACCGGCTCGCCGGCCTCGGCGCCACCATCTCCCTGATCAACACGGCCAACGGGTTCGGCGGGGAATGCCACCTGGATGCGCCGATGATTCGCTCCGCGCTGCCTCGGCTGCCGCTGGCCGAACTGGACATGGTCATCATCGAGAACGTCGGAAACCTGGTGTGCCCGGCCGAGTTCGAAGTCGGCGAGCATGCCCGAGCAATGGTGTTCTCGGTGACCGAGGGCGAGGAGAAGCCGCTGAAATACCCGGTCATGTTCCGGTCGGCCGACCTCGTGCTCGTCAACAAGGTCGACCTGCTTCCGCATCTCGACTTCGACCTGCCGTTGTTCTATGCGAACCTGCGCGCAGTGAATCCGAACGTCCGCACGATCGAAATGAGTGCGCGCACCGGTCAGGGAATCGACGAATGGTGCGACTGGCTGTCGGGCCTGCGGTCGGACCGCGCGTCGAATGCCGCGGCATCGCAGCCGAACGGATGACCGCCTGGGCCCGCGGGGGAGCCCCTCGGGGAACGGGCCCAGGCGGACGATCGAGAGTTACCGGGCCGCCTCGAGCAGGTGGTGCAGCAGCAGCAACTGCGTGATCGCCAGCGGCTCGCTGCGGGCGTCGGGACCGAGCCGCCCGAGGCAGTCCGGGGCGCTGTCGCCCGGCTCCCCCATCTCGGCCCAGATCGCCTTCTCGACGGCGAGACTCTCCTCCCGCGGCACATAGCCGTGGATGTGCAGCGCGTCGACCGGGCGGCCGTCGGTGTCGCGTTCGAGCTTGAGATGCATCGCCCGGCTCAACCCCGGCTGCAGCGCGGCGCTCAGATCCGGATGCCGGATCGTCGGCCGCAGCAGCAGCTGCGCCGACAGCGACGAGCCCGCCGGGTCGTCGCGTCCCTCGACCGGCGCGAAGCGAACCACGATATCGGCCTGCTGGCGCTGCGGCCGGATGAACGCCGCGGATTCGGGCTCCCGCAGCTCCAGCTCGGCCAGCACCTGCTCGGGTGAGTAGCCGCGTTTGCGGGTGTCCCGCTGGATCTTCCAGCCGCGTCGGATCTCCTCGACCGGGTCGAGGAACACCGTCACGTCGAAGCAGGCCCGCGCCAGCTTGCTGTGCAGCGGGAACAGGCCCTCGACGATGATGAACTCGCCCGGCTCGACCAGCTCGGGCCGGGCGAGCTGCCCCGTGGAGTGGTCGTAGACCGGCTTGAGGATCGGGTGACCGGTGGCGAGCAGCTGCAGATGCTGCTCCATGATGTCGATGTAGTTGCAGTCCGGGTGCAGCGCGGTGAACGGCAGGTTCTTGCGCTCGACCCGGTCGTAGCGGTGGTAGTCGTCGGTGCACAGCGACACGCACCGCTCCGGACCGAGCGCCTCGACCAACCCGGCGGTGAGCGTGGTCTTTCCCGCCGCGCTGTCCCCGGCGATCGCGAGCATCACCGGCCGCGCCTGTTCACGCTTGTCGCCGGCGCGGCTGATCCGCAGCATCTTGTCAGGCACGGGGCGTCCTCCCGGGGATCGCGGGCCCGGCGGAGGTAGCCCCCACCGTGGCGAGTGCGGTTCGGGCGACGACCGATGCGGACAGCCCCAGGTGATCGGCGACCTCATGCCCCGGCCCGCTGGCGCCGAAGCGGTCCACCCCGATGACCGTGTCGCGAGGTCCGGCGAGTGCCCGCCAGCCGGTGGGCACCCCGGCCTCGATCCAGACGACCGGGGCCGTCGGCCTCGGGTAGCTTCCGGAACGCAGCGCGCCCTCCAGACGTTCGCGGCACAGCACCGAGACGACCTGGGCCTCGACGCCACGGGCCGCCAACAGTTCGGCGGCGACCAGGGACAGCGAGACCTCGGACCCGCTGGCGGCGAGCACGACGTCGGGGCCCCCGGACGGGGCCCGGACGGTGCGGGCGCCGAACCGGCGGCAGTCGTCGAGCCCCGAGCCCCCGAGAACCGGCAGGTCCTGGCGGCTGAGCACGAGCGCGGTCGGGCCGTCCAGGTTGGCCGCTGCGAACTCCCAGGCGAGCGCGGTCTCGGCCGCGTCGGCGGGGCGCAGCACGGTCAGCCCCGGGATGATCCGCAGCGACTCGAGCTGCTCGATCGGCTGGTGGGTGGGTCCGTCCTCGCCGACATAGATCGAGTCGTGGGTGAACACGTGGATCACCGGCTGCCCCATCAACGCGGCCAGCCGCAGCGCGGGGCGCAGGTAGTCGGCGAAGACGAGGAACGTGCTGCCGAACGGGCGCAGCCCGCCGTGCAGCGCGATCCCGTTCATCGCCGCGGCCATCGCGTGCTCCCGGATACCGAAGTGGATGGTGCGGCCCGCATACTCGCCGGGACCGACATCCCCACCCGGGATCGCGGTGTTCGTCGACGCCGCGAGGTCGGCCGAGCCGCCGACCAGCGCCGGGTAGACCGGGGCCAGCGCCTGCAACGCCGATCCCGAGGCCTTGCGGGTCGCGGTGCGGGCACCCGCGGTCGCGCCGTCCGCGAGCGGCTTCAGCACGCCGAGGTCCGGCGCGGAGGGGACGCGGTCGAGCGGGAAGTTCGCGGCGAGATCCGGATGGGCCTGCGACCATTCGGCGTGCGTCCGTTCCCACCGCACCCGCTCCTGGGCGCCCGCACCGGCCCGGACGGTGCCGGCCAGCCGGACGGCGGTGGGGACGTGGAACGGGGTGTCCGGCCAGCCGAAGCGACGGCGCATCCCGGCGAGGGTCGCCGACCCGAGCGGCGCGCCGTGCGCCGCCGGGGTGCCCTGCACCTCCACGGCGCCGTAGCCGATCGTGGTCTTGACGGTGATGAAGGTCGGGCGGTCCTCGATCCGCCGGACCTCGGCAAACGCCCGATCGAGCGCCGCGACGTCGTTGCCGTCGTCGACCCACAGCGTCCGCCATCCGTAGGAGGCGAAGCGGGCCGCGGCGTCGTCCGCGCAGCTGCGCTCGGCGGGGCCGTCGATGGTCACGTTGTTGTCGTCGTAGATCACCGCGAGCTTGCCCAGCCGCAGCCGGCCGGCCAGCGAGGCCGCCTCGTGGCTGATGCCCTCCATGAGGTCGCCGTCCCCGGCCAGGACCCAGGTGCGGTGGTCGACGACGCGGTGCTCGGCGGTGTTGCAGCGGGCGGCGAGCATCCGTTCGGCCAGCGCCATGCCGACCGCGTTGGCCAGGCCCTGGCCCAGTGGCCCGGTGGTGGTCTCCACCCCCGGGGTGGGGCCCACCTCGGGATGCCCGGGCGTGCGCGAGCCCAGCTGCCGGAACCGGCGCAGCTCGTCCAGCGAGAGGTCATAGCCGAACACGTGCAGCAGCGCGTACAGCAGCATCGAGCCGTGGCCCGCCGACAGCACGAAGCGGTCCCGGTCCGGCCAGTCCGCCCTGGCCGGGTCGTGGCGCAGGTGCCGCGACCACAGCACCCAGGCCGCGGTAGCCGTGCCCAGCGGAAGCCCGGGGTGGCCGCTGTTCGCGGCCTGCACGGCGTCCGCCGCCAGGAAGCGCAGCGTCGCGGCGGCCAGTTCGTCCAGCTCGGCGGGCTGGATGGTCCCGTTGGCCGGGCCTGCGACGTCGGCGAGCTGCGGGCTGAGGGCACCGGAGGCCGGCGCCGAACCGGTCGTGCTCATACGGTCACCTCCACGGTCGCCCCCGCCCGGAGCGTGGCCACCCGATCGGCCATCGTTCCCGGACCGGTGAACAGGGCCGAGCCCGCGCAGAACACCGTGGCGCCCGCGCGTGCGGCGGCGCCGATGGTGTCGCGGGCGATCCCGCCGTCCACCTCGAGCTCGATGTCGAGGCCGCGCCCGTCGATCAGCCCCCGCGCGGCGGCGATCTTGGACTCCATACTGGCCAGATAGCGCTGCCCGCCGAAGCCGGGGTTGACCGTCATGACCAGCAGCAGGTCGACGAGGTCGAGCACATGCTCGACCGCGGCCAGCGGGGTGGCCGGGTTGAGCGCCACTCCGGTGCGCGCCCCCAGCTCCTTGATCCGGCCCAGGGTGCGGTGCAGGTGCGGGCACGCCTCGGCGTGCACGATGACGATCCCGCAGCCGGCCTCCACCCAGCGGGGCAGCATCGGGTCGGGGTCGGCGACCATCAGGTGGGCTTCGAAACCGAGATCGACCAGTCCGCGGGTGGCGGCGATGACATCAGGGCCGAAGGTCAGGTTCGGGACGAAACAACCGTCCATCACATCCCACTGGACGCGGTCCACCCCCGCCTTCTCCAGTTCCAGGAGCTGGCTTCCGAGCTCCGCGAAGTCCGCGGGCAGTACCGACGCGACGATCGTCGGCTGGGGGGGAACAGGCATCGCACCTCCTCGTGGGGTCAAGGCTTCCGACGTTAGGTGCGGTCTCGCCGCCCCGACCCCCCGCTGTGGGGGGAACACGGGGGGAAACTGCGCGGTCCCGATGCGGAGCGGCCTAGTGTCTGCGCCATGACGAATCCGGGGTCCATGCCGCTGCGGGTGGTGCTCGTGGATGACCATGAGATGGTCGTGGCCGGGCTGAAGGCGATGCTCGCGCCGTTCCGCGGACGCGTGCGGGTCGTCGGCGAGGCGATAGGCGCCGATCACGCGATGAGCATCGTCGCCGGCCTGGATCCGGACCTGGTGCTGTGCGACGTGCGCATGCAGGGGGCCAGCGGCCTTGATCTGTGCCGGGTGCTGCGGGAGCGCGACCCGGATCGCAAGGTCGTGCTGTTGTCGGTCTACGACGACGAGCAGTATCTGTTCCAGGCACTGCGCGCCGGTGCCTCCGGCTATCTGCTCAAGAAGATCAGCGGGGAGGAGCTGGTCCGCCAGCTGGAGCTCGCGGCCGCCGGGGTGACAGTGATCGATACAGCGCTGGCCGGGCGGGCGGTGGACACCGCGGCGCGGCTGCAGAGCAAGGAGTTCTGGCCCGGCGCCCGGCACGGGCTCACCCACCGGGAGAGCGAGGTCCTCTCGCTGATGGTGAGCGGCCTTTCCAACCGCGGGATCGCCACCCGGCTCGTGGTCAGCGACGAGACCGTGAAGAGCCACGTCCGGTCGATCTACCGCAAGCTCGGGGTCAACGACCGCACCGGCGCCGTGGCGACCGCACTACGCGAGGGGATCTTCCATTGAGCAGGCACGAGGCGCATCCGATGCTCGGGCTGGTCGACCCGGAGCAGGAGTACGCCCTGCTGCTCGGCATCATCGAGGCCGTCTCCAGCGGTCCCGCGGTCGAGCCGCTCGCCGCCGCCGTCGCCCGGCTGATCACCGAGGCGACCGCGACGGACGTGTGTTTCGTGCACGTTCTCGATGATGCGGAACGTTCGCTCACCCTGGCCGGCGCGACCCCGCCGTTCGATCAGCATGTGGGGCGGATCCGGCTTCCGCTCGGGGCGGGGGTGACCGGCTGGGTGGCCAGCCATCGCGAGCCCGCGGTGATCGTCGAGCGGAAGGAGACCGACCCGCGCTACCTACCCATCCCGGCGTTGCGCGGCACCGAGTTCACCTCGATGGCCTCGGTGCCGATGGCGGCCGACCTCCCCGGGCTCGTCGGCGTGCTCAACGTGCACACGGTAGCCCGGCGCGAGTTCACCGATCGCGATATCCGGCTGCTCATCGTCATCGGCAACCTGGTGGCCGGGGCGCTGCACCAGGCCCGGACCCACCGCAAGCTCGCGGCCAGGGAACGCGCGCACGAGCGGTTCACCGAGCAGGTGATCGCGGCCCAGGAGACCGAGCGGCGCCGGCTCGCCGGGGACATCCACGACGGGATCTCGCAGCGGCTGGTGACGCTGTCGTATCACTTGGACGCGGTCGGGCAGTTGCTGCGCGACGATCCGGCCGAGGCCGCCGCGCAGCTCGAACTCGCGCGGGGCCTCGTCGATCTCACCCTCGACGAGGCGCGCGCCGCGATCGGCGGGTTGCGCCCCCCGGTCCTGGACGATCTGGGCCTGGCGGGCGGGCTGGCCAGCCTCGCCCGGTCGATTCCGCAGGTCGATGTGCACCTCGACCTCGCCGACGACCGGGTGCCCGAGCATGTGGAGATCGCGCTGTACCGGATCGCGCAGGAGTGCCTGCAGAACATCATCAAACACGCGGGGGCCAGCACGGCGCGGCTGAGCTTCCGGGTGCATCGCGGCCGAGCCCGCCTCGAGGTCGCCGACAACGGCGTGGGCTTCGACGCCGGCACCATCGGCGAGGGGTCGACCGGCTACGGCATGCGGTCCATGACCGAGCGGGCCGAGCTGGTCGGCGGAAGGCTGAAGGTGATCTCCCGCCCCGGATCGGGGACCACGATCACCGCCACCGTCCCCGTCACGGCGACCCAAATCCGCGTTATGGAGCCATAACGTCGTCGGGACCCGCCCACCATGCACGTTATGGAGCCATAACGCCCTTCGAGCCCGGCCGGCATCCGCGTTATGGCTCCATAACGCGGATGCCGGCCGGGCGGTCAGGCGGGCTGGAGTTCGGCGCGACGGCGCACCGCGGCGGCGTTCGCGGCCACCCGCTCGGCCAGCGCCGCCTGACCCTCGGCCACCCGGCCGGGGTCGCCGGCCCACGCGGCCAGCGCCGGGTCGACGAGCGCACGACCGAACGAGAAGGTCAGCGGCCACGGCGTGCGAAGACCCTGCATCGACGCGAGGTTCGCGGTCGCCCGCTGCGGCGACTGCCCGCCGGACAGGAAAGCGACGCCGGCCAGCTCGTCGGGCAGCGCGCGCAGCACCTCCACCGTCGCCTCGGCGACCTGCTCGGCGCTCGACTGCTCGGAGTGCCCGGCGCCCTCGATGACCATGTTGGGCTTGAGCACGATCCCGGCGGGATCGACCGAGAACGCCGCGAGCTCGGCGAAGACCGCGGCGTGCACCGTTGCGGTGACCTCGGCACAGCGGCTCAGCGAGTGGCCGCCGTCCATCAGCACCTCGGGCTCGACGATCGGCACGATGCCGGCCTCCTGGCAGGCCGCGGCATAGCGGGCCAGCGCGTGCGCGTTGGCCCTGATGCCGGCCTCGCTGGGCAACGTGTCGGTGATGGCGATGACGGCGCGCCACTTGGCGAACGCGGCCCCCAGCTCGGCGTAGTGGACCAACCGGTCGGGGAGCCCGTCCAGCCCCTCGGTGATCTTCTCACCGAGCAGCCCTGGACACGCCTTCGCGCCCGTGTCGACCTTGATGCCGGGCAGGATGCCGAGCGCGCGAACCGCCTCGGCGAACGGCCGGCCGTCGGCGAACTGCTGGTGCAGCGTCTCGTCGCAGAAAATGATCCCGGAGACGCCCTCGGCCAGATTCGGTGTGCTGGTCAGCAGCTCTCGGTAGGCCCGCCGGTTCTCCGCCGTCGGCTCGACGCCCGCTTTCTCCAGCCGCGACGACATCGTCCCGATGCTCTCGTCGGCGGCGAGGATGCCCTTGCCAGGCGCCACCATCTGCGCCGCGACCTTCCTGCACGTGCTCATCGTCGATCTTCCTCCCGATTGCCCGGACCGCGACGCTAGGAGCGGGGTCCCGCGCGCACCTCCCCCGGGCGGAGGACGGTGATGGGGACCAGCCCGAAAATTAAGTGTTTACTTAACTATTGGAGCTTAATTCTTGATGGACAGCCTGATTATTGCTCGCCAGGATGGCACCATGAGCGACCGATGGAGCGCTGGGGTCATGCCCTACGCCGAGATGGGTTACTGGCAGCCGGACTACGTGCCCAAGGACACCGATCTGCTGTGCGCGTTCCGGATCACCCCGCAGGACGGGGTGCCCCCGGAGGAGGCCGGTGCCGCCGTGGCCGGGGAGTCGAGCACCGCCACCTGGACGGTGGTCTGGACCGACCGGCTCACCGCGCACGACCACTACCAGGCCAAGTGCTACAAGGTGGAAGCCGTGCCGGGCACGCCGGGACAGTGGATCGCCTGGATCGCCTACGAGCTCGACCTGTTCGAGGAGGGCTCGATCGCCAACCTCACGAGCTCGATCATCGGCAACGTGTTCGGGTTCAAGCCGCTCAAGGCGCTGCGGCTGGAGGACATGCGGATCCCGACCCAGTACGTGAAGACGTTCCAGGGCCCGCCGCACGGCATCGTCATGGAGCGGGAGTACCTCAACAAGTACGGCCGCCCGCTGCTGGGCGCCACCACCAAGCCCAAGCTGGGGCTGTCCGCGCGCAACTACGGCCGGGTGGTCTACGAGGCGCTGCGCGGTGGGCTGGACTTCACCAAGGACGACGAGAACATCAACAGCCAGCCGTTCATGCGCTGGCGTGACCGGTTCCTGTTCTGCATGGAGGGCGTCAACCGGGCGCAGGCCGAGACCGGCGAGGTCAAGGGCCACTACCTGAACATCACCGCGGGCACGATGGAGCAGATGTACGAGCGCGCGGAGTTCGCCAAGGAGCTCGGCAGCGTCGTCATCATGATCGACTTGACGATCGGCTACACCGCGATCCAGTCGATCGCCGAATGGGCCCGCCGCAACAGCGTCCTGCTGCACCTGCACCGCGCCGGACACGGCACCTACACCCGGCAGAAGACGCACGGCATCAGCTTCCGGGTGATCTCGAAGTGGATGCGTCTCGCCGGCGTCGACCACATCCACGCGGGGACGGTCGTCGGCAAGCTCGAGGGTGACCCCAACTCGGTCCAGGGCTTCTACGACACGCTGCGCCTCGACAGCGTCCCGGCCGACCCGGTCAAGGGCCTGTACTTCGACCAGGAGTGGGTCTCGATGCCCGGCGTCATGCCGGTCGCCTCGGGCGGTATCCACGCCGGCCAGATGCACCAGCTGATCCACTACCTCGGCGAGGACGTCGTCCTGCAGTTCGGCGGGGGGACCATCGGCCACCCGATGGGCATCGCCGCGGGCGCCGAGGCCAACCGGGTCGCGCTGGAGGCAATGATCAAGGCGCGCAACGAGGGCCGCGACTACCTCAAGGAGGGCGAGGACATCCTCAAGAAGGCCGCGCAGCGCAACCGACCGCTGGACATGGCGCTCGCCACCTGGGGCGACATCACGTTCAACTACGAGTCCACCGACACCCCGGACGTCGTCGCGACGCCGACGACCGCCTGAGGAGGCCGACGATGCGCATCACCCAGGGGACGTTCTCCTACCTGCCCGACCTCACCGACGAGGAGATCACCGCCCAGATCCAGTACGCACTGGGCAACGGCTGGCCGCTGTCGGTGGAGTTCACCGACGACCCGCACCCGCGCAACACGTACTGGGAGATGTGGGGGCTGCCGATGTTCGACCTGGCCGACGCCGCCGGGGTGCTGATGGAGGTCAACGCCTGCCGCACCGCACACCCGGACAAGTACGTGAAGCTCAACGCCTACGACGCCCGGCTGGGCCGGCAGACCACCGCCCTGTCGTTCATCGTGCAGCGTCCGGCGCACGAGCCCGGCTTCCGGCTGGAGCGGCAGGAAACCAGCGACCGCCAGATCCGCTACACCACCCACTCGTATGCGACCGAGCGCCCCACGGGCGACCGGTACCGGCAGGGCTGACCGATGGGCGTGCCGCAAGATGCCGCCCGCCCCTCCTTCGGGATGCACGCCACCGGATCCCGGAACGGCCGGGAGCCTGCCCAGGAGGAGCAGGCTCCTGAGCCGGAGTTGCTTCCCGCCGAGGCCGTGGTCGATCTGGCCGCGGCCCGGCGGGAGGCCGGCATCGACGAGGTGCTGGGATCGCTGGACGCCGAGCTCGTGGGGCTGGAGCCGGTGAAGACCCGGATCGCCGAGATCGCCGCGCTGCTGCTCATCGACCGGGTCCGGGCCCGCTTCGGTGTCACCGCGCAACAGCCGACGCTGCACATGTGCTTCACCGGCAATCCGGGCACCGGCAAGACCACGGTCGCCATGCGGATGGCCGAGCTGCTGCACCGGCTCGGCTACCTCCGCCGCGGCCACCTCGTCAGCGTCACCCGCGACGACCTCGTCGGGCAGTACGTCGGGCACACCGCGCCCAAGACGAAGGAGGTCATCAAGCGGGCGATGGGCGGCGTGCTGTTCATTGACGAGGCGTACTACCTGTACAAGGTCGAGAACGAGCGCGACTACGGCGGCGAGGCCATCGAGATCCTCCTGCAGGTCATGGAGAACAACCGCGACGACCTCGTGGTGATCTTGGCCGGCTACGCCGAGCGGATGGATGAGTTCTTCGCGGCCAACCCGGGCATGCAGAGCCGCATCGCCCACCACATCACGTTCCCCGACTACACCGTCGGAGAGCTCGCGCAGATCGGTGAGCTGATGACCGAGGCCCTGGGCTATCGGTTCTCCCCGGACGCGCAGGAGGTCTTTCGTCGCTATCTCGACAAGCGGGTCGGCCAGCCGTGGTTCGCCAACGCGCGCAGCGTCCGTAACGCCGTGGAACGTGCCCGTCTGCGGCAGGCGCGGCGGCTCCTCGAACAGCCCGATCCGCGCGTCGACCTGGCCGCGCTCACCACGATCGAGCCGGACGACCTGCTGGCCAGCCGGGTGTTCGGCGCCGCCTCTGACGGTCCGTCGCCGGGTTCAGGCGGCGTCGGCGCATCCATCAGGACCGGTCACGGTCGGCTCGGAGAGCGTTGACCAGGTCTTCCACGCGGTCCAAGCCCAGTTCGTCGGCGGCGGCGAGCCTGTCGGCGGTGAAGTCCGCGGGTGGCACGGGGGCCTCACCGTCGAGCAGTCGTGTCCTCGGTAGTCGACCGCCACAGCAGGGTGAAGATACCTCCGCGGCGAGCCAGGCCAGTTCGTCCTTCAGGACGAGCTGGCCGATACGATTCTCGGGGATCTCCGGAATGCTCAACTCCTTGTGGTAGCGCGCTCAGAGCTTGACCCTTTCGTCGATTCCGCTGTACAGATGACACGGCAGATTGAGCATCAGACAACTCTTGCCTTCGATAACCAATTGTCAGAACGCACAAGACCCTCGGTGATGCCCTCCGGCCTGACGGCCGGATTGGCTGGATCAGGTCGGTCAGGCGTAGCTGTCGTTCCGCGAAGAGCGGCCGGACCGAGATCACCCACACTCGAAATGCCCGCGCATGGCAGGATAGCTGGCTCCCGGACGTCCTCGTTCTGTTTCAGCCGTTCGACGGCGCCGTGGAAAGGCGAGCACTGCCAACCAGGTGTCGGCAGGTGCACCGGTCCGCTGAGGTCCCCGGCGACGGGTGAACCTGGGTCCTGGCGATGACCGCCCCGTCGACGAGGTCCCGACCCCGGGTGTCCCGTGCCGGCGGCTGGACGTCCGCCGACGCATATGCTCTCCTCCCCCGGGCAGCGCAGCACGGAGGTGATCCGGTGACGGAGTTCGACGTGATCCCGGCACATCCTGGCACGGCAGAAAACCGCCGGTCGGCAGGCTTCTGGTCCGCTCCCTGCGCCCTCGTGGTCGTCTCGATCGACACCGCACGGCGAGGCTGGATCACCGAAGTGAACGCGGCCTTCTGCGAGTTCCTCGACGCGCCGGCCGCGCGGCTGGTCGGCCAGCCGTTCGACGAGGTCGTCGAGCTCCCCCCGGGGCATGCCGAGATGCTCGCTGCGGTGGCGTCATCCGGAAAGCCGCGCACCGTGGCGGCAGCGCGTTGTACGCGCTCCGACGGCCGGCAGGTCCGGGCCGAACTGCGGGCCGACGTCGTCCCGGGAAGCGACGGCGTACCCCACGATGTGGTCATCGCCTTCGAGGCCCGCACGGACCGGGTGATAGCGGGCAACGGCCCGTTACCCAACTCGATCCGCGTTCTCCAGGACATCGTGGAGAAGTCCCCCGCCCTCATTTACGTCAAGGATCTGGATGGCCGCTTCGTATACATCAACGATTATTTCGGATCGCGCTTCGACGTCTGGCTCGACGAAGTGGTCGGCGAGACCGACTACTACGTGTTTCCCTCCGACATCGCCCACGCGTTCAGCGCGAACGACAAACTCGTGCGCGAGACCCGACGCGCGCACGAGTTCGAGGAGCCGGCGCCGGGACCGCACGGCGCGTACCGGACGGTCAAGTTTCCGCTGTTCGACGAATCCGGACAGCTCGTCGCCGTCGCCGGTATCTCCACCGAGATCACCGACCTGAAGCGGGCAGAGGCCGCGGCCCGCGACGCCCGCGACGAGGCGGAACGGGCCAGCCGGGCCAAGAGCGAACTGCTGTCGCGGATGAGCCACGAGCTGCGCACGCCGCTCAACTCGATTCTCGGGTTCGGCCAGCTGCTGCAGCTTCAGCCGCTGGGCGACGAGGCCCGGGAATCGGTGGACCGGGTGATCAGCGCGGCCAACCACCTGCTCGCACTGATCACCGATGTCCTCGAACAGTCCCGGATCGAGGCCGGCCACCTGCTCCTCTCACCGGAACCGGTTCATGCCGTGGCCCCGCTGATGGAGGCGATCGAGCTGCTGCGGCCGCTCGCCGGACAGTGCGGCGTCGAGTTGTCGTGCGACCTGCACGGCGGGCTCTACGAGTTCGTGATCGCCGACTACCAGCGACTCAAGCAGATCCTGCTCAACGTCCTGGGCAACGGGATCAAGTACAACCGGAAGGACGGGACGGTTCGTGTGTCGTTCCAGCGGGCCGGTGACGGCTTGCTGCGCTATCTGATCGCCGACACCGGCCCAGGACTCGACGAAGCGGACCTCGACCAGCTCTTCCTCCCCTTCGAACGGCTGGCGGCCGCGGGCTCGGGCACCGAGGGGACCGGCCTCGGTCTGGCCCTGTCGAAAAGCCTCGCCGAGGCGATGGGCGGGCGGATCGGGGTGCTCCGCGGTACCGACGGCCCCGGCTGCACCTTCTACCTCGACCTGCCCGCGACCGATGCCCCACAGGATGCCCACACCATCGTGTTCGGCGGGTGTGGTGCTCCGACGTTCACCGTACCGTCCTTCGCGCCGACCGGGATTCTCTACATCGAGAACGACGACGCGAACGTGGAGCTGGTCCGGCGCGCCTTCGCGCTGTGCTCGAATGTCACGATGCGGATCGCGCGGACGGGTGCCGCGGGTCTGCGTGACGCGGCACGGGAACGCCCCGACGTGATCCTGCTCGACCTGCACCTGCCCGACACGACGGGCGAGGCCGTCCTCGCCGCGTTACGGGACAACCCGCAGACCCGCAACGTCCCGGTGGCCATCCTCTCGGCGGACGCGACCAGCACGCAGATCGACCGGCTGACTGCGATGGGGGCCGCCGACTACATCACCAAACCGGTCGACGTGGCCGATCTCGTGCGGCGGGTGCACATGCTTCGGGGTTCCACGGATGGCTGAGGCTCCCGGGCCTTGACCCGGGACCCGGAGTCATGCCCTGGCCAGTCGCCGTGTGGCGATCTCGGCACCGCGGGCGAGGCTCTCGAGCTTGCGCCACGCCGCCTGCGGGTGCACCGTGCCGAGCCCGACGAAGGTGCCGAACCCGCAGTCCGTGCCAGGGATGACCTTCTCCTTGCCCACCAACCGGACATATCGGACGATGCGCTCGGCGACGAGTTCGGGGTGTTCGACCACATGGGTCTTGGTATCGATCACTCCAGGCATAATGACCTTGTCGTTGGGGACCGCGACCTCCTCGAAGAGTTGCCACTCGTGCATGTGCGCCGGGTTCGCGGCCTCGAAACCGATCGCCATCGCGTTGATGCCGAATGCCGGCTCGAGGACATCGCGCAGTGGCAGGTCCTTCACGTGCAGGCCCATGTAGTTCGCCCAGCACAGGTGGACTCGGACCTTCTCGGCCGGGATGCCTTCCAGCGCACGATTCATGGCGGCGACGCTGAGCTCCTGGAACCCGCGCAGACCCAGCCGGTCGATCTCCGGCCGCATCCAGGTGAAGAAGTCGGCCCCGAACGCCAGGTCGGGTGCGTCGATCTGGAGCAGGAAACCGGCGTCGACGATCGCGCGGTACTCGACGGCCATCGCTTCCGCAAGTGCCCAGACGTAGTCCTCATAAGTGGAGTAGTGCCGGTTGGTGAAACACATTGCGATCAGGCCCGGTGCGACCGCTGGCAAGAAGGCCTCGGCCGGCTGATGGGGAGACTTCTCGATCGCCGCCCGCAGTCCGGTGATGTCGGCCTGAACGAGATCGTGGCCGGTATAGGAGACCTCCTCGACGCAGACCGGCAGTTTGAAGTTCGTGTCCCGGTAGGTGAAGTCGATCAGCTCCGGGGTGTCGAGCATGTCGCTGAAGTAGAACGCACTGTCCGCTGGGGTCCGGCCCCCGAACCCGCCGAGCCGCCAGCTGACGTAGTCGATGTAGTCGCCCTTCGACATCTCTCCGTCGGAGACGACGCTGACTCCGATCTCGGCCTGGCGACTCACCACCGCCACGGTCGCGGCCTCGATCTCGTGGCGGAAGGCCTGCTCGTCGAACTTCTCGTCGGCCTGCCGTCTCTTGTGGATCTCAGCAAGCCGGTCGGGCCGAGGAAGACTTCCTGTGTGGGTGGTCAGGATGGCGTCAGAACTGGTCTTCACCTGCTGCTCCTTGAGAGAGTAGGACCGATGACGGGGAGAGGCGACGGGGCCGGAGCCGATGCGGGTCAACGTGTCCGGTGGCGATAGGGTGGATCTTCCGACGGTTCGTGAATGCGGGCGGCGAGGCCGCGAGGACGGGTGCGGGCGAGTTGCGCAACGTGGTCCTGCGCATCTCGTGACGGACCCGCGAACCGAGTTACCTGACATTACGGCTGGTCGGCCGGTTCGGCCATCCGCCGGTCGGAGATCTTGGGGATGAATCGAAAACCCATCGTTCGACGGGATTCGGCCTGCGTCGATACAGCCGACCGACCGGTGCATGCGCTCGTGCCCGACGCCGACACGGAAACGGAACGGGAGCCGGCGGATGGCTAAGGTGCTGGGGAGACAGGACTCATCCCGGGCGGGTGAACGGCTCACCGTGTTGGTCGCCGACGACCACCCCGTCTACCGCGACGGCCTCGCCCGCGAGTTCCTGCGCGAGCCGGGGTTCGAACTGGTGGCGAGCGTGTCCGGGGGCCACGAGGCGCTCGAGGCCATCCGCCGGATCCGCCCGCGGGTGGCGATCCTCGACCTGCGGCTGCCCGACCTCGATGGGATGGCCGTGCTCGAGGCCGTCGAGGCCGAACGTCTGCCCACCGGTGTCGTGGTCCTGTCGGCCTTCGGCGACAGCGCGACGGTCTATGACGCGTTCAGTCGCGGCGCCCGCGCCTTCCTGCTCAAGGCGTCGACGTCAGGCGAGATCTTCGAAGCCGTGCGAACCGTGGCCCGTGGCGAGAGCGTCATTCCCATCGCCTTCCAGACCGGGCTGACCCGCGAGATCCAGTCCCGTCGTGCACTCGTCGACCGCCCGCTGCTGAGCCCCCGCGAGGTCCAGGTCCTGCGCCTCGTGGCCGAGGGACGATCCGCCTCGGAGATCGGGGACGAGCTCAGCTTGACCGTCGCGACGGTCAAGAGCCACCTGCAGCGGATCTACGAGAAGCTCGAGGTCTCCGACCGGGCAGCGGCGGTGGCTGTCGCCATGCGCCGGGGACTGCTGCGTTAGCCTACTCACCGCCGCCCCACCGAACGGTTGAGCCAAGGTTCATCCTCGTCCCGCCCCACGACGGATAGGCAGGCCCGCCGCCCGCGGCGAAGCTCGGGGCATGGCTGACGACCGCCCCACCCATCGCGGTGGGACACACGTGGTGCTCGAGCCGGTGAAAGTTGACGGACCTGCGGGCCGGATCACCGGCTGGGTCACCGCGAGTGCTGCCGACGACACGTTCCCTGTGCTGTTCATCCATCCCATCAACATGCAGGGCCGGATCTGGGCCGACGTCGTCGAGCGACTGCGGCCGAGGCGGCGCTGCCTGTTGCCTGATCTGCGGGCGCACGGCACGTCCGACACGGCGGGTGACTTCGGGCTCGACGCATGGCTCAGCGACTGCGAGGCGTTCCTCGACGCGCACGGCGTCTCGGGCCCGGTGCACGTCGTCGGCGGTTCGCTCGGTGGTTCCCTCGCCTGCTGCCTGGCCGCAAGCCGACCGGGGCAGGTCGCCTCGGTCACCGGGATCGGCAGCTCCCTCAACTTCACGGGCGTCGACGTGGCCGCGGTCCTCAACACCTTCGACGAACTCGGGGTGGCCGGGACGTTCCGCAAGGCCTTCCCGGAGATCACCTTCGGCCCTGAGTGTCCTCAGGAAACGATCGAGTTGGGGCTCAGGCTGGCGAACCCCAACGACGTCGAGACGGTCAAGCGGGTCTGGTATGCGACGGTGACCTCCGATTCGACACAGCGGGCGGCCACAGTGACCGCTCCGGCGCTCGTCCTCACCGGGGAGCACGATGCGACGTGTACGCCCGCTCTGGGACTGGAAATGGCGCGAGTTCTGCGCACTGAGCAGGTGCTCATGCCCGATGTCGGGCATATGCCGATGCTGGAGAACCCCGGACGGGTGGCCGTCCTGCTCGATCACCATTTCGCGCAGTCCGAACGCACCCTGGCGAGCTGACCTGTGCCGTGGCGGAATTCCGATCTTCTACGGAGTGACATGAACCCGAGCAGCCCGGTGGGACTTCTCATCGGAAGCCATATCCCCCCCGCGGACATCGCCCCGCTCGCCGCCCTCGCCGAACGCAGCGGGTTCGGTGAGCTGTGGCTGACCGAGGACCTGTGGTACACCAGCGGCGTCGTCTGCGCCGGCGCCGCCCTGGCCGCCACCTCGACGATCCCGGTGGGGCTGGGGATCCAGTCCGCCGTCACGCGGCACGCGTCCATCCAGGCGCTGGATTTCGCCACACTCGCCCAGATCTACCCCGGAAGGTTCTGGCCGGGTATCGGGCTCGGCCTACCCGCCTGGCTGGACCAGATGGGGATCATGCCGAAGGCACCGCTGCGGGCGATCCGCGAGACGGTCGAGTCGGTCCATCGATTGCTGGGTGGCGAGACGGTGAGCCTCGACGGGGCCCACCACATGAACGAGATCAGGCTGACCCATCCGTGCAAGCCCGTCCCACCGATCTACATCGGCGCCGTCGGCCCCAAGTCGATCAAACAGACCGGGCGGATCGCCGACGGCCTGGTCGGGTCGGTGACCAGCGGGACAGCCTACGTCGAGTGGGCCCGGCGACTGCTCGACGAGGGGTCGGCCACGGCCCCGGACACCGGGCGCAAGCGAATCGCCACCTTCGCGCTGTTCTGCCACGACGACGACGTCGACGCCGCACGCGCCGCGCTGCGGCCCACCCTTGCCTTCTACCTGACAGTTATGCAGGGCACCGATCTGATCAGCATCTATGGCATCGGTGACGAGCTGGCCGAGCTGGCTGCCGGAGGTGCAGAACGGGTGGCGGCGGAGATGCCCGACCAGTGGCTCGATGACCTCGCGGTCGTCGGGGACGGGCCGCGATGCGCCGCCCAGATCGATGCGTTGCTCCAGGCCGGCTCGGGCTCGGTGATCCTCTTCCCGGCCCCGTTCGAGCGCGGCAGGGAACTCGTCCTCCAGGCCGGCTCGCAGGTGATTCCACGGGTCGGGCAGGGCGCGAAGGACCTCCCGTGACCTACTCGATCCTTGCCATTGATCCGGAAGCCGGCGAGATCGGCGTCGCCGTGCAGTCGCACTTCTTCGCCGTCGGCAGCTGCGTCCCGTGGGCCCAGGCCGGGGTGGGTGTCGTGGCGAGCCAGTCCCTCGTCGAGCCCGTCTACGGGGTGCGCGGCCTGTCCCTGATGGCGCAGGGGTGTTCCCCGCAGCAGGCCCTCGAGTCGCTGCTCGCCGACGACGCCGGCGCGCCGACCCGGCAGGTGTCCATGCTCAGCGTGTCCGGTGCGGGGGCCACGCACACCGGAACGGGGTGTATCGGCCATGCCGGACACTGCGTACGGCAGCACAGCCGCACCCAGGCCAATCTCGTTTCCTCCCCTTCGGTGTGGACGGCGATGGCCGAGGAGTTCGAAGGGGCGTCTGGTTCGCTGGCCCAGCGTCTGATCGCCGCTCTGCGCGCCGGCGAGGCCCAGGGTGGTGATCTTCGCGGGCAGCAGGCCGCCGCGCTCAGGGTCGTCCGCATCGTCGCGACGGGAGACCTGAGCACCGACGTCGTCGTCGATCTTCGCGTCGACGACGCGGACCGGCCGCTGGACGAACTGGACCGGCTGCTCACCGCCTCGCAGGCGCTGTCCGGCCTGCTGCGGCTGCTGCAGACCCCGGGACTGCTGGTCGGCGAGTTCGATGTTGCGGAGCAAACCCTCACCGACGCCCTCGGTGAGCTGGATCGCGCGCAGGCCATCGTCGGCCCGGGCAACGGCGAGCCCACGGTCTGGAAGGGCCTGCTGCTGGCGCGCGCCGGGCGGACCGATGCGGCCCGATCGTGCTTCGTCTCGGCCGGACGGGCCAATCCTCGTGCCGCCGAGCTGCTGCGCCAGCTCGCAGCCGCGGGCATGTGGACGCGCGACCCCACGGAGCTGGAGAAGCTGCTCCCCCCGTGAGACCTTCCGGCGCCGACCCCGGCGACCGGTCCGAGCGGCAGAAAGGACGGACGATGTCGGACCTCGACAAGGACCGCGAAGCAATTCTCACGCTGCACAAGAACTGGTGGGAGGCCAACCACCAGCTCGTGATCCCGCTGATGGAAACGGTCTACCCGGCCGGCGACTCCTATCTGATGTTCAACCTGAACGGCCATCCCTACTTCGGGATCAAGGAGAAGGTCGAGCTCTGGAAGCACTATCAGAAGGAGCTCGACATCGTCGCCTACCCGGACATCGAGATCATGCGCCTGACGATTTCCGGTGACATGGCCTGGATCGCCTGCGAGGGCATCTTCCCGATGCGGGTCATCGGCTCGTCCGGCACCGGCTCGGCCACCTGGGAGACCAAGGATGGCGTCGAGTACGACCCGTTCGGTCTGCGCGCCACCGAGATCTACCAGCGCGATGACGGCAACGGGAACCCGGTCTGGAAGATGTGGCACTTCCACTGCTCTCCGATGCCCGACCCCGACGAGCCGCGGCCGGGACTCGGTGGCACCCGCAATGAGCGCGGGCTCGGCGGCGGCCCGGGAATCACGCCGCTGCGGGTCACCAGCGAGGGCATGCGGGAGAGCTGACGGGGACCATCTCGGCTTGGTCCCTGCGGGGCCGGGCCCCGGCATCCGCGACGGGACGTCCGCCGCGGTCGGCTCCTGCCGACCTGCTCGCCCCGATGAGACTGGAGCTGCCGTGAAACCACCACCGTTCACCTACCACCGCGCCGAATCAGTCGCCGACGCGATCGAGGTGCTGGACGCAAACCAGGAAGAAGAAGCCAAGGTCCTGGCCGGCGGCCAGAGCCTCATTCCCCTGCTCGCCATGCGGCTCGCTCGCCCGTCGATACTCGTCGATGTCAATGGGCTCTCCGAGCTCGACTACGTCCGACGCGACGGCGACCAGCTCCTGATCGGCGCATTGACCCGACATCGCACGGTGGAGCGCTCTGCGCAGGTTCGCGAGTCGGCGCCGTTGCTGGCGGAGGCGATGCCGTTCGTCGGCCACGTGCCGATCCGCCATAGAGGCACCATCGGGGGCAGCGCCGCGCACTGCGATCCGGCGGCAGAGATCCCTGCCGTGCTGACGGCCCTGGACGCCGAGCTCGTGCTCACCGGCCCGGACGGGCCGCGGACAGTGCCGGCCGGGGACTTCTTCGTCGGCTTCCTGGACACCGCGCTGTCACCCAACGAACTGCTCGTCGAGATCCGCATCCCGACCCAGCCGCCAGGGACCGGATGCGCGGTCGAGCAGCTGACCCGACGACATGGGGACTTCGCCATCGTCGCGGTGTTCGTCGCGCTGACGGTCGGCAACGACGGGCGGTGCAGCGCCGCGCGGCTCGCGGTCGCCGGGGCGAGCCCGGGCCGCCGAGGAGCTCCTGGTCGGCAACCCGCTGACCAAGGATGTCGTCGCGCAGGCGGCCGCCGTCGCCGCGGCGACCCAGAGTGTGGACGATGTGCACTCCTCGGCCGGATACCGGCGGGAGATGGCCGCCGTGCTGACCCGGCGGGCCATTCAGGGTGCCGCGTCGCGATCGACCGACGGACGAGGAGCGGTGGCATGACCCGGACGGATACAGGGAAGTACACGGGGCGGCCGATGGCCCGGACCGAGGACCCCCGCCTGCTCGCCGGCCGCGGACGGTACATCGACGACGTCACCGTGCCCCGGATGCTGGAGGCCGCGGTGCTGCGCAGCCCGATCGCCCACGGCCGGATCCTGCGGGTGGATGCCAGCCGAGCACGCGAGCTGCCGGGGGTGTTCGATGTGCTCACCGGCCCCGACTTGGCCGCCGTGGCCGGCGTTCAGCCGGTGATCTGGAAACCGGTTCCCGGGCAGCGGCTGGCTCAGACGTTCGCGCTGGTCACCGACCGCGTCCGCTGGGTGGGCCAGGCGGTCGCGGCGGTCGCGGCGGTCAACCGTTACGTGGCCGAGGACGCCCTCGAGCTGATCGATGTCGAGTACGAGCCCCTGCCGGTCGCGGCCAACCTCGACGCCGCGCTCGCCGACGATGCCCCCTGCTCTACGACGACTGGCCGGACAACGTCGCAGGTGAGCTGACCTACACCGCGGGCGACGTGGAGAAGGCGTTCGCCGAGGCCGATGTCGTGGTCGGCGAGACCTTCGACCATGCCCGCGCGTTCGGCTGCCCGCTGGAAACCCGCGGATGCATTGCGAGCTGGGACACCTTCGCCGGCACGCTGGAGCTGTGGCTCTCCGGCCAGGCGCCGAACCTCGCCCGTGACCTGCTCGGCGAGGTCTTCGACATCCCCATCCACAAGATCCGCGTGCTCACCCCCGACCTCGGCGGTGGTTTCGGCAGCAAGTTCGACTTCTACGGGGAGGAGGTCATCGCCTCGGTCCTGTCGCGGCGGACGGGCCGGCCGGTGAAGCTGCTCGAGGATCGGACGGAGAGCTTCTTCGCGACCTCGCAGGCCCGCGACATGCGGCTGTCGTACGAGATGGCGCTGCGGCGCGACGGCACGATCCTCGGGATGCGCGGAACCGGCTACGGTGTTCTCGGCGGCGCGCTCGGGACGGTCGGCATGGGCCCGCCGTGGGCGTCGGTCGTCAATGTCACCGGGCCCTACAAGGTCCCGAACCTACAGGTCACGATCAAGGGCGTGATGACCAACCGGCCGCCGTACGGCTCGTACCGGGGCTGGGGCGTGCCGAAGGCAAACCTGGTTCACGAGCGGCTGATCGAACTGGCCGCACGCCGCCTGAACCTCGACCGCGCCGAGGTCCGCCGCAAGAACTTCCCCACCATCGAGGAATTCCCCTACTTCACCGGCGTGGCGTTCACCTACGACAGTGGCCGGTACGCCGAGTGCATGGACCTGGCGCTGGCGAAGATCACCGAGCTCGGCTGGCTCGACCGGCAACGGGCCGCGCGCCGCGAGGGCCGCTCCCTCGGGATCGGGTATTCCTTCCACATCGAGCCTTCGGCCTACGGGCCCAGCCGGATCCTCAACCTCGTCGGGCTACAGCACTCGGGTTTCGACAAGGAAGTGGTCCGGATCGACTCCACCGGTCGCGTCACGGTGCTCAGCGGCCAAATCAACATGGGGCAGGGGACGCACACCAGCTACGCCCAGTTGGTGGCTGATGCGCTCAGCGTGCCCATCGACGATGTGACGATCGTCACCGGCGATACGGATTCGTGCCCCTATACCGGTTACGGAACCGGCGGAAGCCGAGCCACGGCGCTGGGTGGCGCGGCGATCCTGCGGGCCTCGGCCCGGCTGCGGGCCAAGGTGTTGCGTATCGCCAGCCACCTGCTCGAATGCGCCCCGGAAGACCTCGAGATCGTCGACGGCGAGATCGGTGTGAAGGGGGTGCCCGAACGCTCGGTCACGATGCGCGAGGTCGGGGACGCCGCCTACCGCCGGCTGAACGGGAAGCTGCCCGATGACGAGGACGCCACGCTCGAGGAGGTCGACGTCTACGACCCGGAGAACGTCGCCACCTCCTACGGGTTCAGCGCGCTTCTCGTCGAGGTCGACCGGGAGACGGGCGTGGTGACCCTGCTCGACTGCCTTCAGGCCCACGACTGCGGGACTGTCATCAACCCGATGCTCGTGGATGGGCAGCTCGCCGGCGGGCTGGCGCAGGCGTTCGGCGGTGCGCTGCTGGAGGAACTCGTCTACGACGACGAGGGGCAGCTGCGCACGGCCAGCTTCATGGACTACCTCTTGCCCACTGCGGCGGAGACCCCGAACTTCCACTTCTACCACCAGGAAACGCCGTCGCCGCACATCCCCGGTGGTTTCAAGGGCGTCGGCGAGGCGGGAACCATCGCGGGCGTGTCGCTCGTGGCCAGCGCGGTTGACGATGCGTTGCGCGACCTGGGCGTGACCGTGACGCGGTTCCCCATCACGCCGCCCCGGCTGCTCGAACTCATCCGCACGGCATCGCCCAACGGATCGGGAGCGGCAGCGCATGCCACAGAGGAGCCTCTTCGATGAACGCGAAGCAGACCGTTTCGGTCACGATCAATGGGCAGCTCTACGTTCGGGAGTGCGAGCCACGTCTGACGCTGGCCGACTTCATCCGGCGCGAGTGCGGCCTGACGGGAACGCATCTGGGATGCGAGCAGGGCGTCTGTGGCGCATGCACGGTATCCCTCTCCGGAGAGAGCGTCCGCTCGTGCCTCATGTTCGCGGTGCAGGCCGACAACGCCTCGATCACCACCGTGGAGGGGCTGGCTGACGGAGAGGAACTCAGCCCGCTGCAAGCGTGCTTCTCCGAGAACCACGGCTTGCAGTGTGGGTTCTGCACCTCGGGAATGCTGATCTCGGCGAGAGAGTTGCTGGAGGAGAACCCCGACCCGACGGCGGAGGAGGCACGTACCTGGCTCGCGGGCAACCTGTGCCGCTGCACCGGATACGACGCGATCATCAGCTCCGTTCTCGACACGGCCAAGCGGATGAGAGCCGCCTCCAGTTAGCGCCGCGATAGACGATCCGGGAGACAGCATGCACCAGCACGACCTCTCGCCACGTGGGGCCGCGCCGCGCGCCGCCGCGCCCCCTCGGTCACCTCGAGCGCGGTGAAGCCGTGAATGTGCAGCTCGGGAACCGTGGCGTGCACGGCCGCGGTCACGTCGAGGTAGAAGCTGCCGTCGAAACTCGGATGGATCCCACCCTGCAGGCAGACTGCGGTGGCGCCACGGTCCCAGGCCTCGCGGGCGCGTTCGGCGAACTCGCCGGGCGAGAGCAGGTAGGGCCGGCCCCGCAGGTTCAGCGAGAGCGGACCCTTGGCGAAACCGCAGAAGGCGCACCGGAAAGCACAGACGTTGGTGTAGTTGATGTCGCGGTCACGAACGTAGGTGACGGTGTCTCCTACCGCCGCGGTGCGCAGCTCGTCGGCCAGCCGGGCAACCGCCACGACCTCCGGCCCGGGCCCCGGCGAAGGGCACACCGCCCGCAGCCGCGTGAGCTCATCCTGGCTCAGCGCGCCGGCGTTCGCGTGCGGCAGCAGGCCGATCTCGTCGAACACCCTGCTGCCCTCATCGAAGCCATATACGTATTTCAGCATGACGCACCTCCGGCCGCGGCCAAGCCTGCGGCGGTTGTCTGCGCGTCCGGTCTTCTCGCCATGCGAGAGCCCGGCGATGCGCAGGTGTCGCGGCTCGGGTCAGACATCCCATGGCGTAGCGATGTCAAGCGGCGGCGATGTTGCGGTGGGCCCAGGCGGTGGTCTCGTCATAGCGGGTTCGGGTCTTCAGGCAGCCGTGCAGGATCCCGACGAGCCGGTTCCCACGTTGTCGCAGGGCGGCGTGGTGGCCGGTGCCGCGCTCGCGCAGGGTGTCGTAGTAGGCGCGGGCGCCGGGTGAGTTCGTCAGGGCGCAGAACGCCCACTGGTGGACGGCGTCGCCGAGGCGTTTGTTGCGGGCGTAGCGGGCCAGCACCACCGTCCGGCGCCCGGAGGCCCGGGATGCTCGACTCGGTGCACACGGACGGCTCCTTAGCCCGGATCCACCGCTGAGCCTCGTGGGCTACGGCGCGCCTGAAAGATCAAATGCCCTCCGAGCAGGAACGATGTCGGTTGCTGAGGCCACCACGTCCGCGCAGGGAAGGCATCTGACGAGTGCGAGCATCTCATGACCTGGCGCGTGTGTCCGTGAGGTTCGACGAACCGAATCTCGTGCCGTCCGCCGGGCTGCTGCCGGCCGCGGTGTTGGCGCAGCGAGTCGGCCTGGCCGGACTCGTGGACCGCCGGTTGACCTTGCAGCGGCACGGCGCGAACAGCGGCACCAAGGCACTGACCGTGATCGGG
>NZ_AUII01000038.1 GCF_000423625.1 Pseudonocardia asaccharolytica DSM 44247 = NBRC 16224
GTTTTCGGGCCGCTGCCATTACGGGAATTGCCGCTGCCGCGTCCGGCCGGGTCGTCGCGCTCGTAGCCCAGGTGGTGGGTCATCTCCGCCTGCAGGGCGCGTTCGAGCACCGCCTTGGTCATCAGGTTGAGCAGCCCGTCGGCGCCGTCGATCGGGGTGCCCGCGGCCTTCGCATCGGCCAGCAGCGCGTCGATCGCCGACGCGTCCAGCGCCTCGGCGAGCCGGCGGGCCGCCGCGGCCTCGGTGTCCGGAACGGATTGGTCCTTGCTCACGTGGGTGTCCTTCCCGGCCGCTGTGTCGATCACAGCAGCCGATCTTGGTCCACCCGCGGCTTACACCGTTCGCGTGACACGCCCCGTTCCGCCGCTGCGTGAACTGCTTGATGGGGTTCAGCACCTCGATCGCCACGATCCGCCAGGTCATCTCCGGCTTCCAGTAGATCGCTTCCAGCACGCCGACCGCGGCCGACGGGGTCATCACCGGATAGGACACCCGCTCGACCTTCAGCTCGGGACGGGTGAACAACGCGCCGTCCCCCCACACCTGCACGACCACCGGTGGCACCCCGCGCGCCGACCGCGGCAGACTCGCCGTCACCAGATCATCTCCTTTGCGATCGCGCCCTCGTCCACGCCGTGGTCCGGGTGGTACTCGCCGCGCCACTCCCACAGATCACCCACCACCGGATCGCACAGGGCGGCCACCTCGGGCCGGGACATCAGCCGCGCGGGCAACGCCACGGTGAACGGCTGCAGCGCCCGGAACAGGTCGCGCCGCATCCCCTCGCTCGCGCGCAGCTGCGTCACCAACCGGTCAGCACGGCCGTCGTATCCGGGCACGACCACCGGCACCGTCTCGTCGTCCAGCATCCGGAACGCGAACCGTCGATCCCTGGCCTGGGACGTGGCGGCATCGATGAGGGGGCCTTCGGCGACCGCCCGGAAGTCGAGCCCGCGGCGGTGCTCTTGGATCCGCGTCGCCCGCGGGCCCCGGTCGGTTCCGGTGGCCTCGTAGAGGCGCCGGTAGTAGTCCTGCAACATCGGCAGGTCGTCCGGGTCGGCCCGGCCGGGCCCGAAGCACAGGGTGGTCAGTTCGACCGGGGTCCGGTAGTCGGGCGGCCGGCCGGCGCCATCCGCGTCGAACACGACCACCCGGCCCGGCTCGGGACGTCGACCCTCCCGGTTGGCCCGGCCCGCGGCCTGCTGCAGCGAGTCGGCGGGGGCGAGGGCCCGGTAGACCGCGGGGAAATCCACGTCCACCCCGGCCTCGATGAGCTGGGTCGACACCAGCACCACCGGCTCGTCGTCGGCGAGCAGCCGCCGCACCTCCGCCAGCACCGCCCGCCGGTGCGCCGGGCACATCCGGGTCGACAGGTGGCGCACCACGCCGGGCGCCCGCTCGGCGAGCAGCCCGAACATCTCGCGCGCATCGGCGACGGTGTTCACCACCACGAGCGCCTGCGGCTGCTCCGCGACCCGGTCGGCGACCTCCGCGGCGGTCGGCTTCGGGTCCAGCCACCACTCGTACCGCACCCGTCGCAGCCGCTCGTAGATCGCCACCGGGTCGGCCACCAGGTCCGTGATCTGCTGCCGCCGCCACACCGCCAGGTGCTGAAAGGCCGGCTGGGTGGCGGAGGCGAGCAGCACCGTCGTGCCGAAATGCTCGGTCAGCAGGCGCAACCCGTCCAGGATGGGCACCAGGAGCGGGGCCGGCAGCGACTGGACCTCGTCCAGCACGATCACCGCGTTCGCCAGCCGGTGCAACTTCCGTGAGCGGGCGGGCATGCGCCCGAACAGCGAGTCGAACAGCTGCACCGTCGTGGTCACCACGAAGGGGGCGTCCCAGTTCTCCGCACCGAGCTTGGATCGGCGGCCTTCCTGGTCGACGGCCGAGTGATGCTCCAGCACGACGTCCGGCCCCAGCAGATCCCGGTAGACCTGCGCGTTCTGCTCGGTGATCGTCACGAACGGGACCGCGACGATGATCCGGGCCTGCCCGTGGCGTGCCGCATGGTGCAGCGCGAACGCCGCCGCGGTCATCGTCTTCCCCGAGCCCGTCGGGGCCGGCAGCCGGTACAGGCCGGGCGGACCGGAGGCACCCCGCACGGCCGCGTCGTACAACTCCCCGCGCAGCACGTTGACCTCTGTTGCCGGGCTCCCGGCGAGCGCCGCCGAACGACACGTCTCGAACCGGCGCACGAGATCGCTCATGTCGGCCGCGGGCGTCACGGGCGAACCGGCCGGCCCGACGAAGTGCGCGGCGGTATCGAGATGATCAGCGTCGACCAGCGCCGAGAACGTCAGACGCAGCCCCATCTCCAACAGGAGCGGATCCCGCCGCCACTCCGCCGGGATCAGGCAGGAACCGCCCATGATGCCCGCGGCCTCGGGAAGCACCGCCAGCAAACCGTCCGCGGCGGCGCGCTCCTGCGCCGGAAAGCCGGACCCGACCAGTTTCCTGAGCTTGCACAGCGAACCCAGGCCGCCGTAATGCCCGAGGATCGCCATGGCGGCCGGTCCCGCGGCGTCCAGCAACAGCCGCGCACCGAGCGTCAGGGCGAGGTCGAGGTCGAGGCCGACGGCGCGGACCTGCGCGTCCGGCCGATCGCCGGCGACGCGCTGGACGAGCAGGACGGCTGGCTGGTCGTGCCGGCGACCGGCGTGCCGCTCACCGACCACAATGTCCGCGAGCTGCGCGATGCCGACCAGCGGTGAGCGCGGCCCCGATTCGAGACGTTCTCCGTCCTGACCCGGCTGTCCGGGCCCGCTCGCCGCACGGCCACCGCGGTGAGCCGACTCCTCGCCGCGAACTTCCCGCACAGCCGGTTCCTGGGCCCGCGCGCCGTGGCGGCCCTGCTCAGCCGGCTCCCCGCCCTCGGAGTGTCCGGTGGTGCGGTGTACGACGCGCTGGTGGGCGCCACGGCCGTTGAGCACGGCGTCCCGCTGGTGACCCGGGACCGCCGCGCGCTCGGGGTCTACCGGGCCCTCGACGTCGAGGTGGTCGTGGCCGAGTGGGCCGCCCGACGCCGCGGCCTTCGGACACCCCGGTGTCGGGGCGCACAGTGCGGCTCCCCGCACACCGGCGAGACCAGATCTTCTACATCGTGTAGAACTACTACAAGACGTAGAAGTTTGCTGGAGGGTGGTATGGAGGCGCTGGACCTCGCGCGGTGGCAGTTCGGGATCACCACGATCTACCACTTCCTCTTCGTCCCGCTGACGATCGGTCTCTCGGCGATCGTCGCGGTGCTGCAGACCGCATGGCACCGAACGGGGAAGGCCGAGTACCTGCGCGCCACCAAGTTCTTCGGGAAGCTCTTTCTGATCAACTTTGCGATGGGCGTCGTCACCGGCATCGTCCAGGAGTTCCAGTTCGGGATGAACTGGAGCGACTACTCCACCTTCGTCGGCGACGTCTTCGGTGCCCCGCTGGCCATGGAGGCGCTGCTCGCGTTCTTCCTCGAGTCGACCTTCATCGGACTGTGGATCTTCGGCTGGGACCGGCTCCCCCGGCGGGTGCACCTGGCCTGCATCTGGATCGTCGCAATCGGTACCAACCTCTCCGCGTACTTCATCATCGCGGCGAACGCGTGGATGCGGCACCCGGTCGGCTACGAGGTCGACCCCGTGACCGACCGGGCCCGGCTCACCGATATCGGGGCGGTGCTCACCAACCCGCAGGCCTGGTCGACCTACCTGCACGTGGTCGCGGGCGCGTTCATCGCGGCCGGCCTGTTCGTCGTCGCGGTCAGCGCGGTGAAGCTCATGCGGGAGCGCTGGCCGCAGTCCGGCGCCGAGCGGCCGCACCACAGCGAGCACGCGCTGTTCCGCAAGACCCTGCGCCTCGGTTTCGTCGTCACCGCACTCGCCGGCCTCGTGGTCGTGCTCTCCGGCGACCACCAGGCCAAGCTCATGGCCAGCGACGAGCCGATGAAGCTCGCCTCGGCCGAGGCGCTGTGGAGCGACGAGGACGGCGCCGGGTTCTCGCTGTTCGCCGTCGGCGACATCGAGAACGGCCGCAACCACATCAACGTCCAGATCCCGAAGGTGCTCAGCTTCCTCGCGACCGGGGACTTCGCGGGCAACGTCCAGGGCATCAACGACGTGCAGGCCCGCTACGAGGCCGTCTTCGGACCCGGCGACTACCGGCCCAACATCGGCGTCCTGTACTGGTCGTTCCGGCTGATGATGGGCCTGGGGCTGGCCGGGGTGGCGATCTCGGTGGCCGGGCTGTGGCTCACCCGCCGCGGGCGGCTCCCCGACCGGCGCTGGATGTACCGGGTGGCGATCGCCACGCTGCCCGCGGCGCTGCTGGCGAACATCTTCGGCTGGGTGCTCACCGAGATGGGCCGCCAGCCCTGGACGGTGGTGGGCGAGCTGCTCACCGCCAACAGCGTGTCCCCCGGCGTCAGCCTCACCCAGGTCGCGATCTCACTGACCGCGTTCACCGTGATCTACGGCGTGCTGGCCGTCGTCGAGGCCGGGCTGCTGTGGCGCTACATCAAGGCGGGCCCCGGGCACGTCGTGCCCTACCCGCCCGACGGCAGCGACACCGCGCCGGCCGCCGCCGAACCCGACACCACCGATGAGCGCGTCCCCGCGCTCGTCTACTAGGAGACGAGATGGATCTGCCCACCATCTGGTTCGTCGCCATCGCCGTGCTGTGGACCGGCTACTTCGTACTGGAGGGCTTCGACTTCGGGGTCGGGACGCTGCTGGGAGTGCTCGGGCGCAACGACATCGACCGACGCGTGATGATCAACTCGATCGGCCCGGTATGGGACGGCAACGAGGTCTGGCTGATCACGGCCATCGGCGCGACGTTCGCCGCGTTCCCCGCCTGGTACGGCTCGATGCTCTCAGGGTTCTACCTGCCGATGCTGGTCATCCTGCTGGCCCTCATCGCCCGCGGCGTCGCGTTCGAGTACCGCGGCAAGGTCGACGACGCCCGCTGGCGCCGCCGCTGGGACATCGCGATCGTCGCCGGCAGCTCGGTGCCCGCGTTCCTGTGGGGCGTGCTGCTGGCCGACTTCGTGCGCGGGGTGCCGATGGACGCCGAGCACGTCGTACGGGCCGGGCTCGCCGACGTGTTCAACCCGTACGCGCTGCTCGGCGGGGTATTGACCCTGGGCCTGTTCGCCCTGCACGGTGCGGTCTTCCTCGCGCTCAAGACCGACGGCCCGGTGCGCAGGGCCGCCCGTCGCACCGCGGGCAGGCTGGCGCTGGTCGTGGTCCCGGCCGCCGTCGCGTTCCTGGGCTGGACCCAGGCCGAGCACGGCACCTGGTGGACGCTGCCGGTCGCCCTCGTCGCGGTGCTCGCGCTGGTCGCCGGATCGGGGCTGGCCGCGCGCGGCCGGGAGGGCTGGGCGTTCACCGCGACCGCGGTCACGGTCGTCGGGCTCACGGTGGTGGTGTTCGGCTCGATGTTCCCGATCGTGCTGTCCTCGACCACCGACCCGGCGTTCTCGCTGACCGTCGCCGCCGCGGCGTCGGCGCCCTACACGCTGACCCTCATGAGCTGGCTCGCGCTCGTGCTGCTGCCGCTGGTGATCGGCTACCAGGCCTGGTCGTACTGGGTCTTCCGCAAGCGCGTCGCCCCACCCCCCGCGAGTCCCCCCTCCGCGAATCGCGGTATTTCCGCGACCGAGTCGGGGTGACACCGCGGTGAAGCCCCTCGATCCACGGCTGGTGCGCACGGCAAGCGCCGTGCGCCGGCATCTCGCCGTCACCGTGGCGTGCGGGCTCGCACTGACCGGGCTCATCCTCCTGCAGGCCTGGCTGATCGCCCGGGTCATCGGCGGCGCGACCGACGGGCTCGGTCTCACCGACCTCGGTGCCGTCATCGCCGCCGTCGCCGTCGTGGCGCTCGCCAGGGCCGGGCTGGCCTACGGGGCCGAGACCGCGGCGCTGCGCAGCGCCGCCCGGGTGAAGTCGCAGCTGCGCCGCCGCCTCGTCCGACATGTGACAACGGGCCCCCCGGACGTCGCCGGGCGCAGCGCGGGCGAGCTCGCGACGCTCACCACCCGAGGTCTGGACGCGCTCGACGACTACATCGCCCGCTACCTGCCGCAGCTCGTGCTCGCGGCGCTGGTACCGCTGGCGGTGCTCGTCGTCGTCGCGCGGGCCGACTGGATCTCCGCGCTGGTCATCGGCGCCACGCTGCCGCTGATCCCGGTGTTCATGGCGCTGGTCGGCTGGCACACCCAGGCCCGCACCCGCCGCCAGTGGCGGCTGCTGAACCGGCTCGGCGGGCATTTCCTCGACGTGGTCGAGGGTCTGCCGACGCTCGCGTTGTTCCGCAGGGCGAAGGCCGAGGCCGCACTGGTCCGGCGGGTCAGCGACGAGCACCGACGCGCCACCATGGGGACGCTGCGGATCGCGTTTCTCTCGGCCTTCGTGCTGGAGGTGCTCGCCACCCTGGCCGTCGCGCTCGTGGCCGTCGAGGTGGGGCTGCGGCTGCTCTACGGGGAGCTCGGCCTGGAGACCGCGCTGCTGGTGCTCATCCTCGCGCCCGAGGCCTACCTGCCGCTGCGCGAGGTCGGCGCCCGGTTCCACGCGAGCATGGAGGGCGTCGCGGCCGCCGAGCAGGTCTTCGCGGTTCTGGAGACCGGCTCCGGGGCGCGACCTTCGGGAACGGCGCAGCTACCGGCGAGCCGAGGCGTGGACGTGCGGGTGGACGGCGTGCGGTTCCGCTACCCCGGCCGCGAGGTGCCCGCACTCGACGACGTGTCGCTGGACGTGCCCGCCGGGCGCAGCGTCCTCGTCGACGGGCCGAGCGGGTCGGGCAAGAGCACCCTGCTCGCGCTGCTGCTGCGGTTCCTCGAGCCGGATGCCGGCGAGGTGCGGATCGACGGGCGACCGCTGCGCGACCTCGACCCCGACGCGTGGCGGGCCCGGATCGCCTGGGTCCCCCAGCACCCCCACCTGTTCGACGACACCGTGGCCGGCAACATCCGGCTCGGCGACCCCGACGCCGGTGACGCCGCCGTCGAGCGCGCCGCCCGCGCGGCCGAGCTGCACGACGTCGTCGCCGCGCTCCCGGACGGCTACGCGACCCGGCTCGGTGAGCGCGGTGCCCGGCTGTCGGCCGGGCAGCGCCAGCGGGTCGCGCTGGCCAGGGCGTTCCTGCGCGATCCGGATCTGGTGCTGCTCGACGAGCCCACCGCGCACCTCGACCCGGACAACGCCGCGAAGGTCCGCACCGCGGTCGCCCGGTTGCTGGGCGGGCGGACCGGGATCGTCGTCGCGCACGACGCGGGATGGGCCGAGGTCGTCGACGACGTCGTGCGCTTGGAGAACGGCCGTACCCGCAGCTCACCGGGCGTTGTGAGGGCATGACAGCGTGAGAACACCGTTACGCGCTCACGGGCCGGTTTGGCGGCTGTTGGGGTTGGCCCGGCCGCGGGGCTCACGTTTCGCGCTCGGGGTGCTCGCCGCAGCCGTCGCCACCGCGTCGGGAGTGGGGCTGCTCAGCCTGGCCGCGTGGCTCATCGCGACGGCCGCAACCCACCCCTCGGTCGCCGCGCTCAGCGTCGCGGTCGTGCTCACCCGCGCGCTCGGCGTCACCCGGGGCGTCGCCCGCTACCTGGAGCGGCTGATCACCCACGACGCGGCACTGCGCACTCTGGCCGACGCCCGCGTCCGGGTCTACGACCGGCTGGCACACATCGAACCGATCCGCCGGTTCCGCTCGGGTGATCTGGTCACCCGGCTGGTCAGCGACACCGACGCCACCCAGGACCTGCTCGTCCGCGGACTCGCCCCACCGCTGGCCGCGCTGCTCACCGGCGCCGGCGTCGTCGCGCTCGGCACCGCGCTGCTGGTGCCCGGTGGGCTGCTGCTGGCCGCGGGCCTGCTGCTGGGCGGGCTCGCCGTCCCGGTGGCGGCCGCCGCGCTCGGACAGGCCACCGGGCGACGGCAGGCCGCCGCCCGCGGGGAGCTGTCGGCCGCGCTGGTCGACGCCCTCCACGGCGCCCCCGACCTCGTCGCCTACGGCGCGATGGACCGCGCCGTCGCGAGGGTGGAGCGGGCCGATGCGACGCTGACCGCCGCCGCCCGCCGCGACGCCGGGCTGCTCGGGCTCGGCGCGGCCGGGTCCGCACTCGTCGCCGGGCTGACGCTGTGGGGAACGCTGCTGCTGGGGGTGGCCGCGGTCGAGAGCGGTTCGCTCGGCCCGGTGCCGCTGGCCGTGCTCGCACTCACCGCGCTGGCCGCCTTCGAGATCGTCGCCCCGCTCCCCGCGGCGGCGGCCCGGCTCGGCGCGATCCGCGCGTCGGGCGCCCGGCTGTTCGACGTCCTGGACACCCCGCCCGCGGTGCGCGATCCCGGGGGCGGGCTCGAGTCAGCCGGGGGTCCCCTCACCCCGGGGCCGTTGCGGGTCCGTGACCTGCGGGTCCGCTACGGCCCCGGGGAACCGTGGGCGCTCGACGGCCTCGGCCTCGACGTCGCGCCCGGCGCCAGGGTCGCCGTCGTCGGGCCGAGCGGATCGGGCAAGAGCACACTGGCCGCGGTGCTGTTCCGGTTCCGCGACCCCGACTCGGGCACGGTCACGCTCGGTGGCACCGATCTCTCCTCGGTCTCCCCCGACGTCGCCCGGCAGGCGATCAGCGGGGTGCCGCAGGATCCCCACCTGTTCGACAGCACCGTACGGGAGAACCTGCGGCTGGCCCGGCCCGAGGCCACCGACGCGCAACTGTGGGACGTGCTGGAGCGGGTCCGGCTCGCCGTCGACGTCGCCGCGATGCCCGCCGGGCTCGCTACCGATGTCGGGGTGCACGGCGCCCGGTTCAGCGGCGGAATGCGCCAGCGGCTGGCGCTCGCCCGCGCCCTGCTCACCGACGCCCGGCTGCTGGTTCTCGACGAGCCGACCACCCATCTCGACCCGGACACCCGCGACGCCGTCCTCGACGACCTGCTCGCCGCCGCGGGCGACCGGGCGGTCCTGCTGGTCACCCACGACCTCGACCGGCTCACCGAGATGGACGCCGTGTACGTCGTGGTCGACGGGCGGGTCGTGCAGCACGGAACGCACGCCGGCCTGCTGGCCCGGGATGGCTGGTACCGTCGCGCGCACCGGCTTCCGGCGCCGGCGGCATGGTCCGGCGGGTTCACGGCTATACCCCAACGCGGTACCGGTGCCGGGGGCACCCTCTCAGCTGGGCTTCAGTGATCGCCTGTCAGGCTCTCGCCCATGGTGCGCCGCGACGCCGAGACCGTTCGCTGCGCGCTCGTCCGGTTTCGTCAGAGTTCGATAGGTCGTCACGTGGTCACAGCCCGGGTTCGATTCCCTCGCCGCCGCCCCTCGGTCGTGGGCGCGCTGCTCCTCGCACTCACTCTGGCGGTCGTCGCCGGCTGCTCCGGTCCCGCTGCGGACACGGAGACGCCCACGGTCGCCGACGCGATCGCGAGCGCGATCGACCTCGACACGGGCTGGGAATGGCAGCCGCAGGGCAACCGGCTCGAGCTGGGAGTGACGCACACCAAGGACAGCCTGGACAGCTCGGAGCCCGCCGAGGCCCGCAGTCGCGGCCAGAAGGTCCTCTCCGACGACAGCGGGATATGGCAGAACCAGCATCTGATGGGCTTCGGCACGCTCAACCCGGAGCCCTCCCCCGGCGATTTCAACTGGGACAGCCTCGACAAGCGGATGCAGCTGATCGAGGACACCCAGGGCCGTACCGTGCTGACGCTGTGCTGCGCCCCGGACTGGATGAAGGGTGGCGAGGCGGGCGAAACCGACTGGTCGAAGCTGGAGAAGGCGCCGGACCCGGAGCATTTCGACGACTTCGCGAGGCTGTCGGCCGCCGCCGTGGAGCGCTACCCGCAGATCGAGCGGGTGCTGGTCTGGAACGAGCTCAAGGGCTTCTACCACAGCGACGAGAACCGCTGGGACTACGAGGGGTACACCGAACTCTACAACAAGGTCTACACGGCGGTGAAGGCCGTGCGGCCCGATGTGCAGGTCGGTGGCCCGTACGCGGTGATGACGAGCCTCAAGCCCGGCTCCGAGAACGCCTCGGACCTCGCCGGACCGTGGGGCGCGGCCGACAAGCGGGCACTGGACATCATCGACTACTGGCTCGAGCACAACGTCGGGGCGGACTTCATCGCCGTCGACGGCTCCACGGCGACCCGCAACGGAGGCGACCCGGACCAGGTCGACGCCGGCGCACAGAAGTTCGCCGACGTCACCAGGTGGATCCAGCAGCGTACCCCGCTCGCGGTCTGGTGGGCCGAGTTCTACGCCGATACCGCCCAGGGCGCCGAGGGCGGCGCCGCGAGCCCGGCGAGCGCGGTCGCCACGCTCGCGACGGTCGCCGCGTTCGCCCGATCCGGCGTGTCCGTCGCGCTGTTGTGGGGCCCGCAGGGCAGCAGCCTGAAGTACTCGGCGCTGTGGACCGACAGCACCGAATCCGACGGTGGGAAGCCCACCCCGCTGACCAGGGCGTGGCAATGGCTGGTGCCCCGCCTCGCGAAGGGCGGCATCGAGATCGGCCGGTCGGCGACGCAACCGCTGCTCGCGTTCCGCGCCGACGACGGCGCCGTGATCGTGAACCTGACCGGCACGGACGTCCCGGTTCCCGGGCACGACCCGCTGCCCGCATGGGGTGTCGCCGTACGCACGATGTGAGCCGGGGCGACCGGAGGGGCACTACCTCATCGGACCTCGCCGGCGGCGCGGCGGCTCACCTGCAACCGGCGGGTCTCCTCGGATACCCCGGCCGCCAGCAGGCCCGCCGCGGCGTCGACGAGCTGGCTGACGAACAGCCGGTGGTCGGTACGCCCGGAGCGGGCCCGCAGCGCGAACTCGACGACGACGAAGCGCACCGTGTGGAACCGCCGGTGCAACTCGACGGCGGCGGGTTCGAGCAGCGGTTCGAGCAGCGTCCGCCAGCGGACGATGCTGCTGTCCGGCTCGTCGACGTCGAGCGGCTCCATCGAGGGCACCGGGCGGGTGAGCAGGTCGGACATGGTGCGCAGGTAGCCCGCGCCGCTGCTGCCCTGCTCCAGCTTGACCGCCAGCGGCCGCACCAGCGCCCCGGCCAGCGTATGCACATCGGCCGCGACGTCCGCGCGGCCTGCGGCCTCGTAGGCGTCGAGCAGGGCGTGCCGGCGCGACTCGATCTCGGGCCGGTGCCGGTCGAGCAGCGCCCTGATCAGCCCGTCGCGGTCGGTGAACCAGTACTGGGCGGCGATGACGTTGCGCGCCCCGGCGGCGCGCCCGATCTCGCGCAGTGAGACCGCCTCGCTGCCCCGCTCGGCAAAGAGGGCCTCAGCGGCGGAGAGGAGCCGCGAGCGCGTGTCCTGTCCGTTGGCCTGCTGAGTCACGAGCGCAGATTACCGGCCCGGCAGCCGGCCGCGAATGGCCTCATCCCCTCCGCGGCCGTGCTCGACGGTGGCCGCGCCGCTCAGGCCTTCGGTCCGCCCGCGACGTAGACGACCTGCCCGGACACGAACCCCGCGCCCTCGCTGACCAGGAACGACATCGCGTGTGCGATGTCCTCGGGCTGTCCTGCCCGCTGCACCGGGATCTCCGCGGCGCGCGCCGCCACGAAGTCATCCCAGCTCACGCCCAGCCGCTCCGCGGTCGCCTTCGTCATATCGCTGACGATGAACCCGGGCGCGATGCAGTTGACGGTCACGCCGAACCTGCCCAGCTCGATGGCCAGCGTCTTGGTGAACCCCTGCAGGCCCGCCTTGGCCGTGGCGTAGTTGGCCTGCCCGCGGTTGCCCAGCGCCGAGGTCGACGACAAGTTCACGATCCGCCCGTACTTCGCCTCGACCATGTACTTCTGGACCGCCCGGCTCATCAGGAACGACCCGCGCAGGTGCACGTTCATCACGGTGTCCCAGTCCGCCTCGGTCATCTTGAACAGCAGGTTGTCCCGGGTGACGCCGGCGTTGTTGACCAGTACGGTGGGCGCCCCGAGCTCGCCGGCGACGCGGCCGACGGCCGCCTCGACCTGCGCGGCGTCGCTGACGTCGGCACCCACGGCCAGCCCGCGGCCCCCGGCGGTCTCGATCGCCTCCACGGTGCCCTTGGCCGCCGACTCCTCCAGGTCGACCACGGCAACGGCGAACCCGTCGCGGGCCAGCCGCAGCGCCGTCGCCGCACCGATACCGCGGGCGGCGCCGGTAACGATCGCGACACGGGGGGATTCGCTCATGCTCATGCTCTCCTTCGACTGGATTCGACTGGCGCGCACCGCGCGCTGCTGCGGGCACCCTCCCGATCGTCGCACCTGGGCCCGCCGCCGCCACCGCGTGGGACCGATCTCACCGCTGCAGCAGGCGGTCCGCGGTACGCCGGGCCGCCGCCGCGGCGCCGAGGGCGCGGCCGGCCCGCACGTCCTCGGGATCGCTCGCGAGGTTCTCGGTGACGAGGAATGCCGCGGCCGCCGCCGCGGCGGCGGCGAGCACGGCGCCGGTCACCGCGTCGCCCCGCAGCCGCGGGTTGCCGTCGCGGGCCACCCCGGCTGCCAGCGCCGCGATCTCCGCCGCGGTCTCCGCGATGGCCAGCGGGGTGTCGATGGCGTCGTCGAGGGCCTCGCGCAGCCACGCGGCCCGCATCCGGGGCTCGGTATCGCGCGGGATGCGCAACGCGGCCAGGTAGCGGCCGTAGGCCGCGACATCGGCGTCGGCGAGCGCGGACGCGGTCGCGCGCAACGCGTCGGCCCGGTCGGCGGCGTCGCAGGCATGGCCGGGATCGGCGAACCGGGCGGACATCGCGGTGAGCCCGGCGGCGCACGCGGCGGCGAACGCGGCCGACGCCCCACCGCCCGGTGCGGGGGTGCGTGCGGCGATGGCGTCGAGCAGCTCGGCGACGCTGTGCTCGAGAAGCGACGGTTGGATCGGACTGTCGATGGGGCACCTCCGGGGCGAGGCACGGCACTGCCGGCTCCCGGTGGGCAACGCGGGAGCCGGCAGGTTCGGGACGGGGTCAGGACACGTTGAGTTTCTCGGCGGCCATCCGCGTGCCCTCCACCCGGTTCTTGATCTTCTGGAATGCGACGTCCCGAGCGTAGTCGGGGGAGCCGTGGCTTGGCTTCTCGTCGATGCTGAACGGGGAGAAGCCGCAGTCATCGGTCGAGCCGAGCTGCTGTTTCGGGATGAAGTTCGCCGCGCGGATCAGCGCGTCGGCCACCTCCTGCGGACCCTCGACCCGCGGGTTGAGCGGGTTGATCACCCCGATGTAGGCCATCTGGGTCACCCCGGCCGCGTCCGCGCGCAGGTGCGTGCCGATGGACGCGTAGACCGGGTCCTTGTCCCGCTCGCTCGCCAGCTGGATCAGGAAGTAGCCGGCGTTGATGGCGAACATCGTGCCCAGCAGGTTGGTGTAGGGCACGTCGGCCGAGTGCACCGAGTCCCGGTCCCCGCCGGGGCAGGTGTGGATGCCGATGGAGGCCCGTTCCTGCGGGCTGAACCGCTCGAGCACCCGGTTGTTGAGCTCGATGAAATGCGGCAACATCCCCGCGCCCGTCCACGGGTTGCGCGGGTCGGCCCTGGTCGCCAGGCGCCCCTCGGTGAAGTCGATGGACACGCGGGCGGCGCCCGCCTCGAAGGCCAGCCGGATGTCCTTCTCGCATTCGTCGACGAGGTCGGCCTCGAACTCCTCGCGCGAGTACCCGGGGACCTCGCCGGTCAGCGGGTAGAGCAGCGCGAGCATCGACGGGGCGATCACGGCCTGCTTGAGCGGCTTGTTCGCGATCGCGACGGCGCGGCGCAGGGTGTCGGCGGCGTAGGTCCCGTAGCGGAACGGGCCGCCGGTCAGCCGCGGGAGCTGCCGGTGGTGGCCGTCGGCGAAGATCGCGAAGAACTGGCCGTTGTCCGGGGCCAGGTTCGGGGCCAGCCCGGCGCCGGCCAGCGTCTCGGCGAGCGGGTAGGTCGCGAAGCTGGAGCGCCGCTGCTCACCGTCGGAGATGATCGGGGCACCGGTGGCCTCGCCGCGGGCGATCGAGTCCGCCGTCGCCCGCTCCTGCTCGGCCTCGAGTTCCTCGCGGGTGGCCTTTCCCGCGTCGTAGGCGGCATACCTCGCCTGCAGGGACGAGGGCCGGGGCAGCGAGCCCACGGGTTCGGTCGGGATGCCGGTGGCCGACCTCGGGTCATAGGTGCTCATCGGGCCGTCTCCTCGCTGTGGTGGATCTGCGCTGTGGAGGTACGAGCGAGTCCTGGCGTCGCCGTCGAGATCACCTGGTGACGGTGAACTGCGGGTACCGCAGGGGGCGAAAGCTACTCGTGTGATCCAGATCACGTCAATATTCGGCCGCCGGCCCCGGCGGAGCGGCCATCCGCCCCCGGATCGATCGGCGCCCGCGGCGGTAACGCTTTATTTGTGTCATCGCCCGGATTTCGCCCCGTCAAATTTGTGTCATACCACAGGTGGGCGGCGCTCGGCCGCGCGGACGTGCGGCAATGTGTGTCCCGGCGCAGAATGCGGCATCCGATCCGGACGATTTCGCGGTGATACCGATCACAGAATTTGAGATGATGATTTCGGCGAGGAGGTGCTGGACATGTCCGCGTCCGAACAGCCACATCCCACGAGGCCGTCGATCGCCGCCTCGACCGGCTACCGGCTCGGCCGGGTGCTCGCGCCGAACCGGGCTTACCGGTGGCTCGCCGGCCGGATCGAGGCCCGGCCCCGGCTGCGCCGCTGGTTCACCGCGGCCGAGCGGCACAGCAAGCAGCGCCTGTTCGGCTGCCGGATGTGCGGCCAGTGCGCGCTGCCCGCCACCGGCTACGCCTGCCCGATGAGCTGCCCCAAGCAGCTGCGCAACGGGCCCTGCGGTGGGGTGTCGGCCAACGGCGACTGCGAGGTCTACCCCGGCCGGCGCTGCGTGTGGGTCATCGCCTACGAACGCGCGGAGCGGGCCGGGCACAGCGCGGACCTCACCCTGCTGCAGCGTCCCGTGGATCATCGGCTCGCCGGGTCGAGCTCGTGGCTCAACTACTGGCAGGGCCGCGACGAGGGCCTCTGGACCAGCGACGACGGGCTGGCCCATCCGGCCCCGGTGCACCGGCCATGACCGCGCCGGGACCGACGGGCGGCGCCGCGGGGACGGCCGGGGGCCTGCGCGCCGCACTGGCCGAGCGCCGCTTCGCGGTCACCGCCGAGATCGGGCCGCCGCGCGGCGCCGACCCGGCCGCCGTCGCGGAGAAGGCCGCGCTGCTGCGCGGCTGGGTGGACGCCGCGAACGTCACCGACAACCAGGGCGCGCACGTGCGGATGGCCAGCCTCGCCGGGAGCCTGCTGGCGGCCCGCGCGGGCGTCGCGCCGGTGATGCAGCTGACCTGCCGCGACCGCAACCGGATCGCCCTGCAGTCCGACCTGCTCGCCGCCGGGGCGCTGGGCATCCCCCACGTCCTGCTGCTCACCGGCGACCACCCGTGCTTCGGCGACCATCCCGACGCCGCACCGGTCTTCGACCTCGACAGCGTCCAGCTCGTCTGGGCGGCCCGGACCCTGCGCGACGAGGGACGGCTGCTGTCCGGGCGCACCGTCGCCCCCCGGCCGGAGTTCCTGATCGGCGCCGTGGAGAACCCGTTCGCGCCGCCGGTCCGGTTCCGGGCCGCCCGGCTGGGTAAGAAGATCGCCGCCGGGGCCGAGTTCGCGCAGACCCAGTTCGTCTTCGACGTACCGGGCTTCGACCGTTTCATGGCCGCCGTGCGCGACCGCGGCCTCGACGGACGATGCGCGGTGCTCGCCGGGGTCGGACCCATCCGCTCGCTGGCCGCGCTGGAGTTCGTCCGGACCAAGGTGCCCGGGGTGTACGTGCCCGACGAGGTGGTGCGCAGGCTTCGCGGGGTGCCGCGCGACCGGGTCGCGGCCGAGGGCGTGCGGCTGTGTGTGGAGACGATCGAGGCGCTGCGGGCCATCCCGGGGGTCGCGGGGGTGCACGTCATGGCGTTCGGCTACGAGCGGGGCGTCCCGGAAATCCTGGAGCGCGCGGGGTTTCGCCGCGATCGGGCCGGGCGGCTGCCGGTGGGAGGTGGCGTCGGTGCTGGTTGAGGTGCGGCCCGTGGCCAGGCTGCTGGGCGAGGCCGGGCACGAGCCGATCGATCTCACCGCGGCGCTGGACCCGGTGCTGCGGGCGGCCATCGCCGACGCGCGCAGCCCCGGCGATCTGGCCCGGCTGCGGGTGGTCTGCGACTGGATCCAGTACCGGCGCAACTTCCGGGAGCCCCTGCAGCTGCGGCCGGTCGTCTCGGGCAGGCCCGACGGTGCCACCGCGACCGATCCCGTCGAGCTCGCCGTGGACCTGCGCCGGACCGGCCCGCAGCTGGGCACCGCCACCGAGTCCGCGCTGCGCGAGCACCGCCGCGGCGACGACGGCGGACGGCTCGTGCTCGAGGAGTGGGCCCCGACCAGCCAGAGCCTGATCTGGTCGTTCAACACGCTGTACTGGCAGCACCTGCAGCTGTGGGAGCAGGCGACCGGGCGGGGGTACGAGTCGGCGCTACCGGGGGGACGCTCCGACGCCCGCAACGTCGCGTCGATCCGTGAGATCATCCGCGAGCTGTTCGCGGTGTGGGACGCGCTGGCCGAAGGCCGCGCGCTGCCCGAGGAGCTCTACATCCTCGAGCTCGGGGTGGGCAACGGCAGCCACGCCCGCACCTGGCTGGACACGTTCGTCGAGCTCGACCGCGCGCACGGCCGCGACTACTACCGGCGGCTGCACTACCTGATGTGCGACTACTCCCCGCACGTGCTGGAGCTGGCGCGGACCACCGTCGCCGAGCACGCGGCGCACGTCAGCTCGTTCGTGCTCGACGCGATGCACCCGATGACCACGCTGGGGTTCCTGCGGTTCAAGGCGTTCCTGGTCTACATCTCCAACGTCTACGACAACCTGCCCACCGACGAGATCGCGTCGATCGGCCAGCGCGAGCATCTCGTGCAGACCCGCGCCTACCTGTCGGCCGACGCGGCGGCCCAGATCGCCGGCTCGGTCGGCGTCGAGCCGTCCGGGCTGGGCCGGCTGGTCGCCAGGCTGCTCAAGCTCGGTCCGGTGCTGCTGGCCGAGGCCGCGCCGGACCATTTCGCCGATGTCGAGGCCGCCGTGGCGTTCTGGCGGGCGTGCTGGCAGGCGGTGCGGTTGCAGGAGCGCTACGTTCCGCTGCACGGGCTGGACACCTACGACATCGCGCCGGGGATCAGCGGGGAGCTGCTGCGCCCGCTGGTGGCGACCGGCGGCGGCGTGCGGATGCACGCCGCCAACGGGGCCGTCGCCAGCTTCGCCGAGACGTTGCCGCTGCTGCATCCCTACGGCTGGCTGCGCTGCCACGACCTGTTCGTCACCGGCGTGCAGGACTACCGCACCGGGTTCCGCGGCCCTGGCAAGTACGACGGGTCGGTGGTGAACTGGGTGAACGGGCCGCTGCTCGCGCATATCGGCACCCGCAAGGGTTTCGATGTCACGTTCGCACCGTTCGCCCACCGCACCGGCAGCAACATCGTCACCATGACGGTGCATGTGCGGGACTGAACAGCAAGGGACTGGGCCACAAGGGATTGGGCATGGGCGAGACAGCGCAGGGCGTGCTGACGACGGTGGTCGGCTCGTGGCCGGTCCCGGACTGGCTGGAGCGGGCCAAGAGCGGGGTGCACCGCGGCACGGTGAGCCGTTCCCAGCTCGCCGAGATGCACGATATGGCGATCAAGGCCGCGCTGAAGGACCAGGAGGTCGCGGGGATCGACATCCTCTCCGACGGGGAGCTGCGCCGTGACAACGACATCGACTACCTTCTCGCGCGGGTCCCCGGGGTCACGGTGCTCGACCCGGTCAAGGTCTTCTACTTCGACTATCTCGACCTCGTGGTCGCCGAGAAGCTGCCCGATCCCGAGGGGCCGGGCCCGCTGGGGCTGGCCGAGGACCTGCGGTTCACCCGCGGCTACACCGACCGCCGGGTGAAGTTCTCCCTCACCGGGCCGTTCTCACTCTCGCGGCGGCTGCGCAACGAGGCCTACCCCGACCCGGCGGATCTGGTGCGCGCACTCGCCCGGGTGCTCAACGCGGAGGCGCGCGCGCTCGCCGACGCCGGGGCCGTGCTGCTGCAGATCGACGAGCCGTTCCTCGCCGGCTACCCCGAGCAGGTCGGGCTTGCGGTGGAAGCGATCAACATCGTCACCAGGGACGTGCCGGTGACCTGGGCGCTGCACGTCTGCTATGGCAACCGCTACGCCCGCCCGCTGTGGGAGGGCCACTACGACTTCCTGTTCCCCGCGGTCCTCGACGCGGCGATCGATCAGCTGATGCTGGAGTTCGCCCGCAAGGGCGACGACGATCTGGCGCTGATCCGCCGCTACCACTGGGACCGGGTGCTGGGTGTCGGAGTGCTCGATGTGAAGACCGAGCAGGTCGAGCGGGTCGACCTCGTGGAGCGGCGGATCCGCCGCGCGCTGGATGTCGTGCCCCCCGAGCGGCTGCTCGTCTCCCCCGACTGCGGGCTGCGCCACGTCCCCGATCCGATCGCCCGCGCCAAGCTGCGCGCGATGGTCACCGCCCGCGACAACCTCCGGCAAGGAGCCCAGCCATGATCCCACTCGCCGAGAACGAGCACATGTTCACCTCGGAGTCCGTGACCGAAGGACATCCCGACAAGGTGGCCGACCAGATCTCCGATGCGATCCTCGACGCCGCGCTCACCGGTGACCCGGACTCCCGGGTGGCCTGCGAGACGCTGGTGACGACCGGGCTGGTCGTCGTCGCCGGCGAGATCACCACTGCGACGCAGATCGACTTCGCCGACGTCGTGCGCGAGACGATCTGCCGGATCGGCTACGACAACGGCGAGTACGGCTTCGACGGCAGGCACTGCGCGGTGATGATCGCGTTGGACAAGCAGTCCCCGGACATCGCCCGGGGCGTCGACCGGGCCCTGGAGAGCAGGGCCCAGGAGCCTCGCGGCGGCCTCTCCGAGGACGAGTTCGACTCCGCGGGCGCGGGCGACCAGGGGATGATGTTCGGCTTCGCGACCCGGGAGACCGACGAGCTGATGCCGCTGCCGATCGCGCTGGCGCACCGGCTGTCGCGGCGGTTGTCGCAGGTGCGCAAGGATCGCCTGCTGCCCTACCTGCGCCCCGACGGCAAGACCCAGGTCACCGTGCGCTACCGGGACGGCGTCCCGGTGGCGGTGGAGAAGGTGCTGATCTCGACCCAGCACGCCGAGGAGGTCCCGACCGAGCGGATCCGCGCCGACCTGTGGGACATCGTGGTCACCCCGATGCTGCCCGCCGAGCTCTACGACGCCGACGCGCTGCGCGAGGAGTACTACGTCAACCCCACCGGCCGGTTCGTCATCGGCGGGCCGGTCGGCGACGCCGGGCTGACCGGCCGCAAGATCATCGTCGACACCTACGGCGGGTTCGCAAGGCACGGCGGCGGGGCGTTCTCCGGCAAGGATCCGTCCAAGGTGGATCGATCAGCGGCCTATATGGCCCGCTACGTCGCGAAGAACGTCGTGGCCGCCGGGCTCGCCGACACGGCCGAGGTGCAGGTGGCCTACGCGATCGGGATGGCGCGGCCGCTGTCCGTGCTCGTGGAGACGTTCGGGACCGAGCAGGTGCCACTGACCACGATCCGCAAGCTCGTCGATGATCATTTCGACCTGCGGCCGGCGGCGCTGCGCCACCACCTGCGGCTGCATCGCCCGATCTACGCCAAGACCGCGGCCTATGGGCATTTCGGCCGCGACGACGCCGATTTCACCTGGGAGCGGACCGACAAGGCCGCCGAGCTGCGCGCCGCCGCGGGGCCGGTCTGACCACCCGCGATCCGGCTGCGGCTACGGTGATCGGGTCCGCACGTTGCCGCAGCGGCGGCGACCGGCCGCCGCGGAGAGGAGCCGCGATGAGCCGCAACCCGTACGACGAGCTGCCGCAGGTGACCACGTTCACCGTCACGAGCACCGACATCGCCGACGGTGAGACCCTGCCGACGCTGCAGCGCAGCGGCATCTTCGGGGCGGGTGGACAGGACCGCTCGCCGCAGCTGTCGTGGAGCGGCGCGCCGGAGGGCACCCAGTCCTATGTGGTCACCGTCTACGACCCCGATGCGCCCACCGGGGCCGGGTTCTGGCACTGGGCCGTCGTGGACATCCCGGCCTCGGTGACGTCGCTGGACTCCGGCGCAGGCGACGAGGAGGGCTCCGGGCTGCCGTCCGGGGCGTTCCAGCTCGCCAACGATGCCGGCCTCAAGCGCTACCTCGGTGCGGCCCCGCCCCCCGGGCACGGACCGCACCGCTACTTCACGGTCGTGCACGCCGTCGATGTGCCGAGCCTGGAGATCCCCCGCGACGCCACCCCGGCCTTCCTCGGCTTCAACCTGTTCGACCACACCCTGGGCCGGGCGGTGATCGTGCCGGTCTACGAGAACGAGGGCCAGGCCTGATCAACCGCATTATGGCTCCATGACGCGGCGTGGCAGCGGCGCCCGAGCGCGTCATGGCTCCATAACGCTTTCAGCGGACCGGAAACGATCCGGCGAGCCGCGCCGCGGGTTTCCGCGTAACGTGCCGGTCGTGGCCGACATCACCGAGCTGATCCTCGACGACCACGAATGGTTCCGGCGGGAATTCGCCGCGCTCGACGAGCTGCGCGCGCAGACCCCGATGGACGCCGATTCGATCCGCAAGGTCTGGGAGCCGCTGGCCGCCCGGCTGGACGTGCACGCGGTCGCTGAGGAGGAGATCTTCTACCCGCAGCTGCTGCGCCGCGGCGGCGGCGACGCACAGGACGAGACCCTCGACGCCATCGGCGACCACAACGACATCCGCGACGGCGTGCACGACGCCGCGCGGCACCCCGTCGCCAGCAGGCCGTGGTGGGACGCGGTCGACCGGACGCGGTCGGCGAACGACCACCACATGGCCGAGGAGGAACGCGAGAGCCTCGCCGACTTTCGGCGCCACGCCGCGTCCGGGCTGCGCGAGGCGCTGGGCAGACAGTTCGCCGCGTACCTCGACCGGCACCCCAGCACCCGCGGGCTCGACATCGAGGACAAGGACCCGCAGCGCTACGTCCGCCGTATCACGCGCACGATCAGCCCGCCCGGCGACGGGTCGCTCGGTATCGGCAGCCTGACGGACGGGGGAGCCCGGAAGGAGGACGACGCCCGGTGAGCACACCCTCGGACCACCTGCTGCGCGCGCACGCGCCGATCGCAACCGAGGCCTGGAAGGCGATCGACGACGAGGCCACCCAGCGGCTCACCCCGCTGCTCGCCGGGCGCAGGCTCGCCGACTGGGAGGGGCCGGGCGGGTGGCCGCATTCGGCGACGAGCCTGGGCCGGACCGGCCCGCTCGACGGCCCCCCACCCGGGATCTCGGGCGAGGAGGTGCGGGTCCGGCAGCGCCGGGTGCTGCCGCTGGCCGAGATCCGCGTGCCGTTCACCGTGGCCCGCGCGGAGCTCGAGGACGTTCAGCGCGGGGCACTCGACCTCGACTTCGACGACCTCGGCCGGGCCGCACGGGTGGCGGCCGAGATCGAGAACCGCGCGGTGGTCCACGGTTGGCCCGCCGCGGGCATCGCGGGCATCACCGAGACGTCCCCGTATCCGGCGGCCACCCTCGGCACCGACTGCCAGCAGTACCCCAGCATCATCGCCCGGGCCGTCGACACCTTGCGCTGCAACGGAATCGAAGGCCCGTACGGGCTGGCGATCGGACCTGCCGGCTATACCCGGATCGTCGAGACCACCGAGCACGGCGGCTACCCGCTGTTCGACCACCTCACGCGGATCCTCGGCGGGACGATCGTCTGGGCCCCCGGGGTGGACGGGGCGGTGGTGGTCAGCAGGCGCGGCGGCGACTTCCTGCTCGACGTCGGCCAGGACCTGTCCGTCGGCTACAGCCACCACGACGCCGACGCGATCGGCCTCTACCTCGAGGAGAGCTTCACCTTCCGGGTGGTCGAGCCCGACGCCGCGGTCGCGCTCCACTGACGCGGACCCCCGATGAACGACGCCGAGCCCGACCGGGTGGCCAGTGCCATCGAGGAGCTCTACGGCCTGGCGCCCGAGGAGTTCGTCGCCGCCCGCGACGAACGGGTCGCCGCCGCGCGCGCGGATGGCGACCGCGACGCGGCCCGCGCCATCTCCAGGTTGCGCCGGCCCACCCAGGCCGCCTGGCTCGCCAACCTGCTCGCCCGCGAGCGCGCCGAACAGCTCGACGGCCTGCTCGCGCTCGCCGAGGAACTCTCGGACGCGCAGCGCAGCCTCGACGGTGCCGTGCTGCGGGAGCTGTCGGCGCAGCGGCACAAGCTCGTCGCCGCGATGGCCCGGGAGGCCCGCCGGATCGCCGCCCGCGACGGACACCGGGTGCAGGACGGCACCGAACGCGATCTGCGCGGCATTCTCGAGGCGGCGCTCGCCGACCCGGACATCGCCGCCGAGGTGCGGTCCGGGCGGCTGCACCGCACGGTCAGCTACTCCGGGTTCGGTTCCGAGACCACGGGCTCGACGGCCTGGCAGCCGCGTCCGGTCGCGCGGACGGGCCACCCCGCGCCCACCGGACGAGCCGTATCCGCCCGCGGGGCCGCCGAGGCCGGACCCGACCAGACGGCTCCCGATCAGCCGGCCGGGCTCGACCCGGAAGCCGAAGCGGAGGCCAAGGCCGCGGCCGCCGCCGAGCGGGCGCGCCGGCGGCGGGAACGCGCCGAGGCCGACCAGGACGTGGCGCAGGCCTGGGCCGCCGCGCGGGCGGCGCGCGACCGCGCGCAGGCCGACCGGGCCGGGCTGGCAGCGGCTGAGCAGCGTCACATCGAGGCCGACAACGGGGTCGCCGAGCTGACCGCGGCCCTGGAAGAGGCGCGCGGCCAGCAGCGTGCGGCCGCGGAGGCGGAGCGATCGGCCGCCGCGGCGGCGCGCCGGTCCGCGAACGCCGCCCGCGCCGCGGCCGCCGAGCTCTCCCGGGCGGAGGCCCGGCTGGCGGCTCTCGCTGCGCCGCCCTGACCGCCCGCGGTGCCATCGACCGGCCATCAACCGGCCGTTCCGGCCCCGCTCGCGCGGTCGAGCCCGGCGGTCCGGCGGGACGGAAACGGGATGCGGACGAGGTCGTCCGCGACGACGATCTCCCCGTCGAACACCGCGGCGGCCTCCTGCCGGAACCGCTCCGGGTCGGGGTAGCGCTGGGAGAAATGGGTCAGGACAAGGCGACGCACCCCGGCCTCGCGAGCCACCGTCGCCGCCTGGGCCGCGGTGAGATGGCCGTACTCGCGAGCCAGGTCCGCGTCCTCGGCGAGGAAGGTGGACTCGATCACCAGCAGGTCGGCGTCCGCGGCCAGCTCGAACGCCGCCTCGCACAGCCGGGTGTCCATGACGAAGGCGAACCGCTGGCCGAACCGCGGCTCGCTCACCTGCTCCAGCCGCACCGTGCGGCCGTCCACCTCCAGCGCACCCACTCGCAGCAGCCGCCCCACGGCCGGACCCGCGACGCCGAAGCGGGCCAGCAGCTCGGGCAGCATCCGCCGCCCGTCCGGCTCGACCAGCCGGTAGCCGAAGGACTCGACCGGATGCGCCAACCGGCGCGCCTCCAGGGTCCCGAACCGGCCCGCCGCGAGCACCCCGTCGCGCTCGATCGGCTCCTCGCGCAGGTCGGCGACCTCCCGGAACGCGCTGGCATGGCGCAGCCGCGCGAAGAAGTGCCGGCCCGAGGCCGGGTAGTGAGCGTGGACCGGATGCGCGGCCCGGTCCAGCGAGAGCCGCTGGACGACGCCGGACACCCCGAGGCAGTGATCGCCGTGGAAGTGGGTCAGGCAGATCCGGCTGATGGCGCTGCTGGGCACACCGGCCAGCAGCAGCTGCCGCTGGGTGCCTTCCCCCGGGTCGAACAGCAGGCCATGGCCGTCCCAGCGCAGCAGGTAGCCGTTGTGGTTGCGCAGGCGGGTGGGCGCCTGGCTCGCGGTCCCCAGCACGACCAGCTCCCGCACCGACACCCCGCAGACCGTAGCGGGCCGGTACCGGACCCGCCCGCCCCGGATCCTGCTAGCGGCCGGCCCGGATCGCCGCCACGACCGCCCACACGAGCAACAGGACCAGCAGGATCAGCAGCAGCACCGGCCCGAGGAGCAGGACAAGGATCAGCGTGAGGACGAGAAACGTCGTGATCCCGGCCGGGAGGGCCGCGACCCCGGCCTTGAGCGCGCTCCACGCCGGGTTCCTGCCCTCCAGCAGGGCACGCCCGCCGCCGAGCGCCGCGGACGTGGCGACGCCGCCGCGGGACGCAATCTCCTCCAGACCGTCCGCGACCGCCTCGACCTTGTCCAGGGCCACCCCCAGCGCTCGCCGGGCCAGCACGACCAGCAGGTCACGCACGCTGTCCTTGAGCGGCTGGGCGGGCGACCGGTCAGGTTCGACCATCGTCTGCGCCTCCTCGGTCCCGGCGCGGCCCGCGGCTCAGCCCGCGTCGAGCGTGGCCACGAGCCACGCGCCGATGTCGGCGATCGCCGCGTCGGACTCCGGCGCCCGGCCCGCCATGTACGGGTAGACGTGCTGCTGCTCGGGTTCGATCCGCAGGGTCACCGGGACCCCCGCGGCACGGGCCTTGTCGGCGAACCGCTCGGTGTCGTCCAGCAGCGTCTCGTGGCCCCCGGCGGTCAGGTAGATCGGCGGCAGACCGGTGACGTCGGCGTGTAGCGGGTTGGCGAGCGGATCGGTCGGCGAACCGTGCTCGCCGAGGAACATCGCGGACATGTTCTGCAGGATCGGCAGCTGCACGAGGGCATCGGTGGCCGCGTTGCTCTCCAGCGTCTTGCCCTTGTGCTCCATGTCGTACCAGGGCGAGAGGCCGACGATCGCGCCCGGCAGCGGCACGCTCTCCTCCCGGAGCCTGAGCACCAGCGCGGTGGCCAGGTTGCCCCCCGCGGAGTCGCCCGCCGTGGCGATCCGGCCGGCGGGAACACCCTGGTCCAGCAGCCAGCGGTAGGCGGTGAGGGCGTCGGTGAGCTGGGCCGGGAACGGGTGCTCGGGGGCGAGCCGGTAGTCGATCACCAGCGCCGGCACTCCGGCCGCCCGCGCCAGGTGCCCGGCGAGCTTGCGGTGGCTGTGCATCGAGTTGCAGGCGAACCCGCCGCCGTGGGTGTAGAAGATGGCCGCGTCCGTCGCGGCCCCCTCCGGCCGGCACCACAGCGCCGGTACGCCGCCCGCGTCGGCCTCCTCGTAGCTCACCCCCGGCACCTCCGCGGCCAGGAGGTGGAGGGTCTCGAACAGATTGCGCAGGGTCGCCATGTCCATCTGCGGGTTCGCCGCCAGGATCTCGGACATCTGCTGGAACTGGGCACGCAGGGCGTCGGATTCGCGGCTGGGCATCGTTGCGCCTCCTCGATCGGCCATGTGATGGGCGTTACACAGCACCGTACGGGCGGATCGGGGATGGACAAAGCCGCGCCGGGGCCCCGGATGCGGCAGGCTGTCCCGGGCGGAGGCGTGCGGTCGTGGCGACGGCGCTGAATGGGGCGCGGACGGGGTGGGAACATGGCCAAGAAGCATCACAAGGGTCTGGGCTTCGGGATCGACATCGGCGGGTCCGGGATCAAGGGCGCGCCGGTCGAGCCGGACACGGGCAGGTTCGCCGACGAGCGGCTGCGCATCCCGACCCCCCATCCCGCGACGCCCGATGCCGTCGCCGACGTGGTCGGGCAGGTGCTCGACCACTTCAGCTGGGACGGCCGGTTCGGCTGCACCTTCCCCGCGGTCGTCCAGCACGGCGTGGTGCGGACGGCGGCCAACGTCGACGATCGTTGGATCGGCGTCGATGCGCACGACCTGTTCCGGTCCAAGACCGGGCGCAAGGCGCTGGTCGTCAACGACGCCGACGCCGCAGGCCTCGCCGAGGTGCGCTTCGGCGCCGCCCACGATCACTCCGGTGTGGTGCTGGTCAGCACGCTGGGCACCGGGATCGGCTCGGCGCTCGTCGTGGGGGGCGCCCTGTGGCCCAACGCCGAGCTCGGGCATCTGGAGATCGACGGGTACGACGCCGAGTCCCGCGCCGCCGACTCCGCGCGCGAACGCGATGGCCTCGACTGGGAGGAATGGGCGCAGCGGCTGACCCGCTACTACTCCCGCGTCGAAGCCCTGCTGTGGCCCGACCTGATCGTCGTCGGCGGCGGGGTGAGCAAGAAGGCGGCGAAGTGGCTGCCGCATGTGCACATCCGCACCCCGATCGTCCCGGCGGCGCTGCTGAACGACGCCGGGATCATCGGCGCCGCGCTGCTGGCCGCCGGACACTGACACCTCGCTCGCCGACCGCGCGACCCGGCCGGGTCACAATGCCGGATGCTCGACGAGCACGAACCGGGCCCCGGCGGGATCGGCCAGCAACGCCCGCCGCCGCCCGTGCCAGGGGCCCGGCGGCTCCACGACGACACCGCCGTGGCGCACCACGGTCTCGACGGCGGGGTCGATCCGGCGCACCGCGAACCGGGGAAGCCACCGGGACACCGGGTCCTCCGCGGTGCTGGCCAGCAGCTCGGCCACCTGCCTGCGGCCAGTCAGGAAGACGGTCTGTCCGAAGCGCTCCACCACCCGCCAGCCGAGCACCGCGGGGTAGAAGGCGTGGATGCCGGCGGGCCGGCGCGAGTGCAGCTCGACCCCGGCGAAACCACCGTGCGCCCCGGCCGCGGGCGATACCGCCCCCGGCGGGGACTCGACGACGGCGAGCACGGCCTCGGCCGGGTCGGCGAGCACCCCGACCCGGCCGCCGCCGGGGACCTCGAGCGGCTCCTGCAGCACCGTGCCGCCGGATTCGCATGCCGCCGCCAGCGTCGCGGTGATCGACTCGACCTCCACGAACACCTCCCAGGCCGGCGGCGCCGAGGAACGCAGGGCGACATCACCGGACATCAGGCCGGCCACATCGCGGTCCCCGTTGCGCGCGACGCGGTAGTCGCCCAGCGGGGTCCAGGCCAGGTTGTAGGTCCAGCCGAGCACGCAGCCGTAGAACCGCGCGGCCGGTTCGACGTCGGCGGTCATCAGATCCAGCCATGCGACAGCACCGGGGGCCGGGGCGCGCTGGTGGACCATCGCCGTCCTCCCGGGAAGACCGGGTCGGATGTTCACTGTCGCCCACCCGGGGACGGTGCCGCTAGAGCCCGGAGGCACCAACCGGATGAACTGCGCCGAATGCCTATCCCGACCCCGGATCAGGCGGTCAATCTGCCCTCTCTGCCCACCACCATGGCTGCTCGTTGCACACCGCAGCGGGCATTGCTGCACTGGTCCTGTACCACTCAGCCATCCCCAGTCCGGAGGGACGAGATGCACATCGAGCAGACCCGCTCCCCGGGCGGGCGGTTCGCCCATCTCGATCACGACCAGCTGCGCAGGCTCGTCGGGATGGTCGAGCACGATCCGGCCGGTGACCCCTTCCCCGTCACCGGCTGGGACGCCGTCGTCTGGGTCGTCGGCAACGCCACTCAGGCCGCGCACTTCTACCGCACCGCCTTCGGCATGGAGCTCGTCGCCTATTCCGGGCCGGAGACCGGAAACCGCGACCACAAGGCCTTCGTGCTGCAGAGCGGGGCGGTCCGGTTCGTGCTCACCGGCGGGGTCGACCCGGCGAGCCCGCTGCTGGACCGGCACCGCCGGCACGGTGACGGCATCGCCGACATCGCCCTCGAGGTCCCCGACGTCGACCGCGCCGTCGCCCACGCCCGGGCCACCGGCGCGACGATCCTCGACGAGCCGCACGACGTCGCCGACGCCCACGGCACCGTCCGCCTCGCCGCGCTCGCCGCCTACGGCGACACCTGGCACACCCTCGTCGACCGGTCCCGCTATCGGGGCCCCTATCTGCCCGGCTTCGTCGCCTGCACCGATGCGCGCAGGCCTCGGCTGTTCCAGGCCCTCGACCACGTCGTCGGCAACGTCGCGCTCGGGCAGATGGACCGCTGGGTCGAGTTCTACAACCGGGTCATGGGCTTCACCAACATGGCCGAGTTCATCGGCGACGACATCGCCACCGAGTACTCCGCGCTGATGAGCAAGGTGGTGGCCAACGGGAACCACCAGGTGAAGTTCCCGCTCAACGAGCCGGCCCTCGGCAAGAAGCGCTCGCAGATCGACGAGTACCTGCAGTTCCACGACGGGCCCGGCGTCCAGCATCTGGCGCTGGCCACCGGTGACATCCTGGGCTCGGTCGACGCGATGCGGGCCGCGGGCGTCGAGTTCCTCGACACCCCCGCCTCCTACTACACCGACCCGGCGCTGCGCGCCCGGATCGGCGAGGTCCGGGCCCCCATCGAGGAGCTGGCCTCGCGCGGCATCCTGGTCGACCGCGACGAGGACGGCTATCTGCTGCAGATCTTCACCCGACCGCTGGGCGACCGGCCGACGGTGTTCTTCGAGCTCATCGAGCGGCACGGTTCGCTGGGCTTCGGGAAGGGCAACTTCCAGGCACTGTTCGAGGCGATCGAGCGCGAGCAGGAGCGCCGCGGCAACTTCTAGCCCTGGTTCGTGCCCTCGGCAGGAGTGGTCGTGTTCGCGGGGCGCCGTCCCTGTTGAATCATGTGCGATCGTCGGCTCGCCAGGTGAGGATGCGGCCAGTCGTTCCGCCCGAGCGCGCGAACTCACCGGGGAACACCCGCAGGTACCACGGCTGCAGGCGCAGTATCCCGAACGCCGGCGACGTCGGGCCGTCCTTCCGAGCCAAACGCCGGCGCCACCTCGTCCAGCCCGGCCACCGTGGCGTACTCCTCCGATCGCACCTGCCACTCCTTCTCCTCGTGCCGATCCCGTCTCGCCTCGAAGGCGACCCGGATCCGCCGACGCTACGTGTCGAGCTCCTCGACAGGGCGCGTCACCGACTCCGCGGAGGTGGAGCAGCTGCTGGCGGGTTGACCGGCGTCGCGCCGACCACCAGCCGCGGGACGAGTGGCCAGACCCGCACGCGAGCGGCGTGCCCGCATCCTGTTCTGACACCTCGGAGCTGCCGGGTCACGGCAGGGCATGACCCCCGCTCATGACCTCCGGCACATGGCCGCGGCGGCGCCGGCGGCGACGCTCCCTCGCGACCGTCGACCGCCCGAAGTGGCTGGCCCGACCGACGTGCACGCGATCGTGATGGCCACGAACATGACCGTCGCGATGGCGCTGTGGATGCGCATCCGGCGCCACTCGTGGCCGCGGATCGCGGAGATGTCCGCCGCGATGTCCCTGCCGTTCCTGGCGCTGCTGGTTCCCGGGGTGAAGATCCTCGCCGCCACCGGCCGGTTCAACCTCTACACGGTCGCGGCGCAGCGCCGTCCCGTGCCGCTGACCGGCGGGCTGGACCTCGTCCCCGACCTCACGTTCGACGAGCATGCCGCCCACGTCACGGGCATCGCGGCGTTGTCCACGGTGCCGGCGCTGCCGGATGTCGGCGAGCCCAGCACCGTCCCCGTCACCGACTGGCTACGCATCCAGGCCGCCCGCGGCACGCAGCTGCTGCCCGTGTGCAACGGGGCCGGGATGCTCGCCTCCGCCGGGCTGCTCGACGGCCGCCCGGCCACCGCCCACTGGCTACGGCACGCTGCACATGGTCGAGCGGCTGGCCGGCCCGACGGTCACCGCCGACGCCGCGGCCGCGGTGGGCTGGCAGTACTACCGCACCGACCCGCCGGTGACCACCGGGGCCGGCGTGCCGGACCCGGTCGCGATCATCAATGCCGGCTACCGCTGGGACCCGCCGACACTCGGCGTGCTGCTCACCGACGGCGTCGGCGAGATCGAGCTGGCCTCGGCGTTCGACGCGCACGGCCAGCCCCTCGCCGCCCGCACGCTGGCCGGGCCCCCGACCGCCCTCCCGGTCGTCCTCGTCGTCCTGCTGGGCGCGGCCGCCGTACTGGAGCACGCGGGAGCGGCACGGACCACCGCGATGAACGAGCAGATGATCGAGCAGTGGGTGCAGTACACGCACCTGGACAAGCTGTACAGCTACCTGCCCGGGATGGCCGAAGCACTGCCCGCCGTGTTCGGCGCGCTGGATGTGGCTCACCCCCGTCCCGGTGCACGAGGACAGAGTCGCCCAGTTTCCGCCCTGGCGGGTCAGGTCTCGATCGTCGGCAGCGTCATCGAGCTTCTGACAGCCGACCAGCGGTCGGCGGGCATGATCGCGAGCTACCGCAAGAGCTGAGGAGAGCACCATGACGGGCATCGTTCACATCACTGGCGACTGAAGGTACCCGCTCGGCCCAGCAGCCCGATGAGGGTGGCGGTGGAGCGGTCGAGCCCAGCAAGGAAACGGAAACTCTCCGAAGGAGAACACCATGGGAATCATCAAATCCGGCCTGTTCATCTCGCTCGACGGCGTCGTGGAGTCGCCGGACTCATGGCACTTCCCGTACTTCAACGACGAGATGGGGGCGGCCGTCGGCGCGATGATGGCCGGTAACGACGCCCTGCTGATCGGGCGCAAGACCTATGAGGAGTTCGCGAGCTACTGGCCCACCGCCGACCCCGACGACCCGACCACCGCGCAGATGAACGGCACCCGGAAATACGTCGTGTCGACCACGCTCACCGACCCGACCTGGGAGAACTCCACCGTCGTCAGCGGTGACGTGAAGACCGAGATCGCCAAACTCAAGCAGGACCAGCAGCTCGGCATGACCGGCAGCGGGACGCTCGTCCGCTGGCTGCTCGAACAGGGCCTGCTCGACGAACTCCACCTGCTGGTGCACCCGCTGGTGGTCGGCAGGGGCAAGAAGCTGTTCGACGACGGCACGCAGGTGCCGCTGCAGCTGCTGTCGTCCACCACCTTCAGCACGGGCGTCCTGCACCTGGTCTACGCCCGCGCGGCCGAGTAGCACACCGACCCGCAGCGCCGCCGAGCCGACCGGGCCCGGCGGCTGCACTCCCGTGGCTTTGTCGCGTGAGGTGTGGACCGGACTACGGCTCGGTGTTCCACCTCGTGCGCGGCTCAGGCCGCGATCGCAGCCCCGTCGAGCGGGTGACGGCGTCGCTCGAGACGGCGCCGGATCGATATGAGGAGCAAAGGACATGACCCACGACGAGCAGGGTGACGAGGTGGATCTGCACGCGGCGTTCGGCAGGCGGGGCTGCCACGACGACCGAGCCGACGGAGTTTCTGGAGGCCGCGGACCGGAGCCTGTCACGATTCCCGTGTAAGCTACGGGTGACTGACGTTGTTATTCTCTCACAGTGGGAGTCGTCCAGGGAAGAGGACGACCAGTGTATTTAGAGCCGTTTTCCAGCCCCAGGTACCGGTTCCGGATTCACCTCCCCTCTTGCTGGAGATGTTCCGCAGGCCCAGGTAAATGAGCTTCATCGCGGCCTCGTCGGACGGGAAGTGTCCGCGAGTCTTGGTGATTTTCCGTAGTTGGAAGTTGATGGACTCGATGGCGTTGGTGGTGTAGACGACGCGACGCAGTTCCGGCGGGTAGTCCAGGAACGGAATGAAGTCAT
>NZ_AUII01000039.1 GCF_000423625.1 Pseudonocardia asaccharolytica DSM 44247 = NBRC 16224
CGGCCATGAAGAACGCGAACGAGGTGACCAGATACAGGATCGCGATGTCCTTGGGATCGGTCGTGCCCAGCATCCACAGCAACCGGCTGCCCTTGCGGACCGGCCGGGCCGGGTACGGGCGCGTCGTGATCGGCTTCGGCGTCACCGCCGTCATGGCTGCCCTCCTCGGTGATTCGGTGAGGGTGCTGGCCGGTCCGCTCAGGGCCGGCACGAGCGGGATTGTTTCAGACCTCCCGTACCCCCGCCAGACTCAGCCAACCGGCGGGGACCCGTCACCGCTCGCGGCCGAGGCACTGCGCACCAGCTCCCGCACGGCAAGGCTCCGGGTGGGCCGGCAGGGCACGACCGCCGTCAGCCCGCAGATGCGCAACACGGCCTCGATGGCCGCGTTGGTCACGATCGCGATCCTGCGTCCGCGCCGGTCCGTGTACGCCTTGAGCAGTACGCGTACCCCCGCCGAGGCCAGGAACGTCACCCCGGAGAGATCGACGACGACGTCGGGGCCCGCCTTGAACGCGGAGTCGAGATAGACGCTCAGCTCATCGGCGTTGCTCATGTCCACCTCGCCGCGCACGGCGCAGATCACCGGCCCGGACGGATCGGTGAGCAGTTCGGCGGCAAGTATCTCGTCGCCCGAGTTCGTTGCGGCCCCCACGCGCCCGACCCTACCGCCGCAACGCCCCGCAGCGATCCGACGAAAACGGTCCGCGACGTGGACGGCCGGCGGCCGCAGACGGTTGCGAGCGCTGACCGGCGGGTACCGCAGCAACGGCAGACAGGGACGACCGCAAGACAGGGACGACCGCAAGACAGGGACGACCGCAAGACAGGGACGACCGCAAGACAGGGACGCGGACAGGAAGGGATCATCCATGGCAGGCCAGACCGTGGCGGACCACCTGCTGGGACGCCTGCGCGAGTGGGGTGTCGAACAGGTCTTCGGATATCCGGGAGACGGGATCAACGGGATCCTCGCGGCCTGGGGGCGGGCGGACGACGACCCCCGGTTCGTGCAGGCCCGGCACGAGGAGATGAGCGCGTTCGAGGCGGTGGGCTACGCGAAGTTCTCCGGCCGGCTCGGGATCTGTGCGGCGACCTCGGGGCCGGGCGCGATCCACCTGCTCAACGGGCTCTACGACGCCAAGCTCGACCACGTCGGCGTGGTCGCGATCGTCGGCCAGACCAACCGCAGCGCCATGGGCGGCTCCTACCAGCAGGAGGTCGACCTGATGTCGCTGTTCAAGGACGTGGCCTCCGACTATGTGCAGCAGGTCATGGTCCCCGAGCAGCTGCCCAACGTGCTGGACCGCGCGATCCGCACGGCACAGGACCGGCGCGCCCCGACCGCGGTGATCATCCCCGCCGACGTCCAGGAGCTGGAGTACTCCCCGCCGACCCACGAGTTCAAGATGGTGCCCTCCAGCCTCGGAGTGAGCCGGCCGACCCCGGCGGCGGACGACGCCGCCCTGCGGCGCGCGGCCGACGTGCTCAACGCCGGGAGCAAGGTCGCGATCCTGGCCGGGCAGGGCGCCCGCAACGCCCGCGCCGAGCTGGAGCAGGTCGCGGACCTGCTCGGGGCTGGGGTGGCCAAGGCCCTGCTCGGCAAGGACGTGCTCTCCGACGAGCTGCCGTATGTCACCGGCGCGATCGGACTGCTGGGCAGCCGCCCGAGCTACGAGCTGATGATGGGCTGCGACACGCTGCTCACGGTCGGGTCGAGCTTTCCCTACACCCAGTTCATGCCCGAGTACGACCAGGCCCGCGCCGTGCAGATCGACATCGACGCCGGCCTGATCGGCTCGCGGTACCCGTACGAGGTGAACCTCGTCGGCGACGCCGCCGCGACCCTGCGCGCGCTGATCCCGCTGCTGGAACGCAACACCGACCGGTCCTGGCGGGAGAGCATCGAGCACGACGTCGCCCGTTGGTGGGAGACGATGGCGATGCAGGCCGAGCTGGACGCGGACCCGGTCAACCCGATGCGGCTGTTCGCCGAGCTGTCCCCGCGGCTGCCGGACGACGTGATCGTCACCGCCGACTCCGGCTCGGCGGCCAACTGGTACGCGCGCCAGCTGCGCTTCCGCGGCGACATGCGCGGCTCGCTGTCGGGCACGCTCGCGACCATGGGCCCCGGGGTGCCGTATGCCATCGGGGCCAAGTTCGGGTACCCGGACCGTCCGGTGATCGCGTTCGCCGGCGACGGCGCGATGCAGATGAACGGCCTCGCCGAGCTGATCACCATCAAGCGATACTGGCAGCGGTGGACCGATCCGCGCCTCGTCGTCGCGGTGCTGCACAACAACGATCTCAACCAGGTCACCTGGGAGATGCGCGCGATGGCGGGCGCGCCGAAGTTCGTCGAGTCCCAGACCATCCCGGACGTCGACTACGCGGCCTTCGCCGCGGGTCTTGGACTGCAGGCACTCGTCGTCGACAAGCCGGACGATATCGCCCCGGCGTGGGACCGGGCACTGGCCGCCGACCGGCCCACGGTGCTTGACGTGCATTGCGACCCCGACGTCCCGCCGATCCCGCCGCACGCCACCACCGACCAGATGCGCGCCGCCGCCACTGCGCTGGCCCACGGCGACGAGGACCGCTGGGGTGTCCTCGCCATGGGCGTCAAGACCAAGCTGCAGGAGTTCCTGCCGCGCCGGGGACGCTGACCGTGCTGCAACCAGGGAGGCCAGGATGAAGCTGCGGCATAAGCACGAGATCGGCGAGATACATCTCGTCGACCGGATGGTGCGCAACGTCGAACACGGCCGGTTCGAGCGGTCGCTGTCCGGGCTGACCGCGCTCTCCGCGCTGGTCACCGGCGCCGAGGTGTACCTGGAGCACTACAAGGGCAGCTTCGGCAACAGGTGGATGTGGAGCCCGGTCCTGCTCACCCCGCCGCTGGTGGCGGCCGGGGTCGCGGGGGTGTTCTCCCGGCGTGCGGCCAAGACCGCGCTCCCGATCACTGCGGGCCTGTACTTCGTCAACGGCCTGCTGGGGGAGTACTTCCACGCCCGCGGGGTCACCCGCAAGCCCGGCGGCTGGCGGCTGTACTCCTACAACCTGCCGATGGGCCCACCGATCTCCGCGCCCGGCCTGATGTCGATGGTCGGGGGGATGGGTCTGCTCGCGGCCGTACTGCGCCGGGAGCGATGACCGTGGATCTGCGCAGCGGTGCCCACCTACCCAAACTGCGTCCCGGCAGCCAGCCGCCGCCCCCGGACTGGCTGCCCCGCCAGCGCCGCGGCACCACACCCCAGATGATCGGGCGTTATCCCGACCACGACGTGTTCGACGCGATCGACACCTGGGACGAGGCCACGAAGAAGGTTGTGCTGGCCCGCCTGGAGCCGCCGGGCCCGCTGCGGTTCTTCAGCGCGGCGGAGGAGCCGGCGCTGCGGGCGTTCTGCGATACCGCGCTCGCCCAGGAAACCGAGCCGCGCATCCCGGTCGCGGAGACGGTCGATGCCAAGCTCGCCGACGGCCGCCTCGACGGCTACCAGTACGCCGGCATGCCCGACGACCGTGACGCCTGGCGGCTGGTGCTGCGCGGGCTGGACCACACCGCGCGGCAGGCCTACCGGTGCTCCTTCGCCGAGTGCGACACGCGGCGGCGGGAGAACATCGTGCGCGAGTTCGCGCACGGGCGGCTCGTCGGCGGGCCGTGGGACGAGCTGAACGTGCCCCGGGCGTGGTCGGTGGTGATGCGCGCGGTGCTGTCGGCCTTCTACTCCCACCCATGGGCCTGGAACGAGATCGGTTTCGGCGGCCCGGCCTACCCGCGCGGCTTCCTGCGGCTGGGCGGCCCCGGCTACGAGGGGCCGGGGGTGCGCGAGCCGTTCGAGAAACCCGGTGCGGTGAACGTCGATCCGGTGCGGGAAGGCTGATGGGGACGTTCTGGCGCGGGCTGCTCAAGGGCTCGGTCACCCCGCGGGACAACGACTCGCGCTTCCTGCTCGACGTGCACTCCCGCGACCTGCCGGGCGAGGCCACGATGCGCCGCTACGCCGACGACGACGAGGTCGACCTGGTGATCGTCGGGGCCGGGGCGGGCGGCTCGGTGCTCGCCCAGCGGCTGGCCCGGCGCGGCTGGCGGATCGTCATCCTCGAGGCGGGCCCGTTCTGGCATCCCGACGAGGACTGGGTGTCCGACGAGGCGGGCAGCCACCACCTGTACTGGACCCAGAAGCGGATCATCGGCGGGACCGACCCGATCGAGCTGGGCAAGAACAACTCCGGCCGCGGGGTCGGCGGGTCGATGATCCACTATGCCGGCTACACCCCGCGGTTTCATCCCAGCGACTTCTCCACCCACAGCGACGACGGCGTCGGCGCGGACTGGCCGCTGCGCTACGAGGAGCTGCTGGGCCACTACGAGCGGGTGGAGCTGGAGCTCCCGGTGGCCGGGCAGGACTGGCCGTGGGGCCACCCGCACCGCTACCCGTTCTCCCCGCACCCGGTGACCGGCGCGGCGCTGCGCCTGGTGGAGGGTGCGCACCGGTGCGGGATCGAGATGCGCGTCGGCCCGGTCGGCATCGTCAACGGCACCTTCGGCAACCGCCCGCACTGCATCTACCGCGGCTACTGCCTGCAGGGCTGCAAGGTGAACGCCAAGGCCAGCCCGTACGTCACGCACCTGCCCGACGCGCTGGCCCACGGCGTCGAGGTCCGGGCGAACTGCATGGCGCTGCGGGTGGACATCGATGACGCGACGGGGGCGGCGCGCGGCGTCGTCTACGCGCGGGAGGGGGAGGGTGGGCGGACGCTGCAGCGCGCGGCCGCGGTGGCCGTCGCCGGTTACTCGATCGAGACCCCGCGGCTGCTGCTGGCCTCGACCAGCCGCCGCCACCCACGCGGGCTGGGCAATGCCGAAGACCAGGTCGGCCGCTACGTCATGGTGCAGGGCGCGTCGCAGACCGCCGGGCGCTGGCCCGACGAGCTGCGGATGTACAAGGCACCGCCGCCGGAGATCTCCTCCGAGCAGTTCTACGAGACCGACCCCGGCCGCGGGTTCGCCCGCGGCTTCTCGATCCAGACCGTCTCCCCGATGCCGATCGGCTGGTCCGAACACGTGCTCGCCGACGGGCACTGGGGCCGGGCGCTGCGCGAGTACATGCGCGACTACAACCACTGGGCCACGATCGGCGTGCTCAACGAGCTGTTGCCGCATCCGGAGAACCGGGTCACGCTCGCCGACGAGACCGACCCCTACGGCCAGCCGGTCGCGCGGATGGACTACACGCTCACCGACAACGACAAGACCAACATGGCCTACTCCACGAAGGTGATCACCGACATCCTGCGCGCCGCCGACGCCCAGGACGTGCTCATCATCCAGCGCTTCGCCCATCTGATCGGCGGAGCCCGGATGGGCCGGGCTCCCGAGCACAGCGTGACCGATGCCGACCACCGGATCTGGGGCGTGCCGAACGTGTTCGTCGCCGACGGTTCGGTCTGCCCGACCCAGGGCGCCGCCAACCCGGCGTTGACGATCATGGCGCTCGCCTCGCGACTGGCGGAGCGGATGGCCGGGGGCGACCCCGTTGAGCACTACCGCGCTGTCCGGGCCAGACGTATCCCGATCTCGACGAGGAGCCGACGATGAGGATTCCGCGCCTCGCCCGCGCCGCGGCCGCGGGCGTAAGCGACGACCTCGTCGACCGGTTCCCACCGCATGTGCTGCGCGAGTACGCGCTGCTGGCCGACGGCGAGCGCGGCGTCGTCGTCGGCCCGCGGGGGACTTCGCCTGGATGTGCATGCCCCGCTGGGGTTCCGACGCGGTGTTCGCCTCGCTGATCGGGGGCCGCGGCTGCTACGCGGTGACCCCGGTCGGCCGGTTCGTCTGGGGCGGGCACTACGAGCCGGGGAGTCTGATCTGGCGCTCTCGCTGGGTGACCACCGCCGGGATCGTCGAGTGTCGGGAGGCTCTGGCCTTCCCCGGCGAGGCACGGCGGGCGGTCGTGCTGCGGCGGATCGTCGCGAGCTCGGGCCCGGCCTGCGTCGACGTGATGTTCGAGCCCGCGGCCGGGTCCGGCCGCGAGCCGCTGCGCGAGCTGCACCGCGACGAGGACGGCCGCTGGACGGGGCGGGCCGGTGGGCTGTGGCTGCGCTGGAGCGGGGCCGCGGATGCCAAGGCCGACGCCGACGGCAACCGGCTGACCACCCGCATCGAGCTGGCCGCGGGCGACCACCACGACCTCGTGCTGGAGCTGTCCACCGGCGTGCCCGAGCGCGGGCCGACCGACCCGGACGTCGCCTGGGAGGCGACCGCCGCCGCCTGGCGGCGCGCCGTGCCGGAGCTGGACGCGACGACGCTGGCGCCCCGCGACGCCCGGCACGCCTACGCCGTGCTGCGGGGCCTGACCGGCGCGAGCGGCGGCATGGTCGCCGCCGCGACCACCAGCCTGCCCGAGCGGGCCGGAGCGGGACGCAGCTACGACTACCGGTTCGTCTGGATCCGCGACCAGTGCTACGCGGGGCAGGCCGTCGCGGCGGCGGGTCCGTACCCGCTGCTGGATGATGCGGTCCGGTTCGTCGCCGAGCGGCTGCTCGCCGACGGGCCGCGGCTGAGACCCGCCTACACGGCGTCGGGTGGGCCCATCCCCGATGAACGCTCACTGGACCTGCCCGGTTATCCGGGCGGGACCGACATCCTCGGCAACCACGTCAACGCCCAGGTCCAGCTCGACGCGTTCGGCGAGGCGCTGCTGCTGTTCGCCGCGGCCGCCCGGCACGATCGGCTGGCGACCACGCACTGGGCGGCGGTGCGCGCCGCGGTGGCGGCGGTCGAGCAGCGCTGGCGCGAACCCGATGCGGGGGTCTGGGAGCTGGACAACCGCCGATGGGCGCATTCTCGCCTGATATGCGCCGCCGGGCTGCGGGCGGTGGCCGGGCTGGTCGCGGCCGCGGATGCGGCCCGCTGGAGCGGGCTGGCCGACGCCATCGTGGCGGACGCGGCGTCGGACTGTCGCCACCCCGACGGCCGCTGGCAGCGTGCGCCCGACGACCCCCGCGTCGACGCCGCGCTGCTGCTGCCCGCGCTGCGCGGCGCGGTGCCCGCGGCCGATCCCCGGTCGATCGCGACGCTGCGCGCGGTGGTCGCGGACCTGAGCCGGGACGGTTACGTCTACCGGTTCCGCCAGGATGCCCGCCCGCTCGGCGAGGCGGAGGGCGCGTTCACGCTGTGCGGGTTCGTCATGGCGCTGGCCGCCCAGCAGCAGGGCGACGTGGTGGCCGCGGCCCGCTGGTTCGAACGCGGCCGGGCCGCCTGCGGCCCGCCGGGTCTGTTCGCCGAGGAGTACGACGTGACCCAGCGCCAGCTGCGTGGCAACCTGCCGCAGGCCTTCGTGCATGCGCTGCTGCTCGAGGCGGCGACGCGGCTGGCCGGAACGTGACGGCCGGACACCTGCGAGACGAGGAGACCTCCGATGGCCGGAGCCGCCGAAACCGCGAGCGATCTGGAGACCCTGCGCCGGGCGGCGGCCGACTGCACAGGCTGCGAGCTGTACCGCAACGCGGAGCAGACCGTGTTCGGCCGCGGTCCCGCGCCGGCCCGGCTGATGCTGATCGGTGAGCAGCCCGGGGACCGGGAGGACCGGGCGGGCGAGCCGTTCGTCGGCCCGGCCGGGCGGCTGCTGGACCGCGCGCTGACCGAGGCCGGCATCCGGCGCGACGAGGTCTACCTGACCAACGCGGTCAAGCATTTCAGCTTCGAGCAGCGGGGTGAGCGCCGCATCCACCAGACCCCGACCGCCGCGCAGATCCGCGCCTGCCGGCCGTGGCTGGATGCGGAGCTGCGGGTGGTCGCACCCGCGGCGCTGGGCGTCCTGGGCGCCACCGCAGCGCAGGCGTTGCTCGGCCGCACGTTCCGGGTCACCCGCCAGCGCGGCCAGATGATCGACTGGGAGGGTCACGCGGTCGTGGCGACGGTGCATCCGTCGGCCGTGCTGCGCGCCCCGCCGGAGCGCCGGGCGGAGCTGTTCGACGGGTTCGTCGAGGACCTGAAGGTGCTCGCCGCCGCCCTGCAGCGCATTGTGGAGCCATAGTGCGTAAGATGCGCCCGCCCGGACCGCGTTATGGAGCCATAACGCAGTGGGCCCCGGTGGCGGGGAACGTCATGGCTCCATGAGGCGCGGGGGGCGGCCCGAGCGAGCGCGGGGCGGCCAGCAGCAGCCGGCGCCGCGGGTGGGCGGGCGCGAGCGCCCGCAGCGCCGGCACCACGACCAGCAGGTCACCGAGGTTGAGGGCGCGCAGCGCGAGCGCAACGGGACGCTGCGGCGGCCTCACTCGTCACCACGGCGGCGCCACGACCGGGCCTCGGCGCCCGTCGGCCCCTCGTCCGGATCCTCGCCGCCGACCCGGCCAACGAACAGCTCGTTGCGGCCGGTCCCGGTGGTCGTCGGCGACGTCCCGGCCGCCGGTCGCGCGGCTGCGCGCCACGTTCGGGTCGCGGGCCATATCGGACTCTCCGTCGGCCTTGGTCCGGCGAAACAGCGCCCGGATCCGCTCGAACATCGTGCCCTCACCTCCGCCACTCGCCGTTCGGGTACCCGGCTGCTCGGGCCGCTACCCGCGGCCCCGCACGTGTAGTCGGCAGCCCGGCGCGGGTATGCCCGGTCATGCCTGCACGTGAAGAGTTGCCCAGCACGCTCCAACGTTCCGACGAGAAGGCGCAGCGCACCTGGATGGAGGCGCACGATTCCGCCGTGGACAGCTACGGCGAGGGGCAGCGCGCCCACCGCACGGCCTACGCCGCGCTCAAGCACACCTACGAGAAGGTCGGCGACCACTGGGAGCCCAAGGACCGGCGCGGGCCGTCCGACGAGCAGGCCAGCCGCGGCGCCCGCGACACCCAGCGTTCCACCGCGGGTGGGGTCGACGCCAACGCGAGCAAGAAGCACCTGCAGGAGGTGGCGCGCAAGCTCGATATCGGCGGGCGGTCGACGATGACCAAGGACGAGCTGGTCGAGGCGATCCAGAAGACCAACAAGCGCGCTACCGCGAAGAGCCGCAGCTCGACATGAGCCGTGCCGAAGGCAGGGGGTGAGCGTCCCCGGACGTCACCCCGGGGCGGACCGCGGGGCGCCGCTTCGGCCCGGAGAGCTCCGGCGCGTGCTGCTGGTGCGCGCGGACAACCTCGGCGACGTGGTCATGCTGACCCCGGCGATCCGGGCGCTGCGTGCCTTCGCCCCGCGGGCCCGGTTCGATCTGCTGGCCTCGCCCGCCGGCGCCGCGGCCGCGCCCCTGATCCCCGAGCTCGACGACGTGCTGGCGGTGCCGGCGATCTGGCAGCAGCTACCCGGCCCGGGCGACGGGGCGGGGGCGAGGGAACGGGAATGGGCCCTCGTCGAACGGATCCGGGGCCGCGGCTACGACACGATGCTGGTGTTCACCTCGTTCTCGCAGTCTCCATGGCCGGCCGCGCATCTGGGGCTGCTGGCCGGTGTCGGCACCCGGGTGGTGCATTCGCGCGAGTTCGGCGGGGCGGTCGCCACGCACTGGGTCACGCCGCCGCCCGACGACACCCACCAGGTCGACCGCGGCCTGGACCTGCTCGCGGCGGTCGGCGTGCCCGCCCGGGGCGGACGGCTGCGGCTGCGGATTCCCGACGCCGACGTCCGCGCCGCGGCGGAGCTGCTCGGGCAGCCGGCGCCGTTCGCGCTCGTGGTGCCCGGGGCGTCGTGTTCGGCCCGGCGGTACCCGGCCGAACGCTTCGGGGCCGCCGCCGCCGCGATCGCGGCCGCCGGCCTTCCCGTCCGCGTGGCCGGTCCGGAGGACGAGGCCGCCCTGGTGGCCGACGTGGTGCGTGCCGCGGCACATCCGCGGGTGTCGGCGCTGCCCGCCACCACGCTGCCGCGGTTCGCCGCCGTCGTGGCGCGTGCGGCCGTGGCGCTCACCAACAACTCCGGCGGCATGCATCTCGCCGACGCGCTCGGCACCCCTGTCGTCGCCGCCTACGCGGGTACCGAACAGATCGGCGATATGCGACCGCGCACCGTGCCCGCCGCGCTGCTCGGCGTCACGGTGCCCTGCTCCCCGTGCCGGCTGCTGCGCTGTCCCTACCGGCACGAATGTCTCGACGTCCCCCCGGAGCGGCTCGCCGCGGCGGCCTGTGAACTCGCCGGCGCGTGACCGCCGCGCTCACAGCGGCAATCACGAGGGCACGCGGTGTGGGCCCGGCGGATTACATTGACGGGTTGTCCGAACCCCATGCAATCTGGGTGAACTCCGGCCGGAGGAGGGCGTGTGGGGTTGCTCGCCCGGCGGCGCCAGGATCCGCCCCTGGTCGGTGCGGTGGGACGGTGGCGACGCGGTGAAGCGGACCGAGGGCGTGCTCTCCGATGGCAGGCGCATCATCTGGTTCGACGAGAGCGACGACGCGGTCCGCGACGGGATCGATCGGCGCCCGCTGCCCCGGGTGGCCCTCGCCTCGCAGCTGCGGTTCGATCCACTGCTCGGCGAGTGGACCGCCATCGCGACGCACCGGCAGGACCGCACCTTCCTGCCCTCCGCCGCGGAATGCCCGCTGTGTCCCACGATCCCCGGCCGGCATACCGAGATCCCCACCCCGGACTACGACGTCGTGGTGTTCGAGAACCGGTTTTCCGCCTTCGGGGGCGGGCCCGATGCGCGCGGGCGATGCGAGATCGTCTGCTTCACCAGCGACCATTCCTCGTCGTTCGGCGCGCTCACCCCCGCCCGGGCACGGCTCGTCGTCGATGTGTGGGCGGATCGGACGGCGCAGCTGGGCGAGCTGCCCGGCGTGCGGCACGTGTTCCCGTTCGAGAACCGGGGAGCCGACATCGGCGTGACCCTGCATCACCCGCACGGCCAGATCTACGCCTATCCCTACGTGTCGCCGCTGCCGGCCCGGATGCTCGCCATGGCCAGGACGCACGCCGCGGCCACCGGGCGCAACCTGTTCGCCGACGTGCTCGCCGCGGAGCGGGAGGCGGGGGAGCGGGTGGTGCTCGCCGGGCGGTACTGGACGGCGTTCGTGCCGCGGGCGGCCCGCTGGCCGGTGGAGGTGCATCTCTACCCGCACCGGCGGATGCCGGATCTGCCCGCGCTGCGCTACGCCGAACGCGACGAGTTCGCCGAGCTCTACCTGGACCTGCTCGGCCGCCTCGATGCGCTCTACGACGATCCGCTGCCCTATGTCGCGGCCTGGCAGCAGGCGCCGGCGCGCCCCGATTCGGACGGCGACCGCGACCTGAGCCACCTGCATCTGCGGGTGTTCTCCATCCGGCGCGCCCCCGGCAAGCTCAAGTACCTCGCCGGGTCCGAGAGCGGGGCCGGGGCGTTCATCAACGACGTGCTGCCCGAGGCGGTCGCGCAGCGCCTGCGGACGGCGTGATGGGCGGGCCCGCCGCGCTGTTCCGGCGCAGTTTCGGTACCGAACCGCAGGTCGGCTGGCGCGCGCCGGGACGGGTGAACCTCATCGGCGAGCACACCGACTACAACGACGGCTACGTGCTGCCGATCGCGATTCCGTTCGGCATCGGGGTGGCCATGGCGCGCAATGGGTCCGATCGGTTGCGTCTGGTCTCGGCGCAGCACGGGGAGGGCGTGGCGGGCATCGCGCTCGACGCGCTGGAGCCGGGCGCGGCACCGGGGTGGACGGCCTATCCGGCCGGCGTGGTGTGGCAGCTGCGCCGTAGCGGGCTCGCCGTCGGCCGCCGCGGCGGCGGCCTGGACATCGCGGTCGATGGCGATCTGCCCGGCGGCGCCGGCCTGTCTTCCTCGGCCGCGCTGGAATGCGCGGTGGTGATGGCGCTCGACGACCTGCTGCGTCTCGGCCTGACTCGCCCGCAGGCCGCCGCCCACGCGCGGGCCGCGGAGAACGACTTCGTCGGCGTGCCGTGCGGGGTCATGGACCAGTACGCGTCGCTGCTGTGCACCCGCGGGCACGCGCTGTTCCTCGACACCCGCACGCTGGACACCGAGCAGATTCCGCTCGATTTCGCCGCGGCGGGCCTGCACCTGCAGCTCATCGACACCCACGCCCCGCACCGGCTGGTCGAGGGCAGCTACGCCGAACGCCGCCGCAGCTGCGCCGAGGCCGCCGCGGCACTGGGCGTCCCGGCCCTGCGCGATCTCGACCCGGCCGCGCTCGACGGCGCGCTGGCCCGCCTGACCGACGCGACCGCGCGGGGCCGCGTCCGCCACGTCGTGACCGAGAACGCCCGGGTGGCTGAAACGGTGCGCCTGCTGAGGCACGGGAGGCCAGAGCGGATCGGCCCCCTGCTCACGGCCTCGCACGCCTCGCTGCGCGCGGACTACGAGGTCACCGGCCCCGAACTCGATCTCGCAGTGGAGACCGCGCTGGCGGCCGGAGCCTCGGGAGCCCGGATGACCGGGGGCGGCTTCGGCGGCAGTGTGATCGTGCTCAGTACCGCCGCCCGCGCCGGCGCGATCGCCGGCGCGGTGTTCGACGCCTTCGCCGAGCACGGGTTCAGCGCCCCCGCCCGGCTGGAAGCCCAGCCGAGCCGGGGTGCTGCGCGGACCGCGGTCACCGCCGGAGCGTGACCGCGGTCCGGTTCGTCCGGGTCGTCATCCCGGGTGCTGCCTATGCCTCCGCCGGCAGGACCTGGGAGTCCGGGCCGGGGAAGTAGATCGACTCGTGTCCGTCCTGCCAGCGCACGCGGTAGTGCGAGGTATCGGCCGAGCCGAGCACCTCGAGGATCTCACCGCGGCGCGGAGGAACATCGAGCACCGAGGTGTTGATCACGATCTGGTCGCCGACGTCGGCACGCATTTGCTCGCTCCTCTCGAAAAAGGGGGGCTTCCGCCGCTTCCTGCGTCCGGCGGCCCTCCAGGCTACCTGCGCGCGAAGATCAGCGGCAGGGCCGGAAGCCTCTGGCCGGAGGCCGGATCGGGGCGCAGCCCGCCTCAGCGGTCGAGGTGCGGCGGCAGCCCGAACAGTTCGAACAGCTCGCTGCCGAGAAAATGCGTGATGCCGGTGATCCGGCCGTCGGCCACCTCCGGGAGCTGGATCGAGAACGGTTGATGCCGGCCACCTGGCCCGCTGGGCCGGTAGGCCGCGAACCCCATCGCCCCGTTCGCCGCGACCGGGAGCAGCCGGGAGCCGCGGCATCCGCTGCCCGGGCCGAGCATCCAGGCGCCGATATCGGCACGGCCGCGCAGCCACAGCTCATACGGCGGCATGGTCTGCACGGCGTCCTCGTGCAGCAGGGCGACCAGCGACTCGACGTCGAACCGCTCGAAGGCCGCGACGTATCGGGCGAGCAGCGCACGGTGCTCCTCGTCGAGCGGGTCGGCCGGACGGCCCGCAGTGAGATCACGGCTCGCGAGCGTGGCGCGGGCCCGCTGCAACGCGCTGTTCACCGACGCGACCGAGGCACCGAGCAGTTCGGCGCTCTCGCTCGCCGACCAGCACAACACGTCGCGCAGGATCAGCACCGCTCGTTGTCGCGGCGGCAGATGCTGCAGCGCGGCCACGAACGCAAGCCGGACCGACTCGCGGGCCACAGCCATCTCGGCCGGATCACCGGTGGCCGGCAGTACCCGGTCGTCGTGGATCGGCTCGACCCAGGCCCCGCCCTCGAGCGGGGAACCCAGGGCCTGATCGGTGGGTGGGCCCGACGGCGTGAGATCCATCGGGAGGGCTCGCCGCTTGCGGCCCTTGAGCATGTCCAGACAGACGTTCGTGGCGATGCGGTAGAGCCAGGAGCGCAGCGACGAGCGGCCGGAGAAGCCCTCCAGGCCGCGCCAGGCCCGGATCATCGTCTCCTGCACCGCGTCCTCGGTCTCGAACGCCGAGCCGAGCATCCGGTAGCAGTACCCGGCCAGCTCCCTGCGGTGTTGTTCCAGTCGCGGGTCTAGTTCCGCGGTGCGCGGAAGCGTGGTTCCTCCGGAAAGACCGGCCATCAGGGCCCCCTCCTGCGACGGTTGAGTACCCGGCGAACCGGGCGTGGGCCAGGATAGGGAGCCCCACCGACAAAACCGGGTCGTCGAGCGCGCCGACGACCCGCGGCTCGGGGGTCCCGTCGACGTCATGGCTCCATGACGCTGCTGACCGGGCGGTCTCGCCGACGTCATGGCTCCATGATGCTGTCGGGGAAGGACCATTTGGTGATGATGTCGCATTTGGCGAGTATGTTGCTAGCATTTCGCGACATGAGGACGTTGTACCTGCGGAACGTGCCGGACGAGGTCGTCGAGCGTCTGGAGCGACTGGCGGCCCGGGATGCCACATCGGTTGCGGCGGTGGCGGTGCGTGAGCTGGCTGAGGTTTCGCGGCGGGCTGACAACCCGGCACTGCTGGGCGCGCTTCCCGACCTGGGTGTGGAGACCGGGACGATCCTCGCGGACCTGGACGCCGAGCGGGCCGGTCGGTGATCGTGCTCGACGCTTCGGCGGCGCTGGCGGCACTGCTCAACGCCGGCGTGGCGCGCCGCACGCTCGGCGACGAGCAGTTGCACGCGCCCCATCTGGTCGATGCCGAGGTCGCCAGCAGCCTGCGGCGCAGAGTCGCTGCGGGGCAGGTCGGGGTCGAGGCCGCCCGAGCTGCCCTGCACACCTGGCAGCGTCTCGGGATGACGCGATATCCGGTGGTCGGCCTGTTGGGGCGGGTTTGGGAACTGCGGGAGAACGTGTCGGCCCACGACGCGGTCCATGTCGCGCTGGCGGAGTTCTTGGATTGTGCGTTGCTCACCGCCGATGCCCGGCTGAGCCGGGCACCGGGGACCCGCTGCTCCATCACCGTGGTGCCCTGCTGATCGAGCGCCGAGCGGCCTCAATCCCCATCAGCGTCGCGCGGAGGGGATTGTCGCCTTGAGGCGACGGGGGAATCCGCGCTCCCTCCCTTCACTGATAGACATACGGTGCGTGTAGAATGATCGTGTATAGCGTGACGTGCAGGTTTCCGCCAGGGGTACCTACGACCTCGGCCTGCACGTGGTGCGGTGCCCGAAGTACCGGCGACCGGTACTCGTCGGCGCGGTGGCCGACCGGTTGCGTGAGCTGATCGACGCCAAGGCAACCGAGCACGACGGCACCCGCTGCGGTCGCCCCGATCCCCCGCGCGACCGCGAGCGCCGTCGCCAGCGCCGTCCCCGTGACGTCCCGTTCGACCGAGACCAGGCAGGGATAGCCGATCCGGTGCCGGTAGCGGTCGCGCACCGCCTCGCCGATCATCCGTGGCGCCACCATCACCACGTCGATCCCGTCGGGCAGCTCGAGCAGGCCGAAGGCGAGGTTGTAGCCGGACGCCACGACGAGGGTGTCGCCCGCGCCGAGCCCTGGCGCGATCTGCTCGGCGACCACGCCGGGCTGCACCTCGTCGGGGATCAGCAGTAGTACGACCTGGCCGGCCCGTGCGGCCTCGTCGATGTCGAGGACTTCGAACCCGTCTCGCACCGCGCGCTCCCGGTAGTCGTCGTGTCGGTTGCCGACGATCAGGCGAATCCCCGAGTCGCGCAGGTTCTGGGCCTGCGCGCAACCCTGGTTGCCGTAGCCGATGACGGCGACGGTGCGGCCGGCCAGCACGCCGAGGTCGGTGTCGCTGTCGTAGTAGGTCCGTGCTCTCATGCCGATTCCCTCCCACCGGGGTCGGAACCCAGCCCATCGCCGCAGCTCAACCCGGCCCGTGAGTGCGTAACAGTGTTAGAACACTGTTACGCACTCACGGGCGCGAACGCGCACTCTGCGGGGGTCTGCTGCCCGCGGCGAACGGAGCGGGCCAGACCGCCCCGGGGCCGCTGTATCCCTGTTCCGCCGCGGCGTGCAGCGTCCACTGGGGGTCGTAGAGGTGCGGTCGGCCCAGGGCGCACAGGTCGGCCCGCCCGGCGAGCAGGATCGAGTTGACGTCGTCCCACGACGAGATCGCCCCGACCGCGATGACCGCGACACCCAGTTCGCGGCCGACCTCGTTGCGGATCCGGTCGGCGTAGGGCGTCTGGTAGCTGCGCCCGAACGCCGGTCGCTCCGCCTTCACCACCTGTCCGGTCGAGACGTCGATGCCCGCGGCCCCGTGCTCGGCGAACGCCCGCGCCACCTCGACGGCGTCGTCGACGTCGGTGCCGCCCTCGTACCAGTCGGTCGCCGAGATCCGCACGGTGAGCGGCAGCTGCGCGGGCCACGCCGCCCGCACCGCCTCGAAGACCTCCAGCGGGTAGCGCAGCCGGTTCGCCAGCGTGCCCCCGTACCGGTCGGTGCGGGTGTTGGACAGCGGCGAGACGAACGACGAGAGCAGATAGCCGTGCGCGCAGTGCAGTTCGAGGACGTCGAACCCGGCGTGAGCGGCGCGGCGCGCGGCGGCGGCGAACTGCTCGCGGATCAGCGTCATGTCGTCGAGGGTGAGCTCGCGGGGCATCTGGTTGGCGGGGGAGTAGGGGATCGGCGACGGCCCGACCGCCTCCCAGCCGCCCTCGGGCAGCGGGACGTCCATGCCCTCCCACATCAGCTTCGTCGAGCCCTTCCGGCCGGAGTGCCCGAGCTGGACGCCGATCCTGGCGCCGGTGTGGCCGTGCACGAAGTCGACGATCCGGGCCCAGGCGGCCTCCTGCTCGGGCGTGTACAGCCCGGTGCAGCCCGGGGTGATCCGCCCGGTGGGCGAGACACAGACCATCTCGGTCATCACCAGCCCGGCCCCGCCGAGCGCCTTGCTGCCCAGATGCACCAGGTGGAAGTCGGTGGGCAGCCCGTCGCGCGCGCTGTACATGTCCATCGCTGAGACGATCACCCGGTTGCGCAGCGTCAGCCCGCCGAGCGAGAACGGGTGGAACATCGGCGGGCACGGCTCCCGGTCCCCGGCGAACCAGGCGTCGACGCGGGCGACGAACCCGGGGTCGCGCATCCGCAGGTTGTCGTGGGTGACCCGGCGGCTGCGGGTGATGATGTTGAACGCGAACTGGATCGGGTTCTGGTGGGTGTAGCGGCCGATGTCCTCGAACCAGGTCTGGCTGGCCTTCGCCGCCCGCTGGGTCGAGGCCACCACCGGGCGTCGCTGCTGCTCGTAGGCGGTGAGCGCGGCGTCGATATCGATGCTGCCCGGCTGCTGGTGCAGGCACGCGGCCAGGTCCAGCGCGTCCTCCATCGCCAGCTTGGTGCCCGAGCCGATCGAGAAGTGGGCGGTGTGCGCGGCGTCGCCGAGCAGCACCAGGTTGTCGTGCCGCCAGGTCTCGTTGCGCACGGTCGGAAAGCTCAGCCACCGCGAGTTGTTCCCGATCAGCTGGTGGCCGTCGAGCCGGTCGGCGAACAGCTCGCGCACGAGCGCGATCGACTTCTCGTCGTTCTCCCCGGGCGCCAGCCCCAGGTCGGCGATCTCGGCGAACCCGCGCTGCCAGACGTCCTCGTGCATCTCGACGATGACCGTGCTGTGCCGGGTGTCGTACGGGTAGCCGTGCAGCTGCACGACCCCGTGCGCGGTCTCGCGGACGTCGAAGATGAACGCGTCGAGCACGAGATCGGTGCCGAGCCACATATAGCGGCATCGGCCGGTCTCCACGCTCGGCCGGAAGACCCGCCGGTACGCCTCCCGCGTGCGGGAGCGGGCGCCGTCGGCGGCCACCACGAGGTCGTGGGACGCCCGCAGCCGTTCGGGGTCCGGGGCCGGGGCGCGGAAGTGCACGGTGACCCCGAGGTCGGCGCAGCGGCGCTGCAGGATCGCCAGCAGCTCCTTGCGGCTCATCGCCGCGAACCCGTGTCCGCCCGAGGTGAGCACGGTGCCGCGGTAGTGCACGTCGATGTCGTCCCAGCGGGCGGACCGCCGCATGGCCCGGTACACCTCGGGGTCGGCGTGTTCGATGCCGCCGAGTGTCTCGTCGGAGAACACGACGCCGAAGCCGAACGTGTCGTCCGGTGCGTTCTGTTCCCAGACCGTGACCTCGTGCGCGCGGTCGTGCCTGCGGACCAGCGCGGCCAGGTACAGCCCACCCGGCCCGCCGCCGATCACGGCGATGCGCACCCCGTCACCCCCGGGCCAGGTCGGCGGGCGGGCGGATGCCCTGCCGGCGCAGCCGGTACCGCTGCAGCTTGCCGGTGCTGGTGCGCGGCAGCCGGTCGACGAACCGCACGGCGCGCGGGTACTTGTAGGGCGCGATCGTCTGCTTGACGTGGTCCTGCAGGACGTGTATTTCGTTCTCGTCGCTCGGGGCGCCCGCGCGCAGCACCACGAAGGCGGTCACGAGCATCCCGCGCCGCTCGTCGGGCAGGCCCACGACGGCGCAGTCGACCACGTCGGGATGCCCGACCAGCGCCTGCTCGACCTCCGGGCCGGAGATGTTGTACCCCGCGGAGATGATCATGTCGTCGCTGCGGGCCTGGTACCAGAAGTAGCCGTCGGCGTCGCGGAGGTAGGTGTCTCCGGTGACGTTCCAGCCGTCTCGGACGTAGTTCTCCTGGCGGTCGCCGTCGAGGTAGCGGCATCCGGTGGGGCCCTGCACGACGAGGTGGCCGGGCCTGCCGTCGGGGACGGGATGGCCCTCGTCGTCGACGACCGCGGCGTGGTAGCCGGGGACCGGGCGGCCGGTGGCACCGGGGCGGATGTCGTCGTCGGCGGCGGAGATGAACACGTGCAGCATCTCCGTGGACCCGATCCCGTCGATGATCCGGATCCCGGTGCGCTCGTGGAACTCGGTCCACACCGCGGCGGGCAACGTCTCCCCGGCGGACATGCAGCGGCGCAGGCCGGCCAGCCGCTCCGGGCGTCCCGGGGCGAGCAGCGCCCGGTACATGGTGGGGGAGGTGTAGAGGGCGGTGACGCCGTGCGCGGCGATCGCGTCGGCCAGCTCGTCGGGGCTGGGGTGCTCCAGCAGCACCGTCGACGCGCCTGCGTGCAGCGGGAAGACGAGCAGCCCGCCGAGGCCGTAGGTGAAGGCCAGCGGCGGGGTCCCGGTGACGACGTCGTCGGGGCGGTGCGCCACGACATGGCGGGCGAACGTGTCGGCGATCGCCAGCACGTCGCGGTGGAAGTGCATGGTGGCCTTGGGCCGTCCGGTGGTGCCGGAGGTGAAGGCGAGCAGGGCGACGTCGTCGGCCGCGGTGGCGACGTCGGTGAAGGCGCCGCCGTCGTCACCGCGGGCGGAGCACCGGGCGGTCAGATCACCGGCGGTGTCGCCGCCGTAGGGCACGATCCGCAGCCCGCGGATCGCGGCCGCGTGCAGGTCGGCGACATCACGCGCGTCGCACAGGGCGATCGTCGGGCGGGCGAGCGCGCCGATCGTGGCGATCTCGGCCGCGCGCAGCATCGCCATCGTGGTCACCGCGACGCCGCCGGCCTTGAGCACCCCCAGCCAGCACGCGGCCAGCCAGGGAGAGTTGGCCCCGCGCAGCAGCACCCGGTTGCCCGGGACCAGACCGAGCTCGCCGGTCAGCACGGCGGACACCTGGTTCGCGTGCCGTCGCAGCTGCGCATAGGTCCAGGCGGTGTCGCCGCCGCGCACGCACGGCCGGTCGGCGCCGAACCGGCCGATGGGCTCGTCGAGCAGGGCGCTCGCGCAGTTGAGCCGGTCGGCGTAGTGCAGCTCCGGGAGGTCGAACGTCAGCTGCGGCCATTGGTCCGGCGGCGGCAGGTGATCGCGGCAGAAGGTGTCCTGGTGGGCGGACGGGCTGAGCCTCATACGGCACCTCCGGTGCGGTGCATGCTCAGCGTCGAGTATGCCGCCATGGTGACGGCAGTCAAGACAACCGCATAGATCGTCGACTGCCCGTGTCCGCGCGAGCGCCGGCGTCAGAGCGACAGCAGCCGGTCGAAGAAGCTGCGGTAGCGGCTGAGCGCGAGGCGCAGGTCCTCGGTGGAGGACTGGTCGTCGTGCAGGTCGGACTCGAGTGCGCTGCGCTGGCGGCGGAACAGGTCCTGCAGCTCGTCGAGTACCTGGCCGACCAGCTCGTCCGCACCGCGGACCGCGGCGCGCGGCTCGTCGACGAACCCGGCCTTGAGCGACTCCCACTCGGTGCGGTACCGCGCCGACCGCTCGGGTGGAATGAGGGCGACCCGGTCATCCCGGCCGGGCGCGGGCGCGGCCGCGGTCGGCGTCTCGCGGTATCCGGCGTCCGGGCCGGCCCCCTCGGGCTGGTCGGTGGGACGGCGATGCGGCTCGTCGAGCCTGCTCATGGATGGGTCTCCGTGGTGTCGGCCCGGGTCTGGTTGTCGGGTGAGCTGTCGTCGGACCGCTGGGGTGGGCCTCCGTCGAGCAGCGCCTCGACCAGCGACCGGTACGACGTCACTGCCCGGCGCAGCTCTTCGGTGTCGACGCGGCCGTGGGCGTTGGCGGCGGAGATCTGCTGCGCCGCGCGGTAGTGCTGGACGACGTCCGGGTGCTCGACCGAGATGTCCTCGGCGCGCCGCTCGAAATCACCCACCGGGTATCCGCGCGCGGTCATGAGCTCCGCGACGAGCGCATCGGCTCGCTCCACAGCGCGGTCCGGGTCGTCGACGAAGTCACCCTGCACCCGCAACCAGCGATCGTGGAAGTGCGCGCGCTCGTGGTCATCGAGATCGCGCAGATCGAGCTGGCGGTGCCGCTTCTCCCGGGCGGCGAGCTGGGCTTCGGTCGCCCGGCGGTCCCCGGTCTCGGCCAGGGTGCGCTCGTACTCCGGGCCGAAGCGCTCCCTGAGGTGCTCGCGGTGCCGCCGCCTGCTGGTCAGGTAGGCAACGGTGGCGATCACGGCCAGGGCCACCACCGCGAGGATGATCACGACGATGAGCCAGGTGGTGTTCATCGGCGGGGTTACCCGGATCACACCGGACGACACCCGATCGCCTCTGGCTGATCTATGAGCCACATCACATCACGATCACATCACGCCGGATGGGAAGACGACTTCAGGTCAGCGGCGTGGCACGCGCCCCCAGGCGACGAAGATCCCGATGTCGACAGTGACGTCTGCGACCTCTGCGACCTCGACCGAGGTCGATGTGATCGTTCAAGCGGTGCCGAGTTCGGCGTACCCGTGCTCGGTGAACCCGGCCCGGCCGAACAGCCCGGCGATGGTCTCGGCACTGAACCCGAGCCAGCGGTCGGCCTGCTGGGTGCGCATCCACTCGTGGTCGTGCTCAACGCAGTCGGTGATGGCCACCGTGCCCCCGGGCCGGACCACCCGGGCCATCTCGGCGATCATCGCGGCCGGATCGGGGGCGTGGTGCAGGACCATGTTGGCCACCGCGGCGTCGGCCGAACGATCCTCCAGCGGGAGCGCATCCACCGGGGCCTCGGCGAGGACCACGTTGTCGACGCCGAGGGCGGCCAGGTTGTCCCGGGCCACGGCGAGCATCGCCGGCGACGAGTCGACCCCGATCACCTGGCGCACCCGCGGCGCCAGACCGCCGGCGACGAACCCGGTGCCGGTGCCCACGTCGACGACGGTGCTGCGGTCGGTGAGGGCCGACTGCTCGGCGAGTGCGTCGATGACGGTCTCGTCATAGAAGCTCTCGTGCATCCGGTCCCACTCGCCGGCGACCCGCTCGAAGAACTCCCTGACCTGGCTGCTGTCCACTCGTGCCCCTCCTGCGATCACTGGTCGGAATGGTCCGGACGGATCGGTCCGGTCGTCGGGAACGGCCGGTGCGCTCACGCGGCCGAGGTGTCCACCGGCAGCCCGGCGAGGCGCCATTCGAGCATGCCATCGGCGAGCCGGGCGGCCGGGTAGCCGCGGGCCCGCAGCAACCGCACGGCGTCGTAGGCGAACACGCAGTAGCGGCCGCGGCAGTAGGCGACGATCGTGCGGCCGGCGGGCAGCTCGGCGAGCCGGTCGGACAGCTCCTCCATCGGGATCGACACCGCCGCGGGGATGTGGCCGTGGGCGTACTCCGGGGCCGGGCGGACGTCGAGGACCATCACCTGCTCGTCGCGGACCCGGCGCAGCAGCTCGTCGCGCCCGATCTCCTCGACGGCCGCGTCCGGTTCGGCCCCGGTCAGCCCGAGATGAGCCCGCCGGGCCGCCTCGATATCGGGCAGGTGGGACTGCGCGACGGCGCGCAGCCTGACATACAGCCGGGCGACGTCGTCGCCGGCCAGGGAGTAGTAGATCCGGGTGCCGGACCGGCGGGTGGACACCAGGCGGGCGCGCTTGAGGGTCTGCAGATGCGCCGACGCGGTGCTCAGCGGCAAGGACGCGGCGCCCGCGAGGTCCTCGACCGTGCGTTCGCCCTGGGCGAGCAGGTCCAGCAGCTCCAGCCGGACCGCGCTGCCGAGCGCCTTGCCGATGCGGGCGAACTGGTCGAACAGGGCCGTCTTCGCCGCACGGTCCGCCAGCTTTTCCACAATTACGAAGAATACAGGAATAATGGGCCGACGATGCGGCGGGCACGCCAGGACACCGAGCCGTCGTGGCGAGAAGCCGGATCGGCCATGTGCCGTTCGCCCTTACGGTGGGTGTGACGGTTGCGGACGAGGAGGGGCCCGTGGCACGCCCGTTTCGGTTCGGGTGAACCTGGTCGCGGTCAACGAGCGGGCCGAGCAGCTGGGTTACGACGTGATTCTGGTGCCGGATCACCTGGGTGCGCCGGCACCGTTTCCCGCGCTGGTGGCCGCAGCCGAGGCCACTCGGCGCCCGCGGGTGGGACCGAGGACGCCGCGCGCGGAACCCTGCACCTGCTGGATGCGGAGAGCCTCGACGGGCGGGAGTTCGTCGGGCTCAACGGCGGCCCGGAGTTCACCTTCACCCAGGCCATCTCCTTCCAGGTCCTGTGCGCCGACCAGGAGGAGGTCGACCACTACTGGGAGCGGCTGTCCGGGGGTGGCGAGCAGGGGCCGTGCGGCTGGCTCAAGGACCGGTTCGGTGTGTCGTGGCAGATCGTGCCGACGGTGCTCCCCGAGCTGCTGGGCGATCCGGACCCGGCGCGGGCGCATCGGACCACCCAGGCCCTGCTGGGCATGCGCAAGATCGATATCGAGGGGCTGCGGCGGGCCGCCGACCCGATACCGGCCTGAGGCCCGTTCTGTGGGTTGACATGAAGATGCCCCTGCGCAGGCTGGTGATTGCTGAAGATCGCCGACCTGTCAGGGGCCCTGTCGTGTTGCCTGCCGAGGATCTGTTCGTCCACTGCCACGTTCTTGTCGACGACCTGATCAAGAACGGGTTGGTGGTCCTCCCGCCGCGCCCGGGCCCGGCGCGCGACGAGGTCGGCCACCCTGAAGAAGATCATCGCGGAAGGGCGCAACCGGATCGAGACCGCCTTCGGCGAGATCACCGACACCCTGGGCCTGGCCCGTCACGGCGCCCACACCTTCCACAGCTTGCTGATCCGCACCGCGGCCCCCATCGCCGCTCACCCCGTCGCCAAGATCGCCCTACCAACGAGCTGAACCCACAGAACGCGCCTGAGGCCCCGGTTCGGGCTCAGGCCGGTAGCACCGCGGTGCCCTGCAGCTCCACCAGCGCCTCGGCGTCCCACAGCCGGGCCACCCCGACGGCGCTGGTCGCCGGGTACCGCGTTCCGGCCAGCCGCCGCCACACCGCGCCGATCTCGCGGGCGTGCGCCCGGTAGTCGTCCATGTCGACGATGTAGATGGTCAGCGTGGCCAGCTGCGCGGGTTCGCCGCCCGCAGCGCGCAGCGCGGTGAGCAGGTTGGACAGCGCCCGCTCGAACTGGGCGACGACGTCCCCGGGCACGATCCGCCCCTCGGCGTCGAGCGCGGTCTGGCCGGCCAGGTACACGGTGCGCCCGGTGCCGACGACGGCGTGGGCGAAGCCGCTGGGCCGGGCCAGGTCGGGCGGGTCGACCCGCCGCGGCGCACTCCCGTCGTCCTTCGTCACCGAGGCCTCCCTGTGCGCGGGCCGCCGGGACGCCCGGCGGCCCGCTGTCCGGGACTCTACGGCCTCGTCCGGGGTCAGACGCGGCCACGGACCAGGCCGACCAACCGGACGGCCGTCGACCGCTCGGCCTCGCCGGCCAGGTTGCTGACGAGCTGGATGTCGCAGGCGTGTCCGTCGACCACGAACTCCGCGACCCCGCCGGGGGCGAAGCGGATGCCGTCGGGCCCCGGCTCGGTCGGCCCGTAGACCGACTCCGCGGGAAGCTGCCCGGCCGCCGCGCTGCCGCTGCGGCCGATGCTGACGCTGACCGAGGAGTAGGTGGCCCCGTTCCGCCACGTGCACGAACCCGCGCCAAGATTCGGGTCGCCGCGGACCTCATGGTCGCTGATCAGCTCGGTCACCTCGGCGGTGGTGAGCAGCCCGCAGGCGTCCACCGGAGCCGGGTCCTTCGGAAGCTGCGGCAGCGCACCGGACTGCGCGATCCCGGGCAGCTCCGGTGACGACTGCGGCCCGGGTGCCGCGGCGTCATGCCACAGGCCACCGCGGTGGCCAGGCACGCCACTGCCACCGTCGTTGCGGCCGCACGGCGGACGAACCGCGCCACCCCGCCCGCGCCACGCGGTGGGGTGTCGGTCCCGACGGGGAGCCGCGGCGAGGGCCGGTGCGGCGGGCGGTTGGCTGGTCACCCGGAACCTCCGAAGATCGTGAGCGGGACTGCCAGGCTGGATGACGGCCGCGGGCGTGTCACGTAGTCGACTACCTGTTTCGCGCGGGCGATGCCGCGCGCCGAGTGGGACGCCGACCGCCCGTTCCTCTCCGGGCGATCGACTCGGCAGACTCCCCCCGTGTACAGCGAGGGTTCCTCACGCACCTGGCCCGCGCCGTGACGGCCGGTCATGCCCGCGGGGTGCGCTGGGTCTGCGCCAGCGAGTCGTCCCGCTCGGCGCCTTCGTGCCGGTGCTCGGCGAGAACGTCCCGGAACCGGCCGGGGCCGGCTTGCTGGCCCGCGCGCACGCCGCGCTGATCGACGCCCGGCTCGGGGACCTGCCTGCCGGGGTGCGTGCCGTGCTCGAGCTGCTGGCGGTCGGGGAGCCGATCGGGGTGCCGCTGCTGGTGCGGCTCACCGGGCACGAGCGGATGCGGGTGGCGCACGCCCGGGTGATGAACCTGTTCGACCTGCTGGGCCGGATCGACGATGCGTTCGCCGGGCTCGCCGCGACCGAGCGGAGCCCGGCGCGGCAGGACTGGGCCTGCGCGCCTGGTTCGCGGCCGCGGACAACCGGCTGGCCGAGGCGGAGCGGGATGCGCGCCGCGCGCTTCGGACGCAGCCCGGGGCACACGCCGAGACCCACGCCGCCTGGTCGCTGGCCGGGGTGCTCGCCCTGCGGGGCCGCCCCGACCAGTTCGCCGAGCTGGTGGTTCGCGGCGCCACGGCGGCCGCGCGGGCGCCGGAGACCCCCGTCCTGGTCCTGAACATCGCCTACTGGGAGGTCCTCGGGCACGGCCTGGCGGGTCCCCGGACGCCGTCGAGGCGAGCCTCGACCGGTGGAGCGGGTTGCTCGCCGGCGTGTTCCCCTCGGTGTTCCGGTCCCAGCTCGAGGGCTGGCTCGCGCTGGTGCGGGGCCAGGTCGGCGCCGCGACGGAGCTGCTGGCGCAGTTCCGTCCGTACTTCCCCGGCCACGGCGGCGGTTGGACGACGTTGTTCGAGACCATCCTCGCCCTGGCGTGCGCGATGTCCGGGGACGCCGCCGGAGCGAACGAGGCGGTCCGGCGTGCCGAGGCGGGCCGGCATCCGGGTATCGCGGTCGGCGAGCCGCTGCTGGCGCTGGCCCGGGCCTGGACGGCCGCCGCCGAGGGGGCGGTGAGCGTGGGTATTCCGCTGGCCCGGCGCGCGGCGGAGCTCGCGGCCACCGCCGCCCAGGCGGCGGTGGAGGTGCTGCCCGCCACACCGCGGTCAGCCTCGGCGACCGCGGCCAGGCGGGCGCGCTGCGGGACCTCGCGGACCAGGTCCGCGGGCCGCGGGCGGCGGCCGCCGGTCAGGATCCGCCGGGGGCCCGCCTCACGCCTGCACCGCCCCGCCGTCGACCTCGATCCCCTGACCGGTGATCGCCGCGCTGCACACGCACAGCAGCACGGCGTCGGCCACCTCGTTGGGCGTGATCAGCCGGCCGATCGGCTGCCGGCGCTCCAGCGCGGCCCGCGCCTGCTGACTGGTCCGGCCGGTGCGGGCGGCGATCGCGGCGACGGTAGCGTCGGTCATCGGGGTGTCGACGTAGCCGGGGCAGACGGCGTTGACGGTCACCCCGGTGCCCGCGAGCTCGGCGGCCGCGGACCGCACGAGCCCGAGCAGGCCGTGTTTGCTCGCCGAGTACGCCGCGACGAGCGGCTCGCCGCGCCTCGCCGCCACCGACGCGATCGCCACGACCCGGCCCCACCCGGCGTCGACCATCGCGGGAACCGCGCGGCGCAGCAGCCGGAACGGCGCGGTCAGGTTGAGCGCGAGCATGCGTTCCCATTCCGCGTCGGTGGTGTCGGTCAGCGGGGCGGCCGCGCCGGCGCCGGCCGCGAGCACCAGCACCTCGACCGACCCCCAGGCCCGCTCGACCGCGGTGCACAGCGCGTCGGCGGCCTCGGGGTCGGTGACGTCGGCCGGGAGCACGAGCGGCGCGCCGGGCAGCGGGCCCGCGACGGACGCGAGCTCCGCCTCGGTGCGGGCGGACAGGGCCACCGCGTGCCCCGCGGCGGCGAGGCGGCGGGCGACGGCCGCCCCGATGCCGCGCCCCGCACCGGTCACCAGGCAGCGTCGCGGGGGCACCCGGCCGAGCCTCGCAGCGATCGTGACGATCGTCAAGATCGCGATATGCAGAGCCTCTGACCAGGGATGTGCGGGACAAAGCGGGCCCCTCGTTCGACCGGGCGGCACCCCCCGGTAACCTCGCCCGCCGTGCCCGGATCCCCGGGCTGCCGATGCGGGAGGGCATCGGTGATGGATGGACCGGAGGGCGGCCATGGGTGAGGCCGAAGGCCTGCGCGCGGCGCAGGCACGCCTTGAGGATGGCGACCCGCTGGGGGCGCTGGAGGTGTTGCGGCGCCTGGGCGACGCGCTGCGGTTCCGCGCGGCCGGACAGCTCCTGCTCGGGCGCGCGTACTACCACTGCGCGCAGCTGGAGCGGGCGCAGGAGGCGTTGGAGCTGTCCGTGGCGCTCGATCCGCGCAACCCCGAGGCGCGTTTCGTGCTGGGCCGGACCCTGGAGCGGCGCGGTCGCCCGCGCGAGGCGCTCAAGCAGCTGCGGATCGCCGCGGCGGTGTCCGGGCGGGCCGACTACCAGCGGCACGTGGACGCGCTGGTCGCCACGCTCGGCTCCGCGGCGGCCTGACCGCTCGCGGCGCTCATCGGCCCTGCACGATCCGGCGTTGCACGATGCCCCGCACGAACTCCGCCTGACCGAGGTGCTCCAGGTCGTCGCAGATCACACTGACCAGCCGCACCCCGAGGGTGACCGGCGGGTCCCACGACTCGTCGACCACCCGGTCGAGATCGGCGTCGGCCAGGCCCCCCACCCAGCGCAGCGTCTGCTCGGCGACCGCGTCGTGATAGCTGCTGAGCAGCTGCGGCGACTCCACCCGGACCGCGGCCACCTCATCGCTGTCGTGGCCGTACCCGATGGCGGCGGGATCGAAGGGCAGCCCGAAGCGCTCGACCCAGCCTTGGGCGGTCCAGATCTGCTCGGTGCCCGCCGCGGCAGCGACATGATCGTCCTGTACCCGGGTCAGATGCCATACCAGCCAGGCGATCGAGTTGGCGCGCTCGTCGACCCGGTAGGCGAGCTGGTCGGCGGTCAGCGAGTCCACGGCGCCGCGCACGCCGTCGCGGATCCGGCCGCAGGCGTCGCAGAGCAGCTCGGCAGGGGTCACGGCAACCTCCGTGCGGTGGGGCGGGTCAGGAACGTTCGGGCTGCGCGGGCGGGTTCTGCACCGGACCTCGAGACGCACCTCGCCCCCCGGTGCGCCGTTTGGACAACGCGGACGGTGCGAGTATGCGCCCTGCGGGACCGCACGACCCAGCCTCGAGCCCCGGGCCGGACCCACGGCGCCCGGCTCACTCACCCCTCGGCATCGGAGGCACCCGACTCCGGTGGGCCGGCCGAGCCGTCGCCCGCATTCTCGTCGCGACCCCGCGCCGGCGCGGGGTCCTGCGGGCGCAGCCGGTCCGGGACATCCCGGCTACCGGAGCCGGCTCCAGGCCTGCGCAGCGGCGTCGCGTGCGCCTCGGGGTCGTCGTCGGCGGGCGGCTCCGGGTCCAACCACTCCTCGCGATGCCCGCCCGCGCCGAGCTGGCCGCTCAACTCCGCAGCCAGCTCGTCATCGTGGCGCGGCCCGTGTTTGGCACTACCTCGTTCCACGGTGTCCTCCGTCCGTCGCTCGACGGGGCGAGCGCCCAGACACCGGCTACCCGTTGCGGTGGGTCCGTATCCCGCGCGGCCCGGATTCCGGCCGTGAGGTCAGCGGCCCCGCCCCGCCCGTGCGGAGCGCGGGGCCGAGCGGGCCGCCCACCGGGCGGCGGCGGGGGAGAAGGCGCGCCGGACCGGGTTCCAGTCCCCGGTGTCGGGTGGTTCGGCGGCAGACCGCTCCCCGGCGACGGCGCAACACGCCGCGGTGTGGAGGTAGCTATAGCACCAGCTGAGGGTGCCGTCGGCCTGGGCGCCGTCGATGTGGGCGAGGCGCACGTGGTCCTCGCCGCGCTCGATCGGGGAGTAGCAGCGCTCGCAGAGGCGAATCATCGGAGGTCTCCAACCCGCGGGGCCGCGCCGCGGTCCGGCCTGGACCGCCAGCGAGGTCAGGGAGGATGTCGCGTCGAGGGGGAGCCGCGCCACCCGCCCGGCCGTACCGAACCGGGCACACCCAGTGTCACACCGAAGCGCCGTGATCCTCATGTGTCGCCGACCACCGCGGCTCGTGGTGCGTCCACCGGCTTCCGCTTGCCGAACACCGGAGGGTGCGGGAGGGTTGGTGCACCGCCGTGCGTTGACCAGCCAGCGCCATCCCCTCCCGACTTCCGGGAACGTGGCGTTCCCGGGCGTCCGGGCGACATGGCCTCATGCCGGGAGGCATGCGATGACCTCGATATTCGACCTCGCGCCGAGCGGACCGCTCGAGATCCGCGTGCACCACCCGGCACCCACGGTGGTGGTGGTTCGTCCCCTGGGCGCGCTGGACATGCTCACGGCGCCGCAGCTGATCACTCGTGTGGAGTTCCATCTCGGCTGTGGGCGCCACGTGGTGATCGACCTGCAGGACCTCGAGTTCCTCGGTTCGAGCGGGCTGCATGCGCTGCTGGAGCTGTACGCGGTCGCCAAGGCCGCCGGCCTGCAGCTGCACCTGACCAGCGTCGACGGCCCGGCGATCGCCAGGGTGCTCGAGCTCACCGGACTGAGCCGGGTGCTGCCGGTGACCAGGTCGAGCACCGAGGAACTGGTCGCGACGCTGTCGCATCCGCGGCGGCACTCCCGGCCGGGAGCGAGGGGAACGCGATGACCCTCGGCTGAGCGGAGCCATGCGGCGCGGGCGAGGATGGCCCGATGGTGACCGCTCGGTGAGCCACGAGCGGACGGCGCCGCCGAGGCCGCGGGCCTCCTCGGCGCTACTCGTGGTCGCGATTCTGCTCTTCGCGCTCAACCTGCGCGGACCCCTCGTCGCGGTGTCGCCGGTGCTCGACGTCATCGCGCACGACCTGGGCATCGGTGCCGCCACCGCGGGGCTGCTGACCAGCCTTCCGGTGCTGTGCTTCGGCCTGGCGAGCCCGCTCGCGGCGTGGCTGCTGGCCCGCAGCGGGCTCGAGCGCGGCGTGCTGATCGCCCTCGCCGGGATCCTGGCCGGGACGATCCTGCGGTCGCTCGACGGGCTGCCTGCCGCGCTCGCCGGCACCGTCGCGATCGGGCTGGCGATCACCGTCGGCAACGTGGCGGTGCCCGTGGTGATCGGCCGCGATCTCGCCCGCCGCGCGAATTCGGTGCTGGGCGCCTACACCGCCGCGCTCAACGTCGGCTCGATGCTGATGCTCTCACTCACCGTGCCGATCGCGATGCTGACGGGATGGCGGGTGGCCCTGGCCTCGTGGAGCGGGCTCGTCGTCGTCGCCGCCCTCGTGTGGTGGCGGGCAACCCGGGGGTGTGCCGAGGGCACCGCCGCGGCCGCCGCGTCGCAGGACTCCGAGCCGGACCGCGCCCCCGTGTGGTGGCGCCGCCCGGTGGTCTGGGGCCTGACGGTCGCGTTCGCCGGGCAGGCCTTCGCCTACTACGCGGTGACGGCATGGCTGCCGCTGCTGCTGCGCGACGAGCGCGGGCTCGACGAACGCGCCGCCGGTGCCGGCTCGTCGATCTTCCAGATCCTCGCGCTGGTGGGAGCGTTCGGCGTCCCCGTGCTGTTGCACCGCTGGCCGGGCGGGCGGCGGGTGGTCGCACTCGTGTGCGTGGCATGGCTGGCGCTGGTGGTGGGCCTGCTGGTGGCTCCGGCCGGTTGGCCGGTCTGGTGCGCCCTCGGCGGGGCCGCCCAGGGTGGCGGCATCACCGCGATCTTCGCGCTGATCGTGCGGCACGCCCACAGCGTCGCCGAGAACCGCCGGATGTCCGCGATGGTGCAGGGCGGCGGGTATGTGGTGGCCGCCGCCGGGCCGACGGTCGTCGGATCGCTGCGTGAGGCGACCGGCGGCTGGACCGTTCCGCTTCTCGTTGTGCTCGGCGCGATCGCGGTGCTCGCGGTGGCCGGGACGCTGGCGGCCCGCACCCCGCAGCCCAGCTAAGAATGCCCGGCAAATGAGGGGTTCGTGGTGCTCGCACATACGTTGCGGCGCTGACACATGGGACGGAGCCTGTATGTGGGCACCGCGACGGGTGTGCGAGCACGCCACGGCACCGAGGCCGCCGCGGCGAGGAGCATGCCGGGCAGCCGGGTCGTCCGCGGGCGTGTCACGCGAACGGTGTAAGCCGCGGGTGGACCAAGATCGGCTGCTGTGATCGACACAGCGGCCGGGAAGGACACCCACGTGAGCAA
>NZ_AUII01000040.1 GCF_000423625.1 Pseudonocardia asaccharolytica DSM 44247 = NBRC 16224
ACGTTTCTGGTCCAGCACTGGCTGGGCAACGAGGGCATGCCCCGCCGCTACGCCGACTACCTGCCCACCGACGGGTTCACCACCCTGAACACGATCTCCTCGATCGGCGCGTTCGTCCTGGGCGCCTCGGTGCTGCCGTTCATCTGGAACGTGTTCCGCTCCTACCGCTACGGCCGCCCGGTGACCGTGGACGACCCGTGGGGCTTCGGCAACTCCCTGGAATGGGCCACCTCCTGCCCGCCCCCGCGGCACAACTTCACCGAGCTGCCCCGCATCCGCTCCGAACGCCCCGCGTTCGAGCTGCACTACCCGCACCTGGTCGAACGGATGCGCACCGAGGCCCACTCCCGGCGCGGCTCGACCGGGGCGTAAACCGGCTATCGAGAATTCGAATCTATATCGTGATACGATATAAACGAATGGCGGCCACGCCCTGGCCGCAGACACCGCCGTGGGAGGTGACGTGTCGTGCTCAGCGACCGGGAACGGGCGGAGCTGAACGAGATCCAGCAACAACTGCACAGCGAGGACCCGGGCCTTGTCCGGTCCTTCGCCGCGCTCGAGCACCCGTCGACATGGGGTTCGGGCGAGCTGGTGTCGTGGACCTACACCATCCTGCTGATGCTTGCGTCGGTACTGGTCGTGGTCCTGCTGGCCATGGGGTTGCTACCCGTCGCCCTCGTCGTCATGGCCACCGGGGTCCTGATCTGGGAGGCGGGGCGCCGCTGCGGCCATTCCGCGCGCCGCGAGGAGTGACGAATCCGTGGCGGCCGATCGCTGCCGGAGAGGGAAGGATGAGCGGCATGGTCCCCAATTTTCCCGACCCGACATCGGATATCGCCGAGCGGGCCGCGAGCGTGCTCGGCCCGGAATCGGACCTCTTCGCGGAGCTGGACGCCGCCGGCCTCGGTGCCGCGCTGGCCGCCACGCTACGATCGAGCGTGGCTCAGCCCGGGGTGTCCGCGCGCGCCGCGGTCCGGCTCGCGACCGACCTCGCCCGGATACCGCTGGCTACGGCGACGAACTGGATCGGGAGACCCGTCGAACCGCCGGTGCCGGTCGATTCGAAGGACCGACGCTTCGCCGACCCGGCGTGGAGGACCAACCCGGCCTTCTACGCGATGCGGCTGGCCTACCTCTCGGTGTCCCGCTCCGCCCGGGATGTCGTCGGGTCGGCGTCATCGGACGCCGATACCGGACGTAAGGCCGCGCTGGCCCTCGACCTGCTGATCGACGCCCTCGCGCCGACCAACTTCCTCCCGACCAATCCGGCCGCGCTCAAACGCGCCTTCGACACGGGCGGGATGAGCCTGCTGCGGGGCGCCCGTAACTTCCTCGACGATCTGGCCCACAACCAGGGTCGGCCTCGGCAGGTCGACACCAGCGGGTTCGAGATCGGTCGCAATCTCGCGGCCACTCCGGCGAAAGTCGTGTACCGCAATGACCTGATGGAGCTGTTGCAGTACGAGCCGCAGACCGAGCAGGTGCACTCCGCACCGCTGCTGTGCAGTCCACCGTGGATCAACAAGTACTACATCATGGATCTGGCTCCGGATCGCAGCTTCATCGAATGGGCGGTCCGGCACGGCCGGACCGTCTTTGCGATCAGCTACAAGAACCCGTCGAAGGAGATGGCGGGTACCACGATGGACGACTATCTCGTTCGCGGCCCGCGGCAGGCCCTCGACGTGGTCGCGGAGATCACCGGAGCCGAGAAGATCGACATCGTCGGTCTGTGCCTCGGCGGCGCGCTCACCGCCATCACCGCCGCATATCTCACGCAGTCCGGCGACGACCGGATCGGCACCCTGACGCTGCTCAACACGATGCTGGACTACGCCCAGCCCGGTGTGCTCGGGGCGTTCACCGACCGGAGCACGATCGACCGGCTCGAACGTCGAATGCAGCGCGAGGGCGGGCTGGAGGGACGGTCCATGGCGGGCACGTTCGACGTGCTGCGCGCCAACGACTTGATCTTCAACTACGTGGTGTCGAACTGGCTGCTGGGCGAGGATCCGCCCGCCTTCGACATCCTGGCGTGGAACGCGGACAGCACCCGGATGCCGGCCGCGATGCACGCGTTCTACCTGCGCCATTTCTACCTCGAGAACCGGCTCGCTCTGGGCAGTCTCGAGATCGCAGGCAAGAAGATCGACCTGAGGGCGATCAAGGCGCCGACCTACGTCGTCAGCGCGATCAACGATCACATCGTGCCGTGGGAGTCGGCGTACAAGACCGTCGGCCTGGTGAGCGGGCCTGCCCGGTTCGTCCTCGGCAGCGGCGGACATATCGCCGGCATCGTCAGTCCCCCGGGGCCGAAGGCCTGGCATCAGGTCACCGAGACCGAGGAGGCGCTGTCCTCCACCGGGCAGGACTGGCGCAGCGGCGCCGAACGTCGCGCCGGCTCCTGGTGGGAGGATTGGGCGCGTTGGTCGGAGCAGACCTCGGGTCCGCTCGGGGCTCCGCCCCGGATGGGCAGCAAGACCTATCCGGTGCTCGGCGACGGGCCCGGCGACTACGTCCGGACCTGAGCAGGCCCACCGACGCCCCACCGGCCGCCGCGACGCAGGCGGCCGGTGCGGACGGGTCGCCTAGTAGCCGCGGGTGATCCACTCCTCCAGGTGCGGGGCCTCGGAACCGATGCTGGTCGGGTCGCCGTGGCCGGTACGCACCTCGGTGTCGCCGGGCAGGGTGAGCAGCTTCTCCCGGATCGAGTCGATGATCGTGTCGAACGACGAGTACGACCGGCCGGTGGCGCCGGGGCCGCCGTTGAACAGGGTGTCCCCGGTGAACACGACGCCGAGCTCGGGCGCGTAGAGGCAGGACGAGCCGGGGGAGTGCCCGGGGGTCTGCAGCACGCGCAGGTCGATCCCCCCGGCACGCAGCACGTCGCCGTCGGCGAGGTCGGTGTCCGGGCGGCGGTCGGGGTAGACCATCTCCCACAGCGGGGCCTCGGCCGGGTGCAGCAGGATCGGGGCGCCGAACCGGTCGGCCAGCGCGGTGGCCTGGTTGATGTGGTCGTCGTGGGCGTGGGTGCACACCACGGCCACCACCCGCCGGTCGGCCACCGCGGCGGCGATGGCCTCGGCGTCGTGGGCGGCGTCGATGACCAGCACCTCGCGCTCGTCACCGACGATCCACACGTTGTTGTCGACGTCCCAGGTGCCCCCGTCGAGGGAGAACGTGCCGGAGGTGACGACGTGGTCGATCGGGATCACAGGACCACCACCGAGCGCAGCACCTCGCCGCGTTCCATCCGGTGAAACGCCTCCTCCACCGCGTCGAGCCCGATCTCCTCGGAGACGAACCTGTCCAGCGGCAGCCGGCCCTGCAGGTACAGCTCGATCAGGGCCGGGAAGTCGCGGGCGGGCAGGCAGTCGCCGTACCAGGAGGACTTGGTCGCCCCGCCGCGCCCGAAGAGCTCGATCAGCGGCAGTTGCACGGTCATCTCCGGGGTGGGCACCCCGACCAGGACCGCGGTGCCGGCCAGGTCGCGGGCGTAGAAGGCCTGGGTGAAGGTCTCGGGCCGGCCGACCGCGTCGACCACGACGTCGGCGCCGTGCCCACCGGTCAACTCGCGGATCGCGGCGACCGGGTCGGTCTCGCCGGCGTTGACGGTGTGGGTGGCGCCGAACCCGGTGGCCCACTCCAGCTTGGTCGGGTCCACATCGACGGCGATGATCGTGCTCGCGCCGGCCAGCGCCGCCCCGGCGATCGCCGCGTCGCCCACCCCGCCGCAGCCGATCACCGCGATCGACTCCCCGCGGCCGATGCCGCCGGTGTTGATCGCCGCGCCCAGCCCGGCCATCACCCCGCAGCCGAGCAGGCCCGCGGCCTGCGGCCGGGCCGCCGGGTTGACCTTGGTGCACTGCCCGGCGTGCACCAGGGTCTTCTCGGCGAACGCGCCGATGCCCAGCGCCGGGGACAGCTCCCGCCCCGAGGCCAAGGTCATCTTCTGGGCGGCGTTGTGGGTGGCGAAGCAGTACCACGGCTTGCCCTTGGCGCAGGCGCGGCACTGCCCGCAGACCGCCCGCCAGTTCAGCACGACGTAGTCCCCGGGCGCCACCTGGGTCACCCCGTCCCCGACCGCCTCCACGATCCCGGCGGCCTCGTGCCCGAGCAGGAACGGGAACTCGTCGGTGATCCCGCCCTCCCGGTAGTGCAGATCGGTGTGGCACACCCCGCAGGCCTGCACCCGCACCACGGCCTCACCCGGGCCCGGGTCCGGAACCACGATCGTCTCCACCGACACCGGCTCACCCTTGCCGTGCGCGACCACCGCGCGAACCTCATGCGGCATGACTCGTGACTCCCTCGTCTCTCTCGCCGCGCCGCCTCATCGCGACGGCCGCGCGTCCCATTATGGGAGGGTCATCGACCTTCTGGCCGACTGGCGGTCGGGCGGACCTCGATCCAGCCGCCCGCGATCCGCACCTCGAGAACGGGCTGCGGGAACGTGGCTGGCCCCCGAACCACAGCGCCGTCCCGAAGACGGAACTTTGAATCATGCCACGGACACGTGACGATCCCGTCGCAGACCTTGCCGAGCGACAGCGGCCCGCTGCCGTGGCTGCACGCATCCTCGATCGCGGAGATCCGATCGTCCTCGGGCGACCGGTAGAGCAGGACCTTCCGCCCGTCCACCTCGGCGACCGCGGTACTGCCCGGCAGGAGCGCGGACTCCTCCACCGCCCGCTGCCACTGCGGCGTGACCACCGGCCACACGGTGTGGTCGACCATATGACCGCGGCCGAGGACGAGATGACCGCCGAAGAACGCGCCACCCACGGTGATCACGAAGCTGACCGCGGCCAGGATCCCCGCGGCCATGGGCGAACCGAGGAAGTACGCGACCGGCGAGGCGATCTGGACGAGCGTCGCCATGGACATGAGGATCCCGTGCAGCGTGCCCATCCGCCGGTCGTGACCGTCGGTCACCAGGAGATCGGCGACTCCGGTCGCGATCGTCGGGACCGCCGACGCGATACCGGCCAGGCTGAGCAGGACCGCCGGCCACGTCTGTCCGAAGACGTAGAGCAGCACGGAGGCGCCCCACAGCCCGATCGGCAGGTCGGACAGCGCGGGGTGCAGTGCATGGCCCAGCCATCTGCCGTGCAGCAGGTCGAGCACGCCACGCGGGGCCAGCTTCGCGCGGATCGGAGTCCCGATCTTCACCGTCCAGTCGGCCGCCCGCTGCAGCCAGGGCATCGAGTCGAACCGGCCGAGGATCCGGGAATGCGGCGACGAAGCCACCTCGACGGGCTCGATCCGGATGCCGGGCTCGGGCTCGGCCACCGCCATCGGCTTGACCGACACCAGCACCTTGCCGTCCTCGACGCGCACTCCGAAGGTGGGGGTCGGCTTGTCGGCCGGGGGACCGAGCACACAGCCGTTGCGGAGGTCGAAGGCGCTGTAGTGCAGCGGGCAGTACACGACGTTCTCCACGATCGCCCCGTTGTCGAGGAAGGCGTGCTCGTGGGTGCAGATGCTGCTGATCGCGTAGTAGCTGCCCGCGACCCGGGCCAGCATGACCCGCTGGTCGTCGATCTCGAAGACCAGCTTCTCGCCGTCCGCCAGCTCGTTCTCGGCGCAGACCTCGACGAACTCGACGGTGTCGCCCCCCGCGTCACCTGCCAGTTCCGGTGCCACCATGGCTGTGCCCCTCTCTCCGCCCGTGCGTCCGGCTCGGCTTGTCAGCCGCGTGTCGCCGGTGCCCGCCCGTCCGCTTCAACGAGGTCGTAGAACTTGTTGCGTTCCTCTTCCTTCATGAACACCGTGTGCTCGGGGCCGGGGTACACGCGTTCCCGGACCTCGTCACGGTAGTCGCGGAAGACCTTCTCGAACACCGGAATGATGTCGAAGTAGACCTTCGAATGCCGCGGGGTGTGCTCCTCGTACATGTGGAACAGGTCGCTGGTGATGATGTGCACGCCGTCGGCCCGGTTGCCGGCGCCCAGCGAGATGACCGGAACCGGGAGGGTCTCGGCCAGATAGGCGGCGACCTCGTCGGTCACGACCTCGCACAGGATCGAGAAGCAGCCGGCGTCGACCATGGCCCAGGCGTCATCGACGAGCTCCTTGGCCCGGTCGGCGGTCTTGCCCTGAGCCCGGAACCCGCCGATCTGCGGGATGCGCATCGGCGTCACGCCGATATGGCCCTGCACCGGGATACCCGCCTTGACGATGGCCTCGATATTGGCCGCGTGGTGCTGGTTGCCCTCGCACTTCATGACCTCGGCGCCGCCCTCGGACACGAACCGGCCGGCGTTGTCGACGGCCTGCTCCGGGGAGACGTGGAAGCTCCAGAACGGCATGTCGACCATGCGCAGCCCGTACTTCGAGCCCCGGGCCACCGCCTTGGTCATACTCATCACCTCGTCGAACGTGACCGAGGTGGTGGTGGGGTGACCGAAGAGGATCATGCCACCGGTATCCGAGACACACAGAATGTCGACCCCGCCGATCCGGTCGGCGATGACCGCCGAGCGATAGTCGTAGATCGCCATCTGAACGATCGGGTCGCCGGTTCGCCGCTTCTCGTCGAGCACCGGGATCGTGATCTTCTTGAGCTTCTGCCGAATCTCTTCGGTGGCCATCTCGTGTTGCTCCCGTTCGAGTCGTCGGTGACGGTGGGTCGGCAGGCCGTCGTCCGCCCCGGCCCGGGCGTGCGGGTCGATGCGGGGCGGCCTGCCGACGACAGGTCGTGCGGTCGGCCCGCGATCACGCCGAAGCGGCGGCAGCGCCCGGCGGCTCGAGCTCCACGGTGATCTGGTCGCCCTCCTCGCGGGTGGCGAACGTCTGGAGGCATCGGGTCTCGTCGAACACGGTCGCACCGGTCCTGATGTCGTACTCATAGCCGTGCCATGGACACTTGATGATCTCGCGGTCGGCGTCCATCGCGTACCGGCCGACGTCGTCGGTGGTGAGCGTGTGATCGTAGAGCCGGCCCTGGTCGAGCGGGCCGCCCTGGTGCAGGCATTTCGCGGCGAGGGCGTGCAATGAGCCGTCCTTCGCCCGGATGACCACGACCCGGATGGGGCCCAGCTGCGCACCTGTCATCTGGCCGGGGCCGAGGTCGTCCTTGTGACACACAACTTGTTTCACGGCGTATTCCCTATGTCGATGGCGGTTACGGGCTGAATCCGAGCTCTACCGGGGTTTGAGGGCGGGCATCTTGGGGTAGAGGTTCTGGGCGTTCTGATAGAAGATCTTGCGCTGCAGCGATTCGGGGAGTCCGGCCGGCAGTGCCTCCACGGGGGAGTCGAAGTCCCAGTGCGGGTAGTCGGTGGAGAAGCAGAACAGGTCCTCCGAGCCGACCGCATCGATCATCGCCAGGAACTGCTTTGCGCTCATCTCCTCGGTCGGCTGGGTGGCGAAGCGGAAATGCTCGCGGATGATGTCGCTGGGCATCCGCTTCACCCAGGGCACCTCCGAGCGCAGCTCCTTGTACTGCTGGTCGGCCCGTGACATCAGGTGCGGCACATAGGTGGTACCGCCCTCGATCATGATGACCTTCAGCTCGGGGTACTTGTCGAACACGCCGTTGAAGATCAGGCTGACCATCTCGGACATGAACACCTGTGGGACCAGGGTGTGCCATTCGATGAAGTAGCGGTGGAAGCCGAGCGCGGTCGGCGAGTTCTCGCTGTGGTGCATCCCGACCGGCAGGTTGTTCCGCACGGCCGCCTCGAAGATCGGGTGGTAGTAGGGGTCGCCGAAGGCCTTGTCCCCGAAGTAGAGCACCACCTGCATCATCTTCGGGTGCGAACCGATCCGGTCGATCTCGCGCGCGGCGCCGACCGGATCGTGGGCGTTGACGTGTACCGACCCCAGCAGCCGCGGCTCCCGTTCCACCCACGTCTCCAGCTGCCAGTCGTTGTAGGCCGACATCAGCGCGGTCTTGAACTCGCTCCAGCCCGGGTGCAACGCCGAGGCGTCCAGCCACCCGGTGAGCACCGCGTAGTCGATGTCGTACTCATCCAGGAGCTGGGACCGCAGCAGTGAAAGGTCCGACCCCCCGGGCCGCCCGTCCGGCAGCTTCGCGTCCTGCCGGTCCAGCCCCCCGGTCGCGAACTGTGCGAACGGCAACAACCGCTCCGGTTGCCACCCGAAATCGGTGATGTACTTGCGCCACTCCGGGGCCAGATACGGCAACAATGCGTGCATCTCGGCCCGCTCGTGCACATCGGTGTCAATAATGTTCAACGCGGTCGATTGCGCTTGCGCTACCAGCGGGCGAGCCCGGACAACCGTCGCCATCTGCTATGCTCCTCGATTCCGTCGTCAGCTGGCCATGCCTCAATCCTGTGCCGGACATTCCGCACATGATTCGGCGCTCTGCTCCGGATCATGTGAGATCGGGAGCCGCGCCAGGGCGTCGCCGTACCATTTGAGGGACCGTTTCCCTTGTCCCGGTACGGTGCCAGCGCGTTGTCCGAGCCGGTAGTGGGCCATGTCCAATGGCGTCATAACCGGCCGGCATCTCCCGCTGGCGGGTCGCGGTGGCCCGTGGGCTGCTGTGCCTGCTCAGAACAGGAAACGATCCTGGATCGAGGCGACGTAGATGGTCAGGCAATCCACCGCCGCCTGCACCCGAGCCAGCGCAAGTGACTGCTTGCGAGCGACCAGCCAGAACGTGAGCCGGACCGACACGTCGTCGGCGAGGACCCGTTCGAGTTCCGGGTGCTCGATCGCCAGGTACTTGGGCAGCAACCCGATGCCGCCGCCGGCCTTGACGAAGCTGACCTGGCCGAAGATGCTCGAACTGCGCATCGCGCGACGCCGGGAGATGACGCTGGCATCGAACACGTCGAGTTCGGGGATGTCGAGCAACGAGTCGATGTACCAGGCCAGGGAATGGTTCTCGAGATCCTCGCGCTGCCGGACCGGCGGATGCGTCTCGAGATACCGGCGCGTCGCGTACAGGCCGAGCGAGTAGTCGGTCAGCGGCATGACGGCGAGACGCTGGCTCGGTAATCGCTGCACGGTGATCGCGACGTCGTAGTCCTTCGATGTGACGTCGAACCTGCGCAGCGCCGTCGTCAGCTCGATCTCCAGACGCGGGTGGGCTCGTCGCAGCTCGACGAGAGCCTCGGCGATCACCGTGCTCCCGATGCCGTCGGTGGAGGCGATGCGGATGGTCCCGCCGAGGCTCACGCTGCGTGGGCTCACCGCGAGCTGGTCCACGCCGTGCAGCGCTGACTCGATCTTCTCGGCGTGGGCGATCAGCCGCTCGCCGTCGTCGGTCAGGAGACAGCCGCGGGTGGTGCGGTCCACCAGCCGGCGCCCGAGCGCCTTCTCCAGCGCCGCGACCCGTCGCGAGACCGTGGTGTGTTCGACGCCCAGCCGTTGCGCCGCATCCGCCATCCGTCCGGTCCGGGCGAGCGCGAGAAGGTAGAGCAGGTCATCGGCGCGTACTCGGCTCATCGTCCTCGCATTCCCTGCGCGTCGTCGAGCGGGGCCGCAGCGGGTCGCTCAACGATGGGACGGCCGAGCGTAGGCCACGGCGCGATGCCTGGGGCCTGGCGGTTCGGCTGCCGCTTGTTCCGTATTTACGGGTACCGAGTGATTGGTTAGGCTAACCTCGGTAGTCAGTCGTGACCGCGCGATTGTGCCGGTACGACCCGCCTGACATGGCTTTGTGCAGAATTGCACGCGGAGCGTGCCGAACTGGCGGCTCGACGCCTCTTCCATGCAAGGTGTGACGATGTTTGTCTGAACGCAGCATCTGGACGATGTCGGCATCGTCACAGTCGCACGCTAGCTGCGGCGGATGGCGGCCCGTCCAGGTGGCCGATGCCGATGTCGTGAGCCAGCTCGGGAGGGTACGTCATGGCACTGCACCCCGCCGCACCTCAACTCGCAGACCTCGACCTGCTGCTTTCGGTGAACCGCCTGGGGAGTCTCGGGAAGGCGGCCAAGGAGCACGGTGTCTCCCAGCCCGCGGCGAGCGTCCGCATCCGGGCCATGGAGCGCAGGCTCGGCTTGCGGCTGCTCGAACGGTCCCCGTCCGGCTCGCAGTTCACCCCGGCCGGTATCGCGCTGGCCAAATGGGCCCAGAGCGCGGTCGATGCCGTCTCCCAGCTCATGGAGTGCAGTGCCATCCTGACCGATCGAGGATCCGGTTCGCTGCGCATTTCCGCCTGCCTCACGACGGCCGAGTACCTCGTCCCCCGCTGGGTGACGGGGCTGCGTGCGCAACTGTCGGACGTCTCGGTCTGTGTGCAGGCCAATGACGCCCGGACCGTCCTCGAGAACGCTAGGTCCGGCAAGATCGACCTGGGCTTCGTGGGGATCCGCGGCCGCCATCCTGACCTGCACCAGCGGGTCGTCGGCCATGACGAGCTGGTGGTGGTGGTCTCCCCGGATCATCCGTGGGCGCACCGCCAGGTGCCGTTGAGCCCCGCCGAGCTCGCGGTCGGCCGGCTCGTGCTGCGCGAGCAGGGCTCGGGGACCCGCCAGGTTCTGCGGCAGGGGCTCGGGGAGCTGTGGCGGGACAGCGCCTACATCGAGTTCCCGTCGACCACCGCGATCAAGGAGGCGGTCGCCGAGGGTGCGGGCGCCGGCGTGCTCAGCAGGCTGGCCACGGCGCGAGAGATCGACGAGGGCAGGCTGGTCCGGGTCCCGGTGGCCGGCATCAAGCTGACCCGCAGACTGTGGGCGGTGTGGGACAAGCGCTCCGAACTGGGGGCGCCGGCCAGGGCGCTGCTCGAGCTCGCCGCGCGCGAGCAGCGTGCCGCGGCCAGGCCGGGCCCGGGTGGCCATTCCGATCCCGTGCCGTCCGGTGGCAAGGTGGTACCGATGCCGATGCCGATGCCGATGCCGATTCCGCCGCGGCCGATCGCCATGGCCGCCGGGTCCGAGTTCTGAAGCCGACGGGGCGAGGGCCCGGCATCTCGCCCCTGGCGCCGGTCACGCCCGCAGCGAGGTGATCAGGCCGGCCACGCCGGATACCCCGATGATGCCGACGAGCGCCATGCGGAACGCCGCGGCGGACAGTCGCCGGGCCGCGCAGGTCCCGAGCAGCGCCCCGAGGGCGGCCGCGGGAAGCAGCCACAGACCGCCCAGGACGAGGTCGGCCATGGCCGTCCCCGTGACCGCCGCCGACACCAGCGCGAGCACGTAGCTGACCAGGTTGAAGACGACGAGCGCGGCGCGCCCGTCCGCGGTCGGCCACCGCTGGATCGAGACGAGCAGTGCGGGCGGCAGGCCGCCCAGGCTGGTGCTCCCGTTGAGGAAACCTCCGAACAGCCCGGCGACCGCCACCGCCGCGGGCTCGCGCCGGATCGGTCCCGGCAGCCCGACGAGGCTGGTCGCCGCGACCAGGAGCGCCAGCACCGCGATGCTCTGCATCAGCATCCGGGCCGGCAGGACCATGAGCACCGCGATACCGACCGGGGTGCCCAGGACCCCGCCCACCAGCAGCGGCCAGCACCGCGGAAGCCGCAGGTCATGCCGGCTCTGCACGGCGATGCCGAGGCTCAGCACCGCGCCGAGAAACAGCGAGAGCACCACCACCTGCTGCGGTTGCGGAGCGATGAGCACGATCAGCGGCGTGAAGACGGCGGCGAATCCCAGTCCGGTGACGCCCTGCACGAAACCTGCGATGATCGTCACGGCCACGGCGGCCAGCCCGATCGCGGGTGAGGATCCGAGCAGCAGATCCAGCACGTCCATCGGAAATCTCCCACTCTCCGCTCCCGGCGCCGGGGCGGGTCGTGCCGCCGCGCCACGTCCGGTAGGCCCCGGCGCGAACAGCCTCGCGTCCCGCGTCTCAGGTCAGCACGCCGGTCTCCTCCAGCTCCTTCTTCGCGGTCTCCGGCCCGAGGACGTACCCGACGATGGTCAGGAGCCACAGACCCGCCATGGCAAGGTACGGGATCGACGGCCCGTATGCGGAGATCGCCCATCCGATCACGAACGGCGCTGCGATCGACACCACCCGCCCACCGCCGACGGAGATCGCGAAGCCGGTCCCGCGGATCTCGGTGGGGAAAAGCTCTGAGATGTAGGTGTCCCCGATCGACCAGAGCCAGCCCAGCAGGCCGATCGTCAGCGCGCCGAAGATGACATAGGTCGAGAAGTCCTCACTGGTCGCGCCCAGCACCGTGAAGGTCATCATCATGAGCGCGCCGGCGATCGCCGTCGGCCGCCGTCCGAACAGGTCGGCCAGCCCGGCTCCGACATAGCACAGAACGAACTGGACGACGTAGAAGATCATCGCCCACATGATCGCCTCGGTTGGGCTGGCGCCGAACTTCTCGACCATGTACGTGGTCAGGAAGACCGTCATTCCCCAGTAGCCGAAGGCGTTCGCGCTGTAGATCAGCCAGCCGAGGTAGATGCGCTTGCGGGCCGCCGGGATCGCCCAGATCTTCATCTTCTTCGGCGCCCCCGCGCTCGCGGCGTTCACCCTGGCCTGCGCCTTCGCGACCGTGAACCGCGCCGACTCCTGGAGGGACTTGCGGAAGGCGAAGAGCAGCAGCGCGGGCACGATCGCCACGACGAACGTCAGTTCCCAGCCCCAACGCGGTACGACGACGAGCGCCGTCGCGGCGGCCAGGATGTAGCCGGCCGAGTACAGCGAGAACATGATGCCGCCGGTCCCGATGCAGCGGGCCTTCGCCGGGAACATCTCCGCGGTGTAGGGGGCGCCGACGGCGAGCTCACCGGCACCTCCGACGCCGGTCAGAAAGCGGAGGCCGGTGAAGAGATAGAGGTTCGAGGTGAGCCCGGCCAGCGACGTCGAGATGCCGTAGACCAGGATCGAGATGCCGAGCGTGTCCTTCCGGCCGTATCGGTCCGCCGCGATGCCGAACCCGATGGTCCCCACCGTGTAGCCGACGAGGAAGATCGAACCGATGATCCCCATCACGGTGAGGCTCACGTCGAGACTTGCCTGGATCCCGGGCAGGACCAGGCCGTAGATGTTGACCGCGTAGGAGTCGAACCCGTAGCCCAGTCCCGCCGCCAGCGCGACGAGAATGGACTGCTTCAATGGCACCTTGGGCGAGGTGGTGGTGCCTTTGATCGTCGAGGCCACTGGCGTTTTATCGGTCGTCATGCGGTGAACCTCTCTGTTCACGTGGAACGCTACTGAAATTCCCTCGCATCGGTCGGATATGTGCGGGTCAGGGCGGCCTTCGTCGCCACTCGCTCGAAGTGGTGGGCCGGAGCGATGGACGGCATTCCCGGGCAGCGAGCTATGGCAGCGGTGGCTCCGCCCACGCATCGCCCGCTCATCCGGTGCCATCCTGGTACCGGGAGCACACGGTGGGATACTGAGGAATCCGATGACGAGCCGAAGACCGCGGGCGGCCGGGCCGGTCGGAGGGTGGGGTCATCCGCCGGGTCGATACGGTGCCAGCGAATGTGACCGAATCGCTAGTGCCACGTATCGGATGAGGTCATAACGCAGACGGTATGACCCCGGACCGCCGCGTTCCGGGGCCTGCGGATCAGAGGTGCCCGCCGCCCGACGGGCCGAACAGGCGCCGGTGCTGCGAGCTCGAGCTCACAGCCGCCGGGTCCGCGGCGCCGGCGGCGAGCTTGGTGCGCCAGCTCCGGCCAAGTTCCGGGCAGGAGGCCAGCGCCGCCTTCTCCTCGCTGTCGTCGCCGTAGTGCACGCGGTTCGCGCGCAGCACCGTCCAGTCGGGATGGGGTCGGCGCAGCAGCCGCACGGCCTGACCACTGTGGATCAACCCGGGCTGCAGCACCCGCAGGTACCAGCCCGTGTGACCGGTCCGCTGAAACCGGACGGCCAGGTCCTTGATCGCCCATCGGCGGGCCAGCTTCCAGCACGGGCCGCGCGGCTGGGACACCTGGACGACGCTGCCGCCGACCTCCCATACATCGCCGATGCAGACCTCGGCCTCGGTGATGCGATCGACCGAGAAGTTCTCCCCGAACGCACCCGCGCCCAGCGGGCCGACGTCGAGCTCGCGCTCCCACTCGGCGAGCCGCAGCAGGGGATAGACGCATACCGCCTTGTCCGGCCCGCCGTGCACCCGCAGGTCGGCCTGCTCATCGCCGGCCAGTCCGTCGAACCCGAGCGCGACAGGCCCCTTGGCCGGGTCCTTGAGGAACGCGCTGTGCCAGCTCCGCCCCTGCTCGTCCGTCAGCTCGCGCGGCCTGCCCACCCGCACGGCCCGGACCGTGGCGAGCTCGATCGGCGGGGTCATCGATGCATCCCCGCCAGCTCGGTCCGGCTGGCGGCGACCACCAGGAGCGCCGTCGCCGGCGAACCGTCCGCGGCGCCGAGGCGGTGCGCCCGTCCCGCGTCGAAATGCGCGACATCCCCCGCGGCGAGCAGCTCCCGGTCGTCGTCGAGGTCCAGCCACAGCAGGCCGGACAGGGCATACAGCCATTCCTCCCCGGGATGGCGGGCGAAACCGGCTCGCTCCCGGTCCGGGTGGACCGTGACGCGCAGGGCCTGGATCAGCGGGGACGGCAGCGCTGCGGTCAGGGACGCGCAGCTCATCCCGTCGCCCGCGACTACGCGGACCTCGGCGCCGCGCAGGACCGCGGCCGGATCGGCCGCGTGCGGCGAGTCGTCGCCGAGCAGCCTCGCGACGGGTACAGCGTAGGCGTCGGCCAGCTGGAGGAGTGCCGAGACGGACGGCAGGCGGGCCCCGGATTCCAGGCGCGAGAGATGCGCGGCGGACAGCCCGCAGCGGGCGGCCGCCTGATGCAACGTCCAGCCGCGACGGGCGCGTGCCGCGTGCAGTCGGTCGGGCACCACGGTGAGCCGCTGTTCGGTGCTGGTCACCCTCATCCCCGCCTTGCCTTCACGACAACGTCACTTTGTCTCATCGGCAAGGAGTTGTGCAAGTCGTGCGGCGCGACACGACGGTGACGGGTAGCGTCCGAGGTGGCGGCCCGCCGCGTGGAGGTGATAGCAGTCACGCATGACGGCATTATCGGTGCTCCACTAGCTGATCGTCCGTTCAGATGGCATTCTTCAGGCGCGTCACACCGCCCGCCCGGTAAATTCGTGGAACGCTGGACCTGGTGCTTCATGTGGGATCTGATCCATATTTTTCAGTCGTGCACCGCGGACGGCGTGAAAGCTTTGCGCATCGACCAGTCCTGGGTGGGCGGACGCCGTTCGAGGGATCGTTGGCCCCATGCATGAGGAGTCTCCAGAATGGCAGTACCGAGCAATCTCGACATCGCCCAGAAGGCGTCGCTGAAGCCTATCGAGGACGTGGCCGGCGCCATGGGCCTGGGTAGCCACCTCCTCGAGCCCTACGGCCGGAACGTCATGAAGATCAGCCTGGACGCGATCGAGGAGCTCGCGGACCGGCCCCGAGCCAAGTACGTCGTGGTCAGCGCGATCACCCCGACCCCGCTGGGGGAAGGCAAGACCACCACGACCGTCGGGCTGGGGCAGGGACTCACCCGCATCGGCAAGCCCGCGGTCGTCGCGATCCGGCAGGCCTCGATGGGACCGGCGCTGGGGATCAAGGGCGGTGCGGCCGGCGGCGGATATAGCCAGGTTCTGCCGATGGAGAAGCTGAACCTGCACCTGACCGGCGATATGCACGCGGTGACCGCCGCGCACAACCAGCTCGCCGCGATGGTGGACAGCCACCTGTTCCACGGCAACCAGCTCGGCCTGGACCCGGACAACATCACCTGGCGCCGGGTGCTGGACGTCAACGACCGCGCGCTGCGCAACATCGTCATCGGGCTGGGCGGTCGCGCCGACGGCGTCACCCGCCAGACCGGCTTCGACATCACCGCTGCGTCGGAGGTCATGGCCACGCTGGCGCTGACCACCGGCCTCGACGACCTGCGGAGCCGCCTCGGCCGGATCGTCGTCGGCTACACCCACGACGGTGAGCCGGTGACCGCCGAAGCGCTGCGGGCCGCCGGCGTGATGACCGTCCTGCTCAGGGAGGCGATCAAGCCGAACCTGCTGCAGACGTGTGAGAACACCCCGGCGCTGGTGCACTGCGGACCGTTCGGCAACATCGCCACCGGCAACTCCTCGGTGGTGGCCGACCTGATCGCGTTGCACGCGGGCGAGTTCGTCGTCACCGAGGCCGGGTTCGGCGCGGACATGGGCGCGGAGCGGTTCTTCAACATCAAGTGCCGGACCTCGGGCCAGGCCCCGGACGCCGGGGTCGTCGTCGCGACCGTCCGCGCGCTCAAGGCGCACTCCGGCAAGTACCGCATCGTGGCGGGCCGTCCGCTGCCTCCGGAGCTGTTCGACGAGAACCCCGACGACGTCGCCACGGGCGCGGCGAACCTGCGCAAGCAAATCGACAACATGCGGCTGCACGGCGTCTCGCCGGTGGTGGCGATCAACGCCTTCCCCACCGACCACCGGTCGGAGTACCGGGTGATCGAGGAGATCGCGGCCGAGATGGGCGCTCGCTGTGCGGTATCCACGCACTTCGCCGAGGGTGGCGCGGGCGCGGCCGAGCTGGCCGAGGCTGTCGCCGAGGCGGCCGCCGAGCCGTCGCAGTTCCGGCTGCTCTACCCGGACGAGGCCACCCTGCCGGAGAAGATCGAGACGATCGCCACCAAGGTGTACGGCGCGGACGGGGTGACCTACTCGCCGCAGGCGAAGGCGTCGCTGGAGACCTATCGCAAGGCGGGATTCGGCCAGCTGCCCATCTGCATGGCCAAGACCCACCTCTCGCTCTCGTCGGACCCGACGCTGAAGGGCGCACCCACCGGCTGGACGCTGCCGGTCCGCGAGGTGCGGGCCTCGGTCGGCGCGGGCTTCGTCTACCCGATCTGTGGCGAGATGCGGACCATGCCGGGCCTCGGTTCCGACCCCGCCGCCGCTCACATCGACATCGACGAGCACGGGCAGACCGTCGGCCTGTTCTGATCCGGCTGCCGGGTCTGCGATGTCGCGCCGGACGCCCGCATCTCGAGGAGGTCGAGGACCATCAACGCGCGCGTGATCGACGGTCGATCGTATGCCGATGACCTGTACGAGCAGGTGGCCGACGCTGTGCAGCGGCTCGGGGTACGGGACGTCCGGCCCGGCCTCGCGACCGTGATCGTCGGTGACAGCTATCCCGCACATGCCTACGAACGCCGGGTGCGAAGGCTGGCCACCCGGCTGGGGTGTCACTACGTGCAGGAGCTGCTGGCGGCCGACGTCGAGGAGGCGGACGCGGTCGCCGCGGTCGGGAAGCTCGCGGCCGACCCGCGGATTTCCGGCATCCTGATCCTGCGCCCACTCCCGCCCCAGGTCAGCGAGGCGACCCTGTACCGCGTGCTGGACCCCGGCAAGGACATCGAGGCCGTCCATCCGGTCAACTCCGGCCTGCTCGCGCTGCGGCGGCCCCGGTTCGTGCCCTCCACCCCGGCCGCGGTGTTCCACATGCTCGACCGCTACCTCATCGAGTCCGGCCGCGACCCCGCGCAGACCTACGCCGCGAGCACGCTCGTCGTCATCGGGCGGTCGGCGAGCGTCGGAACCCCCGCGGTCCTGCTCGGCCTGGAACGCAACGCCACTGTGCTCAGCTGCGACGAGCACAGCCACCGGGCGGGGCTGCTCTACGACTGCACCAGGCGGGCTGACATCCTCATCGTGGCCGCCGGGGTGCCCGGGCTGGTGACCGGTGAACATGTCAAGGAGGGTGTGATCGCGATCGACGTCGGCATCAACGCCGTCACCGACCCGGTGGACGGCACGCTCCGGCTGGTCGGCGACCTCGACTTCGTGAGTGTGGCGGCGAGAGCCGAGGCCGTCTCGCCGGTCCCGGGCGGAGTCGGGCCGATCACCGACATCTGGCTGCTCGCCAACACGCTGCGGGCCGCCTGGCTCGAGGGCACACCGTCGCGGGACGGTTCGCTCGACGACTCCGTGGGTATCGACCGGTTCGGCCTTCGCGCCCCCGTGCCGGGCGGCGAACCGGTCTCGATGGCAACGCCATGACCAACTCTTCCAGCTTTTCCAGGGGTCGGCGATGACTGCAAAAGTGATAGACGGGACGTCGTTGGCCCGCCGGGTACGCGACGAAGTCGCCGCCGGGGTGGCCGCCATGGCGGAGACCACCGGGATGACGCCGGGGCTGGCGACCGTGCTCATCGGCGCCGACCCCGCTTCGGAGGTCTACGTGCGCAACAAGCGCCGGGCCTGCGTCGCGGCCGGGATGCGCGATCTGCACCGGCAGCTGCCCGCCGAGGCGAGCCAGGCGCAGGTCACCGACCTGATCGACGAGCTCGCCGCCGCCGACGAGGTCTCCGGGATCCTGGTGCAGCTGCCCGCCCCGGCGCAGCTGGACGCCGAGGCCATCCTCGCCCGCATCCCGCCCGCCAAGGACGTCGACGGCCTGACCATCGCCAACGCCGGGCTGCTCGCCCAGGGCCGTCCCGGCCTGCGCCCGTGCACCCCGTCGGGGGTCATCCGGCTGCTCGACGAGTACGCGGTGGCGCTGGAGGGCGCGCAGGCCGTCGTCGTCGGGCGGTCGGTGCTGGTGGGCAAGCCGATGGCGCAGCTACTGCTGGAGCGCAACGCGACCGTGACCGTCTGCCATTCGCGGACCAGAGACCTCGCCGGGATCTGCCGGAGCGCCGACGTGCTCGTGGTCGCGGCCGGTGTCCCGGGCATCATCGACGGCGACGCCGTCCGCCCGGGCGCGACCGTCATCGACGTGGGTATCCATCGCGGCGAGCGCGGCCTGCGCGGCGACGTCGACTACGACAAGGCGGCGGAGGTCGCGGGCCTGATCACCCCGGTCCCCGGCGGGGTCGGGCCGATGACGATCGCGATGCTGCTGGTCAACACGCTGGCCGCAGCCCGCGCCCGGCACGGTGCCGACCAGCCGTAGTTCGCCGGCGCAGATCGTCGGCACTGGGCCATGGGCCCGGTTCGACGACCTGCGCGCGGGCGGCGGGCTGCGCTTCGCACGGCCGTCGCGGGTGCTGGTCGCCGAGCGGCCCGCCGAGATCCTCGACGTGCTCGCCGAGGTGGAGCGGGCCACCGCCGCGGGGTCGTGGGCGTTCGGCTACCTCGCCTACGAGGCGGCGGGCGCGCTCGACCCGGCGCTGCCGAGCCGGCCCGCGCCCGAGGGACTGCCGCTGGCCTGGTTCGGCCTGGGCGCCGCACCGGTATCGGTGCCGCCCATCGCGCAGGGCGCCGCGGGCCGTTACCGCGCACAACCGTGGCGCCCCGCGTGGACCCCGCAGCAGCACGCCCGGGCGGTCGGCGCGGTCCGGGCGAAGATCGCCGCGGGTGAGACCTACCAGTGCAACCTGACCGTCCGCCTGCACTCCCGGGTCGAGGGCGACCTCACCGGCCTGTACGCGGATCTGGCGCCGGCCCAGGGCGGATCGCATAATGCCTATCTCGACCTGGGCCGATGGGTGATCGCCAGCGCCAGCCCCGAGCTGTTCTTCGAGATCGCCGGGGACCGGCTGCTGATGCGGCCGATGAAGGGCACCGCCCGCCGCGGACGCTCGCCCGCGCAGGACCACGCCCTCGGCGAGGCGCTCCGGACGAGCCCGAAGGAGCGGGCCGAGAACGTCATGATCGTGGACCTGATGCGCAACGACGCCGCCCGCGTCGCCGAGACCGGCAGCGTCTCGGTGCCCGCGCTGTGCCGGCTGGAGCGATACCCGACGGTGCTCCAGCTGACCTCCGACGTCACCGCGCGGTTGCGGCCCGAGGTCGGCCTGATCGACGTCCTGCGGGCGCTGTTCCCCTGCGGGTCGATCACCGGCGCCCCCAAGCGGCGCACGATGCAGCTGATCGACGAGCTGGAGCCCGAGCCCCGTGGAGTCTACTGTGGAGCGGTCGGGGTGGTCGGCCCGCCGGACGCGCCGATACGGGCCCGGTTCAGCGTGGCCATCCGGACCGTCGTCGCCGACCGGGCCGCCGGCGGCGCCGCCGTCTACGGGACCGGCGGTGGTATCACCTGGAGCTCCGACCCCGCCGCCGAACACGCCGAACTGCTCGCCAAGGCGGCGATCCTCGACGGCTGTACCGGAGACGTCGAGCTGATCAGCCGGCCCGGTTGATCCGCTCGGCGTGGGTGTAGACGTTCATGGTGCCGGCGCGGAGGAACCCGACCAGTGTCACCCCGGACTCCTCGGCCAGTTCCACGGCCAGCGACGACGGCGCGGACACGGCGGCCAGCACCGGCACCCCGGCCATCACCGCCTTCTGGGTCAGCTCGAACGACGCCCGCCCGGACACCAGGAGCACGGTCCGCCCGGCCGGCACGCGGTCGTTCAGCAGCGCCCAGCCCAGCACCTTGTCCACGGCGTTGTGCCTGCCGACGTCCTCGCGGGCGACGAGCAGCTCGCCTGTGCCGGTGAACAGTCCCGCGGCATGCAGCCCGCCGGTGCTGTCGAACACCCGCTGGGCGGTGCGCAACGCGGTGGGCAGGCCGGCCAGGGTCGAGCAGGCCACCTCGAGCGGATCGGCGGCGGGGGAGAACCGGGTCTTGAGCCGGACGGCGTCCAGCGAGGCCTTCCCGCACACCCCGCACGAGGAGGTCGTGTAGAAGCTGCGCTCCAGCGAGGCGTCGGGTGGTTCGACCCCCGGGGCGAGGGCCACGTCGAGAACGTTGTAGGTGTTACGCCCTTCGGTGTCCACCGAGTCGCAGTATCGGGCGACGGCGACGTCCCGGGCCGCGCCGAGGACCCCCTCGGTGAGCAGGAAGCCGTGCGCCAGCTCGACGTCGTGGCCCGGTGTCCGCATGGTGACCGACAGCGGCCGCCCGCCGACCCTGATCTCCAGAGGTTCCTCGGCGGCGAGGCTGTCGAGCCTGCGACGCTCTCCCTCCGGGCCGAGGCGCAGCACCGGCCGGCGGCTGGTCAAGCGACCCATCGCTTCGCTCCTCTGTCGCGTCGTGATGCGGACGGTGCCGGTTACCCGGCTCCGCTGTGGGAGTGTCCGTTCGAGTGGCCGCTCAATCCTGTCCACGCCGCGACCGTCGATACACCAAATACGCGGGCCGCGCCCTCGCAAGGACAACCCACGATACTCCGCATCCCCCACAATTGGGGAAGAGCCCGGTGATAAGCGCCGTTAATGGGGGGATAATGAATTCTGCTTTGACCGGGCAGTGTCCGGATCGGCACAGTTACGGCCATGACTGTCGAGGCTGGCGAACGGGCCGCTCGCGCCGAGCGCGTGCGCGCCGTCGCGAGCGGCCTCCGTGATCAGCGTGGTGCGCTACTGCCCATCCTGCACGCGGTTCAGGCCGAGTTCGGCCATATTGACCAAGCGGATCTCCCGGTGCTCGCCGATGTTCTGAACCTTTCGGTGGCCGAGGTGCACGGGGTGGTCACCTTCTACAGCGACTTTCGCAATACGAGTCCCGGCCGGGTCCATCTGCGGATCTGCCGGGCCGAGGCCTGCCAGGCGGTCGGTGCCGAGGCACTCGCCGAGCATGCCAGCGCCGGGCTGGGCGTCGGCTTCGGGGAGACCACCGCTGACGGCGCCGTGACCCTCGATCAGGTCTTCTGCCTCGGCAACTGTGCACTCGGCCCCACGGTGCAGGTCGGCGAGCGACTGCACGGACGGGTGAACCCGGCGCGGTTGGACGCGATCCTCGCGGAGGCGGCGCGATGAGCGAGCGTGCGAGCGGATCGTCGGCACAGCGCGAGCGTGCGCCGGTCCAGGTGTACGTCCCCGGCGATTCGGCGGCCCGATCGGTCGGTGCCGACCTGATGGCCGAACGGCTTGCCGCGGTGGCGGCCGCGGCCGGCAGGCCGGTGCAGGTGGTGCGCACCGGGTCGCGCGGGATGCTGTGGCTGGAGCCGCTGATCGAGGTGGAGACGTCCGCGGGCCGGGTCGGCTACGGCCCGGTCGCACCCGAGGACGTCGACGGGCTCGTCGCGGCCGGCCTGCTCGACGGCGCGGCGCACGAGCTCGGCGTCGGTCTCGTCGAGGAGCTGCCGTGGATGCGCCGCCAGCAGCGGCTCACCTTCGCCAGGGTCGGGATCGTCGACCCCCGCTCGGCCGACGACCACCTCGCCCACGGCGGCACCGCGGGGCTGCGGGCCGCGCTGGAGCTGAGCCCGGCCGACGTCGTCGAACAGGTCGTGGAGTCCGGCTTGCGCGGCCGGGGCGGGGCGGGCTTTCCCACCGGCGTCAAGTGGCGCACCGTGCTCGGCGCGCAGGCCGACCAGAAGTTCGTGTGCTGCAACGCCGACGAGGGTGACTCCGGGACGTTCGCCGACCGGATGCTCATGGAGGGCGACCCGTTCATCCTGATCGAGGGCATGACGATCGCCGCGCACGCGGTGGGCGCCACCGAGGGCTACATCTACATTCGCTCGGAGTATCCCGACGCGGTCGCGACGATGACCGCCGCGATCGAGACCGCCCGCGAGCGGCGCTGGCTGGGTGAGCGGATCCTCGGCTCCGAGCTGACGTTCGAGCTGCACGTGCGGGTCGGGGCGGGCGCCTACATCTGCGGCGAGGAGACCTCGATGCTGGAGAGCCTGGAGGGCAAGCGGGGGACGGTCCGACCCAAGCCGCCGATCCCGGCGCTCGCGGGGCTGTTCGGCAAGCCGACCGTCGTCAACAACGTGCTGTCGCTGGCCTCGGTGCCCACGATCCTCACCGGCGGGGCCGCGGCGTACGCCGCGCTGGGCACCGGGCGCTCCCGCGGCACGAGCGTGTTCCAGCTCGGCGGCAATGTGCGCCGGGGCGGCATCGTCGAGACGGCCTTCGGGATCACCCTCGGCGAGCTCGTGGAGTCGTTCGGCGACGGCACGGCGTCGGGACGTCCGGTGAAGGCGGTGCAGGTCGGCGGCCCGCTGGGCGCCTACCTTCCGGCGGACCGGTTCGACCTGCCGATGGACTACGAGGCCTTCGCCGAGGCCGGGGCGATGCTCGGGCACGGCGGGGTCGTCGTCTTCGACGACACCGCGGACATGACCGCGATGGCGCGGTTCGCGATGGAATTCTGCGCCGAGGAGTCCTGCGGGAAATGCACACCGTGCCGGGTCGGCGCGGTCCGCGGCGTGGAGACCATCGACCGGATCCGCCGCGGCGAGGACCGCGCCGCCAACTTCGAGCTGCTCGAGGATCTGTGCGAACTCATGACCGACGGCTCGCTCTGCGCGATGGGCGGGCTCACACCGATGCCGGTGCGCAGTGCGCTGCGGCATTTCGCGAAGGACTTCGGAGTGGAGGCGGCCGGATGAGCCTGCTCAGGGAACCCGACTTCGGTACCCCGGCGCGGGCCGGCGAGGCAACCGTCGAGGTGACGATCGACGGCCTGACCCTCGCGGTGCCGCCGGGGACGTCGGTGCTGCGGGCGGCCAAGCACGCCGGGATCGACATCCCCAAGCTGTGCGCCACCGACAGCCTGGAGGCGTTCGGGTCCTGCCGGCTGTGCCTGGTGGAGATCGACGGGGCGCGCGGCACCCCCGCCTCGTGCACCACCCCGGTCGCGCCGGGGATGGTCGTGCGCACCCAGACCGAGCGGGTGGCCACGTTGCGCCGCGGCGTCATGGAGCTCTACATCTCCGACCACCCGCTGGACTGCCTGACCTGCTCGGCCAACGGCGACTGCGAGCTGCAGGACATGGCGGGCGTGACCGGGCTGCGCGAGGTGCGCTACGGCGCCGGCGTCGACGCCGGCGCCAATCACATGGACGCGCCGATCGACCTGTCCAACCCGTACTTCGCCTTCGACCCTGCCAAGTGCATCGTCTGCTCGCGCTGCGTGCGGGCCTGCGACGAGGTGCAGGGGACGCTCGCGCTGACCATCGACGGCCGCGGCTTCGACTCGAAGGTCGCCGCGGGCGCGGGCGTCCCGTTCATGGAGTCCGACTGCGTGTCCTGCGGCGCCTGCGTGCAGGCCTGCCCGACCGCGGCGCTGCAGGAGAAGACCGTCATCGAGCTGGGCATGCCCACCCGCACTGTGCTGACCACGTGCGCCTACTGCGGGGTCGGCTGTTCGTTCAAGGCCGAGCTGCGCGGTGACGAGCTGGTGCGGATGGTGCCCTACGCGGACGGCGGCGCGAACGAGGGGCATTCCTGTGTGAAGGGCCGGTTCGCGTTCGGCTATGCGACCCACCCCGACCGGGTGCTCACCCCGATGGTGCGCGATTCGATCGCCGACCCATGGCGGGAGGTGTCCTGGGACGAGGCGATCGGGTTCACCGCGCGCAGGCTGACCGAGATCCAGACCGAGCACGGCACCGGCTCGATCGGGGCGATCACGTCCTCCCGCTGCACCAACGAGGAGGTCTACGTCGTCCAGAAGATGGTGCGGGCCGCGTTCGGCAACAACAACGTGGACACCTGCGCCCGGGTCTGCCACTCGCCGACCGGCTACGGGCTCAAGCAGACCTTCGGCACCTCGGCCGGAACCCAGGACTTCGGGTCCATCGAGAAGGCCGACGTGATCATGGTGATCGGCGCGAACCCCACCGACGGCCACCCGGTGTTCGCGTCCCGGATGAAGCGGCGGCTGCGGGAGGGAGCCGAGCTCATCGTCGTCGACCCGCGACGGATCGACCTCGTGCGTTCGCCGCACATCGAGGCCGCCCACCATCTGGCCCTGGCGCCGGGCACCAACGTCGCGGTGGTCAACGCGATGGCGCACGTGGTGGTCACCGAGGGACTGGTCGACCGGGAGTTCGTCGAGCAGCGCTGCGAGGGGCTTGCCGAGTGGGAGGCCTTCATAGCCCGGCCCGAGCACAGCCCGGAAGCCGTTGAGGAGATCACCGGGGTGCCCGCCGAGGAGCTGCGCGCCGCGGCCCGGCTCTATGCGACCGGGGGCAACGCCGCGATCTACTACGGGCTCGGCGTCACCGAGCACAGCCAGGGCTCGACCATGGTCATCGGCATGGCGAACCTCGCGATGGCCACCGGCAACATCGGCCGCGAGGGCGTCGGGGTCAACCCCTTGCGCGGCCAGAACAACGTGCAGGGCTCCTGCGACATGGGTTCGTTCCCGCACGAGCTGCCCGGCTACCGGCACGTCTCCGACGATCGCGTGCGCGAGGTCTACGAGAAGCTGTGGGCCACCGAGCTGCTCGACGAGCCGGGGTTGCGGCTGCCCAACATGTTCGACGCCGCGATCGAGGGTTCGTTCCGCGCGCTGTTCGTGCAGGGCGAGGACATCGCCCAGTCCGACCCGAACATCCAGCACGTGCACGCGGCGCTGGCGGCAATGGACCTGGTCGTGGTGCAGGACCTGTTCTGCAACGAGACCGCCGAGTTCGCCCACGTCTTCCTGCCCGGCACCTCCTTCCTGGAGAAGGACGGCACGTTCACCAACGCCGAGCGCCGGATCAACCGGGTGCGCCCGGTGCGACCGTCCCCGACCGGCAAGCAGGAATGGGAGATCGTCTGCGAGCTCGCGCAGGCCATGGGATACCCCATGCGCTACGACGACGCCGCGCGGATCATGGACGAGATCGCGCTCACCACGCCGACGTTCGCCGGGGTCTCCTTTACCCACCTCGACGAGGTCGGCAGCGTGCAGTGGCCGTGTACCGAGGCCGCCCCGAACGGTACCCCGATCATGCACGCCGACGGGTTCGTGCGGGGCAAGGGCCGGTTCATCGAGACCCCCTACGTCCCGACCAGCGAGCGGACCACCCGGCGCTTCCCGCTCGTGCTGACCACCGGCCGGATCCTCACCCAGTACAACGTGGGCGCCCAGACCCGGCGCACCGCCAACGTCGCCTGGCATCCCGAGGACCTGCTGGAACTGCACCCGCACGACGCCGAGGTGCGCGGCATCCGCGACGGCGACATGGTCAGCCTCACCAGCCGGGTGGGCAGCACGACCCTGCGGGCGCTGGTCTCCGACCGGATGCCGGTCGGGGTCTGCTACACCACGTTCCACCATCCCGTCACCGGGGCTAACGTCGTCACCACCGAGAACACCGACTGGGCCACCGGCTGCCCCGAGTACAAGGTCACGGCCGTGCAGGTGTCGCTGTCGATGACGCCCGGCCATTCGGCGGCCGACGAGGCGCGCCAGCCGATCTCGGTCGCGGGGAGCTGATCGTGGAGACGACATCGCAGAGCGTCCCACCGCACGTCCGGCGGGTGAACGACATCGTCGCGCAGTTCCGCCATCGGCCGGCCGAGGAGGCCGCCTCCGAGGTGGCCGGGCATCTGCGGCTGTTCTGGGAGCCACGGATGCGCCGGGCGCTGATCAAACACGTCGACGACGGTGCCGACGAGCTGGACCCGGTTGCGGTCGCAGCGGCTGGACTTCTGCGCATGCCGGACTGATCATGCCGGAGTCTGTGCCGAGGTCGTCGCCGGTCTCCTGGGACGCGGCTCGGGAGCGGGCCCGTGCGGCGGCCCCCGCGGTTGCGCCGCGGCCGGTCGGTCTCGGCGACGCCCTCGAAGCGGTCCTGGCGACGCCGCTGGTCGCGGCGGTCGCGATGCCTCAGGTGGATCATTCGGCGATGGACGGGTACGCGGTCTGCGGCCCCGCGCCGTGGACCCTCGTCGGCGCCGCTTGCGGACGGGCAGGCGTGTGCCGTGGTGACCGGGGCCGCGCTGCCGGAGCGGACGACGGCGGTGCTGCGCGACGAGGACGCCACGCTGGCCGGGGACCGGCTGACCGGGACGGTGACCGCGGGCAGGCACATCCGCCGGGCCGGGGAGGAATGCCGCCCCGGCGAGCCGGTCGTGCCCGCGGGCGCCGCGGTCGCACCCGCCGTGCTGGGGCTGGCCGCGGCGCTGGGCTGCGACGAGCTGCCCGGGCTGATCGCCGCGGCCGGCGGACGCTGCACCGGCGTCGTGCGCCTGCGGGACTCGCGGCAGCTGCTCGTCCACGCCCTGCGCACCGCCGAGGCGGAGGTGGTGCTGGTCTCCGGGTCGTCGGCGGCCGGGCCCGCCGACCATCTGCGCGCGGCGCTGTCCGCGCTGGGCGCCGAGCTCGTCGTCGACGGCGTGGCCTGCAGGCCGGGGCATCCGCAGGCGCTCGCCCGGCTGCCCGGGGGCGGTCTGGTCATCGGGCTGCCGGGCAACCCGCTCGCCGCGCTCGTCGCGTTCCTCACCCTCGCCGTCCCTGCGCTGGCCAGCCTGCGCGGCGAGCCGATGCCGCGGCTGGGGCAGGCGCGGGCGCCGGGCCTGACGGCCCATCCCGACTGCACCCGGCTGGTCCCGGTGTCGGTCCGCGACGGCGTCGCGCACGCCGTGGGCCACGCCGGGTCGGCGATGCTGCGGGGCGCCGCGGTGGCCGACGCGTTCGCCGTCGTCGCCCCGGGCGCCGAGCCCTCCCGCGGGGACCCGGTGCGGCTGCTGCCGCTGGCCCTAGGGGCTCAGCCGTTGCCGGCCTGATGCCCGGTGCGGTGCGAGCCCCTTGCCCTCGACTCCCTCCCGCCGACACCCTTCTGCCGAACATTTGCAATGCGCACCTGGGTGCACCGCCCTTCGTCGCGATCGCCCTTCATCGCGGTGGGATCGCACCGTGCGCATGCCGATGCCTGCGCCACCGATGATGGACCGGCAGGCGGAGCGGCTGCGACCGACGAGCCGGCGGCTATCGAGCCTCGTCACTGACTTCGATGTGGCGCTGGGGCCGCGACGGCGCCGAGCTGAGGCCGGACCCCGCCTGACGGATGCCGCTCGGCGCATTGTTGAGCGGTCGTTCGGCGGCGCCGGAGTGCCTTTGACCTGCGACGAACGACCCATACTCGAACATCAGTTCGAGTAGACTGGGGTCGTGTCCGACAGCCCGCTCCCCGCCGTGCACCGCCTCGCCACCGAGGCGCTGGACGCGCTGGACGCCACCGCCGGCCCCGGTGCCGCCGACGACGCGCTGGTCGCGCTGCTGACCCTGTGCGAGGGGCTGGCCCGGCGGCTGGACCGGCTGGTCGTCGCCACGGTGGCCACGCTGTTGCGGCGGGGCGTGTTCGCCGAAAGGGGCTACACATCCACCGCCGCGGCCCTCGGGGATCTGCTGGGGTGGGAGCGGTCCGAGGCCCGTCGCCGGGTGCTCGCCGCCGAGCAGGTGTGCCCCCGGATCGGGCTCGACGGTGCCGCGCTGCCCGCGCGGCTGCCGGCCACCGCCGCGGTCTTCGCCGAGGGGCGAGCGACGCTGCGCCACGTCGAGACCATCGCCAAGATCCTCGCGACCCCGGCGGCCGGACGGCTGAGCCCGCCGGTGTGGGCCGGCGCGGAGGCCGAGCTGGCCGACAAGGCCACGATCCACACCCCCAGCGAGCTGCACGCCTACGGCACCCGGCTGATCGAGATGCTCGATGCCGACGGGCCCGAACCCGACGACGAGCCCCCGGCCCCGGTCAACGAGCTGACCTTGACCCGGCACCGGGGCGCCCCCGGCGGCACGCTGAAGGGCCGCTTCGACGACGCGGCGCTGTTCGACGCGATCGCGACGGTGCTCGACGCGAAGGCCGCGCCGCTCACCGGTGACGACGACCGCCCGACCGCGCAGCGGCAGGCCGAGGCCCTGGCCGAGGTGTGCGGGTATGTGCTCGACCACGCCGGCTGCGTGCCCGAGGGCGGCGGACACCGCCCGCACCTGAACGTTCTGGTGCGGCTGGAGGACCTGGAGACCCGGGCCCGGTCGGCGGTGCTGGACTTCGGCGGGACGCTCACCCCGCCCGAACTGCGCATGCTGGCCTGCGACGCCGCGGTCATCCCCATCGTCATGAACGGCGCCGGGCAACCGCTGGACGTCGGGCGGCTGACCCGCACGATTCCCGACGGGCTGCGCCGCGCCATCGCGGCCCGGGATCTGGGCTGCGCGTTTCCCGGGTGCGGACGTACCCCGTCGTGGTGCCAGGTGCATCACATTCGGCCGTGGGAACGCGGCGGCGAAACCACACGCGACAACCTGGTGATGCTCTGCCGGGTCCACCATCGGATGATGCATTCCTCCGGCTGGGTGGTGCGCCTGTGCGAGGGGCTGCCGGAGTTCATTCCGCCCCGCTGGATCGACCCGGACCAGACGCCCCGCCGAAGACCATTCCCCCACCTGATCATCTAGCGCGTGTTTACTAATCGGCGGAGCCAGATGTTGATCCCTGCGATGTGGGTGGTGGCTTCGTAGCGCAGGGCCAGCTTTTCGTAGCGGGTGGCGACTGCCCGGTTCTGTTTGTGCAGGTTGATGCTGGCTTCGACGGCGTGACGCTGCCGGTAGATGTCGGGGTCGAACCGTGGCGACCGCCCGCCGCGTGATCCGCGCTTGCGCCGGTGGGCCTGCTGATCGCGCTTGGTCGGGATGGTCGCCCGGATTCCGCGGCGGCGCAGGTAGGCCCGGTTGGCCCGGGATGAGTACGCCTTGTCGGCCAGGACCCGGTCCGGGCGGGTCCGGGGCCGACCCCGCCCCGGCCGCCGCACCCGGATGCGTTCCAGGACCCGCACAAACTGCGGGCTGTCTCCCCGATGCCCGGCGGTGATCACCATCGACAGCGGCTTACGCCCCTGCTCACAGGCCAGATGCAGCGTGGTGGTCCACCCGCCCCGAGACCGGCCCAACGCGTGGTCGACCGGCTCGGCGCCGGGCGGCTCGACCTGGCTGGCCGGATCCCGGCGGGCGCCGGCGGCGTGCTGATGCGCCCGCACGAGGGTGGAATCCACCGAGACGTCCCAGCAGATCAGGCCCGCCGCGTCTCCGAGCTGCTGCAGACCAGCCAGGATCGCCGCCCAGGTGCCGTCGCGCTGCCAGCGTCGAAACAGGCCGTAGATCGACTGCCAGGACCCGTACCGTTCGGGCACGTCCCGCCACGGTGTACCGGACCGGACCCGCCACCGGATCCCGTCGATCAACTGCCGCCAGGTCCCGGTTCGGGGCCGTCCACGCCCACTCACCGCAGGTAGCAGCGGCTCGAGCAGCTGCCACTGCGCGTCGGTGAGGTCATGACGGGCCCCCGCGAGTACGGTGCCCACGAGGTCTCCGGTGGTGATGGTCTTCTTGGTCGTTGATCCATCTACCGGAGACCTCACTCATCTCCGCTGACCGACACGCACAGGCGACGGACGAAGATCCACTTTTTAAACAGGCGCTAG
>NZ_AUII01000041.1 GCF_000423625.1 Pseudonocardia asaccharolytica DSM 44247 = NBRC 16224
TCACAGCGGTTTTCAGGCAGCTTGACGGGTGGGGTAGCCGGCGTGGGTGAACCAGCCGGCGGCGTCGGCCGGGGTGACCGCGTCCAGCGCGGCGGCGATCGCGGCGTCCAGGGCCGCCCGGCTGCGCGCGGCGGCCGCCCGGATGAGGGCCTTGAGCTTGCTGAAGGCCTCCTCGATCGGCGAGAGGTCCGGCGAGTAGGCGGGCAGGAAGACCAGCTCGCAGCCGGCGGCCTCGACCAGCGCGCGGATCCGGTCGGGGTTGTGCGCGCCGACGTTGTCCACCACGACCACCCTCCCCGGGCGCAGGCCGGGCAGCAGGAAGTACTCGAGATAGGTGGCGAAGACCGCGGTGTCGGTGCCGCCCTCCACGGTCATCGCCGGGCTCATCCCGGCCAGCGCCAGCCCGGCGAGCAAGGTGGTCACCGGGCCACGGTTGCGCGGCAGGGCCCCGTGCGCGCGTTCTCCGCGCACCGCGCGGGCCCGGCGGCGGGTCATCGCGGTGTGCGTGCCGCACTCCTCGACGAACACCAGCCGGCCCGGATCGATCGGGGCCATCCGCTCCCGCCACGCGGCGCGCGCGTCCTCGTCACGTTCGGTGGCGGTCAGGGTCGTTGCTTCAGCGGCCGGCCCGGCCGCCGCGCCCGCCCCGTCGGGGTCCGCGCCTGGCCGGGGGCGGCCGGCAGGCTGGCGATCGCCCGCGACATCGACGCCAGCGACACCGGCTCACCACCCGCGGCGACGAAGGCCGCGACGTGCTCGGCCGGGGCGGCGTCGGCGGCGGCGTCGAGGCGGGCCGGCAGCCAGGCGTGCAGCCGCCGCTTCTTCCTCGGCTCCGGCCCGTGCCGCTGCCCGGTCGCGGCCAGGCCGCCGGTGGCCCGCCGACGGGCCAGATACCGCTGCACGGTCCTCACCGACACGCCGAACCGGGCAGCCGCCTGCGGCTGGGTCATCCCCGCATCGACCCCGGCCACCACCCGCTCACGCAGATCCATCGAGTACGCCCGCACGTCGCCCTGGGTACCCCCGCCAACCAACCAGCACACCGCTGTCAGTTAGTCACTCACCCCGCCACGGCGGCGGTCAGAGATCCAGACGGACACCACGTCGCGGATCACCCGGTGACCACCTCACGACAGTAAACCCGCAGTTCACATGACCAAGGGCCGGTACCCGACAATCGCGGATACCGGCCCTCGTGCCGTCGGGACGACAGGATTTGAACCTGCGACCCCTTGACCCCCAGTCAAGTGCGCTACCAAGCTGCGCCACGTCCCGGCCACCCCCGTGGGGCCCGTTCAGCCTACCGCATCGTGGATCCGGGCCCGCTGCCGGTCGTGTCCCCCCACACGCGGACAGGGCAACACAGTGACTGGTCGCCACCGGCTGAGCACTCCGGTGACTGGGCGAACCCAGTCTCGGTGATCCCGCCCCCGGGCACCACCGTCCTCCGTCTCCCCTGCCACGGGACTTTGGTAGGTATCGTTCGATACCAAATCCTCAGTTGCCCGGGTCCGCGGCCAGCAGATCGGCGACCGCGGCGTCGATGAACCGGATGTCCACCGGGTTCGCGCCGCCGCCGGCGAAATGGCCCCATACTCCGGGGATCACCCGCAGCTCGGCATTGGACATATGGGACACCGCCCACCGCTCGTCCTCCGGCGGGAAGTACAGGTCCTTCTCCGCCGGCGCCACGATGGCGCGCGCCCGGATCGAGCCCAGCGCCTCCTCGGTGGAGGAGAACCCCGGCGTCGTGCCGACGTCGCCGCGCCACCACGTGTCGAGCATCGTGAGCAGATTGTTGGGGTCGCGATCGTCGAGGAAGAAGCCCTCCCAGAAGCCCACGATGAAGTCCTCGAGCGAGGCGTAGCCGAGCTCGCGCCACACCTCGTCCCAGTAGAACGCCTGGGAGAACCCCCACCCCGCGTAGACCCGCGCCGCGGCCCGCAGGCCGGTCACGGGCAGGGCGTCGGGCCCGTACCATCCGCCGGCGAACGCCGCGTCGGCGGTCAGCGCCGCCCGAACCGAGTCCAGGAAGACGCGGTTGTGCGGCGCCGTCCGCGACGACCCGCAGAACGGCAGCATCCGCTGCACCATCTCCGGGTGGCTGACCGCCCACTGGTAGGTCTGCCCGGCCCCCATCGACCAGCCGAGCACCAGCGCCAACGTCTCGATCCCGAACACCTCGGTGATCAGCCGGTGCTGCGACGCGACGTTGTCGCGCACGGAGATCCGCGGAAACTGCGCCCGGTCCCACGGCGGCGGGGTATTCGACGGCGACGAGGAGAGCCCGTTGCCGAGCATGTTCGGCACGATGACGAACCACTGCCCGGGGTCGAGCGCCATCCCCTCCCCGATGAGCCACTCGTTGTCCCAGTGCCGCCCGGAGTACCAGGTCGGGTAGACGATCGCGTTGGTCTTGTCCGCGTTGAGCGTCCCGTAGGTCTGGTACGCCACCCGCGCGGGACGCAGCGTCGCGCCGCATTCGAGGGTGAAGTCAGCGATCTCGTGCACCTCATAGGGTGCGTCGGGGCCGGTCATGGCGCCTCCTTGCGCTCAGGGACGAGGTAACCGAGCGTGCCGGGGGTCGCGGGTCACGGGTATGGCCTGCCGAGCGCGCCCTGGCACCGAGCTGACGACCTCGGGTGCGTCCGCGCTGCGTTCGCTCGCGTCCATCGCCCGGCGCTGCCGAGGGTCCATGGAGTGCAGCGCGGGCGCACCGAACACCCGGCGACTCGGGCGGCCGCACCCCGGGCACCGCGCCGGTGCGTCGGCCTCGGCCATGGGCCGGACCAGATCGAAGTCGGAGCAGTCCGGGCAGCGGTAGGAGTAGGTAGGCACGGTGACCCTCCGGCATTACGGCTGTCATCGAGAAATGTCGAGTCCGGCAGCGTCGGTCGTGCTGCCCGATCGGCCACGCATCCGGGAAGGTCAACCGACCTGCTGGATCCGCTTCCGGATGACAGTGTTTACGATCAAACTGGCTACGTCATCGCCCGAACCGCCGCATCGAGGGGAGCATTCGTGTCACCAGGAACCGTTCCCCTCGCGGACGCCGCGCTGGGCCTGCTGCTGCACCAGGTGCAGCACCAGATGTCCCGGCGCATCGAGACCGTGCTGCGCGAATCCACCGGCGCGCCGACACTCGACCAGTGGCGCGTGCTCGAACTGCTCGCCGACGGCGCCGGGCATCCGATGAGCGAGATCGCGGGCTACGCGCGGGTCCCGGCACCAACCTTGACCAAGATCGTCGACCGGCTGGTGGGGGCCGCGCTGGTCTACCGCCGTGTCGACGACGCCGACCGCCGCCGGGTGCTCGTCTTCCTCTCCGAGCACGGCAGACGACTGCACGACCGGCTGGCGCCGGAGGTGACGGCCGCCGAGCAGGCCGTCGCCGACGAGCTCGGCACCGAGCAAGCCGCGCAGCTGCGCGGCTTGCTCGCTCAGCTGGCCGATCGGCTGGGCTGAGGCCGGCCGGCCCCTCAGGCGGGATCGCGTCGCCCGACCGCGGCCGCGGCACCGGCCCTCGGCAGCAGCGCCTGCACCACGAACCCGCCGTCGGGGCCGGGACCGCTGATCAGCTCCCCGTCGACCGCGGCCACCCGTTCGGCCAGGCCCGCCAGGCCGGTGCCGCCCTTCGGGAACGCCGTCGAGCACGGTTCGGACCGGGAGACCCCGGCGTTGTGCACCCGGACCCGCAGCCGGGTGTCGTCGCGCCAGCCCAGCTCGATGCGCACCGGGGCGCCGGGCGCATGCCGCGCCGCGTTGGTCAGCGACTCCTGCACGACGCGGTAGACGGCCCGGTCCAGGCTCGGCGGCAGCTGCGCGGGTTCGCCGTCGTGCACCAGGTCGGCCCGCATCCCGGCGACTCGCGAGCGGGCGACGAGCTCGTCGAGCTCGGCGACGCCCGGGGGCCGGCCCGCCGGCTCGTCGAGCAACCCGAGGGCGGTGCGCATCTCGGCCAGTGCGGTCCTGGCCAGCACCCGCAGCCGCGCGGCCGCCAGCCGGGTCTCGTCGTCGGGTGCGGATACCGCGAGCGCGGCCGCACCGACCGCGATCAGCGTGGCGTGGTGGCCGACGACGTCGTGGAACTCGCGTCCGATCCGGGCGCGTTCCTCCGCCCTGGCCGCCGACTCCCGCGCGCACAGCGCCGCGTCGCGGGCGGCCTCCAGGTCGCGCAGGCCCGCGGTGAGCCGCTCCCGGGTGCTGATCAGCAGGCCCAGCGCGACCGGCGCGCCCGCCCACAGCGCGACGAACGCGACGGTGATGGCGGCGTCGGACCAGGCCAGGTCCTGCATCAACAGCACCGGCAGGATCGCGGCCAGTCCGGCGAGCACCAGCCAGGCCACCGTGTCCCGGAGCCGGCGGCTGCGCCGCCCCAACGCGTAGAGCGCGACGAGCGCGGACGGCCAGCCGAGCCCGCCGACCAGGCCCCACAGCACGCCGAGCACCCCGAGCGGCGGCCACAACCGGCGCAGCGGCAGCAGCGCGCAACCGACCAGTCCCGCGAGGATCGAGTAGCCGAACGCGGGACGGCCCAGCAGCACCGCCGCCGCGGGCACGAGCACGGCCGCCGCCTCGGTCGCGACGATCCGGACCACAGGCCGGTTCATCCGGTCCGCCAGCTCTGGGCCAGCAGCGCGGCCTGCACCCGGTTCTCGGCCCCGAGCTTGACCAGCAACGTGGACACGTACTTCTTCACGGTCGCCTCCGCGAGGTCCAGCTCGCTCGCGATCACGGCATTCGATTTCCCCGCCGCGAGCCGCCCCAGCACCTGGTTCTCCCGCAGCGTGAGCCCGGGTGGCCGCCGGCCGGGAGACGCGGCACCGGCGGCGAGCCTGGGCAGCAGCCGGGCGGTGATCCGCGGGTCGAGCACGGCGCCGCCCGCGGCCAGGTCGCGGACCGCCCGGACCAGCGATTCGGGCTCGGCGTCCTTGAGCAGGAAGCCCTGCACCCCGATGCGCAGCGCCTCGGCGACGTAGTCGTCGAGGTCGAACGTCGTCAGCACCGCGGCGGGTGGCGCGTCGGCGCGGGTGCACAGCAGCCGCAGCGCGGTGAGCCCATCCGTGCCGGGCATCTGAATGTCGACGAGCACGACGTCGGGCCGGTGCCGGTCGACCGCGGCGAGCAGGCCGTCGCCGTTGCTCACCTCGCCCACCACGCGCACGGTTCCGCCGGCCTCCAGCACCGTCCGCAGGCCCGCACGCAGGAGTGGCTCGTCATCGGCGAGCACCACCCGCACCGGGGCCGGACGGCACCTTCCCGCCTCGGCCGACATGCGCAGCAGCCTAATGGGTGACGCAGACCACGGATCGTTCGGTACCGTCAGCGCTTCCGGGCGCGCTTCTCCCGCACCCGCACCGACAGCCGGATGGGCGAGCCGGTGAACCCGAACTCCTCGCGCAGCCGCCGCTCCAGAAACCGCCGGTAGCCCGCCTCCAGGAACCCCGTCGTGAACAGCACGAACGTCGGGGGCCGGGTCTGGGCCTGGGTCGCGAACAGCACCTTGGGCTGCTTGCCGCCCCGCACCGGCGGCGGGGTCGCGGCGAGCAGGTCCGCCAGCCAGCCGTTGAGCTGCCCGGTCGGGATCCGCTGGTCCCACGAGGCGAGCGCGGTCCGTAGCGCCGGTGCCATCTTGGCCACCGAGCGTCCGGTCAGGGCGGAGACGTTGACCCGCTCGGCCCAGCGCACCCGCACCAGATCGCGATCCAGCTCGCGCTTCAGAGCCAGCCTGCGGTTCTCGTCGACGAGGTCCCACTTGTTGAAGGCCAGCACGAGGGCGCGGCCCGTCTCCTCGACCATGCCGATCACCCGCTGGTCCTGCTCGGCGATCGGCTCGCTCGCGTCGATCAGCACGATGGCGACCTCGGCGGCCTCGATCGCGGACCGGGTCCGCAGGCTGGCATAGTACTCCATGCCGCTGGCCGTCTTGACCCGCTTGCGCAGGCCCGCGGTGTCGACGAACCGCCACAGCGTGCCGTCCAGCTCGACGAGGGAGTCGACGGGGTCGACGGTGGTGCCCGCCACCTCGTGCACCACCGACCGCGTCTCCCCGGCGAGCCGGTTGAGCAGGCTGGACTTGCCGACGTTCGGCTTGCCGACGAGCGCGACCCGCCGCGGACCGGCGGCGCCTGACTGGCCGATGTCCTCGCGCGGCGTCTCCGGCAGCGCCTCAAGGATCGCATCGAGCAGATCGCCCGAGCCCCGACCGTGCAGGCCCGACACCGGGCGTGGCTCGCCGAGGCCCAGCCGCCACAGCGCGGCCGTTTCGGCGACGAGCCGCTCGTTGTCGACCTTCGTCGCGGCGAGCAGCACCGGCCGGTCCGAACGCCGCAGTACCCGCGCCACGGCCTCGTCGGTGGCGGTCGCCCCGACCGTGGCGTCGACGACGAGCAGCACCGCGTCGGCGGTCTGCATCGCCAGGTCGGCCTGCGCGGCAACGGCGGCCTGCAACCCGGTGGCATCGGGCTCCCAGCCGCCGGTGTCGACGATGGTGAACCGCCGGCCGTTCCACAGCGCGTCGTAGGCGACCCGGTCCCTGGTCACCCCGGGGACGTCCTGGACGACCGCCTCCCGGCGCCCGAGCAGCCGGTTGACCAGCGTCGACTTGCCGACGTTCGGGCGCCCGACCACGGCCAGCACCGGCGCGGGCGCGAGTTCGTCCGCCGCGGCGCCCGGGCCTGCGGCCCCGTCCGGGGCGTCGGCATCGGTGAAGTCCGCCGGGTCGATGCCCAGCTGCGCCATCGCGGCGCGATCGTCAGCGTTGCTCACGTGCTGCTCCGTACGTCATCGAGCTCAAGGACCATCTCGGCCAGCGCGGCGCGGATGGTTTCGGTGGCGGCCGCCAGCTCCGTCCGGCTCCTGCCCGTCGGCGCCGGCATGGGCTGCCCCACCAGGACGTCCACCCGCGGGCGGAGGCGTCGGCGCGCCCCATCCGGGCGGCGGGTGCCACGGCACGCCACGGGCAGTACCACCGCCCCCGAGGTGCGCGCCAGCCACGCCGCGCCCTGCCTCGCTGCGGCCACGTCCCCGCTGCCGCGGGTGCCCTCGGGGAACACTCCGACGACACCGCCACCGCGCAGCACCGCCAGCGCCGCAATCAGCGGGCGACGGTCGGGCTCACCCCGGCGCACCGCGAGCTGGCCGATCCGGGGCAGTATCCATCCCAGCGGCCCGGCGAACATCTCCTGCTTGACCAGGAACACCGCCCGGCGCCCCAGCACTCCGAACAGTAGCGGCCCGTCCACGGCCGAGCTGTGGTTCGCGACGAGCACCACGGGTCCGGTGGCCGGGATGCGCTCCCGATGCTGCACCCGCACGTCGAACACCGGCCGGAAGCACCAGGTGCCGATCCATCGGGCGAGGTCGGTGAGACGCTCCGAGGCACCCTCCGGCAGGTCGGCGGGCACCGTCCTCACGTCAGCAGTCCGCGCTCGGCCACCAGCCGCAACAGCTCGGCGAGCACCGCGTCGACGCTCAGGTCGTCCGTATCGAGGATGAGTGCGTCCGCGGCGGCGTGCAGCGGGGAGGTGGCGCGGGTGGAGTCGAGCCGGTCGCGGCGACGGACGTCGGCCAGCGTGACCGCAGGGTCGGCCGTCCAGCCCGCCTTGGCGTCCTGGCGGCCGCGCCGCGCGGCCCTGATCTCCTCCGACGCGGTCAGGTACACCTTGAGTGCGGCGTCGGGAGTCACGACGCCGCCGATGTCTCGGCCCTCGACGACGATCCCGCCGATACCGCCCAGCTCCTCGGCGATGATCGCACGCTGCCGCCGCACGAGCGCCGCACGCACGGCCGGCAGTGCGGACACGGCGCTGACCAGCTGCGTTACCGCGACCCCGCGGATCTCCGCCGCGACGTCCTCGCCCGCGAGCCGGATCCGGGATGTCTCCGGATCGGTCGTCGGCTCCACATCGGCGGCGGTGGCGACGGCGACGATGTCCGCCGCCGGGCTCTGCTCGTCGAGGCCCGCGCGCAGCACTGCGAGGGTGGCGGCGCGGTACATCGCGCCGGTGTCGAGGTAGGCGGCCCCGCAGGCCGCCGCGAGCCGGCGAGACACCGTCGACTTGCCGGTGCCCGAGGGGCCGTCCATCGCCACGACACCGCGCAGCTTGCCCGGAACGGCCACCGCACCGACTCCTCCCCGGGCCCGCGGCTCGTTCGCCGCGGCACCTTCCGCATACCCCGCGCCTGCCGCGGTTCGCGCCCTTCATTGTGCCTGGTGGCCGCACGGGCCCCGGCACGGCCCCAAGAGCGCGTTATGGAGCCATAACGCCGTTAGGAGCGGCCCCCGGGAGACGTTATGGAGCCATAACGTTGTGGTGGGAGCTACCGGGGCAGGTCCGTGCGCAGCGCGGCGGCGCCGCGCAGGTAGACGTGGCGCAGCTCGGCGCGGTTGCGTGGGGTGTCGACGTGGGCGAGCAGGCGCAGCACCCGGGGCATCGCGCCCGGCACCGCGATCTCCGTGGCGCACATCAGGGGCACGTCGGTGAGCCCGAGCAACCGCGCGGCGTACGCCGGGAACTCCGCGGTGAGGTCCGGGGTCGCGGTGAACAGGATCGAGATGACGTCGTCGGAGGTCAGCCCGTTGCGCTGGAGAACCGCGGTGACCAGTTCGGCCGAGCGGTCCAGGATCTCCTGCCGGGTATCGGCGTCGACCTGGATCGCGCCTCGCACCGCACGCACCGCCACGCGCGCAGCTTAGGTGATGGTCATCGGCGTCCTGATCGACGGATGGGAGGCGCGAACCGCGAAAAGCGCGGCCGCCGCCGCCCAACCGCCGATCTTGGCGAGAACGTCGCCCCGCCGCACCGGTCGGTCCGGGGCGGCGGCGGGCTACAGGCCCACCGCGCGGTAGAGCGCGCCGACCTCGGCATGGTTCAGCGGCCGGATCCGGCCCGGCCGCTGATCACCCAGCCGCACCTCACCGATGGCCGTGCGCACCAGCCGCTGGACCGGATAGCCGACCTCGTCCATCAGCCTGCGCACGATGTGCTTGCGGCCCTCGTGCAGCACGATCTGCACCAGCGAGCGGCCGGCATGCGAGTCGACCAGCTGGAACGAATGCACCCGCACGGGGCCGTCCTCAAGCTCCACACCGGCCCGCAGCCTCCGGCCGAGGTCGCGCGGGACCTGGCCCATGACCTCGGCCAGATAGGTCTTCTCCACCTCGAACGACGGATGCATGAGCCGGTGGCCCAGCTCGCCGTCGTTGGTCAGCAACAGCAGCCCCTCGGTGTCGGCATCGAGGCGTCCGACGTGGAAGAGCCGTTCGGTGTGGTCGGCGACCAGGTCGCCGACACAGGGTCTGCCGTGCTCGTCGGACATCGTGGACAACATGCCGCGCGGCTTGTTCAGCGCCAGGTACACGAGGTCCTCGCGTAGCACGATCCGCGAGCCGTCGACGTGCACGACGGCCGTCTCGGGGTCGATCCGGCGGCCCATCTCCCGGACCACCTCTCCGTCGACGCTGACCCGCCCGGCGGCGATCAGTTCCTCCGCGGCGCGGCGGGAGGCGACCCCCGCGCGCGCCAGCACCTTCTGCAGCCGAACCCCGTCGGGGTGGTTCTGGGTACTCATCACATTCATCGCTATCGGTCTCGCAGGTCGTCGAGTGTGTCGAGCGCGTCGATGCTGTCGATGTCTGGCAGCAGCGGCGCCAGCGGGGGCAGTTCGTCCACCGACGACAGACCCAGCCGCTCCAGGAACAGCTCCGTCGTGCGGAACAACGTCCCCTGGGTCTGCGGGTCCACGCCGGCCTCCTCGACGAGGCCGCGGGTCAGCAGGGTACGCAGCACGCCGTCGCAGTTCACGCCGCGCACCGCGGACACGCGGGCCCTGGTGACCGGCTGGCGGTAGGCGACGACGGCGAGGGTCTCCAGGGCGGCGCGGGTCAGCCGGACCCGTTGGCCGTTCAGCAACAGTCGCTCGACGAACGGCGCGTGGACGTCGCGGGTGTAGAACCGCCAGCCCGCACCAGCGCGGCGCAGGTCGATCCCGCGGCCCGCCGCGGTGTAGCCGTCGGCGAGCGTGCGCACCGCGGCCCGGACCCTGGCCACCGGCTGGCCGAGCGCCTCGGCCAGCGCCTTCTCGTCGGTCGGGGCGTCGACGACCAGCAGCAACGCCTCCAGTGCCGCCTCGAGCGCGGCGTCATCGGTCAGGGCGGGCAGCGCGTCGGGCTGCGCCACCGCGCGTTCGGCATGGCGGCCGGGCGCCTCAGGATCGGTGCCGTCCCGACCGGGGATGGGGTCGTTGTTCAGCTGACTCACTGCTCGGTTTCGGGGTCTTCGGTCGGCGGACGGTCCGGGAACGCCGTGGAACCGCCCGTCCAGCGTACTGTCAGCTCGCCGAACACCTCGGGCTGCTCCAGCCAGACACTCCGCTCCCGGTAGAGCTCCAGCAGCGCGAGGAACCGCGCCACCACCTCGAGCGGCGCCACGCAGTCCGCGGTGAGCGTCGCGAAACTCGCCTCTCCCAGCTCGGCGAGCCGCTCGCGCAGCAGCGCCGCATGTTCAGCGACCGAGACGGCGGGGGCGTGCAGGTGGTCGATGCCGACGGTGGGCGGTGGCTTCGGCCGGAACACCGTGGCCGCCAACTCGGCGAAGCTCGCCGGGTTCATGCCGAGCAGCACCTCGGGCAGCAGGCCGGTGTAGCGGTCCTCGAGCGCGACCGAGCGCGGGAACCGGCGCATCGCCTTCGCCTCCAGCTCGACGAACAGGGCCGCGACCTGCTTGTACGCGCGGTACTGCAGCAGCCGGGCGAACAGCAGGTCGCGGGCCTCGAGCAGGGCGAGGTCCTCGGGGTCGGCGACCTCGCCGTCCGGCAGCAGCCGGGCGGCTTTGAGATCCAGCAGCGTCGCGGCGATGACGAGGAACTCGGTGGTCTCGTCGAGGTCCGCGTCGTCGCCCAGCTCGGCGAGGTGGGCGATGAAATCGTCGGTGACCTTGTGCAGCGCCATCTCGGTGATGTCGAGCTCATGGCGTCCGATGAGCTGCAGCAGCAGGTCGAACGGGCCGGAGAAGTTGTTCAGCCGCACGGTGAAGCGCGCGGGGCGGGCGGCGCCGTCCCCCGTCCGCCCGGGCGAGGGATCGTTCTCGACCAACGTCACCGGGCGAGAACCTCGCGGGCCAGCAGCCGGTAGGCCTCGGCACCGTTCGACCCCGGGGCCCAGGTCGTGATCGGCTCGCCCGCCACCGTGGTCTCGGGGAACCGGATGGTCCGGTTGATGACGGCCGTGAAGACGATCTCGCCGAACGCCTCCACCACGCGCTGGTGGACCTCGCGGGTGTGCAGCGTTCGCGGGTCGAACATGGTGGCCAGGATGCCGAGCAACCGCAGGTCGGGGTTGAGCCGGTCGCGCACCTTCTCGATGGTGTCCATCAGCAGCGCGACCCCGCGCAGACTGAAGAACTCGCAGGCCAGCGGGATGAGCACCGCATCGGCGCAGGCCAGCGCGTTGATGGTGAGCAGGCCGAGGGAGGGCTGGCAGTCGATGAGCACGATGTCGTAGCGGTCGAGCACCTCCTTGAGCGCCCGGCCCAGCGCCTGCTCGCGGCCCACCTCGGTGACGAGCTGGACCTCGGCCGCCGACAGGTCGATGTTGCTGGGCAGCAGGTCCATCCCGGGGACGGAGGTCGGAAGGATGACGTCGTCGACGGTGACGTCGCGCTCCATGAGCAGGTTGTAGATCGTGACGTCGAGCTGGTGGGGCTGCACACCGAGGCCGACCGACAGCGCGCCCTGCGGGTCGAAGTCGACGAGCAGGACGCGCCGGCCGTATTCGGCGAGCGCGGCGCCCAGGTTGATGGCCGTGGTCGTCTTGCCCACACCGCCCTTCTGGTTGGCGACGGCGATCACGTGCGCCGGGCCGTGCTCGGTCAGCGGCGCCGGCTCCGGCGCTCCCCCCACCGAGACTGTCTCGGACGACTCGTGGTCGTCGTCGAGCGGCTCCGGGCGGGGAGCAAAGGGCCGCGGAGTGTTCAAAGCGTGCTCCGGTCTCTCGCGGGCGACCGCGGGACGGGGACGGTTCCGGCCCGCAGACTAGGAGGCACCTCGACGTGCGGCAACGTGCCCCGCCGTGCGGCGTCGAAGTCGGCCTGTGAGATGGACGGGTCCGACGACCGGAATGCCCTCGGTCGCCGGACCGGCCGGTCAGCCCCCGGTCACCGTCACGTCACCCGCGGTGGTGCGCACCCGGATCGTGTGCGTCGCGCCCGGTTCGTCGGCGACGTTCACCGTGACGTCACCGGCCGTGGAGCGCGCCTCCACCCGGTAGACCTCGCTCGTGGGCACCCGGACGGTGACATCGCCCGCGGTGGATTTGACATCCACCTGCTGCGGGGCGGCCGCGAACGCGAGTTCGACCCGGCCCGCCGTGCTCTGCGCGCGTACCGTCGCGCCGCGCAGCCCGGTGCCGCGCACGGCGCCCGCCGAGGTCACGAGCTCCTGGTCGCCCGCCAGGTCGGTGACGGTGATGCCGCCGGCACCGAGTTTGGTGCGCACCGACACGGCGGCCGGGGCGATCACGGTGAAATCGACCTCGCAGCGGTCGCGGCGCGGCTGTTGGTCGGGGCAGCGCGCGGTGATCCGCAGGACGTCGCCGTCGACGGACTCGGTGACCGTGGGCCGCTCACCGGACCAGCGCAGCGTCCGGTCGACCTGGGCCGAGCCGTCGGGCCCGGACCGCAGCTCCACATCACCGGCGTCGGAGTCGATCTCGACCCGGCTGATCGCCTGGTCGTAGTGCTGGGAGCCGGTCTCGGTCTCCAGGTCCCCGGACTCGCCGGATCCGCTGGAGCCACCGGTCCCGGCCGTTCCGGGGGCCCCGTCGCCTCCGGCGAGCCCGTCGGTTCCGGAGGAGCCCGACTGTCCGCCGCCGCATCCGGCCAGCAGCAGCACGACCGACAGGAGCAGAGCGGATATCCATGTCTTCTTCATCGCTTCAAACCGTACTGCGGTCATCGGTCACCCGCGGGCCCGCGGGTGCGCCGTGGCGTAGACCTCACGCAGGGAGTCGACCGTCACGTGCGTGTACACCTGGGTCGTCGTCACCGAGGCGTGTCCGAGCAGCTCCTGCACCACCCGGACATCGGCACCGCCGGCGAGCAGATGGGTCGCGAAACAGTGCCGCAGGGTGTGCGGGGAGACGTCCGCCTCCACCCCCGCGATCTCGGCCGCCGCGCGCAACGCGTGCCAGGCGCTCTGCCGCGAGAGCCGGGCCCCGCGGGCGTTGAGCAGCAGGGCCGCGGTCCCGCGGCCCCGCTCGGCCAGCACCGGGCGGGCCCGCACCCGATAGGCCTCGACGGCCGCCACGGCGGGCCGTCCGACCGGGACGATGCGTTGCTTGCCGCCCTTGCCGCGCAGCAGCACGGCGCGTTCGGCGAGGTCCAGGTCGTCCAGGTCGATGCCGACCGCCTCGGAGATCCGGGCCCCCGTGGAATACAGCAGCTCGAGTAGAGCACGGTCGCGCAGCGCCACCGGACCATCCCCGATGCAGCCCGCAAGCAACTGCTCGACCTGATCGACGGTCAGCGTCCGGGGCAGCCGTTTGGGCAGTGCCGGCGGGACGACCGAGCGGGTGACGTCGACGGGGACCAGCCCCTCGCGGGTGGCGAAACGGTGCAGCCCGCGCACCGCGGCCAGCGCCCGGGCCGTCGACGAGGCCGCCAGCGGGACCGGGCCGCTGCGCAACGCGGCGAGGAACGCGGTGACGTCGGACTCGCGGACAACGGCGAGGTCCTCGATTCCGCCGGCGTGCAGGTGGTCCAGGTAGCGGCGCAGGTCGGCCGCGTAGGACCGCAGCGTGTTGGGGGAGCTGCCGCGTTCGACGGCCAGGTGGGCGAGATATGCGCGCAGCGCCCGTGCGTGCACAACACCGTTCACCCGAGACCCGTCACTCACGAGCGCCCAGCGCACCGATCACCTCGCGCTCGAACAGTTCGATGCTCGAGCGGTCGTATGCGGCGTCGGGGAAATAGCAGATCGCGTAGGCCAGGCCGCGGCGCTGCAGTTCGCGGAGGTTCGCCACGACCTGCTCCACCGTGCCGCAGGCCGGCATCCCCCGGAACGCGCCCAGCGCACCCTCGGCCTTCCGCTCCCCCACCAGCGGGGTGAGCCGGGCCTTGAGCCGCTGCAGCCGCTCCTCGACCTCGGCCGCGGTGTGCCCGATCAACACGTTGTAGTTCGCCGAGCGGACGATCGCGTCGAAGTCGGTGCCGACGTCCTTGCAGTGCTCGGCGAGGATCTCGGACTTGCGACGGAAGCCCTCGGGGGTGCCGTCGAAGTTCGTGTACCGCGCGTATCGCGCGGCGATCTTCAACGTCACCTTCTCCCCGCCGCCCGCGATCCACAGCGGTATTCCGCCCTCCTGCAGCGGCCTCGGAGCCACGATCGCGTCGTCGACCTGGTAGTACCGCCCGTCCATGCGCGCCCGGCCGGTCTGCCACGCCTGCGTGAGGATCTGCACGCCCTCCGCGAGCATGCCCAGCCGCTCCCGCGGGGGCGGGAAGCCGTAGCCGTAGGCCCGCCACTCGTGTTCGTACCAGCCCGCGCCGATACCCATCTCGACCCGGCCACCGGAGATGACGTCCACCGTCGCGGCGACCTTCGCCAGGTAGGCCGGGTTGCGGTAGGCCATGCAGGTGCACATCTGGCCCAGCCGGACCCGGCGGGTCACCGCGGCGAGCGCGGCCATCAGCGTCCACGCCTCGTGCGTCGCCTCGTCGGTGGGGGCGGGGACGGTATGGAAGTGGTCGTAGACCCAGACGGACTCCCACGGGCCGGCGTCGGCATGTCGCGCCAGCCCATGGATCACGTCCCACTGCGCCGACGGATCGATGCCGGCGAGGTCGAGCCGCCAGCCCTGGGGAACGAACAGCCCGAAGCGCATGTCAGCCACCCGCCCGAGCCTACGTGCCCAACCGGATCGGCGGATGCCGCTACGTCGGCGGCGGTACGGTGCGACCCGTGAGTACGCCGGGTTCACGCAACTTCCGCATCGGACATGAGGAACGCGAGCAGGCCGTCCGTGCCTTGAACGACCACTTCGCGGCCGGCCGGCTCGACATGCACAAGTACGAGGAACGCGTCGGGCAGGCGTCGGCGGCGCGCACCGCCGGCGAGCTGGACGCGCTGTTCACCGACCTGCCGACCGCGGCGTCGACGCAGGTCACCGTCCAGCATCCGACGGCCCCGTACCCGGCGGCCCCGCACCCGGCCGCACAGCAGGCGGGCTGGGACCCGAACGCCCCCTGGGGCCGCGACCCGGTCACCGGCTGGCCCTGCTCGGACAAGTCGAAGGTGGTGGCCGGGGTGCTGCAGCTGTTCCTCGGCGCCGTGGGTGCCGGCCGGTTCTACACCGGGCACACCGGGATGGCCGTGGCCCAGTTGCTGGTCACGCTGTTCACCTTCGGCATCGGCGCCATCTGGGGCTTCGTCGACGGCATCGTTCTGCTGGCCGGGTCCCCGCGCGATCCCTACGGTCGCCCGCTGCGCTCCTGAGCTGCCCGATCAGCGGTTGCGCGCCGCGAACCGGGACGGCCGGTCGGGCCAGCCCGCGTCGACCGGGCGCGGCGAGCGGCCGTCGCACACCACCTGCACCGCGAGCACGGCCGCGACGGCCGCCGCGTTGACGATCGTGCCGTCCAGCACCATGTCGACCGCGACCGGCAGCGGCACCCAGCGCAGCTGCAGGTCGGCCTCCTCGTCGTCGCCCGCGTCCGGCCGATCGATCTCGGTGAGCCCGCGGGCGAGATAGACCCGCACGGCCTCGTCGGAGAAGCCCGGCGACGGCACGATGTCGAGCAGCACCGACCAGTCCGACGCGGCGAGCCCCGCCTCCTCGACCAGCTCGCGGGCCGCGGTGGCCGCCGGATCCTCCCCCGCGACGTCGAGCAGGCCCGCCGGCAGCTCCCACAGCCTGCGCCGCACCGGATGCCGGTACTGGTGGATCATCATCAGCCGGTCGGCGGGGTCCAACGCGGCGATCGCGACCGCCCCGGGGTGCTCGAGGATCTCGCGGGTCGCGATCCGGCCGCCGGGCATCACGACCCGGTCGGCGCGCAGCGCCATGACCCGGCCCTGGTAGACGTCGGCGGAGGACTCGACCTGGAATTCGTGCCGGCTGCGCATCACGAGGTCGTCGAGCCGACGGCGGCGTCGACCTCCGAGACCGCGGCCGCGGCCGGGCGGGACGCGGCTCCCGTGGTGTCGCGACCGTCGCGGCCGGGCAGCTCCACCGGCAGCCTGCCCGCGGCCTGGTAGCGCAGCGCAGCCTTGACGAACGCCGCGAACAGCGGGTGCGGGCGGGTCGGACGGCTCTTGAGCTCGGGATGCGCCTGGGTGCCGACGTAGAACGGGTGCACCTCGGCGGGCAGCTCGACGAACTCGACGAGTGTACCGTCCGGGGACACCCCGCCGAACACCAGGCCGGCCGCCGAGAGCCGATCGCGATAGTCGTTGTTGACCTCGTAACGGTGCCGGTGTCGCTCGGAAACCTCATCCGCGCCGTAGAGGCGACGAACAACGCTCCCGGTGGCCAACCTTGCAGGCCACGCCCCGAGACGCATCGTGCCGCCCATATCGCGCTCGCCGGCGACGACGTCGAGCTGCTCGGCCATCGTCGAGATCACCGGATGCGCGGTGTCCGGATCGAACTCCGTGGAGCTCGCGCCGTCCAGCCCGGCGAGATTGCGGGCGCCCTCGATGACCATGCACTGCAGGCCGAGGCACAGCCCCAGGGTCGGGATCCCGCGGGTGCGGGCGTGGCGGACGGCGCCGAGCTTGCCCTCGATCCCGCGAATGCCGAACCCGCCCGGCACCAGCACGCCGTCGACCCCGTCGAGCTCCGCGGCGGCGCCGGCCGGGGTTTCGCAGCGGTCGGACTGCACCCAGTCGATCTCGACGCGGGCGCGGTGGGCAAAGCCGCCGGCGCGCAGCGCCTCGGTCACCGACAGGTAGGCGTCCGGCAGGTCGACGTACTTGCCGACCAGGGCGATCCGCACCGTCTCGTCGGGATGGTGGACGCGGTCGAGCAGGTCGCCCCAGACGGTCCAGTCGACGTCGCGGAACGGCAGCCCGAGCCTGCGCACGACGTAGGCGTCGAGGCCTTCGCGGTGCAGCACGCGCGGAATGTCGTAGATCGACGGCGCGTCGGGGGCCGCCGTGACGCCGTCGAGCTCGACGTCGCACATCAACGAGATCTTGCGCTTCAGGCCGTCGGGGATCTCCCGGTCGGCGCGCAGCACCAGCGCATCGGGCTGGATACCGATGTTGCGCAGCGCCGCGACGGAGTGCTGCGTCGGCTTGGTCTTCAGCTCGCCCGACGGCACGAGGTAGGGCACGAGCGAGACGTGCAGGAAAAAGCAGTTGTCGCGGCCCACGTCGTGCCGGATCTGACGGACCGCCTCCAGGAACGGCAGCGACTCGATATCACCCACGGTGCCACCGACCTCGGTGATCACCACATCCGGCGTGACGCCGTCGTCCGGGTCCGCCATCGCGCGGACACGGTCCTTGATCTCGTTGGTGATGTGCGGGATCACCTGCACGGTGTCGCCCAGGTACTCGCCGCGGCGCTCCTTGGCTATCACCGAGGAGTAGACCTGCCCGGTGGTGACGTTCGCCCGGCCGTGCAGGTTCCGGTCCAGGAACCGCTCGTAGTGGCCGATGTCGAGGTCGGTCTCCGCACCGTCCTCGGTCACGAAAACCTCACCGTGCTGGAACGGGTTCATCGTTCCGGGGTCGACGTTGAGGTAGGGGTCGAGCTTCTGCATGGTCACCCGGAGCCCCCGAGCGGTCAGCAACTGACCGAGACTCGATGCGGTGAGGCCCTTGCCGAGCGAGGATGCGACCCCGCCGGTAACGAACAGGTGACGAGTCCCGCGTGGCTGCACGGAACTTCAGCCTACCGGGGAATCATCGCGGTCGCGCCGGCCGGGTCAGGTGGCCGGCACCGCGGCGTCGGCGGTGGGCGCCGAGCCGTACCGGCCGGCACCGCCGTCGAGCTGCTCGCGCAGCGCCAGGACCGTCGCCACCCGGCCCGCGCCGGTGTCGACGTCGTCGACCGTCGTCAGGCCCGCGGTGGCGCCCCGGTCGGCGCGGGCGACCCCCACCGGGCCGGTGGAGCCGGCCGATCCCGACCGGCCGGCGAGCACGGCGCCCGCGCCGGCGCGGTCCAGCTCGGCGGCCAGCCGCGCGGTGACGGCGGCGGCGTCGCCCGCGTCGACCCCCTGCAGGGCCCCGCCGGTGAGCACGAGCACGAGCGTGGCGGGTTGGGGGACGTCACCCTGGGTGGCGAACCCGGCAGTCGTCAGCCCGGCCACGACGGTCTGCGCCTGCTCGGGAGTCGCGCGCGGCTGTCCGTCCTTGGTCAGCAGCAGCCCGCCGAGCAGGCCGCCGACGAGGCTGCCGGTGTCCGACGCCGCGGGCAGCTGCGCCCCGCTCGGCAGCAGCTGCGCGGTCAGCGCGCGCAGCTCGTCGACCCGCGCCGGGTCGGTGACGGCGTCGGTGAGCGCCAGTCGGCCGGTCACGGCGGCTCCGGCCTGGCCGGCCAGCGCGACGATCGCATCGCGGTCGGCGGGATCGGCGCCGAGGGTGACCACCGCGACGGTCTGGCCCGCGAGCACCCCACGGACCGCGGTCGGGCCCACCCGGGCGGCGAACTCGTCGGCGGACCGCTGCGCCGCCAACAGCGAGTCCCGCTCCCCGGTGAGCCGGTCAACCTGGGTGCTGAGGTCGTCGCGTTGCGCCGAGACCGCCGAGAGGAGCCGGTCGGAAAGGCCGCTCGCGCCGAGGAACACCCCGACGGCGAGCGCGAGGAACACCGCGGTGATCGACACCACGTGGTAGCGCAGGGAGATCACCCGAACACGCCCTTGATCTGGTCGACGACACCCATCCAGCCCTGGGAGAGCCAGGCCAGCACCGCATCACCGGCGTCGGAGACGAGCAGCGCGGCCAGCACCGCGACCAGTGCCGCGGAGATCATCAGCAGCACCGCACCGGCGGAGACCCGGCTACGGTACAGCGACCCGAGGACCCGGCCGTCGACCAGCGTCCCGCCCAGCTGCAGCCGGGTCAGGAACGTCGAGGCGTTGCTGCCGGAGCGGCCGCGGTCGAGGAACTCGGCCATGCTGGCCGACAGCCCGACGGTGACGATCACCGAGGCGCCGCGGTGGTGGGCCAGCAGCAGCGCCAGGTCCTCGGGGTTGGCCGAGCTGGGGAAGGTCACGGCACCGGCGCCGAGGTCCTGCACCCGATGCAGGCCGGGCGCGTGGCCGTCGGCGAAGGCGGGAACGACGACGTCGGCCCCGCAGGTCAATGCCTCGGTGGAGACCTCGGCCGGATCGCCGACGATGAGGTCCGGTTTATGCCCGGCCGCAAGCAGCGCCTCCGCCCCCGCCTCGACCCCGACCAGCACCGGCCGGTACTCACGGATATAGCTGCGCAGCCGGGCGAGCTCGCCCGTGTGGTCGAAACCCGAGCCGACGACGAGCACCTGCCGATCCGCAAGCTCGACCTCGACGTCGGGGACCCCGTGCCCGTCCAGCAGCAGCGAGCGCTCGATGCGCATGAACTCGATCGTGTTGGCGGCGAACGCCTCGAGCTGGTGGGCCAGCCCGGACTTGGCCTCGACCAGCGCATCGGCCACCGAATCGGGGTTCTGCTCGACGCCCTCGGCGAGCACCCGCTCACCGGCGTAGAGCACGCCCTCGTGCAGCCGGACCTTGGTGCCGTCCTTCACCGTGTGCAGCGCCTCGGCACCGACGCCGTCGACCAGCGGTATGCCGGCGCCCACGATCACCTCGGGCCCCAGGTTGGGGAAGCGGCCGGAGATCGACGGTGACGCGTTGACCACGCCGGCGACCTGCGCGGCGACCAGCGCATCGGCGGTGGCCCGGTCCAGGTCGATCTGGTCGAGGACGACGATGTCACCGGGCTTGAGCCGACGCAGCAGACTGTCGGTATGGCGATCGACCCGCGCCACCCCGGTGCGGCCGGGCAGCTCGGGCCGCGAGCGATGCAGCAGACCAGACAGCTTCATGCACGCACTGTGACACCTCGGGTTCGTTGCGAGGTGGATGCCACGCCGAGGCGTGACGACGGTGTCATCGCAGGCCGGGCCCGCGGCTCAGAGCCGAACGGCCCGGCGGGGCTTGCGCGCGCGTTTGGCGACGCCGTTGCCCCGCACGTCCCGGCCGGTGCGATCCGCCTCGCGGTGCGCCCGCGCGGCGGCGAGCAGCTCCTCGGCGTGGGCGCGGCCGGTATCGCTGTCACCGAGCCCCGCGAGCATCCGGGCGAGCTCGGCGATGCGGTCGGCATCGGCGAGGGTGCGCACGCTGGCGCGGGTGACACCGTCGGCGCCGGCTTTGTGCACGACCAGATGCCGGTCGGCGTAGGCCGCGACCTGCGGCAGATGCGTCACGACGATCACCTGATGGTTCGCCGCGAGCCTGGCCAGCCTGCGCCCGATCTCCACCGCGGCCCGCCCGCCGACCCCCGAGTCGACCTCGTCGAACACCATGGTGGGTACCGGATCGGCACCCGCGAGCGCGACCTCCAGCGCCAGCATCACCCGCGAGAGCTCACCGCCCGAGGCGCCCTTGTGCAGCGGCTGCGGTGCCGCTCCGGCGTGCGGGACGAGCCGCAGCTCGACCTCGTCGACACCGGAGGAGCCCGCGACCATCGCCACCCCGTCGACGACGACCGCGTCGGGCGCGTCCGGGCCGGGGGCCAGCCGCGGGGCCACCGAGACGGTCAGCTCGGCGTCGCGCATGGCCAGCCCGGCGAGCTCGGCGGTGGTCCCGGCACCGAGCCGGACGGCGGCCTCGGTGCGCGCGGCGGTGACCTCGGCCGCGCACCCGGCCAGCTCGGCGGCGAGCTCGTCGCAGCGGGCGGCGAGCGCGGCGAGCGCCTCGTCGGAGGTGTCGAGGCCCGACAGCCGTTCCCGCGCCTGTTCGGCCCAGCCGAGCACGCCGTCGACGTCGGCGGCGTACTTACGGGTCAGCGTCTTGAGCTCGGCCTGGCGGGTCAGCACGGCCGCGAGCCGCTCGGGGTCGGCGTCGAGCCGGTCGAGATAGCCGGAGAGCTCCCCGGCCACGTCGTCGAGGACGGCCAGTGCCTCGCCGAGCCTCGGATCGAGGCCGGTCAGCTCGGGGTCACCGGAACCGAGCAGCCGGTTGCGCGCCTCCCCGACCAGGCCGACCGCGCCCGGTGCGTCGAGGCTTCCGTCATCGGAACCGGACAGCGCGAGCCGCGCGGCGGTGGCGGCCTCCCGCAGATCGTCGGCCGCGGCGAGCCGTCGAGCCTGCTCGACGAGCGCGCGATCCTCGCCGGGCTGCGGGTCGACGGCGTCGATCTCGGTGAGCCCGTGGCGCAGCAGGTCGGCCTCCTGGGCCAGCCGGCGCGCCCCGTCGCGGCGCTCGACGAGCTCCGCCGACGCCCGCTGCCACTGCGCCCGCACCGACCGGTAGGCCTGCAGCGGGTCGGCGACCGCGTCGCCCGCATACCGGTCGAGCAGCGCCCGCTGGTCGGCGGGTCGGAGCAGGCGCAGCTGGTCGTTCTGCCCGTGCACGGCGAGGCTGGTCTCGGCGAGCCTGCCCAGCACGCCGATCGGCACCGAGCGCCCCCCCAGATGCGCGCGTGAGCGGCCGTCGGCCGACACGGTGCGGACCGCGATGAGCTCGCTGTCGTCGATATCGGCGCCGACCTCCTCGGCCAGCGCCCGGGCCTGCTCCCCGGCCGTGAACCGCCCCTCGACGACCGCCCGGCGCGCGCCTTCGGCGACCCGCGACGCCTCGCCGCGGCCGCCGCCGAGCAGCGCCAACCCGGTGACCACCATCGTCTTGCCCGCACCGGTCTCACCGGTGAGCACGGTCAGGCCGGGATCGAGCTCCAGCGTCGCGTCGTCGATCACGCCGAGGCCCTGGATCCGCATCTCGGCCAGCATGGGCGAAGACTACGGCGCCGCTCCGCGAGGCGTCAGCCCGATGGGATCGTCGGCATGCCGATCGGGCGAACCACGCCAGCCCCGCACCGGCAGGTCGAACTTGCGCACCAGACGGTCGGCGAAGGGCTGGCCGTCGATCCGCACCACGCGCACCGATTTCTCCCCGCGGCACACCTCGACCCGCGCGCCCGGCGGCAGCACGATCGTGCGCTTGCCGTCGCAGTCCAGCAGGGCGGGCGGCCCGAACTGGTCGACCTCCACGGCGGCCGCCGATTCGGGCGCGACCAGCATCGGCCGGGCGAACAGCGCATGCGCGTTGCTGGGCACCAGCAGCAGCGCCTCGACCTGCGGCCACACCACCGGACCTCCCGCCGAGAAGGCGTAGGCCGTCGATCCCGTCGGCGTGGCGCAGATCACGCCGTCACAGCCGAAACTTGACACCGGGCGGCCGTCGACCTCCAGCACCACCTCGAGGATCCGTTCCCGGGTGCTCTTCTCCACGCTGGCCTCGTTCAGCGCCCAGGTTCGCCCCAGCACGGACCCGTTGGACCGGACGACGACGTCGATCGTCATCCGTTCCTCGATGGCGTAATTGTGGGCGACGAGCGCGTCCAGGGCCTCGTCGAGGGACTCCTGTTCGGCCTCGGCGAGGAACCCGACGCGTCCGAGGTTGACCCCCAGCAGCGGCACCCCGCACGGCCGGGCGAGCGCCGCGGCACGCAGGAACGTACCGTCCCCGCCCAGCACGAGCACGAACTCGGCGCCCTGTGCGGCGGCCGGCAGCTCATCCACCGGGATCGGTCGCAACCCGTCGGGAACCTCGGCGCCCACCTCGACCAGCTCGGAGGCGAGCATCCGGAGTCGGATGCCCTCGCCGGCCAGCCGGGTGGCCACGGCGGCGGCGGTCCGTCGGTTGGTCTCCCGCCCGGTGTGCAGGACGACCATCGCCTCCCTCACGACGGCCCCTCCGCAACGGCCCTGGCCAGCACCGGGTCCCCGACGTCGGCGCCGCCGCCACCCAGCCACAGGAAGTACTCGACGTTGCCCGACGGGCCCGGCAGCGGGCTCGCGACGGCGCCGCGCAGCACCAGGCCCAGCTCCCGCGCGACGGCCGTGACCTCGGCGATCGCCGCCAGCCTCCGCGCCGGATCGCGCACGACGCCGCCGGCGCCGAGCCGGTCACGGCCCACCTCGAACTGCGGTTTGACCATCGGTAACAACATCCCGTCCGGCGCGGTGCACGCGGCGAGCACCGGCAGCACGGTGCGCAGCGAGATGAACGAAAGGTCGGCCACGGTGAGGTCGACCGGTCCGCCGATGTCCTCGGGGCGCAGCCCGCGGATGTTGGTGCGGTCGTGCACCCGTACCCGAGGATCGCTGCGCAGCCGCCAGATCAGCTGTCCGTACCCGACGTCGACGGCCACGACCTCCGCCGTGCCACGTTCGAGCAGCACGTCGGTGAACCCTCCGGTGGAGGCGCCCGCGTCGAGGCAGCGCAGCCCCCGCACGTCGATCTCGAACGCGTCCAGCGCCCCGATCAGCTTCTTGGCGCCGCGCGAGGCCCATTCGGGCTCGTCGCTGTCGGTGACGACGACGGGGGCGTCGCGGTCGATCTGGGTCGCCGGCTTGGTCGCGGGCACTCCCCGCACGCAGACCCGGCCCTGCGCGATCATCTCGGCCGCCTGCTGCTGCGACCGGGCGAGCCCCCGGCGGAGCAGCTCGGCGTCGAGCCGGGCGCGGGTGGCCACCGCCGTCACGCCCGGCCAGGGACCTGCCCGGGGGCGGTCCCGGCGGCGAGTGCGTCGCCGAGGGCGGCGTGCACCGTCTCGAACGCGGCGACGTGCTCGGCATACGGGCGATCCTCGAGCTCGTCGAGGCCGGCCATCGCGGCCGCGATGGAGGCCCGCACGGCATCGAGCGGCGGGGCTCCGGACGGCCCGGACGGTCGCGTGCCCGGCGCGTCGTGCGGCGGGCGCGGACGGCCCTGCGGGACGGTCATCGTCGTGCTCCCCGTGCGGCTTCGGACCCTGCCACGGTAGCCGACTCGGCGGTCGCGCGGCCGTCGGCGCCGCGCCCGTTCGGCAGGCCCAGCTCGGCGAGGGCGCGCGCGGCCGCCGCGCCCACGGCGTGGACCCGCACCGGGCCACCGCCGTCCGCCCAGTGCGCGGCGCACAGCGCGCGCAGGGCGTCGAGCGCCGCGTCCGCGGTTCCGGCGCCGGACAGCACGAGCGTCCCTCCGGTCCGCTCGACCTGCCAGCCGGGCCGAGGGCCGGGGGTCAGCTCGTCGATGGGGCGGGTGAGCGCGGACAGGTCGGCGGCGAGGTGGTCCGGCCGCAGGGCGGGCGGTGCCGCGAGCACCTCGGCGGCATCGGTGACGCCCGTGAGCACGAGCAGCGTCGCCAGCCCGGCCGCCCGGCCGCCCTCGATATCGGTATCGAGTCGATCGCCGACGACGAGGGGACGACGGGCACGGCTGCGTTCGACGGCCTGTTCGAGCAGCCGCGGCGCCGGTTTACCCGCGACCTGCGGTTCCCGGCCGGACGCGGTCCGCACCACCTCGACCATGGACCCGTTGCCCGGCAGCGGGCCCCGCTCGGTCGGCAGGGTCGGGTCGATGTTGCAGGCCACCCACACCGCGCCCGCCCGCAGGGCCACGGTGGCCTCGGCCAGGACCCTCCATCCGGTGTCCGGGGAGTGGCCCTGGACGACGGCGGCCGCATCGCCGGCACGGTCGGTGACCGACAACCCGACGCCGATGATCTCCTCCGCGAGCGCGGCCGTGCCCACGACGAGCACCGGCGAGCCCGGCTCCAGCTGCTGGGCAAGCATCGCCGCCGCGGCCTGCGAGCTGGTCAGCACGTCCGGTTCGACGGCGGGAAAACCCAGCTCGGCCAGGTGGGCCGCGACCTCGGACGGGCGGCGCGAGGCGTTGTTGGTGACGTAGACGGTCCGCGCCCCCATCGCCGCGGCCGCCACCACGGCCTCGACCGCACCCGGCACCGCCCGCCGGCCGCGGTACAGCGTGCCGTCGAGGTCGGCGAGCAGGACGTCGTGGCGATCGAGGACGCTGCTCATGCGCCTGGCTCCGGGGCGCGGTCGGTGCGTTCGTGCTCGTCGGCCGGCTCCGGCTCCGCCGAGTCTTCCGGCTCGTCCGGTTCCGCCGGCTCCGTCGGTTCCCCCGGTTCCGTCGGCTCGTCCGGTTCCGCCGTGTCCTCCGGCTGCGCCGGCGCCTCGTCGGCGGGCAGCTCCTCACCGAAGGTGACGTCGTCCTCGTCGAGCGGCTCGCCGGTGAGCTCGGCGATCCGCGCCGCAGCATCGGTCTCGCCGTGCTCGTCGGCGTCGGTGGCATGTACGAACCACTGCAGCGCGTCCGACTCCCGCCCGGCGGCGTGCAGGTTGTCGGCGTAGGCGTAGAAGAGCCGGGCGCTCCACGGGTCGCGATGCGCGGCATCGAGCTCCGGGATCTGCAGCCCGACGACCGCCGCGTCCAGCTCGCCCAGGTCGCGTCGCGCCCCGGCCGCGACGATGGCCAGCTCGATCCGCTCGGCCTGGCCCAGCTCGGCGGCTTCCGGCCCACGCGCGAGCTCGAGGGCGCGCTCGGGGCGTCCCAGGGCGCGCTCGATATCGGCCATCACCGGGAGGTGCCCGGGCCCGCCGCCCATCCGGCGAGCGGCGCGCAGCTCGCCGAGCGCCTCCGTCCACTCCCCCGCGTGGTAGGCGGCGATGCCCGCCGCCTCGCGGACGACGGCGATACGGGCGGCCCGTCGCCGGGCATAGCGCGCATGCTGCAGCGCGAGCTCCGGGTCCTCGTCGACCAGGGAACCCGCCGCGACGAGGTGGCGCGCGACCGTCTCGGCCGTTTCCTTCTGCAGCCCGCGCAGGTCGCGGCGAACCTCGGCGTCGAGCCCGGCGGCGCTGGCGTCGTCGGGTAGCGGCGGCTCCGGGACGAAGGTCGCCTCCGCCGCGGACGGCACCCGCCGAGGCCGGCTCCAGCTGTCCTGGTCCGAGTCGCGCTGCGGACGTTCCTCCCGCGGCGCATCGGGACGGGCGCTTCGGCTCTCGCGTCGATCGAATCGTCCCGAGTCGCGGGACGGCCGGTCCGCGCGCTCGCCGCGCCGGATCGGCCGGTCGGCCGCGCGTTCCCGGCTCCGGCCGGGAGCGCGATCGTCACGGCTGTCGTCCCGGACCCAGCGGCCATCGCGGGCCGGGCGGTCGTCGGACCGGTCCCGGCGGTCCCCGCCCCGCGGGCCGCGATCGTCCGCACGCCGGCCACGACCCTCGGCACGGTAGGCCTCATCGCGCCTGTCCCGCCTCGGGCCGGAGGGACGGCCATCTCTCCCCTCGGCATGGTCGCCGTGGCGGCGCTCGTCCCGGCCGCGCCGGTCGTCCCAACGCCCGCCGTCGCCCCGACGCTGCCGGTCATCCCAGCGGTCCGAACGACCCTCGCCGCGGCTCCCCCGGTCCTCGGTGCGGCCCTCCGACCAGTTCCGCCGGTCCCCGCGATGCGGTCGGTCGGTGGCGCGCCGCTCATCCCAGCGGTGCCCGTCGTCTCGGCGCGCGGGGCTGTCCTCCGCGCGGCTCCGGTCGTCCCGGGCCGCGCCCCAGCCGCGCCGGTCGTCCCGGCGTGGTCGATCCGCGGACCGCCGGTCTCCGACCCAACGGCCTGGCTCAGAGGGGCGTGACGGCCGGCCGCCGCGTCCGCCAGATCGGTCGTCCTCGGGACGGCCGCGATCCTCCCAACGGGGTCGGTCCGAGGACCAGCTCCCGTGGTCACGACGCCTGCGCGATCCGCTCGCATCATCGCCGCGACGGTACGGGCGCTGCTCGCCGTCCCGACGGTAGGGACGTCGCTCGCCCTCTCCCCGCGAGGTGTCATCGCGCGAGGTGCGCCCTTCGCCCTCAGGTGAGCGGCCACGGCTTCCGCGGAAGCCGCCGCCGCGGCGGGCCCGATCCGGGCGCTCCGATCGCTCGGGGCCGCCTTCGGACCAACCGCTGCCCAACCGGTCGCCACGCCGAGGCCCACCGCCACGATCACCTCGGCGATCAAAATCGGAATTCCTGCCGCGGCCGTTCCCGTCACTGCGACGCTGGCCGGAACGATCCCGATCACTGCGTTCCCGGCTGCCGTCCCGATGCTCACGTCGCGGACGGTTATCGCCGGAACCATCCGCGATACTCATAACTCCAGAATACGGCAACGGGCCCCTGCCGGTGTGGCGGGGCCCGTGGCCGTTGGGGGTTTGGGGGTCGGCGGTGTCCTACTCTCCCACACCCTGGCGGGTGCAGTACCATCGGCGCTGGAGGGCTTAGCTTCCGGGTTCGGGATGGGACCGGGCGTTTCCCCTCCGCCATCGCCACCGACCGTATTAGCGGTGTCTTTTAGCGGTGTGTTCGGTGTGTGTTTGGTGTGTTCGGGGGGTGGGTTCCCGGCCCGGGGGGGCGGGGTGGTGTGCTCAGGGTCACACAGTGGATGCGAGCAGCGGGTTGGGGTAAGTCCTCGGCCTATTAGTACCGGTCGACTGCA
>NZ_AUII01000042.1 GCF_000423625.1 Pseudonocardia asaccharolytica DSM 44247 = NBRC 16224
CCCGCCGCGACGGGCTCGCCGCGGCCCGCGAGGCACGGATCAACTACCGTCGAAACACGAGCAAGGACCACCGATGATCACTACCCGCTCGTGGTCGGGTATTCCATCGCCCGGCTGCTTCATTAACTCGGACACACCTCACCCAGCAAGGCCAGCGGCGACAAGCTGAGCGTCGATAGCGCAGCGTCAACATGCTGCACTCCGCCACCCGAGCACTCGCCGAACGCGGGAACTCGCTGCTCAAAACCACGTTCAAAGCGCGGCGGCGGGTCAGCCCGTGCCCGTGGCGGATCGGCGACATCACCGCCGCCGCGCTCATGCTACTGCACATCGAACACGACAGAACAACATGATCATGCCGCTACTGAGAAACGCTCACTGGCCGAGGCTCTGCAGGCTGAGGTTGAGGCCTAGATCGCCCGGTTCGCCGGCGAGCGCGACGAGGACGGGCACCGGCTGGTGGTGCGCAATGGGCTACCACCGCCCCCGCGAGGTGCTCACCGGCGCGGGCGCGGTGGAGGTAGTCGCGCCGCGGGTCAATGTGCTTCCCCCAAGATCGTGGAGGGTTCTCTATGCCGCTCCCCGGGTGAGGGCGGCGGTCTCGTAGTTGACCGGTGAGAGTCCGGCCGCGGCGCTGTGACGGCGTTGGTGGTTGTAGAACCCGTAGCACCAGTCGATCACCACCGCGCGGGCCTTCGTAGTGCCGTCGAACTCGTGGCGCGACAACACTGATGTTGACCCCGTTTGGCGGACACGAAGATGAGGAAACATCGGGCCCAATGATCTTGTAGAAGGAGATTGTTCGCTGTGCCCAAGCCCTACCCGCCGGAGTTCCGGCGCCGCCCCCCTGGACGGCTGGCGCGGCAAGTCCGTAGGCGTCTCGGTAAGAGTGCGGATCCGCGGACCTCCAGAGTCGGGCAATGCTCGAGCCAGTCAGGAGACCCGTCTAGGAAAGAGAGTTGACCTGCTATGCGCTTCGTCATGATGTCCGAGTGCGGGACCCAGCCTGGGAGCACTCATCACCGTCGCTATTTCGACATGATCGAGGAAGCGGTTTTCGCCGAGGAGATGGGCTTTCACGGCTGGGGCACATCCGAACACCATTTCTTCAACGACATTGCGGTCACGCCGTCGGTCGAGTGCCTCTTCACCGCGGTCGCGCTGAAAACCAGCCGCATCCGGTTGCGGCACATGAGTCGCCTGCTCCCTGTCGTCCACCCGATCCTCGTCGCCGAGCAGCTGGCGACGGTTGACATCTTCTCCAACGGCCGCGTGGAGCTCACCACAGCCAGGGGCAACACCCTGTTGCAGCTGGACGCCTTCGGGGTCTCGCTTGAAGAGACGAAAGGACGTTCCGAAGAGGCGCTTGACCTCATTGTGAATGCCCTGAGCAACGACACATTCACCCACGAGGGCAAGCACTGGGGCTCGATCCCTGAGCGTCGCCTGACCCCAAAGGGGGTTCAGGAGCCGCACCCGCCCCTGTACAAGATCTGCCAGTCAGCGGAGTCTTCCGCGGATGCCCGTCGGCGTGGGCTGGGGATGATCACTTCCGACCTTTATCTCGGGTGGGAGACGCTTGAGGAGTACCTGCGCGCCTACAACGAGGTCGACGAGTCGGAGGTCAACTCGGTCGGTGCTTACGCGGTCAAGTCAGCGGCATCGAGCGTGATGACGACACGGTGTGCGAAGACGAACGACGAGGCACTCGCGCTCGCCGAGAATGATCTGCTAAAGTTTGCGCGGATGATCATCAACGACGTGTACGTGCAGCTCGCTGAGCGGTCGCCCGAACAGTATGGCGGGTTCGTCCGAATCAAGGAGCTCCGTCAGCACGTGGATGACCCCCAGTGGCTGCGCGATAACACCCCCACCATCCTGGTGGGTGACCCCGAGTACATCATCGGGCAAGTCCAGCGCCACAAGGAGGCCGGCGCCGACGAGATCGTCCTGCGTATCGACGGCGGTACTCACGACGAGATCATGCAGACCATCGAGAACCTCGGCCGCTACGTCATCCCCTACTTCTCCAACCCGACCGGTGTCGTGCGCTCGGGTCCCGTCGGGCTGCTTCCGGGTGACCCTCGGCAGAAGACCAGCTACGAGAAGACGATCGAGGAGGGCGCAGCCTGATGGCGTATTCGCGCGAGCAGCTGGCGGAGGTCCACGCAGCGGTCGTGCGAAGCATCGAGCAGAAGGACGCAGCGCTGTTTGCTTCGCTCTACACCCAGGACGGTGCCCTCCTGATGCCGGACGGTCAGGTCGTGCAGGGGAGAACGGCGATTGAGCGAGTGTTCTCCGAGTGGCTCGACCTCGGGTTCGTCCAGCAGGAGGTGGAGGTCGTCGAGTTCACATCCGACAACCTGATCGCCGTTGAGGAAGGGCGGGCCGCCGGCACATTTCGCGATGATGCGGGCGAGACAGTCCATTGCAGCAACTACCTCATCGTCCATCGGCTCGAAGCCGACGGCGTCTGGCGTATGCACCGCGACATTTGGACCTCGATCGGGGGTTCATCCTCACAGGGAGCGAGTTACTGATGCTGTCGTGGCAGGAGTATAGCTCGCGCGACGCAGTCGACCTCGCCAACCTGATCCGGGTCGGCGAGGTCACGGCGGCCGAAATCCACCAGACCGCACTTGAAGCGGCACACGCCATCGAACCTCGGATCGGAGCATTCACCGAAGGACCGTTTGAGTCGGCGCAGCCATCGGACCCGCGGGGCGAGTTCGCTGGTGTCCCTTTCGCCATCAAGGACCTACTGATCACTGCCGCCGGAGTTCCCAGCCACGGAGGGAGCGCAGCACTAGCGGAAGGGGCTGCTCCGGAAGCGGATTCCATTCTCATGAGTCGCTTCCGCGCGGCGGGGCTGAACCTGATCGGGACGACGAAATCCCCCGAGTTCGGGCTCAGTGTCACCACTGACCAAAAGTGGAGAGGGCCTGCCCGCAACCCGTGGGATACGGAGCGGAGCCCGGGCGGTTCCAGCGGCGGCTCGGCAGCTCTCGTGGCCGCAGGGATTGTTCCGGTCGCGCACGCGAACGACGGAGCCGGGTCTATCCGCATCCCGGCTGCACACACCGGCCTCGTCGGGCTCAAGCCGAGCCGAGGGCGGGTGCCGATCGGTCCTGGGCAGCAGGAACTGATGTACGGAAACGTCGTGGAGTTCGTTGTCACGCGGACAGTACGAGACTCTGCACACCTTCTCGATCTCGTGCATGGCAATGCTCCCGGCGAGAAGTATGGGGCGCCCGCCCCAGCCAGGCCCTACCGAGAGGAGGTAGAGGATCCTTCACCGCGACAACTACGTATCGCCGTCACGGCCCAAGGTTGGGACGGGCAGGACATTCCTCCCGACGTGCGTAACGCCATCGAGATCACGGCTGCTGCGCTCGTCGAGCTGGGCCACGTGGTGGAGGAGGTGAAACCTGAGATCGACTGGGAGGGTTTTCTGGCCGCACTCACGACCACCTGGTGTGCTGGAACGGCGGCAGCTGTGGTGCCACTGCTGAGAGCCGGGGTAGACCGAGATCTGTTTGAGGCTACGACGGTCGCGTGTGCTGAGGCAGGCCAGGCCCTGAGCCCGGTGGAGCTCGCTGTCGCGTTTGACAGAAACAACACGGTGAGCAGAATCTTAGGGTCATTCTACCAAAAGTGGGACCTGTGGGTCACACCGACGTCGGTTGGCCCTGCCCCCTCAATTGGGGCTTTTGATGCCGACAATCCGCAGTACACCGCTGCGGAGTGGGTGCGCCGGTGCGTTCTGCCTTATCCGACATGTGCAGTTTCGAACGTCACCGGAGGACCGGCGATCACGCTGCCGCTTGCGCAGTCCAGTGACGGACTTCCGCTGGGTGTGCAGCTGAGTGCAGACATTTACCGCGAGGACATCCTGCTCAGGACGGCGGCGCAACTGGAGCACGCTCTGCCGTGGGCTACGTGTGGTCCAGCTGTCCACGTAACCACCCAGAAGGGCCGACGATGAAGGTCATCATCGGGAGCAATGAGGGCGAGGCCTGTGGTTAGAGGACATCGACGACCTCCGGCGGATGTCCGCATCCAGCAACTTGTCTCCGGCTGAGATCCAATCGGCCTTGGATCAGTTCGAGGTAGGCATCTACGCCGACGACTATTGTTGGCTGAAGGTTTCGGTTCTGCGTGAACTCGGACCCGACGATGAACAATGGCGGCGCGGTTTTGACGAGATGATCGCGTTCGCCGCGGAGCATGGCTGGGTGGCCGACGGCTGGGTTCGAGTTCACTTCGATTCCCAATCTGGCGATCACGGCCACCGATAATCCGCTACTGGGCAAGATGATTAGGACACGCCCAGTGAATCTGACGTCGACGAGACGAGAACGGCGATCTCAGTTCGCCGACGCAGCCCACACTTGGCCAGAATGTTTGACACGTGTGTATCGACAGTTCTGCGCCCGAGAATGAGTTCGCGCGCGATCTGCGGATTGGTCTTGCCCTCGCTCACCAAGATTGCGACCTCCAGTTCGCGTGCGCTGAGGATATCGAGAACACCCTTGTCCGGCTTGTGTGTTTCCGGCTCGTCGCTGGTTGCCACCGGTTGTGGCGAGGATGGTCCCAGCTCATCGAATGCTGCGGCGAGGATTTCCCGCACACCGGCATCGCCGAGGCGTTGCCCGGCAGCTGCGGCCTCATCGCACTCTGCGGACGTGAGGGTGTGTGCCAAGGTGGCCAGCGACGCATCGCGGTGGCCGATGAGCCGGTCGAATCCGAGCAACACCTTTCCTGACAACCTCCAGTAGAGCTCCGTAGCTGCCAGCAGCATTGCCGCGCGCGTCGGATCTTCCTCAGCCATAGACCAAGCCGCCACTTCCGCCACCAGTACTGCGGCGAGATGATCGTCAACCATCAATGCCAACCGAGCAGCGTCCAAGGCCAGCTCTCGCGCAGTTTTGGTCTGGCCCGTGACGTAGTGGCACAGTGCTCTGACCCAAAGCGTGTAGCAGAGGCACCAGCGGTCACCGTGCGCCTGACAGAGTTCCGCGCTCTGCTCGCACAGGCGCAGGGCGATCTGATGTTCTCCGATGAGGCTGCGGATCTCCGCCTGATGCACCAGGAACATTGCCGCAGCGAGGCTGTCGCCGCTGGCCCGTGCGGATACGATCGCCTTGTAATAGCCGGAACCGAACGCGGCGTAGTCGCCGGCGAAGCCATGAAGGGCCGCCAGAAAGGCTTGGGCATAGGCGGCGTTGCGCGTATCGTCCTCGCGGTCAGCCGTCTCCAGGCTCGCGGCGAGACTTCTCTGCGCAGAATCGGTGTCACCCGTGATGAGTTGGATCCACCCCCGGACCCACAGGAATTGTGATGGGAACGGGAGGCTAAAGCGGCCGAGTGCTACTACGGCCTTGTCGCACCACAACCTTCCCTCGTCGATGTGGCCGCAGCCAACCCAGTAAAACCAGAGCGAGGCAATCGCCCGCGCTGCCTGCTCGCAATGGTGTTGATCAGCAAGCGCTGTTTCGAGGGCGGTCCGTATGTTGGCGATCTCTGCCTTGAGGTGGGTGCTGATCGAGTGCTGATCCGGACCGAACCAGTCGGCGCCGGCTTGGTTGGCCAACTCCAGGTAGCAGGTCGAATGACGCACCCGCAGATTTTCGACCGTGGCCGGGTCGGTCGCCGAGTCCTGCAGCATGAGCGCTCCGAACTCCCGGACGGTGTCGAGCATCCGGTACCGGGAAGGCCCATCGGTCTGCACATGATGCAGCACCGAGCGTTGCACCAGAGACTCGACCAGCCGGATGCCCTTCTGGCGACCCAGATCGGCCACCGCGAGCACCGCATCGAGGGAAGCTGACCCACTGAACACGGCCAGGCCCGACCAGAGGCGCTGTTCCTCTGACGAGCACTGATCCCAACTCCATTTCAGCAGGGCACGTAAGCTTTGGTGATGTGGGGGAAGATCGCAGGGTCCCCCGTCGAGAAGATCGAATCGGGCCTGCAGGCCGCTGACGATCTCAGTGATCGACAAGGCACGAGTGCGCAGCGCGGCCAGTTCAATGGCCAACGGGAGACCGTCCAGCCGGCGGCAGAGTTCGACCACCTCAGGCGCGGTGAAGTCGATCGAGGTGTTGCTGTCCAGCGAACGCACGCGATCTCGGAACAAGGTGGCTGCTTCCGACAGGCTGGACCCGGTCGCGCACAGGCCGAGCGGCGGCACATCGTACACCTGTTCGCCGCTGACTCCAAGTGCCGACCGGCTGGTGATCAGTGCGCGCAGGCCGGGGCACCGAAGCAGGAGCTCGGTGATCATCGGACCCACTGCGTGCGCAAGATGGTCGCAGTTATCCAGTTGCAACAGCAGGGCGCGCTGCCCAATCTGTTCCCAGAGTGTCCCTGTGCTCGGCGCCCCAGGCAGCACGTCGCGAATTGCGCTCTCGATCAAGTCTGGGCTAGTCAAAGGACTCAGGTCGACCAGCCACACCCCTGCGTCGAATGCCCGCCTGATATCGGCCGCTACGGCTCGGGCGAGGCGGCTTTTCCCCACGCCCCCGACCCCGATCAGGGTGACCATGCGTGACTGTCGCATGAGGCGCCGGACCTCGCGTACCTCGGTGCCGCGGCCCACGAAGGTAGTGACATCGACGGGCAGGTTTCCGCGCACGTACATCCTCCCTCCATCCTCCCTCGGGAATAAGCGATGGCCCGCGGACATGACGAAGACGGGCGCATCGTACACCACTTCTGGTGATCTCGACCACTCCGGAATCTGGTGATGCGGGATCACGCCGTTCCTGGCCATGCAGATCAATCAGCATCCCAGTCCGTAGTTGCACTGATCTATCCGCGCTGCTCCCCGCGCAAACTTGCGGCAGACGGAGATTCGGCGTTGATCGGAGCGCGAAGTGGACCTTGTCACCGCCCCGTTTAGTGAGCTGCAGTTACGTGCGTTCTTCGGCCGCGTACCGACAGGCGTGCTCGCCCTGGCGGCAGAATCGAAAAGTGAAGCTGTGGTGATGACGGTCTGCTCATTCACCGCGGTGTCGCTTGAACCCCCGCTGCTCGTGGTTTCCATTCGCCAGGAGTCAACCACCTGGCCGTGCCTGAAGCGCGCCGGTCGCATCGGTGGCTCGATCCTGAGCCGTGATCAAGCGGGCCTCGCCCGCCAGTTCTCATCGGGCGAGGCAAGCATGCGGATCGCCGACACACCTGTGACGCGACTCGCCTCGGGTGCGCTGTTGTTCGAGGGAGCTTCCGCGTGGTTCGAGGCAGAGCAGATCGAAGAGTTTCCAGTAGGGGACCACTATCTTGCGGTCCTCGAGATAAATGCAATCGAGCACCAGGTGCAATCGCTGCCACTGGTCTTTCACCGCAGCAACTTCGTGACCGTCGCAGCGAGTTGAAGCCATGATTACGATCGATCTTCGAGGGAAGACCGCCGCCGTCGTGGGTGGAAGATCGGGCATTGGCCTTGCGACCGCCTACCGGCTCGCCGAAGCCGGGGCTCGTGTGGTGACCCTGTCCAGACGAGCAGATGCGCCGAAACTGGAGTGCCCGCCGGGGACGGCGGAGCGCATCATCCACATGCAACTCGACATTACCAACAGCGCGGAGACCGCCAAGGTGTTCGCAGAGCTCGCCAGCTCAAATGGCCTCGACATCGCCGTACACAGCGCTGGCGTGCTCGCTCCCGGATCAGCGCTGGACACCGAGGACGAGCTCTGGCGGCGCCACATGGCAACAAATGCCGACGGTCTCTTCTTCGGAACCCGCGAGTCACTCCGTCACATCCGCGCGGGTGGTCGAGGTGGAAAGGTCGTCATCGTAGGCTCTGTGTCCGGGCAGGTCGGCAATCCCGGGTTCGCGGCGTATTGCGCGTCAAAGGGGCTCCTGGTCAACCTGACTCGGCAGATGGCGCTCGACTATGCCAGCGAGGGAATCAACATCAATTCTATCCTCCCTGGCTTCACCAATACCGAGATGACGTCTATCTACGACTCAGGCACCAAGGAAGCGATCGCTGACACGATTCCCGCGAAAGCATGGGCTACCCCCGAGCAGATCGCGAATGCTGTGCTCTTCCTCTGCTCGCCGCTAGCCGACTATGTCCACGGCGTGAACCTTGCTGTAGACGGCGGATATTTGGCGGGTCGGCCTGCGTAAGGACCACAAGGAGCGATCAATGACTAGTCTTCCCGTCCGCGTGTACACTGATTTCCTCAGCTATGAGCAAGGGCAAATAATTCAAGTTCAGGTCAGTGCCGAGGGCCCTGTGGACATCAGCTTGACCCGGCTGATAAACGCAAGTGTGCAGGACACCTCACTCGACTCCGAGATCCCGTGGATAAACGCCGGGACCTACGACGCATCGATTCAGGAGACGTGTGTCGGCTCGTTCCTCCTCGGTGAGCCGAGCGCAGATGCACCAGCTCAGTCGTCAACGATTTCCTTTGGCGCTTTTGTCTGGTCGGGGAACTTTGCTTCGGCAAGCACGCAGACGCTCGTGGCGCTCGGCGATGGGCCCACGCTGCAACTTGTGGACGGTAGGCCGGCCATCGTCTCGGCAACCAGCTCCGCCCCGGTGGTGATCGGCCCTCGCCTGGAAGACCACCATTGGCATCTTGTGGTAGCGAGCTTGGGTGACGACGCCACGATCACCGTCGCACCGGTCGACGGCCTGCGCGGAGCGGCCGGCTACGTAACGGCACCGTGGCCGGGCACAACCATCCAGCTCACCGGCGCGGTGACCGTAGGAGCGCGCAACGCTCGGCGCATCACACAGTGTGAGAATGGAGTGATCGGCCTCGCTGAAGACCATTTCAACGGCAAGGTCGAAGACCCGTTCGTGACCACGGCGGTGATCGGCCAAGCAGAGGCCGAGGCCATCGCCCGGGGAGAGGTCCAGATAGGCGACCTCCAGGTCGTCGCCGGGTGGGATCTCTCCTTCCGTCATGGCTCCGATCCCGTTGTCGCGGCCGCCGTCGCTGTTGGGCAGCCTGATGGCATGCTCGTGAACGGCCCCGCGCGCGGGGTGACAGGACGGCGCTTCAGTGGACGCCATCTCGACTTCAACTATGCTCCGTCTGAGTATGCGGCCGCGCACTTCCATGCCACGGATCTACTCGATGCCGGATGGGAGACCGCGCTTTCCGCCCCGCTGCCCGACCCACTGCCCAGTGGCGTCTACGGCATCGTGGTCAGCAACGCGCTGGGCTCGGATACGGTACCGATCACAGTGGTCCCCAAGGAGACCGATCCTCGAAACAAGGTCCTGGTCGTCCTGCCCACCTTCACCTATCTGGCGTATGCCAACGAGGCGCTCTTCAACGGCCTAGACACCAGCGCGATGACGGACAAAGAAGTCACCGTCGAGCGCGAGGATGAGGCCCATGTCGGCGACCCATCGTTCGGGCTCTCGCAATACGACACGCATCCCGACGGAAGCGGCGTGATCACCTCGTCGGCGCGGCGACAAATCGTGAACATGCGACGTGGCTATCGCATGTGGCTGGTCGACGCTGGACGCGGATTCTCCTCGGACATGTACCTGATCGAGTGGCTCGCGCGGCGTGGGATCGATGCCGACGTGGTCACCGACTACGAAATCCACAACCGCGGCCCCGGCTACCTCGCGTCCTATGCCGCCATCATCTCCGGCTCACACCCCGAGTACACCTCCGAGGAGATGCTCGACACGCTCACTGAGTACCGAGACAACGGTGGTGGGTTGCTGTACCTCGGCGGGAACGGCTGGTACTGGGTCACCGGTGTCTTCAGCACCGCACCGCTCGTCGTCGAGATCCGGCGAGGTCATGCTGGAATCCGATGCTGGGAATCGTTGCCCGGAGAGGTGACGCTGATGTCCACCGGCCGCCCCGGCGGACTGTGGCGCCACCGAGGTCGAGCCCCGCAAAAACTATGCGGCGTCGGCTTCGCGGCACAGGGCTGGGGAAGCTCGGCGCCGTACTACCGATCGGAAGCTGCCGCAGCCCCGGAGTGGGAGTGGGTCTTCGACGGTGTCGAGGTGGACCCGATCGGTGACTATGGCGAGGTGATGGGCGGTGCGGCAGGAGATGAGATCGACCGCGCGGACCGGGCCCTGGGCACACCGCCGCACGCGGTGGTCCTGGCGTCATCGCGGGGGCACTCCAACTTCTACCAGCGCGTCATCGAAGAGATCCCCATGAATCTGCCCGAGCACGGCGGTGGCGAGCAAGACCCCGAGGTGCACGCGGACATCGTGTATTTCAGGACGCCCGGCGGTGGAGAGGTCTTCTCAACCGGGTCCATCGCATGGTCGGGCGCGCTATTGCACAACAAGACCGAGAACGGTGTGTCCAGAATGACGGAGAACGTCATTCGCGCGTTTATGGCCAGACGGCGCACGTAGGCGAATCAGACATTAGGTGATCTCAGCAAAAAATGCGTAGGTAGCGATGCTCGAATTGGGTGAGCACGAGTGCAGCTTTGACGATGTCGGTGATTCGGCCGGAGCCAGCGGTGATGTGCTGGAGCGCTCTCCAGCGTCCGACCAACAGGGCGAAGCCGCGTTTGCCGCGGGCGCGGGCGCCGCGCAGCAGCGCGTTGTCGGTCTGGTTGTCGGCGCCGAGGGCCTGCCCGTCGCCGGGTTGCCTGATCGGGGTGTGGACACCCCGACCGGCGCCCTCGTAGCCGCCTCGGCCAGGGTGGGCAGGCGCAGCCGGGACACGGCCCAGTCCAGGGCGCCGAGCACGCTGCCGTTGCGGGCGGCGGTGAGGTCGTGGGTGTGGCCCTCGGTGACCGCGGAGGTCCAGATCGGCAGGCCATCCGGGCGCACGACGGCCTGGACGGTGCCGCCGACCCCCGCCGTCGTGTCCGCTGTCGTGGCGCGGATGTGGGCGCCGCACAGGGTCTTGCCGTCCGGGGCCGGCACCCGCCGCCGGCCCCGGTCCGGGACGCCCTCCGGGCCGGTCGGGGGTCCAGGTGCCCGCGCGTCCAGGTGCGCAACGCGGCATCCAGCGCCGCCGGGTTGATCGCCAGCAGCGCCCGCCGCAGCGTGGACTCGTGCGGCGTCACCGCGCGGTCGGCCAACCCGAGTCCGGTCAGGAACTCGGCGCCCACGTCGGCTGCGTACCCGCCGATCGCCGCGAACGCGCGGGCCCCGGGCCGGCACCGCACACGCCGCCACGACCGGTACCGCGAGCAGGCCGCGGCGCACACCGCGCGCCCTACGCGGGTCCGGAAACCGTCGCCGGCGCGGCGACCAGCGACAACGCGCGGTCGGGCGGGACGGCGGCCGGGGTCATCCGGTCGGGATCGACCTCCGCCTGATCCCGAGCGGCAACGATCGGCAAGACTGGCAGTGCGGGCACGGGCCTCCTGACGTGATCCAGGACCTCGACACCCTGATGATCACGCTGGGGCCCGTGCCCGTCCTCGTCCTCACACTCGCGTGTCGCCGCACGTCAATGCCCGTTCATCGCGACTTTGCCGCCACCCTGGGCGAGGACCCACACGCCGACGATCAACCGCGACATGATGAATAACTACGGCATACAGCCCGCGATTCCGTACCCGAGTCGGTAGTTGCACTGATCCATCACCGTTGAACCCCGGCCAGAGTGGTGAGCATACGATTTGACCCGATGGGGCAGGAGTGCAATGAACCGATTCAATACGCCGTCCAAGAGCTCCGAAGGGAGACGGGGCTATCCATCGACGATCTCGACCATTTGACGGCATGGTCGACACTGCAGCTGGCTGACGCCTGTGGTGGGAAGACTTGGACGGTACACATTCGTAGCATCAACCCACCAGTTCCGGCTGACGCTGAACTGGGAGCCCGACGCGTACCGCTGGGTTCGACCCGCGCAGGTGCCGAGGCTTGGCCGCCAGGCCCAATGGCTGGCGGCGATGTCCTGGTGGCCAGCGGTCGCTCACGATCACTTCTGTTAGGGCGAGGTGCCATGGTGAACCACTCGGTCTGCGGGCCGCTGGATGTCGACCGTCAACGTGACGTGCTCTCCGCCGCTACGAGCGAGCTGGCGCGCGGCGGTGTGGCCGTTATCGTCAGCGACGGCCAGCCCGACGGCTTCGGCTACCTGATCATGGCTGCCGAGTTCGCAGACTGGCGGCGGATCTCGTTCTTCGTGCGGCACACGTCCGGGTTCCTGTGCGTAGCCATGCCGTCGGATCGAGCGGATAGCCTGGCATTGCCCCCCATGGTCCCGACAGGGAGAGAGCGCTCCGGACCGGAATTCGCCGTTGCCGTGGACGCCAGTGACGGGATCACCAGCGGGATCTCGGCCCGCGATCGCGCCAGGACTGTGCGCCTGCTCGCTGAGTCGACCACCATGGCTGATGATCTTTGCCGTCCGGGACATGTCATGCCGATTCGGATTCACCCCGACGGTGTGCGAGGTCATGCGCAGGTACCCGAGGCGGCCGTCGATCTATGTCGGCTTGCCGGAGTCGCTCCAGTGGCCGTTGTGTGTGAGCTCGTCGCCGAGGACGGCTCTCTGCTGAAATCACCGAGCCTCGTGGAGTTCGCTCACAAGTACCGCTTGCCGGTTGTCACGGTGCGGCAGCTGGTCACCTTCCGAAACCATTGGGAGTGCTCGGTGGAGGCCGTGGCGGCAAGCCAGCTCCCGACTGCTTTTGGCGACTTCACCATCCATGCCTACCGGAGCGACGACGGCGTTGAGCACCTTGTGTTTGTGATGGGCAACCTCGAACAGGCGACTACTCCCCTCGTCCGGGTGCACAGTCAGTGTGCCCTTGGGGATGTGCTGGCGTCGCTCCGTTGCGATTGCTGCACACAGCTCACCGATTCGCTACGTATGATTGCCGAGGCCCACGCTGGCCTCCTGGTCTACCTTCGTGGCCACGAGGGTCGCGGAACCGGTCTCGCTTCGAAGATCGCTGCTTACCGTTTACACGACAAGGGCTACGAGACCGTCGACGCCAAGATCGCGCTGAGCACGCCGGACGACGGCAGACACTACGCCGATGCCGCGCTGATCCTCCGCGACCTCGGCGTGGCGCGGATTCGCCTGCTGACAAACAACCCGGACAAGTGCCGCGCCATGACGGAGGCTGGGATCGAGGTGGCCGAGCGGGTATCCCTACTGCCCATCGCGATCACCGAGGACGGCGTCAGCCAGCTCAGCGCGAAGACCTCGCGAATTGATCACCTCATCACGCTCTTAGCAATGTTGCCTGACTCGAGCGGCCGTCCGACTCACCTGACCAGTACGAAGAACAGCGTGGAGAGGGTTCGTCCGCCATGACGGCGGTTGAAGTAGGGAACTCCAAGACGGCGCAAACAGTCGACTGAATCCTGGATGACGCACCAGCAGGCGCCCCTCGTTCAGAGTGGCTACCAGATTGGGGACAACAATGAGAACCGGTCGCACGCTGTCGCGCGATGAGTGGAGCGTCCAAAGGCCTCAGGGGTTCTTGGCCAAGGCACCGCTCAGCAGCGCCATCCGGGTAAGTGACCTCATTGTCACCTCCGGACAGATCGGCATCGACGAGACCGGAGCCGTCGTGTCCGGTGGCATCGGAGAACAGACACGAGTCTGTCTCGAGAGCATCGAGACACTTCTCGCATCAAGCGGCGCATCCCTGGCGGATGTCGTGCAGACACGGGTTTTCCTCACCGACTTCAGCGGGTACGATGACTTCAATCGTGTCTATCGAGAGTTTTTCTCGGACCCGTTCCCGACTCGCTCGACTATCGGCGTTTATCAGCTCGCCCTCGGAGCGGAGATAGAGATCGAAGTGGTCGCGATCCGACGGCGTGCGACTAACCCCCAAGGAGAACTAGATGACTGAAACTTTCGTGCTGCCGGACGCGTCCGCTCTTTCCGAATCCCAGCTCCGCGAAACACTGCCACCTCTCGAGTGGGACTACGACACCGCCCTGTCCGACAGGGAGAACTACCTCACGCCGGTGCTGAAGACGTTTCAAGCGACGACAAATCCCATCCTGTTCAAGAGCGGATTGGGGCAGTACCTTTTTGACAGCGACGGGAACCGCTATATCGACACCGTGGCGATGAACCAGGCCATCAGTGCAGGTTACCGCAGTCCCTACGTGATGGCAGCGGTGCGGGAGCAGCTCGAGGATATGCAGCACTGCTCCACAATGTGGATGCATCCTGGGCCCGCCTCACTCGCGAAAGCGCTCGTCTCCAAGATGCCACCCGGTGACTGGGTGGTTCACTTTATGAGTAGCGGGACCGAAGCAGTCGACCTCGCTCTCATAATGGCGCGCAACTACACGCAGCGGCACACCATTGTAAGTCTTCGCTCGGCCTACCACGGAGCGGTCGGAGCCACAGCCAATGCGACGACGTCGATCGCCCGCTTCCATCAGAAGATCCCAAGCGTGTCGGGAATCGTTCATGTTACTAATCCTGACCAATACCGGGGGATCCATGGTCCCGGGGTCGAACCCTATCTCGCAGAGTTTCGGTCAAGCATTGCGGCGTCCACAAACGGTGAGATCGCCGCTTATATCTTCGAGCCCATCCAGGGTTACGGCGGCGTCATCCCGTTGCCGTCCGAGTATGTTCAGAAGACGAGCACTCTCGCGCGCGAGCTCGGCGGAGTCGTGATCGCGGATGAAGTGCAGACCGCCGTCGGCCGCACCGGGGCGCACTTCTTCGGGTTCACGGAGCACGACATCGTCCCCGACATGGTAGTGATGGCAAAGGGCATCGGCAACGGCTTCCCGCTGTCGGCCGTGATCGCCCGTCGCGACATCGCGGAGGCGATGACCAGCCGAACGTTTATGAGCACCATGGGGTCGAATCCCACCTGCTGCGCGGCCGGCCGCGGTGTCATCGCCGCACTCGACCACGGCGGCCTGCAGGAGAACGCCAAGATTGTCGGCGCCCAGGCGTTGGTGATGTTCAAAGAACTCCAGAGCCGATACGAGGTCATCGGCGACGTGCGCGGCAGAGGCCTGATGATCGGCATGGAGCTGGTGAAGGATCGGGACACGAAGGAGCCGGCGACCGAGCTCGTGGCCGCGCTCGCCGACGAGATCAGCGACTCTGTGATCATCACCAAGGCCGGGGCTCACGCCAATGTGGTGCGACTCGTCCCGCCGCTATGCCTTACCGCGCAGGACGCGGCGGACGTGGTCGACCGCCTGGACTCGGCGCTTCGTCGGCTGCTTAAGCACGAATATCCGAAGGATTAGATTGACTTTGAACGTCGGGACCTTCTTGACCAAGGCCGCTCGAGCGCATCCCACACGGGCTGCGGTTGACGACGGCGCCACCAAGCATGACTACGCCGAACTCGACTCACAGGCCGCTGCGTTTGCGGATGGCCTCAGGCGCCGGGGATACAAGTGCGGCGACCGCGTGGCCATCTTCATGCCGAATAGGGCTGAGTATTTCTCAACCTTATTCGGCTTGTTCAAGGGTGGCTTCGTGGCCGTTCCCGTGAACGCCAAGCTCCACTCGTCCGAACTCGACTTCATCCTCAAGGACTCTGGCTCGCGGGCGATCGTCTTCGCTGAGGAGTCGAGCAGCGTTGTCGACATGGCCCTCGCCTCGTCGCCGCACGTCGAGCGGATCGGCGTCGGCCAGGACGGTCCGAGTTCCTTCACCGGTATCGTCGAGAGTGGCCGGCCGACCGGCTTCATGGACGAAGTGGTAGATCCGAATGACGTGGCATGGCTCTTCTACACCTCGGGCACCACGGGCCGTCCGAAGGGAGCGATGCTCTCGCATCGAAATCTCTGCGCGAGCACGATGAACGCCCTGGCCGACATGTGCGACTTCCAGCCCGAGGACGTCGCCCTCCATGTGGCTCCGTTGTCTCATGGGTCCGGGTTATATACCCTCCCGTCGATCGCGCGCGGTTCGAGGAACCACGTCTACGCAGGTAAGTCCTTTGACGCCCACGACGTTCTCACGACGATCGACCGGGAGCAGGTAACGATTATCGCCTTCCTCGCGCCTACCATGATCCACATGCTCGTCGAGGCTGTCCCGGAGCGCCGCACCTCGTCGCTCCGGCGGATCGTCTACGGAGGCGCCCCGATAGATCCGCGCCTCGCACAGGAAGCCATCGATCGGTTCGGGCCCATCTTTGTCCAGCTCTACGGCCAGGGTGAGGCGCCAATGACGATCACGTACCTGCGCCCGCAGGACCATCATGGGAAGGCATTGTCGTCGGTAGGAATCGTCCGCACCGATGTCGAAGCCCGCTTGGTCGACGAGTCCGGGTCGCCAGTCCCGGATGGCGTTGAAGGCGAAGTCTGCGTCCGCGGCGATGTGGTCATGCAGGGCTACTGGAACAACAGCGATGCCAGCGCTAAAGCGCTCCGTGGAGGCTGGCTGTACACCGGCGATGTCGGGCGCTTCGAGAAGGGCCGCTTGTATCTGTTGTCACGGAAGAACGATGTGATCATCTCGGGTGGCAGTAACGTCTACCCGAGAGAGGTTGAAGAGGTGCTGCTCCTTCATCCTGCGGTCAAGGAAGCCTGTGTCTTCGGCGAGCCAGATCCGAAGTGGGGCGAGTCAGTTTCAGCGGCTGTCGTGGTCTCGTCCGCTGTGGCTCCCAATGAACTGATGGAGTGGTGTCGAGACAACATCGCAAGCTTCAAGAAGCCGCAGCGCATCGAATTCCTCGACTCGCTTCCGAAGAACGCGTACGGCAAGGTGCTCCGCGGCCAGGTGAGGAAGGAATTGACGACGTCCTGAACTGCCCTGTCGAATTCAGTCGCGCTCGGAGCGCCTCGTCGATCCGTAGACCCGCCCGATCAACTCGACATCATGTCGAGACAGCGCCTGGATCGATCTCATGTTGGACTGCCCCGAGGCACTGAGGTGATCTCAGCAAGTAGCGCGTAGTGGGGCGTGTTCGATGTGGGTGGGAACGAGCGCGGCGTGGACGAGGGTGCCGATTCTGCTCGGGCTGGCGGTGATCCGTTGAAGGGCTCGCCAACGGCCGATGAGGAGCGCGAAGCCGCATTCGCCACCGGCGCGGGTGGCCCGGTGCAGCGCGTTGTAGGCCTGGTTGTCCGGAGCCAGGACCTGCCCGCCGCCGGGCTGCTTGATCGGCACTTTGACGCCCGGCCTGCGCCCTCGTAGCCGGCGGCGGCGAGGGTGGGCAGCCCGAGCCGGGATGCGGCCCAGTTCAGCGCGCCGAGGACACCGGCATCCCGAGCGACGGCGAGGTCGTGGCAGCGGCCGGGTGCGCGTCGGAGACCCAGACCGACACTCCGTCCGGTCGCAGGATGGCCTGCACGTTGCCGCCCGAAGGCGTGGTGCTTGCCGGAGTGCCAGGAGTGGATCGGCTTGCGCTTGGTGTTGACGGTGGTCTCGGCGCACCGCCCGGAGTGGACTACCTTCCCGTCGAGCACCATGTGCGACCAGCCCTGCGCGGCCACCTCCCGCCGCGCCTCGTGCAGGTCGGGGGCCTGCGCGGCCAGCACCTGCACGACCGCGTCCCGGTCGCGGTAGGCGGTCGCGCGTGACGCCCCGAACCCGGCGCCGATGATCTCGATCTCGCCCTTGGTGCGGAACCACGCCAGCACCAGCAGCGCCTGGTACCAGCAGGTCAACGCCCGGGATCCGGTCCGTGTGCCGCGAGCATGCCGCTCGGCGCGCAGCAGCTTCGCCACCTCGCGGACGAGTTCACGGGGGACGCCGAGCACGGCACGATACGTGATCACGTGGGGTCCACCGCGGGTTGGATCTTGTGGTGAGAACTCCCTATCGAGGGCCCCACGCCCACGCCAGCACCGTCCGGCTCGCCCGAAGTGCCCCTGTCGCGTCGGACCACGCTCAACTTCTTGCTGAGATCACCTCATCGTGCGCTGGCCGGGTTGGAGGCCCTCTGCGGTCTGTGTTGGCTGCTCGTCGTTAACCTGGAGGTCCTGGCCGGATCTATGACAACGAGCAGGAGCGCGCGAACGTGGCCCCCCGCGGTACCTACCGACAGATCGCCGATGATCTGCGTCGGCGCATCCGGCGGGGGGGAGCTGCGGCCGGGGGAGTTGGTTCCGTCTGAGCTTGTCGTTTAACCCCCGAGGCCCTTGGATGACACTGCTGTGATTAGGGGTTGCATGAGGCGGCCACCGCGTGATCCTTCGGAGTGACGAGCTTCGAGGAAGCGGCGGTGGCCGTGATGGACAGTCTTCACCTGGTCGGCGGGGTTGAGAAGAGCCCGGCCGCGGAGGCCGCGGACCGGTTGCGCCGGTTCCGCGGCGAGTTGTACGGGTGCTTCGGTCGGCGGCGCGATGAGCTGTTCGAGTTGGCCGACGCGGTGCTGTGCGCCGACGGTCCGGTGCGCTCGCTGGTCGGGCTGTGCCTGGTCCCGGAGCATCGCCGCGGGCACGGGGCGCTGTATGACGCGCTCAATCACGGCCGGGTGCAGATCGAGCGGCTGCGCCAGGTGGTGGCGGCCCTGCCGGTGCCGCGGATGTTCGGTGGTCGGATCGTGTTGGCCGTCGATGCCACGCCGTGGCTGCGCCCGGACGCCCCGACCTGCCCGCAGCGGCTGTTCTGCCACGTCTACGGCCGCGGCCGGGCCCGCGGCGCCGACCAGCAGATCCCCGGCTGGCCCTACCAGCTGGTGGTCGCCCTGGAGAGCGGGCCGACCAGCTGGACCGCGGCGCTGGACGCGCGGCAGCTGCACCCGGCCGATGACGCCACCGCGGTCACCGCCGACCAGCTGCGGGGGGTCGTTGGCCGGCTGCGGGCGGCCGGGCACTGGCGCCCCGGCGATCCGCCGATCATGGTGGTCCTGGACTCCGGCTACGACGTGCACCGGCTGGCGTTCGTCCTGGCCGACCTGCCGATCCAGCTGATCGGGCGGATCCGTGCGGACCGGGTGCTGCTCGCCCCGGCGCCACCGCGCCCGCTCGGCCGGCCGGGACCGCTCGGCCGGCCCCGCCGACACGGGCCGGCGATGGCCCTGGCCGACCCCGGCAGCTGGCCGGCGCCGAGCACGCGCTCGATCACCGACACCACCCGCTACGGGCGGACCGAGGCCACCGGCTGGGCTCGGATGCACCCGCGGCTGGAACACCGCGGCGCCTGGGCCGCCCACCCCGGGCGGTTGCCGATCGTCGACGGCACGCTGATCCGCCTGGCCGTGGAGCACCTGCCCGGCCAACGCGAGGCCAGACCGGTCTGGCTGTGGTCCTCGCACACCGCCGCCGACACCGACGACGACCCCGACCAGTTGACCGCCGAGGTCATCCGCTGCTGGCAGGCCTACCTGCGCCGCTTCGACGAAGAGCACATGATCCGGCTCTGGAAGCAAACCCTGGGCTGGACCGCCCCGAAGATCCGCTCACCCGAAGCCGCCGACCGCTGGACCTGGCTGATCATCGCCGCGCACACCCGGCTGCGGCTGGCCCGACCCCTCGCGGCCGATCTGCGTCGGCCCTGGGAGAGACCGCTGCCGCCGGAGCGGCTGACCCCCGCCCGGGTCCGCCGAGGATTTCGCCACCTGCGACAGAAGACCACCCAGCCGGCCAGCGCGCCGAAACCCTCCCGCCCCGGACCCGGACGCCCGCCCGGCGCCAAGAACCGGCACCGCGCCGCCCGCTATGCCGTCGGCAAGAGCGTCAAACCAAACGCCACCGACAGCAACGACACACAGATCAGCGGTTAAACGACAAGCTGAGTCGGCGTTGGTCGAGCAGCTGGGGGTCTCGCGGGGGACGGTGCGGTCGGCGCTGGCGCTGCTGGTCGACGAGAGGCTGATCGAGGTGGTGCCGGGCCAGGGACGCAAGGTGGTCGGCCCGCTGGCGGACGTCACGCCGGCCACTGCCTACGAGCGCATCGCGCTGGAGTTGAAGGCGCGACTCGAGGCGGGCGAGTTCGGGGCCGGGGAGCCGCTGCCCAGCGAGGCCGAGCTGGTCGCCCAGTACGGCGTCTCGCGCAACACCGCCCGCCGCGCCTACCGCCACCTGGTCGAGGCGGGTCTAGTGGTGGTCCGGCACGGCGCGGGCGCCTACCCGGCGCCGCGCCCGGCGGGCTCGCCCGCCGGGCGCGGCGCTGCGCTCCGCGTCGCTGCGCGACGGCCTTGGCGGGCCGCCCGTGACCGCGAGCCTCGCCGGCCGTGCCGGGTCGCCTTGCGGCGGCGGGGGAACAGCGCCCCGCCACCCCAGGGACGGGCCGTCAGGCCCACCAACACACCGGAGGCCACCATGAACCCGACCACCGCGCCCGACACCTTCTCCGCCGCGCAGCGGCCGGCCCGCACGATCCCCTCGGCGGCGGCGGTGCTCGCCGTCGTGGTCCGGGTGGCCAGCATCGTGCCGGGTGCGGCTGGACCTGGCCCACGTGGGTACCCCCGAGCAGCAGCTCGGGCTGAGCCTGGGCACCGTGCTGGTCTACCTGCGCTCCGCGCTGACCGCCCGGGCGATCGCCGACGGCTGGCGCGACGCCGCGGTCCTGGCGCAGGCGCTGTCCCCGGCAGTGACCGGGCGCCGCCCCCTGGTGGTGGGGCCGTCGACGGTCTCGGCGCTGGTCCGCCTGGCCGGCGTGCCGCAGGTGATCGCCGCCGCCGAGCCCGGTCGGGCGGCCACCGCGACCCGCCCGGCGGTCGCGCCCATGGTGCGGCTGCGGGTGGGACCGGTGACCTGGGAGGTCTGCGACGCGACCGCGTATTCCTGTCTGCTGCGGGCCTGGCGGCAGGCGGCCCGGTTGCTGGGCGACCACCCCACCGGGGACGAGGACTGACGGCCGGTCAGCCCGGGTTGTGGACAACTCGGCGCGGCCACCGACGCGGCCGCGCCGAGTGCGTCACCATCCCCGGATGCACACCACATGGCGGCTCGGGGTGCTGCCGGGCGGGGTCGAGAACGTGGTGGTGCTCGCTGGCGGGCACCAGGCCACCGACGCCGGCGCGCTGGCCGCCGCCGCGGACGCCCTGCACACCGCCGCGGCCAGGCTCGGCCGCCGGGAGTACCGGGTCACCGTCGGGGACACCGAGATCATCGTCATTCCCGGCCTGACCGAGGACGGCGCGCTCGACCTGACCGACCTCGGCGACGCGCTCGAGGCGGTCTGGCCTGCCGCCGGGGACGGCGGACACGACCGGTATTGATCTCGTGACCCCGAGGTCTCCTCCGGGGGCTGTCCGGGGACGCGCCCCACGCCCGGGCGCGCCGTCGCCGCGTCGGCGGGGGTGGTGTGTTGTCGGTGCCGGGTGCCATCCTCCACCCCACGGGTGTGATCTTGAGCGGTAGGGAGGGGCCGGTGGAGGACGCCGCGACTCGCGATCAACCGGTCGAGATCGTCGTCTCCGACGAGCCCGGTGCGGGCCCGGCGCTGCGGGTGGACGGCCGCGCGGTGGCGGTGCCGGCCGGGCAGGACCCGGAGGCGGTCGGGCTCGCGGCGGTCGCGGTGGCGGCGCGCCGGCACGGGCACCCGATCCCCGCGGTCCTGATCGCCGACCGCGGAAGCCTCCGGTGGCGGCTGCTGGTCCACCCCGACGGGGCCACCATCGACGACGACACCCCCACCCTCGCCCCCGCCGGCCCCCGGCCGCGCCCGCGCGGGCGCCTGGTCGTGGCGGGCATCGCGCTGCTGGTGCTGGCCGGCGGGGTCGCGCTCGCGGTGCGCCCCACCCCCGCCGCGGCGCCCGAGACTGGGGTGGCCTCCGGTCCGGCGAGCCTCGCGCCGGTGTCCCCGCCCGGGTCTCCGGAGATCCTCGGCCCTCCCCCCGCGCCGCCGCCAACTCCTCCGGGCGGGGCGGTGATCCCGCCGTCGTCCGCGCCGCCCACGTCCCATCCGGGACGCCGGACTCGGCGCGGGCGCCGGCCCGCGGCGGCGCCAGCGCCGCAACGCCCGCGGCGGCGCCACCGGCCGCGAAGCCGCCGCAGGGAACGGCCGCGGCGGCGACCTCCGTGGCCCCGGTCGGGCCGCACCGTCGTCCTCCGCGACGGCCGCCGGCCTGTGCCTGACCGCCGGTGACAGCGCCGCGGTGTGGGCCGCGGCCTGCACCCGTTCGCCCGGCCAGACCTGGACCTATGCCGCCGGCGAGCTGCGCGAGGGGTCCCGCTGCCTCACGGTCAGTGCCGGGGTCGGGATCACCGACTGCGCCGCGGCCGCGGCCGGCGCGCGCACCTGGCACGCGTCCTCCCGGGCCACCGTCCACCCGGCCACCGGCCTGTGCCTGGAGCGGACCGGCCCGGCCACCGTGCGCGGGCCACCCAGTGCGGCACCGGCCACCCCCTGACCATGGTCTGAGTCCTGGCCGCGGCCGTCGCCGAGACTCGGTCGCGGAACGCACCCGCGATGGTGCTCAGGACTGTCGGTGCCTGGACGCACACTGACCGTCATGGACGGTCGGCGGGTGGACGGCGAAGGTTGGGTGGATCTGGCCCGGAACGTGCCGGAATCGGCATCACGCACGAGGCCGCCCGTCGTCGTCGGGCCGAGGGCGCGGGGGCGGACCGGTCGTGGCGGGTCGGCGCCGACGGGGAGGCCGTGATCGGGGACCTCCTCACGGGGTTGGCCCGGCCGTCGTGGTGGAGCCGGCTGTGGCGGCGCCCGCCGGCATGGCGGGCGTTGCACTCGATCCCGCTGGTCGACGCGCGGGGCCGCCCGCGGGGAGACATCGATCATGTGGTGATCGGGCCACCCGGGGTGGTTACGATCAACACCAAGCACCACCGGGCCGGGCGCCTGGTCCTGGACGGCGACGAGCTGGTGGTGAACGGGCGGCGCACCGCCTACCTCGGCCAGGCCCGCCGGGAGGCCGAGCGCGCCGCCGGGCTGCTGGGGTGCGCGCTCGCGGCCGCGGGTGAGCCGGGGTTGGCCGCGGCGCTGGTGGTGCGCCCGCTGATCGCGGTGGTCGGCGCCACGGTGGTGGTCAACCGGCGGGCGCCGGGGGCGACGGTGGTGCCGCCGCACCGGCTGATCCCCGCCCTGACCTTGATGCCCGCGCGTCTGACCCGGCGGGAGGTGGCCGCGGTGTTCGAAGTGGCGCGCCGCTCCACCAGCTGGGCACCTCCGACCTGAACGGGTGTGGAGGGCGGCCAGGCTCGGCACCGGGGACGCCGTCGGTAGTGATCGTGCTTGGTGCAGCCCCGAGGCAACCGTAGGAAGGTACGCCGGCTGCCCGGTGGTCGGTCGCTCGGCGCCTCCCTGGGCATGAAGTCGCTGGGTGTCGCTCTCGTGGTGGCGGCATCCCGACTCCCGACGAGCTGTGAACCGCCCCGGGTCTGATGGAGGCTCCACCCTTGAGTGGAGGATGTAGATCATGGCTCGGAGGTCGAAGTTCTCGCGTGAGGTGCGGGAACGCGCGGTCGCGCTGGTGTTTGAGCAGGTCGGGCAGTACGGGTCGCAGTGGGAGGCGATCTGCTCGATAGCGGCGAAGGTGGGCGTGTCGTCGGAGACGCTGCGCAAGTGGGTGCGCCAGGCCGAGGTAGATGCCGGGTCGCGGCCGGGCCCGACGAGTGAGGAATCGGCGGAGCTGAAGAAGTTACGCCGGGAAGTCGCGGAGCTGCGGCGAGCGAACGAGATTCTGCAGGCGGCGTCGGCTTTCTTCGCGAGGGAGCTCGACCCTCGACTGCCACGCTCGTAGCGTTCATCACGGAACATAAGGACCGGTTCGGAGTCGAGCCGATCTGCGCCGTGCTGACCGATTTTGGTGTACAGATCGCTCCGTCGACCTACTATGCCGTGCGGGCCCGACCACCGTCGCCGCGGGCGGTCCGTGACGAGGAGTTGAAGAAAGAGATCGTGCGCGTGTTCAAGGACAACTATTCGGTGTACGGGGCGAAGAAGGGGTGGTGGGCGTCGAACCGGGAAGGGATCCGGGTCGGCCGCTGCCGGGTCGAGCGGCTCATGCGTGCGCTGGGCCTGGCCGGCGCGGTACGCGGGAAGACGATCCGGACCACGGTGCCCGACCCGGACGCCGAGAAGGCTCCGGACCGGGTGCAACGCCAGTTCACGGCCGGTGCGCCGAACCGGCCGTGGGTGGCCGACTTCACCCACGTGTCGACCTGGGCGGGCACCGTGTACGTAGCGTTCGCGATCGACGTGTTCTCCCGCAGAATCGTCGGCTGGTCAGCCAGCATGTCGAAGGAAACCGACCTCGTGCTGGACGCGATCGACATGGGTCTACGCATGCGACGCTACCGGAAACCGGTCGACGCCGACAAGCTGGTGCATCATTCTGACGCCGACAGTCAGTATACGTCGTTCCGATTCACCCAGCACCTCATCGACGCCGGTATTGACGCCTCGATCGGCACCGTCGGCGATGCCCTGGACAACGCCCTCGCCGAATCAACGATCGGCCTGTTCAAGACCGAGTTGATTAAGCCGCAGGGTCCGTGGCACAGTCTTCGTGAAGTCGACGTCGCCACCGCGGCGTGGGTTGATTGGTACAACAATCGGCGACTTCATGGGTCCTGCGGGGCAGGCCACCGGTCGAGTGCGAGGCCCTGTACGAGTTGGGCGACCTGGTCAGCCTGGTCGCCTGACCCCAACAAGGAGTCTCTACCGAACCCGGGGCGGTTCACTGACGGCTACAGGTCGAGGCGAGACCGCCATCCAGAGTCGAGGAGGAGTTCGGTTGCCCCGTACTCGGCCCCGACCTCGTCCTCGTCGAGGTCGGCGAGGTAGACGGTGACAAAGGATTCGTCATCCATGTCGAGGCCCAGCATCCACTCGACGCGCACGACGGGAACCGGCTCCCAGTTCGGGTTGGCCCAGACTTCTTCCCCGACACGTGGAATCCCGGGGAGGGCGACCTCGCGGATGAGCTCGAGTTCCAGCCGCTGGGACTCGGCGACCTCGGTTGCGTACTGATCGGCGAGTTGGGTGTTGCCGCGTTCGCGGTGGATCGCTGCGAGCGCTTCCGGGAGCATGTTCCGTACGGTGACCCGGAACTGGACGATGTGGGTGCCAGGTGCGTGTTGCTCGTCGGACACACCTCGATCCTGCCCGACGCGTCGAGTGAGGTCTCGGTGCCGACTCGGCGCAGAGCAGATGATGCGTCACGTGGAGTCATTCGTGGTGCGAAACCGCGGTGGCTCGTGTGGACTCGGTCGCACCACGAGGTCCGGATCGTCGTCATAGTTGCAGGTAGAGGTCCTGCGCAAGGCGCAGGTGCCCCCTTTTAATCCGCGGGTTCGGGGTTCGCTCCCCCGGGGGCCCACTCTTGACCTGCAAAAAGTCTTCGACAGGTCGATGATCTTCAACTTCGGTCACTCTGGTCGCCTGTATCTCGGACCACGATTGATCCCACGGGCTGGCGGGGGCGAACTGGGGTCGGCGGATATTGTCCACGTTGTTGGTCGGCGCGCTGGTTCGGGGACTGCTTGGACGTGATCGGCGAGTCTGCCGGGGTCGTTGCGAGCGTGGCCGTCGCGGTTGCGGAGCTCGGTCGCGCTCGCCCGGCGCCTGGCGGGCGGTACATGCGGGTGCGCCGTGGGCTGTACCGGCTGCGGCACTTTCCGACCAGCGAGCACGAGCACGTGGTGGCGGCCTGGCTGCCGCTGAGAGACACCCATGCTGTCGTCTCCCATGAGAGTGCGCTGGAACTGCACGGGCTGTCCGACGTGATCCCGGCGGCGGTGCACCTGTCGATTCCCCGAGCCCAGCGGGGTCAACGGGCCCGGCCCGGTGTTCGGCTGCATACCCTTGAACGGCCGCCGGGTCCGTCTGAGGTTCAGACGGTGTACGGCCTGCCGACCACCACGCCGGCACGCAGCATCCTGGACTCCCTGCAGGCGGGCGCCCAACCGGAGCAGGTGGAGCTGGCCACTCAGCAGGCGCTGCAGCGGGGTTTGATCACGCCTCGGCGGCTTCGGGTAGCAGCGGAGCAGCGGTCGGATCGTGTTCGCCGGTTCGTGGAGCAGATCTTGAGCGGAGCCGAGATCTGAGGTACCCGGACGCCGCGTCGTTCCAGCGGGCTCTCGGGGATCGGCTCAAGGAGCGGGTGGCAAGGGGCGGGGCTCGGCTGGCTCGTGACCGCAACACAGGTTGAGATGCTGGGGTTTCGGGGTGGTCCGTCGTGCGGACGTCGGCGGTCGGGTGTGTGCATGCTCACGGCATGAGGTATCCGGATTTCCGGTGGCCTGTCGCTCGAGGCCCGCGCCAAGCAACGCCTGGAGGCCGGCCGCGACGAGCGGTGGGAGGGCCGCGCCGGCCTCCGCGGGGCCGGGCGGGTCGCGGTGCCGGCTGGATGAGGGCAGCTGACCAGGCGGGAGGCGGAGCTGGCCGCTGGTCCGGCCGGGCACGGCTGGGTCGAGGACCAGCGCTGGACCCTGGCCCGGGTCGCGGCGCGGGCGTGTCACGCGAACGGTGTAAGCCGCGGGTGGACCAAGATCGGCTGCTGTGATCGACACAGCGGCCGGGAAGGACACCCACGTGAGCAAGGACCAATCCGTTCCGGACACCGAGGCCGCGGCGGCCCGCCGGCTCGCCGAGGCGCTGGACGCGTCGGCGATCGACGCGCTGCTGGCCGATGCGAAGGCCGCGGGCACCCCGATCGACGGCGCCGACGGGCTGCTCAACCTGATGACCAAGGCGGTGCTCGAACGCGCCCTGCAGGCGGAGATGACCCACCACCTGGGCTACGAGCGCGACGACCCGGCCGGACGCGGCAGCGGCAATTCCCGTAATGGCAG
>NZ_AUII01000043.1 GCF_000423625.1 Pseudonocardia asaccharolytica DSM 44247 = NBRC 16224
GAGACCCTGTTCGGCCACGTCAAGGGCGAGTGGCCACACCTGGAGAAGATCAGAGACCCCGGCGAGCTCGAGCGCGAGCTCGACCGCCGCCGGGCCGAGTACAACTCCGTGCGGTTGCACGCCGGCGTCGGGTATGTCACGCCCGACGACGAACACGAAGGCCGCGGCGAAGGCATCCGCCAAGCCCGCCGCGACGGGCTCGCCGCGGCCCGCGAGGCACGGATCAACTACCGTCGAAACACGAGCAAGGACCACCGATGATCACTACCCGCTCGTGGTCGGGTATTCCATCGCCCGGCTGCTTCATTAACTCGGACACACCTCAGGCATCGGCACGCGCGCGGACGTGTTCCCGGTTGTTGCCACGCACCCGCTCCAACCGCTCCCGAACCGCCTCGGTCACCGCCTGGGTGAGGCTCTCGCCGGTCAGGCAAGCCAATTCGCGGGTGAGCTCATGCGCCTCCCGGCTCTTGATATTGAGACTCATCCACACCTCTTCCACGGTAGAAAATTACTTCTACCATGGTAACCACCTCAGCGGTCGTCGAGCCCGACCGCGACCAGCGGCTGATGTTGGCGTGGACGTAGGCGGCGGTGGAGCGGACGCCGGCGTGTCCGAGCCAGAGGGCGATGATGGCCGATCCAGGTGAACCGCAGCTCTCGAAGCTTTCGTCCAGCTGCCGCGCGTACGGCTCCCCCAGCAACGGCCCGCGCTCCGCGAGCAGATCGACGTAGAACGCTGGCGAGTGACCAGGCCTGCCCAGCACCGAGGCCGCCAACGCGTCCAACGCGCCCTGCTTGGCCACTCGGCACCCGGTCCCCACCGGTCGGTGGCCTCCCCTGCCTGGGTCGCCCGCCCCGACAAGATCGACACTACAGCTCCTCGTCACACGGCGGGGCGGGCCATGCAGGCGGGTGGGATGCACGGGGGTTTACCCCCTAAGGAAAGCGGGTGCGCCCCATCGTTCGCCCCCGGCCGGGGGCGTACACATGTACACCTGACATCGACTGTCCGAGGGGGTCCCGATGCACCGCGACCGGCCGTTCCCTCCGTTGCCGGCGCCGGACGTGGTGAGCGCGGGGACCGACCCGACCTCGGGCGGGTCGGTCATCGGGCGCGGACGCCTACCGACCACGTACCGAAGGTTTGTTCGCGCGGATCGTGCACGTCGCGGGCGATTTCTGGGAGGTGTGCAGCAAGGACGAGCTGCGCACCCGGTACGGCACGCCCGGATCTGCAGCAGCCGCGCGTCGTGGCCGGGCCGTGGCGCAATACGACGAGGCTGGGCTGGTCACCGTCAAGGACGGCGACGTCAAGGGCAACGTGCTCGACTCTACCCGACGGCTGATAGCCGACACCGCTGCGGCACGTGTTCGACGAGATATGCGCAGCTGCGGTCACAACATAACGACGGGCTATCGAGCCACCTGCCGATCTGATCGTTCGAGTCTGTCCCGTCAAGTCGGTTACCGGCACCAATCCGGTCCGGCTTGACAAATAAATACGTACTGTGCGAGGCACTCATCGCATTCGGGGAGAGTTAGTGTACTTCCAGTTGCTTGGCACCCTAAAGGTTCAGCTCGATGGGGATCGGGTTGAACTTGGCGGCCTTCGTCAGCAGAGGCTCCTGGTCATGCTGCTGCTCGACGCCAACAGAGTGGTCGGCGCCGGTCGGCTCATCGAAGCCATGTGGGACGGCGAGCCACCGGCGACAGCGAGCAGACAGCTCCACAACGCCATTGCCGCGATCAGGCGCAGCTTCACGGTGGCCAAGCACATCGTCGTAAAGGACGGCCCCGGATATCGCCTACAGGTTGACCCGCAGGACATCGACTCTCACCAGTTCACCACGATGATCGCCCGCGCCTCTGCGGCCGCGGCCGGTGGGCGCACCACGATGGCAATAGAGCTTCTCGAAGCAGGGCTTGCCCTCTGGGAAGGGCCAGCGCTTTCTGGTCTGAACAGCCCAATTCTCGACATCACCGCTGCGAAGCTCGAGGAGAAGCGCCTGTCCGCGACCGAACAGCTCCTCGGATTGCGTCTGTATGGGGGCGACGCCGCGGCGGTGGTGCCTCAGCTGGGAGAGCTGGTGTCCCAGAACCCGCTGCGGGAGGAGACCCGCAGGTTGTTGATCATTGCGCTGTACCGCAGCGGGCGCAAAGCCGACGCGTTGAACGTATACGAAAAGGGCCGGCGGCTGCTGAGAGACGAGATCGGCGTTGACCCCAGCCTGAATCTGCGCGAGCTCTACGAGCGGATTCTGCGAGATGATCTCCCGCAACCGAAACAAAGAGCCGAGCCCACCAGTCCGGTTCCGATAAGCGACGGCCAACCGGCTGTCGCGCCGACACACTGCGGCGGTGCATGCGCCAATCGTTCGTTTCTTCCCTACGACACGGCACACTTCACCGGGCGCGTCAAAGAGTTGCAGTTTCTGATGACCGCGCCCCGGTCAGAGACCGAGACCACCTTGGGCATCGTGGCTATTGACGGCATGGCCGGGGTCGGCAAGACCACGCTGGCCGTTCGGCTCGCCCATCAACTGGCGCACCAGTATCCCGAGGGACATCTTTTCATCGATCTGCACGGTCATACGCACGGGCAGGATCCGATGGAGCCGGATGCCGCATTGGAACGGCTGCTGCTGGACTTCGGACTCTCGCCAGCGCAGATACCCCAGGACATGAGGCAACGGGCCGCGCGCTGGCGCGCCGAGGTCGCAGATCGCCGGGTCCTGGTGGTACTGGACAACGCCCTTGACGCCAAGCAGATCCGCCCACTTCTCCCAGGCACCGGAAAAGCGCACGTGATCATCACGAGCCGACGGCGACTCGTCGGCCTCGACGGGGTGACGTCTCGCACGCTCGACGTGTTCTCCATCGCGGACGCGGCAGCGCTGTTCACGAAGATCTCCGGCGTTGACCGCACCGATAACCGCCCGGACGCGCTCGCCGAAATCGTTGCCCTGTGCGGGTATCTGCCGCTGGCTATCAGCATTGCCGCATCCCGCTTCCACAACCGTCCGGCGTGGTCGCTCGACCACCTGATCCTCCGTCTGCGCGACGAGCGCCAGCGGTTTGCCGAACTGACCCTCGGCGATCGCAGCGTGGCCGCTTCTTTCGAGGTGTCCTACCGAAACCTATCGACCGAACAACGCCGGCTGTTCTGTGTTCTCGGCTTTACCACCCATCCCGGCGAAGAATTCGACGCCAGTACCGCCGCAACGTTGATGGAGATTTCCGTGTCAGCGGCGGATCGGCTGCTGGAGGAGCTTTTCGACGCTCACATGCTCATGCAACGGGCGGCGGGCCAGTATTACTTGCACGACCTGCTGCGGGAGTATGCCCGTGGCAAGGTGGCGAAGGAACTGGATATCCATGACGGCACGCTGAACGCACTCGGTCATTCGGCCTACTGAGGTTGAAAGGCTGGGGTGCCGGCTACGGGGACTCAAGGGAAAGGCCGGTCTCGGCGATGAAACCGTCGAGCAGCTCCGAGCGGTACTGCATCTGTTTCAGGCCGGTCCTGACCAGGGCGGCGTCCAGCCGGACAGCCAGGTCTCCTTCACCCAGGTCGTGACCGCCTCCTCGTCGCGCTCGACGGCCCGGTGCGCCGGCACCTGCGGCGTCCAGCCGATCCGGTGCAGCAGGTAGGACACCCCGCGCGGGATGTCCCGGACGCGGACCAACGCGACGATCAGCGCCGCGACCCGGGCCAGGGTCCAGCGCCGGTCCTCGACCCAGCCGTGCCCGCCGGGACCGGCGGCGAACATCTCCGCGGCCTGGAACCGCACCGCCTCGCGCTGGGCGCGGGCCTCGAACGACAGGCCACCGGAATCCGGATACTTCATTCCTCAACCATGCTCGTGTCGAGTAGCCGGCAGTAACGAGGCCGACCACGACGAAACGCCGGCCTTTCAACTTCGCTAGTAGCCATCGTTGGCTCCGGCGCCGTCTGTGACGGGCCGGAGCCAACGATGGCTACGACCGAACCGGCGTTCCGGAACACCGGTCCGATGCACAGCGGATGCGCGAACAAGGCAGCTTCGATGGCCGGGACAGGCAGGCTCTACGACGGAGCCAGTCGAACGGTCGAATTGGAACGTCGCCGACCTGCCAGCCGGCGAGACTCGATCGATCAGCACCAAGTCCGGAGGAGAACACCGTGTAACCCGTCGCCACGATTCTCAACAGCCGTTGCGAGCTGGTCAGCAACACCCACAGCCGAGATATCCCTCGGTGAATCCGTCGTGTCCGCGAAGTCGCCCGTTCCTTAGCGAGGGCGTCGCGGCGCCCAGAAGATTGTCAGAATAGGCATTCTTTTCGCAAATTTCATTTCTTGTCGTGGCCGTCGCAGGCCCGCACCAGAAAGTGATGACAATGCTGTTCACGCACAGGACAGTCCTGACCCCGGAACTGCGTGCCAAGGTGGCCGCGGACTCCGGCATCGGCGGTGGCAACCTGCTTCCCTCGATGCTGGCCATCAACCCGTACCCGGACGAGCCGTTCATCAAGTCGCTGACTCCGGTGCCCTACACCGACGGCGAGACGTGGACCGAGTTCAGCCTCCGCGACCTCGACCACCTGATCCAGAGCTGGTCGGTGTGGTACCACGCGCAAGGAGTGCGCCCGAAGGACCGAGTCGCGATCTTCCTGCCCGACTCCATCGCATACTTCGTGCACTATTCGGCCATTGCCCAGCTCGGTGCCATCGCCGTGCTCATCAACTGGAAGGCACCGCGGGAAAGCGCCGTCGCGCTGTGCGAGCGGACCGGGGCGATCGGCCTGTACTCCGATCGGGAGCGGTTGGACCGGATCGCTCCCGATCTGGACAGGCTGGCGCTGCGGTGGATCAACACCGTCGAGGAGACGCCGAGCCCGGCTTCGGCGACGCTGCCGGACGAGGCACGGTTTCGGCATCACCCCGACGACCCGGTCGGGATGATGCACTCGTCGGGCACGACGGGCCTGCCCAAGCCGGTCATTCACACCCACCGCACGATTCTGGAAGGCCCCAAGTTCCGTGCCGTTGACTACCAAGAGGAGCCCAACGCCCTGATCATGACCGCGCTCCCGCAGTCGCACCAGGGCACCATCTCGTTCACCTCCTATTCGGTGCTCGCCGGACAGCCGCTGCTGGCCTGGCGGGATGTCACCGGAGAGGAACTGGCGGCGGCGATCCCGGAGCACAAGCCGACCATGGTGATGGCCTTCGGCCATGCCTACCCGGAACTGACCGCGCTGGAGACTCCCGCCGGTGCCCTTGACTCGGTCAACATCTGGGTCTCCATGGGGGATGCGGTGCACGAGCGGCACCTGAAGAACGTGCTCGCCCGCCGCTCCGCAGGCCTCCCGCCGGCGGCCTTCCTCGACCGGCTGGGCACTACCGAACTGGGTTGGGGTGTCCTGATGCAGCCCCGCACCCTGGCAACCGAGCGCAACGACCGCTGCGTCGGCCGCTCGGTCGGCTTCGCAGAGGTCGCCATTGTTCGGGAGAACGGCACGCTCGCCGCGCCGTACGAGTACGGATTCCTCGGGGCGAAACCACCGTCGATGACCGTGGGGTATTGGGGCAACCAGGACACGTACTACCGGAGCATCCTCGCCGGCTACTGGTTGACGGGCGACATCGCTTACCGCGACGAGGACGGCCATTTCTACCAGGTCGACCGCGTCGTGGACGTGGTGCACACCGCGCAGGGGACGGGCTACTCGGTGCAGATGGAGGAACTGGTTCTCAACGAGGTCGCCGGCGTCGAGGACTGCACGGTCGTCGCCGGTGGGTATCGGGACGAGAAGGTGGCCGTCGCCGTGGTGACCGGGGAGGACATCGACCCGGAGAAGGTGCTGTTCGCGGCCAACGAGGCGTTGCGCGCGACCGGGAAGCCGGAGCTGGCCATGGTCGAGGTCGCGAGTGCGGACGGAGACTTCCCGCTCGGCGTCACCGGCAAGTCGCTCAAGCGCTACCTGCGCGACAAGTACGAGGACCTGGCCGCCTACATCCGTGACCGTCGAGGCAAGAACCTCGCCACCAGCGCTGCGCTCGCATGAGCCAGCGGGAAACGACGACCACCGTGGCTAACCAAGAACTCCTGCTCGTATTCGACGAGACCGTGACCCGCGCCGGGGTCGACGGTTGGATTCGGCACCTCGAATCCGCCGGCACGCCGACCCAGCTGTACCGGCTCGGCACCAGTCTCATCCTTCCGGTATCCGATGTGGACGCCATACACACGGCGGGGTCGGATCTTCCGGCGCCGACCCGCCAGGTGCTGCGGAGCAGCGATGCCTGGTTGGGGCGCAGGGAACTGCGCCCGACCGGGACCCAGGTCTGCATGGGACCGACCACGATCGGCGACGGCTCCGTCGCGGTGATCGCGGGGCCGTGTGCGGTCGAGACGCCGGAACAAGTGATGGCCACCGCGGCCGTCGTCGCCGAACACGGCGCCGTCGGCCTGCGGGGCGGCGTGTTCAAACCGCGGACCTCGCCGCATTCCTTCCAGGGTCTCCAGTGGAACGGCCTTGAACTGCTGGTCGAGGCCAGGGCGCGGACCGGCCTCCCGATTGTCACCGAGGTGGTCGAACCGGAGCACGTCAAGCGGCTGGCCGAAGTGGTCGACGGGATTCAGATCGGGGCCAGGAACATGCAGAACTTCGCGCTGCTGACCGCGGTGGCCCAGAGCGGTCTTCCGGTCGTGCTCAAACGCAGCTTCGGCTGCACCGTGGAGGAAACCCTCGCCGCGGGCGAATACCTGCTGCTCGAAGGCAACGATCAGGTGGTGTTGTGCGAGCGGGGCATCCGCACGTTCGAGCCGTCGGCGCGATTCACGCTGGACCTCACCGCGGTCGCGCTGTGGAAGCAGCGCACCCACCTGCCGGTCATGGTGGATCCCAGCCATTCCGGTGGCCAGCCGAAACTGGTGGAACCGCTTTCCCTGGCCGCGATCGCGGCGGGCGCGGACGCACTGCTGATCGATGTCCACGTCCAGCCGGAGCAGGCGTTGTGCGACGGCAACCAGGCGCTCCGCCCGCACCAGTTCGCCGGCTTGATGGGCCGGCTCGCTCGTGCGGCGGCCGGGCTGGGCCGCCACATGAGCGGCGGCACATAGATCGGGGAGTGGTGACCCCAGTGGGTGAGAACTTGCAGCTGGCCATCATCGGGCTTGGCCCACGCGGCATGTCGGTCGCGGAACGACTGTGCGCCAATGCCGAGTCGCTTCTGCCGCAAGGGCGGCAACTCGTCATCCACCTCGTCGACCCGCACGTGTTCGACGGCGGCCAGGTATGGCGGAGCACGCAGGACCGCGTGTTGTTGATGAACACGGTCGCCTCCCAGGTGACCATGTTCGTCGACGAGACCGTCGACTGCGCCGGACCGGTGGTGAACGGGCCGAGCCTCTACGAGTGGGCCCGGTCGATCGCTTTGCTCGGCAGCCCGAACGTACCGGAGGCCATCCGGGCCGAAGCCGCGACGCTCGGGCCGGACGACTACCCCTCCCGGGCGTTCTATGGGAGCTACCTGCGGTGGACGCGCCGCCGCATCATGCGGACGGCGTCCCCCTCGGTCAGCTTCACGTTGCACCAGGCAACCGCGGTCGACGTCCGCGACACGCCGGATGGCCGGCAAGAAGTGGTACTGGACACCGAGGAGTCCATCGGCGACCTGCAGGCCGTCGTGCTCGCACTCGGCCACCTGCCGCATCAGCTCGGCGAATCCGAGTTGGCCCTGAGCCGGTTCGCCGATCGGCACGGCCTGCGGTACATCGCACCGAGCAACCCGGCCGACGTGGCGCTGGACGCCATACCCGCGGGCGAAACGGTGCTCCTGCGCGGCATGGGCCTCAACTTCTTCGACTACCTGGCCCTGTTCACCATCGGCCGTGGCGGCAGGTTCGTGCGCGAGTCCGACGGCACCCTGGGCTACGTTCCGTCCGGGCAGGAACCCCGCCTGGTTGCGGGGTCTCGGCGCGGGGTGCCGTACCAGGCCCGCGGCAAGAACCAGAAGGGGCCGTTCGGCCGGCACGAGCCGCTGTACGTGACCGCGGAGGTGATCGAGCGGCTACGGGCCTGCGCCGACGCCGGGGCACCCGCGGACTTTCGCCGGGACATCTGGCCGATGATCGACCAGGAAATCCGCACGGTATACTACGCGACCCTGGTGCGGGAGCGCCGATGCATCTGCGATGCCGAGGAGTTCACCGCCACGTTCGCCATGGCGGACCCCCCCGAGGTGCCGCTCTCCGGTGACCCGCTGGCCATCGAGGAGAGCGACGCCCAGCGCAACGTACTCACCAAGTTCGAGATAGATCCCGACCAGGGCTGGGACTGGCGGAAGATCGCGGCGCCCTACACCGACGACGACCTCGCCTCGACCCACCGGTTCCGCAGCCGGCTGCGGTCCTATCTGGACACGGAAGTCCGGGAGGCCGGAAAAGGGAACGTGACCGGGCCGCGCAAGGCCGCCCTGGACGTCCTGCGCGACATGCGCAACGAGATCCGGCTGCTCGTCGACCACGGTGGCCTGTCCGGCGACTCCTACCGGGACGATCTGCAGCGCTGGTACATGCCGCTGAACGCCTACCTGTCAATCGGTCCGCCCGCGGAACGCGTCGAGCAGTTCGGCGCCCTCATGGATGCCGGCGTGCTCGAGGTTCTCGGCCCGGACCTGCGGGTCGGCTGCTCCGACGGACACTTCGTCGCGCACTCCGGAGCCTGCCCGGACCTCACCGTGCGGGCCGCCACATTGATCGAGGCGCGCCTTCCGGAAACCGACCTGCACCGGACGACCGACCCGCTGCTGCGGGCGTTACTGGCCCGCGGCCAGTGCCGGCCGTACCGCATCCCGATTCGCGGCGGCGGCCACTACGTCGCAGGCGGCGTCGCGGTCACCCGGCGTCCGTACCGGCTGCTGGACGCCGCGGACCGCCCACACGCACGGCGTTTCGCGTTCGGCGTGCCCACCGAGTCGGTGCACTGGGTGACCGCAGCGGGCATCCGGCCCGGCGTCAACTCCGTGATCCTCGGTGACGCCGATGCAATCGCCCGATCCTGCCTGCGCACCGCGGCCGAGCACCCGCGACCGCCGGTGCTCGCCGACGATCGCGTGGACCTCTCGACCGGGAGACCTACATGACAGGCGTGGACCACGGGATTCTTGCGCCCGCCTGGGCGGCGACCGGAGCGGCTGATCTCGTCGACGACAACGCGCTGCTGACCGCCATGCTCACCACGGAAGTCGCCCTTGCCGATGCGCAGGCCGAGCTGGGCGTGATTCCGGCGGACGCGGCGAAAGCCATCAGGGTCGCCGCCGTGCCTGCGCGCATCGACCCGGCGGTGGTGGCGGCCGGCGTGCGGGAGACCGCGAACCCCGTCGTGGCGTTCGTCGGTCAGCTCACCGCCGCGGTCACGGCGGTCGATGCCTCCGCCGCCGAGTACGTGCATCGCGGCAGCACCAGCCAGGACATCCTGGACACGGCGCTGACCCTGCTGTGCGCGGCGACGCTGGGCCGCATCGAACACGACCTGCTGGCGTGCGCCCGAAGCCTGGCCGGACACGCCGATCGGCACCGCGACACCCCGATGGCCGGGCGCACCCTGACCCAGCACGCCGTACCGGTCACCTTCGGGCTGAAGGCGGCCACCTGGCTGCATCTTGTTCTCGACGCCGTCGAGCGGGTGCGCCGGACCCGCGCGGCGCTGCCGGTCTCGCTGGGCGGCGCAGCGGGCACCCTCGCGGCGTACCAGCAGTACGCGCTGGGCACGGGCGATCCGGCCGGCACGACGCTGCGCCTGCCCGCGCTGGTGGCCCGCCGCCTCGGGCTGGCCGAGCCGTCCCTTCCCTGGCACGGAATTCGCACGCCCCTGGCCGACGTGGCCTCGGCACTGCTGGTCACCACCGGCGGGCTCGGCAAGCTGGCCGCCGACGTCCTCGTGCTCACCCGGACCGAGATCGGGGAGGTCGCCGAGGAGCAGGCGCCGGGCCGCGGGGCGTCCTCGGCCATGCCGCAGAAGCACAACCCCGTGTTCTCGACGCTGGTCGCAACCGCGGCCCGGCAGCTGCCACCCATCGTCCTCGTGCTGTTCGGTTCCATGGCCGTGGAGGACGAGCGGTCCTCAGGCGGGTGGCATGCGGAGTGGCAGCCGCTGCGGGAGTGCCTGCGGATCGCAGCCGGCGCCGCCGCCAACGCCGCATGCCTCGCCGCTTCGCTACGGGTCTCACCCGAGGCGATGGCGGCGAACCTGCGGCTGACCCGCGGCGCGGTCGTCTCCGAGCGCGTCAACGCGGTACTGGCTCCGTTGCTCGGCAAGGCAAACGCCAAACGCATGCTGGCCGAGGCGACCGCACAGGCCGAGCGCGAGGGCGCCGATCTCGTCGACGTGCTCGCAGTCGCACTGGACAAGGCCGGGATGCCCGGCCTCGAGGTGCCCGGGCTGTTCGATCCATCCAACTACACCGGGATATCCGGGCCGCTGGTCGACCGGGCGCTCGCGCGCTTCGACAGCGTTTTCGAAGGAGAGCTCGCATGACTGATGTTGCCGCGCTGGAGTTCGCCTGGGAGCGCGCGGAGCCGATCCCCGCCGAGCGGCGGCAGGAACTGCTCGCCCTGCCCGGGTTCGGCGACACCTACTCCGATCACATGGTGACCGTGCGGTGGCAGGCCGAGCTGGGCTGGCACGACGCCCGGGTCGGGCCGCTCGCCCCGCTCTCGCTGCACCCGGCCACCATGGCCTTTCACTACGGTCAGACGGTTTTCGAGGGCCTGAAGGCGTTCTGGCGCCCGAACGGTCAGCGAGCCCTGTTCCGGCCCGCCGACCACGCCCGCCGGTTCAACCGCTCGGCGCCCCGGATGGCCATGCCCACCCTGCCCGAGGAGGACTTCCTCGCGGCGCTGGAGGCGCTGCTGCGGGCCGACGGCACCTGGGTGCCGCGCGCCCGGGGACACAGCTTCTACCTGCGGCCGTTCCTGATCGCGACGGAGACACACCTGAGCAACCGCCCCGCCGAGGAGTACCTGTTCGCACTGATCGGCAGCCCGGCGCGGCCCGCGTTCGCCGCGGAACCGAAGCCCATGCGGTTGTGGGCAGCCACCGAGTACATCCGTGCGGCGCCGGGCGGTACCGGTGCGGTCAAGTGTGGCGGCAACTACGGCGGCTCCTACATCGCCCAGCAACAGGCCGCGGCCAACGACTGCGACCAGGTCGTGTGGCTGGACGCGCGGGAGCGCCGGTACATCGAGGAAGCGGGCGGTTCCAACCTGTTCTTCGTGGAGTCGACCACCGATGGCCCCCGCCTCCGCACGCCTCCGCTGAGCGGAACCCTGCTGGCGGGCGTCACCCGGGACTCGATCCTGCGGTTGGCGGGATGGCTCGGTTACCCGGTCGCCGAGGAGCCGCTCACGCTGGACAAATGGGAGCAGGGCTGCCGAGACGGGCGGATCACCGAGGCGTTCGCCTGTGGCACCGCCCGGGCCATCACCCCGGTCGGGCACGTGGTCTCCGCGCAGCGGGAATGGCCGGTGGGCAACGGCACTGCAGGTCCGGTGACATCGCGTCTGCTCGAGGCGTTGCTCGACATCCAGTACGGGCGGACTCCGGACGAGTTCGGCTGGATGCGGCTCGTGGACACCGAGGGCGAGGCCTAGTTGACTTCCTCCCCACGCCTGAAGGCGGGGAAGTCCCGCCCTCACCAGCGGGGGTTCCTCGTTCACCGGGCCGTGCCGGTCGGTTGCCCGACGCGGTCTGACCGGCCCTCCGGAGGCAGCCACGACCAGCCCGGCCGCCGTATCGATGTTCTTCGCCGCGTTGAGGTCCCGGTCGTGCCGGATGCGGCACCCCGGGCACGTCCACTGCCGTGTCCCGAGCGGGAGCGTGGCGAGCAGGTACCCGCACGAGCGGCACGTCTTGCGGGACGGATACCAGCGGTCGACGACCACGAACTGGCGTCCGGCCTGCTCGGCCTTGTAGGCCGGCATCGTGCGGAACTCCGCCCAGCCACACCCGCTGATCGCCCTCGCGAGGCGCCGGTGGCGGACCATGCCGGACACGGCCAGGTCCTCGACCCCGATCCGGTCGAACCGGCGCACCAGATCCGTGCTGGTCTTGCGCAGGAAGTCCCGCCGCGCGGTCCGCACCTTGACGTGCGCGCGGGCGACCTTGCGGCCGGCCTTGGCCCGGTTCACCGAGCCGCGCCGCTTGCGGGCCATGCGCCCCTGGTAGCGGGCCAGGTTTCGTTCCCGCTTGGCCAGGTGCCCGGGGTTCGCGATCCGCTCCCCCGTGCAACACCCCGCGAAGTCGGCGACGCCGAGATCCACCCCGACCGTTTCACCGGTCGCTCGGGAGGGGACCGGGTCGGCCACATCGACGGCGAACGTGACCTACCAGCGCCCGTCCGGTTCGCGGGACACGACCACCATCGTCGGGTGGAGCCGGGTCATGTCGAGGTCCGGCCACGACCAGGCCACCCGCAGCGGCGCGCTGGCCTTGGCCAGCCACAACCCGTCGGCCTTGATCCGGAACGCGGACCGGGTGAAGTGCGCCGACTGCCGTCCATGCCTGCTCTTGAACCGTGGGTAGCGGCCGCGTCCCGCGAAGAAGTTCTGGAACGCGTTGTGCTGGTGGCGCAGCGTCTGCTGCAGCGGCGCCGAGGACACCTCGGACAGGAACGCCAGCGCGTCGGTGCGCTTCCACGCGACCAGCGCGGCATCGGTCTCCCGGTACGGGGTAGGCCGCTGCTCGATGGTGCAGCGCTCCTGCCGAGCCGCGAGGGTCTTGTTCCACACCAGGCGGACACAGCCGAACGTGCGCCCCAGCAGGGCCGCCTGCTCGGGGTCCGGACAGGCCCGGACCTTGTACGCCGTCCGCACAACATCGAGTTAGCCAGAAGGGTTGCGATGAGTAAGACATCGTTCCGATTCCTCCCCACAGCTGAAGCCGGGGGCTTCCCCCGAGCACTTCGGTGAACACGGAAGCCGCGCGCCACAGGGTCATGAACCACAGGGCCATGAACCACAGGGCGAAACTGCTGCGGGCACTGCATGCCGACGGCACGCTGGTGCTGCCCAACGCGTGGGACGCGGCCAGCGCGGCGGTGATCGCCGACGCGGGTGCGGTCGGGATCAACATCGAGGATGCGCCGGCCGGCGAATCCGGGCTGCACGACCCCGAGAGCGCTGCCGCGCGCATCCGGGCCGCCCGGACCGCGGCGGCCGCGTGCGGGGTACCGGACATTGTGATCAACGCTCGGACCGATGTGTACATGCGTCGGATCGGCGATCCGGAGACCCGGCCGGACGAGGTACTGCGCCGGGCAGCTGACCGCCGAATCCTCATGGCTCGGCTATGCCTGGCTCAACTCGCTGTTTCCCGCTACCGGTCTCGTCGAGGGATGATCCATGTCCGCAATCCCCAGGGTCGACTTCTACTTCGACCCGGCCTGCCCCTTCGCCTGGATCGCCTCCCGGTGGATTCTCGAGGTGGAACAAGAGCGGAAAATCGATCTGCGGTTCCGGGTGATGAGCGTGTCCGTGCTCAACGAGGACCGCGAGATCTCCGAGTGGCACCGGGAATTCTGCGACCGCGCGTGGGGCCCCGCCCGGGTCTGCATCGCCGCCGCCCAGCACCACGGGGAGGAGGTGCTGCGCGACCTCTGCACCGCGCTGGGCACCCGGATCCACAACGGGCGCAACAAGAACTACCCGGAGGTGATCGAGCAGGTCCTCGCCGAGACGGGCCTGCCGGCAGAGCTCGCGGAGGCGGCGAACGGAACCGACTACGACGAGGCCCTGCGCAAGAGCCACGCCGAGGCACTGGCGCCGGTCGGCGCGGACCTCGGCACCCCGGCCATTCACATCGACGGCGTCGGATTCTTCGGGCCGGTGCTGAACGCCATTCCGCGCGGCGAGGAGGCCGTGCGCATCTTCGACGGCGCCCTGACGCTGGCCGGCAACCCGCACTTCTTCGAGCTGAAGCGCGCTCGTTCTGGTGGCCTGAACTACGAATGACAGAAGGGACGTGTGCGCATGAGACGTATCGGGTTTGTGGAGTCGAACCGCTCCGGATCCGGGTTCGATGCGTTACGGGCGGCGCGGAAACTGGGTTTGCACGTCACCTTCTTCAGTTGCGGGCTGGATCGCTATCACGCGACGCCCGGTGGCACGGAGGTACTGCGCACCTGCGTCGACGAGGTCGTTTTCTGCCCGACCCATGAGCTGGCGCCGCTGCTGGCGGCGGCGAAGGAGGTCGACGCGGCGCAGCCGCTCGACGCGTTGCTCTCGGTCGCCGAGTACGAGGTGGTTCCGGCCGCCGAGGCGGCCCGCCAGCTCGGCCTGCCCGGCCCGGATCCGCGCGCGGTCCGGATCGCTCGCAACAAGGCCGACCAACGGCGGCGCTGGGCCGAACACGGCGTGCCCATCCCGGCATTCCGCGCCGTGACCACGGTCGAGCAGGCCGCGCGGGCCGCCGCGGAGATCGGACTGCCGTGCGTGGTGAAGCCGGCGGACGAGACCAGCGGGGCCCATGTCGTCCGCTGCACGACCGTGGCCGAGGTGAGCGACGGTTTCTCGGCCGTGCGGTCCGAGCCGACCAACCGCCGCGGTCAACCCCGGCATCCCGAGGTACTCGTCGAGGAATGCCTGGTCGGGTTCGAGGTCAGCGTGGAAGTTCTGGCGGAGGCGGGATCCGTTCGCGTGCTCGGGGTGACCGACAAGCTGGTCGGGGGCGGCAACCGGTTCATCGAGCTCGGGCACAGCTTCCCGACGGCGCTGCCGGATCCGCTCCGGGTCGAGCTGGAACAGACCGCGGTGGCCGCGACCATGGCGGTGGGCTTCGACCTCGGCATCGCTCACGTCGAGCTCAAGTACACCGCCAGGGGTCCTGTGCTGGTCGAGATCAATCCACGGCCGGCCGGTGACCAGATCACCGAGCTGATGGATCGCAGCCTTGCGATGTCCACCATGGAGCTGGTGATCCGCCAGTACCTCGGCGAGTCCCTCGGCGTCATCGAAGCCGCTGCGGTAGGTGGCGCGGCGATCCGGTACCTCACCGCGCCACCGGGCGTCGTGGACAGCGTGACCGGACTGGACATCGCCGCTGCCGTGCCCGGGGTCTGCGAAGCCGTGGTGTCCGTCGAGCCCGGTACACGGGTCAACCGGTTGCGGGTCAACGAGGACCGGATCGGGCACGTCCTGGCCACCGCCGACGATCCGTACCTGGCCGGCCGGATCGCCGAGGCCGCGGCCCAGCAGATCGCGGTGTGCACCCATCGAGGCTGACCAAATGCGTGTTCGATGCTTCGCCGATGGCCGCGTCGGCGAGGCTTGGCCTACCGGGCGCTGAGCCCTTGTCTTCGCGCCCCTTGTCTTCACGGGAGAAACGATATGCCGAACCTGGCCATGGTGATGCCCTACAAGGCATACATCAGAAAGGCCCAGGCGGAGGGGTTCCGGATCAGCGCGATCTGGGATCCGGCCGAGGCCGAGCGGCTGTTTGGCGCGCAGGCTGCCCGGTACCTCCAGGACGTCGAGGCACTCGCCGACGGCTTCCGGTTGGTGGACTTCACCGATCGCGCTGCCTACGCCGAAGCGATCCGCGCGGCGGTGCGGGAAACCGGCGCCGACTACGTCTGGCATGTCGGTAGCGAGGAATCGATGATGCTCGCCTACGAGGTGGCCGACGAACTCGGAAAGGCGGTCAACTCACCGCGGTCGGTCGCACTGCTCAACGACAAGCTCGCCATGCGCACCCTGCTGCGGGACAAGGGCATCTCCTCGGTGCGGTTCGCCACCGCGGAGCGCTGGCCGGACGTGGCGGCGCTGCTGGCGGACTTCACGCTGCCGGTGGTGGTGAAGCCGGCGACGTTGTCCGCCAGCCGGGGGACCTACCTGCTCACCGACCCGGCCGACCTGCCGGCCTGGGGCGAGATGCTGGCCGCCCACCACTACGACGGGCCGCTGCTCGTCGAGGAGTACCTGCGCGGCCCGGAGTTCAGCGTGGAGACGCTGACGGTGCGCGGCGAGCACCACGTGATCGGCGTGACCCGCAAGCTGCTCGGCCCACTGCCGCATTTCGTGGAGCGGGGACACCTGTTCGGCGCGCCGGACACGGCGGAGACCAGGCAGGTGGCCGCGCTCGCGGTGGAGCTGCTCGACGCCGTCGGGTACCAGTGCGGGCCGGCGCACACCGAGATCATCCTGACCGCGGACGGACCGCGGATCGTGGAGTCCCAGGCCCGGCTCGGCGGGGACAAGATCCCGGACATCATCCAGATAGCACAGGGTTTCGACATCAAACGAGCCATGTTCGCCGCCCTTGCCGGACGGGCGCCCCGGCTGTGCCCGGCGGAGTCCGTCGGGCACATCGCGTACCTGAGCTTCCCCAGCGGGATTCTCCGGTCGGTGTCGGGCCTCGACGAGGCATGCGGGCTGGATTTCGTCGACACCCTGAACTTCCCGTTCTCGGTCGGGGACGTGCTTCCGGAGACGGTGAGTTCCAAGACCCGGCACGGCTTCGTGATCCTCACCGGCTCCGACGATGCCGCACAGGCCCTGGCCCGTGCGGACCGGGTGCGCGAACTGATCACGGTCGAGGTGGCTGCCGGCACGCCGGCCGGAGAGGTCGTGGCCCGATGAGGAAGTTCTTGGCGCTGCACCGCAACGTCCGGGTCAGGATCGGGTTGGCATTCGTCCACAAGCTGATCGACGCGATGATCCTCACCTTCATCGCGATCTACCTCGCGTCCCGGGTAGGGATCGCGACCACGGGCGCGTTGATCCTGCTGTTCGCCGTGTTCGCGGTGTTCGGCATGCTGCTCGGCGGTCATCTGTCGGAGAAGTGGGGACGCCGGCCCGTCCTCATCGTCGGGGACCTCATCGGCACCGTGTTCCTGGTGCTGATGACCATGGCCTACTTCGCCGACTGGGGCCCGCTCGCGGTCTACTTCAGCTACGCCATCGTCAAGTTCGGGACCAACCTGGCGCTGCCGGCCAACGACTCGACGATCATCGACGTGACCCCGGTCGAGGACCGCAAGTACGTCTACACGGTCAACTACTGGGTGATCAACCTCGCGCTCGGCGGCGGCGCGCTGATCGGCGGCTTCCTGTACGGCACGCACTTCGGCGCGGTGATCCTGGGGGGCGCCATCGGCATGGGTTTCGCTCTCATCGGCACCGTACTGCTGGTGGCGGAGACGAAGCCGGAGTCAACAGCGGCCGCCGCCGTGCCCGGCAAGCTCCAAGGGTGGGCCCAGTTCGTCGAGGGATACCGGGTGGTGCTGGTCGACTCGACGTTCCGCAGGCTGATCATTGTCGCCACCCTGGTGCTGACCCTCGAAGGGCAGCTGAGCACCTCGATCGGGATCCGGCTGTCGCACGACTTCCCCGTCCAGTACGTGTTCCCGTTCGGCGATGTGGACGGCGTGCAGATGCTCGGCGTGCTCAAGGCGGTGAACACCGTCCTGGTCGTGCTGCTCGCGCTGTACATCAACGCGCTGCTGCGTCGGCTGCCCGACCGGGTCCGGCTGTATGCGGGCATCACCCTGTACGCGGGCGGCTTCGCGGTGCTCGCGGTCAGCAGCACCGCCTGGGTGCTGCTGACCGCCGCCCTGGTGCTGACCATCGGCGAGCTGATGAACACGCCGGTCCAGCAGACGCTGCTGGCGGAGCTGGCCCCGGAGCAGGGCCGGCCGAGGTACATGGCCGCGTACTACCTGCACATCCGGTTCGGCCAGGTGGTCAACTCGCTGCTGATCAGCCTGACCGCGGTCCTGAGCACCCAGGGAATGGCCGGGATCTACCTGCTCTTCGGCGTCGTGATCATCATGCAGTACCGGGTGATCCTGGCCCGCCGCACGGCGCGTGCCGGTGCGGAAGCACCCGTCTCCGTCTGACTTCTGCGCACACCTTGGAGGCAATCATGTCGGCAAGGGCGAATCGGGTCACCGAGGCCTACCTCGCCAAATGCACGGCTCCGGACAGCCGGCTGCGCCACGCGCTGGCGGACCTCGACGTGTCGCAGACCAAGCGCGCGGCGTGGCCGAGGCTGCTGCCCCGTCCGGTCATGGTCGACGAGGCGGAGTTCCGGGCGTTCGGCCGTGATCTTGTCACCATCTACGAGCTCGTCACCTCCCTGCCGCAGCGCTGCTTCGACGGGGACTTCGAACGGTTCCGCGCCGCCCTGGGCATCGACGACCGGCGCGGTGCGCTGATGCGCCGGCTGCTCGGCGACGGCCCCCCGCCGCTGTACGGCCGGGCCGACATGTACTACGACGGCTCGTCGTTCAAGCTGCTCGAGTTCAACATCGGCAGCGCGCTCGGCGGCCTGGACATGGTGGGCACGCTGCCGAAGGCCTACCTGCGGATCCCGGCGTTCGCCGAGTTCGCCGCCGCCCACGGCCTGCGCTACCTGGACATGGGCGGGGACCTCGCCGAGGCACTGCGCGACGCGGGCAAGGCCATCGGTGCCGGCGAGCCGGTGGTCGCGGTGCTGGAAGGGCCCGGCGGGATGGCCGTGTACGGCCACCAGCGGCGCGCGATCGCGCAGCTGCTGGCCGAGCAGGGAATCGACTGCCGGGTCGGCGAGATCGGCGATCTGACGTTCCGCGCCGGCAAGCCGCATCTGGACGGCACCGGAGTCGACGTGATCCTGCGGTACTACGCGCTCGAGGAGATGCTCGCCCATCCGGACGGCGACGCGCTCATGGAGCCGGTCTTCCGCGCCCACGAGAACGGCACCGTGGTGGTGTGGACACCGAGCAACGTGTTCGGGAACAAGGGCACGCTCGCGATGCTGTCCGAGTGCTCCGCGGACACCTCGGTGTTCTCGGCGCAGGAGCGGGCGGTGATCGATCGGGTGCTGCCGTGGAGCCGCATGCTCGGCCGGCGCGGCGCCGGTTCGGATGAGCGGTTCATCGAGGAGTGCGTGCAGCGCCGGGAGCAGCTGGTGTTCAAGCCGACCGGGCGGTTCGGCGGCGAGGGCGTCCTGATCGGACCGGAAGTGGACGACCGTACCTGGCGGGAGGCGCTGGCGGCGAGCGCGCAGACCGGCTGCCTCGTGCAGGAGATCGTGCGGCCGAACCTGGAGCTGGTGATCGATCCGGAGACCGGTGCCCGCTCCGAGTGGTACGCCCTGTGGGCCGCCTTCATGACCCCGGCCGGACTCTCCGGCGGCGGTGTGCGGGCGGTACCGCCCGGAGGCACCACGGTCATCACCATGATCAACAACACCAAGGTTCGCAACACCTGCCTCTTCACCTGCTGAGCAAGGAGTAGCTCGATGGCCCGACTCGTTGACCTGACCCACGGCTTCTACGACGGAATGCCGTCCTATCCCGCCGACTGGTATCCGAAGTTCGCCAGCGAGCGGGCGATGAGCCCGGAGACCGACCCCTACGGCACCAAGCGGACGTTCTCCTACCTGCATGTGTTTCCGCACAACGGGACGCACATGGAGTACCGCCTGCATTTCTTCCCCGGCACCGAGGGCATCGACGAGGTTCCGCTGGACACCCTGATCGGCCGCGCCTGCGTCGCCGACCTGTCCGACAAGGGTGAGCTGGAGCCGGTCACCGGCGAGGATCTGGAGAAGGTGCTGCGGCCGGTGTGGCGGGAGGGCGACCGGCTGCTGGTCCGCACCGACTACCTGCGGCACAACTGGGGCCGGCCCGACTACTGGGACCGCCCGCCCTACCTGACCCCGTCGGCCGCGCAGTGGGCCATCGACAACGGCGCCAGCCTGTTCGGGCTGGACTGCCTCACCGAACGGCCGGGCGACGCCGAGTCCCCCGTACACCACGCGCTGCTCGCGGCCGGCATCCCGCTACTGGAGTACGTGACCAACATGCACGAGCTGACCAAGCCGGTCGTGCAGCTGGTCGCGTTGCCCATCAAGGTGGCCGGAGCCGAGGCGGCTCCTGCGCGGGTCATCGCCATGGAGGACACCGATGGGTGACACGGCGCGGCACCCGGTCGCGCTCGCGCCGGTGGCCGACGACGGCGCGGTGCCCGCTGCGTTGCACCGGCTGCTCGAGCTGCTCGACGAGCCTCTGGCCGGCCTGCATCCCGGTGCAGAGGTGTTGATCAAGCCGAACCTGTTCCAGACGACCCCCGGGTTCCACGTGAACCCGGCCCTGCTGGCTGCCATCGCCCGCGCGGTCGCCGAGCACGGGGCCCGGCCGGTGATCGCGGAGCGCACGCACGCGATCTACGAGATCCTGCACGACCACGAGGCCGCGCGGTACGCCCGCGTGGTCAGCTTCGACGACCTGCCGTTGCGGATCACCGGCATTCCGGGCGCGACGTCGTTGCGGGTACCGATCGCCGTGCCCGAGCTGATCGGAGACTGCGACTACTTCATCGGGGTGCCGCAGCTACGCACGCACGCGAGCGTCGTCTACTCCAACGCGATGAAGAACCTGGTCGGGTTGTTGCCCGGCTACACGACCCGCATCGTGCACATGGCCGGGGTCGATGAGTCCACCGTGGATCTCAACCTGATGCGCCCGCAGGATCTGGTCGTCTGCGACGGAACCACGGTGATCGAGGGCAACTACCCGATGGACGGGCGTGCGCGATCGGTGGGCTTCCTGGCCGCCAGCCGAAACGCGGTCGCCCTCGACGTCGCGGTCGGCGTGCTGGCCGGCTTCGACCCGGACAGCGTCACCTACCTGCGCGACGCGCACCAGCGCGGCATGGGCCCACTCGCGCTCGGGGACATCGACCTGCGCGGCACCCCACTGGCGGAACTCGCCTTCGACATGGTCAAGGCGCCGGTCGAGATCGTCCCGCCGCGCGCGGGCATCCACGTCTACGCCGAGCGCGCCTGCCCGGCGTGCAGCCGGTTCGTGGCCGGGGCCATGCGCGCGCTTGCCGAGGAACTGTGCGCCTGGGACGGTGAGCTGACGGTCATCTCCGGCCCGCAGGTGCAGATGCCGCCGCGGCGCGGAGTCGTGGTCCTGGTCGGCAACTGCCTCTACGAGAGCCGCGATCTCGGGATCTTCATCGAGGGTTGCCCGCCACGCGCCATCCAGCTCGCCGCGTTCCGTTACGCAATGGGCCGAGCCGTCGGCGACCACGAGCGGACCCAGTTCCGGGTGCCGCCGCGACTGCTGGGCGTGGCGGGATGACGATCAACACGGTCACCTCGCCCGGGTCGGCGCTGTCCGCGGGATCGCGGGTGTACCGCCATGTCGTGCCGCTGGCGACGCGGATGAACCCGGTGGCGGCCGCCGCAGCGCTGCGCAGCGCCGGGCGAGTCATGCTCACCGCCGGATCCGGTGGTCGCCGCGCAGCGCTGGCCGTCGGCGAGCTCGCCGTCCTCTCCCATCCAGGTGGCGCGGGCCGCGCGCCGTTGTCCGACGCCGTGGATTTCCTGGCCGGGCTGGACATGCCTGCGGACACCCCGCTTCCCGAGGCGGCCTGGTACGGGCTGCTGAGCTATGACGCGGTACGCGACTTCGAGCGGTTGCCCAGCCGTCACCCGGCGACCGATCGGCCCGTTTACGAGTTCTTCCTGCCCGAGGCACTGGTCCAGTTCACGGACGGGCACGGGCAGGTGATCGGCCGAGGCCCCTCGGCCGACGCGGCACGCGCCGTGGCCGAATGCATCGCGCAGCGGCTGGACCGGCTGGCCGTCGCACCACTCGGCATCGTCGCGGTGGGCACAGGCCGGTTCGGCTGCAGCTACGAGGAGTACGTCGCCGCGGTCCACCGCGCGCAGCGGCACGTCCTCGACGGCGACGTCTTCCAGCTCGTACTGTCGATCGTCTGGACCGCACCGGCCACCGTAGATGGCCTGAGGGTCTTCGAGCGGCTGGTCGCGATCAATCCGTCCCCGTACCACTTCTGGTACGCCGGGCCGCGGTTCGAGATCGTCGGCGCCTCGCCGGAACCATGCCTGACGCTGCGCGACGGCCAGGCACTGATCCGTCCGCTCGCCGGAACCCGGCGGCGAGGCCACGACAGCCTCGCCGATCAGTTCGCCGAGGACGACCTGCGGTCGTCGGTCAAGGAACTGGCCGAGCATCGGATGCTCGTCGACCTCGCGCGCAACGACCTGGGCCGGGTGTGCCGGCCGGGCAGCGTCTCCGTCGAGCGGCTCATGGCCGTGGAGCGCTACTCGCACGTGATGCACCTGAGCTCCGACGTGCGCGGCCACATCCGTGGCGACCGGGGAACCGACGAGCTCATCCGGGCGACGTTCCCGGCGGGCACCATGACCGGCACGCCCAAGGTGCGCGCAATGGAGATCATCGATGACCTCGAGCCGGGCCGGCGCTGGCTGTACTCGGGTGCGGTCGGCTCATTCGGACTGTCCCACGTGGACCTTTACCTGACGATCCGCAGCATGGTGCTGAGCGAAGGGGAAATCCGCCTGCAGGCGGGCGGTGGCATTGTGCACGACTCCGAGGCGTCGGCCGAGTACGCCGAATGCCTCGCGAAACTCGGCTCGGGCGCCCGGGCCCTCGGCGTGACGATGGAAGGGGCCGCGGCGTGATCTGTGTCATCGACAACTACGACTCGTTCGTCTACAACCTCGTGCAGTACGTGGGAGATCTCGGCGCCGACTGTGTCGTGCACCGCAACGACGAGGTGACCGTCGAGCAGATCGTGGACCCCACCCCCGAGTTGATCATCATTTCGCCGGGCCCCGGTGACCCGGCCGACGCGGGTATCTCCGTCGAGCTGGTCCGGCGGCTGGGCCACCACGTCCCCATTTTCGGGGTATGTCTTGGCCACCAGGTGATCGGTGCCGCCTTCGGCGCCAGGATCCGCCACGCCGCTGAGCCGATGCACGGGAAGTGCTCGGAGATCACGCACGACGGAAGGGGCGTGTTCGCCGGGCTGCGGAACCCGCTGACGGTTGCCCGCTACCACTCCCTGGTGATCGAGGCGGACACGCTACCCGCCGAATTGGTGGCGACCGCATGGTCGGCGGAAGGCGAGATCATGGGTGTCCGGCACCGTTCCCTGCCGATCGAGGGCGTGCAGTTCCACCCGGAGTCGCTGTTCACCGAACAGGGTCTCGACATGGTGGGCAATGCGGTGCGCGGCATATGCAGCGGGGTATCCGCGCAGCGGCTGGCGGCCGTATGACCACGTCCGTAGACCTGCCGATGGACACCGACCTGAGAAGGATCGCCGACCGGCTGCTGGCCCGGCTTCGGTCACTGGCCGGCGTGGCCGTCGGGTATTCCGGTGGAGTTGACTCCACGCTCGTGCTGGCTGCCGCCTTGCGGGCGCTGCCGGCGAACCGGGTGCTGGCGGTGATCGCCGACTCGCCGAGCCTCGCCCGTACGGAACTCGTCGCCGCGCGGCAGGTCGCAGCCGATCTCGGCGCGGAGCTGGTCGAGGTCCGGGTCGCCGAGCTCGACGTTCCCGGCTACCGCGCCAATGCGGGCGACCGCTGCTACTTCTGCAAACACACCGTGTTGACCGCCGTCAGCGAGCTTGCGGTCCAGCGGGGCATCGCGCACGTAGCCACCGGTACCCATGCCGACGACCATCGGGCCGTGCACCGCCCCGGCCTGCGTGCCGCGCGCGAGCTGCGCGTGGTCGAACCGCTCGCCGATGCCGGGCTCGGCAAGCGGAAGATCCGGTTGCTTGCTGCCGCGTGGTCGTTGCCCGTCGCCGACAAGCCGGCGACGCCGTGCCTGGCCTCACGTATCGCCGTGGGTGTACCGGTCTCCACTGGCCGGCTGGGCCTGGTCGAACGCGCCGAGATCGCGGTGCGAGCGCGGCTGGCCGAATCCGGTATCCAACCACATGATCTACGGGTTCGGTTGCTCGGGGACGGGTATCGGGTTGAGCTGGACCGGTCGGCGCACACCGCGCTGGAGTCGTTGCCAGGACTCACCGGCGAGGTCCTCACTGCATTGGGTGGCCTTGGCCTGACCGGTGCCGGGCGGGTGTGGACATATCGCTCTCCCACGCACGCGCCCGCCATCGGTGACAGCGCGGACGTTCCGTGAGGTCGTCGCCGAGACACCGGTGCGCCGCACACCTGGAGGAGGAACCATGACGGCGCCCTGGGAACCCGACGAGGCGCTGGCCGCCTTCGCCGACCTCGATCTCGACCGGGCCGCCCGGCGAGGCTATCCGGAGGCGGTGTACTGCCGGGGCAAGACGGCCGAGCAGGTCGGGCTGATCGCCGGCGCGCTGCGCGGCCACGGAGCTCGCACGTTGTTCACCCGTGCGGGCCCGGAGCACACCGCGGCGATCCTCGGCGAGCTGCCCGACGCCTTCCACTACGCAGCCAGCGGGCTTCTGGCCTGGCCGCCCGACCCGCCGGACCCGGTGGGTGGCCGGGTCCTCGTCGTGGCCGCCGGCACGGCCGACCAGCCCGTCGCGCGGGAGGCACTGCTCACCGCCCGCCACCTCGGCCGCCCCGCCGACCTGATCATGGACGTCGGCGTCGCCGGCTTGCACCGATTGCTGCGCCGACTCGACGTGCTCCGCACCGCCAGGGTGATCGTCGTGGTGGCCGGCATGGACGGGGCACTCCCCGGGGTGGTCGCCGGGCTGGTCGCGGCGCCGGTGGTGGCGGTGCCGACGTCGACCGGGTACGGCGCGGCGTTCGAGGGCCTGGCGCCTCTGCTGACGATGCTCAATAGCTGCGCGCCCGGGGTCGCCGTGGTCAACATCGACAACGGCTACGGCGCCGGCCACCTGGCCGCTCAGATCGCCGCACCGCCCTGATCGAGAGACTCGCCCAGCCATGGTGCGCCGGGACGCAGCATCGCGGCCTCGGCGGCCGCGACTGCCTCGTCGAGCACCTGCCGCACCGGCACCTTGCGGGCCCGGGCCAGCGCTGCCCGCTCGGCGTCCCGTATGAGCACGCACAGGGTGTACGCCGGCCGACCCTTCTTCATCACGATCGGCACGAGCCACGCGTCAGCGGCTCCCGCCTCAAGGAGCGTGGCCAGCACCGTCGGCCACACCCGCGGATCCAGGTCGTCGACGTTCGTCTCCAGGACCCACATGCTTCCGGTCGTCGGCGCGTCGGCGAGGGGAATGCCGAGGGCCACGCGGACCACGTTGGCCCGCCCAAGGACGTCGCGCCCGCCCGCGCCCACCCGGCCGCTGTGATCTCCATCGGCGCGATCGGTCCGCACTCATCAGCCAGGGCGCGGACCAGGGCCATGCCGGTGGGAATGGCGAGCTCGCCCTCACCGCCCGCGATGACTCGCCACCCTCGGGCGAGCTCGAGAACCGCGGGCGCCGGCACCGGCAGGTCGCCGTGGGCTGACCCGATCCGCCCGGAGCCCACCGCAACCACGCTGGCCGTTACCCGCGAGACATCCAGCTCGGCGGTCTCGAGTAACGCCCGGATGTCTGCCCACGAACGGTGAGGATGCTCATCGGCGCGACTCTCGACGTCGGGCCACCTGACAACGGTGCTGGCCGCGCTCGGGGACGGCAGCTACACCGAGCCCACCGACAAGACCCTGACCGTCGCCGCGTTCCTGCGGGGTCACTGGCTGCCGGTCGCGCGCACCGGCGCCACCCGCCACAACACGCCCCGGCGGGCCACCACGATCGCCCAGTACGAGATCACGGTCGAGACCGACCGCGCTCACCGCGCCACCACATACCGCGCGGACCGGCTCCGCGATGCGCGGCGGATCCCTGAAGATCGCCCCGGGCGAGGCCTGCGGCGGCCGAATCGGCCTGTTTCCGCTGGTAGAAAAGCCGGTGGGCGGTGCCCTCTGTCGAGGAACACCTCCCACCGCACCGTCGGGACGACAGGATTTGAACCTGCGACCCCTTGACCCCAGGCACCAGCAAGGCACCCGCGACAAGCCTCGAAGTCGGGATCCGTGCTGTTCAGGAGTCCCGCGGCGTCCGTGCTCGTCCGGCGCGTGGTGGACCGGTTGTCACTCAGTCAGACACTCACCAGCCGCACCGACCAGCGTCGCGTCACCCGCCGCGTCGCCTGCGTAGCCCCTACCTCGGAGCCCCGGACGGCGATTCTGCGTCCGATCCGTGGGAGGCGTCCAGGGCGCGTAGCGAAGGTTCTGCGTGGGGCTAGGCGTCACCCAGACGCCTACTAAGCCCGGATCCACCGTCGCTCGAGCCATTTGATCGTTTTTTCGTTGCGGTGTCCGGTCTCAGGAACGGGGCGTGCTGATCTCGCCGGTCTGCCGGCTTCTCCGGGTCCTTGGTCGGGGTGGGTAGCGGGTCGAGGTGGTCAGGTGGGGATCGGCAGGGCGGTGGCCCGGGCCAGTGCGGTGAGGAAGGCGGTGGCCCAGGGCCACTTGGCGGGTAGGCGCAGGTGCAGCCGACGGGCGGAACGCACCAGGCGGCCGGGAACGCAGAACAGCGTGCGGCGCAGCGTGGCGGCGGTGGCCCGGTGCAGGTCGGCACCGGCGAGGATGC
>NZ_AUII01000044.1 GCF_000423625.1 Pseudonocardia asaccharolytica DSM 44247 = NBRC 16224
GTGCTGGTAGAGGATGGCCCCGCCGTTGGCCGGGTCGAACACGTGCCCGCCCAGCTGCCGGTCGATCTCGATCCCGAACAGCGCCGCGGTCAGCGGCGGGAAGGCCAGCAGCACGAGAAATCCGGTGACCAGGATGTTCCAGGTGAAGATCGGCATCCGGAACATCGTCATCCCGGGCGCGCGCAGACACACGATCGTGGTGATGAAGTTGACCGCGCCCAGGATGGTGCCCAGTCCCGCGATGATCAAGCCCATGGTCCACAGGTCCCCGCCCACCCCGGGGGCGAAGGTGGCGTTGTGCAGCGGGGCGTAGGCGGTCCAGCCGAAGTCCGCGGCCCCGCCCGGGGTGGCGAACCCGGCGATCACCATCAGCCCGCCGAACAGGAACAGCCAGTAGGAGAACGCGTTGAGCCGGGGGAAGGCCACGTCCGGGGCGCCGATCTGCAGCGGCACGATGTAGTTGGCGAACCCGAACAGGATCGGGGTCGCGTACAGCAGCAGCATGAGCGTGCCGTGCTCGGTGAACAGCTGGTTGTACTGCTCGTGGGACAGGAACTGCAGCCCGGGCACCGCGAGCTCGGCGCGCATCAGCAGCGCCATCGCCCCGCCGGCCATGAAGAACGCGAACGAGGTGACCAGATACAGGATCGCGATGTCCTTGGGATCGGTCGTGCCCAGCATCCACAGCAACCGGCTGCCCTTGGGCGCCTCCCGGCGCGGGTAGGGCCTCGGCACGATCGGCTTCGGTGCGACGGCCACCCGCTCCCGGCCGGCCCCGTGCCCTGACTCGGTTGCGCCGCTGATCCCCATGGCCGGGAGTGTAATAAAGAGGAGAGTAATCCTCTATATCATCGGTCGACGCCGCGCCGAGCCCAGCGAGAGAGCCGTCGTCGGCAGGAGACCTGCGCCGATCCGTCCGTGGTGGGAGACTCGTCCCCATGGCCGCGTCCGATCCCTCACCGTCCGTCGATCGTCCGCGACGAGTGTTCAGCCGCATCTACGCCCGGATCAGCCAGCGGATGGAGGCCGAGGGCATGGCCGAGCTTCGGCACGAGCTGCTCGACGGCCTGGCGGGGGAGGTCGTCGAGATCGGCTGCGGCAACGGCATGAACTTCGCGCACTACCCGACGACGGTCACCGGTGTCGTGGCCGTGGAACCCGAGCCCTATCTGCGTGCGCTGGCGTCGCGGGCTGCCGAGACCGCGCCGGTGCGGGTGCTGGCCGGCACGGCCGACCGGCTCCCGCTTCCCGACCGCAGCGTCGACGCCGCCGTGCTGTGCCTGGTGATGTGCTCACTCGACGACCGCCCGGCCATGCTGGCCGAGCTGATCCGGGTGCTGCGTCCCGGGGGGCAGCTGCGCTTCTTCGAACACACGATCGCCGACACACCCGGCCTCCGGATGACGCAACGGATCATCGACGCCACCGTATGGCCGCTGCTGGCAGGGGGCTGCCACACCGCCACCGATCCCGCCGCCCTGATCACCAGCGCCGGATTCGAGATCACTCGCATCCGCGGGGTCCGGTTCCCCGACAGCCGGCTCACCATGCCGACGACCCCGCACGTGCTCGGCGCGGCCACGACCCCGGGATGGACGGGGACCGAGTCCTGAGCGCACCCGTGCTGACGGTTGGCGGCGCGGCTCACCCACACTGGTCAGTCGTCGCCCGAGCCGATCCCTCCGGTGAGATGGCGCGGGTCCGGCTCGGGCAGCGACGCGACCGGAAGACCCGCATGCAGCGGGCGCATGGCCGCGAACCAGGTTGCCGCCGGCACGGTGCCGCCGAACAGGGTTCCGTCGGCACAGAGCCGCGGCGGGTCGCCGACGCAGATCGGCCGGGGTGGGTCGGCGTCCGACCAGGTCAGCACCGCGCCCGCGAGCTGCGGGGTGGCACCGACGAACCCGGCGGAGAAGTGGTGCTGGGTGGTGCCGGTCTTGCCGAGCATCGGCCGATTCCAGCCCGCGGCGTCGGCCGCGCCGGCCGCGGTACCGTAGACGGTGTCGTCGGAGAGCCCGACGACAAGGGTGTCAGCCAGCCCTTCGGGGATCGCCCGCTCGCACGGCGCCTCGGGCAGCGCGATGGGGGCGCCGGTTCGGTCGGTCACCTCGAGGATCGGCGTCGGCGGGCACCACACGCCGCCGCTGACCAGGGTGGCCCCGACGTTGGCCAGCTCGAGCGGCACGACCGGCACCGGGCCCAGGGTGAACGAAGCGCGTTCCTCGGCGCGCATCACCTCGCCGATCGTGGCGTCCGGCTCTGCGGGTAGCGCCAGGCTCCGCCGCAGGCCGAGGCGGCGGGCCATCTCGACCACCGGATCGACCGAACCGAGCCCGTCGAGCAGCGCGACGAACGTGGTGTTGGGGGACAGCGCGAGCGCGCCCTGCAGCGTGGTCTCGTCAGCGGCACCGCCGCCGCCGGTGACGGTGTAGGGCCGCCCGCCGTCGCGGAACATCCGCGAGGTGTAGCGCTCGGGGGCCGGAACCGGGCTGTGGATTCCCAGTCCGCGTTCCATCGCCGCGGCCGCGGTGAAGATCTTGAAGATCGATCCGGCACCGTGCGGAACGGGCGCCGACGGCAGCGCGTACGCGGTCTGCCCGACCGCTGCGTCCGTTCCAAGGGTCCGGTTGGCGGCCAGCGCCAGCACGCGGTGGTGCTCGCGTCCGGGCGCCACGATCGCCATGGCGTTCGCGATGCCCTCGGTGGCGTCGGCCGGGACCTGCGCGGCGGCGCGAACCGCGGCCGCGGTGACACGACGGTCCAGCGTGGTGCGGACGGTGTAGCCGCCGGTGCGCAGTTCCGCGACGTCGAGGCCCGCGCTCTCCAGGTAGTCGACGACGTAGCGGCAGAAGAAGCCGCTGCCGGGGTCGGCGCCCACGCATCCGGCGTCGGTCCGCCGCAGCGGCTCGACGGCCCCGAGGCCCTGCGCGCGGGCGGCGTCCGCCTGCCTCTCGGTGATCGACCCGACCTCGGCCATGGCGGTCAGAACCAGATCGCGTCGAGCCCTCGCCGCGGCCGGCGCGGACACCGGGTCGAAGGTCGACGGTGCCTTGATCATCCCCGCCAGCAGGGCGGCCTGGGGCAGCGTGAGCTCGGCCGGGCTGGTGGCGAAGTAGGTGCGCGCCGCGGCGGCGACCCCGTAGGCGCTGTGTCCGAAGTAGACGGTGTTCAGGTACCGGGCGAGGATCTCCTGCTTGCCCAGCCGCCGCTCCAGGCGCAGCGCGGTCCGCACGTCGGCGAGTTTGCGCCCCATCGTGTCGGCGACGGCGGCGGCCCGTTCCTCGGCGCTGTCGGCCATCGCGTAGAGACGCAGGTTCTTCGCGTACTGCATGGTGATCGTCGAGGCGCCCTGGCCGTCGAACGGCGCCCCGCTCAGTGCGAGATTGGTGAGGATCGCCCGGCCGACGCCGCGCCAGTCCACCCCGTCGTGGACGAAGAACCGCCGGTCCTCGATCGCGACCACGGCGGCCTTCATGGCCTCGGCGATCTCGCCGGGTTCGGTGGGGATGCGGTACTGCTCGTAGAGGCGCGCAAACGGCACGCCGGCCGCATCCGTGATCACGGAGGCGAGGGGCGCGTGGCCCGGGACCGGCGGCCCGGTGGGAGCCGCGACCGGGGGTGCGGCCGCGACGATCCGGGCCAGCGCGGTCGTCGGGACCAGCAGGACCCCGGCCAGCAGCACGCCGGCGAGCACGACGGCGCCGAGCGCGCGGCCCAGCGGTGCCAGCACGGCACGGACCCGGGGCGGAACGCGTCGGCGGGAAGGCATCGAGTTCCACTGTGCCGAACTCGACGGTGCCCCGCACGACCGCGGATGTGTCTCGGGCGGCCGACCCCGCCGGTCCCGTGGCCGAGCCCACGTTTCACCGGGCGGGTCGTGGGAAGGGCTCCCGCATGAAGGCGCTGACCGTCAAGCCCGGGGCGGCGGACTCCGTCCGGCTGGCCGAGGTCCCCGAACCCCCTGAGTCCGACGGGCCGGTGCTGGTCGACACCGTCGCGGTGGGGATCTGCGGAACCGATCGGGAGATCATCGCCGGGGATCACGGCGAGGCCCCGCCGGGCGCCGACCACCTGGTCATCGGGCACGAGTCGCTGGGCCGGGTCGCCACGGCCCCGGACGGCGCGGGACCGGCACCCGGGGACCTGGTCGTCGGGATCGTGCGGCGGCCCGACCCGGTGCCCTGCGCGAACTGCGCGATCGGCGAGTGGGACATGTGCCGCAACGGCCGCTACACCGAACGCGGCATCAAGGGGCGGCACGGCTACGCGAGCGAGCGGTTCCGGATCCATCCCGAGAACGTTGTCCGGCTCGACCCTCGGCTCGACCGGGTCGGCGTGCTGATAGAGCCCACCAGCATCGTGGCCAAGGCGTGGGAGCACCTGGAGCACATCGGGCGTCGGGCCGCCTGGTCACCGCGCCGGGTGCTGGTCACCGGCGCGGGCCCGATCGGGCTGCTCGCCGCGATGCTCGGGATCCAGCGAGGGCTGGACGTGCACGTGCTCGACCGCGTCGAGACCGGGCCGAAGCCGCGACTCGTCGCCGACCTCGGCGCTTCGTATCACACCGGCCTGGCCGACGTCGCCCCCGACGCCGACATCGTCATCGAGTGCACCGGCGCCGCGCCCGTGATCGCCGATGTCATGGAGCGCAACGCACGCAACGCCGTGGTGTGCCTGACCGGGGTCTCGGCGCCGGGGAGGCGACTGCACGTCGACGTCGGCAGCCTCAACCGCGGCATCGTGCTGGAGAACGACGTGGTGTTCGGCTCGGTCAACGCGAACCGGCGCCACTACGAGCAGGCCGCCCGCGCCCTCGCCGAGGCCGACGTCGGCTGGCTGGAGCGGCTGATCACGCGGCGAGTGCCGCTGCCCGAGTTCCCCGACGCGTTGGACCGCCGCGGCGATGACGTCAAGGTCGTCCTGGAGATCGGACGCTGACGCTCCGGGGCTACCCCGGGGGTCGCCCGTCGTCGAGCCCGGCGCCCGGTTCGGCGAGCCAGCTGACCGCCCACGGCCAGTAGAACCGCACGGTCCGATCCATCACGTCGTCACCCTCCTGCCTGGGCGTCCCCTCCTGCCTGGGCGTCCCCTCCTGCCTGGGCGTCGCCGCCCACGTCGAGGACGTGGGCGCCGTATTCCGGTCCCTGCCGCCCGAGCCGGTCGTGCTCGTCGGGCACAGCTACACCGGCGTCGTCGTGTGCGGTGCGGCAGACCGCGAACCGGTCGACCGGCTCGTGCTCGTCGCGGTACCCGCGACACCCGGCCATCGGGGCGGGAAGAACGGGTCCTACCAGGTCAGCGAGAACAACGCGGCCGACACCCTGCTGAAGGGCCCGATCGGCAAGATCTTGCGCCGCGACATCGCGCCGCCACCGGATATCGTCGAGGAGTGACAGACGACCGGCGGATCGCCGCCCGCGGCCGGGAGCTGCGCGTCCGGGTGCGCCGGGGCAGCGGCTCGTCCCCGCCGCTCGTGTTGGCGAACGGGATCGGCGCGCCGCTCGAGGTGCTCGACCCGTTCGTCGACGCGCTCGACCCTGCGATCGAGGTGGTCCGCTTCGACGTGCCCGGGGTCGGCGGTTCCCCCACGCCGCCGGTGCCCTACCCGTACCCGGCCCTGGCGGCGCTGCTCGGGTCCGCGCTCGACGAGCTGGGCTACGGCCGCGTCGACGTCCTGGGCATCTCCTGGGGCGGCGGTTTGGCGCAGCAGTTCGCGTTCCAGAACCCGCGCCGCTGCCGGCGCCTGGTGCTCGTCGCGACCGCGATGGGGGCGCTCATGGTCCCCGGCAGGCCGCGGGTGCTGACGCATATGCTCACCCCTCGCCGGCACCGCGATCCCGCCTACGCCCGCCGGGTCGCGGGGGCGATCTACGGCGGGAGCCTGCGGTCTGGAGCGAACAACCCGCTACCCATCGCCTTCAACGGGAACGGGAGCACCCGTGGCTACCTCTACCAGCTGCTCGGCCTCGCCGGCTGGACCAGCCTGCCGTTCCTGCCGCTCATCCGGCAGCAGACGCTGATCCTGGCCGGCGACGACGACCCCCTCGTGCCGCTCGTCAACGCCCGGATCATGGCCCGGCTGCTGCCGAACGCCCGCCTCGAGGTGTACCCGGACGGCCATCTCGGCCTGCTCGTGCGCGCGCCGGAGCTGGCCGGGGTCGTCGCGGAGTTCCTGAGATGACCCGGCGGGGCGCGGTGGAGACCCGGGCCGGGGTGGAGCTGACCAACCTCGACCAGCCCCTGTTCGACGACGCGGACGCGACCAAGCGGGAGCTGGTGGACTACCTCGATGCCGTCGCCGACCGGATCCTGCCCGAGCTGCGCGACCGGCTGCTGTCGGTGATCCGGGTGCGTCCCGGCCAGCCGCCGTTCATGCAGAAGAACGTGCCGAAATACACCCCGGAGTGGGTCCGGACGGTCACCGTCTGGACTGAGGCGTCGCGCCGCGAGGTGCGCTACGCGCTGTGCGACGACCGCCGCACCCTGCTGTGGTTCGCCAACCAACGGGCCGTCGAGTACCACCCGACGCTGGTCCGCGGCGAGGCCACGCGCACCACGCACCTGGTGCTCGACCTCGACCCACCGGCGGGTGAGGCGTTCGGTCACGTCGTGCGCGCGGCCCGGCTCGTCCGGCAGGCGCTCGCCGACGCCGGCCTGGCCGGCGCGGTCAAGACCAGCGGCGCGAAGGGCCTGCACGTGTTCGTGCCGCTCGACGAGCAGACGGGGATCGAGGACGCCGCGGCCGCGACGCGCGCGCTCGCGGCGCGGGCCGAGCGGCTCGACCCCGGGATCGCCACGACCGCGTTCATCCGGGAGGACCGCGAAGGCAAGGTCTTCCTGGACTCCACCCGCGCGGGCGGCGCGACCGTCGTGGTCGCCTACAGCCCGCGGGTCCGCCCGGGCGTGCCGGTGTCGTTCCCCGTGGCCTGGGACGACCTCGACCGCGTGGCGCCCGCCGACTTCACTCTCCGCACCGCCCTCAGCCTGCTCGCTGATCGCGACCCGTGGAACGAGCTGATGCCGGCGCCGCAGGCGCTGCTCGCGGACCTGGTGGAGGAGGGCCACACCATCCCGATCGCCCGGGTGCAGGCGATGCACGAGGGCAAGCGGCGCGCCCGGGCCCGCCGGCAATGAGATCGTGCTCTGGCTACTCGCCTGGCACATCAGCGCCAACCGGCCGGGACCGGCACGCCGAGGCGGTCGAGTTCCGCGGCGGCGAGCCTGATGTGCCGGCCGGCCGCGAGATCCACCCATGGCGACTCACTCGCCCGCCGCAACTGCCCGTAGGGAAGCCCATTGGCCGCCCGGCGGGCCAGGTGCTCGACCAGCCGCGGGTCTACCGGCCCGGCGAGCAGCCGGCGCAGCCTCCGCACCTCGCGCGCCCGGGCCAGCCGCAGCGGCAGGTACACCCCGGCGAGCAGCGGCAGCGGCAGCATCCCGATCGCCAGCCCGACCACCCATGCGAGGACCGCGGTACTGCCACGCACGTCGGCGGCGTTCGCGCGGATGCTCTCGGCCGCCTGGCCGATGGTCACCGCGAACCGGTCGGCCGAGTCGCCCACGATCGGCACCTCGCCCAACGCCGCCAGGCCGCGCGCCGCCAGATCGAGCGACTCCGCGACATCGGCCAGCCCGGCGCCGAGCCGTCCCAGGTCGTGCAGGTTCACCCCGGCCACCACACCGAGCACGGCGAAGACCAGGGCCCAGGCCACGGCGAGTGCGTCGAGGCGCCGCAGCGCGCGCCTGCTCGGCATCAACGCCAGGGCGCTCGTCATCTCACGCGCCGTTCCCGGCGCGGAGTGCGGCCGGCATCGGTTGGGCCGGCAATAGCTCGATGACAGCGTCATACAGATACGCCTCGGTCTCGTACTTCTCGTAGAGGTCGTACGCGCCGGGCGGGTAGTCGTGCTCGGAGAGGCGGTGGTACTGCCCCACGGTGCCCGTCGCCCGCACCACCTGACCCACCTCCACGGCCACCGGCTCCGTGGTCATGACGAGCAGCGAGTTGTCGCCGTAGTCGGCCCCGTCGATCTCGAGGCTGCGCGGGCCGAGCACGTCGGCGACCGCCGCGCTCACGGTGACCTGCCGGCCCAGGTACTCCCCCTCGTAGAAGTACTGCGGCTGCTGGATCTCCCCGACGGTCACGCCCCGCTCCGGTCCGGCCGTGTCCTCGCCCCCGCAGCCGGCAAGGACGGCGAGCGCCGCGGCAGCCGCCGCGGCGATCCCGATCCGGCGGCCGAGGCGTCCGCTCGGTGTTCGCGCATCCACGAGCGCCGCGTACCCGTCAACCGATGTGGGTAAGCAGGCCGTTGACATCGATGTCGAACGGGAGGTCGGCGGGTGCGAACCCCACGTGCGCGATACACACGAACGCTCGGCGCGGCCGCGGTGGCACTGGGTGTCGCGGTCGGGCTCGGCGGCTGCGGCGCCGGCCAGATCGCGCAGACCGCGGTCCAGGTCACCGCGACCGGCGGCGCCGAGGGCCAGGTCGGGTCGATGTTGGTGCGCGACGCCGCGTTCACCTACGACCGGCCCGTCCCTGGCGGCGCGGTGTACGAGCCAGGGGAGGATGCCCCGCTGCAGCTCACGATCGTCAACCACGGTGCGGAGGCCGACCGCCTGGTCGCCGTGAGCAGCCCGATCGCGAGCTCCGCCCGGATCGTCGGGGATGCGCGCGTGCCCGGCGGCCAGACACTCACCGCGGGCTACGACGAGCCCGTCGCCGCGATCACGGTGCCGCCGGCGGGGGCGGTCGCCATTGTGCTCGTGGATATCGCCAGCCCGGTCCGCGCCGGGATCAACTACCCGGTGGTGTTCACCTTCGAGCGCGCCGGCGACCTACACCTGAACCTGCCGGTGGAGTACCCGGAGGACGTGCTGCCCCCGCGCGCCCGCGACGCCCAGCCCGACCGGATCGGGACCCTGGAGACCGGGCCAGAGATCCCCACCGTCCCGCGGTGATTGCCGCGGTGTCTCGTCGAGACCATACCCGGTCACGGAATCGAACTCCCGGGCGGCGGGTGGGGTTCCTCCAGCTCACCGGCCGATGACCACCGACAAGCGCCGGGTCTCGCAGTGCTACGCCCAGGGGGTGGTGCGGTTCCCCTGGATGGTACTCGTCGCCGTCGCCGCCGCGCTCGTCGCCACCACGCAGCTGCTCCCGGGCCTGGCCACCGTCGGTGGCGGGCTCTCCGGGTTGGTCGGCAAGGACAACCCGGCCATCGCCGCGCAGGTTGCCGCGCTCGAGCGGTTCGGCCTGCCGCTGCTGTCCCGCACCGCGGTCGTCCAGCACGACCCGGCCGGTCTCGAGGCCGGCATCGTGGCCGACACCGTGCTGCGGGCGGCCACGGTCGACGCCCGCACGGTGGCCGCGGGCGCCGAGCCGTCCACCGAGCTGCTGCTGGCCTACCCGCTGGTGAACACCCCGCTGCTGTTCCCGAACGCCGGTGAGCGCCACACCACCGTCCTGACCTACCTGTTCATCGCGCCCACCGCCAACCTGGGCGAGCAGGACGCGATCGCCCGTGACTACGCGACGACCCTCAAGCGGCCCGACGGCGGCCTGCTCGGGGTCGCAGGGACCATTCCCCTGCAGGTCGCACAGGGGGCACTCGTCACCGAGACGCTCCCGCTGGTGGAGCTCGCGACGCTCGCGGGGGTCGCTCTCATCGTGGCGTTGAGCTTCCGCTCGGTGGTGGCACCGCTGATCACGCTGCTCACCGCGGGGGTCGGTTATCTGATCGCCGACCGGTTGATCGGGTGGTTCGCCGAACTCACCGGGTTAGCCGCGCCGAGTCAGGTGCAGCCGATCGTGGTGGCGCTGATGCTCGGCGTGAGCACCGACTACGCGATCTTCTTCCTGTCCGGGCTGCGCGCCCAGCTGCACGCCGGGCGGACCGGCCGGCCCGCGGCCCGCGGGGCCGTCGCCCAGTACCTGCCGGTCGTCGTCGCGGCCGGGCTGACCGTCGCGGCCGGTGTCGCGACCCTGCTCGGCGCGGAGTCCGGGTTGTTCCGTGCGTTCGGCCCGGCCCTCGCGATCACCGTGCTGGTCGGGCTGGCGGTCTCGGCGACCGTGGTGCCCGCGCTGCTGGCGATCCTCGGTCGCCTGGCGCTGTGGCCCGCGCGCGGGCGGCCCGGGCCGCATGGCCATGGCGGACCGACGTCGCGGCGGCCCCGCCCACCGCGGCCCGGGCGGGTGCACCGGCTGGTCACCCACCGCGGTCGGGCTGCCGTGGTCGCCGCGGCGGTGATCGCGCTGCTGGTGCTCGCGACGCTGCCGCTGGCGGGGCTGCGCGCCGCCGTCTCGCCGGTGACGGCGCTGCCCGCTGGCCATCCGGTCCGCCAGGCCGCCGGCGCCGCCGCGGCCGGCTTCGCGCCGGGGATCCTCGCCCCCACCGAGATCGTCGTGTCGGCGCCCGACATCGCCGAGCGGCGGCAGGCGCTCGGCGCACTCGGCACCGCGCTCGTGGAACGGCCGGGCGTCACGGGCGTACTCGGGCCCGGCGACCAGCCGGTACCCGTGGAGGCCGGGCTGTTCCTCGCGCCGGGCGGCGACGCCGCCCGTTACCTGGTGGTGCTGGACTCCGACCCGCTCGGCGCGGCTGCGCTGCAGGACCTGCGCGCGCTGCGCGCGGCGATGCCGGACCTGCTCGACCGGGCCGGGCTGGCCGGCGCCGAGGTCGCCTACGCGGGCGACACGGCCCTGGGGCTGTCGCTGGTCGACACCGCGGTGGACGACCTGGGCCGGGTGGCGATCGCGGTGCTGCTCGTCCAGCTACTGCTGCTCGTGATCTATCTGCGCGCGCTCGTCGCCCCGCTCTACCTGCTTGCCACCAGCGTGCTCGCCGTCGGGGCCACGCTCGGGATCACCACCTGGGTGTTCCAGGACGTTCTCCGTCAGGGCGGCATCGTGTTCTACGTTCCGTTCGCGGCCGCGGTCCTGCTCGTCTCGATGGGCTCGGACTACAACATCTTCAGCGTCGGCCGCGTATGGGAGGAGGCGCGCCGCCACCCGCTGCGTCAGGCGATGGAGGTCGCCCTGCCCGCCTCGACGCGCGCGATCACCATTGCCGGCTTCACCCTCGCGGTCAGCTTCGCGTTCGTCGCGCTCATCCCCGTGACGCCGTTCCGGCAGCTCGCCTTCGCCGTCGTGGTCGGGGTGCTGATCGACGCCTTCGTCGTGCGCGCGCTGCTCGTTCCGAGCCTGCTCTCCCTGATCGGGCAGGCCAGCGGGTGGCCCGGCCGGCGGCTGCGGGGGCCCCGCCGACCAGAGGCGTCGCCGCAGGACCCCACCACTATCCGCGGGGGGAAGCCTGGGTGAAGCCTGCGGCCTCGGCGTCACCCGGCGAACGGAACCAGACGTCCGCGTGCGCCTGCCGGTAGCCCGAGGAGCTCGGGGTGTGGTAGCGCTTGGGGACCATCTCGGCCTTGACCATGAAGCGGTCGGAGGGAGCGGAGCCGTCCACCCCGGGCCATGCCGACCCGGGGTAGGGGCCCGGGCGGGCGTCGCTGAACTCTTCGTCGCGGGGGGATTCGTCCGGCAGCGCCTCCGCCCCGGGGAACGGAGGCGGAGCCAGCGCCTCGACGACGCTCGGCCCCCCGGAGCGCCCCCGCCCGGCGCGCAGCCAGAGGACAACGAGCACCGCCAGCACCACGATCCCGATCGCGCCCAACACCCAGATGCCGTCGGTCATGTGGCAGGCGTGCCCGGTAGGCCCCAGGATCAATCATCCGGTCCGCCGGTCGCGGACACTGTCATGAAGCCGTCTCCGCGAAACACCCACCCGCCGGTGCCGCGGCGGGTAGCCGACAACCGAGGCGACTTCAACCGGGAGGAGTCGACATGAGCAGGAGCCGGCGAAAGGCCACCGCGAACGCACTCGTCGGGATTCCCGCCGGCGCGGGGGCGAGGCGGTTCCCGGCGGGCCGGCGCGCGGAGGTGTCCGGTGCGTGAGCCGGGAGGGGGCGCGGGGCCTGTGGCGCTCGTGCTGGCGGTCCTGCTCGTCCTCGGGGCCGGCTGCACCGCAGGCGTCACGGAGGCGCCCGGCACTACGTCGCCGCCGGCCGCGGCGGCTCCCGCACCCGGCACCGAGTCCGGGTTGGCCGACGTCGTCGAGCGCCTGGCGCCCAGTGTGGTCACCGTCCGCACCGACGCCGGGCTCGGCAGCGGCGTGGTGTACCGACCGGATGTCGTGGTCACGAACGCGCACGTCGTCGGGGATGCGCGTCAGGTCACCGTCGAGTTGGCCGACGGCAGCTCCTCGCCCGGCACGGTGACCGCCACCGACGTCGTCACCGACCTGGCGGTCGTGCGGACCGAGCGGGGCGGGCTGCCGGTGCCGCGGTACTGCACCGACCTTCCCCGGCCCGGAGACACCGTGCTGGCGATCGGCAGCCCGCTGGGGTTCGAGAACACCGTCACCGCCGGCATCGTGTCCGGTCTCAACCGGCAGATCCCCGGCTCGGCGGGGCAGACCCGCGCGCTCGTCGACCTCATCCAGGTCGACGCGGCGATCTCCCCCGGCAACTCCGGCGGCGCCCTGCTCGACGCCACGGGATGCGTCATCGGGATCAACGAGGCGTACATCCCACCGACAGCGGGCGCGGTCTCGATCGGCTTCGCGATCCCCGCCGCCACCGCCGTCGACGTCGCCGAGCAGCTCCTGGCCGACGGGACGGCGACGCATCCCTTCCTCGGTGTCTCCCTCGGCCGGCTGACCCCGCCGATCCGGCAGGCGCTCGGGGTGCAGGCCGAGGGCGGGGTGCTCGTGCTGTCCGTCGTCCCCGGGGGGCCGGCTGCGTCCGCCGGTGTGCAGCCCGGCGATGTCGTGGTCGGGCTCGCGGGCCGGGAGGTCGGCAGCCTCGAGGACCTGCTCGGCGCCCTCCGCGACACCGAACCGGGACAGCAGGTGCCGCTCGCGGTGGTGCGCGACGGCGAGCGCCGCGAGGTGCCGGTGACGATCGGTTCGCAGTCCGGGCCGGGATGAGCCCAGGCCCACCGCGACCGGCCTTCAGTGCCGCTGGGCGGGTTCCTCGTCGAGCTCCGCGAGCGGGGTCAGCAGACCGTCGCGCACGACGCGGGCGGTCCAGCGCCGCCTGCGCACGAGCTGGCCGATCGCCAGCAGGGCGTACACTCCCGACAGGACCAGGATGAGCGTGCGGTTCACCTCGGCCGGGAGGGTGATGCTGGCGGTGAACTGCACGGCGAACAGCACGAACAGCGTGACCGCACCCGACACGGTGAGCCCCAGATTGATCAGCACGCTCACCGCGAACAGCGACTGTGCCGCCGTGATCAGTAGCTCGTAGCGCTGGTTGGTGTCCAACGGCAGCCCGTCGAGCGTCGTCGCCGACAGCGCGAACACGATCGGGATCGTGCCGACCAGCAACGTCCACTGGTTGACCTTGCTCGACAGCAGCGTGCCAAGCGAGTCGGAGGCTTTGAGCCGCAGCGCGTACAGACAGGCCACGATCAGCTCGGGCGACTCGCTGGCCAGCGGTGCCACCCACTGCACCAGCAGGAACTGGTCGATCCCGAGGCGGCTCCCGGTGTCCACCAGGCCCTGCGCGAAGTGTTCGGCGGTGGCCAGGATGAACAGCCCCGCGACGGCGAACAGGGTGAGCACCCACCAGCGCCGCGGCTTGCGCGGCTTGCCGCCGATCCAGGCCGCGGCGCCGGCCAGATCGGGCTCCGTGACCGGCGCCGTCGACAGCCGCCAGACGTATCCCGCGAAGATCGCGACGAAGACCCCGGCGTCGACGAGGGTCAGCGAGGTGCGCAGCGGCAGGGTCAGCGAGTACAGCGTGGCGATGCCCAGGAAGACCACCTCGGCCGACATCACCGGCGCCAGATCCACCCGGCCCACATGGGTGGACGCGCTCGCCTGGCCCCCGCCGCGGCGCACCCGCCACGCGGCGATGCTGGCCACCAGCAGCACGAGCGGCCAGCCGACGCCGACCAGGATCCGGTTGGCCCCGGTCATGTTGGCCAGCGCCAGCGAGCAGGGGTCGGCCCCGCCAGGCCCGGGCACGCACATCCCGTGCTCGGCGTAGATCTGCCCGGCCTGGAAGGTGAACACGAAGTCGACCGCGTACTCCGGCAGCACCGCCAGCAGCGCCAGCAGCGCGATCGCGGCACCGGCGCTGATGTCGACCTGCGCCGCCTCGGCGGCCCACGACAGCAGGAACGCCGCGCCCACGATCGCGATCCCGAAGATCAGCGCGGCCAGCGGTGGCGACAACGTCGGATGCGGCAGCCCGAGGTATCCGGCCGCGCCCAGGTACGCTCCCGGCAGCGCGACCATCAGCGCGACCGGGATCTGGACGGGGAAGCGTCCCGCGTCCTCACCCATGGCGCTCCGGCCGCGAGCGGGTGTCCCCCGCGCGCAGGTCGTGGCCTTGCCCCGGGTCCAGCAGCAGCGCCGTGTTCACCAGGCCGAGATGGCTGAACGCCTGCGGGACGTTGCCGAGCTGACGCCCTACCCGTGGGTCGTACTCCTCGGCGAGTAGGCCAAGGTCGTTGCGCAGCCCGAGCAGCCGCTCGAACAGCTCCCGCCCCTCCTCGGCGCGCCCGGTACCGTGCAGCGCGGCGGCGAGCCAGAACGAGCAGGCCAGGAACGCGCCCTCGCCGCCGGGGAGCCCGTCCACGCCACCGTCCGCCTCGGGCCGGTAACGCAGCAGCAGCCCGTCCGTGCACAGCTCCCGCTCGACCGCGCGGACCGTGCCGCGCACCCGCTCGTCCGACCAGGGCAGGAATCCGACCCGGGGGATCAGCAGCAGCGCCGCGTCGAGCCCGCGGGAGCCGTAGAACTGGGTGAACGTTCCCCGCCGTTCGTCGTAACCGCGGGCACACACCTCGTCGTGGATCCGTGCGCGCAGGGCGCGCCAGCACGTCACCGGGCCGTCGAGTCCGTACCGTTCGGCCGCGCGGACCATCCGGTCGACACCGGTCCAGGCCATCACCTTCGAGTGCACGAAGTGCCGACGAGGCCCACGCATCTCCCACAGCCCGTTGTCCGGCTCGTCCCAATGGCCCTCGAGGAAGTCCAGCAGCGCGCGCTGCAGGTCCCAGGCGTCCGCGGTCGGGGCGATCCCGGCCTCGCGCCCGAAGTGCAGCCCGTCGAGGACCTCACCCCAGACGTCGAGCTGATACTGCTCGGCCGCGGCGTTGCCGACCCGCACCGGGGTCGAGCCCTCGTACCCGGCCAGATGATCCAGGGTGTACTCGGTCAGCCTGCGCTCGCCGTGCACCCCGTACATGATCTGCATTCCGGCCGGGTCTGCCATCGCCGCCCGCAGCAGCCACTCCCGCCAGGCGCGCGCCTCGTCGGCGTAGCCCGTGCCCAGCAGGGCGGCCAAGGTGAGCGTCGCGTCCCGCAGCCAGCAGTAGCGGTAGTCCCAGTTGCGGGGACCGCCGATCTGTTCGGGCAACGATGTGGTCGCGGCGGCGACGATCCCGCCGGTCGGGGCGTAGGTGAGCCCCTTGAGCACGATGAGCGAACGGCGGACGGCATCCGCCCACCCACCGCGGTAGGTGCATCGGTCGATCCAGCCGGCCCAGAAGTCCTCCGTGGCGCGCACCGCGCTGGCGCCGTCCACCGGGACCGGACGCGGCCGGTGCGACGGGGCGTAGGTGAGCACGAACGGCAGCTGCTCTCCCTCCGCGACGCTGAACTCCGCCACCACCCGATCCTCCTGCTCGGTCACCGCCACCGGGGCCGCGAGCCACGCCGCGTCCGGTCCGGCGACCGCGGACACGTCTCCGTCCACCTGGCGCAGCCACGGCGCCACCCCGCCGTACTCGAAGCGCAGCACCAGATCCATCACCATGCGAACACGCCCGGAGACGCCCTCGACCAGCCGCACCACGTCCGGGGCCTCCCCGCGTGGCGGCATGGCGTCCACGACGCGGATCGTGCCGTCCGGCGTGACCCACTCGGTCTCCAGCACCAGGGAGTCACCCCGGTAGCGCCGCCGCGTGCAGCGCCCCGCGCCGGCCGGAGCCATGAGCCATCGCCCCGCCGGCTCGTCGTCGAGCAGCGCGGCGAAGCAGGCCGGCGAGTCGAACCGGGGCAGGCAGAGCCAGTCGATCGAACCGTCCGCACCGACCAGCGCGGCGGTATGCAGATCGCCGATCACGCCGTAGTCCTCGATACGGCCCGCCATCCGCTCCCCTTTCATTCGGCTGGCCCGCCGACCGCCGCCACCTTGAGCATCTCCGCGCGCTCCAGTGAGCTCGGCGGCTCGGGGATCGGCCGTATCCGCGGCCGCGGCAGGTGCTTGTCCGGGAATCGCTCGGCCACCTGCGTCGGGTTCCCGTGACCAGCGGTCGACATCGGAACCGTCACCTCCTCGCGCTGAAACTTCCTCCGGCTGCCCGGTGGTCGGCACGAGAAACCATCCGTTGCTCAATCGTTGCGATCCGGGAGGCGCGCCGGCCGGGCCGACTGCGGTGACGCCGCACGCCACGCTCTCGCCGAGATCCGCGACGGCCTGTCCGATTTTGGGACGTCTTGACCGCCTGGGACACCGCTCACGATGGCATGCGTCCGTGAGCTGGAACACAGAGAGGTGGATCACGATGACGTCCGCGACTGACATCGCGCCCCACGTCGGCGACATCCGGGCAGATCTCGAGCTCGACGCGGTGGTCCTCGGCGCCGGGGTGGCCGGGCTGTACCAGCTGCACCAGCTGCGCGAGCAAGGCTTGCGGGTGCGTGCCTACGAGGCGGGCTCTGACGTGGGTGGCACCTGGCACTGGAACCGCTACCCCGGCGCCCGGTTCGACAGCGAGGCCTACATCTACCAGTACCTGTTCTGCGAGGACCTCTACAAGGACTGGAGCTGGACGCAGAGGTTCCCGGACCAGCCCGAGATCGAGCGGTGGATGCACTATGTCGCCGACCGGCTCGACCTGCGCCGGGACATCCAGTTCTCCACCACCATCAGCAGCGCGCACTTCGACGAGGACCGCGGCCGCTGGACGATCCGTACCGATCGCGGCGACACGATCGATACCCAGTTCTTCATCACCTGCGGCGGCATGCTGTCCGCGCCGCTGGAGAACGTCTTCGAAGGCCAGGACAGCTTCCGCGGGGAAATCCTCCACACCTCTCGCTGGCCGAAAGAGAAGGTCGAGCTGGCCGGCAAGCGGGTCGGGGTGGTCGGCATCGGCGCGACCGGTATCCAGGTGATCCAGACGATCGCCGAGGAGGTCGCCCACCTGACCGTGTTCGCCCGGACCCCGCAGTACGTGCTGCCGATGAAGAACCCGACCTACGGCAGGTCCGAGCAGACCTGGTACAAGCGCCGCTTCGAGGAACTGCGCGACACGATCCCGCACACCTTCAGCGGGTTCGAGTACGACTTCGAGCACGCCTGGGCCGACTGCACCCCGCAGCAGCGCCGGGAGATCCTGGAACAGACCTATCAGGACGGGTCGCTGAAGCTGTGGCTGGCCGGCTTCGCGGAGATGTTCTTCGACGAGCAGGTCAGCGAAGAGGTCTCGGAGTTCGTCCGGGAGAAGATGCGCGAACGTCTCAAGGACCAGCAGCTGATCGACATCCTGGTTCCCACCCACTACGGGTTCGGCACCCACCGCGTCCCGCTGGAGACCAACTACCTCGAGGTCTACCACCGCGACAACGTCGAGCTGGTCGGGGTCCGGGATAACCCGATCGCCCGGATCATCCCCCACGGCATCCAGCTCACCGACGGCACCGTCCACGAGTTCGACTTGATCATTCTGGCCACCGGCTTCGACGCCGGCACCGGGGCCCTGACCCGGATCGACATCCGCGGCCGGAACGGCCGCTCGCTGGCCGAGGACTGGAGCCGCGACATCCGCACCACGATGGGCCTGATGGTGCACGGCTACCCCAACCTGCTCACCACCGCGGTGCCGCTCGCCCCGTCGGCGGCGTTGTGCAACATGACCACCTGCCTGCAGCAGCAGACAGAGTGGATCACCGACGTGATCCGGCACCTGCGCGAGCAGGGCAAGTCGGTGATCGAGCCGACCGAGGAGGGCGAGGACGCCTGGGTCGCCCACCACGACGAGACGGCGAATGCCACCTTGGTGACGAAGACCCACTCCTGGTACATGGGCTCGAACGTGGACGGCAAACCGCGCCGCCTGCTGTCCTACATCGGTGGCGTCGGCACCTACCGCAAGAAGTGCGAGGAGGAGGCCGCCGCGGGCTACCCGTCCCTCCAGAAGAGCTGAGTTGCTCGTCGGTCGCCGGCGCCCCACCCAAGGGGCCGGCGACCGGCCCAGGGGCCGTCGATTCCGGCGCACAGGACCGGGCTGAGGGTCAGACCGTGATTCCGTACTGACGGATCTTGCGGTAGAGGGTCGAGCGGGCGATTCCGAGCGTGGCGGCCGCGGCCATCCGGTTGCCGTCGGCCTCGCGCAGGGCCGTGACAATCGCGTCGCGTTCGATCTCGTCGACCGGGCGCAGCGAGCCGCGGGGGGCGCTCTGGCAGAACGCGGGCAGGTCGTGTGCCTCGATAGCGCCCACCGGGCGCCGGGCCAGCGCAGCGGACAGTGCCTGCTCGAGCTGCCGGATGTTGCCCGGCCAGTGGTAGCTGCCGAGCAGGCGCAGTGCCTGATGGGACAGGCGGACGTCGCGGTGCGGGGCCAGGTCGGCCAGCAGTGACGTCACCAGGGCGGGCAGGTCGGCCCCGCGGTGGCGCAGCGACGGCACCGTCGCCGACGCGCTGAACACCGCCAGCATGCGCTGGTGGGTGGCCTGCTGGACGACCGCTTCTGATGCCGTGGCGGCGAGCGTCCGTGGCCTGTCGTGACCGCGGTCCAACGCGTCGGCGAGCGTGTCGAGGGCGCTCGGGGACAGCCGGTCGACGTCCCGCAGGACGTGCAGCGTCGGCTCCGGGGTCGCCTCCAGCAGCCGGGCCGTGGCCTCCGCCGGCGCCGCTTCGACCTCCGCGGCCTCCAGCGCGACAGCTCGGCCCGTGTCGTGCACGAGCCGGTGCAGCTCGGCCAGCAGGGTGAAGCGCCCGGACCCGGGTTCGCCGAGGACGAGCACCGGGTGTGCGGCGTGCACGGCGGCTTCCACGGTGGCCGCGGCCGCGCGCCACGCGGGGGAGTGGCTCTTCCCGACGCTGGTCTGCGCCGCCCCGGGTGCTCGGAGCGGTTCCCAGCCGCCCTGGATCGCCGGTCCGGTGGAGCTGTCGACCTCCTGGAGAGCTGAGACCACCCCGACCATTCCCGCGACCTCGGTGCCTACCCGAACCGTTGAGCCACGCAGCCGTACCCGGGTGCCGGAGGGCAGGTCGAGCCGATCGTCCACGGTCGCGCGTCGCAGCATCACGAACCGCACGTGGTCCTGCAGTGCTTCCTGGTCGCCCGGGTCGAGCAGCGCCTGCAGGGGCGAGTTGGCCATCACGACCCGCTGTCCGACCGCCAACACGGCCTGCCGGCTGCGCGCGTCCACGCGCGAGTACGCGTCGAACAGCGCCTGCTGCGTCTGGTTCCGGTCGAGCAGCAGGTTGTTCTCGATCTGGCGCACGGCCGAGCGGACCAGCGAATGCATCATCGGTGTCGAGTGATCACTGAGGCAGCTGATGTCCAGCACGCCCACGATCCGGCCGGTGAACGGATCGTGGACCGGGGCCCCGGCACACGCGAATGTCTGCAGGGGGTCCGCGAAGTGCTCGGCACCGACGATGTGCACGGACTCGCCGAACTCCAGCACCGTCCCCACGCCATTGGTGCCGACCTCGTCCTCGGCGTAGTCGAACCCCTGGGCGAAGTACACCCGGTCCAGCATCCGTCCGATCCAGGAGTTGCTGTCCCGGCGGCTGAGGATGCGCGCCCGCTCGTCCGTCAGCGCCACGCTGATGGGGATGTCGGCGATCTGTTCGGCGAGCCGCTCGATCACCGACTGTGCGCAGCGGACGAGCCGCGAGCCGAGATCGAGCTCGGTGTAGTAGGTGGGGGCCACCTCGTGCGGTTGGACGCCTTGGGAGGAGCTGCGCCGCCAGGACGCGGCCACGTGGTCCGGGACGCCGCACAGTTCGAGATCTCCGCTCTCCAGGAAGTCCGCACGGGCCACCGCGAGCAGAAATCGCTGATTCGCGACGTCGCCCATTGGTTCACACCTCCCTGTGCCCTCGGTCACATGATGTCGCTCACATGATGTGCCAGAGATCAAGAGCGCGGCGTGTCTCATATTCGGACACTTCGTGGTGTGCGACAGCCCACACAGTAGGCCTCGTCCGGCGGCTGACGACCGCGCGCGCGGCTCCGTCCGCCGTCCGGGTCACCCGAGACCGAGGAGCGAGATGTCCGTGGGTTGTCGGCGTCACCGGGGTACGCCCCGGATCTCGGCGACGCCGTGAGGACGCGGGACGCAGGTGCCCCGTCGTCGAGCACGGTATATCGCCCCGTGAACGAGCCCGCTGCACCAGGAGGATCACTGATGATCGACAACCCGTACTACACCCCCGAGTTCCACGGCGACTACGAGCTGATCAGCATCGGCCGGCTCGACCTGGAGGAGGGCGGCTCGATCCCGGACTGTCGGCTCGCCGTGGCGACCTTCGGCACCCTCAACGACGCCAAGGACAACGCCATCCTGATCCCCACCTGGTACTCCGGGACCCACCAGATCTTCCGCGACGTCTACATCGGGCCGGACCACGCGCTGAACCCCGACGAGTACTTCATCGTCGTGATCGACCAGATCGGCAGTGGGCTGTCCACCAGCCCGCACAACGCCGACGGCGCCAACGCGGGGATCGCGATGTCGAAGTTCCCGCACGTGCGCATCGGCGACGACGTCGTGGCCCAGGAGCGCCTGCTGCGCGAACACTTCGAGATCGAGACCCTGCAGCTGGTGGTCGGCGGCTCGATGGGCGCGCAGCAGACCTACGAGTGGGCGGTCCGGTTCCCGGACAAGGTCAAGCGGGCCGCGCCGATCGCCGGCACCGCGCAGAACACCCCGCACGACTTCCTGTTCACCAAGGCGCTCAACGAGGCGATCACCTCGGACCCGGGCTTCAACGGGGGCGAGTACTCCTCGAACGCCGACGTGGTGGGCGGGCTGCGCCGGCACGCCGGGATCTGGGCGGTGATGGGCTTCTCCACCGAGTTCTGGAAGAAGGAGGTGTGGCGGGCGCTGGAGTTCGACTCCAAGGAGGCGTTCCTCGAGGGCTTCCTGGAGCCGTATTTCACGGTGATGGACCCGAACGACCTGCTGTGCATGGCCTGGAAGTGGCAGCGCGGCGACGTCGCCCGGCGCACGGGCGGCGACCTGGCTGCCGCACTCGGCCGGATCACCGCGACCACCTTCGTCATGCCGATCAGTGAGGACATGTTCTTCCCGGTGCGCGACTGCCGCACCGAGCAAGAGATGATCAAGGGCAGTGAGCTGCGCGTCATCGACGACGTGCTGGGGCACCTGGGGCTGTTCGGAGTCGCTCCCACCTACATGCCCCAGATCGACCAGCACCTCGGTGAGCTACTCGCCCGCCCGGCCTGATCCCCTGGCCGGGCCGACCGGGGAGTCGCGTCCCCACCGCGTCCGCGACCGGCTCGACCTCAGTCCGGCAGGGCGTCGTCCGGGGCGTGCAGGTGGGCGCGCTCCCCGTCGTGGTCGAGGATGGTGAGGATCTCCACGGGACCGTCATGGGCGCCGATGACGTGCGGGGTCATGGTCGAGGACTCGGCCGCGCCACCTGCCTGGACCAAGATGGTTCGCTCGCCCAGCTGCAGGCGGGCCGTGCCGGACAGAACGGTGAACCACTCGCGGCCGGGGTGCACGCTCAACCTCAGCGACACGAACGCGCTCGTCACGGCCGTCGAGAAGGTGTTCGCCCAGTAACGAACCACTGCAAGCCCCTCGGCGTGGGACCGACGAACGACGCCGGTAGATGGACGAGCGTCCGTCCGCCCAATAGGGGTGGACGGAAGTGCCGTTCGTCCAGTCAGGCTCGGGGCGCGCCAGCCGTCCCACGGTGCGCACTCATGCGATTCACCCGATGTGACTTTGCACGGCGATATGCGGAAAAGCTATTCTGATGGATGCGATCAGAGAATGAATTCGTGGCTCCGCAACTCAACGATAGCATGGGTGAGGAGAGCGTGGACAGACCCCCTTTTGAGCAGGAGTTGGAGGCGGAGACCGGGCGGATCCGCCGGCTGCATGCGCTGCTCGCCACCGAGCTCGCGGCCGCCACGGCCCAGGCGCGGGGCATGCTGGCCGCGCCGACGGGCGGGGAGCTCAGCGCCCGCTGGGAGCGTGACGTCTCCGTGCACCGCTGGTCGGAGCGGGTGGGCGCGCTGACCGCCGCCCGCTCGGGGTTGTGCTTCGGCCGGCTCGACCACACCGACGGGTCGAAGAGCTACATCGGCCGCATCGGGCTCACCGATCCCGCGGACGGGGAAAGCGCGCTCATCGACTGGCGGGCGCCCGCCGCCCAGCCGTTCTACTGCGCAACTTTGGCCAGGCCGCTCGGCGTGACCCGGCGACGGCATTTCCAGCTCGCCGGGACGGCGCCCAACGAGCGGGTCGCCACTTTCCAGGACGATGTGCTGGACCGGGCGGTCCTCACCGAAGCCGATTCCGAATCCGCTTCCGATCCGGCGCTGCTCGCCGCGCTGAAGGCGCCGCGCGGGTCGACGATGCGCGACATCGTGACGACGATCCAGGCCGAGCAGGACGCGATCATCCGGCTGCCGCTCTCCGGCGTCGTCGTGATCGAGGGCGGCCCGGGGACCGGGAAGACCGCGGTGGCGCTGCACCGCGTCGCCTACCTGCTCTACACCCATCGCGAGCGGCTGGCCCGCAGCGGCGTGCTGGTCGTCGGCCCCAGCGCCGGGTTCATCCGGTACGTCGGGGCCGTGCTCCCCGCGCTGGGCGAGTCGGCGGTGGTGTTCACCACCCCCGGCCGGCTGGCGCACGGCGTCGTCGCGACCGCCGTCGATCAGGACGAGGTGGCCCGCACGAAGGGCGGGCTGGCGATGCTGGACGTACTGCGTCGCGCCGTCGCCGACCGGCAGGAGCTGCCCGGGTCGCCGATCGCGATCGAGCTCGACGACGTCACCGTCGAGATCGACCGTGCGACGGCGGCGGAAGCCAGGAGGCGCGCCCGGGCCACCGGCCAGCCCCACAACGCTGCACGGACGACGTTCCGTGACACGCTCGGCAGCCTGCTCGTCCAGCAGGGCGTCGAGCGACTCGACCAGGACCTGGAGGACCCGCCCGAGTTCGCCGACATCCTCCGCGAGCTCGGCGACCTCCCGGAGATCGCGCCGGCGGGCGCGGCGCAGGTGTCGGCAGAGCTGCGCCACGAGTTGCGCGACGACCTGCGCTCGGACCTCGGCTTCCACGGGGCGGTCGAGCGGCTCTGGCCGGTGCTGACCCCGGAGCAGCTCCTCGCCGAGCTCTTCGCGTCGCCGGACCGGCTGGCCTCGGCAGGCGGCGAGATCGACCTCTCCGGGCTGTACCGCGCTCCGGCTCACCCCACCCACCCCGCGTGGACGGTGGCGGACGCGCCGCTGCTCGACGAGCTGGCCGAGCTGCTCGGTCCCCCTCCCGGCCCGCCGGGTGGGCGGGGCGAGCCGGAGCGCGAGCCCGACAGTGCCGTTCGACGGGCCTACGCCGCGGAGGTGCTGAGCATCCTGGAGTCGGCCGACCGTCAGCTCGCCGGGGAGGATCCCGACGAGCTACGCCCGACCGACTTCGTCACCGCGGACGTGCTCGCTGCCCGGCAGGTGCCCGAGCACCTCATGAGCGTCGCCGAGCGGGCGGCCGCCGACCGGGACTGGCGGTTCGGGCATCTCGTCGTCGACGAGGCGCAGGAGCTCTCCGCCATGGACTGGCACGTCCTGCTGCGGCGCTGCCCTTCCCGTTCGATCACCGCGGTGGGCGACCTCGCGCAGCGCAGCGCCCCCGCGGGAGCGCATGCGTGGGCGGACGTGCTCGCCCCGCACCTCGGGTCCCGGTGGACCTACCGGACGCTCACGGTGAACTACCGGACGCCCGCCGAGATCATGGCGCTGGCCGCTGCCGTGCTGGCCGAGTTCGCGCCCGACCGGCAGCCGCCCGAATCGGTGCGGGCGACGGGCGAGGATCCGTGGCAGCGCACCGTGCCCGCGACCGACCTCGCAGCCGAGGTGCGCAGGGCCGTCGAGGCGGAGGTGGCGCAGCTGGGCCGCGGGACGCTGGCGGTGATCGCCGCCGACATGAACGACCTTGCCGGTCTTCCCGCGCAGCTGCACACCCCGGTGTCGGCAAAAGGTCTCGAGTTCGACGCCGTCGTGGTCGTCGACCCGGAGCGGATCCGGGCACACAACCCCGCCGACCTCTACGTTTCGATGACCCGCGCCACCCAGCGGCTCGGGCTGCTGCACGTCGAGCGCTGAGCGAAGCTTGCGGAGCGAACATCAGCACTGAGGCGGCACGACCACGCAGACCGTGTGGGCTCCTCGCAGGGTGCACACACTTTGCGAGGACTCCATGAGGTCCGTGAAGTGCGCGAAATGAGCTTTGAGCTTCCCCCCGTAGCACGGACACCCCACCTGAGGTGGCCCCGGCCACCGGGAAGGATGTCCTTGTGCCTGCTCCTCACCCTGAAGAGTTCCGTCGGCGCGCCGTCGCGTTGGCCCGGGAACGGACCGAACCAGTCGCCGAGTTGGCGAAGGAACTGCGTATTTCCGAGTCGTGCCTGCGAAATTGGATGGCGCAGGCCGACGTCGACGAATCCGATAGCGACACGAAGCTGACGAGCAAGGAGAAAGAAGGAACTGACCGAGCTCCGCCGGGAGAAGCGTCGCTTGGAGATGGAGAACGAGATTCTGAAGCGGGCAGCCGCATACTTCGCCCGGGAGAATGAGCGTTTCTCAGTAGCGGCATGATCATGTTGTTCTGTCGTGTTCGATGTGCAGTAGCACGAGCGCGGCGGCGGTGATGTCGCCGATCCGCCACGGGCACAGGCTGACCCGCCGCCGCGCTTTGAACGTGGTTTTGAGCAGCGAGTTCCCGCGTTCGGCGAGTGCTCGGGTGGCGGAGTGCAGCATGTTGACGCTGCGCTGATCGACGCTCAGCTTGTCGCCGCTGGCCTTGCTGGGCTTCTTGACCGGGCAGACCAGCCGGTCGTTCTCGCCCTGGTAGCCCGGGTCGGCCAGCGCGACGCGCGCCTCGTCGTCGGACCACATGTC
>NZ_AUII01000045.1 GCF_000423625.1 Pseudonocardia asaccharolytica DSM 44247 = NBRC 16224
AGCCGCTCGATCTCCGCGTTCGCCGCCGCCAGCGCGGCGTCCTGGGCCGACTGGCCCGGCCGGCCGGGCACCGAGGCGGCCAGCGCGTCCAGCGCACCCTGCTTGGCCACCCGGCACGCCGTGACCACCACCGAGCGGTCCACCCCGTACCGCTCGGCCGCCTCCCGCTGCGTGGCCTGCCCGGTCACGATCGACATCCACAACTCGTACTTCTCGCTCGGCGACAGCCGCCGGCGTGGCTTCCTGCCAGACACGGTCGAAGCGGACATCATCAACAGCCTCCAAGTCGGTACGACACACCGACTCGTGGCTGGGTATTTCCGACCGGATCTGCTTCACGAAGTCAGACGCAAGACAGGGGCGCGAGGAGCTCCTTGGCCCACAAGCGGTCCTCGATGGTCTCGGAGGTGGCTTTGAATGTCAGCAGCGCGCCGAGGTGCCATATCGTGGTGCCCTCGCCGGGTCCGGTGTGGAACGGCGTGCTGACAAAGTTGATGGTCATGGGTCCTGCTCCGCTGTGGAGAGGGATTCGCTGATCGGTCCAGCATGCGCGCATTCTGGACCCGGCGAACCCGACCGGAGCCGTATTCGGCGCTATCCGGCCACGTACGTTCGTTGCCGGGGCACGTACGTAGCGTTCTAGCCTGGGTGTATGTGCGCCGCGGTGCGCTGCCCGATTCTGGTTGGGCAGGAGCGCGAGATGGCCGCGCTGCGGGCCGCGCTGGCCGGCGCGCGAGGGGCGCGGTAGCGCGGTGACCGTGGTTGGCGCGCCCGGGATGGGGAAGTCCCGCCTGCTGCGCGAGCTCGCCGGTGAGGCTCGCGGGGCGGGGATGCCCGTGCTGGTCGGCCGGGCTGTCGATGCTGGGAGCAGCACCGCCTTCCGCCCACTCGTCGAGGCGCTACTGGCCGGTCTGCGGCATCACGGGACCGCTTTCGGTGTGGGGTTCGGTGAGGCGGAGGAGCTCGCCGCGTTCCGCCCGGCATTGGGGCGACCCGGAAACCCTCGCCGTGGTCGAATACCTGGCCGACAACCTGGTGGATGAGCCGCTGCTGTTGGTGTGGACGGCTCGTGACGACCCCGGGCCCGCCCAACGGCTGGTCATCTCCCCCCGCACCGTGGAAAAACACGTCGAGCGACTGCTCACCAAGACCGGCCTGACCCGGCGCACCGAACTCGTCGCCTACGCCGCCCGAGCCGACGCCGCCGTGCCCGCCGAGCCCGCCGAGCCCGACCAGTGACCTTCACGGTTCACCGACCCCGCCGACAGATCCCCAGCTCAGAAGCCTGGTCAGGGAACATCCGCCCGATCCTTCTCGAGTACTACGGCGACCCGAGGTCGATATCAGGCGAGGTCGAACGCGGCGCGGATGGCTTCGGCCAGCTGCGTCTCCTGGCCAGGCAGCAGGTGGCCGATGAGCCGCCCGAGCGTCGACGTCGGCACGGTGACAACGTTGTCGCAGCTGACGACGCTGTCGTGGTCGAGCCCGTTGCTCGCTCCCACCGGTACCTCGGTCGACAGCCCTCGGATCGTGCTGGTGATCGGGGCGATCGTCACCCGGGTGAGATAGGGGCGCACCAGCTCGCGAGTCAAGACCAGCACGGGGCGGGTCTTGTCCAGGTGAGCGATGTGGATGGGCCGCATCAATCAAGATCGTCCAGGGATGTTCTGGCGGCGAACTCCGCCAACGCGTCCAGATCGGCATCCGGTCCCGTTTCGGCCCCGACCGACTCGGCCAGGATCGCCGCGTCCCGGGCGGCGACCTCCCGGCGCCGCTCCCGATCCAGCGCCCGGGCGATCACGGCCGCCCGGCTGGCGGCCCGACCGCGCTCCACCAACCGATCGACGAACTCGACGAGTTCGTCCGGGAGCCGTACCGCGATCTGCCGCGTCATACCACGATGGTACCCGTTGTGGGATTCATGGGATTCAACTGCCGGGGCGCGCTACGTCGGAATCGGCGTGTGCACCGCGTAGAGCACGTCCTCGCGGACGCGGGTGAAGCCCAGGCGTGCGGCGATGGCGAGGCTCGCGGCGTTGTCGGGGCTCGTCGTCCAGGTCGGCCGCCGCCCGCGGGATCGGATCTCGCCGACGAGCGCGGCGGCGCAGGCGGTCGAGAGCCCGCGGCCGCGATGGTGCGGATCGGTCACCACCCCGATGTCCTCCTGGGCGCTGCCGACGAAGAACGAACAGGCCACCGACACCGGCCGGTCGTCGTCGAACGCCGCCCACGCCATGCCCGAGGCCGCGACTCCCGCCGGGCCGCCCCACGTCCCGCAGACCCACCCGATCGACGGGTCGAGACCGGCGAGCGCGGCGGCGTCGTCCGGGCCCAGCCTGCGGACGGGATGCGCCGGTGCCGGCACGTCCACAGCGTCGGGTAGCACCGCGACCACGCGATCCCACACCGCCGTGCCCGGGTCGACCTCGCGCAGCGCGGGCAGCCACTCCGGCGCGGCCTGCACGAAACCCACCAGGTCGGGGACGGGACGGGGTTCGCCGCGGGCCGCGATGTTGCCCGGCAGCTCGGCGAGCACGGTGCTCGGCCCCGGCCACCGGTCCACCCGGCAGCGACCGATCCCGGTCTGGGTGATGTGGGCATGCATCAGTTTGCCCGGACGCTCCGCGAACCAGTCGGCAACGGCGGCCGCGTCGACCTCCCGCATGTCCGATCCTCCCGTCGACTCGGCCACGGCGCTCACCGCTGCCCCGCCGCGGCGAGCGCGGCGACCAGCCGGTCCACCGAACCGCCCAGCCCCCAGCGCTGCGCCAGCGCGGCCAGCCGGTCCGGGTCGGCGGGCGCGGCCGGCAGCGCGTCGGGGCGGTCCAGCTTCACCGGCGCGTCGAGCGCGACCCGCACCACCGGCTCCACCACGGCCAGATACGGCGCCGCGACCGCCAGCTTCGTCCGGACGGCCGCGCTCAGCCGCGGATCGGACCGGTCGGCGACGGCGGCGCGCAGCTCCGCCCACGAGCCGAACCGGCTCACCAGGGTCGCGGCGGTCTTCGCGCCCACCCCGGGGACGCCGGGCAGGCCGTCGGAGGGGTCGCCGCGCAACATCGCCAACTCGGCGTAGGCCGTGCCGGCCCGCTCGACCGGCACGTCGTACTTCGCCGCGACCTCCGCCGGGCCCAGCGTCTCGGCCTTCGCCAGCCCGCGACCGACGTAGATCACCCGGACGGGGGTGGGCTCCTCGCGCACGACCTGCATGAGGTCGCGGTCGCCGCTGACGACCTGCACCGCATCGATCCGCTCGACCGCGGCCAGCGTGCCGATGACGTCGTCGGCCTCGTGTCCCTCCGCGCCCGCGGTGGCGATGCCGGCGGCCGCCAGCACCTCCAGCAGCACCGGCACCTGCGGGGCGAGGGCGGCGGGCACCTCCTCGGGGATCCCGGCCGGCGCGGTCTCCAACTCGCCGCCCGCCACCCGGTGCGCCTTGTAGGACGGCAGCGCCGCCACCCGGAACGCCGGGCGCCATTCCAGGTCGAGGCAGGCCACCAGCCGGGTCGGGCGGCGCTCGCCGACCAGCCGGGCGACCATGTCGCAGAATCCGCGCACGGCGTTGACCGGCGTGCCGTCGGGGGCGGTCACCGATTCGGGCACCCCGTAGAAGGCCCGGAAGTAGAGGCTCGCGGCGTCGAGAAGCATCAGCGACGGGATCACGGCACCACAGCTTGCCAGCCCCGGGCGTGTCGGGTCGTGACAGTCCGGCCGGCGCGGGTGAATAGTCTGCCTCTATGACTCCGGCCGCCCCCACGAAGCTGCTCGCCGACCGGCTGCGCCGGGCCGGCGAGGTCGCCGCCGCGCAGGACATCGACCTGTTGCTGGTCACCCCGGGCACCGATCTGCGGTATCTGCTCGGCGCCGGCGGGGCCTCACACGAACGGCTCACCTGTCTGCTGGTCCCCGCCGCCGGGCACCGCGCCCCACCCGCGCTGGTCGTCCCGCGGCTGGAGGCCCCCGGGCTGACCGGCCTTCCGCTCGCGGAGCTGGACGTCGAGATCGTCACGTGGGCCGACGACGAGGACCCGTATCTGCTGGTCAGCGACCTGGCAGGCGGGCCGATGCGGGTGGGGGTCGCTGATTCGATGCCCGCGCGGCACCTGTTCGGGCTGCGCGACGCGCTGCCCGGCGCCGGCCAGACCCTGGCCGGGGCGGTGCTGCGCGAGTTGCGGATGCGCAAGGACGCCGCCGAGATCGAGCAGTTGCGCGCGGCCGGCGCGGCGATCGACCGGGTGCACGCGCGGATGGGCGAGTTCCTTCAGGTGGGGCGCACCGAGGCGCAGGCGGGGGCCGCGATCGCCGCGGCGATCGTCGAGGAGGGCCACCTGTCCGCCGCGTTCGTCATCGTCGGCTCGGGACCCAACGGGGCCAGCCCGCACCACGACGTGTCGGAGCGGGTCATCGAGCGCGGCGACGTCGTCGTCGTCGATATCGGGGGCCCGCTGCCGGGCGGCTACCACTCCGACTGCACCCGCACCTACGCGGTCGGCGCTCAGCCGCGCGCCGAGGTCCGCGACGTCCACGCGGTGCTGCAGGACGCGCAGGAACGCGCCGTCGCCGCCGTGCGGCCCGGGATCAGCGCCGAGCATGTCGACGCCGCCGCCCGGGAACCGATCACCGCCGCCGGGTTCGGAGCTGAGTTCCTGCACCGCACCGGGCACGGCATCGGGCTCGATGTGCACGAGGAGCCCTATATCGTCAGCGGTAACGCGCTACCGCTGGAGCCAGGGATGGCGTTCAGCGTGGAGCCGGGCATCTACCTCGACGGTCGGTGGGGCGCGCGGATCGAGGACATCGTCGTGGTCACCGACACCGGCTGCGAACGTCTCAACCGGCGCCCCCGCGACCTGGTGGTGCTCTGACCGGAAGAGGTGCTGGTCAGATGTCGAGCAGCAGCCGAAGGACCGTGGTGATCCCGTGCATCACGGCGTCGGGCACGCGGCCGATCCGGTGGACGAGCCGCTGCACCGATACCGACTTGACGTCCTCACCCTTCGCGTAACTGGTCTCCTGCAACCCGGTTTCGTCGGCATCCAGTTCGATATGGGAGGGAAGCCCGCGACGGGTGCGGGTCACCGGGACGACGATGACCAGCCCCGCTCGGCTGGCGTTCATCAGGTCGGCGGACACGACCACCGCGGGGCGCCGGTATTCCTGCTCGTGCCCGAGGGGTGTGCCGAAGTCGACGAGCCAGATCTCGCTGCGCCGCGGCACCGCGCGACTCACCGCACGTCGTCACCCAGCGCGGCCTCCTCGACGGCCCGTTCCGCCTCGACGGCTGCTCACCGCTCGGGATCGTCGGCGATCTGCGCGTAGCTCGCCTCGAACGACTCCCAGAACAGTGTCCGCGCGTAGGCGGTGACCGCCTCGTCCACGATCGTCTGCATCCGACGGCCGGTGGCCGCGGCCAACTCCGCCACCCGCTGCCGCGTGGCGTCACTGACTCGGATCGTCGTGCTCACATTGACAGCCTGCATAAATGTAGACCACATGAGCTACACAAGGTCAGCGAAAGGGATCGCTTGCGAGGGTTCGACCGGCCTCATCTTGCAGATCAACGACGGCGTCGCCGAATGGCCCGGCGTCCTCGCTCCGTCAGGCGGCGGCCGGGACCGGGGCGGTGGCCCGGGCGTGCAGGGTGCCGTCCGCACCCACCTCGCAGGCCGCGCTCCCGGCGCCGCCGCGGACGAACTCGCCGAGGCACCCGCCGATCTGGGCGTGGCCCGCGGCTTTGGGGTGGAACGACTCCTGGAACAGGTGCAGGCCGATCGCGTCGAGCCTGCCGTGGACCAGCGCCTCGGGGTCGACAGTGATCCGGCGCTGCCATTCGTCGGCCGGATCGGGATGGCTGCAGGCCTCCCGGCCCTCGGTGGCGCGCGACAGGTCCAGGAACCGCACGCCGGTGCGCTCTGCGACCCCGGCCAGCGCCTGCGACAGCTGCGGGAACGCCACGGTCCGGCCCCACGCGGCGTCCGCCCGACCGTAGGGACAGCCCTGCGCCCCGTGCAGCAGGCCCATCCGCTCGGTGACCGGTGAGGCATAGGAGACCAGCACGAACTCGTAGTCGTCGTCGGCGTAGCCCGCATCGCGCAGCCCGGTGCGCACATCGTCGACCGCCGCCTCGACCTTCGGCGCCATCGCCGCCAGTCGCTGCGGCCAGTGCGGCCCGATCGTGTCGCGGCACGGGCCGACGGTCGGGTCGACGAACGTGCGGATGCAGGCGATCCCGGTGGCGGTGAGCGCCGGGTCGTCATTCGCCCCGACCTGCAACGTCACGGCCGTCACCCGGTAGCGCCGGGCCACCTCGGCGAGCCGCGCGGCCTGCGAGCCCTCCGTGTAGTGGGTGCCGGACCCGAACCGGACGGCCGCGGTGTCCGCGCCCGAACACGCCAGGTTGACCGGCCTCGCGGCCAGGCCGGTGTGGTGCACATAGGCCGCAGCCGAGCGGTGGCACCAGTTCCCGCCCTCGCCGCGGGTACCGGGCAGGTAGCCCCCGGCGCCCTCCCCGGACGCCGCGCTGTCGCCCAGCGCGACGATGACCGCGGGCCGGAGATCCCCACCGGACTTCGCCGCGGCGGGCCCGGTGATCGTCAGCGCGGCCACGAAACCGGCGAGGACAGCGGCGAGGACGTGACGGCGACGCGGCATGATCACAGACGCTAGACCGATCTGAACGCCGCTGACCAGGTCATTCACCGGAGCCTGTGGACAACCGCCGCCGGCTCAACCGGGCGGAGCAGCCGAGCGTCACGGTATGCGATATCGATCACCCGTCCGGTGGGTCAGGGAACCCCGAGGGTAGATCTCCGGACCGTCCCGGAGGCCGGAGCCCGACGTGGGGGAGCAGAGTGGAACCCAGCGGCGAGACTCGCCGCTTTCGGAAGGAGCTATCGGTGGCAACGACGCTCACCCGGCCGCGGCACGGGACGGTCATCGCCGGTGTCTGCGCCGGCCTCGCGGAGCGCTTCGGCTGGAACCCGAACATGGTCCGGCTGGTGTTCCTGCTGTCCTGTCTGCTGCCCGGCCCACAGTTCGTGATCTACCTGGTGCTGTGGATCCTGATGCCCAGGCGCCCGTACTGATCCGGTAGACCTGCGGGATGACCCGCACGCTGATCCGCGGCGTCCGAGTCCTCGACCCGGACGCCGCACCGGGCACGGCGGCCCTCGAAACCGACGGTGACCGGATCAGCTGGGCCGGGACCGCCGCCGACGCCCGCGAGCGCGCCGCGGGCGCCGTCGTCCTCGACTGCGACGGCGCCGTCGTCACGCCGGTGTTCGTCGACGCCCATGTGCATGTGACGGCGACGGGCCTGCTCGTCGACGGCATCGACCTCACCGGCTGCCGCAGCCCCGACGACTGCCTCGACGCCGTCGCCGCGCGCGCCGCCGACCGCCCCGGGACCGTGCTGTGGGGCCACGGCTGGGAGGAGGACCGCTGGTCACCGGCCCGGCCGCCGAGCCGCGCCGCCCTCGACCGGGCGGCGGGCGGACAGCCGGTGTACCTCACCCGGATCGACGTGCACTCCGCGCTGGTCTCCTCGGCGCTGCTCGACCGCGCGCCCGCCGCGGTCGGCGCCGCGGGCTGGTCGACCGAAGGGCCGCTGTCCGCGGACGCGCACCATCACGCGCGCCGCGCCGCGCTGGCCGCGATCGACTCCGCACAGCGCGGCGACGCCCAGCGCGCCTTCCTCGCCGCCGCCGCCCGCCGCGGGGTGGGCGTGGTGCACGAATGCGCCGGACCCGACATCTCCGGCCGCGACGACCTCGCCGCGTTGCTGGCGCTCGACACCGGCGTCGAGGTCGTCGGGTACTGGGGCGAGGCGGTCGCGACGGCGTCCGAGGCGCAGGCGCTGCTCGCCGCGACCGGGGCCCGCGGGCTGGCCGGCGACCTGTTCGTCGACGGCTCCCTCGGCTCCCGCACCGCAGCCCTGCGGGCGCCCTACACCGATGCCCCGGGCTGCACCGGCAACCGCTACCTGTCCGCGGAACGGATCGCGGCCCACCTGGCGGCCTGTTCCGCGGCCGGGGTGCAGGCCGGTTTCCACGTCATCGGGGACGCGGCGGCCGATCTGGTGCTGGCCGGGCTCGTCGAGGCGGTCGGCGCCACCTCGATCGCGGCCGTGCGGGCCGCCCGGCATCGGCTGGAGCATCTGGAACTGGTCGACGAGGCGCAGGCCCGCACGCTCGCCGAGCTGGGGGTGGTCGCGAGCGTGCAACCGGCGTTCGACGCGGCGTGGGGCGGCCCGGCCGGGATGTACGCGGCCCGCCTCGGGGCCGCCCGCGCGGCGGCGATGAACCCGTTCGCGCTGCTGCACGCGGCGGGTGTCGCGCTGGCCTTCGGCTCCGACGCCCCGGTGACGCCGGTCGATCCGTGGGGCGCGGTGCGGGCGGCCGCCGCGCACAGCGCCGCGGTCTCGTCGGTGTCGGTGCCGGTCGCGCTGGCCGCGCATACGGCGGGCGGCCACCATGCGGCCCGCTGCGCCGACCCGCTGGCCGGGCGGCTGGTGGCGGGCGCGCCGGCGAGCTACGCGCTCTGGGACGGCGCGGGCCCGCTGGACGGGGCCGCCGGATCGCCCACCTGCCTGCGGACGGTGCAGCGCGGCCGGGTCCTCTTCGATGCGGCGACGCTCGACCGGGCGACCCCGGCACCATGATCGCCGTTTCGGCAGGCGCAGCCACGGACAACGCGGCTCCCGGCTCCCCACCGTCGATCATGCTCTGGTCGAGGTGATCAACCTGGACCGATCTGGCTGCGGCCCGCCGCCACCCGGCAGGCCGCGCCTGTGGCATGCTGTGCGGCGTGATCGACCGGACCAGCCGTCACCCGCTCGCCGGGCGCTGCTGTCCGGAGTGCTGTCCGAGCTGTCGCAGCTCCAGCTGACCCCGGAACCGTCCATCCCGCCGCCGCCGCGGCACACACAGTCTGCGATCACCGTCGATGATCAACGCAACCGCTCTTCGCGGTCACACCGTCCTCGCCCTGCACGCCCACCCCGACGACGAGGCGATCTTCACCGGGATCACCCTGCGCCGCCTCGCCGACGCCGGCGTCAGAGTCGTCCTCGTCGTCGCCACCGCGGGTGATCTCGGCCGGTCCCGCATCCCGCTCGCGCCGGACGAGAGCATCGCGCGAAGGCGAGTCACCGAGCTGGAGCAATCCGCCGCGCTGCTCGGCGTCGATCGACTCGTCCTGCTCGGCCGCCGCGACTCCGGGCTGCCCGGCTGGGCGAGCGGCGCGCACGCCAGGGCGCTGGCCGGCGCCGATCCGCTGGTACTGGCCAGCAGGCTCGCCGAACTCGCCGACGCCGAGGGCGCCGCCACCCTGATCTACGACGACGAGCACGGCATCTACGCCCATCCCGACCACCGCGCCGTCCACCACATCGGCTCGATCACCGCCGAGCTGACCGGAGCGACGAGCTACCGGATCACCGTGGACCGGGAGCACCTGCACGCGAGCGCTCCCGGCGAACATCTCGTGCACCGGGCGGCGGGGGCGGCGCGGGTCGGGTTCGGGCGGGTGCCGGCCGAGATCTCCCTCACGATCACCGGCGGCACCCGGCACCTGGCGATCAAGCACGCGGCGGTCACCGCGCACGCCAGCCAGATCGGACCCGACCAGGTGCCGGCCGACCGGTTCGACGCCGGATACGGCCGCGAATGGTTCGTCCGGCACGGCGCGCCGGGCGTGCTCGACAGCCTCGGCGGTGCCGAACCGACGGTCACCGCGGCGAGGCACGGGCGCGGAGAGCCCGTGACCGCGGCGCCGTAGGCTCTGCGCCGTGGCCGCCGCACCCCCCGTCCAGTCCGCGCCCGCGGCGCCGCCACCCGGGCCGCCACGGGGCCGGGCCCGGCTGTGGTGGGGTGTCCGGCTGCTCACCGCGGCCGGTGCGGGCGCGCTGCTCTACGCGAGCTTCCCGCCGCGCACCCTGTGGTGGCTCGCGCCGCTCGCGTTCGCGCTGCTCGGCGCGCTGCTGCGGGGACGGCGGGCCCGCACCGGGTTCGGCCTCGGGTTCGCGTTCGGCCTCGGGTTCCTCGCCCCGCTGCTGATCTGGACCGGAAGCTACGTCGGGCCGCTGCCGTGGCTGGTGCTCGCCGCGTTCGAGGCGTTGTTCATCGGTGCGGCCGGGGCGGGAATGGCGCTGGTGTCGCGGCTGCCGGGCGCCCCGGGGTGGGCGGCGGCGGTCTGGATCGCGGGGGAGGCGGCACGCGGCCGGGTGCCGTTCGGCGGGTTGCCGTGGGGCCGGATCGGATTCGGCCAGCCCGACGGGCCACTGCTGCCGATCGCCGCGGTGGGCGGGGTGCCGCTGCTGTCGTTCGTCACGGTGCTGGCCGGGCTCGCGCTCGCCGAAGCCGGGCGCAGGCTCGTCCGCACCGGCACCCGGCCCCGAGCCGCGCTACCGGCGCTGCTCGTCGTCGCGGCGCTGGTGGCGGGGCCGGCCGCGGCGCTGGTTCCGGTCACCCGCACCGGGCCCGACACGACCGTCACCATCGCCGCGGTGCAGGGCAACGTGCCCCGTCTCGGCCTGGACTTCAACGCCCAGCGCCGCGCCGTGCTCGACAACCACGTCCGCGTCACCGAGCAGCTGGCCGCGGATGTCGCGGCGGGCCGGGAACCGCAGCCGGACCTGGTGATCTGGCCGGAGAACTCCTCGGACATCGACCCGCTGCGCAACCCCGACGCCGCCGCCCAGATCGACCGTGCCGCCCGCGCGAGCGGCGTCCCGATCCTCGTCGGCGCGGTGTTGCGCAATCCCGGCGGCGAGACGACGAGCAACTCCTCCCTGGTCTGGCAGCCCGGTGTCGGCCCGGTGGAGCGCAACGACAAACGGCGGGTGCAGCCGTTCGGCGAGTACATCCCGTGGCGGTCGTTCTTCCGGCTGTTCTCCAGCTACGTCGACCGCGCCGGGAACTTCGTCCCGGGACCGGGCCCCGGCGTGGTGTCGATGGCGGGGGTCCCGGTGGGCGTCGCGATCTGCTGGGAGGTCGCCTTCGACGACCTGGTCACCGAGAGCGTCACCGCCGGGGCGGGGGTACTCGCCGTACCCAGCAACAACGCGACGTTCGGTCTGAGCGAGATGACCTACCAGCAGCTGGCGATGTCGCGGGTCCGGGCGGTGGAACACGACCGTTCGGTGATCGTCGCGACCACGAGCGGAGTGAGCGCCACGATCGCTCCGGACGGCACCGTGACGGCGAGCAGCCCGCAGTTCGCCCCGGCGACCCTGGTGGATCAGACCGTCGTTCGCGGCACGACTACGCTGGCAACCCGGTTGCGGTCGGTACCGGAGTGGGTGCTGACCGCATTGGGCGTGGTGGCGGTCGGCGTCGCGGTTGTCGCGACCCGGCGCTCCCGCGCGAGTTCCGGTGCGGCGCCGGCGGGCACCCAGGCAGGAGAGGACGACGATGGCTGAGCCCACGGGGCCGGTTCTGGTGGTGATCCCGACCTACAACGAGCGGGACAACCTGGGTCCGCTGGTGCGACGGCTGCACGCCACGGTGCCCGCGGCCGACGTCCTGATCGTGGACGACGCCAGCCCCGACGGCACCGGCGAGCTGGCCGACGAGATGGCCGTTGCGGACACCCGGATCCGGGCGCTGCACCGATCCGGGAAGGCGGGGCTCGGCACCGCCTATCTCGCCGGGTTCGCGGCCGCGCTGCGCGGCGAGTACCAGATCGTCGTCGAGATGGATGCCGACGGCTCGCACGCGCCCGAAGACCTTCCGGCTCTGCTCGCGGGCCTCGACGAGGCCGATCTCGTGCTCGGGTCGCGCTACGTCGAGGGTGGTCAGGTGCGCAACTGGCCGGCCCACCGCAAGTGGCTCTCCCGCAGCGGCAACCTGTACTCGCGGCTCGCACTCGGCGTCTCGGTCCGCGACATCACCGGCGGGTACCGGGTCTTCCGCCGCCAGGTTCTCGCCGAGCTCGACCTGGGTGAGGTCGCCTCCCAGGGCTACTGCTTTCAGATCGACGTCGCGTGGCGCGCCCTGCAGGCAGGGTTTCGGGTGCGCGAGATACCGATCACCTTCACCGAACGCGAGCTCGGATCGTCGAAGATGAGCGCAGGGATCATGGCGGAGGCGCTGTGGCGGGTCACCTGCTGGGGCCTGGCGCAGCGGTTCGGCCGGGGCAGGGTGACCGAGGGCCGGATCTCGGCCTGACCGGTCCCGGACATGACGGAGCCGGGCCCCACGGGAGGTGGCCCGGCTCTGATCGTCGATCCGCCCAGCGTCACACCGGCACCGTCACCACTGCGTCAGGCGATCTCCGCTCGACGCTCACGCAGCAGCTCGAGGCGTTCGGAGAGCAGCTCCTCGAGCTCGGCCACCGTGCGGCGCTCCAGCAGCATGTCCCAGTGCGTGCGCGGCGGCTTGGTCTTCTTCTGCTCGGGCTCGACACCGTCGGCCCGCCTGCCGATCCCACCCTGCGGGGACTCCCACGTGGCGGGCGGCTCCGCGTCGGTCGCGAAGGGCACCTCGAACTCGTGACCGTTCGGTGACACATAGCGGACGATCTGCCGCGGTGCGAGGTCGTGGTTACGGTCGGTCTCGTAACTGACGGCCCCGAGCCGGCTGCCACGGAGCACGCGGTCGGCCATGCGTCATCCTCCCGTAAAGAGAGCCGAGGGAGCCTCCCTCGACGGTCAACTGTCTACTCGGGTGTAACGTCGGTGTCGCGGACATTCATTCCCGGCAGTGGACCCCACCCCCGGTATCGGCCAGCACGGCGGCTGATACCTCAAAGCGGTTGCCCAGGGCAGGAGTGTTCCCCATCTGACGCCTTGACACACGCGGTTGTGACGTGTCAGCCACTTGTGACTTACCTCACCGGTTGGGTGAAGGAGTTCACCCCCGCGTCGGCCGGCGTTTCCGACCGGGTGTCATCCTGGCCCGGCTGTTGCCGCTGCCCGGGCCGGTGGCCGCACCGGCCACAGCGTGACCAGGCCCGCGAGCAGGACCAGCAGGATCCCGATGATCCCCGCCCGGTCGGAGCCGAAGAGATACGTGAACAGCCCGACGAGCGTCGGAGCCAGGAACGAGACGGCGCGGCCGGACGTCGCGTAGAGGCCGAACAGCTGACCCTCGTGGCCGGGCGGGGCGAGCCGCGCGAGGAACGTCCGCGATGACGACTGCGCAGGCCCCACGAACAGGCACAACCCCAGCCCGAAGATCCAGAATGCGGTCGGGCCGGACAGGAACAGCAGGATGACGCCGCAGCCCAGCATCCCGGCCAGCGACCCGATGATCACCGCCTTGGGCCCGATCCGGTCGTCGATCCGGCCCGCGACGACCGCTCCCAGCGCGGCGACGACGTTCGCGGCGACGCCGAAGACGAGCACGTCGGCCGCGTTGATCCCGTAGACGGTGACCGCGAGCACGGCGCCGAAGGTGAACACCGCGGCCAGCCCGTCGCGGAACAGCGCGCTCGCGCCGAGGAAGTAGACGGTGTGCGGGCTGCGCCGCCACAGCGCCCGCAGGTCGGCGAACAGCCTGCGGTACGACCCGAGCACGCCCAGCCTGGGTGGCAGATCGGCGGCCGGCGGCGGTTCGGGCACGCGCAGCAGGAGCGGGAGCGCGAACACGGCGAACCACGCCGCGGCGAACAGCGCGACCAGCCGGATGTTGAACCCGTCGTCGGCGGGAACGCCGAGGAACCCACGCGACCCGCCCTCCCCGGCGATGAACCCGGCGTAAACCAGCAGCAGCAGCACGATCCCGCCGACGTAGCCCATCGCCCAGCCGAAACCGGACACTCGGCCGATCGTCGCGGGCGTGGAGACCTGCTTGAGCACCGCGTTGTAGGACACCTCGGCGAGCTCGAAGAAGATCGAGCCGAGCCCCAGCAGGACCAGACCCAGCCACAGGTAGTGGTAGTCGTCGCGGACGAAGAACAGCCCGGCCATCGTCGCGACCGTCAGCGCGGTCCACGCGCCGACGGACAGCCGGCGCCGGCCCGCGGCGTCGGCGCGCTGCCCGATCACCGGCGCCAGCACCGCGATGAGGAACCCCGCGAGCCCCACCGACCAGCCGAGCCAGCTGTTGGCGCTGATCGAGCCCGGCAGGTCCGCTCCGACGGCGTTGGTGAGATAGACGGAGAAGACGAAGGTGAGGATGACGGCGTTGAATGCGGCCGATCCCCAGTCCCAGAGGCCCCAGGCCACGACCTGGCCGCGCGAGACAGGCACCTGACGTTCCTCGGGCCGCGCGGCGGAGGTGCTCACGGCGCGAGCGTAGCGGCGCGGCCGATTCGCGGCGTGAGCACAGTCCGGCTCGGGGTTCAGGCCCACGCGCCGCGCTCCCGCAACACCGCGCGCAGCAGGTCGGGACGGTCGGACAGCAGCCCGTCGGCGCCGATGTCGAGCAGCTCGGTCATCTCCAGCGGCTCGTCGACGGTCCACACGTGCACCTCGCGGTCCGACTCGTGGGCCATCCGCAGCAGCGCGGCGTCGACGACGGTGAGGCCGCTGAACCGGCGCGGCAGCTGGGCCAGCCCACCCAGCACCGGCGGCAGCAGCGGCAGCAGGGACAGCGAACGCAGCGGCGTCGGCAGTGCCCGCAGCCAGGCACGCCCGCGCAACCCGAACGCCGACGACTGCGCCATCGAGGTCAGCAGCCGGTCGCCCGCCACCTCGCGGGCCTGCTGCAACCAGCGTTCGTTGAAGGAACCGAGGCACACCCGATGCCAGGAACCGGTGCACTCGAGCACCCCGAGGGTGGGCAGCACCGCCGCGGCGGACTTGATCTCGATCGTGACCCGGACGTCGGGCAGCTCGGTGAGGACGTCCTCCAGGCTCGGGACGGGCTCGCGGCCCGCCACCAGAATGCGTTCGATCTCGGCGGCGGGCATCAGCTCCAGCACGCCGGGATGACCCGCGGTGCGATCCAGGGTGGCGTCGTGGTGGACCATCGCGACACCGTCCGCGCTGGCCCGCACATCGAGCTCGAGGTAGGAGAATCCCTCCGCAACGGCGCGGCGGAACGCGGCGAGGGTGTTCTCGCAGCCGGTCAGCTCGTCGATATGCCAGCCGCGATGGGCGTAGGCGCGCGGGTAGGGGCCGTCGAAGTAGGGATGCAGTCCCACGGGTGTCAGCCTGGCACCCGTCGGTGATCAGGCGCGAGCGGGCAGGCGGGGAAGACGCTGCCGCTCGGTGAACAGCAGCGGTTCCAGCAGGTCTTTGTGCTCGGCAAGACGCCGCGGCAGGTCGCCGAGGGTGAAGACGAAGACCTTGCCGCGCCTGCGGGCCTTCGCCTCCGGCCGATCGCGCAGATGCGCCACCATCACTTCGGCGACGGCGAGATAGTGCGCCAGCACGTCCGCCTTCGTGGCGCCGGTGAGCGGTGGACCAGAGCAGTCGGCGTCGGTGATCCGGGCGCGACCACCGTCGATCCGGACGATCACCCGCCGGCCCCCGAACCCGAGCTGCAACCACCAGTCGTCGCCGTGGGGGAGCGGGCCGGAGCTGGGCTGCATCGGAGCCAGCTCGCGGGGGAGCGGGTGATCCTCCGTCTTCCCCGCGAGCCGGACGTCCCAGTGCAGCTGGCCGGCGTGATGGTCCTGGATCACGAAACGCTGCTGACCGGTCGCGTCGGTCGCCGGGTCCTCCGCGGGGATCGGCTCGGGCGTGCGCCGCCGGTCGCGTTTGCGGCGGTACTCCTCGAGAGCCACGCAGCCAGGTTAGGTCCGCGGGACCCGCTTGTGTGATCCCCGATCGGATGGCAGCATAGGCTCGCCTAATACACGTGAAGGATGGCCTGAATGTACGCGTGCATCTGTGCGGCGGTCACCGAGACCGAACTTCGTTCCTGCGTGGCCGACGGCGCGCGGACGATCGACGAGGTCGGCGACAGATGCGGCGCCGGGACCGGCTGTGGCACCTGTGTGCCCCGCATCGAGGCCCTGCTCGCCGCGGCCACCAGTTCGAGTGAATTGTCCAGGCTGCCGCTCACCGCGTAGCGTGATCCATTGAGGCCCGCCTTCGCGGCGGGCAGTGAGTCCTTGGTTTCCGGCCGATCCGATCAGCGCTACCGTGTCGCCTCATGCGTGGTGACCCCGAAATCATCGCTCTGCTCAATGAGCAGCTGACGAGCGAGCTGACGGCCATCAACCAGTACTTTCTGCACGCCAGGATGCAGGCCAACTGGGGCTTCACCAAACTCGCTTCACACACCCGCGACGAGTCGATCGACGAGATGCGCCACGCGGAGAAGGTCACCGACCGGATCCTGTTCCTCGAGGACCTGCCGAACTATCAGCGGCTGTTCCAGCTGCGCGTCGGCCAGACGGTCCGCGAGCAGCTGGAGGCCGATCTCGCGATCGAGCTCGAGGTCGTCGAACGGCTGCGGCCCGGCATCGACATGTGCCGCACCAAGGGCGACATCACCACGGCCAACCTCCTCGAGGAGATCCTGGCCGACGAAGAGCACCACATCGACTACCTCGAGACCAACCTGGAGCTGATGGACCGCCTCGGCGAGCAGCTTTACCTGGCCCAGCTGGTGGACCAGCCGCCCAAGCCGGGCTGAGCGGTCCGCTACCAGCCTTGACGCCTCCCGGATCCCTAGGGATCCGGGAGGCGTTGCGCCGCTATTAGACCTGTCATAAGTCCTGGCCGGATACGGCCGGGCCATATCCGGCCGCCGCCTGATCGCCAGGACGGCCCGGGGGCTTGATCGGCGTTCGGGAAGCGGCAGCCGCGAATATCGCGGCTCCGACTGCCGAACGACCGATCACGCACGCGCCTCCGTGAACCCCACCCGATGCCACGATATGGATCGCCGTGCCCGCGGACCGCGAGGTCAGGTCGAGAAGCGCCTGATCAGGAGCGCCAGTCGCCGCTGGTGCTCTTCGGATCGGAGTCTGCCGTTGCGCATGAGGGTGAGGAGCCCGTGCAGGCCGCTCCAGAAGGTCTCGGCGAGCGTCTCCAGGTCGTCGTCGGCAACGGGCTGCATGGCCCGGCGTAGCTCGTCGAAGGCCGCGTGCAGGGCCGCCGGTGCTTCAGGACTGGCGAACGGCAGGTTGACGACGTGTGTGAACATCGCGTCGTAGAGTGCGGGTCGCTGCGCGGCGAACGCTGCATACGCCGCAGCGACGTCGGCGAGGGCCTGCCGCGGGCCGGACGCCGACCGGCGAGCCGTGCGCAGCGCGGCGGCGAGCTCGGCGAAGCCCTCTAGCGCGACCGCAGCCATGATGGCGTCCTTACCCGAAAAGTGGCTGTACAGGACCGGCTGGCTGTACTCGATCTGCTCGGCGAGCCGCCGCGTGGTCACCGCGTCCCATCCCTCGGCCTCGGCCAGCTCCCGCGCAGCGGCGACGATCAACCGCTCCCGTTCCGCTCGCTCCCGCTCCCGGCGCGCCCGAATCGACATGAGCACGACTCTAGCATTGATAGATTGTCTGTCCTCGCTATGCTAGCGTTGCATGAGATTCTAGCAACGCTAGAGAGGATCATGCTCACCGTCATCGCCTACGGACTGGCCATCGTGCTCAGTCTCTTCATCATCGTCATCGGCGTGCGGTTCCTGCTCGTACCGCAGGCCGCGGCCGCCGGCTACGGGATCCCGGGCAAGGAGAACGGGGACACCGCCTACCTCGACGTCAAGGGCCTGCGCGACTCCAGCTACGGCGTCCTCGGCCTCGTCCTGCTCGCCGTCGCAGACGCCCACATCGTGGCGTGGTTCATGCTGGTGGTCACCCTCGCGCCGCTCGGCGACACCCTCATCGTCCTACGCCACGGCGGCACGAAGGCGGCCGCGTTCGGTATCCACTTCGCCACCGCCGTGGTACTGGCCACCAACGCCGCTCTTCTCTTCGCGATCTGATCATCACGCTTCGACGAGGCTGTGTCTGGTCGTCGTCCCGCCCGGCCTGCCACGCACCTTCGCCGCGGCGCCGGAACGAGACGCCGACATCCTCATCGTCATCGCCCCGGGCATCGAGCGGTTCGAGTACTTCCGGCACCTGGAGCGCATCGCTGACGGGACGGTGCCGCCCGAAGGTCTGTTGGAGGTTCAGGAACGCTACGACACCTACTTCCTCCGCAGCGAGATCTGGGACCAGCGCAGATCCTGACTGGGCTCTGCCCGTGAACGACGGGAATGGCAAATGAGCCGATAATCGACGTTATGACAAATCATCCGTGAGCGCCCAACCATCTCGGCCCTGCGAGCAGCTCAGAGCCCTACCGATTGACCAACTTCAATGGATCGGACAACGGGCTCCGTCCAGCGCCGAGCCGGTGCCCTTCTGTCGCGCCCCGGGTCTGATTCCGGGCGAACCCCGAGGCATCCCGCAGCCGGCGTTGGTTGTCTGGTCTCATGTCGCCCCGTCAACGAGAAACGCGGATCGGGCCTGCGCCTCGGTCCCGCGCGGCACCGCCCGCCGGTCGATGTTCGCCGCGAGCTCCGCGGTCGTGCTGCTGACGTTCGTCGCCACGGTCGTGGCGGGCCCACGCCCCGAGCAGGCGCCTGCCGCGGTACCGGGTGATCGTCTCGTCGAGGTGGCCACCGGATCGCGGTTGCAAGTGCTGACCCTTGCTGGGCGCGGACCGGGTGGGCGAACCCCCGTCGTCGTGCTCCACGGTGGCCCCGGCGTCCCGGACCTCGCGGCGAACGCCCGGGTGTTCGCCCCGCTCACCGACGGCGGGTTCGACGTGTACCTCTACGCACAGCTCAGATGGTACTGATCGGACATTCGTACGGGGCCGCGGTCGCGGCCGGCTATCTGGGCGCCCACCCCGAGCATGTCGCGCGAGTCGTGCTGTCCTCCCCCCCAGCCGCTCGACCCGGACGACACCAGCAGCGGTCTCGTCAGCACCCGGCTCGACGCCGCGCAGCGGTTCGCGCTCTATCGAAGGCTGCTCGCCCCGCGGGCGCTACTCGGCTACGGACTCCTCCAGGTCAACCCGGTTGCCGCCCACAACTTCCTCGGCGACCCCGAGGCCGATGCGCGCAACGACGCCGTCGTCGAGGCCCCCCGCGCTGCATTGCGCCGGTGTCGCGCCCGGGCCGCCGGTGCGCGGTACCGGCTTCTACGCGATGCAGTACCCGCAGTCGGCCACCGCCCCGCCCCACCCGATCCGCGCCCGCAGCTGCGGGGCCGCACCACGTCGGCACTGATCCTCGACACCGTCCGTGCGTTTCTGGTCGGCCGGCCGCTCCCCGTAGCTCCGTACGAGGGCGACGCACCGCCCAGCGACTACGAAGGTCCGCCGTAGCCGTCGAGACCTCGATGTTGAGCGCGCGGACGCCCCGATAGCGTGGTGGTCCGTTATCCGAGGCCTCGCCTTGCGTCCGCTCCCTGAGAAAGGTCCGTCGTGGAGATCCTTCGGTTGCTCTTGGTCTTTCTGCATTTCATCGGCTTGGCGGTGTTGATCGGGGCGTTCGTCGCTCAGGTGTCCGGAAGGCCCAAGGGGGGCGGGTTCACCGTCACCAGCGGGATGCTGCACGGCGCGCTGACCCAGCTCGTCACCGGTCTGGCGCTGGTGGGCATCCGTGAGGGCGCGCTGGACCTCCCCGTTGACAACGTGAAGATCGGCGTGAAGCTGCTCGTCCTGATCGCTATCCTCGCGCTGGTGCTCGTGGGGCGCAGGAAGAGCCTGGCCACCGGGGGGTTCATGGCGATCGGTCTGCTCTCAGTCCTCAACGTCGGCATCGCCGTCTTCTGGACCTGACGCGACCGAACGGCCGCCGACGAGGGAGCCGCCCGGCCTGGCGCGGAGCGCCTCGCCGGTCCGGCGCTGCGTGTCATGGTACGGGTGGGCGCCCTTCCACCAGGACGCTTTCGGGCGTCCGGACGCCGTCGCCGCTTTGGTAATGCCCCCGGCGTCAGCGAACCGCCCGCAGCGACTCCCGCAGCGACCCGAGCGTGGCGGCGATCGCGGTGGGCTCGTACCCGCAGTGCGCCATACAGTTGGCGCAGCGTGGGTCGCGGCCACGACCGTAGGAGTCCCAGTCGGTGGTGTCGAGTAGCTCCTGATAGGTCTTGGCGTAGCCGTCTTCCATCAGGTAGCAGGGCTTCTGCCAGCCGTACAGGGAGTACGACGGGATTCCCCATGCGGTGCAGGGGAAATCGACCTTCCCCTCGAGGAAGTCCAGGAACAGCGGCGAATGGTTGATCCGCCAGCGCTCGCGCCGGCCGTCGGCGAAGGCCTTGCGGAACAGCTCGCGGGTCTCCTGCACACCCAGGAAGTGCTCCTGATCGGGGGCCTTCTCGTATGCATATGCGGGCGAGAGCATCATTCCGTCGACGTTGAGTTCGTCGTTCAGGAAGTTGAGCACCTCGATCACGGTCTGCGGCGTGTCGGTGTTGAAGAATGTGGAGTTCGTGGTCACCCGGAAGCCGCGCCGCTGCGCCTCCTTGATGTTGTCCACGGCCTGGGCGAACACACCCTTCTTCGCCACGGAGGCGTCGTGGCGTTCCTCCAGCCCATCGATGTGCACGGCGAACGACAAGTACGGAGAGGGCCGTAGCTTGTCAATCTTACGCGGGATCAGCAGAGCATTGGTGCACAGGTAGATGAATTTCTTGCGCTGGATCAGACCCTCGACGATGTCCTCGACCTGGGGATGCATCAGCGGTTCACCACCCGCCAGGCACACCACCGGCGCCCCGCACTCGTCGACCGCGGCCAGCGCCTGCTCCACGGGCATGCGTTGCTTGAGCACGCTGGCCGGGTGCTGGATCTTGCCGCAGCCCTCGCAGGCGAGGTTGCATGCGAACAGTGGTTCGAGTTCAAGGGTGATCGGGAATTTGGTGCGGCCGGCCAGCTTCTGCCTGAGCAGGTATGCGCCGATCTTGATCGCCTGACGGAGCGGAATGCTCATCTCAGCTATGCCCTTCTACGCAGATTCTTTTCCACGGATCGAGATGCCGCGCAGCTGTGTTGTCGGGAAGTGGCCAGCGAGATTCAGCTTTACCACAACGACGGGCCGCACGCGACCTCTATCGGGTTGCGACTCGCCCGGCGGGCTGGGCCAGGGCTGCCCGCGGTGTCGGAGGCCAGGGCGATCAAGGATCGGGGCGTCCCGCGCGCGGGCGGGTCTGGCTGACCGCGGCGACCAGCGCGGCCGCGACGTCACGGAGCTTGACGTTGGTGTGTTGCGAACGGCGACGCAGCAACTGGAACGCCTCCTGTGCGTTGACGCGATACCGGTCCATCAGAATGCCGAGAGCCTGGTCAACGGTGGCTCGAGAGGTGAGCGCGATTTCCAGGTTGCGGTTGCGCTCCGCGCGCTCGGCCAGGCGGACGGCCACCGCAATCGCCACGGCGAGCGGGTCGGCGAGCCAGTGCATCCGGTGACGATCGGCGGCGGTGAAGGCGTGCGGCACCCGCGCATAGAGACTGATCGCGCCGAGGGGGCGCGATCCGATAACCAGTGGCGTCGACAGCACTCCGCCGAGGCCCTCGGCCCGGGCCCATCGGCTGAACCGCGGCCAACGGGGATCGGCCTCGATATCGGTGAGCTCCACGGGCATCGCGTCGCGCAAACAGGTCGGAACGGGTCCCTCGCCGAGGTCGTGCTGAATCGCGTCGACCCGCCGGGCGAACTCATCGCTGTCACCGGCCCGGGTCGGTGCGTCCGGCGTCAACCGGAGCGTGACTCCACAGGCATCCGCGGTGGCGACCACGCCGACGACCAGCCGGGCGGCGTCGGTCAGGAACTCCTCGATGCCGTCCGCGACCAGTAGTCGGCGTAGCAGGTCGAGGGCGATGTCGCCGGGTTCTGATGCAGGACCAGAAACAGGAGTCTCGGGCACGGCTGCGCCTCCAACCGTTGAACCGCGCGCCGCCCCGTCCGCAGCGGGATGGTGGATTGGTCGGATCCCGGGCGGCACACACGTCCATGGTCGCGGTGGGCGGGCGAAGCAGCCACTGCAACGGCCTACCGGCCGGCGCCGCCGTCCCTCTCGGTCTCGCCGGCCCGCCGCGTTCCTGCCGTCACCCTCGAGGTCCTGCCTCGCTGGGGTGCACCGCCACCTGGGCCCACAGCGTCGAAGAATTAGGAATAGAAACGCGCCTGTCGGTTGGATTCCGCTCGGCCGGAGCTGTGTCCGCGTATCATGAGAGTGCAAATGTTTTGACATTCGGTCCGGTAACGGAATCCGCTCCCCGTACGAGCTACGCGATCTTCGCACCCCGCCGTCGGCGTTGGACGATGTTGGTTCTGGCGGGCGCTCGGGATCAATCGGAGTGCATTGAAAGGGTTGCACAAGGCGGCTGCTCGACTTAAGGTCGGGTGTGGTTGGACCACTAGCCGGATACGCCAACACGCGCGGGCGGCGATGGTCCGTCATTCCCTTTGCCACCCCGCTGCGGGAACGCGTTGTGCCGTCAGCCGGGAGGAGCGGGGATGACGATACTTGATCACCATGGGCGGGGCACGATCGCGGATCCGGCTGAGCTGGTCATCAGTTCCGTACAGCCCGACCGAGATCATGCCCTGCTGACGGTGACGGGCCCGCTGAATGTCGGGGCGACGGCGGAACTGGCCCAACGCGTGGAGGGGTTGCTCGTCGCCGGCGCTCGGTATCTGGTGGTCGATCTGTCGCAGGCACACGGAGTGCGCCCCGGGGTACTCCGGCTGTTGACGACGACAAGCCAACGGCTGATGGCGAGCCGGGGCTGGTTGAAGCTGAGCGGGGCGGGTCCGACGCTGCTGGCGGAACTCGACGAGGCGAGTCTTTCGGATCTGTTCACCCTTTATCAGGCAGCCACCGGCCAGGGCGGCCACGACGACACCCGATCCGCGTATCCGGCACCCCACCAGGTGGCATGAGAGTTTCCCGCGTCCACCAGAAGGAGATGACGATCAGCGCTACGGCTGTCCACGGTATCGGGCAGGAGTCTGCGAATCACGGCACTCGGCGGGAGGACGGCATGCAGTCCGTTGACCGAGCCCAATCCCACTTACCTGAAGTCCCGGCGCCGCGGCCGATGATTACGCCGTCCCCGGGGGCCCGCAGACTTGACGAGCCGGACGAGCTTCTCGATATCCGGTTGCACGCCCCCACCCCCGCAGCGGTGATCGTGTGGGCGGCGGGACGGGTGACCGGCACGACCGCGCCGCAGCTGGCGCTGCGCACGGGCCAGCAGTTCCACCGCGCGCCGCATGTGATCCTCGACCTGTCGGGGGTCGACCACCTGGACACGGACGCCCTGGACGTTCTGGGCGGCCTGCCCGAGCGCGCCCGCGTCGCGGCGACGCGGCTGCACATTGCCGGGGTCGAGCACGAGGCGCTGGCCGCGCGCCTGCGCCGTGTCGGGTTCGGCGAGCACCTCACCCCGGCCCCGGCGGCCGCGGTCCTTGCCGGCCTCGACCGGCCGGGGCGGCGCCGGGGGCGGGAGGT
>NZ_AUII01000046.1 GCF_000423625.1 Pseudonocardia asaccharolytica DSM 44247 = NBRC 16224
GGCCGGGCCGGTGCCGACAACAGCAGGCGGACAAGTCCGCTCAAGGGCATCACGCCAGTCAGACCACGGGTCACACCCGCTGCTGTCACCACCAGCCCACCATCACCGGGCCGGCTCGACCATCCTCACAGTCAGCCCACGGGCCGTCCCGCCGGGTCGGCGGCGAGCACGGCGCGGACCTGCTCGGCGATCACCAGCTCCTCGCGGGCGTGGACGACGAGCGTGCGGACGCGGGCTCCGGCGAGGCTGATGTCGGCGTCGAGGGTGCCGTGGTCGCGGGCCGCGGCGGCATTGGCCGCCGGGTCGACCGCGACCCCGAGGAAGCCAAGGCCCGCCGCGGCGCGCAGCCGCAGGTCGGTGGCCCGCTCGCCGATCCCGCCGCTGAGCACGAGGGCGTCGAGCCCACCCAGCGCGGCGGCCATGGCGGCGATACCGCCCCGCAGCCGGTGCAGCCAGACGGCCACCGCCAGCTCGGCGCCCGCATCCCCGGCGGCCTCGGCGGCGAGCACCTCGCGCATGTCGGCGACGCCGGCCAACCCGGCCAGGCCCGAGTCGTGATCGAGAGCCTCGGCGACCTCGCGGACGCCCAGCCCGGCGTGCTCGACCAGCCACAGCGGGACGGCGGGGTCGAGATCGCCGCTGCGGGTGCCCATCACCAGCCCGGCGGTCGGGGTGAAACCCATCGTCGTGTCCACCGACCGGGGCCTGCCGCCGTCCCAGGAGACCGCGCACAGCGACGAGCCCGAGCCCAGGTGCGCGACGACCGTGCGCAGCCCGGGCCGCACCAGCTCCGCCACCCGCCGGGCCGCCCATTCGTGGGCGAGGCCATGGAAGCCGAATCGGTGCACCCCCAGCTCCGTCCGCCAGCGGCGGGGCAGCGCGTACGTGGCGGCCGCCGCGGGAAGGGTGGTGTGGAACGCGGTGTCGAAACAGGCGATGGCGGGCACGTCGGGCAGCGCCGCCATGGTGTCGCGCAGCGCGGCCAGCGCGGGCGGCTGGTGCAGCGGGGCCAGCGCGGCCAGCCGGTCCAGCTCCGTCAGCACCGCATCGTCCACGCGGACCGGGCCGTGCAACGCCGGCCCGCCGTGCACCACCCGATGGCCGACGGCATCGACCCGGCCCAGCCCGGCGACCGCGTCGCGCACCGCTCCGGGTGCGGTCCTGCCCTCCTCGGCCGGCAGGTCGACGCGGCGCACGACGGCGTCGCCGTGGTCGAGCAGCCGGATCTTGACGCTGCTCGACCCGGCGTTGACCACGAGCATCCGCGTCAGCCCGGCCATGCCCAGTCGCGCACGTCCGGGGCGTCCTCCCCGGTACGGCGGGTGTGCTCACGGCAGCGCAGCCGCTCGTCGAACATGTGCTGGCGCAGCGCCGCGTGCCGCACCCCCAGCCCGGGCACCCGGTCGATCACGTCGGCGACCAGGTGGAACCGGTCGAGGTCGTTGAGCATCAGCATGTCGAACGGGGTGGTGGTGGTGCCCTCCTCCTTGTAGCCGCGCACGTGCAGGTGCGGGTGGTGGGCGCGCCGGTAGGCAAGGCGGTGGATCAGCCACGGGTAGCCGTGGAAGGCGAAGATCGTCGGTGTGTCCGGCGGGAACAGCGCGTCGTACTCGCGCTGCGGCAGCCCGTGCGGGTGCTCGGTGGGGTCCTGCAGCCGCATCAGGTCGATCACGTTGACCACCCGCACCCGCAGCTCCGGCAGGTGCTGCCGCAGCAGCGTCACCGCCGCGAGCGTCTCCATCGTCGGGATGTCGCCGCAGCAGGCCAGCACCACGTCCGGCTCGCTGCCCGCGTCGCTGCAGGCCCAGTCCCAGACCCCGATCCCCCGCTCGACGTGCGCCACCGCGGCATCCACGTCGAGCCACTGCGGCGCGGTGTTCTTACCGGCCACCACGACGTTGATCCGGTCGCGGGTGCCCAGGCAGTGGTCCATCACGGCCAGCAGGGTGTTGGCGTCCGGCGGCAGGTACACCCGGATGACCTCGGCCTTCTTGTTCACCACGTGGTCGATGAACCCGGGGTCCTGGTGGGAGAAGCCGTTGTGGTCCTGCCGCCACACATGGCTGCTCAGCAGGTAGTTCAGCGACGCGATCGGCCGCCGCCACGGGATCTCCCTGCTCACCTTGACCCACTTGGCGTGCTGGTTGAACATCGAGTCGATGATGTGGATGAAGGCCTCGTAGCAGGTGAAGATGCCGTGCCGGCCGGTGAGCAGATATCCCTCCAGCCAGCCCTCACAGACATGCTCGGAGAGGATCTCCAGGACCCGCCCCTCGCGGCTCTGGTGCTCGTCGGTGGAGAGCCGCTCGCCGTCGAACTGCCGGTCGGTCACGTCGAACACGGCCTGTAGCCGGTTGGAGGCCACCTCGTCCGGGCCGAAGAGCCGGAAGTTCACCGGGTTCGCCTTGATCACATCCCGTACCCACCCGCCGAGCACCCTGGTGCTCTCCGCGGTCGCCGTACCGGGCGTCGACACCGCCACCGCGTGGTCGCGGAAGTCCGGCAGCCGCAGCGGCCGCAGCAGCTTCCCGCCATTCGCATGCGGTGTCGCGCTCATCCGCCGCGTTCCCCGCGGCGCCACGTCATCGAGCGACGGGACGGGCACACCGTCGGCGTCGAACAGCTCCTCCGGGCGGTAGGAGCGCATCCACCGCTCCAGCTCCGCCAGATGCGCCGCGTTCTCCCGAACCCCGGCCAGCGGAACCTGATGCGCGCGCCAGGTGCCCTCGACCGGCAGGCCGTCGACCTCGCGGGGACCGGTCCATCCCTTCGGGCTGCGCAGCACCAGCACGGGCCAGCGCGGCCGCTCGGTCTGCCCGCGCGCGACCCTGGCGCGGATACCGGCGATGGTGTCGGCGATGCGGTCCAGGGTTTCGGCCATGTCCCGGTGCGCGCGCATCGGGTCCTCGGGGGCCGCGACATCCACGAAGAACGGCTCGTGCCCGTAGCCCTGCAGCAGCGACCGCAGCTCGGTCTCGGGAATCCGCGCGAGCACGGTCGGGTTGGCGATCTTGTAGCCGTTGAGGTGCAGGATCGGCAGGACGGTGCCGTCGGTGACCGGGTCGAGGAACTTGTTCGCATGCCAGGAGGCGGCCAACGCCCCGGTCTCGGCCTCCCCGTCGCCGATCACGCAGGCCACCAGCAGGTCCGGGTTGTCCAGCGCGGCGCCGTAGGCGTGCGCCAGCGAATAGCCCAGCTCACCGCCCTCGTGGATCGACCCGGGGGTCTCGGGCGCGGTGTGGCTCGGGACGCCGCCGGGGAAGGAGAACTGCCGGAACAGCCGTTGCATCCCCGCGGCGTCCCGCGAGACGTCCGGGAACCGCTCGGAGTAGGTGCCCTCCAGCCACGCGGCGGCCACCATCGCCGGGCCGCCGTGCCCGGGCCCGTTGACGAACAGCATCTCGAGGTCACGTTCGGTGATCAGCCGGTTCAGATGGGCCCAGACGAACGTCAGCCCGGGGGTCGTGCCCCAGTGCCCGAGCAGCCGCGGCTTGATGTGCCGCGGGCTCAGCGGCTCGGTCAGCAACGGGTTGGCCTGCAGGTAGATCTGCCCCACCGCCAGATAGTTCGCCGCGCGCCACCAGGCATCGAGGTGGTCGAGCTCGGCGACCCCGCGCCGGCCGGGAGCGGGAACGGGCGCGCCAGCCGTGATCGTCATCCAATGGCTCCTGAGGGTCGAGGTGAACGCGCGAGAGGTACCCGCGCGGTCCGGGCCACACTCATGCGCCCGTCGCCACCCGCCGGTGCACGACGATCGCGGTGAACACTCCGGCCACCAGTGCGGTGGCCGCAAGCAGCAGGAACCCCACGGTGTAGTCGTGCATGCCGCCGTAGACCAGGCCCATCACCAGCGGCGGGAAGAACCCGCCCAGCCCGCCCGCGGCACCGACCACCCCGGTCACCGCGCCGACCCGCTCGGCCGGGACCAGCCGGGCGACCAGCGCGAACACGGCCCCCGTGCCGATGCCCAGCGCGGCGGCCATCCCGAGGAACACCACCGTCCGGGCCACCGTCAGCGGGAACTCGAACGAGGCCGCCACCGCCAGCACCGTGAGCGCGGCGAATGCCGCGGTCAGCACCCCGTCCGGGCGCATCCGGTCCGACAGCCACCCGCCGACCGGGCGCATCGCCACGGCCAGCACCACGAACCCGGCGGTCCGCAGCGCCGCGTCCCCGCGCTCCAGCCCGTGCTGGGTGGTCAGGTAGGTGGGCAGGTACACGCTGAACGCCACGAACCCGCCGAAGGCCACCGCGTACAGGAACGACAGCTGCCAGGTCACCCCCATCCGCAGGGTGCCCGCCAGTCGCGAGAGCATCGACCCGGACGGCACCTGCCGGTCGGGCCGGTCCCGCAGCAGCCCGTAGCTGACCACCGCGTACCCCACCAGCACCACCGCGACCAGGTCGAACGGAAAGCTGGGCCAGAGCGCCTCGGCCAGCTGCACGGTGGAGAACGCCGAGATCGCGGTGCCGCCCATGCCGGCGCCGAAGATCCCCAGCGCCAGCCCGCGCCGCTCCGGGGGGTACCACGAGTTCACGAACGGGACGCCGATCGCGAACGTCGTGCCGCCCAGACCCAGGAAGAATCCGCCGACGAGGAAGCCGGCCAGCGAGTCGGCGAAGTGGCCGAGGTAGAGCACCGGCAGAACGGTGAGCAGCGCGACGGTGGGGAACATCCGCCGGGCCCCCAGCCGGTCGGTCAGCGCACCGACCGGGATCCGCCCGACCGATCCGACGATCACCGGGACCGCCACCACCAGCGACTGCTCGAACGCGGTCAGCGACAGCTGCTCGCGCAGGCTCGCCCCCAGGGGCGAGAGCAGGGCCCAGGCCCAGAACGTCAGCGCGAACCCGATCGTGGCCAGCGCGAGCATCGCCGCGGGCGATGTCGATCCTCGGACGGGCGGGGTCGGCGTTGTGCTGCCGGTGGCTGCTGGTCGGTTGACGCTCCCTCGGCTGAAGCCGGGGGATTCCTGGTTCATCGACGGATGCCTCCCTGCGCTATGCGCGGAGCGGTCTGACTCCGTCTCCGCAGGCGAGCACGGCCAGCCCGGCCGCTCGTATGACCTTCGCCGCGTTCACATCGCGGTCGTGAACGGCGCCACACGGGCAGGTCCACTCCCGTACGTTCAGCGGCAACTTCTCGACGATCGCTCCGCACGCCGAGCAGGTCCTGCTCGACGGGTAGAAGCGGTCGATGGCGACCACCTGGCGTCCGTACCAGGCGGCCTTGTACTCCAGCATCCGCCGCAGCTCCGCCCAGCTCGCGTCGGAGATGGCGCGGGCGAGGGAGTGGTTGCGCACCAGGTTGCGGACCGCCAGGTCCTCGAGGACCACCGTTTGGTTCTCGCGGAGGATCCTCGTGGACAGCTTGTGCAACAGGTCCCGCCTGCGGTCGGCGATCCGGCCGTGGACCTTCGCCACTCGGAGCCGGGCCTTGGCCCGGTTGTTCGGCCCTTTCGCCTTCCGGGCGAGGCGCCGTTGGGCGAGCGCGAGCCGGGCCCGGTCGCGGTGTTCGTGCCGCGGATTGGGGATCTTCTCCCCGGTCGAGAGGGTGACCAGGCTGGTGAGCCCGGCGTCGATTCCGACCGCCGAGTCGATGGGGGCGTGTTCGGTGATGGCCTCCTCGACCAGGATCGCGATGTGGTACTGGTCGCGGGCGTTGCGGGTCACCGTCACCTGCGAGGGCACCGCCCCCGCGGGCAACGGGCGGGACCAGAGGATGTCCAGCGGCCGGTCCTGCTTGGCCAGGGTGAGTCGGCCGTTGCGGTAGGTGAAGCAGCCCCGGAAGTAGGTGGCAGAGCCGGTGGTCTTGCCCTTGCGTTTGAACCGCGGGTAACCCGCCCGCCTGGTCCAGAAGTTCACGAACGCGGCCTGCAGGTGCCGCAGCGCCGCCTGCAGCGGCCCTTTCGACGGTTCGGTCAGCCAGGCGGTGTCCGGGTCGCGCTTCCAGGCGGTGAGCATCCGGTCGGTCTCGGCGTGGGTGACCCGCCGCCGCTGCTGGGCCCACGCCTGCGACCCCTCCGCGAGAGCTCGGTTGTCGACGTAGCGGACGCAGCCGAAGGTGCGGGCCAGCTGGGCGGCCTGATCGGGGGTGGGGTGGAAGCGGTAGCGGTACGCCCGCCGCACCATCTTCGAACCCATGTTCGAGAGAACAGCAGGCGGTTCTGTCACGACGAAGTTGAGGCGCTCTCCCCCGCCCGAGGGCCGGAACCTGCGCGCTACGTATCACGGTCACGTCAGCTCCTCGTCTGCGGGTCGACGCCGCCGCGGCCGGGGGTGTTGGATGCGGCTGTCCGAGGAGAGGTTCACCCACGAGAGCGACCACGGCTAGGGGGCCTTCCGACCCGGGCGGGGGGACTTTCGGGCATTGATCGGTCGGCTTCGGCCCTGCCAGGGTCATTCCCGACACCCGCACGGATGGAGGTCGGATGACGCTCAGCGCAGATTCTCGTGGCCGGTCGGCGGCCGGGACCGATGGGTCCGCGGCCGACGCACTGCTGCGCACCGGCCGCTTCTTCACCCGGCGCGAGGTCTCCGAGGACCTGCGCGCGGTGTTCCGCCGCGGCGGGCGGGAGGGTGACGTCTTCTACCGCGACCGGTGGAGCCACGACAAGGTGGTGCGCTCCACGCACGGGGTGAACTGCACCGGCTCGTGCTCGTGGAAGGTCTACGTCAAGGACGGGATCATCACCTGGGAGACCCAGCAGACCGACTACCCCTCGGTCGGGCCCGACTCCCCGGAGTACGAGCCGCGCGGCTGTCCGCGCGGGGCGGCGTTCTCCTGGTACACCTACTCCCCCACGCGGGTGCGCTACCCGTATGCCCGCGGGGTGCTGGTGGAGTCCTACCGCGAGGCGAAGGCCCGGCTCGGTGACCCGGTCGCGGCGTGGGCCGAGATCACCACCGACCCGGAGAAGCGCCGCCGCTACCAGTCCGCGCGCGGCAAGGGCGGGCATGTGCGGGTCTCGTGGGACGAGGCCGTCGAGATCGTCGCGGCCGCGCACGTGCACACGATCAAGACCTACGGCCCGGACCGGATCGCCGGGTTCTCCCCGATCCCGGCCATGTCGATGGTCAGCCACGCCGCGGGATCGCGGTTCATCGAGCTCGTCGGCGGCGCGATGACCTCGTTCTACGACTGGTACGCGGACCTGCCGGTGGCCTCGCCGCAGGTGTTCGGTGACCAGACCGACGTGCCCGAGTCCGGGGACTGGTGGAACGCCACCTACCTGCTCATGTGGGGCTCCAACGTCCCGGTCACCCGTACCCCCGACGCGCACTGGATGGCCGAGGCGCGCTACAAGGGCCAGAAGGTCGTGGTCGTCTCACCGGACTACGCCGACAACACGAAGTTCGCCGACACGTGGCTGCCGGCCCAGCCGGGCACCGACGGCGCACTGGCCATGGCCATGGGCCACGTGATCCTCAAGGAGTTCTTCCTCGACCGGCGGGTCCCGTTCTTCGTCGACTTCGCGCAGCGCTACACCGACCTGCCGTTCCTGGTCACCCTCGAGGAGAACACCGCGCGCGACGGCGCGTACCTGCCCGGCAAGTTCCTCACCGCCGCCGGCCTCGGCGAGGACGGCGAGGGCGCGGCGTGGAAGACCGTGCTGGTCGACGGGCGCACCGGCGAGCCGGTCGTGCCGAACGGCTCGATGGGCTTCCGCTACACCGAGTCCGGGATGGGGCGCTGGAACCTCGACCTCGGCGACGTCGCGCCGCAGCTGACGGTGCTCGACCCCGCGAATCCCGAGTCCGCCGAGGTGCTGCTGCCCCGTTTCGACGGCGGGGTCGACGGCGGGGACGCCGCCGGCGGAGTGCTGCGCCGCGGCGTCCCGGTCCGCCGCATCGGCGGCCAGCTCGTGACCACGGTGTTCGACCTGATGCTCGCCCAGTACGGCGTTCACCGCGCTCCCCTCCCCGGGGTCTGGCCGAGCGGCTACGACGACCCGTCGCAGCCGTACACCCCGGCCTGGCAGGAGCCGATCACGTCGGTGCCCGCCGAGCAGGTGGTGAAGGTGGCGAGGGAGATGGCGCGCAACGCCGAGGAGTCCGGCGGCAAGACCATGATCATCATGGGCGCGGGGATCTGCCAGTGGTTCCACGGCGACGCCACCTACCGGGCGGTCCTGGCGCTGCTGATGCTCACCGGCTCGATGGGCCGCAACGGCGGGGGCTGGGCGCACTACGTCGGGCAGGAGAAATGCCGGCCGATCACCGGCTGGGCGACGATGGCGATGGCCACCGACTGGCAGCGGCCGCCGCGGCAGATGATCGGGACCGCCTACTGGTACACCCATACCGACCAGTGGCGGTACGACGGCTACCGGGCCGATGCGCTGACCTCGCCGCTCGCGCAGGGCCATCTCAAGGGCATGCACACCATCGACACCATCGCGCTCTCGGCCCGGCTGGGCTGGATGCCGTCCTACCCACAGTTCGACCGCAATCCCCTCGACCTGGCCGACGAGATCGGGGAGAAGGACGTCGCCGGCCACGTCGCGGAGCAGCTGCGGACCGGGAAGCTGAACTTCGCGATCGAGGACCCCGACGCCCCGGAGAACTGGCCGCGCTGCCTCACCCTGTGGCGGGCGAACCTGCTGGGCTCCTCGGCCAAGGGCGACGAGTATTTCCTGCGGCATCTGTTGGGTACCCACAACAACCTGCTGGCCGACCAGACACCCGAGGACCGCAGGCCCCGCGATGTGGTCTGGCGCGACGGCGAGCCCCCGGAGGGCAAGCTCGACCTGCTGCTGTCGCTGGACTTCCGGATGACCAGCTCGACGCTGTTGTCCGACATCGTGCTACCGGCCGCGACCTGGTACGAGAAGCACGATCTGAACACCACCGACATGCACCCGTTCGTGCACGCCTTCAGCCCGGCGATCGACCCACCGTTCGAGTCGCGCACCGACTTCGACGCCTTCAACGCCATCGCCACGCGGTTCAGCGAACTCGCCCGCACCCACCTCGGGGTCCGCCGCGACATCGTGGCCGTGCCGTTGCAGCACGACACGCCCGGCGAGACCGCGCAGCCGGGCGGGCGGGTGCTCGACTGGCGCGCCGGCAGTGCCGATGCGCGCTCCGCCGACGCTCCGCGCGGCGTCGAACCGATCCCGGGCAAGACGATGCCGAACTTCGTGGTCGTCGAGCGCGACTATCCCGCGCTCGCGGACAAGATGGTGACGGTCGGGCCGCTGGTCGACCGGCTGGGGATGACGACCAAGGCGATCACCTACCACGCGGAGGAGGAGATCGCCTACCTGGGCGCGAAGAACGGGGTGATGCTCGGCGGCGCCGGGGACGGGCGACCCGCGATCGACACCGACGCCAAGATGGCGGAGGCGATCCTGACGCTGTCCGCGACGACGAACGGGCGCCTGGCCGTACACGGATTCGCCGAGGCCGAGCGACGCACCGGGATGAAACTGGTCGACCTGGCCGTGGGCAGCGAGGACAAGCGGATCAGCTTCGCCGACACCCAGGCCCGCCCGGTCCCGGTGATCACGAGCCCGGAGTGGTCGGGCAGCGAGACCGGCGGGCGGCGCTACGCCCCGTTCACCGTCAACGTCGAGCGGGGCAAGCCATGGCACACCCTGACCGGGCGGATGCATTTCCTGCTCGACCACGACTGGATGTCCGACTTCGGCGAGCTGCTGCCGATCTACCGGGCCCCGCTGGACATGCACAAGCTCTTCGGCGAGGCGCAGCCGGGCACCCTCGGCGACGAGGGTGCCTCGGTGACCGTCCGCTACCTCACCCCGCACTCCAAGTGGTCGATCCACTCCGAGTACCAGGACAACCTGTTCATGCTGTCGCTGTCCCGGGGCGGGCCGGTGGTGTGGATGAGCGAGCAGGACGCCGGGGCGATCGGGGTGCGCGACAACGACTGGGTGGAAGCGGTCAACCGCAACGGGGTGCTGGTGGCCAGGGCGGTCGTCAGCCACCGCATGCCGGCCGGCACGGTGTTCGTCTACCACGCCCAGGAGCGGGTGGTGAACGTCCCGAAGTCCGAGGCGACGGGCCTGCGCGGCGGTATCCACAACTCGCTGACCCGCATTCTGGTCAAGCCCACGCATCTCATCGGCGGCTACGCCCAGCTGTCGTTCGCGTTCAACTACCTCGGACCGACCGGCAACCAACGCGACGAGATCACCGTGATCCGGCGGCGCTCCCAGGAGGTGCAGTACTGATGAGGGTCATGGCCCAGCTGGGCATGGTGATGAACCTCGACAAGTGCATCGGCTGCCACACCTGCTCGGTGACCTGCAAACAGGCGTGGACCAACCGCAGCGGCGTCGAGTACGTGTGGTTCAACAACGTGGAGACCCGCCCCGGCCAGGGCTACCCGCGCCGCTACTCCGACCAGGAGACCTGGAAGGGCGGCTGGGTGCGCACCGCGCGCGGCCGGCTGCGGCTGCGGGCGGGTGGGCGGTTCAAGAAGCTTCTGTCCATCTTCGCCAACCCCGTCCTGCCGAACATCCGCGACTACTACGAGCCGTGGACCTACGACTACGAGACCCTGACCGACGCCCCGCTGGGCGATGACTTCCCCGTCGCGCAGCCGAAGTCGCTGATCTCGGGTCAGCCGATGGCCGTGGAATGGAGCGCCAACTGGGATGACGACCTCGGCGGCGCGCCCGAGCACGGTCCCCGCGACCCGATCGTCGAGCGCATCCGCACCGAGTCCGAGGACAAGGTGCGCTTCGAGTACGAGCGCGCGTTCATGTTCTTCCTGCCGCGGATCTGCGAGCACTGCCTCAACCCGTCCTGCGTGGCGTCCTGCCCGTCCGGGGCGATGTACAAGCGCGCCGAGGACGGCATCGTGCTGGTCGACCAGGACCAGTGCCGGGGCTGGCGGATGTGCGTGACCGGCTGCCCGTACAAGAAGGTCTACTTCAACCACCGCACGGGCAAGGCCGAGAAGTGCACGTTCTGTTACCCGAGGGTCGAGGTCGGGTTGCCGACGGTGTGCAGCGAGACCTGCGTGGGACGGCTGCGCTACATCGGGCTGTTCCTCTACGACGCCGACCGGGTCACCGAGGCCGCGTCCGTGGAGAACGAGCACGACCTGTATCCCGCACAGCTGGAGCTGCTGCTCGACCCGCACGACCCACAGGTGATCGCGGCCGCGCGGCGCAGCGGAATCGCCGAGGACTGGATCTCGGCAGCCCAGCATTCCCCGGTCTACAAGCTGGCCAAGCAGTACCGGGTGGCGCTACCGCTGCATCCGGAGTTCCGCACCATGCCGATGGTCTGGTACATCCCGCCGCTGTCCCCCGTGGTCGACCGGCTCACCGAGACCGGCCACGACGGTGAGGACGCCGGCAACCTGTTCGGCGCGATCGACGCGCTGCGCATCCCCATCGAGTACCTGGCGGAGCTGTTCACCGCGGGCGACCCCGAGCCGGTGCGGACGGTCCTGCAGAAGCTGGCCGCCATGCGCTCCTACATGCGGGACGTGACGCTCGAGCGGCCCCGCGACGAGTCGATCGCCACCGCGGTCGGGATGACCGGCGGCGAGATCGTCGAGATGTACCGGCTGCTGGCGATCGCGAAGTACGAGCAGCGCTATGTCATCCCGACCGCCTACTCCGGCGAGGCCCGCGAGCTCGAGGAGCTCGGCTGCAGCCTGGACGTCGACGGCGGGCCCGGGATGGTCGCGGGCAGCGGGCCCTTCGGCGAGGCGTCCGGGCGCCCGCTGCCGGTCTCGGTCGAGACCTTCCACGCCCTGCGCCACCGCCAGACCAGCGAGGAACTCGCCGACCCCGGCGAGCCGGGGGCGCGGATCAACCTGCTCAACTGGGACGGTAAGGGCCGCCCGGCGGGGTTGTTCCCGCCGCGGCGCACCGCGTCGGAGCCGGAATCGGGGACCGCGGACCCGACGGCCGATCCCCGGCCGGACACCCCCATGGCGAAGGACCGCCCATGACGATCCAGTCCTACGACGATCAGGCCCACGCCACCGTCCTGCAGGCCGCGTCGGTCTGCCTGCAGTACCCCGACGAGTCCGTCCTACCGATGTTCCCGCTCGTCCGCGGCGCCGTCGACGCCCTGCCGGACGGCACGCCGGGGGCCCGGCTGACCGCGTTCCTCGACGCCGTGGCGGGCATCCCACCCGGCGAGCTCGCCGAGCACTACGTGCGCACCTTCGACAACCGGCGGCGCTGCTGCCTCTATCTGACCTGGTGGGCCGATGGGGAGACCCGCCGTCGTGGCGGGGCGCTCGCCGCGCTCAAGGCCCGCTACCGGGCGGCGGGCGTCGAGCTGGACAGCACCGAGCTGCCCGACTTCCTGCCCGCGGTGCTCGAGTTCGCGGCCACCGCCGACCTGGCCGACGGGCTCGCGGTGCTGCAGGAGCATCGGGCGGGTATCGAGCTGCTGCGGCTCGCGCTGATCGAGGTGGGCACCCCGTACGCGGCGCCCGTCGAGGCGGTGTGCGCGCTGCTGCCCGGACCGTCGCCCGCCGACGTCGCCGCGGCGAAGGCACTGGCCCGCAGCGGGCCACCGCGCGAACAGGTCGGGCTGGAGCTGGCCCCCTTTTCCCCGGGAGGAACGCGATGAGCGGGGTGGACGTGCTGCTCTGGGGGGTGCTGCCGTACGTGATGGTCGTCATCCTCGTCAGCGGCACGATCTGGCGGTACCGCTACGACAAGTTCGGCTGGACCACTCGCTCCTCGGAGCTGTACGAGTCGCGGCTGCTGCGCATCGGCAGCCCCCTGTTCCACTTCGGCCTGCTCGTGGTGATCATCGGGCATGTGATCGGCCTGCTGATCCCCGAGAGCTGGACCGACGCCATCGGCCTTTCCGAGCACGCCTACCACATCCAGGCGCTCGTCCTCGGTGGCATCGCCGGTTTCTGCACCCTCGTCGGCGTGGGGATCCTCGTCTACCGGCGGCGCACGTCGGGCCCGGTGTTCATGGCCACGACCCGCAACGACAAGCTGATGTACGTGGTGCTCGTGGCCGCGATCGTGGCCGGGCTGGCGACCACCGTGCTCGGCACCGGCATCATCGGCGAGCAGCATTCCTACCGGGAGACGGTCTCGCCGTGGTTCCGGTCGCTGTTCGTGCTGCAGCCCGACGTCGCGTCGATGGGCCAGTCGAACCTGGAGTTCAAGATCCACACCCTGATCGGGATGCTGCTGTTCACGATCTGGCCGTTCACCCGGCTGGTGCACGCGTTCACCGCGCCGTTGGCCTACCTGTTCCGGCCCTACATCGTGTATCGCTCACGGGATGCGGGACCCGCGACGCGACCCACCCGCCGCGGGTGGGACCGTGTCGGCTGAGCCGCGGATGGAGAGGGACGATTCGGTGCACAAGACCTCATTGGACGCATTGGCCCGCGAGCAGTTGGAGGCGGCCAAGGCCAATGCCCGTGGGCGCAGCTCGCGCACGGTCTACGGCGGGCACGAACGGGTGCTGCGCCAGACCTTGATCGCGTTGTGTGGCGGGCAGGCCCTCGCCGAGCACGAGAGCCCCGGCGAGGCCACCGTGCACGTCCTGCGCGGGCGGGTACGCCTCGTCGCGGGCCCCAATTCCTGGGACGGCAGGCAGGGCGACCTGCTGATCGTCCCGGACGCCCCGCACAGCCTGGAGGCCGTCGAGGACGCCGCCGTCCTGCTCACCGTCGCGAAGACCCGGACCGCGGCTGGTTGAGCCCGCGGTCCGGATCTCCGGACCAGGTCACCCCGTCGGCTGCGCGGACCGGTCCGCGGCGCGATCGGCGCCGTCCTCCGGGCCCGCGACCGGCGGGGTGATCACCACCGGGCAACCGGCGAACTCGACGAGTCCCTTGCTGGTGGAACCGAGCTGGCGGATCCCGCCGGGCGGGAGGCCCCGACGGTGGCCCGCGACCAGCATCCGGGCCCCGTCCGCGCGCGCGAGCAGCGCGCGCAGCGGGTTGTCGCCGAGGACCGCGCGCTCGACCTGCAGGCCGGGATGACGCTCCAGCACCGGGGCCAGGCTCGCGTCGAGCACCTCGCCCGCCTCCTGGGCCAGTGCGTCCCAGTCGTCGCTGAGCCGCCGCATCCGGCCGGACTCGTCGGCGGCGACGTCGGCCCACGTGTGCATCGCCACGAGCCGGGCCCCGGACGCCTCGGCGAGCTCCGCCGCGAACTCGAGCGCCCCGTTCCCGGTAGGGGAACCGTCGACCCCCACCACGACCGGGCCGCCGCGCGGCGGCGGAATGCCCGGCCCCTGCCCTCGGATCACCGCCACCGGACACGGGCAGGCGGCCAGCAGCGCCAGCGCGGTGTCGCCGGCGAGCATCCCGGCCACCGCACCCTCGCCGTAGCTGCCCACCACCAGTAGCCGTGCCCCCGCCGCCCGGTCGAGCAGCACCTCGACCACGTCACCCGCCACGACGTGGGACGCAACGGGATCGGCGCCGACGCGCTCGGCGATACGCCCCAGTTCGCCGAGCCAGCCCGGCTCGGTCCCCTCCGCGCCCTGACCGCCAACGGTGTGCAGCAGGCACAGCGGAGCCCGCCACACGGAGGCGAGATCGGCGGCCCATTCGGCGGCGTCGCGCGCGGAGTCGCTGTCGTCGACCCCGACCACGATCAACCGGGAATCGGTGCGTTCTTCCGCCACGGCGACGCCCTCCCGTCACTGCCTACCCGACCGGGTCCGGCCCCGGGTCTTACCGGGGCACCCCACGGTTGCAGGGCCGCCTCCACCGTAGCCGGGCCGACGGACGGCGTCCCGGTGACGGCCGTCCTCATGACGGCCCATCCGGCGCCACAGGCACAGGGCCGAAGGACCCGGCCGTGCGGGTCTCCCGTCTCCCCCGCCACGGGCCGGCCGCACCCTCGTCAAGGTCGTCCGCCTCTCCCTCGGGCGGGTCGGATCGGCCACCATGGTCGTGAGCGACGAATCGAGGAGGTCCCATGTCGGCCTACCGCACCCGTCTCGGGGCCCCGCCCCAGAACCTCGACGACGACCCGCCGCTTTCCGTCCTGATGACGCGGCAGCTCGTCGGCGTCACCTCCGACACCGACGCGCTGGTCGCGCTGCGGCTCATGGCCCGCAACGGCGTCCGGCACCTCCCGGTGATCGACGGGACGGACTGTCGCGGCCTGGTCCTCGAACGTGACCTGCTCGCCCACATCCCCGCGAGCATGGCGCGTTTCCCGGCCGCCCCGCCGCTCGTCACCACGTTCTGCCGGGCCGCCCCGGTCCTGCGCGCCACCGACCACCGCTCCACCGCGGCCGAACGGATGCAGGCGACCGGGGTGGACGCGGTCCTGGTGACCGAGGGCGAGCGGCTCGTCGGGCTGGTCACCGCCACCGACCTGATCCGTTCTCTCGCCGAGGCCGCCGCGCCGAGGCCACCCGGCTGAGCCACGTGCGGCCCGCCCCACGTCGCGTCGAGACCCCCACCACTGCCAATGCACGGATCGGAGCGCCTTCGTGAACATGGCTGACGAACATCAGGACCCCGGCGTGATCGTCGGGGTGGACGGCACGGACACCGCGTTACGAGCGGTCCGGTGGGCGGTGACCGAGGCCCGGTCCCGCCGTCTGCCGCTCACCGTCGTGCACGCCGCTCCCTACGCCACCGACCCGGCCGGGCGCCGGCGGGCCGCATCGATCCTGGCCCGTGGCTACACGGTCGCGTTGCGGCAGGCACCCGACGTGAAGATGCGCACCGAACGGCTCGACGGCCAGCCGCTGCGCGCGCTGCTCGACGCCGCGGACCGGGCGGCGCTGATGGTGGTCGGCATGGTGGGCGGCGACCACGTGCACGACGCGCTCATCGGTTCGCTCGCGCTCGATCTCGCCGGCCGGGCGAGCTGCCCGGTCGTCGTCGTCCGCGGCGATCCGCCCCCCGCCGGCGGACCGGTGCTGGTCGGGGTCCTGGACGCGGCGACCGACGCCGCCGCGCTGACCGCCGCCTTCGCCGACGCGCGTATCCACCGGACGCGGCTGATCGCGCTGCACTCCGGGACGATGGCGGCCGACCGGCTCGCCGACGAGCTCGCACCGTGGCGCGACCGGTTCCCGACCGTCGAGGTGGATCTGCGGGTGACCGACGAGCGCCCGATCGAGGCGCTGCTCGAGGAGGCAGCCCAGGCCCGGCTGGTCGTCGTGGGTGCCAATACCCGCAGTGCGCCGATGCGGGTGCTGCTCGGTTCCACCAGCCGGGCCCTCGTCCGCTGGAGTCCGTGCCCGGTGGCGGTGGTGTCGCCGCAGGTCACCTCCATCGAGCCGGAGCTGGAACTGCCCGCGCCCGCCCGGGTGACCGAGCCGCGCGATCGGGGTGAGCTGTGGTGAGCGGGGCCGAGCTGCGGGAGACCCACGTCGGCATCGTCATGCTCATCGGTGACCGCGCGTACAAGATGAAGAAGCCGGTGCGCACCGGGTTCCTGGACTTCAGCACCCTCGAGCTGCGCCGGGAGGTGCTGCGCCGCGAGCTCGAGCTCAACCGCAGACTCTCCCCGGATGTCTATCTCGGGATCAGCGATGTGTCCGCCCCGCGCCCGGACGGTGCGCCCGCCGACGTGGCCGAGCACCTGCTGGTCATGCGGCGGATGCCGGCCGACCGGCGGCTCGCCACGCTGCTGACCACCGGCGCCGACCTCAGCGGGCCGCTGCGGGAGCTGGCGCGGCTGATGGCGCGCTTCCACGCCGGCGCCGCCCGCGGACCCGCGGTGAACGCGGAAGGCAGCCAGGACGCGCTGCGCGAGCGTTGGCGGGACAACATCGCGGAGACCCGCGCGATTCCCGGCGCTCCGCTCGACGACACCGCGATCGACGTGATCGAGCGGCTCTCGATGCGGTTCATCGACGGCCGCGGCCCGTTGTTCGCCCACCGGATCGCCGACGACCGGATCGTCGACGGCCACGGCGACCTCATCGCCGACGACGTGTTCTTCCTCGACGACGGTCCGCGGGTGCTCGACTGTCTCGAATTCGACGATCGGCTGCGCTACGTCGACGCGCTCGACGACGTGGCATTCCTCGCGATGGACCTGGAACGTCTCGGCGCGCCCGACCGCGCGGCCGAGTTCCTGGTCGCCTACACCGCGTTCTCCGGCGACCCGGCCCCATCCGCGCTCCGCCACCACTACACCGCCTACCGCGCGTTCGTCCGGACCAAGGTGGCGTGCCTTCGCCACGGGCAGGGCGACTCCGCCGCGGCCCAGACGGCTCTCGAGTACGCCGAGGTGGCGCGCCGGCATCTCGAACGAGGTGCCGTTCGGCTGGCCCTGGTCGGCGGGCTGCCCGGGACCGGCAAGACGACCATCGCCGGCGGGCTCGCCGACCGGTTCGGCGCGGTGGTGCTGTCCAGCGACCGGATCCGCAAGGAACTCGCCGGGATCAACCCGACCGCCCGCGCCGGCGCCGCATACCGGGAGGGGCTCTACAGCGCCGAGCACACCGAAGCGCTGTACCGCGAGCTGCTGGACCGGGCTGGCGAGCTGCTGTCCCGCGGCGAGTCGGTGATCCTCGACGCGTCGTGGACCTCGGCGCTGCACCGGCAGGAGGCCGAGAAGCTCGCGAAGCATACGCACAGCGAGCTGATCCAGCTGGAGTGCCGGACCAGCACCGAGACCGCGGTGCAGCGGCTGCGCACCCGTCCGGTCGGCAGCTCGGATGCGACCGCGGAGATCGCGGCGGCAATGGCCGCCGCCGACGAGTGGTCCGACGCGATGATCGTCGACACCTCAGGGCCGGTCGAGGAGTCGCTGCGGCACGCGGCACCGGCCTGGCAGGCCCTCTCCTGGCCCCCGCGCCGCCACCCCCGACCCCACTGCCCGTCGAGAACGAACTTGTGGTGATCCACAGTGCTGTTCGATCATCACAAGTTCGTTCTCGACGTCGGCGGGCCATGGGTCGACCTGGGCTGAGCACATGTGATCCGCGTAGTTCCCCGGGCACCAACGGTGAGATCCCCGCGCGCAGCATGCAGACTAGGAACGAGGGGCGGGATGGGATCGCCGACACAGTCCGCATCCGACGGGTCGAGGAGGTGCCACGGAAGATGGCGGGACGTGAGGCACACCATGTCAACGCCGAGGATCCGGCTGCCGGCGCCGGTGATGCCGGTCAGCAGGAGGAGCTGACGTTCCCGGATCTGCCGCGAATGGAGCTCGACCAACTGCTCGGGCAGTTGATCGAACGCGCCCAGGAGGTGATGGGCACCCAGGAGCGGTTGCGTGGGCTGCTGCGCGCCAGTCAGGCGATCATCGGAGATCTGACCCTTCCGACGGTGCTCTCACGCATCGTCGAGGCCGCCCGTGAGCTCGTCGGCGCCCGCTACGCCGCGCTCGGCGTCATCGCCGCGCACGGCGGCCTGGCCGAGTTCGTCCACTCCGGCATGCCCCCCGAGGACGTCGCCCGGATCGGGCATCTGCCCCAGGGCAAGGGCCTACTCGGTGCGCTCATCGACGACCCCCGGCCGATCCGGCTGCGTCGCATCAGCGACGACGTCCGGTCGTCCGGGTTCCCGTCCGGGCACCCGCCGATGACCACCTTCCTCGGCGTCCCGATCCGGGTCCGTGACGAGATCTTCGGCAATCTCTATCTCTCCGAGAGCCGCAACGGCGAGTTCAGCGCGGAGGACGAGGAACTGGTGACGGCACTCGCCGCCACCGCCGGTGTGGCGATCGAGAACGCCCGGCTCTACGAGGACTCCCGCACCCGCGGGGAGTGGCTCCGCGCCTCCGCCGCGATCACCCGCCGGATGCTCTCGTCCGACACCAGCCACAGCGGTCAGGCCCTGCGGTTCATCGCCGAATGCTGCCGGGACATCGCGCAGGCCGACCTCGTCTCGGTGGTGCTGCCGACCGGCGACGGCGAGCACCTCCGCATGGAGGTCGTGGTCGGCGCCGGCGCCGACCAGTTGCAGGGCCGCGAGGTGCCCGTCCAGGGCTCCCTGGTCGGGCAGGTGTTCGCCAGCGGCCGGCCGCTGCGCGTCGACACCGCCGACGAGCGGCCCGGGCTGGAGTTCTTCGCCTCCAGGGTGCTGGACATCGGGCCCGTGCTGGTCGTCCCGCTCGCGGGTTCGAACCAGGTGAACGGTGTGATCAGCTCTGCCAGGCTCAGTGGCCGACCCGGTTTCACCTCCGAGGACCTCGACATGGCCGCGGGGTTCGCCAACCAGGCCTCGATCTCGATCGAGCTCGCCGAGGCCCGCGCCGAGCAACAACGTGCCGCGATGCTCGACGAACGCGATCGCATCGCAGCCGATCTGCACGACCACGTGATCCAGCGGCTGTTCGCGGCCGGGCTCTCGCTGCAGAGCGTCGCCGCCAGCCTCGGCCCTGGCCGGTCCACGGACCGGGTCGTCGGCACCATCCGCGATCTCGACGACACCATCAAGCAGATCCGCACCACGATCTTCCAGCTTCACCGGAGCGGCGGCGCCACGCCGGCGGGACTGCGGTCGCGGCTGCTGGACGTGGTCGCCGACCTGACCGAGGTGCTCGGGTTCGAGCCTGCGTTGCGGTTCTCCGGACTCCTGGAGGACACCGTGGGTGACGACGTCGCCGAGGATCTCACCGCGGTCCTGCGCGAGGCCCTCACCAACGTCGCCCGCCATGCCCGAGCCCGATCCGCCGAGATCGACATCATCGCGGGCGCCGACCGGTTGACCCTCGACGTTCGCGACGACGGCGTCGGCATCGGTTCCAGCACCCGGCGCAGCGGGCTCGCCAACCTGCGGCACCGCGCCGAACGCCACGGCGGTATCCTCACCCTCGATTCGCGGGAGCCGTGCGGTACCCATCTGTGCTGGTCGATTCCGAACAGCTGAGCCCGTCCGGCCGCCTCCGTCCGTAGCAGCACCGGAAACGGATTGCCATATCGAGATCCACTCATGAGATCCGGAATAGCTTTGGCGGAGCCGGTGCGCACGAGCCGATCCACCCACCCGGATCAGGACCTTCGTCCTCCAGGTCAGAGTCCACCGTCTGGTCCTCCAGCTGAGCGATCTCGTCATGCTGGTTGTCGCCGGCCCTCCCGCGACAGGGATGTCGTCACTATTCGCTCGCTACTCACCGACACGTAGCGGAAACTATCCGGGCCCATAACCAAAGAGCAGCAGGAAATCAGGAGAATATTGATGGGATCCGCCCCGGGCGGCGCGTACGCCTGCCCACAGCACGACCTGGCCGTACAGGGCGCGATCGAACGCCTTGCGTCCGAGTTCAGCCACCGCGCATGCCGGAAGACGGTCAGCCACGTCGTATGCGGCTCCCGACACGATCTCGACACCTCACCGGTGCATGCGCTTCCGGAGCTCGTCGAACGTCTCGCCCGTCAGCGGCTGTTGCAGCTCACCGACTTCGTCGTCGACTGAGCGTGCTCCCGCCCCAGGATCGAGCAGATCCGGTTCCGCGGGGTACCGGTGAACGGTCGGGGCCGCGCCGGAATGCCACTGACCTGCACCGAATGACCATTTTTCGAACATTGGTTCGAGTACGCTGAACGCGTGTCCGACAGCCCGCTGCGCGCCGCCCGCCGCCTCCTGGTCGAGGCGCTGGACGCCGTGGGCGCGGCGGTCGGGGCGGGTGCGGCGGGGGGTGTTCGCCGAGCGCGGCTACAAGGGCCCGGCCGGGGCGCTGGGGATCTGCTGGGCTGGACGGTGCCGCGCTGCCCCGCGGCTGCCGGCCACCGCCGCGGTGTTCGCCGCAGGCCAGGCCGGCCTGCGCCACGTCGAGGTGATTGCCAAGCTGCTGGCCGGCCCCGCCGCCGAACGGCTCGCCCCCGAGGTGTGGGCCGGCGCGGAGGAACAGCTGGCGGGCAAGACCGCCGTCTACACCCCCTCGGAGCTGCTGGCGTACGGCAGACGGCTGATCGAGATGCTCGACGCCGACGGGCCCGAACCCGACGACGAGCCGCCGGCCCCGGTCAACGAGCTCATCCTCAACCCGAACCGGGGCGGTTCCGGCGGCACGCTCAAGGGCCGATTCGACGACGCGGCCCTGTTCGCCACCATCGCCACCCTCATCGAGGCCAAGGCCGCCCCGCTGACCGGCGACGCCGCCGTCACCCCCATTGTGCTGGGCGGCGCACCCGCACCATCCCCGACGGGTTGCGCCGGGCGGTGGCCGCCCGCGACCAGGGATGTGCCTACCCCGGCTGCGGCCGGCTCGCACCCTGCTGCGCCTGGAGCGTCAAGGTCTGCGCGTCAAACAGCACCTGACCTCCGACGCGGGTGGCTGCGCCGCCCACTCCTATGGCCGCGTACGGGGGTTCTTCCGCGAGCATCCGTGCACCGCCCTGTTCCGTGCCCTGTTCGAGGTGCGAGACAAGCGTGGCAACGTCGTGCTCGTGGCGGTCGCCTGGGTCGACATGCCCGATGCCGCGCAGGCGAGGGAGTTTCAGCGCCTCGTGGACCGCCACGGCACCGGCAACATCGTCGAACTCTCCCGGGAACGCGGGCGCTACCAGAACGTGCGGTTCACCGGCGACCACTACGCGTCGGTCCGCGACGACACGACCGTGGTCAACGCACAGGCCCAGACCGTCGGCCGTGCACCGGCGGCCCGCGCGCTGGCCGAGCAGGTCGTCGACGCGGCCCTCTCCCCATGATCTTCGGGCGCTCGACCGATGACTTCCTGACGAGCCGGTCGTCTCAGGTCACGAGACCCGAGAGGAGGACGCCGATGGCGGAGACGTTCGTGCTGATCCCCGGCGCCGGGGGCAGCGGCTGGTACTGGCATCGGCTCGTCGAGGAACTGGACCGGCGCGGCTGCGAGGCGGTGGCGGTGACGCTGCCCGCCGACGACGACAGCGCCGGCCTGGTCGAGTACGCGGACGCGGTGATCGAGGCGATCGACGGGCGGACCGGGCTCGTGCTCGTCGCCCAGTCGATGGGCGGGTTCACCGCGCCGCTGGTCTGCGAGCGGGTGCCGGTCGACCTGCTCGTCCTGCTGAACGCGATGGTACCCGCGCCGGGCGAGTCGCCCGGCGAGTGGTGGGCGAACACCGGTCACACGCAGGCGCGCGCGGAGCAGGCCGCCCGGGACGGCCGCTCGCTGGCCGAGGAGGACCTGGTGGCGGACGTGTTCTTCCACGACGTCCCGCCCGAGGTGACGGCGGCGGCGATGGCGGCGGGCGCGCCGGACCAGTCCGAGACGCCGTTCACCCGACCCTGGCCGCTCCCCGCGTGGCCGGACGTCCCGACGAGGTTCCTGCAGGGCCGCGACGACCGCTTCTTCCCTCTGGAGTTCCAGCGGCGCATCGCGCGGGCACGCCTGGGAATCGACGTCGACGAGATGCCCGGCGGGCACCTGGTCGCGCTGAGCAGGCCGACCGAGCTGGCCGACCGGCTGGGGGCATACCTGGCCTTCACGGTCGACCGGGCGTCGATCCGCGACGGGTTCACCCAAGGACATCCCATATTTTGAGACAAACGTTGCAATATATGAGAAGTATGTGGGTACTCTCCAGCGCATGGCCACGGCGACACACAGCTACGGGCAGGGGCACGCCGAGAGCGTGCTGCGGTCGCAGCACTGGCGGAGCGTGGACAACTCCGCCGCCTACCTCGCCCCGCACCTGCGTCCCGGGATGGACGTCCTGGACGTCGGCTGCGGCCCGGGCACGATCACCGTCGACCTCGCGCGGCGGGTAGCCCCGGGCACCGTCGTCGGGATCGACGCCTCCGCGGCCGTGCTGCGACAGGCCCGCGCGAACGCCGAGCGCGCGGGCGTGCGCAACGTCGCCTTCCGGCAGGGCGACGTGCTCGCCCTCGACGAGGGGATCGGCACATTCGACGTCGTGCACGCCCACCAGGTGCTGCTGCACCTCGCCGATCCGGTCGCCGCGCTGCGCCGGATGCTGCGGCTCACCCGGCCCCGGGCGGGCTGGTGGCCGCGCGCGACACCGACTACGCCGGCGCCATGTGGTGGCCCACCGATCCCCGGCTGGACCGATGGCTGCGGATCTACCACGCGGTCGCCCACGACAACGGCACCGAACCCGACGCCGGGCGCCGCCTGCTCGCCTGGGCGCACGCCGCCGGCGCCACCGACGTCGCCCCCAGCGCATCGATCTGGTGCCATTCCACCCCCGCCGAGCGGGCCTGGTGGGGCGGGCTGTGGGCCGACCGGATCCTCGACTCCCGCCTCGCCGAGCAGGCCGTCGACGGCGGCCACGCCACCCGGGCCGAACTGGAAGGAATCTCCG
>NZ_AUII01000047.1 GCF_000423625.1 Pseudonocardia asaccharolytica DSM 44247 = NBRC 16224
CGACCTGCTCGTCGGTGACCGTGCGCGGAGCACCGGGCCGCGGCTCGTCGGACAGGCCGTCCAGGCGCGCCTCCACGAAGCGGCGCCGCCACTTGCCCACCGTCTGCGGCCACACCCCGAGATCGGCGGCCACGTCCTGATTGGACCCACCGTCCGCGCAGGCCAACACGATGCGCGATCGCAGCGCCAGCGCCTGCGACGACTTCGCCCGCCGCGACCAGCGCACCAGAGTCGCCCGTTCGTCGTCGGTCAAGGTCACCGCGGCCACCGGCCGTCCCGTGCGTGCCACGACGCCCATACTAGACATCATCAACGAATTTCAGGCGCAAGACACTAGAGACCCAAGCGGATCAGCCCGTTCTCGACGGCGTACGAGGCGAGGGCGGCACGGTTGGCAAGACTAGTCTTCAGCAGAAGGTGCTCGATGTGGCGACCGGTCGTCCGCGGGCTGATCCCCAACGAGGCTCCGATCGCGCGGTTGGGCAGCCCCCGGGACACGAGTGTCAGCACGTCCAGCTCGCGTTCGGTGAGGGCACATGGGAGTGGTTCGTGCCGGAGCATGAGCAGGGCACGAGGTCCGTCGGCGCATTCGTTGTCGCTGAGGCGCACCAGATGCGCTCGCTCCCACACGGCGTCGCAGCGACGGGCGCAGTAGCCGCGCAGCGAGGGGCTGTCGCTGCTCAGAAACGCCCGGGTCACCGCGATGGCGGCGACGGAGGGTTCCTCGCTCGCCTGTTCCCCGGCACCTGACGTGGCGAACGTGGTCCCCGTGCCGTCGACGATGTATGCGGCGGCCCCGCCGCCGATCAGACTGGCGAGCAGCGTCGGGGTGCGGCCGGTATCCACCAGTTGGCCCAGCGTGGGCGCCACCAGTTCCAGCCCGCGTCGGGCCGCCTGGTCCGCGGCGCGTGGCTCGGTGAAGCTCATGGTCATCAACCCGGTGACGCATCCCCTGTCCCCGCCGGAGCGGAGCACGAGCGTGACGCCCTCGCGGTAGCCCGCGCCGTCGAGGAACTCGCGGTAGACGGGGGTCCGGTAGAAGTCCGGACCGAAGTCGCGCATCCGCATCGGGCGCCGGCACGTTCGCGCAACGTCGTAGCTGTAGCAGGACAGATATCCCGAATTGAGGAAGGTGAGCAGCGACGGTGCGTAGCCCTCGTTGGCCAGGGGCCGGTGCCGGCCAGTGAGCGGGTCCCGTACCGCGATCATGGCGGCGTCGAACGAGGCGATCCTGCGCAGTGGGGCGAGGACACTGCCCGGGTCGTCGGCGCCGCGCACCGCGCCTGCGACGATCGAGCCGATCTCCGCGATCGCCGTGATCTGCGAAGTCCTCACCCGCACCTCCTTGTGCCAGACCGAAATGTCGTGATCAACCGGTGGTCTGAGGCGAGTCGAGACTGGCATCGGTCCGCCCGGCGGTCAATCGCGTCGCGGGGCCGCGACCCCGTTCGCCGTGTGTCATTTGACCGATGCCGGCGGCCGCGTCGGCCGGCTAGCTTCCGGTCCGCACCACCCGCCGGGTGGCTTGCTGACGAAGGGAGCAGCATGGACTACACCGACTCCGACCTCTGCTACATCACCGCCACCGAGGCGATCGCCGGGTTCACGGACCGGACGCTCTCTCCGGTCGAACTGATGCAGGCCGTGATCAAGCGCGCCGAGCAGGTCAACGGCCGGCTGAACTGCCTGACCTACGACTACTTCGAGCGTGCGCTCGACCAGGCGCGCCAGGCCGAGGCCGTGTACGCGCGCGACCCCGGCTCGGCTCGTCCGCTGGAGGGTGTGCCCTGCGCGATCAAGGACTGGCACTCGGTCGCCGGGGAGATCACGACGTACGGCTCCAAGGCGTTCCGAGACTTCCGGCCGGAGCGGTCCGCGCCGACCGTCGAGCGATTGCTCGAAGCGGGAGCGATCATGCATTGCCGGACCACCACGCCCGAGCAGGCGCACTCGGGTGTCACCAAGAGCCCGTTGTGGGGCATCACCCGCAACCCCTGGAACCCGGAGTTCAGCCCGGGCGGCTCGTCCGGCGGCGCCGGCGCCGCCCTTGCCGCCGGGATCACGACCGTCGCCGACGGCACCGACGGCGGCGGCTCGATCAGGATCCCGGCCTCGGCGAACGGGGTGTTCGGTTACAAGCCGCCCTTCGGTCGCAACCCGACCGATCGGGAACACCCGAGCGAGACCGTGCTCCATTACGGCCCGCTCACCCGCAGCGTCGCCGACGCGGGACTCATGCAGAACGTCATGTCCGGCCAGCACCCCGCGGACATCCACTCACTGCGGGACACGGTGCCCGTCCCCGCGACGTTCGATGATGTCGCCGGGCGACGGATCGCCCTGTCGATGGACCTCGGCTACTTCGAGATCTCCGAGGAGGTCCAGCAGAACACCCGCCGGGCCGCCGCCGTGTTCGAGGGACTCGGCTGCACGGTCGACGAGGTCGACCTGGGCTGGGACTACAGCGTCCTGGACGCGTGGCTCACCAACTGGGAAGGCCTGTTCTGGGCACTCGCCGGAGACCAGTTGCCGCGATGGCGATTCGAGATGGACCCCTTCGTCGTGAAACTCATCGAGCGCGGATCCGGGCACTCGGTCAAGCGTTTCTACGACGTCAACCGGGTCCGGTACGAGATGTACCAGAAGATCGGGCGCGTTTTCGAGAATTACGATCTGCTGATCTGCCCCACCCTGGCCGTCCCGTCGGTGCCGGCGGATCACGACAACGAGGACGACACGTTCGAGATCAACGGAAAGCCCGCATACCCGTACCTCGGCTGGGCCTTGACCTATCCCTTCAACCTGGTCAGCCCGCTTCCGGTCGCCTCCATCCCGACCGGGTTCTCGCAGAGTAGCGGTGTACCGACCGGCTTGCAGATCGCCGGTCACGCCTACGACGACCTGTCCGTGTTCGCGGCGGCGGCGGCCTACGAGACCGCCAACCCGTGGCGCCGGCACCGGCCCGCGCTGTAGGCCGGGCACCGGCCGCCGCCCCCGGGCATGGACGCGGCGGCCGGCCTGGCTGCACCCCGTCCGGTCAGGCGAACCGGCGGAAGACCGGTTTCACCGGCCGCCCGCCCAGCCACGGGGTCGGGTCCCCCGCGTCGAGCGCCGACCGGTAGACGACACAGGCCTGGGCGACCACCTCGACGGTGCGGTCGATGTCGTCCTCGGTGAGCGCACTGCTGACCACGAACGACGGAGCCAGCACGCCCCCGGAGATGAGCTGGCGCATGAACAGCGTGCGATGGGGCTGCGACGGCTGCCGGTCCTCGTCGAGCGTGGCGAACACGAGGTTGCTCGCCCGGCCGCGGACGAGCACATGATCGGCCACGCCCGCATCCGCCGCGACCTGGCGCACTCCCGCGGCCAGCCGGTCACCGAGCAGGTGCAACCGCTCGGTGATGCCCTCCTCGACGTAGGTCTGCTGCACCGCCATCGCGGCCGCCAGCGAATGCGTCTCGGCCCCGTGCGTGGTGGACAGCAGAAAGACCCGCTCGCCGGTGTGGTGCAGCCCGCCTAACTCCATCAGTTCCCGCTGCCCGGCGAGCGCCGCCACCGCAAAACCGTTGCCCAGCGCCTTGCCGAAGGTCGACAGATCGGGAACGACACCGTACAGGCCCTGCGCGCCTGCCTCCGACCAGCGGAAACCGGTGATCATCTCGTCGAAGACGAGCAGGCAGCCGTGCCGGTGCGCGAGCTCGCGCAGCCCCGCGAGATAGCCGGGCGGCGGCTCCTGCTGGGTGGCGGGCTCGAGCACCAGGCAGGCGATCTGTCCGGCGTGTTCGGTGAGCACCGCCTCGGTGGCGTCGAGATCGCCGTACGGGAAGCTGACGGTCAGCTCGGCGATCCGCTCGGGGATCCCCGCCGACATCGCGGTGGTCGCGATGAACCAGTCGTCGGTGGAGAAGAACGGCTGGTCGCGGCAGATGGCCACCATCGGACGGGCGGTGGCGGCCCGGGCCAGCCGCACTGCGGCCGTCGTCACGTCCGAGCCGTTCTTGGCGAATTTCACCATCTCCGCGGTCGGGACGGTGTCCAGGAAACGCCGGGCCGCCTCGATCTCCACGACGCTCGGTCGGACGAAGTTGGAGCCGCGGTCGAGCTGGCCGCGAACGGCGTCGAGGACCCGAGGATGGGCATGTCCGAGGCTGACCGAGCGCAGGCCCGCTCCGTACTCGATGTACTCGTTCCCGTCGACATCCCAGACGTGGCCGCCGCGGCCGTGCGAAATGATCGGGGCCAGCGATTCGGGGTACTGGTCGTCGCCCTTGGCGTAGGTGTGGGCGCCGCCCGGGACCATCGTGTGCAGCAGCGCGTTCTGCTCGGTCGAGACGGGCAGAGAAATGTCGGTGCGTGTCATATCAGCCTTTGTCGATAACGGTGTGGATATGCCGGGACAACGCCGTGAGCTGCTCCTGGCTGCGCCGTGCGTGCTCCAGGCTCTTCCTGGCAAGTACGCCGCTCAACCGCTCGCGTTGGTCCTCGAGTTCACAGAACTGCTCGATCAGCCGGTTCACCTCGAAGGAATCGACGGATTGACAGAAATCCCCCAGGCCCATCTGGGACATGAGGACCTCGTTCTTGGTGGCGTAACCGACCGAGATCGTCGGTTTCGACAGCCGCAACGCGCACAGGACGTTGTGGTACCGCGTCGCGATCACGGTATCGACCGAGCGCAGCTGCTCCATGAGCTCGGTCATGCAGGACACCGGTTCGGCGACGACGCGGGACGGGGCGAGGTCCGGCCGGTAGGTTCGCAGATCGGCGACGATCTCGGCGGTCACCGCGGCGTCGACCCGGTCCCCGGTGACCAGCCTGATCGAACGGCCGTTGTCGATGAGCCACCGGGTGAAGCGCTTCATCTTCGCCAGATATTCGGCGTGGACCTGTTCGGCGCGGTTGCGGTCGGCATTTCCACCGCGATAGTCCATGACCCCGACACCCACGACGCCGGTCGCGGGTCGGTCGTCGCCGACGCAGGGCATCGGGAGCGCGAAGACGAGATCGGGATAGACCTCGTCGGCGGAGGTGTCGACGCCCATGGTCCGCAGCGCGTCGCGGGACGGGATGTCGCGGTAGGACCGGTAATGCGCCAGCCGGGCCGCCGCGGTGACCATCAGCCGCAGCGGTCGCTGCGTGATGACCGCCGATCCCACGCTGACCAGTGCGATCTTCGTGCCGAAGAGCCTCCCGGACGCGCAGAGCAGCAACAGGGCGTAGGGAAACCCCCACGGCCGCAGCGGAAGCGTCGCCTCCAGGACACCCATGCCCGGCACGATCACGATGTCGAACCGGCGGGCCCAGGCCGCGGTGCGGATCGCGTCGAACCCCTTGCCCACGACCTTGAGGCCCGCCGCCGCGATTCCGGATGCCGGGGGTGCGGCGGCGTCGTACCAGTGCAGCGGGGTGGCGGGGATGCCCCACCGCGCCGAGACCCGCTCCGGACCCGCGCACAGGCCGCCGAGGACCGCGTCGGGATGATTCTCGCGAAGGTGATTGACGACGGCCTCGAGGGATCCGTCGTTGCCGATGTTGCCCGAACCCAGCAGGCCGAAGAGGCCGATCCGGGGCGGTCCGGCCCGCCTCCGGGACACGCCGCGCACACTCATCGGCCACCGGCCTCGCCCCCGGGCACGCGGGCGCCGATCGGACGGGGCAGCGCCCGGCTCGTCAGCCACGAGGCGAGATCGCGGTAGCACCGCCTGCGGTCCGCGCTCGAGAGCGGGGCGCGCCGGACCGCGGAGACGAACCCCCGGACGTACTCCGCGAGCAATCGCACCTCCGGGTGCCGCAACCGGTTCGCGCGGCGGGGATCCATATTGGCGCATCGTGCCCGCTTCGTCGGGCATGCCCGCTCTGCCCGGTCCGGGTGGTCGCGGCGAAAGTACAGGAGCTCCGGGACCTGATGGAAGGGGCCGAGCAGGGCCAGTTCGGCGACGATGGTGCGGTCGGAGTGGTGGTAGCTGCCGTTGAGCGGGGTCCGGCGTAGGACATCCGTGCGAATGACGCCGTAGAAGTCGTCACCGCCGGGGGCGAACAGCAGACTCCGGAAGCGCTCCGGCGGGTGCGGGGAGCCGGTGGCCATCGTGTAGTCGAAGGTCCCGACGATGTTGCCGACGCCGTCGATGGTGGCCTGGCCGGCGTGGCTGAGGACCACCTCGGGATGCGCGTCGAGCGCCTCGACGCAGCGCAGCAGCAGATCGGGGCCGTAGAGGTCGTCGTGCGACGCCCATTTGAACAGCTCACCGCGAGCCTGGTGGACCAGGAAGTTGTGGTTGGGGCAGGCGCCGATGTTGCGGGGCTGGCGGAAGACGCGGATGCGCTCGTCGCGTGCCCGGTAGTGCTCGCAGATCTCCGCGGTGGCATCGGTCGAGGCGTTGTCGGAGATGAGCAGCTCGAAGTCGGCGTAGCTCTGCTTGAGCAGGGCATCGAGCGCCTCGGGCAGGTATCGGGCCCCGTTGTGGACGGGAAGGCCGACGGTCAGTCGGGGAACGGCGGTCATGGGGTCGGAGTCCCTTCGTTCTCGTGAGACATCGGCGGGTCCGACCGGGTCGACCCGGTCGATGCGGGGCGCTCGGCGAGGCCCTCGCGGAGCTGGAACCACCACACGGCGACGCCGAAACCGGTCCCGAGGGCGACGCCCCACGCCGAGCCCAGCGCCCCGTTCATCGCGGCGCCGACGAGCCCGCCCGTCACATAGCCGCCCGAGGCGAGCAGTTGCGCCCGCAGGCTGCGCCGGGCGGCGCCCAGCGCTCGCACCCCGGCCGCCGCCCCGGTGAAGAAGCTGGCGTTCATCACCGCCAACGTCGCGGGCAGGATCAGCGCCGACGCCGGGGCCCAGAGCGCGCCGAGGACGCGCTCGCCGCCGCCGTCGGGCAGCAGGAACAGCAGCGCTAGACCCCACGACAGCGCGGCCACGGCCTGGGCGCCGCCGAGCAGCAGGCAGAACACCGAGAGCCGGTGCGGTGAGCGCCGCAGCACCCTGGCGGCCTCCGGCACCGCGACCTGGCTCAGCCCCATCAGGACCGCGAGGAACGGGCCGAGCAGCAGCTCGGCGCCGCGCACGGTGCCGACGGCGGCGAGCCCGGCGATCGCGCCCAGGCCGTACATGCGCAGCTGCGCGGCCCCGCTGCTGCTGACGTTCTCGATCATGTAGCGCACGCCGAGGTCCCGCTGCCGGCGCAGCCAGCCGCGTACCCCGCCGACGCCCGGCAGCAAGCGGATCTGGAGGCAGCCGAAGCAGGCGGCGACGGCCCCCGAGAGCCCCCACGCCAGCACGAAGCCCGGCACGCTCGGATGCCCGGCCACGACGAACATCGAGGGAACCAGCGTCGCGGCCCAGACGAGGTCGTTGGTCACCGCCCGCCTGGGCTGCCCGGCAGCGAAGAACGCGAACCGCCAGCTGTCCTGGAGCGCCACGGCAGGCAGCACGAGGCCCAGCCCGACGAACGCGGTGCCGACGGAACCACCGACGACCAGGCCGATCCCGGCGCAGCCCGCGCCCGTGACCAGACCGATGACCAGGGCCGTACCGGACGAGCGGGACACCGCCGCCCGCCAGCGCGCGACCGGCACCGCGCTGAACCGCACGACCAGCGGGTCGGTGGCCAGCCCGCGGGAGAGGTTGAGGACCACGCCGTAGGTCACCCAGGCCAGGCTGAACGCGCCGAACTCGGTCACCCCGAGCGAGCGCGCGACGACGATCCCGACGGCGAAGTTCGTCAGGCTGGACACCGCCTGGTCGACGAGGCCCCAGCTGAGCCTTCCCGCCGCGGCCCGGACCGTCCGCGAGAGGGCCGGCGCCGTCACCGTCATCGCTGGCCCCCATGCCATGGTTCCGTGCCACCGCCGGCCCCGGCCGGCGGCCGTCGGTGCTCGTGGAGGGACTCGTCCGTGCCGGGTTCGTCGTTACCTCGTCGGTCCTGGACCGGGCGGGTGCGCGGGCCGGTAACGATTCGGTCCCGCACTGCGAGTACGTGGATTCGGGATCTGGATGGGGTCCCCGTCGAGGTGGTGCAGCATGATCAGTGTTGAGTCGGCCGGCCGAACCCGGTGCCGGTACTGCCGGTCGGAGCACGGATCCGTGGTCGCCGATCTCGGGACCCAGCCGGGATGCGAGTACTTCCCGCCGCTGGGCGACCCTGGGCCGGACCCGGTGTTCCCGCTGCGGCTGTGGCTGTGCGCCGACTGCGGGCTCGCCCAGCTGGCCGACGACACGGCGGTACCGGAGGATCCGCAGGGCACCCAGCCCGAGGCGCTCACCCAGCAGGCCGACGACGCGCTCGGCCGGCTGCTCACGTCGAGGATCCTGCCGGCGGCGGGAACGGTGGCCGAGTTCCCCAGCCCGCACGGCGGCTCCTGGCTGCCGCGGCTCGCCGCGCTCGGCCTGCGGCAGGCGCCGCCGGACGCGCCCGCCGACGTCGTCCTCGACTGCTGTTTCGGCCTCATGCATGCCGAGGACCAGGAGACCGCGTTCCGGGACCGGGCGGCGCGCACCCGTCCCGGGGGGCTGCTCCTCGTCCAGTTCCACTCGCTGGCATCGATCCTGCGGCGCACCGAATGGAACGCGATCCGGCACGGCCACTACGCGTACTACTCGGTTCCCGCGATGCGCACCATGCTCGCCGGCGTGGGACTGACCGCGTTCGCCGCGTTCTGGTTCCCGCTCTACGGCGGGACCGTGCTCATCGCGGCGCGCCGCGACGCCGACCCCGACACGGACCTGGCGACGCTGACCGAACGGGAGATCGGGTGCGGGGTGCTCGACCCGGTCGCCATGGGGGCGTTCTCCGCCGCCGTCCGCTCCGACGGGTCGCGGCTGGCCGGCTGGCTGGCCGACGAGCGACGCCGCGGCCGACGGGTCTACGGCTACGGCGCCGCATCGCGTTCGGTGGGGCTGCTGCACAGCTCCGGGGTCGGCCGGGACCTGCTCCCCGGCGTCGCCGACGTGTCGGCGGCCAAGCAGCACAGCCGGATGCCCGGCACCGACATCCCGGTGATCGGGACCCAGGACCTGGTCACCGCCGAGCCCGAATCGGTGCTGCTGTTCGTGCCGGACCTGCTCGACGAGGTCCGGGCCGCGCTGCCGGGCATCGAGGCGAACGGCGGGCGATGGGTCGTCGCGGACGAGGTGCTGGACGGCAAGGGCCAGGTGTCGTGACCCGGCTTGCGCTGACCGTACCTCAGCGGTGAGTGATCGGCGGCGCGAACCGGTCGACCAGCAGCGCCGTCGCCGGCACGACGGCCATCGCCATCGCGAAGCCGCCGACCGTATCGGTGGGGTAGTGGGCGTCCAGGACGATCTGCGCCCACGCCATCGCCGCGCCGGCCACCCCGGCCCCGCCGAGGACGAGCAGCAGGCCGATCGCCCGGCCGCCCCGGATCAGGCCGACGACCAGCAGCATGCCGACGAGGGCGAGCGCGGTCACCGCCGCAGTGTGACCGCTGGGATAGGCGAGGTGGCCGTCGTGGATCGTGCGCCCGATCACCGGTTTGAGCGCGGTGGTGGCGGCGCCGGTCAGGATCGGCCCGACGACCGCGACCGCGGCCAGCGCGCGGCGCCGCAGCGCAAGGCAGAGCGCGGCGAGCACCCCCACCAGCACGGCCACCACCATCGGCTCGCCGAACAGGTCGACGACCAACGCGCCGGAGCTCGGCCGTCCGAGCAGGCTCGTCACATCCGAGCGCAGCCGCCGGTCCAGGGCGCCGGCGGTGTCGCTGCCCGCATAGCGGGCAGCGAGCACGGCGACGGCGAGCCCGGCCAGCCCGGCCACGATCGCCATCGGCGTGCGCAACGAGGCGGGTAGCGCCGGTGGGGGATCCGGATCGCAACGGGTGGGCACGCGGGACACGGGCCTCGCGCCGGCCGAGCCGTGACTCAGGGTCCGGGCTCGCCGGCCCCGATCCCCGCGATCGCGGCCTGCATCGGGTCGGGTCGCTCGGCCGACGTCCACAGCATCCACGGGCTTCGCCCGGCGCGGTACGCGGCCTCCAGCGCCGCCCGCTCCTTGACCGTGTCGGCCGGCTGCCAGAACCCGCGGTACCGGTAGGCGAGCATCCGGCCCGCCGCCGCGAGCGGCCGGCAGGCGTCGGTGATCAGATCGCCGTTCTCCGGCAGGTGGTCGAAGATCCCCGGGCGGAGCGCGAAGTACCCGCCGTTCTCCCACAGTGGCAGGTGCTGCACGCTGGTGATCTCGCAGATCCGGTCATCGTCGGAGACCTGCACGCAGTGGAAGGCCGACTGCGGCGGCACCGCGAGCAACGAGCCCACGGCGTCGCTCGCCTTGAACTCGTCGATCATGTCGTTCAGCGGGGCGTCGGTGAGGACGTCGGCGTAGTTCGCCAGGAACATCTCCTCACCCTGCACCAGCCCGCGCACCCGGCGCAGCCGCTCCCCGATCGGGGAGTCGAGCCCGGTGTGCACGAAGGTGATCGTCCAGTCCTGGATGTCGCTGCCGAGCAGTTCGACGTCACCACCGCGCAGCACGAAGTCGTTGGACGCGGTCTCGGAGTAGTTGAGGAAGAAGTCCTTGATGTGATGGGCGCCGTAGCCGAGGCACAGCACGAAGTCGGTGTGCCCGAAGTGCGCGTAGTAGCGCATCACGTGCCAGATCAGCGGGCGCGGCCCGACGTAGGTCATCGGCTTGGGAACGTCGGACACACCGTCGCGCATCCGCATTCCGTAACCACCGCAGAACAGGACCACCTTCATGCGATGCACTCCTCGCCGAGGGACGTTCCGCCCCTTGTGTCGGCGCAGCCGGGCCCGCCGTTACCGAACAAATTTCCGCAGGCGACCGACCTGGTGGCCGCGCACAGCGCGGCGTCGGCTAGGTTCACGGCCGTGAGCATGGTGCAGACGGTGCTGATCTATGTGGTGACGCCGCTTGTCGTGTGCCTGGTCGTCGCCCTGATGGTCATGGCCCCGCGCATGGCGCGCAGGCCGCGGTACCGGGTGGGTCAGCCCTGGACGTATGAGCCGTTGTTCTGGACGGCGAATCCGGAGGGCGCCGGGCTCCCGCCCGCGCCCGAGGAGGACACCGTCACCGGCGAGCCGGGAGGTGCCCGTGGCAGTTGGTGAGCACAGAGGTCTCGGCACGGCCGTCGACACCGCGCACCGGGACCTTCCCGAGGGCGCCGCGGTCACCGAATCGGGCCGGGTGTCCGTCGCGGAGGTCTTCCGCGAGCCGTCGCGTGCCGATCATCCGTTCAGCCCGGTCCAGCTCAGCAGGCTCGACGAAGCCCTCACGCTGGCCAGCCGGGAGACCGGACTGCGGTTCAGCGTCTACCTCGGTGACCTCGGCCCGAAGCCGTCCGACCGGGTCGGCGAGCTGCACAGCGTGCTGGAGGGCGCGAGCGAGGCGGTGCTCGTGGCGGTCAGCCCGGGACAGCGCATCGTGGAGGTGCGCACCGGCGCCGAGGCGCGGCTGCCCGATCGCGGCGCCAAGCTCGCGGTGATGAGCATGGTGGCCTCGTTCCGGGAGGGCGATCTCATCGGCGGTCTGCTCAGCGGCCTGCGCATGCTGGCCGATCAGGTCGGCGGACGGCCCCGGACGCGCTGACCGTCACGGCGGTCACGGTTCGATAACTGATTCAGCGTCTCTGGGGATTCCTGGGCCGCCCGCGCGGCTACATACTTGTCGATGAGTGGCCTTCGGCCACCGATCGACGAAGGGCAGGACCCGTATGGGCGATCCGGCAGCGGAGCCGCGCCGAAGCATTGGACACGGCAGGCACGCCCGGTCTGGAGGCGTGAACCCGCCCGTTCTGACCCCGCCGACCGGGTTCCCGGCGCACGGGGACCCCGAGATCTCGATCCCCGCGCCGCGCATGGCATCCGAGGAGCCGGCCGGCGCGCCACCGCCGGCCGCGCCGCCCGGGCGGGCGGCGGCGGACCCGGCGATCTGCGTCTGCGGACACTCCGCCGAGACGCACGAGCACCTGCGACGCGGCAGCGACTGCGGGGCGTGCGGCCCGGATGTCTGCGCGGCCTACCGGCGCCGGGGTGGCCGCCTGCGACGGGTGCTGCGTGCGCTTCGCGCTCGAGCGCGGTGACGCACGCCCGAACGCGACTCAGCGCTCACGGGGCGCAGCCATATCGAACTCTCGCGCCGCCAGTGCCCGGACGATTCCGGCCCGTCCCTCGGAGACCAGCCTGCGCAGGGCCGGCGGGTGCGAACCGTCGGCCAGCCACGCGTCGGCCGCCTCGACGGTGCGCTCGTCCACCGCCCAGGACGGGAAGAGGCCGAGCACCACCGGCTGCGCCCGCTCGGAGGTCCGCCGCGCCCAGACATCGGCCACCTCGGCGAAGTAGCGCTCGACGTAGGGGGTCAGCAGGGCACGCCGGGCAGGATGGCTGAATCCGGAGATGATCGCCTCGTTGACCGCGTTGGGCAACTCGTCGTCGTGCACGGCGCGGTCCCACGCCCTGGCCTTCGCCTCGGCGGTGGGCAGCAGCGCGCGGGCCCGCTCGGCCTGCCGCTGACCGGTCGAGGTCGCATCGCGCTCCAGTTCCGCGTCGATCCGGGAGGCGTCCGCCCGGCCGTGCGCCACCAGCGCCTGCAGCAGTCGCCAGCGCAGGTCGGTGTCCACGGTCAGCCCATCGGGTATGTCGACGTCGGCGAGCCAGCCGGCCACCCGGTCCAGCATCGCTTCGTCCAGCACGCTGGCCGCCAGCGCGTTGACCACGGTGAGCTGGGCGTCCGATCCCGGTTTCGCGGTATCGAGCCGGTAGCGCAGCGCGTCCACCAGCAGCGGCCAGCCGTGCTCGGCGGCCCATGTCGGCCCGGCATAGGACGCGAGCGCGGTCTGGGTCTGCAGCAGCAGCCGCTGCACCACCCCGACCTCGGTCTCGGCGCCGAAGCCACCCGCGACCAGCGCGGTGAAGTCGCGGGCCTTGAGCTCGGCCTCCCGGGTCATCTCCCACGCGGCCGACCAGCACAGGGTGCGCGGCAGCGGCTCGGCGATATCGCCGATCCGGTCCACGAGAACGGCCAGCGAGTCGGGGTCGAGCCGCAGGGCGCAGTAGGTGAGGTCGTCGTCGTTGACCAGAATCAGCTGGCCGCGCGACACCCCGATCAGCCCGGGTACCTCGGTACGCTCGCCGGTCACGTCGACCTCGACCCGATGGGTGCGGACGAGCTGCCCGCCCGCGTCGTCGTAGACGCCGACCGCGATGCGGTGCGTGCGCAGCTCGCCGGCGCCGGGCCGGGCACCGCCCTGCACAACCTCGAAACGGACGATCTTCCCGTCCGGGTCGACGTCGAACGACGGCCGCAGCATGTTCAGCCCGGTGGTCTTGAGCCACTGCGAGCCCCAGTCCGACAGGTCCCGGCCCGAGGCCCGCTCGAGGGCGCCGAGCAGGTCGTCGAAGGTCGCGTTGCCCCAGGCGTGCGCGGTGAAGTAGCTGCGCAGCCCCGCGAGGAACGGCTCGAGCCCGACGTAGGCGACGAGCTGCTTGAGCACCGAGGCGCCCTTGGCGTAGGTGATCCCGTCGAAGTTCACCTCGACGGCCTGCAGGTCGGGGATGTCGGCGGCGATCGGATGCGTCGAGGGCAGCTGGTCCTGGCGGTAGGCCCAGGACTTCTCGACGTTCGCGAACGTTGTCCAGGCGTTCTCGTACTCCGTGGCCTCGGCCTGGCACAGCACGCTCGCCCAGGTGGCGAACGACTCGTTGAGCCACAGGTCGTCCCACCATCGCATGGTGACCAGGTCGCCGAACCACATGTGCGCCATCTCGTGCAGCACGGTTTCGGCGCGGCGCTCATAGAGGAACCGGGTGACCCGGCTGCGGAATACGTAGTCTTCGAGAAACGTCACCGCGCCGGCGTTCTCCATCGCACCCGCGTTGAACTCCGGCACGAACAGCTGGTCGTACTTGCCGAACGGGTACCGGATACCGAACAGGTGGTGATAGCAGGAGAAGCCCTGTTTGGTCTCGGTGAACAGCCGCTCGGCGTCCATGTGCTCGGCCAGCGAGGCGCGGCAGTAGATGCCGAGGGGGATCTCCCCGTGCTCATCGGAGTGCGAGTCGAACCAGGCGGCGTACGGTCCGGCGATGAGGGCCACCAGATAGGTGGACATCGGTTCGCTGGTCGCGAAATGGTGGACGACCGCGCCCCCGGGTCCCGTCTCGGTCCGTTCGACGGCGGCGTTCGACACCACCTTCCAGTCGGCGGGCGCGCTGACGGTGAGCCGGTAGCGGGCCTTGAGGTCGGGCTGGTCGAAGCAGGCGAACATGCGCTTGGCGTCGGCCGTCTCGAACTGGCTGTAGAGGTAGACTCCGCCGTCGACGGGATCGACGAACCGGTGCAATCCCTCGCCGGTGTTCATGTATCGGCCGGTGGCGACGACCGTCAGCTCGTTGTCCGGGGCGAGGCCGGGCAGCGGGATGCCCTCCTCCTCCCGGTAGCCGGACACGTCGAGCTCGCGTCCGTTCAGCGTCGCCTCGGCGACCTCGGCGGCAACCAGGTCGATCCAGCTGTCGGCGCCGGGTTCGCGGCTGCGGAACCGCACCGTCGTCGTGGTCGCGAAGGTGTGTTCGCCCGGCGAGCCCGCGCCGTCGGTGAGATCGAGGACTATCGCGTAGTCAGCGACCTCCAGGAGGGCGGCACGACGCTCGGCCTCGGTTCGGGTCAGGTTGGGCGGAGCCATGGACTTCTCGGATCTCCTCGATCGCTCTCACCGCAGAGCGGTTCGGCCGGCACGCAGACCGCCGATCCAACCATGCGAGGGCAGCGCACGTCGCCTGTCCGGTCGGCGGGCGGGCCCCGGGACGGTGCGGGAACATTGGACCCGGCAGGCCGTGTTGAGCGGTCCAGGGAGCGTCCGGCCGCCGGGCGCCGAGACCGGAGAAACGAGAGTGACCGTGAGCAGCACCGAGACGCCACCCGCCCAGGTCGATGTGTGGTTCGATCCGCTGTGTCCGTGGGCGTGGCTCACCTCGCGATGGATCCTCGAGGTGCAGCAGGTTCGCGATATCGACCTGCGGTTCCATGTCATGAGCCTCGCCGTCCTCAACCAGGGCCGGGAACTTCCGGAGAACTATCGGAAGCTGATGGACAAGGCCTGGGGCCCGGTACGGGTGTGCATCGCCGCCGCGCAGCAACGGGGACCGGAGATCCTCGGGCCGCTCTACACGGCGCTCGGCACCCGGATCCACAACGGCGGTAACAAGGACTTCGATGTCGTGATCAAGGAGGCGCTGGCAGAGCTCAATCTCCCGGCCGGGCTGGCCGAGGCCGCCTCCTCCACCGCCTTCGACGAGCAGCTCGTGGCGAGCCACCGCCGCGGGATGGACCCCGTGGGGCTGGACGTGGGAACCCCGACCATCCACGTCGACGGGGTTGCCTTCTTCGGCCCGGTGATCTCCAAGGTGCCGCGCGGCGAGGAGGCGGGCCGACTCTTCGACGGTGCCCGGTTGCTCGCCGACTACCCGCACTTCTTCGAGCTCAAGCGGACCCGTACCGAGGACCCGGTCTTCGACTGAACGGCGGGCGGCCCTCCCGGATCGAAGGAGGGCCGCCCGGCCGGTCGGAGGATCAGTACCGCGAGATCAGCGCGTCGCGCAGCACGCCGGTCTCCAGCTCCATCTCCTTGACCCGGTTCTTCACCAGGTCGCCGATGCTCACCATGCCGATGAGCGCGCCGTGCTGGACGACCGGCAGGTGCCGGTGACGCCCCCGGGTCATCTGGGCCATCGCGGACGCGATCGACTCATCGGGCGTGGTGGTCACGACGTGATGGGTCATCACCTCGTCGATCTTCATGTCCAGCAGCGCGGGGCCGTACTTGCCGAGGCCGCGCATGATGTCGCGCTCCGAGATGATCCCGCAGATCTTCCGGTCCTGGTCGCAGGACACGAGTGCGCCGATGCCGAGCTTGTTGAGCCGGTTGACGGCCTCGGCGACCGTGGTCCACGGCACCGCGGTGTGAACGACCCGACCCTTGACGTTGAGGATATCCGCGATCTTCATATCGGTACTTCCTCCGTTCCGCGACGACGTCGCTGCAATGGTGCTGCATCCCGAGTAAACGCGGGATGTCAAGGTATTCATCGTCACATTCATGATGTGCCGATGAGCCGGATTGTGGCGTTCGGTGCGCCGAACGGCTCCCCCCTCCAGGGGGACGCCGGTGGGGTGGGGCGGCGGTGTGCGATCGCAACCACCGCGGCCGAACGAGTCCGGTGCTTCGCCGGCCACTGCGACCGTGCGGCGTGCGCTCCCCTCGATCAGATCGACACTGCTGGTTCTCGCCGGTGGCCGTGGTGCTGCTCGGCGTCGCCGTTCTCGCGCTGCTGACCGGGCGCGCGGGGATGGTGATCCGCACCGTCGCGGGCATCCCCACGCCGAGTTGCGGCGATGCCACCTGCCCGCGCCCGCCCGCGCGCCCGGTCGATGCCCGCCTGGTCGCCGCGGCGGACGAGGCACCGGGGCGTTGGCGTGACGTCCGCCGCGCCGCTTACCGGGCCTTTCTCGGCGGCGCGGCCGGATCGGCGGAGACCGGCGGGCTGGGGCACCTCGGATCGCTGCTGGGATCGCGGCCCCACTGGCGCGCGGTGGCCGACCAGCGGATTCTCACCGGCGACGTCGGCACCGGCGCCGAGCGGCTCGTGGCCTCGGTCGCCGACGACGGGTCGTATCTGATGGCCTACACGGCCACGGGCCGCGACATCGAGGTCGATCTCGATGCGCTGTCCGGCGAGCGCGTCCGGCCGTGGTGGTACGACCCCCGGACCGGCGAGGCCATGGAGCTCGCGGACCTGCCGAGCAGGGGGCGGGCGCTGTTCCGGACGCCCGACGGCGGTGCGGGGCGGGACTGGGTGCTGGTGCTCGACGACGTCGAGGCCGGATTCGGGCGCCCGGGTGCCGCCGCGTCCGGGGATGGTTCGGCCACCCCGTCCCCGCCGCCCTCCTCCGCGCCGCCTGCGCCGCGGCCGTCCTCCGCGCCGCCCCCTTCCTCCGTGCCGCCGCCTGCTGCGGCGCCACCGGCGCCCGCTCCGGCCCCACCGGCGCCCGACGAGGCGGTGTGGGATCGGCTCGCGCAATGCGAGTCGAGCGGCAACTGGTCGATCAACACCGGCAACGGCTACTTCGGTGGCCTGCAGTTCGCCGCCGCGACCTGGCGGGCCTACGGCGGCACCGCCTACGCCCCCACCGCCGACCTGGCGACCCGGGAGCAGCAGATCGCGGTCGCGAGGAAGGTGCGCGACGACCGCGGCGGCTACGGTTCGTGGCCGGCGTGTGAACGGAAGGTGTTGACCGGACTAGGGCCCGACGCGCGGCCGAAATAGTCGATCGGTGCGCTGGTCCCGGATACGACTGGCGCTCGTTGTGTTCGGCCGTCGTTCTGGGAGGCATCAGGTGAGGGTCTGCGGCGAGGAACCGGACGTTCCAACGGCTCTGCCTCGGTGGGGGCGGGTCGTGGCGTCGGCGGGCCTGGCCGGTTGGCGGGTCGTCGACCCGGCCGGGGAGACGGTGGCGCCGATCGAGCGGTTCCTTCGGGATTTCGCCGCGCGAGGCAGCAGCTCGGGCAGCGTTCGCAGCTACGCCTATGCGTTGCTGCGCTGGTGGCGCTGGTTGCGGCACGTCGAGGTGGCGTGGGACCAGGCGACCCCGATGGAGCTTCGGGAGTTCGTGATCTGGCTCGGGCAGGCACGCAAGCCGCAGGCGGACTCGCGAACGGTCACCGCGGCGACGGCAGGCAAGATCAATTTGATCACCGGGAAGCGGCACCTCGGCGACGGGTACGAGCCTCGCACGGTGCGGCACAGCAACGCGGTCCTGCGCACGTTCTACGAGTACTGGAACGAGCTCGGCGAGGGCCCGCTGGTCAACCCGGTCACCCTGCAACGTCCGGGGCGGGGGAATGCCCACCACAACCCGCTGTTGCCGTACCGGGGGGACAACCGGCTGCGCTACAACCCGAAGGTCGCCAAGCGGCGCCCGCGGGCGATCCCGGACGAGCGCTGGGATCAGCTGTTCGCTGGGCTGCGCTCGGACCGGGACCGGGCGATCGCCGCGATTGCGGTCAGCAATGGCTGCCGGGCCGGCGAGCTGCTCGGGCTTCGCGGTGTCGACGTGGACTGGGGAGACCAACTGGTTCGGGTCGTCCGCAAGGGCAGCAGGGCCGAGCAGTGGCTCCCCGCGAGCGAGGAGGCCTTCGTCTGGCTGCGGCTCTACCTGGCACAGCTCGACGCGGCGCCCCCGGGGCCGAACGAGCCACTGTGGTGGACGCTGCGACGTCGCCGCGGCACGTCCGGCCTGCGGCGCCGCCCGTTGACCTACGACGCGCTGCGGGCGGTGTTCCGGCGGCTGAACGCCTTGCTGGGCACGAACTACTCGATGCACGATCTTCGACACACCGCGGCACTGCGGATGAGCCGCGACGACGGCCTGACGACCCGGGACGTTCAGACCGTCCTCGGGCACGCCCAGCTGACCACGATCGCGGATGTCTACCTCGTCGAGGACGACGCCGCCGTGCTCGGCCGGGTCCATCGGCATCTCTGCGAACGACGTGAGGCCGCCGCGAGGCCTGCCCCGCCGGTCGCGGCCGGCTACGACGCCGCGGACCTGTCGGTGCTGTTCGGGCAGGACCCGCAATGAGCACCGCGACCGAGACGGCCGCGAGTACCACGACCGCGAGCACCTGGCCCCGGCCCTTCGGCGGCGACGACCGGGCCGGGGAGGCACGGGCAGCGGCCGCGGCGGAGACCGGCGTTGCCCTCGCCGCCGAGCAGACGCCGTTACGTCCTGGTCATCCGGTCGGACCGCACGATCTCCTCCCGATCGACGACGTGCTCGATCTGGGTGGCGAGTGCGTTCCCCGGGTTCCCTCCAGCCCACCCGGCGAGCACCACCGGCGGCGGATGGCCAGCCGGCGTGGAGCGCGCCGACTCCTGGAGTGGCTCCAGGACACCGGCGGTGAGGGCTGGCAGCAACGCTGGGCACTCGCCCACGCAGACGACGTCTCGACCTGGGTCAAGACGCTGGCGACCGGTCACGGGGTGCAGGCCGGCGCGGAGTTGCGCGCAGGGTTGACGTGTCTGGTGCTCGCCCGCGTCGTCCAGCCCGGCTACCAGCTCTTCGTCAACAACAACGCGGTCGGGCTGCTCAATGCCGCGACCCAGCAGATCAGCCCCGAGCTGTTCGCCCGCATCGGCGACGGGATCCGCCCGTCGACGATCCCGGGAGTGACCGCGTCCCCGGTGCAGATCAGCCGGGCCCGGCCGACCTTGGCGAAGATCGCCCTGCACACCGGCAAGGACCTCGAGTCGCTGCTCGCGGAGGACCTGCTCGAGTACGCGCCTGGATGCTGCGGCACGGTCGTTCACCGCGCGGGATCCGCACCGCCTGGGACGTGCTCAGCCGCACCGGGGTGCTGCCCGCCGGGTCCACGATGCAGGTTGCGCTTAATCGCGGCCAGCGACCGGTCGCCGAGCTCGTCGACCGGCACGGCATCCGCAGCCGCACCGTCCGCACCGCGCTGATCCGCTACCTCACCGTCCGGCGCCCCGCGATGGACTACGCCTCGCTCTACACCCTGGTCTCCGTCCTCGCCGGGGTGTTCTGGGCCGACATCGAACGCCACCATCCCGACATCGACAGCCTGCACCTTCCCGAGGACGTGGCGCTGGCCTGGAAGGAGCGGGTGCGTCGCACCCGCCGCGCAGGCCGCCCAGCCCGCACCCCGACCGGGCTCTACGAGGTGCTCACCGCGGTCCGCGGCTTCTATCTCGACATCGCCGAGTGGGCCCACCACGACCCCTCGTGGGCTCAGTTCGCCGCCCCGAGCCCGGTCCGCCGCGGCGACACCGCAGGCTTCCAGAAGGCCCGCCAGCAGGTCACCGCTCGGATGAACCAGCGCGTCCGGACAAGACTGCCCCAGGTCGACCTGCTGGTCGAGGCGGCCGACAGGCACCGGACCGAGCAACGCCGCTTCCTCGAAGCCGCTCAGGCCGTCGAGATCGGTGCGACGTTCGTCCACGACGAGGTCGCCTACCTGCGGGGAACCGGGAAGACGGCCCCGGCACGCCTGCGCGGCGCCAACGTCGTCGTCGTCGACCTCGCCACGATGACCCGGCTGAACCTGACCCGCTCCGAGGACGATGCGTTCTGGGGATGGGCGATCGTGGAGACCCTTCGCCACACCGGAATCCGCATCGAGGAGCTGCTCGAGCTCACCCAGCTGGCGCTCGTGTCCTACCGGCTGCCCTCCACCGGCGAGGTCGTCCCGCTGCTGCAGATCGTGCCGTCCAAGGGCAACCAGGAACGGCTGCTGCTGGTCAGCCCGGAACTCGCCAGTGTCCTGGCCACGATCATCACCCGCCTCCGCGCTGTCGGCGGCGGCAGCGTCCCGATCGTCAGCCGCTTCGACATCCACGAGCGAGTCACCGGCCCGCCGCTGCCGCTGCTGTTCCAACGGCGGGTCAACGGCCAGCTCCAGCGCGGGATGAGCTACCACACCGTCTACAAGATCCTCCGGGCCGCCGTCGCGCACGCCGACCTGCGCGACCCGGCCGGGGAACCGCTGCACTTCACCCCGCACGACTTCCGACGGATCTTCGCGACCGAAGCGGTCACCGGCGGGCTGCCCATCCACATCGCCGCCCGCGTCCTCGGTCACCAGTCGGTCACCACCACCCAGGCCTACCACGCCGTCTTCCAGGACGACCTCGTTCGCGCCTACCGCAGCTTCCTCGACTCCCGCCGGGCCGCCCGGCCGGTGTCTTGCGTCTGACTTCGTGAAGCAGATCCGGTCGGAAATACCCAGCCACGAGTCGGTGTGTCGTACCGACTTGGAGGCTGTTGATGATGTCCGCTTCGACCGTGTCTGGCAGGAAGCCACGCCGGCGGCTGTCGCCGAGCGAGAAGTACGAGTTGTGGATGTCGATCGTGACCGGGCAGGCCACGCAGCGGGAGGCGGCCGAGCGGTACGGGGTGGACCGCTCGGTGGTGGTCACGGCGTGCCGGGTGGCCAAGCAGGGTGCGCTGGACGCGCTGGCCGCCTCGGTGCCCGGCCGGCCGGGCCAGTCGGCCCAGGACGCCGCGCTGGCGGCGGCGAACGC
>NZ_AUII01000048.1 GCF_000423625.1 Pseudonocardia asaccharolytica DSM 44247 = NBRC 16224
CATTCCGTTCCTGGACTACCCGCCGGAACTGCGTCGCGTCGTCTACACCACCAACGCCATCGAGTCCATCAACTTCCAACTACGGAAAATCACCAAGACTCGCGGACACTTCCCGTCCGACGAGGCCGCGATGAAGCTCATTTACCTGGGCCTGCGGAACATCTCCAGCAAGAGGGGAGGTGAATCCGGAACCGGTACCTGGGGCTGGAAAACGGCTCTAAATACACTGGTCGTCCTCTTCCCTGGACGACTCCCACTGTGAGAGAATAACAACGTCAGTCACCCGTAGCTTACACGGGAATCGTGACAGGCTCTCGCGGCGCTGATCGTCGAGTTGTTCCACGTCCGGTACACCCCAGTTGATCGCCGTCCGGCCGTCGAGGCGCATCCGGCTGATCTACCGTATGCTCGTCGGCCACGGGCGCACCGGCGAGCCGAGGGGATTTCGGGAGACCGACCTCGCCGCCCTGCTCGATGCCCACATCAGCTCCGCGGACCGCTGGTGCTGATGTGGGACAACGCCACCCCGCACGTCGACGCCGCGATGCGCGCGCTGCTGGCCACCGGCCGTGGCTGACGGTGTTCCGGCTCCCGCCCTACGCTCCGGAGCTCAACCCGGCCGAGGGGGTCTGGTCGCATCGCAAACGCGGCCTGGGCAACCTGGCGGCGTGCACCACCGACCAGCTCGCCGCCCTGGTCGGGACCCGCCTGAAACGGATGCAGTACCGGCCCGGCCTGCTCGACGGTTTCATCGCCGCGACAGGCCTGGCCCTCCAACCCCGTAGCCGAACCTCAGCCTTTCAACCTGTGTTGCGCGTCATGTACACGTCCTGCGTGAGACGCGGGCGCGCGTGCCCGAGCTGGTTCGCGATGACGCGCGCCGACAGCCCTGCCTCGTCGAGGATCGTTGCAGCGGTCTTGCGGAACGCGTGGGAGGCCACCCAGGCGAAGCCGTCCGAGCCGCGAGCCTGCCGGAGCATCCGGCGCGGCTTCTGCCTTCCGCCGCCGCAGCATCGCCAGCGTGGACGACGGAGGATGAGCGTCCGCTCCCCGGTCGCCGTCTTGGTCGCCTTCCGTCGGAGACCGTCGTCCTTGAACCGGACGATCGTGTGATCGATCGCCACGGATCCGCTGTCGAAGTTGACGTCCGCCCACCGGACCGCCAGCGCCTCACCGATCCGAACGCCGGTCGCGAGCATGAACCGGCACAGGTCCGGCAGATCCCACCGAACCACGGCCTCGTCCAGGATAGAAGCGGATCTTCCCGTGGGGTGCCGATCGGTAGCGGTGGCCGGGCCATCAGGTCGCGTCCTCGTCGAGCTGCGCCCACCGCTGCCGAACGGTCTCCTCCTCGTACCGGAGGTAGCGCCCGACGCGCTTGCCGTTGGGCCCGTAGCCCTTCTTCGCCACTGGTAGAGCGTCTGGACCGGGACGCCGAGGAACTTTCGAGACGTCCTCGACGCTCCACAGGCGGTCGCTGACCTTCATCGGTTCGTCGCCCCCTCTCCGGTACCGCGTCGTGATCGCGAGTTGCCGAACGGTTGTCGTCGGGTGGGTCGCTGTCGCCTGCGAGGACGAGCGCGGCGTCGTAGTCGGCGCGCCATCGCTGCGCTGAGAGATCGCTTGCAGGAGGAGCGTCAGGGGCGGTGGCCGGTCGGGGTCGCCGGGCCGGGTGGGTTCCCGGATGAACGGGCCGTCGTCGACGGCGAAGGCGGGGCGGACGCCGGTGCGTTCGAGCAGTTGCCGAACGAATACGGCCCGCTCGGCCTTGTGGTCGTCGAGGGACTTGTTCGACCACTTGCGGGAGACGAGCACGCGGCGCCCGGCGATGCCGAGGTGTTCCGGGCGGTGGCCTTGCTCTTGCACCGGCCCGGTTCCGTGGACAGCAGGCCGCCCTGGGCTGCACGCCGTAGAGCAGCCACACCCCGGCAGCGCGGCGAGCACGGTGTCACCGCGAGTTCAGCGACGAGGCGCCGGTGATGCTCGCGCACCACGTCCGATGTGCCCTCGTCGAGTCCGGCGGCTTTCGCGACGTCCTTGGTCAGGTACTTGGTGAGGTAGCCGGTGTGTCGCTTGTCGCCGCTGTAGCGGATGACGTCATGCGCCGGCCACCAGACCTGGTCAGCCTCCCGATTCCACAGCGTGAGGTATCGGACCGTGAATGGGACGAGTCGAAACAGATGAGAGAACTCATCGCACGGTGTCCGCGAGGGCCCCGGTCAGGCGCCGACGTAGGCCGCGAGGTGCTCGCCGGTGAGGGTGGAGCGGGCGGCGACGAGGTCGGCGGGTGTGCCCTCGAAGACGATCCGGCCGCCGTCGTGGCCGGCGCCGGGGCCGAGGTCGACGATCCAGTCGGCGTGCGCCATGACCGCCTGGTGGTGCTCGATGACGATGACCGACTTGCCGGAGTCGACGAGCCGGTCGAGCAGGCCGAGCAGTTGCTCGACGTCGGCGAGGTGGAGGCCGGTGGTCGGCTCGTCGAGGACGTAGACGCCGCCCTTCTCGGCCATGCGGGTGGCCAGCTTGAGCCGCTGCCGCTCGCCGCCGGACAGCGTCGTGAGCGGCTGGCCGAGGCTGAGGTAGCCGAGCCCGACGTCGGCGAGCCGGTCGAGGATGGCGTGCGCGGCCGGCGTGCGCGCCTCGCCGGCGCCGAAGAACTCCTCGGCCTCGGTCACCGACATCGCGAGCACCTCGCTGATGTCGCGGCCGCCGAGGTGGTGGTCCAGCACCGATGCCTGGAACCGCTTCCCCTCGCACTCCTCGCAGGTGGTGGCGACGCCGGCCATCATCGCCAGGTCGGTGTAGATGACGCCGGCGCCGTTGCAGTTGGGGCAGGCGCCCTCGGAGTTGGCGCTGAACAGCGCCGGCTTCACGCCGTTGGCCTTCGCGAACGCCTTGCGGATCGGGTCGAGCAGCCCGGTGTACGTCGCCGGGTTGCTCCGTCGCGAGCCGCGGATCGCGCCCTGGTCGATCGACACCACACCCGCGCCGGCCGGCCCAGAGAGATGTGGCAGCGACCCGTGCACGAGCGAGCTCTTGCCGGAGCCGGCCACGCCGGTGACCACGCAGAGCACCCCGAGGGGGATGTCGACGTCGACGTCGCGCAGGTTGTGCGTGGTGGCGCCGCGGATCTCCAGCGTGCCGGTGGGCGTCCGCACCGTCTCCTTGAGAGCGGCCCGGTCGTCGAGATGGCGGCCGGTGATGGTGCCGCTGGCTCGCAGCCCCTCGACGGTGCCCTCGAAGCAGACGGCGCCGCCCGCCGTACCGGCGCCGGGGCCGAGGTCGACGACGTGGTCGGCGATCGCGATCGTCTCCGGCTCGTGCTCCACGACGAGCACCGTGTTGCCCTTGTCCCGCAACCGCAGCAGCAAGTCGTTCATCCGCTGGATGTCATGGGGGTGCAGGCCCGTGGTGGGCTCGTCGAAGACGTAGGTGACGTCGGTGAGCGAGGAGCCGAGGTGGCGGATCATCTTGGTGCGCTGCGCCTCGCCGCCCGACAGCGTGCCCGACGACCGGTCGAGCGAGAGGTAGCCCAGCCCGACCTCCACGAACGAGTCGAGGATCTGCAGCAGCGCCGCGAGCAACGGCGCGACCGACGGCTCGTCCAGACCTCGCACCCACTCGGCCAGGTCGCTGATCTGCATCGTGCAGACGTCGGCGATGCTGATCCCCTTGATCTTTGACGATCGAGCCGCCTCGCTGAGCCGAGTGCCGCCGCACTCGGGACAGGCGGTGAAGGTGACCGCCCGGTCCACGAACGCCCGGATGTGCGGCTGCATCCCCTCCTTGTCCTTGGACAAGAAGGACTTCTGGATCTTCGGGATCAGCCCCTCGTAGGTGAGGTTGACGCCGTCGACCTTCACCTTGACCGGCTCCTTGTAGAGGAAGTCGTTGAGCTCCTTCTCGGTGTACTTGCGGATCGGCTTGTTCGGGTCGACGAAGCCCGACTCGGCGTAGACCCGCACGGTCCAGAAGCTGTCCGACTTCCAGCCGGGGATGGTGAACGCTCCCTCGGCGAGCGACTTGGAGTCGTCGTAGAGCTGGGTGAGGTCGATGTCGGAGACTGTGCCCCGGCCTTCGCAGCGCGGACACATGCCGCCGGTGATGCTGAAGCTGCGCCGCTCCTTCACGGTCTTCCCGCCGCGCTCGAGCGTGACCGCACCCGCTCCGCTGATTGAAGCGACGTTGAAGGAAAACGCCTGGGGCGAGCCGATGTGCGGCTGCCCGAGTCGGCTGAAGAGGATGCGCAGCATCGCGTTGGTGTCGGTCACGGTACCGACCGTGGACCGGGGGTTGGCGCCCAGCCGCTCCTGGTCGACGATGATCGCCGTCGTCAGCCCGTCGAGCACGTCGACCTCGGGCCGCGCCAGCGTCGGCATGAAGCCCTGCACGAAGGCGCTGTAGGTCTCGTTGATCAGCCGCTGCGACTCCGCGGCGATCGTGCCGAACACCAGCGAGCTCTTGCCCGAGCCGGAGACGCCGGTGAACACCGTCAGCCGGCGCTTCGGGAGCTCGACGCTGACGTCGGAGAGGTTGTTCACGCGCGCGCCGTGCACGCGGATCAGATCGTGGCTGTCGGCAACGTGCAGCGCAGGCGACTGCGCGTGCGTCCTCGTGGCCATGCTCATCGTGTCTCCCTCTGTTAGGCGGGGCCGCCTTCGCGGTCTCCGTCGGCGTGGCCACCAGCAGCGCCTCGCCGCCCAGTCGAAGGACAGCAGCACCAGATACGGCGCACCGTCCGCCGAGGCACTGGCCACCCAGACATCTTTGTCGTGGGTGAGCCGATGATCGATGTCGCGACGACGCTGAGCGCGGGAGCGGGGTCGGCACTCATCGGTCGTGAAGCAGCCCGGGGGCGTTGCGATCGGGGTCGGTGACGGTGGCCACCAGGCGGCCGCCACCGACGTCGTGCCCGGGCTCCTCCACGGTGCCGTCTGTGCAGGTCATGGCTGCGATCGCCGGACGGCTCAGCGCAGCTCCTGGATGCGGATCATGTTGCCTGCGGGGTCGCGGAAGGCGCAGTCGCGGACGCCGTACGGCTGCTCGGTCGGCTCCTGGACGACCTCGGCGCCGCTGGCCTCCAGCTTCGCGAAGGTGCCGTCGAGGTCGGTGGTGGCCAGGTTGACGCCGAAGTAGCTGCCCTTGGCCATCAGCTCGAGGATGGTGCGGCGCTCGTCGTCGGTGATGCCGGGGTTGGCGGCCGGCGGGTGCAGGACGATGGACGTGTCGGGCTGGTCGGCAGGGCCGACCGTGATCCAGCGCATCCCCTCGTATCCGACGTCGTTGCGGACCTCGAAGCCGAGGGTGTCGCCGTAGAAGGCCAGGGAGGCGTCCGGGTCGTTGTGCGGAAGGAAGCTCGAGTGAATGGTGATGTCCATGACAGTCACGCTAGGTGCGGCTCGGGGGCCGGCGCTTCTCGATTCCTGATCGGTCTGGTCACCTGCTTCGCGACGCACGGCGGCATCCCCGCCGTCGCTCGCGCCGCCTGGCGCCGATAGACGCTGGGCGGCACCCCGACCAGCTCGGTGAAGCGACTGCTGAAGGTGCCCAGCGACGAGCAGCCGACCGCGAAACAGACCTCGGTGACGCTGAGGTCGCCACGACGCAGCAGCGCCATCGCGCGCTCGATGCGCCGCGTCATGAGGTAGCCGTACGGCGACTCGCCGTAGGCGAGCCGGAACTGGCGGCTGAGGTGCCCGGCCGACATGTGCGCGCCGCGGGCGAGCGCCTCGACATCCAGCGGCTGCGCGTACTCCCGGTCGATCCGGTCGCGGACGCGGCGCAGCCGCGCGAGGTCGCGCAGGTGCTGCGCTGCGGCGGGTCTGCTCGGGAGGCTGTACGAACTAGCCACGCATGCGTCCGCGGCAGTCATTGCCGAAGCCCTCGGGTACTCCCCCAAGGTGAACGCTCCTTACTCGTCCTACTCGAACACGTTGCGCTACCAGCCGGTCGCCCGCTCTCCGGTGGCGAGCACGACCGTACCCCGCAGGTAGCCCAGTTCGCCGTCGCTGCCCGCGTCCTCCACCTGGACCGTGCGCCGAACCCCGGCCGCGTTCGTCCCTTCGCTGGCCGCCTGCCAGAACCGCTCGATCGCCGGACGGCCCTCGACTGTCTCCGTCTGGGTTGCGATCAGCCGCGTGTCCTCCGTGTAGTACGCGGCCACGGCGCGGTAGCCGCCCTCGTTGAACACCGTCTCCAGTAGCGGGTGAAGTCTCACACCGTCCTGCCTGCTCGCGACCAAGGATCGCATCGCGACACGCACAACGCGGCCGATCCTGCGCACCGCCTGGCGGACGGTCACGCGGCATCGTGACCGGGGCCGGCGGGCGGTGGCCCGAGCCCGACCACGCACCGGGTGTGAGCGGCGCGGAGCTCGGTGGCGTTCCAGTCGCGAAACGCGGTGTCGGCGCCGGGTCGTCCGCACAGTGCGCAGACGCCCGCGGCGCCGTCGATCACCTCGCGTCGCCGGGCGCTCCAACCGTCGGGATCCCCGCGGGCGCGAACGCGGCTCGGCAGGGGTGCGGCTTCGGCAGGCGGCGCGGTGGTGCGGCTGCGCACGGTGCTGAGGGTGTTCATGGCGGCTGGGGCTCCCTGTGTCGGCGGAGACCGCCGGCCCGGGTGGGTCCCGGACCTGTCCGGGTTCTCCACTGCCCAGTACACCCCCGGGCACCGACACTTTCGGCCACTCGGTCCGTGCGTCCGCCGTTGGATGAGCGCCGTGGCCTTCGGTACGCGGGATGCCCGACGCCTCGCCTCAGCCGGCGCGGTCGGGGCCGGCGCGGTCCAGAGTGACCCGCAGCAGTACCCGCCGCTCCTGCTGCATCGCGGCGCGGTAGTCGTCCCAGTCCTCGTGTTCGCCGCTGATGCGCCGGTAGTAGTCCACCAGGCCGTCCATCGCGTCCGGCAGCAAGACGATCTCGGCGCGGCCCTCCACCTGGACCCAGCGTCCGAAGAACCCGTCGGGCAGCACACACAGCCACATCCGGTGGTCCCGCCGCAGATTGCGCACCTTGATCGCGGTCTCCCGGGTGCTCACCAGCACGCGCCCGTCCTCGGCCACGGCGACCAGGACCGGGGACATCTGCGGGGTGCCGTCGTCGCGGAGCGTGGCGAGCACCGCCCGGTGCTGCTCGCGGATCACCGCACGTGCCTCGTCGAGGTCCATCCATCGACCGTAGCCGCCCGGAGGACCACGCGGCGACCACCGACGATCTGGGGGTACGCGCACCACCCGTGTCACGGCGCTTCGCAATGGCCGCGTCAGCGCGGCGAGAGCGCGCTGCGAGCGCGCGCTCGGAGGATCCGGGCCCGACGAGCCCGGAGGACGAGATGCACGACGCAGTCAGCACAGCGGTGAGGGACAGGGCGACCCACGCAGGCGTCGCCGAGCTGGGCACCCTCCTCGGGGTATGGGCCCACCCGGACGACGAGGCGTATCTGTCCGGCGGCCTGATGGCGCTGGCCCGCGACGCCGGATCGCGGGTGGTGTGCGTGGCCGCCGAGCGCACCGGCGAGCTGGCGCGCTGCCTGAAGGTCCTCGGGGTCATGGAGCACCACTGGTCATCCCGACCACCGTGCGGTCTCGGCGTGGACCACCGCGGCCTTCGACCGCGCGGCGCCGTCCGGGGCGCGGCTGCTGTATGCCGCGGTCGCCGAATGGCGGGTGCCGCGGTGGAACGAGCTCGACGACAGCCTGGGCATGGACCTCCCCGGCTACCCGGTCCCCCTCCTGGCGGCCGGTTCGCGGTCGATCTGGTGCTGGACCCGGACACGGCGGCCCGCAAGGTCCGCGCGCTGACGGCACAGGCGACCCAGACGGCCGGGCTCATCGCCGCCATGGGCGTCGAGTGCTACACCGCTTGGGTCGGTGACAAGTCGTTCGCCGCAGCACCGGCGTCAGGGCGGTCCTGATCGCTTCAGGTTCCGCTCGATGGCCCAGCCGGGCCACCTCGAGGACGGTGGCCCGGCTGGGTGCCGGCGGGCCCGGGACGACCGGTGGGGACGGTGCGGCGCCGCGAAGACCGTCGGCGGGGGCGTCCGGGGCCCGGTCGGCCGCGGCGACGAGCCGCGCCGCCGGTTCGTTGTCGCCGAGCCGGCGCAGCAGGTCGGCAAGGTTGCGCAGGGTGACCCACAGGTGGGTCCAGTTGCCGGTGCGGGCGAAGTAGTCGATCATGTCGCGGTAGCCGCGCAGCGCGTCGTGGACACGACCGGCGCCGGCACGCACCCTCAGTAGGCCCACCGTCGCGACGCCGATGAGGAAGGTCGCGCCCGAGGTGCGGGCCAGGTCGATCGCCCAGAGATAATGCCGCTCGGCCGGCTCCCGGCGCCCGGCGGAGCTCTCGATCTCCCCGGCGACGTAGGCGCCCCACGAGAGCATGGTGGGCGAGACGGCGCCGGCGAGCCCCGGTCGTTCGCGGCCGCGCCTGGTCGGGATCGCCTGCGTAGGCCGTCGCGAGGGCCGCGATCCCGAGGTTCTCGCGTGGCCGTCTCGTGAGCGCGGCCGCAGCGAGGGAATGCTCGACCTGGTCTACGAGGTCCGGCCGTAGGACGTTCGGCGGCGGCCGGGGACCGTTCCAATCGTCATGAACCGAGCCCCAGCGCCGAGGGATTGAGTGTCGGTCCGGATCGACAAGCCGCTTGAGCTGTTCGAGCAGCTCCCAGGTCGTGGTGCCGTCGAGCGCCGCGCGGTAGGGGTAGAGCTTGCCGAGCTGGATATGGGCGGAGCCGATGTCCCGCATCCGCTCGATCATCCGGCCCCGCAGGTCCATCGCGGCGGCCCGGGCCTCGGGGTTGGGGGCCAGCGCGGTGAGCCGCTCGCGGTCGGCCTCGCGGGTATGGGCCAGCCGGTAGTCGGCGGGCCGATCGGGCCAGTAGATCAGGGGTTCGATGCCGTAGGCGTGCCGCAGGACCAGGAAGTTGTGCCCGATCCGGAGGTCGTGCTCGGCGATGACGTCGGCGTTCTCGGCCCAGAATCCTGCAGGGTGCGCAGCGCGACCGGCGCCACGGACAACGGGAACAGCGCGTTGCTCGGCACGTGTTGCTCGGCACGTTGCTCCGGTCCCGTGGGCCGAGCATGAGCGTGCGAACCACCCGACCGTCGCCGAGCACGACCTCCAGGCCCAGCACGTAGTCGGTGCGGAATCCCTGCCCGACGTCACCGACCTGCTGCGAAAGGCCACCGCCGACGGTGGCGTGCAGCCCGGAGAGCGTGCCGAGGTGGGCCACCCACATACCGGTTCCGGCGAGTGCCGCGGTCAGCTGCGCCCACGTGACTCCGGGTTCGACGACCACATAGCGGTCGGCCGGTTCACCTCGACGATCCGATCGAGCCGTGCCACGTCGATGACGACACTGTCCGGTGTGGACGGCAGGTGGGCGAGGGTGTAGGACATCCCGCCGCCGCGCACCGTCGCCGAAAGGCCGTGGTCGCGGCAGATCCGCAGCACCACCGCGACGTACTCGGTGGAGCCCGGGCGCACCACCGCGGCAGGCACGGCCAGCATGCGATCGGAGAAGTCGGCTGCGGCGAAGCGTCGCGCCGTGTTGCCGGTGCTGACGTGCTCGGCGCCGATCGTGCGCGCCAACGCGTCCTCGACGCCGGTTCCCTGCGCCGGAACGGAGACGGCGCGACTCACGACGCACCACCGGGCGTGTACCGGCGCGAGACCCCCGCTGCCGTGCGCGCCGCGTCGAAGACATGTGTCGAAGACAGTACCGGACCTCCAGGCCACCCATCAGACGTAATTGTAGGACGATAATGTGTAACCGGTTTGCTTCTGTCAACGCCCAGCCGACCGAGAAAGAGGGACTCATGAACCAGTCGTCAGCACTGACCGTCGACCTGGCCTTGCAGCTCGTCAGATCCACGCTCGAGATCGCCGCCGCGGAGACCACCGGTGTGGCGGTGGTCGTCGTCGACTCCGGCGGACGGGTGGTCAGCGGCGCCCGCGCGGACGGCGTCGGCTGGGTGAACTGGGAGGTGGCGACCCGCAAGGCGGTGGCGGCGGCCACCCTGGGTGCCCCGACCCATGCGGTGCGCGCGATGGCGAGCGAGGATCCGGTCCTCGCCGCCGCGGTCGACGGCGTGGAGCAGGTGCTCGTCGTGCCCGGTGGGTTCCCGGTGCGCGCCGGCGACGCCACGGTTGGTGGGATCGGTATCGCCGGCGGCCACTACACGCAGGACCAGCAGATCGGTGAGAAGGCGCTCGCCGCCGCCGCCTCGTCCTGATCATCACGGACCGCCCCGACTCCACCGGAAGCCGGGGCGGTCCGCACCGTGCACAGCTACGATGAATCGTCCGACCTCCTCGTAAGGCGAAACTGATGACGACCACTTCGGGTGCCAGCAGAGCGACTACTGTGGATGGTGTGGTGCAGGCCATCACGGAGGGCATCAGGGACGGGCTGTACGCCCCGGGACAGCGGCTGGTCGAGGCCGATCTCACCAGGGAGTTCGGGATCAGTCGTGGACCGCTTCGGGAGGCCTTCGGGCGGCTCGCCGCCGACGGCCTCGTGGTCATCGAGCCCTACCGCGGTGCGCTGGTGCGGCGGATGAGCCGCGAGGACATCATCGAGCTGTTCCAGGTGCGGGAGGCGTTGGAGGGGAAGGCCGCCCGGCTCGCCGCGGAGCGGATCGACACCGTGGACCACCGGACGCGGCTGGAGGGTGTCCTCGCCGAGGTCCGCGGGCATCGGGAGGGCTCGGATGTCGGGCGCTATATGGACGTCAACGAGCGCTTCCACCAGGTGATCGTGGAGATCAGCGGCAACAAGATGCTGGCCAGGCTCCTCGGACAGCTCCACGTGCAGGCCTTCCGGCTGCTCTACCGGCGGCTCGCGGACGCCGCGGCCAAGACGGATTCGATCGACGAGCACGACGGCGTCGCCGCCGCGATCCTCGCTTCGGACCCGGATGGGGCCGAGCGGGCCATGCGCGAGCATGTCCGCAGCTCCGCCGAATCGGTGCTGCGACTCGAGGTCTGGCAGGCGCGCGGGCCATTGGGCGGCCGCCGCGCAGCGCACTGACGCCCGGCCGCCGACCCTTCTGCGACGTCCTTGTGGGATTCACCATGCGGCGTTATCGTCCTACAAACATGTAGGATGAAGTATGAGAACCGTCATGGTCCATGACGTCGAAGGCGGGTCCTTCGCCACCCACCGGGGTGAGGGCATCTCCTTCCAACGCCTGCTCAAGGGTGAGGAGGGCGCGCCCGACAACTTCGAGCTCTCGCTGGTCCAGATCGATGAGCGCTACCGGACGCCCCGGCACCACCACAACTTCGACCAGATCCACTATGTGCTGGAGGGCGCGCACCAGTACACGCGCGACGCCACGATGCCCGCCGGAACGGTGACCTACCTCCCCGAGGGCACCTACTACGGGCCGCAGGTCGGGCAGGGCGGGGTCGTTCTCGGCGTGCAGATGGGCGGGTCGGCGGGCAGCGGATTCATGAGCTACGACCAGCTCGCGGCGGGCAACAAGGCCCTGTCCGAACGCGGACGGTTCGAGAACGGCATCTTCCGCTGGGTGGACGACGAGGGCCGCCACCGCAACCAGGACGGCTACGAGGCCATCTGGGAACATGTGAACGGCAAGCCCGTCGATTATCCGAAGCCTCGTTACGACCAGCCGATCAGCATGTGGCCGGACAGTTTCTCCTGGGTGCCCGCGGAATCCGAGCCGGGCGTCGCACACAAGCATATCGCGACATTCGGCGAAGGGCGCACGACCGTCGGGCTCACGCGAATCGAAGCCGGGGCCACCCATCGGGTGCCGGAGCGCCCGGGGGCGCTGCTGCATTTCGTGGTCAATGGTTCCGTGCGCTGCGTGGAGACCACATATGGCTCCTACACCGCGATTCGGATCGATGCGGGGGAGAGTGTCACCTATCTTGCGACGGCGGATACCGAGTTGTTCACCATCGGGCTGCCCGTCTTTGTCAGTGCCGATGTCGCCACCGGACGGACGGAGGAATCATGACGATCACCGAGCAGTCGCGAGCGGTCGGCAAGAAGGGCATCCCCCGGGAAGGAGAGGGTGGGTTCTCCCAGTGCTGGTATCCCGTCGCGCTCAGCAGCGAGATCGAGAAGGGCGGGCTGTCCGGCAAGGACTTCCTCGACGGACGTGTCGTCGTCTACCGCGGCGAGGACGGGCAGGCCAGGGTGCACAGCGCCTATTGCCGGCACCTCGGAGCGGACCTGTCCGTGGGCGATGTGTGCGGAAATGATGTCCGCTGTCCGTTCCATCATTGGCAGTACGGCCCCGACGGCATGTGCACGAAGATCCCGGCCGGGGTCGAGCGTATTCCCTCCCAGGCTCGTCTGTTCACCTTCCCGGCCGCTGAATCCATGGGGCTGATCTGGGCGTTCAACGGAACGGAGCCGCTCTACGACCCGCCGGCCTTCCCCACCTATCCGGCCGAGGACCTGGTGTTCCGGGCCCACGAGACGCGGCGGTGGCGGGTCGATCCCTATATGTTGCTGACCAACTCGATGGACTTCCAGCACCTGCGGGAACTACACGGCATGAAGATCGAGTACGATCCCGCCGATATCGTCATCGATGGATTCCAGTACGAATACCAGGTCGACGGGGAGCTGCCGAACTTCGGCATGCTGTGCCAGCATGTGAGGTGCTTCGGAAACAATGCGATCACGCTCACGATGACCCGGGATGACGGCAGCCGGGTGCTGGGTGCGTTCGGCGGCACCCCGATCGGGAACGGATCGCGGGGCTTCAACGTCGCCGCCACCCTCAAGGGCTCCGGCAGCGCCGACGACGAGCAGCGGGTCGACCAGATCCTGGGCATGAGCGAGGCACTGATCACCCAGTTGCAGGACGAGGACGCGCCGATCATGGACACGATCCGGTTCCGGGAGGACGTGCTCATCGAGGCTGATCGCGCCCTGGGTAAGTTCTTCCGCTACGTCCGCGACTTCCCGCGGGCCCACCCCGGCGACGGGCTCATCAACTGACGGCTCCGGATCTGCTGCGAACACTACGAAAATGCTGTCGATCATGAATCTGAACAGCTGCTGCGTAGCGTTCGCAGCGACAGCGCCGGCCGGTCCCGCACGAAGGAACAACTGAATATCCGCCCTAACCCGCCCCGACGCGGGAGCGTTCGCCGCGCGCTACCACGGCTACGGGGAGCGGGTGCATCTCACCGGCATTTCAGGCGCTGGTGCGCGATTCTGGAGCGACGGCGGACCGATGCCCGCGCCGGTCTGGACACCGCGGGGTTCGTGTCCGGCTACCCGGGCAGCTCCCTCGGCGGTCTGGACACCGAGATCGAGCGGCAGGCCGCGACGCTGGCCGAGCTGGGCGTCGTGCACCAACCGGGGGTCAACGAGGAACTCGTCGTCACCGCGGTACTCGGCTCGCAGCTCGTGGAGGGCCGCCCCGAGGCGTGCGTCACCGGCATCACCGGCTGGTGGTACGGCAAGGCGCCCGGCCTCGACCGGGCCGCCGACGCGATCCGGCACGGCAACGTCGCCGTGACCGGTCCGCACAGCGGCGTCGTGGTGCTCGTCGGCGACGACCCGTCCTCGAAGTCCTCGACCCTGCCGAGTGCGTCGGAACTGGCCCTGCACGACCTTTCTTCTCCCGGTGCTGGCGCCCGGATCGGTCGCGGAGGTGATCGAGCTGGCCCACCACGCGGTGGAGCTGTCCCGGGCCTCCGGACTGTGGGCCGTGATGAAGATCGTGACCGATGTCGCCGAGGGGTCCGCGAGCCTCGTCGTGCAACCCGCGGCCCAGCCGGTCGTGCCGGTAGTCGATCTGGTGCGCGGACGGTGCGAGGACACCATGGACACCGGTCGGCTGGCCGGGGTCGTCAGGGACCGCGCGATGGACCGGCTGCCGCGCCGACGCGAGTCGATCTCGCTGCTGGGTCGCCCGCTGGGTCTGTCCCCGGTGCCGGCCCGCCAGCCGTACTTCTGCTCCGGCTGCCCGCACAACCGTTCGACACAGGTGCCCGGCGGCACGCTCGTCGGCGGAGGCATCGGCTGCCACCTGATGGTCGTCAGGATGGACGAGCGGTTCGGAGAGTTCACCGGCATGACGCAGATGGGCGGTGAGGGCGCGCAGTGGGCGGGATGGCCCCGTTCGTCGCAGCGACGCCGCTCGTGCAGAACGTCGGTGACGGCACGTTCTTCCACTCCGGGCAGCTGGCGCTGCGCCAGGCCGTCGCGTCCGGGGCGAGTTGACCTACAAGCTGCTCTACAACACCGCGATCGCGATGACCGGCGGGCAGCGGCCGCGCGGGCTGCTGCCCGTACCGGAGCTGACCCGGATGCTGGAGTTCGAAGGCGTGGCTCGCACGGTCGTCACGACCGAGGACCCTCGCCGCTACCGCGGCGCCCGCCGGGCGGGGTCAGCGCCCGCCGCAGACGACCCCGGCCTGCGCGGTGAACTGGTAGCCGGCATCGCGCGTCATGCGGCACAGACCGTCGAGCGTCTTGGACCTGAACACCCGACCCAACGCGGTTGCGGAGTCGTGGCCAGCCACCCCGGTGATGACGTTCACGAGCGCGGGCTCGAGGAGCGGCTGCTCGCATCGGTCGACGAGATCGAGAACGAGGCCCTGGATGGCCGAGCCGGTCTCATCGCTCAGCGCGGCCCGCGCGTTGCGAGGTGGTTCGGTATCGATCCTCTTCAGGATCGCGGCGAGCCCATCGACGACTGTCTTCGTGGCGGCATCGCATCGCTCATGGCGCTCGTCCTTGGCGCGCTCGTCCTTGGCCGAGACGGCGGACAAGGGGCCGGTGACGTTCCCGCCGCATCCACCGACGGCCAGAACGGCCAGCAGCGCCGGAGCCAGCAGCACCCGTCTCACGGCAGGCTCCCTGATCGTTTCCTCACGACAACTTGATCGCGAGGCGGAGCTTCGGTGTTAGCCCCGGTGGCTCGCTACTCCGCGGCGGCGACGAAGCAGTACCGATTGACGCTGAACAGGTAGTCGTCGTCCGCTCCGCGCTCCCGCAAATCGGCCATCCAGGCGTCGACGTCCACGGACGTGATCCCCGGGCGACCGGTGACGAGCCGTCCGATCATGCCCATGATCAGCGCGCTGTAGGCGTCCTGGTCATGGGTCGGGTTGAACAGGGGAATCAGCGACCGGCCGGTCACCCGGAACCCGGCGCGGCGGAGCCGCTCGACCCGACGGCGTCGGCCAACGACGCCACCAGAAACCGGGCCCCGAGCCCACATCGAGAATGCGTTCCCCCGGCCGGGGCGCGAGCAGCGCAAGCACCTCGGCGCGCTGCTGCACGACGTCCGGGGTGGAGTAGACGCGCTGGATGTTGCGCGCGGCGTCCTCGTCGAACTGAAGCATCGACATGCTGACCTCCCGGTGGTCGCGGAGACGACGGGGCTTGGGTCGGCGTGTCTCAACGGGCAACATGCGGTACTGACGCCGCCTCCATGATGAACACGTCGGTTCCGGTGGGCCTGGTCAGGTGAGGCGGAATCCGGCCTGGTCGAGCAGCGTCTGGTACCGATCGACGGTCCGTTCGCGGCCTCCGGGCGCGACAGGCACGTTGAGAGCATGATCGTTAGACGCGGCGGCGACGGGCTTCGTCGAGGTGCAGCAGCAGGTCGGCCGGGAGGGCGTCGATGTCGAGAGCGTGGCGCAGCCGGGTAGTGCCTGGGTCTCGATGCGGTCGCGTAATCCGCTGATGTCGGCCAGGTCCTGGGTGGCGACCACGAGATGCAGCACCGGCTGGGTGCGGCTGCCGGAGAGCCGGGCGGTTGCCTTGTGCACCCCGGGGATAGGTTTCGATCTCGGCGGCAAGCGGGGCGGCGGTGTCGGCGACGACCGCGGCCCACGATGCCCAGCCCGGCAGCGCGAGCTGGGTGGGGATCCCAGGGTCGTCGGGGCGCATCGCAGGCAGCACCGCGAGCCCGGTGGTCAGCACGAAGACACCGGCGGCGAAGAACAGCAGCCCGAACAGGATCAGCAGAGCGCGGTTGAGGCGGGCAGGGCGGTTGGGGCCGGCCATCAGGTGCTCCTGTGCGGGGAGACCCGTATCCGCAGCCGGGGGCGGCGGGCTAGGGCGATGTCGGTGAGCCGCTCGTCGAGCCGGCTACCAACCTGCTCGGCACACCAGGGGTGTCGGCGGCGTCGCTGCGACCAGCACGGCGGCGGCGAGCAGCACCAGGGCGAGCAGGGTCGCGGGCAGGCTGCGGCGGGGGCGTCGGATCATTCGATCACCCGGCCAGGGGGTGTGGGTGGTGCAGCGCGGTGACCGTGATGTCGACCTCGCGGACCTGAAGGCCGGCCAGCTCGCCGAGTCGGTCGATCAGGTGTGCGCGGATCTGTTCGGCGACCCGTGCGACCGGGGCGGGATAACACACCCACAGCCGAGCCTGCAGCGAGCAGACCCTGCCATGGGCCGTAGCCCGAACCTGCGGTGCCAGGTCGGGATCTTCGCGGCGGGTGGGCACCCCGAGCAGCCGGTGGCCGGCGGGGGCATCAACGGAGCCGGTCCCGACCGGAGCCGGTCAGGCTCGACAGGTCCAGCGCGCCGTCGGCCCAGCGGCCCACGAGCAGGCCGACAGCGCCGAGGACGAGCACGATGAGGAAGGCGACCAGCCCGCCGAACGCGCCGGCGAAACCGAGTGCCAACCCCGTGAGCAGGCCGATCAGGGTACCGTTCATGGGTCAGGGCTCCTTGGGCTTTGTGGTGCCGGCGGTGATGCCGGGGAGTTCGGGTCGCGGGTTCGGCGATGGTTCACCGGGAACGGCGAGGTCTTCGATGGCCACCTCGACCCGCAGCCCCGCCGCAAGGGGCGCGACCGCACGGCGGACTTGGCCGGCGACCTGATCCATGACCGCGGGGTAGCGGGCGACGACATGGATGGCCACCTCGTCGGCGGTGATGCGGATGCCGGTGACCCGCCGCCCGGGCAGATAGGTCACAGCCTGGCCGTCCCGGCCGCGGTGCAAGCTGGCGACCAGCGGACAGGCCAGCACCGCGGCCACGATCGGGTCCACCCGCCGGTCGATCTCGCGCCCGATCGGCGCGGCGGCCGGGGGGACCAGGTTGGCCAGATCGACGGTCACGGAGACAGAGTTATTCGACGCGGGCCGGTTGCCGGACCTGCTCCTCGCCGGTGTCCTCGCCGGGCAGCTGCATGTCGACCACGCTGATGTTGACCTCGACGACCTCCAGGCCGGTCATCTGCTCGATGGAGCCGATCACGTTGCGCCGGATCGCGCGGGCCAGGTCGACGATCGCCACCCCGTATTCCACGACGATGGTGAGGTCGATCGCGGCCTGGCGTTCGCCGACCTCGACCGCCACTCCCTGGCTGCTGCTGGCCCGCGCGCCCGGGATGCGCTCACGGACCGCGCCCATCGCGCGCGCCGCGCCGCCGCCGAAGCCGGCGACTCCGGTGACCTGCCGCGTGGCCAACCCGGCGATCTTCGATACCACGGTGTCGGCGATCGTGGTCTTGCCCTGGCTGGTTTCCAGATCGCTGGCGCGACCCGCAGCCGTGGCCGGCGCGCGGGTCGATGCGGTTGCCTCGTTGCGCGAGGTCTGCGGGCTGCTCGAACCCGCGGTGTCGCTCGCGGCCGAGATGTTCGGGGTAGTCATCAGCTATCGATCTCCTTCAGCTATCGGGAGGTTGTGGCCGGGAAGGTGCTGGCGAATCTTCCCGGAGCGGCCTCGGTGTCGTGGGTGGTATGCCACTACCTGTGAGACACCCGGTGCCCCCGGACCGCACATGATCGAGCGCATCTAGAGTGTGATATACACCACAGTAGGAGGATGGAGCCCTGGCGGGCTGGGAGGCGGCTGGTCAGGAGAAGACGTCGTCGATGACGACGGAGACGACGACCGGGTCGAGCCCGGTCAGCGTGCGGACCTCGTTGGTGACCTCGCTGCGGATCCGCTCGGCCAGTGCGTGCAGATCCTGGCCGTAGTCCGCAGCCAGCGTCAGCTTGATCGCGGTGCTCTCTCCGGCCACCCCGGCGTCGGCCTGTTGGTCGCTGCGGGTATCGGCGGCGGGCAGGCGGCTCAGGGCGACCCGCACTCCGGATACCCGGGCCGCGGTCTCGCGGGCGGTGACGGCCACGACCCGAGCGGCGATCCGGGTGATGCCGTCGCCGTTGGTGAGCAACCCGTACGTGGGGTTTTCCGCTGCGCCGCGAATGTGGCGCAGCGCCGCCTCCACGATCTCCCCCGGGGCGTGGACCTTCCGGGCGGCCAGCTCGCGGACCGGGGCCCACGCTCGGTCGTACTCGGCGAGGGTGGCCTGGCAGTGCGGGCAGAGCCGCTGATGCGGGGTGCGCTCACCGGCCCGGCCCTCGGCCACCTGGGCGAGCAGATCGTCGGCCTCGGCGCCACAGGCCAGCCGCGCGCCGCGCAGCTCACCGCTGCTCATTTGCCGTTCCGCTCATATCCAGTCCCGCAGTTGGTTCAGCAGATTTCGCCGGGCCCGGGACAATCGGCCCCGCACCACGGGCTCGGAGACCTTGAGGATGGTCGCAACCTCCCGGTAGGACAGCCCTTCCAACTGGTACAGCACCAGCGCGACGCGCAGCTCCGGCGGCAGTGTCGCCATCGCCGCCAGCGTGGCCTGAGCCCGCTGTCGAGCGAGCACGGCCTCATCCGCGCCGGCTGCCGACGGGTGATCGGCTTCGCTGAGCGGCTGGATACGGTGGGTGTGGCGCCGGCGATTCAAACACCGGTTGACGACGATGCGGTAGAGCCAGGTGGTGAACGTGGCGTTCCCGGTGAACCCGGCCACCGCGGTCCAGAGCTGGATGATCACGTCCTGCGTGACGTCCTCGGCGTCGTGCGGATTGCCCAGCATGCGCAGCGCGATTCGGAAGATCCGGTCTCGATGCCGCCGGATCAGCACCTCATAGGCCTCCACGTCGCCGCCGCGGACCTTGGTGACCAGCCACCGATCCGCGTCGTGGTCGACCTCGTCCCCCACGGCGGCAGGCAGTCCACCGACCGGCCGCGGCCCACGGGCCTGCGGCCCCGGCCCGATCCCTCCGGCACCCCGAAGCCGGTCATCCGATGAGTCCGGGATATCGCGGCTCTGCGGCGCAGTCTGCGCTGGTGTACCCGCCGACTGGGCTGCGGCGTGCTGGTCGGAGCTGGGCCCGGGCTCGGGGCCCTCACCCCGGGACACGTCGGGCTGGCCGCGGACGTCGCCGTGCCCGTGGCGGGCGAGCGGGTCAGACACCACCGATTTATCGAACCCGCCGGTCACCGCCACGTTCAGGACATACCCACCGCCGAGGGTGTGATGCGTCCGAGGTCCCCGTTGCGGGACCCCCGCTCGGAGGCACGGCGATCGGGGGCAGTGGTCAGGTTGTTGCGGCACTCCTCGGCTGGTGGAGGGTGCGCCGCGATGCGGCCGAGGCGGATGTGGCGGATCCGGTCAGGAGCCCGCTTCCCCGAAGGGAGAGCGGGCTCCTGACCGGATCGTAGATCAGACGACGCGCACGCCGGTGGCCTGAGGGCCCTTGGCGCCCTGGCCGACCTCGAACTCCACGCGCTGTCCCTCGTCGAGGCTGCGATAGCCGCCGGCGTCGATCTCCGAGTAGTGGACGAAGACGTCAGCGCCGCCCCCGTCGACCGAGATGAAGCCGAAGCCCTTCTCGCCGTTGAACCACTTCACAGTTCCCTGTGCCATGTGTCTGCTCCTCGCAGGTGGTGGGCCCCGCACCGTGCGGGGCCCGGTCGGCCCTGGCGGCGCTGGCCGGCTTCCTGTTGATGCTGGCCCTCGACACCGCTTGTCCCCGCGAGCGTGCAACACACGAACACCGAAACTGAACGACCTACCTTGTCCAACGACTGAGGGCCCCGATCAGTTCCCCGGCGCTCAGGGTGGCAGTGGCCTACGAGGCGGGCCCGACGAACTCGGGCTGGCGTGGGCGCTGATGGCGGTCTGGTCCGGTGTGCGGTTGCGACTCCGTCGAAGGCGGAGCGTCCGCCCCCGGGGCGGGTCAAGGGCCTGGAGCCTGGCCGTCATGGACACTTGATCGCTCCGTTGATGCCTCATATCAACTGTGTGCCAGAACTCGGCCGCCATCGACCTCTCACCGCTGCAAAGCTGACTCCGAGGGGCTCTCGGCCGCCAACGCGATCGGGAGTGATCGAGGTGCTGCTGCGGGATGCGCGCAACTCCTCGATGCTGTCGCTACCACCCGGGCCTCGACCGCGATACGCCGCGCCACCGCACCCAGGCCGAGAGGTTGTAACTCACCCGTTCGACGCGGCCGCGGCAATTGTTCAACACCGCCAGAAGCGCCGGTAATTCAGTGGAGAGGTTCCGTGACCGTGGCCACCATGCCCGTCGACGTGTCCGGTCGTCATCGCTCCGGTTTCAGTCTCAAACCGGAGTGTCTGCGGCGACGCCCCGGTGGCGTGTGAAGCAGATGTGCAAGGTGCGTTCCGACATCATGTCGGTGCCCCGGGCTCGGCCGAAAGCGACCGCGTTGGGTTTCATTGAGGGTTATTCACGCGAGTGCATAGAAGTGGAGTGCAACTACGGTTGAAATGGTCTCCGCGAACGTTGCGAGCGGGCGGCGGTAGTCGGTGTGCAGGATGCGCCCGCTCTTGAGGTTGGCGATGACCTGTTCGATGCGGTAGCGAATCTTATTGACTTGAGTGTTGAAATCCTTCTCCCAGTCGAGAAGGTCACGGCACTCCGGTTTCTTGATGGGCGTATCCATGCCGTTGCCGACGTATCCCTTGTCGCCTATCCAGTTGCTTGGGTCAAGCGTCCGTAGGACGCCTGAACCCTTCAGGCAGTACGAGTCGTGTCGACCTCCGACGATCGGATCAGAGATCCA
>NZ_AUII01000049.1 GCF_000423625.1 Pseudonocardia asaccharolytica DSM 44247 = NBRC 16224
GTCGAAACACGAGCAAGGACCACCGATGATCACTACCCGCTCGTGGTCGGGTATTCCATCGCCCGGCTGCTTCATTAACTCGGACACACCTCAGCCGGCGGCCGAATACCGCGAACCCACCGACGACGAGTGGCGCGAGTTCGAACAGCACTTCGAACTGCGCAAGCTCGAACTCGGCACCTGCGGACGCCCCTACGGCAGCCCCTGCAAACACGAACACGCCTGCATCCGCTGCCCCATGCTGCGGGTCGATCCCCGCCAACGCGCCCGCCTCATCGAGATCACCCGCAACCTCGCCGACCGCATCGACGAAGCCCGCCACAACGGCTGGCTCGGCGAGATCCAAGGACTCCAACACAGCCTCGAGCAGACCAAATCCAAGCTCGTCCGCCTCGACCGCACCCGCGCCCGCACGAGTTCCACGCCCAGCTGGACCGAACTCGGCATGCCCACGAGCCGCTCGGCAACCGACCCACAAGGAGCCCGATGACCAACACGAACCCATGGACACTCCCGCTTCGGGAGTCTCAGTCCAGTAAAAAACTGGGTCTGCCGCGCTGAGCCGGTGACGGTGCATCATGTCAGCGGCGCTTCGTCGATGCGGTCAACGCGCGATCACCGGGGGTGGCGGATGCCGCCGCCGCGGACACCTTTTCGATCGATAGGATCAAGGGGCCCGGTGGGCCGAGCCTGTCCTTGCGATCCCTACGCTGGAGTTCCATGAGCCCGTCCGACTCCGATGCCACCCGCGTCGGGAATCGCTACCGGCTCGACGAGCGCATCGGTGCCGGAGCGATGGGGGCGGTCTGGCGGGGGACCGATGAGCTGCTCAACCGCACCGTCGCGGTCAAGGAGCTGCTCGCGGCCGCCTCGCCCAGTGCCTCCGGCGGCGACGCGCTGGAGGAGGCCCGCCAGCGCATCCTGCGCGAGGGCCGCATCGGTGCGCGCCTGCAGCACCCGCATGTCATCAGCATGTTCGACGTCGTGGTGCACGACGACCGGCCGTGGCTGGTCATGGAGTACCTGCCCTCGCGGTCGCTGGCCGCGGTGCTGGCCGAGAAGGGCCCGCTGCCGCCGCGCGAGGTCGCCGCCTTCGGCCGGCAGGTCGCCGACGGGCTGGTCGCCGCGCATTCGGCGGGCGTGGTCCACCGCGATATCAAGCCGGGGAACGTGCTCATCGCCGAGGACGGTCGCGTGAAGATCACCGACTTCGGGGTGTCCCGGGCAGTCGACGACGTCCAGCTCACCCGCACCGGCATGATCGCCGGGACGCCCGCATTCCTCGCACCCGAGGTCGCTCGCGGCCAGCAACCCACGTCTGCCTCGGACATCTTCGCGCTCGGCGCCACGCTCTACGCATCCGTGGAGGGCGAGCCGCCGTTCGGGCTCGACGACAACGCCTATGCCCTGCTGCACAAGGTCGCCACCGGTGCTGTGCGTCCCCCGACCGAGGCGGGCCCGTTGACGGCGCTGCTCATGCGGCTGCTCGCGATCGACCCGGAGTGCCGCCCGACCGCCGCACAGGCCCGCGACGCGCTGGCCGCGATTGCGGCGGACCGCGTCCCGACCGGTCCCGCGGTGGAGGGCGACACCGCGGTGCTCGTCGAGCCGGGTCCCGCGAGCCCGGTTCCCGCGCGGCTGAGCCCACCGACGCTGACCGAGGTCCCCGTCGCGGCGTTCCCCGGGCCGCCCTCGCCCCCGGGGAGCACCCCGGGGGACGCCTCGGCCGCACCGGATGGTGCCGACCGCCGCCGGCGGCTGCGGATCCCGATCCTGATCGGCTCGCTGGTGCTGCTGGTCGTGGCCGTGGGCGTCGTGATCGGGCTGCTGCGCACGTCCGGTACCACCGCGAGCGGTGCCCTCCCACCCACTGCGGCCGCACCCGCCACGAGCGCCGCCGCACCGACCACGACGCGCCCGCCCGCAACCCGTCCGAGCCCCACGCCGACGACGGCCCCGGCGACCACCTCCGCCCCGGTCGTCGCCGGTGACGCCGTGGCCTTCGTGCAGCGCTACTACGGGATGCTGCCGAACCAGGTCGACCAGGCGTTCGCGCTGCTCAGTCCCACCGCGCGGGCGCAGTCCGGCGGTATCGAGGGCTATCGCAGCTTCTACGACCGGCTCAGCGCGGTGGCGGTCGAGTCGGCGCGGCCGGTCGGGAACAACGCGGTAGCGGCCACGATCGTGTTCACCCGCAAGGACGGCGTGACGACCCGCGAACCGTACCGGTTCGTCGTCGGCGCGAGCTCCGACGGCGAACCGATCCTGCAGTCCTTCAGCCGCGCCTAGACCGACGTTGGTCGCGTTCGATCTCACGCCCCGCGCCGGCCCAGCCAGCCACCGAGCAGGTCGGCCAGCTGGGATCGGGCTCCGGCCGGTTGGGTGAAGTAGTGGTCTCCGGCCAGCAGCTCGAGGGTCTTGTCGTCGGCGGCGAGCCCGTCGAGGATGCCGCGCGCATCGTCCTCATGGACTCCGGCGTCGCCGCGGGCGTGCACGACGAGCGAGGGCACGCTGATCCGGGCCAGATGCGGCGCGGCGCGGCACTGCGAGGTCTGCAGGCTCCACATCGACAGCCAGGTACGCAGCGTGGACTGCGTCGCGATGCCGGTGACTCCGTAGTTCGCGGCCTGTGGGTCGCCGCGGTAGCAGTGCCGCGGGGGACGTTCCGACGGCTCGATCTCGGGGTCTATCATCCGCAGGTCGGCCCAGGTGCGGTAGGTCTGGAAGAGCCGATCGGTCGCGCGGGTCGTGGCCAGCCGCTCGAGCTCGGCGTGCACCCAGTCGGTGATGTGCTGGTTGCGGGCCCGCTGGGCCGCCCGGTAGCGGCGCTGGAACTCCACCGAGAACGGGGGCCCGTTGGCCGGGTCGAAGGGGTCCAGCGCCGGGTCGAGGGACAGCGGATCGGTCTCGTCGCTCACCGAGGGATCCATCCAGGCGGTGAGCACCTCGGGTCGCCCCGGATGGGCGGCCAGCGCGATGTAGAAGTCGGCGGCGGGCAGGTCGGCGATGGCGTCGGCAGCCTTGGTGCTCGAGGCTGTGACGTTCGGCGCGACGGCCTGCGACTGGTAGGCGGCCATCAGCGAGCCCCCGCCGGAGTTGCCCAGCAGCACGACCTGCTCGACACCGGCCTGTTCGCGCAGCCAGCCCACCCCGACCGCGATCTCGGCGAGTGCGTGGTCGAGCAGGAAGTAGGCCTCGGCGCCGCGGAACCGGGTGTTCCAGCCGAGGAAGCCGTAGCCGCGCTCGGCCAGGTATGGGGCCAGGTAGTGCTCGGCGAAGTCGACGTTGTAGTGCGTCGCGATGAATGCGGTGCGGGGTCGACGGCCGGTCGGGGCGTGGTAGACGCCCTGGCAGGGGTACCCGCCTGCGCCCGCCCGCGGGGCCAGCGGGGAGGGCAGCCCGAGGAACTCGCGGCGGACGTCGGTCACGGGCGCAGCGCGGCCCACGCCGCGCGGATCGGGGCGGCCGGGATCATCAGATCGACGCGGGAGCCGTTCGGTCGGCCGCCGTGCGCGGCGCGTGCCGCACGTCGTCGACGGTGAAACTGCGCAGCCAGCAGGCGAGCTCGAGCAGGATGCCGTCGGGGTCGATGAAGTAGAAGGACCGGACGAACACACCGGGGTGCAGCTCGCTCGCCCGTCCGCTGGGGCTGTCGTCGTGGTCGAGGATCGGGCTGACCTCGACGCCCTTGGCGGCGAGCCTGCGGTGACAGTCCTCGAACGTCTCGGGCGGCACGCTGAACGCGACGTGGTTCATCGAGCCGACGGCGCTGACGATCTCGCCTTGGTCGGGACGGGCCGCCGGCGCGGAGACCCCCGGGATGCCGTCGGGGGCGTCCGGGAACCAGAAGAAGGCCAGCGTGTCACCGCCGCCGCAGTCGAAGAAGAAGTGCTGTCCAAGGCCGCGCGGCAGCTCGATGGTCTTCACCAGCGGCATCCCGAGCACGTTCGTGTAGAAGTCGACGGTCCGTTGCATGTCCGAGCAGACCAGCGCCAGGTGGTTGACCCCACCGAACTGGAACTCACCCATATCGGGCCTCCTCGTCGCTGCGGAATGCAACCGAGCCTAGTTTCGCGACGCAATCTGCGGAAGACTTTTCTGCACACCGGTGAAACGGGAGGTGCTCATGTCGGATCTGCTCGGGATCTCGCTGCCCACCAGGACCGGGCTGTCGGCGCGCGAGCTGGGCAGCCTGGCCCGGCGTGCCGAGCAGGCCGGATACGCGGCGGTGTTCCTCGCCGAGGGCGGCAGCGACGTGCTGGCGCTGTGCCCGGCGGTGATCGAGGCGACCGAGCGGGTCGTGGTGGGGACCGCGATCGCCAACGCGCACCTGCGCCCGCCGGCGCTCGCCGCGATGACGGCGGCGACGCTCGACGAGCAGTCGGGTGGCCGGTTCGTGCTCGGCCTCGGCGTCGCGACGCCTGCGCTGAACCACCATCAGCTCGGGCTGCCCCGGGTGCCGCCGCTGGCGATGCTGCGCGACTACGTCGGGGTCGTCCGGGCCGTCCACCGTGGTGAGACCTACGACGGGCCGGTATACCGGCTGGCCGCGCCGTTGCCGCTCGACCGGCCGCCGGCGCGGCCCCGGGTGCCGGTGTACCTGGCCGCGCTGCGGCCCCGGATGGCGGCGCTCGCCGGCGAGATCGCGGACGGCGTCGTGCTCAACCTGATGTCGCCGCAGCAGGCCGCTGCCGCGGTGCGGACGGTGCGGTCCGCACCGCGGCCGACGCCGGTCGCGACCCGGACGAGGTCTCGATCAGCTGCGTGCTCCAGTGCTGCGTGGCCGAGGATCCGCGGCGCGCGGAGGCCGCGGCCCGGGCGGTGGTGCTGCGGTTCCTCCGGCACCCCTCGGCGGTGCTGCTGTTCGCCGAGCACGCGACGGTCGCCGAGCTGGAGGAGATGCAGCGGGGACTGGCCGCGGGAGACACTGAGGGCGCCGCCCAGGCGGTGCCCCAGTCCGTCGTCGACGCGTTCGTGATCTACGGCGACCCCGCGACATGCCGGCGGCAGCTGGCCGACTACCGGTGTGCCGGGATCGACCTGCCGGTGGTGTTCCCGATGCCGGTCGCGGGAAGCTGGGACGGGGTGCCGGAGGCGACGATCGCCGCGTTCGCGTCAGCTTCGTCGGAGCCGGGTGAGCTCGTGGCGCCAGGCGGTGGCGGTGGTGAACGACGCGCCGAGGTCGGGTAGCTCGGCGAGGTCACGCCTCACCCCTTGGCGCGCGTCCATGGTCTCCCGCCCTGCCGTCAGCCTCGTCTCGGCAGACCGATCATGGCTCGGTACTCGTCGGCGGTGGCGGGCTGGCGACCGAGCTCCTGGGCGATCGTGCGGGCGCGGGAGAACAGCTCGAGATTGCTCTTGTTGATCTCGTCTGCGTTCGGGTGCTTCCAGAGGCTGTCCTCGAGGCCCACCCTGATGTTCAGGCCCATCATGGTCGCGAGGGTGGTGATGTAGAGCCCAGCCCGGCCGGCGTTGCAGACGGTGATGGCGGCGTCGGGGTCGAGTTGGCGGATCTGGTCGACCATCAGGAACAGGTGGGTGGCCATCGACCGGGTGTCGTTGACCCAGGCGCCGGAGATCAAGGTCCGACCGGCGTCGACGGGCAGGCCGTACAGGACGATCCAGTTGGTGCGGGGGCCGGTGAGGATGCCGGGGTCGAACAACCGGCGCTTGGCCAGCTCGACCTCACCCGAGCTGTGGATGACGATCTCGGGGCTGACGCCGTGCTCCAGCAGCGTCGCCACTGCGGGCTTGACGAAGGCCTCGGGGTGCCCTGCGGCACAGGGCGCGACCTCGGCCTGTCCGGCCACCGCGGGGCTCAGGCATTCCTCGAAGGTGGCGCCGTTGAGCACGTTGAGGTTGGCCACGAACGCGTCGCCGAACCGGGCCCGCAGCGGCTCGAGCACCAGCCCGTAGGTCTCGGTCGGCGGCAGGTCCTTGTCCAGCCGGCGACCCATGGAGTCGGTGACCCAGGTGAAGTCGATGTGCACCCCGCAGGCGCCGGCCTCGATGACCTGCGAGGCGGCGTCGACGTACTCCTCCAGGTCGACGGGGTGGTCGGGTGCGGAGCCGGCACCGGCGCGTCCGGCGACGGCGACGTTGATCGCGATCCGCTCCGGCACCTCCCAGGGAGGCTGGACGGTCGGCTGCGCATGGAAGGCGTAGCCCTCCATCTCCTCGCGAGCGGCGTCCCACAACGAGGGAAGGGTCGACGGCTGGCTCACGGTGGCTCCCTTCGGCGGCCGGTAGGCCGGGACCAGTGGCGAAGAAGATGGAAAGGTTCAATGTTCGGGCGGACGGTACCCACCGGGGGTCGGCACGACAAGGAGCCAGTCGGGGACAACTTCTGAGAAACAGAAATCTCCTCTCGACCCCTTGAAAGTTTGAATCTTTCGGTCTTCACTGTGGTCCACGTCATACGCGGGGAGGGGTCGTGGGGAGCTCACCGGGATCCACGCCGCCGGGCGTCGGTCTGGTCCTGCCACCGGCCGTCCGGCCCGAGGTGCTCTGGCCGGCCGTCGAGATCGCCGACGCGTCGGGGTTCGACTCGGTCTGGGTCACCGACCGGACCCTGGCCGGCGTCCCATGGCTCGACTCGCTGACGCTGCTCGGTGCGGTGGCCGCGCGGACCAGGATCGCGCGGATCGGCACGTCGGTGCTGGCGGTGGGGCGCCGCAACCCCGTGTACACCGCCCACGCGTTCGCCACGGCACAGTTCCTGTCGGGCGGGCGGCTGATCGCCGGGATCGGGCTCGGTGGGCTCAACCCCGCCGAGTACCACCTCGCCGAGATCGCGCCGGCGCGGCGGGCTCCGCTGACCGATGAGTACATCGGCCTGCTGCGCCGGCTGTGGAGCGAGGGCGGGGTGACCCACGACGGCCCCGGGTACCGATGCGAGGGGGTCGATCTGCTGCCCCGACCCGAGACGCCGATCCCGATCTGGGTCGGCGGAAACTCGCCGGGCGCCCACCGGCGGGCGGGTCGGCTCGGTGACGGCTGGCTGTCAGTGTTCGCCGGGCCGGACCAGTTCGGTGCGGGCTGGAGCGAGGTCGTCGGGCACGCCCGGGCCGTCGGACGCGACCCGGCCGATCTGACCGCCGCGGCGTACGTCTTCGCGGCGATCGGTCGTACCGAGGACGAGGCGGAGGCGGTGCTGGGCCCGGCCATCCGCTCCTTGTTCGGTGCGCCGCTGGAGCAGTTCGCCTTCGCCTGCCTGTGCGGAACCCCCGAGCGCTGGCTCGACACCCTCGGCCGGTTCGGCGAGGCGGGTGCACGGCACGTGAACGTCCTGCTCTACAGCCAGGACCTTCCCGGGGACGTCGAGCTGATCTCCAAGGCGGTGCTGCCGCGTCTCGACGGAGCAGCCTGACCACGCACCGCGACGAGAACGATGAGGACAGGAGGACGCCGATGAGCGCGCCGACGGACGGACCCGGACCAGGCAAGCCCCCCAACATCGATCTCTACACCCGCAACGGGTTCGCCGGACCGATGGCGACGATCGCGCGGGCCCAGTACTCACCGCCCTACACGCGAGTGCAGGGGAGCTACGCGCCGCGTCGCTTCGACGTGTACGACGTGGCGGACGCGGCTTTCGCCGAGTCGCGGGCCCTGCCGGTGGCGGTGCTGAAGGGGGCCGGGGTCACCGTGGAGGTGGCGCGGCGCAGCGAGCCGACCGCGTTCGCCGTCCGCAACGTGCTGGCCGACGAGCTGCACTACGTCCTCGAAGGCGCCGGTGAGCTGCATACCGACTTCGGGGTTCTGCAGGTCAGGGCCGGTGACTTCGTGCTGCTGCCGCGCGCGGTCACCTACCGCTACGCCCGGATCGACTCGCCGCTGCGCGAGATGATCGTGGTCACCGACAGCCAGCTCGCCGTGGACCCGGAGAACGCACCGGGGGTGCTCAACGTCGAGCTGCACGTCGACGCCCCCGTGCCGGATCCTTCGATCGACCGCGGACCCGGCGAGTACGAGATCATCATCCGGCACGGCCGCGAGTTCACCTCGTACTTCTACGACTACGACCCGCTGCCCAGCCTCGCGGTCCTCGGCGCGCCGATCGTCCGCCGGTTCAACATCGAGAACGTGCACGGCCTCGGCGTCGAGAAGGGCGGTCTGATGCCGCCGCGGCTGATCAACGACACGACGACCCGGACGATGGTCTACTACCTGGGCAACCGGCGCAGCGACCGGCCGCCGATCCACCACAACGCCGACTACGACGAGGTCATCTTCTACGTGGCAGGCCCCGGTCACTACGGCGCGGTCGACAAGCCCGGAACCGTGACCTGGACGCCGAAGGGCATCATCCACCAGGGCCCCGAGGAGGACGTGCCCGAGGGCTACGAGGCCTGGCTGCTCGAGACCCGCGCGCCGCTGTCGCTCACACCCGCGGGCCGGGAGATCGGCAGGCTCATGGAGACCGGCCAGTTCGACATTCACCCCAGCGTCGGCCAGCCGGCCTGACCGTCGCCGCTCAGGGAGTCCACCATGACCCAGACCGCCGGCCCGACCACCGTCTACGACGAGTTCACCGGTCCCGAGCTGGACATGTCCCGCTGGTGCTACCTGCAGTACCCACCCGGTCCCGACGGGACCGCGTGGACGTGCGCGGAACCCGGCGCCCGTACCCAGGTCGACGACGGGACCCTGAGCATCCACGTCGAGCGCTTCGAACGCGCGCACGACCAGGTCCAGATCATGGACAACCCCAAGCACCTGCTGCTGTCCACCGAATCCTTCACCGTGCCCACCGGCGGCGCCGCCACCTTCGCCATGGAGATGGCGGCCACCGGCATCAACGCCGCGCCACGCGACTACCGCGACGGCTTCGCCTCCATGAACGTGCTCGACATGGCCTCCGGCTGGGTGTTCGACGCCTGCGCGACCGGCGACACCGTCTTCTCGATCTACGAACGGCTGCCGATGCCCGGGGTCGGGCGCCCGTTCACCTACGTCATCGAGCACCCGCTCGCGGGCCTGGAGGTCGCGCCCGGCCTGGCGCACCGCTACGAGATCACCCTCGACGCCCGCCGCGGCGCCGCCGAATGGCGCGTCGACGGGCACCTGGTCCACGACGTGCGCGGCGTCGAGATCCCCACCCGGGTCAACGTCGGACTCGGCCTGATCACGCTGCACCCCGTCGCCGACGGACGCAGTCGCTCGCTGCGCGGGCAGGGCCTCTCCGCCTCGTTCGGCCCGATCAGCGTGCGTGTCCACGCGTGACGCGCCGGGAGCTGCTCACTCACTAGGATGTTGCGACAGGGCAGACGGCGGAGGCGGTTGGTGACGACGTTCAAGCCGGCGAGGCAGACGCGGCTGTACCAGGACGTCGCCGCCCAGCTGCGGGAGGCCATCCTGTCCGGCCGGTTCGCTCCCGGCGACCGGCTCCCCACCGAGCGCGAGCTGATGAGCGAGTTCGGCGTCAGCCGCGCCGTGGTCCGCCAGGCCACGATGAACCTCGAGCACGAGGGCCTCGTCGAGGTCCAGGTCGGGGCGGGCGGCGGGACATTCGTGCTGGAGCCGGGGATCGACGCGGTGTGCCGGGCCTTCGAGAACCTCTTCCGCCACCGTGGGGTGGAGCTGCCCGACTACCTCGCCGCGAAACGCGTCCTCGAACCCGCGCTGAGCGCGGCGATCCTCGCCAACAGCGGACCCGACCTGCACCAGCGGCTCCAGGACAACCTGCACCGCTTCCGTACCGGCATCCAGACGGGCCTCGACGACCACGAGATGTTGCGGCTGAGCCTGGAGTTCCACGAGCTCTTGGTCCAGGCCACCGGTAACCCGGTTCTCGAGGCGCTCATCATCTCCCTGGTCCGGATGGGGGAGCGGGTGCCCGCGTTCACGATGAGCACGCGCGCGGACTGGCCGCACATTCTGCGCGAGCACGAGCAACTCCTCGAGGCCCTCCGCCGCCGCAGCCGCACCCGGTTCAGCCGGCTCATGCTCGCCCACCTCGACACGGTCGAGGAGATCTACGACGACACCCCGCAGATGCCCGCCTCCTGAGCCGGCACCCCATCGAGCCGGGCGAGCTCGTGGCGCCAGGCGGTGGCGGTGGTGAACGACGCGCCGAGGTCGGGTAGCTCGGCGAGGTCCTCCGGCGGCAGGTCGGTGAGGGTGCCGCCGGCGCCGGTGATGCGCAGCGACAGCCGGGCGAGCCGGTCGATGCTGATCGCCTGCAACACGGCCTGTTCGACGCCGCGGCCGGTGCTGGTGAGGCCGTGCGCGCGCAGCAGCACGACGGGCCGCCCGCCCATGGCGGCGACCATGTCGGCGGCAAGGCGTCGGTCGCGGATCAGGACACCGCGAGGATAGGTGGGGATCCCGCCCGCGGCGAGCCGGGCGCCGGGGATGTCGAATGCGCCGACGATGGGGCGGATCGCGAGGCCGGCCAGGTCGGCGGCGACGACGTCGGGCGGGTGGGCGTGCACCACGGCGGCGACCTCGGGACGGGCGCGCAGCACCTCGGTGTGCAGTGGCAGCTCGTTGGGTGGGGCGTAGCCGCGGTCGAGCTCGCCGGTCGCACCCGCCTGCCCGTCGAGATCGACCAACCGGATATCGGCGTCGGTGGTGAACGCAAGGCCGCGTTCCTGCGGGCCGCGGCAGCGAACCAGCAGCCGGTGGGTGTCGATGCGCAGGCTGACGTGCCCGAGGATGCCGTCGGCCAGCCCGCGGGCGGCCAGCACCCGGCAGGCCTGGGCGACCAGGGTGCGCAGCGGGGCGAGTTCGCTGCTCGCCGGGGGTTCGGTCACGCCTTCACCGCGACCCCGCCGTCGGGGTGGATCACGTCGCCGGTGATGCCGCGGGAGCGTTCGGAGGCCAGGAACACGTAGCTCCAGGCGTGGTCGTCGCCGGAGAGCGCGACCCGCAGCGGCACCCGGGCGGCCAGCTCGGCCTCCCGGTTGGGCACGTCTCCCAGCCTGCGGGAGTCGAGCCCAAGACTGACCGGCCCGCGTAGGTCGGTGTTCAGGGTGCCGCCGGGGGCCACGGCGTTGACCCGGATGTTCGGGGCGAGCTCGTGGGCGAGCGCGGTGACCAGCCCGCGCACGGCGAACTTCGACGCCACATACAGCACCCCGCCGCGGCCGGGGTAGTAGGCCGAGGTGGACGCGGTGAGGATGATCGAGCCCCGGCTGGTTCGCAGTGCGGGCAGGGCTGCCTTGACCGCGTGCAGGTGGCTCTTGACGTTGACGGCGAACATCTCGTCGAACGCGTCGTCGATGGACTCGGCGTCGAGCTCGCCGAGGCCGCGGTAGAAGTCGAACATCCCGACGCAGCCGACGAGCACGTCCAGACCGCCGAACGCGGCCACCGCCGCGGCGACGGCCTCCTCGTTCGCGGCGCGGGTGGTGGCGTCACCGGCGACGACCGGCAGCCCGGGGATCTCCGCGGCGAGCGTGTCGCATTTGGCCGGGTCGCGTTCCAGGACGGCGACCCGGGCGCCCTCGGCGCGGAAGGCGTCGACCACGGCCCGGCCGATCCCGGAGCCGGCCCCGACGACCAGGGCGCGGCGCCCGTCCAGCCACCCGGTCACGACTCGTCCTCGTCGTCGGAGATCAACGGTGCGAAGGGGTTGCCGATCATGGCCGAGAACGTCTGCGGGTTCTGCCAGGTCAGCGCTTCCAGCTCCAGCGGGCACAGCGCCACCCACTGCCCGGATTTCGGCGACCCGATCAGCAGCCGCGACCCGTTGCGGGTCTCCACCCGGCACACCCGCACCTCGGCGAACTCGTTGCCCAGCACGATCTCCTCCCCACGCTGGTGGGCGAGCAGATCGCGGCGCCGGGCGTCGTCGTCCGGGTGCCGTGTCAAAGGAAGATCGCCAGGTTCTGGGTGCGCAGCACCGCGTCGTCGACCAGGATCGTGCGCCGGGCCAGCAGCCAGCCCGTGCCGCCGGGCATGCGGCGCAGCAGGTCCTCGCGTCCGGCGGAGATCAGCGCAGGCTCGCGCACGTCCCCGCGGCTGCGATACAGCAGCACCCCGGAGTCGACCACGAGGTGGTCGGGGTCGGCGGTGGCGAACGTGCGCACGTTGGTGAGGTGGTGACGCAGCCGCGACGGCGGGTCCTCGGTCCAGGCGTGCTGGGTGCAGAACCGGGCCGCCCGCCGGGACAGCGAGTACTTGTCCTCGTCGAAATGCGCCATCCCGGGCGCGCAGTCATAACCGGCGCCCAACGCGGTGGTGACCCGCACCGGCATCAGATAGTGGATGTCGGCGGTCAGCAGCTCCAGCCAGGCGTCGTAGCGCTGGGCATCGAGGAGATAGGCCTCGTCGACCAGCCACCGGTGGGCCTGCAGGTGTCGCTCGTCGGAGAACGGCAGCGACCCGCCGCTGCGCTGGATCGGCGAGGCGTGCCCACCGAGCCGGGACGGCGCCGAGTGCGCGCTCATGCTCGCGCCTCCAGATGGTCGGCCCAGCGCTCCAGCAGATGGCGCTGGTTGTACTCGCCGTAGCCGACGCGGGCCACCCCGGGCCCGGCGAACCGCTCGCGGGGCAGCGGCGCCACCACCTCGGTGTCGTCCTCGAGAAGCCCCATCCGGCTGTTGAGCAGCAGCCGCCGCGCCATCGCCCCACCCGCGGTGCTGGTCAGTGACACCCAGTTCTCCACGTCGTCCTGCTCGAACATTCCGGTGGAACCGAAACACATCAGGTAGGCCTTGTAGGACAACGCCTTGAACCGCTCGGGTGCCTGGGCGTCCACCGCGAACCAGGACAGCACCTCGGTCTCGTCCGGCCCGATCGGCTGCCAGGTACGGATCGAGATGAACGGCAGCACCTCCTCGGAGTCCGCCACCCGCGGCCAGTTGTGCACCAGGCTCAGATTCGGGAACACCGACGCCGCGGACACCATGAACCCGTCCCGGCCGACGACGTCGAGCTGCGCGGTCGACCAGGTCTGTTTCATCGTCTCGATCATCACGTCGGGATAGCCGACGTAGCGCAGCCGCTCCTCCAGCGTCCCGGGCGGCAGCTTGTAGGTCGTACCCCCGCCGTTGCCGGCCCAGTAGGTGGCCCCGTCCTTGCGCTTCTCCGCCTTCGGCTCCCGAAACAACCCGATCTCCACCACCGACGTGTGGGTCTGCGGGGTGTGGTACATGTCCCCGGCGAAGTTCTCCGCCCCGATCTTCCAGTTCGCCCTGATCCGCCAGCGCTGCGGGCCGCGCAGCTCGATCCCGCCGGGCGACTGACGGGTGTAGTAGTCCAGATAGAACGCAAAGTCCCCGAGGTAGTCGTGCAGCGGCGGCGCGTCCGGATCCAGGCTGAGGAAGATCAGGCCGTTGTAGGTGTCCAGCGACGGGGCGGGCAGCAGCGTCTGGCCCTTCCGTGGGAAACCGGCCTCCCCGCCGTAGGCGTCGCGGTGGAACGGCAGCCCGACCAGCCGGCCGTCGTTGCGGTAGGACCAGCCGTGGTACGGGCAGCGGAAATGCGAGGCGTTGCCCATCTCCGCCCGGCACACCTGCATCCCCCGGTGCAGGCACATGTTGAACAGCGCGCGGACCCGCCCGTCCTCGCCGCGGGCCACGATGAACGAGTCCGCGAGCACTCGCCGCACCACATAGTCGCCCGGCTGGGGCACCTCGGACTCGTGCCCCACGAACACCCACGCCCGGCCGAACACCTGCTCCCGCTCCAGCCGGAAGATCTCCTCGTCGTTGTAGATGTGCGCCGGGATCATCCCTCGCCGCACCTCCGAGAAGAGACGGGCCTGATCGGTCATCGGTGAACCCCCACCTGATTTCTCTCTGCTGAGCAGAGCGTCACTCCGTTTATGAGAGTCACGGACGGGTGCGGGTGTGTCAAGGGGCGAGAGGGCGAGCGTTCAGCCGTGCAGCAGCTGCGCCGCCTCGTCGACCGTCGCGAGCAAGCGGGCTCCGATGGCCTTCTGGCCCTCGGCGGACATCCGACTGGCCGGGACGGCGATGTTGAAGGCGATCCGCGCCGGAGAACGGCGAAACGGGAACGCCACCGCCACCGAGGACACCCCGCGCTCGCTCTCCTCCGCGCTCGTCGCGTAACCGCGGGCGCGCACGCCCTCCAGGTGCCGTTCGAGCTCGTCGCGGCTGCGGATGCTGTTCTCGGTCAGGCCCTCCAGCTCCTGGTTCGGGTAGAGCGCGTGCAGTTCCTCGATCGACAGCTGCGCGAGCAGCGCCTTGCCGGTCGAGGTGGAGCTCGCGGGCATCGACCGGCCGAGCCGCGACGCGACGCGGACGGCCTGCGGGCTCTCGATCGCGTCGATGAACCGGACCGTGGCGCCGTCGAGCAGTCCGAGGTGCACGGTCTCGCGCAGCTCAGTGTTGAGCCGCTCGAGGTAGGGGCGCAGCACGCCGCGGAAGTCGAAGCGCTGCAGGATCGCGAACGCGACGCCGGTCAGCGCGGTCCCCGGCCCATAGGCCTTCGTGCGCTCGTTCTGCCGGACGAACCCTCGATAGGTGAGCATGGCCAGCAGCCGGTGAGCGGTCGACGACGCCACCCCGAGGTACTCGCTCACCTCGGTCAGCCGCAGCTCGGAACGCTCGCCCAGCAGCAGCAGGACCTTCAGAGCGTTGTCCACCGACTCGATGGGGTACTGCGGCACCCGAACACCCGCCGGTGCACCGACTACCGCATCGGCTCTCTTCACAGCAGAAGCCTAACGCGGACGATCGAGGCACACCTCAGGCCGTGCGGGAGCCGATCCCGCACACGTTGTCGCTCACCCACCGCACCACCTCACGCACGAGCGCCGCGCGGTTGGCGCTGCCGCGAACCTCGTGGCCCTCGTCGTCGAACAGCAGGAAGCCGGGAGAGGCGCCGTGCTCACGCAGCGCAGCGACCACCTGCTCGGCCGCGTCGAGCGGCACGCGGGTGTCCTGCCGCCCGTGCACCACCAGCAACGGCGCCACGATCCGGTCGATCCGATGGATCGGTGACAGCTCGTGCAGCAGCTCACGGTCGGTCTCGGGATCGCCGTAGGCGGGGGCGACGGACGCGACGACCCAGGGCTCGGTGCTCGCGTAGAACGACGCGAAGTCGGCGATGCCGGACATCTCCACGCCGACCCGGAACAGCTCCGGGAACCCGGCCAGCGCCGCGAGCGTCAGATGGCCGCCGTCGCCGTGCCCGGCCACCCCGATCCGGGCGGAGTCGGCCAGCCCCGAGCCGGTCAGGAACGCCGCGGCCGCACGGATATCGGTGACCACGGCGAGGCGATCGGTCCGCGACGAGCCGCGGCCGACATCGCGCAGGGTCGGCGCGAACACCGTGATGCCCTCGGCCACCAGCGCCTGGAACAGTGATCGGAACGACGGACGCTGCCGCGCTCCGGCGCGGCCGGGCAGCCAGATCAGCGCCGGGGTGGCGCCCATCGCGCCGCGCGGCCGGAACAACCAGCCGCTCAAGGTCAACCCGTCCTCCGCGCGGAACTCGTGCAGGGTCGGCGCGACCAGGCCGTCCAACGCCTCCTGGACGTTCTCCGGCGGCTCGGCCGGCAGCACCGGGAAGGCCTGCATCGCGGGGACACCGGGATGCAGGTCGATCCGCTCCAGCTGCGGCGGTGTCGCCGGGCCCTCGCTCGCCAGCAGCAGCGTTCGCCCGTCGCCGGTGAACGCCACCGCGGTGACCACGTCGCCGGACGGCTCGGGCAGCGGCCCGGTCAACCCGGACCGCAGGTCGAGCAGCTCCAGCTCGCTGCGGCCGTCGACGTTCCACACCACGGCGGCGTGTCCGCCCGCCGGGTCGAACGCGACGAGGTCGAGGTCGTCGTGGGCGCGGGCGGCCAGCGGCTGCGCCATCCCCGGCACCCCGTCGGAGAGGCTCACCGACAGCAGGGCCGCGTGCTCGCGGCCGGTGTCGGTGTGCAGGAACAGCCGACTGCCGGTGAGATCGAGATACGCGTCGGCGACGCCCGCGTCGCTGCCGGGAAGAAGGTCGGTCCGCCCGCCGGTGCGCAGATCGATCAGCTCGAGGCGCCGCGTGCCGCGACCGCCCACCCGGACGACGACCCGATGGCCGTCGCCGCTGACCGCGCACACCCTCGGCGCCGGGCCGCTCGTCAGCAGGGTGGAGGTGCCGTCGCGCAGGTCGATCAGGCAGGCCTGGCCGTCACCGTGGTCGGGGGAGTAGATCGTGACACCGAGGTGACGCCCTGCGGGTGACCAGGAGCCGAGGGTGACCGCGGCGGCGCCCGGGGCGATCTCGTGGTGCCCGGAGCCGTCGGGGGAGACGAGCACAACCCGGGTGTGTCCGCTGCCCCCGGGTGCGAGCTGGCAGGCCAGCCACGTCCCGTCGGGCGACCAGCTGATCGCCTGGACATCGGCGGGCGTCGCGGGATCGAGCCCGGTGGGCAACGGCCAGTCCGGTTCGTCGACCGGCGTGGCGGACAGCTCGCCCACCCAGGCACGCGGCCTGCCGTCCCGGTCGGAGATCCAGGCGATCCGCGAACCGTCGGGGCTCGGGGCCGGATCGGAGTAGGTGGCGGGGAAGAGCGCCTCGGCCTCCGGGCCGAGGACGCCGCCGAGCTGGGCACGCCGACGCGCGGCGAACGTCGTGGTGACGTCGATGTGGTCCATCGACACCTCCTCCAGAGCATGCCGGGTGCCCTCGGCGGAACGGAGACGGGCCATCGGCCCGCTGCAGAGAATCGTGCAGGAGGCCGACCCGGGTCAACTTGACCACCGCACACCCGGGAACGGGGAGCGGCGCTGCGCCTCGGCCGCGTCCAGCGAACCCGTCGCGACCGCGGCGTGCAATGCGGCGATCCGCCCGAGCGCGTCGCGCTGGTCGGCCACCTCGGCCGGGGTCATCGGCTCGCCGTGCCCGGGGACGACGATGCGCGGACCGAGCCCCAGCAGCGCGGTCAGCGTGGCCGGCCAGTCCTGCGGGAACGCGTCACCGAAGTCGGGTGGCGCGCCTTGTTCGGCGAGATCGCCCGCGAAGACGACACCGGCGTCGCGGACATGCGCGACGATGTCGTGGTCGGTGTGTCCGCGGCCGAGATGACGCAGCTCCACGCTGCGGCCGCCCAGGTCGACGACCGCGGCCGGATCGACCGACCCGTCGGGCACGACCGGGACGGTCGCGGCGAGCGCCTCGGCCGTCCCGGCGTCGCGGAGGCGGTAGCGGGCGACCCATGCGGCGCGTTGGGCGTCGGCGGTGGCGCGCAGCGCGGCGACGCAGCCCGGGTGCGCGTGCACCGGGCAGGGCAGGAACGCGGCCGTGCCGAAGCAGTGGTCGAAATGCGTATGGGTGATCGCGACGACGATCGGCAGCGTGGTCACCGTCCGGACCGCGGCGGCCAGCTCCGCGCCCTGCCGCTCGTCGCCGCGGGTGTCGATGACCAGCGCGCGCTCGGTGCCGAGCACGAGTCCGGTGGTGAGGTCCAGCTCGGTGTGCCTGCGGGCCAGCACCCCCTCGGCCAGCTCGCACCAGTGGGCGCTCATCCGCGGGGTACCGCGCGGCGGTGTTGGTCGGGCGGCTGCATGGGCCGCACGCTAGTGTCTTGCGCCTGAAATTCGTTGATGATGTCTAGTATGGGCGTCGTGGCACGCACGGGACGGCCGGTGGCCGCGGTGACCTTGACCGACGACGAACGGGCGACTCTGGTGCGCTGGTCGCGGCGGGCGAAGTCGTCGCAGGCGCTGGCGCTGCGATCGCGCATCGTGTTGGCCTGCGCGGACGGTGGGTCCAATCAGGACGTGGCCGCCGATCTCGGGGTGTGGCCGCAGACGGTGGGCAAGTGGCGGCGCCGCTTCGTGGAGGCGCGCCTGGACGGCCTGTCCGACGAGCCGCGGCCCGGTGCTCCGCGCACGGTCACCGACGAGCAGGTC
>NZ_AUII01000050.1 GCF_000423625.1 Pseudonocardia asaccharolytica DSM 44247 = NBRC 16224
TGCGACAACTACAGCACCCACAAGGCGCCCGTGGTCCGTGCCTGGCTGGAGCGCCATCCGCGCTTCCACCTGCACTTCACCCCGACCTACTCGTCCTGGCTCAACCAGGTCGAACGCTGGTTCGGGCTGCTGACCGACCAACGGCTCCGCCGCGGGGTCCACAAGAACCTCCAAGCCCTCGAACGCGACATCCGGGAGTGGATCCAGAGCTGGAACGACAACCCCCGGCCCTTCGCCTGGACCAAGACCGCGGACGAGATCCTCGAACGACTCGCCGCATATCTTGACCGGATTCCTGGCGCGACTCACTAGGAGCGCGGCACCGGCGGGACTATCCGGCCCGCGTGGCGACTATCCGCTGGGCGCGGTCACCCCCGGAGGGTGTCCGACGGGGACTCGCCCCACCTGGCCCGGTACACCCCCGAGAACCGGCCGAGGTGCCAGAACCCCCAGTCGGCCGCCACCTGGGAGACGGTGGTGCGCGTGGGATCGGCCGTGGCGAGCTCGGCCCGTACGCCGACGAGCCGGGCCTCCCGCAGCCGCGCGGTGGGCGTCGTGTCGAGGTGTCGCCGGAACCCCTCCTGCAGCGCCCGCACCGAGATCCCGACGGCCTCGGCGATGTCCTCGACCGTGAGGGCCTCGTGGGCGTGGTCGACGATGAGCTGCTCGGCGCGGCGGATCGTGCGCGGGGCCGGGGCGGCCTCCCCGCGCCGCAGCGCGCCGCTGCAGGTGTGCGGATGGGCCGCCAGCAGCTGGCTCATCACGAGCTGCTCGGCCTGGGCCTGCAGCACGGGGTGGCGCAGCCCGCCGGGACCGTCCAGGTCGGCGCGCAGCATGTGCACGGTGGCCAGCCACGAGCGGACCGCAGGCGCCGTGAGGTCCATCGTCGCGGCCAGTCGCAGCGGCTTCTCCGGCGGGCGGCCGAGCATCCGCCGCAGCTGTGTCTCCAGCGCGGCGCGATCGACTCGGACGATCAACTGCGCGTTGCCCCGCTCCCAGCGCATGTCCAGGTCGGCGTCCGGGTCCGGCACCGACGCCGTGCGGGCGTCGGATGCCACCTCGCGGCTCCCGGTGCGCACCAGGGCGCGACCGGCCAGCGGGATCTGCACCAGCACGAACGACCGCAGGTGCTGCGGGCGGATCCGCACCGGCGCGCCGTAGGACAGATAGGACAGACCCACGGCACCGAGCTCGACGGAGTTGAACCGCACCCCCGAGCGCGGCGGCCTGGCCAGCGGCTCCAGCCGATGCGGGCAGAAGACCTCACCCACGCGCTCGCGCGCCTCGTCGAAGTCCGGGGAACGGACGCGGCGATACCCGGCCAGGACCTCGGTGTCAGCCATTGCACCTCCGCCGCGCTGCGTGGACAGGCGATGCGCGGGAAGGATAGTCAGCCCGCCGGACATTGCGCAATTCTCACCGTGGTCACGATGGCGTGTCGTCGCGACCGGTTCCCGTCCACCGGAGGAAGCGATGACCGATCTGCAGGGGCGCACGGTCCTGGTGACCGGGGGATCGACCCTGGTCGGGCACGGCGTCGTCCGCGCCGTGCACGACGCCGGGGCGAACGTCATGATCGCCGATATCGACCCCGCCGGCGCGAAGCCCCTCGTCGACGAGCTCGGCCCGCGGTGCCGGTTCGTCGCCACCGACATCACCGACGACGGGCAGGTCGCGGCCGCCGTCACCGGCGCGGTCGAGGCCTTCGGCGCGCTGCACGGGCTGGTCAACCTGGCCTGCAGCTATCTCGACGAGGGCGCGGACACCAGCCGCCCGCGATGGCTCAGCGCGCTCGACGTCAACCTGGTCAGCGCGGTCGTGGTCACCCAGCACGCCCGGCCGCACCTCGCCGCCGCGCACGGCGCGGTGGTCAACCTGACCTCGATCTCGTCGAAGGTCGTCCAGACCGGACGCTGGGTCTACCCGGCCAGCAAGGCCGCACTGGTGCAGCTGACCCGCTCCATGGCGATGGATCTGGCCGGCGAGGGCATTCGCGTCAACTCCGTCAGCCCGGGCTGGACATGGTCGAAGATCATGGACGAGCTCACCGGCGGCGACCGCGCGAAGACCGATCGGGTCGCCGCCCCGTTCCACCTCACCCGCCGAGTCGGCGACCCGGGCGAGGTCGGCGCCGTCGTCGCGTTCCTGCTGTCACCCGCCGCGTCCGCCGTGACCGGAGCCGACTGGGCCGTCGACGGGGGTTACTCCGCGATGGGGCCCGAGCAGGCCGTCCCCGCCATCCCCCAGCTCAGCGAGTAGGAGCACCCGTGCGCATCGCGATCGTCGGCGCCGGCTTCGCCGGACTGTCCGCCGCCAAGGTCCTCACCGCGTTCGGACACGATGTCGTCGTGTTCGACAAGACCCCGGACGTCGGCGGGGTCTGGAGCCGCACCCGCCGCTACCCGGGCCTGACCACGCAGAACAACAAGGGCACCTATGCCCTGTCGGACTTCCCGATGCCGCGCCACTACCCGGAGTGGCCCACGGGCGAGCAGGTGCAGGCCCATCTGCAGTCCTACGCCGAGCACTTCGGACTGACCGACATGCTGCGGCTGGACACCGAGGTCGTGTCCGCCACCCCCCGCGCCGGGGGCGGGTGGACGATTGTCACCAGTGCGGGCACGGACACCGTGGATCACCTGGTCGTCGCCAATGGCATCTTCTCCGACCCCGCGGTGCCGGACTACCCGGGCGCAGCTGAGTTCCGCGCCGCCGGCGGCCGGCTGTGCCACGCCTCGGAGTTCACCGAGCTGGAGGACGCCCGCGACAAGGAGGTGGTCGTCGTCGGGTACGGCAAGTCCTCCTGCGACGTCGCTGTCGCGCTGGCGGCGGTGGCGTCGTCGACCACCGTGGTGGCGCGCGAGCTGCTGTGGAAGATGCCGCGACGGATCGCCGGGGTGGTCAACTACAAGTACCTGCTGCTCACCCGCCTCGGCGAGGGCCTGTTCCGCTACATCACCCCGGTCGGCTTCGAGAGGTTCCTGCACGGGCCCGGCCGTGCCGTGCGCAACGGCATGCTCGGCAGCATCCAGGCCCAGGTGGTGCGCCAGCTCAAGCTCGACCGGCTGGGCCTGCGGCCCCCGGGAAGCCTGGAACGCATCGCGCGCAGCACCGTCAGCCTGGCCACCGAGGGCTTCTACGAGGGCGTCCTCGACGGCACGATCTCCGTGCGCCGCGACAGCCGGATCACCCGGCTGCTCGCGCGAGACGGACGACCCGCGGCCGAGCTGGGCGACGGCAGCGTCGTGGCCGCCGACGTCGTGGTCTGCGGCACCGGCTTTCATCAACGCGCGCCGTTCCTCGACGAGCAGGTCCAGTCGCGGATCTGCGACGAACGGGGCAACTTCGCCCTCTACCGCCAGATCCTGCCCCACGACATGCCGGATCTGACCTTCTGCGGCTACAACTCGTCGTTCTTCAGTCCGCTGTCGGCCGAGGTGGCCGCGCTGTGGATCGCGACGCACCTCGCGGGCGGGCTGGACCTGCCCCCGGTCGCGCAGCGCCGGACGCACGTCGTCGAGCGGCTGCGCTGGATGGAGGAACGCACCGAGGGCAAGCACGCCCGCGGCACGAACATCATCCCGTTCTCGGTGCACAACATTGACGAGATGCTCGCGGACCTCAAGGTCGGCGTCGGCCGGTTCCGGCGGTTCATGGAGTGGCTCGCCCCGGTCGACCCCGGCGCCTACACGCATCTGACCCGGGAACTGCTCGCCCGGCACGCGGCGCACACGGCCACCGAACCGGCGCCGATGGCCCAGCTGCGCGCGAGCTGACCGGCTCCGGCGTTCGGGCGCGCCCCGTGCGCCGCTCCACCGTGCCGACGCCACCAAGATCAGCGGTTGGGAGCCGAGAGCCGCGATCGGCGCGGCTCCGGGCTCCCAACTGTCGATCATGGAGGTGCCGGATGGGTTCAGGCGAAGTCCGGGGTCATGGCGGTGGCGATCTTCAGGTGCAGGCTGGCCTGCTCGTGCAGGCCCTGGCGCTCCAGCGTGCGCCCGAGCATGAGCCGGGCATAGGAGTCGTCCGGCGTGTCGGCGACCAGCCGTTCCAGCGTCTCGCGGGCGCGTCCGAGCTGCGCGGAGGCGAAGTAGGCGCGGGCCGCGAGCCTGCGGACGTTGGGGTCGTCGCCGTGCTCGCCGAACAGGGGCTTGAGCAGGACGAGGGCGCCGAGGGGGTCGCGCTGGTCCATCAGGGATTCGGCGCAGCGCAGGCGCTCGACCTCCTCCGGCAGCTCGCGGCGCTCGCCTCCGTCGCGGAGGAACTCGACGATCACCTCGGACGGCTGGGCGCCACGGAGCGCGCGGTCGCCGATGACGAGGGTGGGGGACGACGCGATGCCCCTCGCCTTGCCGATCAGGAGCAGCTCCCGCACCGCGTCCTCGGCGGCGTCGGTGTCCAGCAGCGCGGCACCCTCGGCGAACCCGGCCGCGGTCGCGAGCGCCGTGAGTTCCTCGCGCGCGCTGACGTCGACGCCGTCGATGAAGTGCGCCTTCATCACCCGCTCGGCCACCTCGTTCTGCAGCGCCGCCCCGCCACGCTCGTGGGCGAGGGCGAGGAGCCGGTGGGCGTCGTGGCTGCTGGCCCGCCAGGCCGCTCCCCAGCGCGGGCCGAGTCCCTCCGCGGCGGCGATCGCGGAAACCCGCGCCCGGTTCTCCGCGGCGGAGCGGTCCGGCCCGCACTGGCGCAGGGCGTCGTCGATCATCGGGTCGCGGTACGCGTCCTCGATCGGGGTGGCCTGCGCCGGGGCGGTCGGGTCGATCCGGAACGGCCGCCAGACCACCTCGACCGGAGCGCCGACCATGGCCGGATCGGCAAGCGCCGCCTCCAGTCGCCGCTTGCCGATGTACGCCCACGCGCAGACGACGTCGGCCCAGATCTCGATTCGCACGGCCCCAGACTAACCAACACTCGTCGATCAGTAAACCGACATGTGTCGTATACCATCGGGGTTGTGAACCTGGACGACCCGCGCGCCCAGCGCAGCCGCGCCCGGCTGCGCACCGCCATCCTCGAGCTGGCGGCCAGCAAGGAGATCGGCTCGATCACCATGTCGGAGGTCGCGAAGACCGCGGGCGTGCACCGGGCGACGGTCTACCAACACTTCCCCGATGTGAACGCGCTCGCGACCGACGCCATGGAGGACGCGGTCGAGCAGGTGGCGCGAGCGGCGGCGCAGTGCCCGCAGGATGCTCCCCGCGACCGGACCCCCCAGCAGCTGGTCGAGCTGTTCGGGCATGTGGCCGCCAGCGCCGCCCTGTACCGGCGGATGCTCGGGGCCCAGGGCAGCGCGCTGTTCGTGGCACGGATGCGGGAGCGCACGACGTCCGAGCTCGTCCGGGTGTTCCGGGAAGGCAAGCGCCCCAAGGGTTTCGACGACGTCTCCCCCGAGGTGCACGCCGCCTATCTGGCCGGGGCGCTGACCGGCGTGATCGCCCATTGGGTCACCGGTGACGAGTCGGTGTCCGCCGACGAGATGACCCTGGCCTTCTGGCGCCTCTTCCGGCCCTGACCATCCGCCGGACGTGGCCTCACGACATCCCCTCGATCCAGCTCGACGGCCACCGCATACCGCCACCACACCCGCCCTGACAGCCGCCACGACCGTGGGCTCCCTCGACCCGCATCCGTTCGGTCACCTCGCCGGACCGGCGGACGGGCGGACCTCGAGCTGCGCGGCGCCGAACGACACGTTGAACCGGTCGCACCAGATGCTGACGCTGCCCAGCTCGGCCAGGTCGATCTCGGGCGGGACCGGGTAGTTCGAGCTGCCGATGTGGCCCTTGAGCGCGCCGAGGTCCACCGAGCGGCCGTCGTCGAAGACGCCCCGTCCGGCACGGCCGGGTAGCACGGGCGCGTCGGTGATCCACACCTTGAGGTCCGGCCCGTTGCTCGTATCGAGGTTCTCCAGGCGCAGCACGCGACCCCTCCGGCAGCGCCAGCACCTGCACCGAGCCGGTCGTCTCGTGTTCATGACTGACGAGGGGACTCTGCGAAACCGGCAACCAGAGACACCGTGATCATCGTGGCGTTGGCGCACTCTCACCCGACCGTCGCCTTACTCGGCCTTGGATAGTGTCCTGGACACTAGTATCGTGGACACTATGCCCCAGCGATCCGGCCTCGCCCTCGCCGTGCTCGCGCTCGCCGTGGAGCGTCCGCTGCATCCCTACCGGATGCAGCAGTTGATCCGTGAGCGCGGCAAGGACCAGGTGATCAACGTCGGGCAGCGGTCGCAGCTGTACAAGACGATCGACCGGCTGGTGCGCGACGGGTTGATCGCCCCGCAGGCGACCGAACGCGAGCCGGCTCGGCCGGAACGCACCGTTTACGCCGCCACCGAGGCCGGTCGGCGCGCAACGATCGAGTGGACGGTCGAGATGCTCAGCGCGCCGCGCCGGGACTTCCCGGAGTTCACCGCGGCGCTGGCGTACCTGCCGATGATCAGTCCGCAGGCGGCTCTCGACGCGCTGGAGACCCGCCTGGCGAGCCGGCGCGCCGAGCTGTCCCGGTTGCGCGCCGACCTCGCCCCGGTCGCGCACCTGCCCCGGCTCGTGCTGATCGAAAACGAGTATGTGATCGCGCATCTGGAGACCGACATCGCCTGGATCGAGTCCCTGATCGACGACCTGCGCAGCAAGAAGCTCGGCTGGAACAGCGAGGAACTGCTCGCGACCGCGCGGCAGTCCGACTCCACGGCTGACATCTGACCACGAGCGACGCCAACCACGACCATCGCCACCATCTGGGGAGACGTATGTCCTCGACACGATTCAAGACCATCATCATCGGTGCGGGCACCGGCGGGATGTGCCTGGCCCACGGGCTGCGCCGCGCCGGCATGGACGTGGCCGTCTACGAGCGCGACCGCACCCGCACCGGTGGCCTGAACGGGTATCGGGTGGGTATCTCGCCCAACGGCTGCCGTGCTCTCAAGGCGTGCCTCGCACCGGAGCTGTTCGACACGTTCGTCGCCACCACGGGCGCCGCCTACACCTACCTGACGATGTACACCGAACGGTTCCGGGAACTGCTCGCGATGCGGTTCGACGACCTCTCGCACAGCGGCGACCGCCCGGAGGACAAGGACTACAACGTCAGCCGGATGACCCTGCGGCAGGTGCTGTTCACCGGCATGGAGGACGTCCTCATCTTCGACAAGACCTTCACGCACTACGAGCAGCACGCCGACGGCACCGTCACCGCCCACTTCGCCGACGGCGACACCGCCACCGGGGACCTGCTGGTCGGCGCGGACGGCGCCAGCTCCCGGGTGCGCCGCCAGTACCTGCCGCACACCCGGCACGCCGAGACCGGCCTGGTCGCCATCGGCGGCAAGGTCGCACTCGCCGACACCAATGCCCACCTCCTGCCCCCGCGGGCGATGAACGGCATGTCGATGCTGTTCGACCGGCGCGGGCAGTTCGGGACTGTGCACGCGATGCGGCTGCCCTGGCAGGGCGGCGCGCCGCGGGAGGGCATCGGCGCCAACGACGCCGCGTTGATCGAGGCGTGGCCGGGGCTGCGCTACGACAACACCACCGACTACCTGTCCTGGGGCCTGTCCACCTCGCGGCGCCTCACCCCTGCCGACGTCCTCGACCGCGACGCCACCGACCTGCACGGCATCACGCTGGCCCTGACCGCGGGCTGGGACCCCCGCTGGCGCGAGCTCGTCGCGACCTCGGATCCCTCGGCGACCCTCGCGCTGAGCATCCGCACCTCCGAACCGGTCCCGCCCTGGCAGCCCAGCAGCGTGACCCTCCTCGGTGACGCTATCCACACCATGACCCCAGGCCGGGGCGCGGGCGCCAACACCGCGCTGCGCGACGCCCGCGAGCTGCGCGACCGGCTGGTCCGCATGCGCGATGGCGAACTCTCACGCGACGACGCCGTCGGCGACTACGAGGAGCTGATGCGCCGATACTCCGCGCTCGCGGTCAAGGAGTCCCTAGAGTTCATGAACGACAACGGCACCGCCCGCTGGCCGGTGATCGGCCCGCTCAGCGTCCTTGCGCAACGCTCCGCGATGCGCCTGCTGAACCACATCCCACCGGCCAAGCGCCAGATGGCACGCCGTATGCAGAAGGTCCGCGACTCGGAACTGGTCTGATCCCCTATGGGGCTGGCTTGTCCTGTCTGGCGAGTGCTCCTCGGGTCACCTGCGGAGGTCAGGCGCCCTGGCTCAGCACACGCTTCAGGGCGACGGCGAGCTCCGTCGGGTGCGCCATGAACCCGCCGTGGTCGCCGGGGAACTCCACCACCGCCGAGCCCAGCTGCTCAGCGAGCGCGACTGCGATGCGGTTCGCGAGCCGGCCGGCGCTGGTGGCGCCGGCCGCGAGGGCGGTGAGCTTCCCCCCGGAGCACGGACACCCGACCTGAGGTGGCTGCGGCCACCGGGAAGGATGTCGTCGTGTCGGCTCCCCACCCTCCCGAGTTCCGTCGTCGTGCTGTCGGTTTGGCCCGTGAACGGGCCAAACCGGTGGCTGAGTGAGCTTGACCCCTGGCACCGGACACGTCACCTGAGGTGGACCCGGTCCGCCAGGGAGGATGTCGTTCGTGCCTGCACCTCACCCGCCGGAGTTCCGGCGTCGCGCCGTGGACCTTGCCCGGCTGGGCGAGCAACCGGTCTCCGCGATCGCGAAGGATCTGTCGATCTCCGAGTCGTGTCTTCGGAACTGGATGGCCCAGGACGACGCCGATAACGGCAACTCATCGTCGCTGCGGCTGACCAGCGACGAGAAACGCGAGCTGGCCGAGCTCCGCAAGGAGAAACGCCGTCTGGAGATTGAGAACGAGATTCTCAAGCGGGCGGCCGCGTACTTCGCCCGGGAGAATGTCCTCCCACACTAGTTTTCCCGCTGGTCCGTGAACTCGCCGATGACGGATTCGACGTCGCGGGGACCTGCCGGGTCCTTGGCGTGCGACGCCAGGGCTACTACGAATGGCGATCCGGGATGAAGTCGGCCCGCACTCTGGAGAATGAGTTGCTGCTCAAACACATCGAGACCATCCACGAAGGATCCCGGGGAACGTACGGGTGGCCGCGGGTACACGCCGAGCTCACCCTCGGCCTCGGCATGGTGGTGAACCACAAGCGGGTCGCCCGGCTGATGCGCGAGGCCGGCATCCAGGGCCTCTACCGGCGACGGCGCCGTGGCTGCACGGTCCGCGACCCGCACGCCGAGCCCTACGCCGACCTCGTCGACCGGGACTTCCACGTCGACGGCCCGGACGAGTTGTGGTGTACCGATATCACCGAACATCCCACCCTGGAAGGAAAGGTGTACTGCGCCGCGGTGCTCGATGCCTATTCACGCCGTGTGGTCGGCTGGTCGATCGACGACAACATGCGCACCGAACTCGTCCTCGACGCACTCGGCATGGCAATCGCCCGGCGCAACCCCGACCGCTACTCCGCGATCCTGCACTCCGACCACGGCTCGCCATTGACCTCGTGGGCGTTCGGCCGGCGCCTGGTCGATGCCGGGCTCGTCGGTTCCATGGGATCGATCGGCGATTGCGACGACTGTGAGACTGGCGTTCGTCGCCTGGTCGGTCTGACCCTTGCTTACGACTGGCCCTCTCGGTGCCCTGGCGTTGATCTGTCGGCCGCCCGGGCGACACCGCCACAGGTGGCGCACCGAGCGGGCAGTGACCTCATAGGAGCCTGATCTCAGCAGGTCCCATCACAGTCCTGTCCGCCCGCCCGGCGCGCTGTCGACCACGCCCCCCGGAAAGAGGACACGTAGTCACTGATGAGCATCCCGCACCAGAACCGGCCGTGCATCGTCGTCGGAGTCGACACCCACAAGAACACCCACGTCGCGGTCGCGCTCAACCAGCTCGGCGCCGTTCTGGACCCGACCACGATCACCGTGAACCGCGCCGGCTACGCCCGGCTGCGCGACTGGGCCACCGGACTCTCCGGCGACAACGACGGCGCGCCGGTGGTGTTCGGGATCGAGGGCACCGGCTCCTACGGCGCCGGACTCGCCTCGTTCCTGCGTCGCGCCGGCGATCAGGTCGTCGAGGTCAACCGCGGCGACCGTAGCGTGCGCCACCTGCGCGGCAAGGACGACACCATCGATGCTGAGACCGCCGCCCGCAGTGTCCTGTCCGGCTCGGCCACCGCCACTCCGAAGACGGGCGAGGGCACTGTCGAGATGATCCGCCAGGTCAAGATCGCCAAGGACACTGCGACCAAGGCCCGCACCCAGGCGATCGTCACGCTCAAGGCCGTCCTGGTCAACGCCCCTGCCGAGCTGCGCGAAGCCCTCGAGCCGCTGGGTGATCGCGAGCTCCTCGAAGCCCGCCGCGCGCTGCGCTACGAGTCGATGGACGGCCCCGAGGACGCCGCCCGCTACACCCTGCGCGCGCTCGCCGACCGCCATCGCAGCCTCGACTACGAAGCCCGCCGCCACGAGCGCGTCCTCGACACCCTCACCGACCGCGCCGCACCCACGCTGACCGGCCAGTTCGGTATCGCCGCGGACTGCGCGGCCGAACTGCTGATCGTGGTCGGCGACAACCCGGAACGCATCCGCAGCGAGGCCGCGCTGGCCAAGCTTTGCGGCACCTGCCCCATCCCCGCCAGCTCCGGGAAGACCACCCGCCATCGGCTCAACCGCGGCGGGCATCGCCAGGCCAACGCCGCCCTGCACCGCATCCTCGTCGTCCGCATGCGCTTCCACCAGCCAACGATCGCCTACGTCGAGCGCCGCGGCCGCGAGGGCCGCACCACGAAGGAGATCCTGCGCTGCCTCAAGCGCCACCTCATCCGCGAGATCTATCAAATCCTCGTCGCCCCGCACAAAGAATCGAAATTGGCTCTCGCGGCTTGACAACTATAGGAGCATCAACTCATTGGTGGAGTCGTTCTGGGGGACCATGCAACTCGAACTACTCGACTCCAGGACCTGGAAAACCCGTGCCGAGCTTGCCAACGCGATATTCGAGTGGATAGAGTGCTGGTACAATCCGGCAAGGCGTCATTCCAGCATCGGAATGCTCTCGCCGGCCGACTACGAAGCGGTCCACACCCCGCCAGACCAAGATCACTGACCCCACACCGTCAGTGTCCGGCGCAGGGGGTCAAGCTCAGACCCGAATCCGCGAGTACGCGGTGAGTTGATCTCCCAGCGCGCTCGGAATGATCTTTTCGGCGGGATTCTCGGGGATGAGCAGCGCGAGAACCCGAGTGTCGCCTCGGGTGTGCGTGTTCCGGTGCTGGTCGGGGCCGGGTTCGGCCTGGTCAGGATGGGGCGGGCAGGACGCGGAGGCGGGCGAGGACCTCGGCGAGCAGGTCGTCGCCGGGCGGCAGGCGCAGGGTGAGGCCGCGGGCGTGGCGGACCAGGCGGGCGGGGACGGCGACGAGCCGCCGCCGCAGGGTCGCGATCATGGCCTGTCCGCCGCGGACACCGTGCCCGACCAGCCGCCCGTCGCGGGTGGTGGCGGTGAGGTGGTGCAGCCACCCGCAGCAGGTGGCGGCGCGCAGCGCGCCCCACATCCAGGCCCGGTTCACTGCCGGATGCCCGGACGGGAGGTGGTTCAGCGCGGCGCCGTGCTTGCTGTCGCGGAACAGGTTCTCCACCTGGGTGCGGTGGCGGTACCAGTGCTCCGCCTCGGCCGCCTTCGCGCCGGTGGACACGTCCAGGTTCGTCACGACGAAGGAGTAGCCGAACACCGCGTCGGCGTCGGCGAGCTCGGCCAGCGGCAGCGCCCGCTGATCGGGGTGCAGGGTGCGGCGCCGCCGCGCCCGGGGATCGCCCGAGACCTGGCCGCGGTCGAGGTGGAGCCGGACCCGGCGGATCAGCAGCCGCGTCGCGGCCGGCCACCAGTCGGGGCAGTAGCCGGTGACCGCGACCTGGGTGTCGGTCAGGTCGATCGCGTCGGCCCACCCGTCGGCGGGCACGCCGTCGAGCAGCCGCCACAGCGGGGCGGTCCGCCGGGCCCCGATCGCGAACTCCACGTCGGTGAACAGCGCGGCGCGGGCGAGCTGCCCGGCGAAGTAGCCGGCGTCGGCGCGCAACCGGATCCGTCCGGCCCGTGCCGGGGCCGGAAGCGCGGCCAGCGCCCGGCCCAGCAACTCCGACGCGGTCGCGCGCGGGTCGTCCCGGCCCGAGCCCAGGTCAGCGGCGAGCGCCACCGAGGCCTCCGCCCAGGTCGCGACGTGCGGGCGTCCGACCCGCTGGCCCTGGTGGTTGAACGCCACCCCGCGCTTGAGCCGGCCGTAGACCTCGACATCGGTGGTGTCCATGTCGATCGTCACGCTCTCGGTCAACGCGAGCGCCCGGCCCGGTGCGACCTGGCCCAGCCGGTCCAGCGCGATGGCGTGCACGTCACCGAGGCCGGTCTCCACCACCACCCACTGCGCGGGCGCCAGCCGGCGGGCCAGACCGGCGGCCGTGGTGGACGCCAGCCCGGGGACCGGGGTCAGCGCCTGCCCGGCGACATCGGCGCGGTGCCGGTCCAGCCCGACCAGGAAGTCCTCGCCGCACAGCTGCGCGGCGAGGACTTCCCCACCAGCACCTGCCCGGCGGTGAACCCGCGCCCCCGAGCCTTGATCGGCCCGACCGCAGCATCCAGCCGGTCGATCACCCCGAGCCGGTCGGTCAGCTCGCTCACCGCCGCCAGCCCGGAGAACCTGGTCAACGACTCGTCCGGCGCGCCGACCCGCACCCGTGTCCGGGGCGCTCGTCTCCCGCGTACGCTGCCCACCCGATAGGTGTCCTCTCGACCCGGACGATCTTGGCTTCGACAACCAGATCAGCGCAGGTCAGCAGGGCACCTATCGTCATCCCACCGGTCGCGACCGCCCCCTACTCGCGGATCCGGGTCAGAGGCGCTATTTGGCAGCAGTTCGTGGATCAGATCGTGGATCAAGATCATCCAGGCGGCTTGGACCCGCTCGCCTGTAGGCCTGGTGCCGACACCAGCCGTGAGCCGATGATCAGCAGTCAGCCTGGCGACGCCGCCCCGTCCTCTTAGCCGAGGCGACCAACAGTCCACAAGGCGTCCGGTAGTCCAGCACACTCAGGCCATCAACAGCGGGAGCGCAAGTCAAGCCGTGAGCGACGTGATCGTGGTGGACTTCCGAACACGTTCCGAATACGCTTGGGCCATGGCCATCGCAGCAGACGTACCTACGTCGACCCGGCGCTCCTCGGACCTGAGTAAGCACCCAGCGGAGGTCTTCGCCGAGGCCGAGGACCACCCCGTCACGGTGACACGCCGCGACGGCGAGTCGCTGGTGCTTATGTCGCAGCGCGAGGCTGATGGTCGCGCGCGTCTGCTGCAGCTCGCCGCGCAGCTCATCACCGTCGCCCTCGACGACAGCGGCTCGCTCGCCGAGCGGATGTCCAAGGGGTTCCCGTGGATGCTTGCGCTGTCGCAGGCTGATCGCAATACCTGCGCACAGAACCTCGTCGACGCCGCGCGCGCGTCGTTCACCACCCATCAGCCGCACCTGGCGCTCGCCGAGCTGACGGCTTGGAGGGAGACAGCCACAGCCATCGCGGCCGGGCTCGGGCGAGCCGACCTCGAGTGGCTCGAGAACGGCGGCACTGCTGAGGCCGTGGAGCGTCCCTGATCGTGTCGGCCACCAAGAAGGGCGAGCTGGTGCCTCGCCCTCCGAAGAAGATCGAATACGAGATCCGCTTTGCTACCGCCAACGCACGGAAGGGCTGGCAGGACCTCGTCGGGACGATCCGCAATTCCATGGCAGAGACGTGGGACGTCCTCACGCGCGCCCCCCTAGCGACGACGCCGACGACCTACCATCTCAAGGGCGACCTTGGCACGATCGAGCGCGGAGGGGTCACCCACGAGCGATGGCAGCACAAACCGACCGCGACCGGCACCGCGCGCATTTGGTACTACGTCCATGACCGCACGGTGTTCCTTGAGCAGGTGCACACAAGCCATCCGAACGAAACGAAGTAGCGGTTCGTCGTACCGCCGACGACACGGCTTCAGCGCGCTAACGACCCCGCAACTTGCGGACCTTGTTCTACTGAGCCTTTGCCAGTACACAGGTTGAAAGGCTGGGGTGTTGGCTACGGGGGTTGGAGGGTCAGGCCCGTCGCGGCGATGAATCCGTCGAGCAGCCCCGGCCGGTACTGCATCTGTTTCAGGCGAGTTCTGACCAGGGTGGCGAGCTGGTCGGTGGTGCGGGCCGCGAGGTTGCCCAGGCCGCGTTTGAGGTGCGACCAGACGCCCTCGGCCGGGTTCAGCTCCGGGGCGTAGGGCGGGAGCCGGAACACGGTCAGCCAGCACCGGGTGGCGATCAGCGCGCGCATCGCCGCGTCGACGTGCCCGGTGGCGTTGTCCCACACCAGCACCAGCGGTCCGCGAAGCTGCTGGTGGGCGGCGTCCAGCAGGGCGGCGAGGTCCTTCTCCCGAAACCCCTTTGAACCGCCCCGGGTTTAGTGGAGGCTCGGTTCTCCCGCCAGCGGCTGCTGGGCGGGCTGGTTGTGACGGTAGTAGAGAGCCTCGTACTCGACCGGCGGCACGTGGCCGATCATGCTGTGCAGCCGGTTGTTGTTGAACCAGTCGACCCAGCTCAGGGTGGCGAGCTCGAGGTCGTCGACGCCGCGGAACGGTCCGTCCCGGCGGACGCATTCGGTCTTGTAGAGCCCGATCACGGACTCGGCCATCGCGTTGTCGTAGCTGTCGCCGACCGAGCCGATGGAGGCGATCGCGCCGGCGTCGAGCAGCCGGTTGGCGTAGCGGATCGCGGTGTACTGCGCGCCGGCGTCGCTGTGGTGCACCAGCCCGTCGATGTCCTGGCCGGCGCGGGCGCGGGTCCAGAGCCTGTCACGATTCCCGTGTAAGCTACGGGTGACTGACGTTGTTATTCTCTCACAGTGGGAGTCGTCCAGGGAAGAGGACGACCAGTGTATTTAGAGCCGTTTTCCAGCCCCAGGTACCGGTTCCGGATTCACCTCCCCTCTTGCTGGAGATGTTCCGCAGGCCCAGGTAAATGAGCTTCATCGCGGCCTCGTCGGACGGGAAGTGTCCGCGAGTCTTGGTGATTTTCCGTAGTTGGAAGTTGATGGACTCGATGGCGTTGGTGGTGTAGACGACGCGACGCAGTTCCGGCGGGTAGTCCAGGAACGGAATG
>NZ_AUII01000051.1 GCF_000423625.1 Pseudonocardia asaccharolytica DSM 44247 = NBRC 16224
CCCACCAGGAGTTCACTCATGATCGGCTCAGGCGCGCCGAGCGACCCGCAGCTGTGATCAGACCGAGCCCAAGGTCAAGTTCTAAGATGCCCTCTGAGGGTTCGGCTTGGGCGCCGGCGGCGGCTCGGCCTTTGCGGTCGGGCTCTCGCTGACCCATCCCCACCGGACGGCGCGCTTGTAGGCGCCGGACAGAATGAAGTGGATGTGCCGGATAGTCGTCGCGGCGAGCGGGCGACAGACATGCCGTCGGCACTTCTCCGTGCACTCGTGCGGCCCGCTGGCACGGTGCTCGACGGACACCCGGCCGGTGCAGCGGGCGCGACACCGGCGCAGCTCGGCGTAGAACGAGTCCAGAGTCTCCGCGTCGAGCTTCCCAACCCGGAGGTCCCCGAGGCAGGGGCTGATGTGGTTGCGCACGTGCGTGCGGTACAGGTCGAGCGTGTTCGGCGACCCCGCGAATTGGTCGAGGTAGCGGGTCAGCAGCTCGTCAACGGTGGCGCTGGTGCGGGGATTTCGGCGCTCAGCGATCTGCTGAAGTAGTCGTGCGCGGGTCGCCTCGGCCTCGACCCACGCCCTCGGGCCGGGCGGAATGACCTCGATGAGGTCGTGCCGCTTCTTTGTCACCGGGTCCACACCTGCGTAGACCCGCACCCGCAGCGCGCCACTCGGCAGCTCGTCGATGCTCCCGCGTGAGCGCGCGTTCCCCACGCCCGGACGACCCGCCATGCCGCGAGTCTAGCGCCGTTCGTGTCACATCTCGTGTCACGACGGCTTGCCGAGCGATCTTGTGATCAGCATTTCTGCTGGTCAAGCTATGGAGCGGGCGACGGGAATCGAACCCGCGTAGCCAGTTTGGAAGACTGGGGCTCTACCATTGAGCTACGCCCGCGTGCCCCCGAGCGCACCCAGGGACGATCTCAAGCCTAGCGGACGCGCTCCGGGGCGGGTTCAGGTGTTGACCCTGTCGCCGTCGAACGCCAGCGAGTCGTCCGGGCCCACCTCCCACACCTCGAGCCCCGGCGCGGCGAGCAGCGCGTCGACCAGTTCGCGTGAGCCGGCGGCAACGGTCGAGTCGAAGTCGATCTCCGAGGCGACGCACCACGATTGGTCCTCAGGCCAGATGATGTTCGGCGTCTGCTCCCAGGGCCCGGGCACGTGGAGGCTCCCGGCGGCCGAGAGCGGCCCGGAGAACAGGATGTAGTCGCGGTGGGGATGGCGCAGGCGCGGCCCGTCCATGATCTCCCGCGGAAAGGCGGGCGGAACCGTTGCCGACCAGCCGCCGGGTCCCAAGGCCACCACCGCCGGGCTGCCGTGAATCCAGCCGTAGCCCTCCCACAGCGCGAAGAAGCATTCGGCGTCCGGGCGGGTGAACCTGGCAAGCACCGCGCACAGCGCGGCAAGCGATTCGGCCGTGAGGAAGCCGATCTCGGGGTTCTCACCCGGCCACGGGTGGTCGATCGGAATCGGCTCACGCCCGTCGGCCCACCCGCCCGAGATCGCGCGCCACTGCATCAGGGCGTGCGGTCGCCGTCCGGTGAAGGCGCACACCTGCGCCCAGGTGTAGTAGTCCGGCCCGTCCGGATCCTGGTCGTTGGACACGGGGTGCAGGATCCGCACGTACGCCTCGAACCCGCGGGGCACCACGGTGCAGACGCGCCCGTCGAACGGCCCGAGACGGGGCGCGATCCAACCGCCGACGTCCACGTCCGACCGCCAGAACAACCTCTCGTCGCCCATGTCGATCAGTCTGCGCCGCAACACTGCGCGGGACGAGCGAGTTTCGCGGCGCCGAAGGTCACTCGGCGAAACCGCCCTCCGCATGCCTGTCGATCAGGCCACGCATACACTCCCTGCGACGGGGTGTGGCGCAGTTTGGTAGCGCACTCGCTTTGGGAGCGAGGGGCCGTGGGTTCAAATCCCGCCACCCCGACCAGGTCAGAGGCGGCATCCGGTATGCGGAGAGACGCCCTCCGAGCACGACCGGTTCGCCGGACTTCCCGGCGCCCGGCCCATCCCGGTCGGCACCTCCTTCCCGTCCTCGAGGCGTCGCCAAGGACGAACTACATCTACGCTAGCAAGTAGTTACTTGCTAGCGTGCGGCATGGCATCGACGCGGGACCGGTTGCTCGCCGAGGGCATGCGGCTGTTCGGGGAGCAGGGTTATGCCTCCACCTCGGTGGCGCAGATCGAGGCGGCGGCCGGCCTTTCTCCGGGCTCGGGAAGCATGTACAAGCACTTTCGCTCCAAGAAGGAACTGCTCGCCGAAGGAATGGAGCGGCTGCTGAGCGGGGGCCGCACCCCGGTCGCACAGCTCGGCTCGCGGGATCCGGCGGCGTTGGCCGCACAGCTGACGGCCGCGGCGCGGGCCGGCCTTCGCCGGATGGACGAGGACCGTGACCTGAGCCGGCTCCTGTTCCGAGGGCTGGACGCCTTTCCGGATCTGCTCGCGCGGTTCGGCGACGGTGAGATCGGGCGCTTCCACCGGGCGATCACGGCGATGCTCACCGAGCTGGCCGGGGACGGTGGCGAGACCGTCGACTGGGCCGCAATCGCGGTCGTGCTCCAGGGCGCGACCGCGCACTACTGGCTGCTGGCCGACCTGTTCGACCGGCACCCGACCGGGGTCGACGAGGACCGCTTCGTCGCCGCTGCGGCGTCGTTGGTCGTCGCGTTGCTCGCCGGACCCCCATCGGCCGGGCCGGTTCCCGCCGAGGCCGCCCGGCAGATCCACGAACCGACAGAGGGGACACGATGAAGGTTCTCCTGGCCGGCGCTTCCGGCGCCATCGGCCTTCCGCTGGTACACCAGCTGCAGGCAGCCGACCACGAGGTGGTCGCGATCCATCGCTCCGCGCGCGGCCGCGACGCGCTGCTCGCCGCGGGCGCCACTCCCGTCCGCGTCGACGTGCTGGCCCGGGACGCGCTGCTCGACGCCCTGCGGGGCCACCGGTGCGAGGCGGTGATCTCGCAGCTGACGGCGTTGAAGAGGCCGCCGATGCGCCACAAGGACATGGCCGGGACCAACCGGTTGCGCATCGACGGCACCGCGAACCTGCTGGCCGCCGCGGAACGGATTGGCGCCACCCGGTTCGTGACCCAGTCGATGGTGTTCGGCTACGGGTACGGCGACTTCGACGGCCGGGTGCTCACCGAGGCCGACCCGTTCGCCCCGGCCGGACGCGGACGCTTCGAGGATCATCTCGCCGCGATGCGGTCCAACGAGCGGCAGGTGTTCGGTGCGCCGCATGTGGAGGGGATCGCGCTGCGCTACGGCCTGTTCTACGGGCCGGGACCAGCCGGCGATGTGCTCGTCGACGCCCTGCGCCGCAGGCGCCTGCCGGTGATCCGCAACGGCGGAGTGCTGCCGTGGGTGCACATCGACGACGCCGCGAGCGCGACGGTCGCGGCTCTGGACCGCGGTGTGGCCGGCGCCGCCTACGACATCGCGGACGACGAGCCCGTCGGCTTCTCCGACCTGATGGTGGCCCTGGCCGCCGCGCTCGGGGCGCCGCGCCCACGCGTCGTGCCGTCGTGGCTGCTCAACGCCATGCCCTACGTCAAGGCGATGATGACCGGGGACCTTCGCGTCAGCACGGCCAAGGCCAAGCGGGAGCTGGACTGGACGCCGCGGCTACCGACCTACCGCGAGGGGGTCGCCGATACCGCCGAGCACTACCTGCGACCGGCCGCCTGAGCCAGGGCGCACCCCCACCGGCCTCGGCGGCCAACGCCACAACCGGACTGCTGAGGCCCGCCCATTTCATGAAGCACGGTTCGTCGTGCTCTCCGCCGTTGAGCGGTCTTCGGTCCGCGCCGGGCGGTCGTTGACCTGCGGCGAACGACCGGTACTCGAACATCAGTTCGAGTATAATGATCGTGTGACCGCCGGACCGCTCCCCACCGCCCACCGCCTGCTGGCCGAGGCGCTGGACGGGCTGGCCGCCGCGGCCGGGCCGGGCGCCGCCGACGCGGAGCTGCTGTCGGTGCTGACGATCTGCGAGGGTGCGGCCCGGCGGCTGGACCGGCTGGTCGTGGCCACCGTGGCCGCGGTGGCCCGGCGCGGGGTGTTCGCCGCCCGCGGCTACGTCAACCCCGCCCACGGGCTGGCCGACCTGCTGGGCTGGGACCGGGCCGAGGCGCGGCGGCGAGTAGTGGCGGCCGAGCAGGTGTGCGCGCGGATCGGGCTCGACGGCGCCATGCTGCCGCCGCGGCTACCGGCGACCGCGGCGGTGTTCGCCGCCGGGCGGGTGAGCCTGCGCCACGTCGAGGTGCTGGCCAAGGCCCTCGACGGCCCGGCCGCGGGACGGCTGGCCCCCGAGGTGTGGGCCGGGGCGGAGGCGGAGCTGGCCGACAAGGCCACCCGGTACCGGCCGGCCGAGCTGACGACCTATGCCCGCCGGCTGATCGAGCTGCTCGACGCGGACGGCCCGGCACCCGACGAGGACGAGCCGCACCGGGAGAACGTGCTCTACGCGAACCCGCACCCCGACCGGCCCGGCGGGCGGCTGCGCGGCCGGTTCGACGACGCCGCGCTGTTCGACGCGATCACCACCGCGCTCGACGCGCTGTCCGCCCCCACCGCGGAGGGCGGGGAACGCGACCCGCGCGGGGTGCCGCAGCGGCAGGCCGAGGCCCTGGCCGAGCTGTGCGCGCACGCCCTCGACCAAGACGACCTGCCGCCGTGGCGGGCAACGCCCCCACCTCAACGTGCACGTGCGCCCGGAGGACCTGGAGGCCCGTGCCCGCTCCGCGGTGCTCGACTTCGGCGGCCCGCTCACCCCCGCCGAGCTGCGGAGGCTGGCCGGCGACGCCGGGGTGATCCCGATCGTGCTGAACGGGGCCGGGCAGCCCCTCGACGTCGGGCGGCGCACCCGCACCATTCCCGACGGGCTGCGCCGCGCCGTCGCCGCCCGCGACGGCGGCTGCGCCTTCCCCGGCTGCGACCGGCGCGTCTCCTGGTGCGACTGCCACCACATCCGACCCTGGCAGGACGGCGGCCCCACCACCCTGGACAACCTGGTGATGCTGTGCAAGCGGCATCATCGGCTGGTCCACCACTCCGGCTGGACGGTGCGCCTCCCCGACGGGCTGCCCGAATTCCTCCCACCCCGGTGGATCGACCCGGACCAGAACCCTCGCCGAAAACCACCCCCCCACCTGATCGCCTGACACCGCCGAAGTGACGGGCGCCTCTGGCGCCGCGAGATGCGCATATGGGACAACAAGGTCCCGAGAAGAAGATCGTCTGTACTCATGGGCAAACTGAGGACAAGGAGAGGAGCGAGCACCGCATGACCGAGCCGAACGCCGAGGAGCTGGCCTGCGTCGAGGTCGTCATCACAGCCGAAAGCGCCGACTGGCTCGCCGGCTTCACCCGCTCACTCGTCGACGACCGCCTCGTCGCGTGCGGGCACACCATCACGCCCCTCAGGGCGATCTACCGATGGGAGGGCAAGGTCTACGACGAGACGCAGGCGCGCGTCGGACTGCATACCCGCGCATCCCTCGTCCCCCAGATCGTCGCCCGAGCCGACCGCGACCACGCCGACGACGTTCCCTGCGTCATCGCGCTCCCGATCTCGGACGGCCACCCGGCATACCTGAGGTGGGTCTACCAGGAGACGGCGTGCCCCGAAGCCTGAGTCAGGTTGCGGCTCACCCCTCGGGCGCGGGCATGTGGCCGAGCTGAACCAGCATGCTGACCTGGTCGTAGTACCACTCGCCGCGAGTGACCTTGCCGTCGGCGTTGTACTGCCGGACCTCGCAGAACGGCAGATTCAGCTGCCGGCCGGTCGCCGGAAGCTGCCCGAGCGGCCCGTCGTTGATGCCCGACCCGGTGAACAACAGCACGGTCGTCGCCCCACCGTCGACGACTCGTGCATTGGTGACCATTCCGTCGGAGAACCCGCCCACCCAGGCCTTCTCCGCGTCGATCCACTGTTCGGGGCCCTTCGCGGTGACACCTCTGGCCTGGTCGACGAGCTCGCAGTCCTGCGCGAGGTCTGCGGCGAACGCGTCCCAGTCCCGCCGGTTGAACAGGTCCACCGACCGAAGGTGACTGTCGACGTTGGTCATCGCGATCCCCCACTTCCTCGAAAAGGGGCAGCCACGCTACGCGCATGTGACTGTCATCACATCCACCGAACGGTCCTGTCCGTGTGCCGGTCGCTCTCAGCGACGGATGATTCCCCGCTCCACAGCGGTGGCGACCGCCGCCGTGCGGGAGTCGACGCCGAGCTTGCCGTAGATATGGACCAGATGTGACTTGACGGTCGCCTGGCTGAGGAACAGCCGCTTGCTGATCTGCTGGTTGGACAGCCCGTCGGCGACGAGCCGCAACACCTCGGTCTCGCGCAGGCTCAAGGCGGTGGCGGGGGCGCGCATCCGGTCCATCAGCCGGTGCGCGACCGCGGGCGCCAGCGCCGACCGGCCGGCCGCCGCATTGCGTACGGCAGCGGCGAGCTCCTCGGGCGGCGCATCCTTGAGCAGATAGCCGGTGGCGCCCGCCTCGATCGCGGCCAGGATCTCGGCGTCGGTGCCGTAGGTGGTCAGCACGAGCACCCGCGGTGCACCGGGACGCGCGGCGATGGCCGCGGTCGCCGCGGAACCATGCATGCCGGAGCCGAACTGCAGGTCCATCAGGACGACGTCCACCGCCTCCGTCTCGGCCAGCGCGACGGCCTGCTCGGCCGTGGCAGCCTCCGCCACGACCTCGAATCCGGGTTCGCCGTCGAGCAGCGCGCGCAGCCCGGCCCGGACCACCGGGTGATCATCGGCCAGCAGCAGCCGGATCACGTCGCTCATGGGCTCGCCGTCTCCTCAGCCGGCGGGATCGCGAAGCTGGCCGCCAGCGCCGTGCCCTGCCCGGGGGCCGACTCCACGCTGAGTGTGCCCTGGAGGCTGCGGGCCCGCGCCCGCATGGCCGCGAGCCCGAACCGTCCCCCGGCGCCGGACGCGTGCACCGCGTCGGGATCGAAGCCGACCCCGTCGTCGACGACGTCCAACGCAACACGATCGTCCATATAGCTCAGTGTCACCTCGACACGACCGGCGCGCGCATGCTGCACGGTGTTGGCCAGCGCGGACTGGGCGATGCGCAGCACGGCCACCTCCTGGGCGGTGGACAGTGCGGCCGGGGTACCGCTGAGGTGGAAGTGCACCGGCAGCCCGGACCGCTGCGCCGTGGTCGTGCACAGCCGATCCAGGGCCGAGGGCAGCGAGCCGTCGGCCAGACCCGGCGGGGTCAGGGCGTGCACGAACCGCCGGGCCTCGGCGAGGTTGTCCGCCGCGGCCATCCGGGCCTGCCGGACGTGCCCGGCCGCGGTGTCCGGCCGCGCGGGCAGCGCGCGTTCTGCGGCGCGCAACAGCAGCTGGATGCTGGACAGGCCCTGGGCGAGCGTGTCGTGAATCTCGCGAGCCAGCCGTTCCCGCTCCGCCAGCACCCCGGCCGCGTGCTCGGCGGCCGCCAGCTCACTGCGCGCGGCGGTCAGCTGCTCGATCAGGCCGCGCCGGTGCTCGCTCTCCCGATACAGCGCCTGATAGCCCAGCGCCGTGCCGACCGCCACGGCGGCACCCAGGGCCGGACCGATCACGATCGCCGGTGTCAGCACCCCCTGATGCCAGGCGAACGCGCCGATCGCGGCCAGCGTGGTCGCGGCGACCGCCGGCAGTCCCCAGCGCAGCGGCAGCAGATGCAGCTGCAGGAAGAACAGCGGGAACGCGAGCCACACCCCGTCAGGAGTCAGCCCCAGCAGCACCAGCCAGACCGCGGCCAACGCGGCCAACCACGCGCCCGCCGCGGTCACCGAGCGGGCGACGCGGGGCGTCGCGGGCCCGGCGGCGTAGACGGCGGCCAGCACGACCGTGGTGGCGACGATCGCGCCCCGGTGCGGCAGTCCGGCTGTCACCGCGCGCCCGGCGGCGAGCGCGAGCAGGCCCGCCACCAGCAGATGCAGGCAGACGCGCAGCACGCGCAGGGGCTGATCGAGGGTGCGGGGGTTCACGGCGGTGACCAGGTTAGCGGGCTCGCCGACGCCCCTGCCCCGTGCCGGATCCATCGAAAGGTTGACATCCGGCTCGCCGCTTCGATCCGCGACCTCCCAACCCGGGGGCGATGGCACCAGCCGCCGGGACGACGAGAGTCGAGACCGCATACCGCATCGAATCCGGAAGGGCATCCGTGAAGAAGCTGTACTGGTCCGCCGTCGTCTACCTGGTCCTCGGGCTCGTGGGCGGGCTCTACTACCGCGAGCTCACCAAGGCGGTCGAGTTCACCGGGCCCACCGAGCTGGGCGTCGTACACACCCACCTGCTCGTCCTCGGCATGACGTTCTTCCTGATCCTGATCGGGTTGGAGCGGCTCTTCGGCCTCTCGCGCAGCGCGCTGTTCCCCTGGTTCCTGCGCACCTACCACGCGGGTCTGGTCCTGACGGCGGGCGCGCTTGCCGTCATCGGCACCCGCACCGTGCTGGGGCTGCCCTCCGGCGCCGCGCTTGCCGGGGTGTCCGGCCTCGGGCACATCCTGCTCACCGTCGGCCTCGCGCTGCTGTTCGGCTGCCTGCGCACCCGGTTGTTCGCGCCGGCCTCCGACAACGCCGATGACGCCGCGCGCCCGGCCGCGCTGCGCTGATCACCGGGAGCAACTCACATGTTCGTCGCCTGGAGAGATCTCCGATTCGCCCGCGGCCGGTTCGCGCTGATGGCGAGCGTCGTCGTCCTGATCACCATGCTGGTCGGGCTGCTGTCCGGACTGACCGCGGGCCTGGCCAGGGACACCACCTCGGCCGTGACCGATCTGCCCGCCGACCACCTGGTGTTCGCCGCGCCCCCCGACGGACAGCAGCCCTCGTTCACGAGCTCGTCGATCGACCGGGACCTGTGGCAGCGATGGGCCGAGGTGCCCGGGGTCCGGGCGGCCGAACCGCTCGGCATCACCACCGGCTATGCCGAGTCGGGTGAGGCGACGGCCGCCGTCACCGCGTTCGGCGTCCGGCCGGACTCCCCGCTGGCACCGCTGCCCAGTGCCGTCGGATCAGGAACCGCCCTGCTGTCGACCGGTGCGGCGGACGCGCTGGGCGTCGGGACCGGCGACGCCGTGACGCTGGCGGGCCAGCGGCTGCGGGTCGAGGCCGTCGACGTCGACGCCTCCTACAGCCATATGCCGGTGATCTGGACGAACCTCGCCACCTGGCAGCAGCTCGCCCGCACCGACTCGGCCACGGTGCTCGCGCTGACCACCGATGCCGGAACCGACCTCGCCGCCGCCGACGCGGCCCTGGGCACCCTCACCCTCACCCGCACCGACGCGCTCTCCGCGATCGGCTCCTACACCGCGGAGAACGGCTCGCTACAGCTCATGCGGGGCCTCCTGTTCGCCATCTCCGCGCTCGTGATCGGGGCGTTCTTCACCGTCTGGACCATCCAGCGCAGCGGCGATATCGCCGTGCTCAAGGCGCTCGGCGCCGGCACCGGCCACCTGCTTCGCGACGCGCTCGGGCAGGCCCTGGTCCTGCTGGTCGGCGGCACCGCCATCGGCACCGGCCTCGCCGCCGCGCTCGGTGCACTGGCCGCGGAAACGGTGCCGTTCGTGCTCGACATCGGCACCATCGCGATCCCGGCCGCCATCCTGGTCGTCCTCGGGCTGCTCGGCGCGGCGCTGGCCGTCCGCCGGATCACCGCCGTCGACCCGCTGACCGCCCTGTCCGCCCGCTGAGCCCCGTCCGCCCGCTGAGCCCCGTCCGCCGCTGAATCTAGGAGTCACCCGATGAGCCTGCGTCTGACCGGCGTCACCCTCACCTACCCCGACGGCGAGCAGCGGCTGACCGCCCTCGACCAGGTCGACCTGCAGGTGCCCGCAGGCACCGTCACCGCCGTGATCGGTCCGTCCGGTTCCGGGAAGTCGAGCCTGCTCGCGGTCGCCGCCACCCTGATCACCCCCGACCGCGGACAGGTCATGATCGACGGCATCGCCACCACCGGGCTGCGCCGGTCGGAACTGACCGCGCTGCGACGCACCCGGATCGGCATGGTGTTCCAGCAGCCCAACCTGCTCGCCTCGCTGACCGCCGCCGAACAGCTACAGGTGGTGGCGCATCTATCGGGCCGCTCACCGGGCAGCGCCCGCGACCGGGCACGCGAGCTGCTCGCGGCCGTCGGGCTCGAACACCACCAGCGCCGGCGGCCGCACCAGCTCTCCGGCGGGCAACGCCAGCGGGTCAACATCGCCCGTGCGTTGATGAACGACCCCGCCCTGCTCCTCGTCGACGAGCCGACCAGCGCCCTCGACCACGAGCGCGGCGCCGCCGTCGTCGATCTGCTCACCACGCTGACTCACCAGAAGGCCACCGCTACCGTCCTGGTCACCCATGACCGCTCGCATCTCGCGGCGGTGGACCAGGTCGTCGAGCTGGTCGACGGCCGGCTGCGCTGCCCCGCGCACGTCTGAGCGCGGCGCCGACTTCGCCTCCTGACCGGCCCGGGCCGCCGCCTCAGGCGGCGGTCCGGACCCAGCTCGTCGCGGGGACCGCCGGCTCCCACGACCACAGCTCGTCCATCGGAGCCGAGCACTCGGGACAGGGCACGTGACAGCCGGCGGTCTCGGCGCTGGGCAGTTCGGCATCGATGCCGCAGCTCCCGCAACTCCACCAACCGCTGGCGCTCGTCGCATCCACGGTCCGCATCGTAACGACATCCCTGTCATTCACAGATCGAGGCGCGCCGGGCGCCGGCGCCGCGCGGTGCCCTCACGCGGTGTCTTCCTGCGGAGGCATCACCGCAGGTAACGCCGTGGCGCGGGGCGCGAGTGATTCTTCGGGTGGGCGGGAAGTCGCCACCCACCCAGGGCCGGCACACCCCTCTCCTCCGCCGGTCCTGGTCCACGTCGGCGTGCCCGCCGGCGTGGACCACTCAGGCTTCCCGGGCATCCCCGACCGCCCGGCGGGAACGATCGGCCCGACTTGTCCGTTGACCGGATGGGAACGGGCCATGGGCCCGGCATGGGGAGGAAGGACCCGATGAGCACGATCGTGACCGTGCTTGTGCTGGTGGCCATCGTCGCCGGCATCGTGTGGCTGATACGCCAACGCGCGGCGGCACAGGCACGCGAGCTCGAGGACGCGAAGGCGGAGGCCCGACGGTGGGTCGAGCGGCTCGGCGGTCAGGTGCTCAACCTGGTCGGCACCGACGAGGCCGCCAAGCAGGCTCTCGCCGACGCGGCCGAGCGGTACAACGCCGCCGGCTCGCAGCTGGACCAGGCCAGGTCCACCGCGCAGGCCCGACAGGTCACCGAGACCGCGTACGAGGGCCTCTACTACGTCCGGGCCGCGCGCACCGCGATGGGTCTCGACCCCGGCCCCGAGCTGCCGCCGTTGCCCGGCCAGCAGCGCGCGGGCGCGGTGAGCGAGGACCGCGACGTCGAGGTCGAGGGACACGCCTACAGCGCCTCGCCGCACCCGTCCGACCGCAACCGGCACTACTACCCGGGCGGCAACGTCGCCGGGCGGCCGGTGCCGGCCGGCTGGTATTCCGAGCCGTGGTGGAAGCCGGCGCTGGTGGCCGGCGCCTGGGGCATCGGCTCGATGCTGCTGTTCAGCTCTCTGTTCTCCGGGATGTCCGGGGTGGCCTACGCCGACGGGTTCGCCGACGGCATGGCGGCCGACGACATGGGGGGCGATATGGGCGGCGATATGGGCGGCGACGGGGGCGGCTTCGACTTCGGTGGCGGCTTCGACTTCTGATCGAGCCGGCGGTAACCGGCCGGCGCGCTGATCCACGGCCGGCATGTCCGGCCCTGCCGCACCGACCGGCCCGGTGGGAACGATCCCGGGCCGGTCAGTGGCATTGCTGCTCCGGCTGGCAGGTGGGACACCAGAACAGGTTGCGGGCCGCATGCGCGGCGTGCGCGACCGCCGTTCCGCAGACCAGGCACGCCATCCCGGCCCGGCGGTAGACGTAGACCTCCCCACCGTGCCGGTCCCGGCGCCCCGGCTCGCCGCGTCGTCGCGGATCATGTTCCGGCGCCACGGTGTCGATCCGGCCGCGGCGCGCCCCGTCCCGCATGAGGGCGACGAGATCGCTCCACATCGCGTCCCAGATCTCGCGCGGCAGCGCCCGCCCGGGCAGCAGCGGGTCGATCCCGTGCCGGAACAACAGCTCGGCACGGTAGACGTTCCCGACCCCGGCCACCACGGCCTGGTCCATCAGCAGCGTGGCGAGTGGCGCCCGGGACCGGGCGATCCGCGCCCACGCCCGATCGGGGTCGGCGTCGCGGCGCAGCGGGTCGGGGCCCAGCCGCGCCCGCAGGGCGGCCACCTCGGCGTCGGTGATCAGCTCACAGGCCGTCGGGCCACGCAGGTCCGCGTAGTGCGTGGCGCCGACCAGCCGCATCCGCACCTGCCCGCGCGGCGCGGCCGCCGGAAGCGGAACGTCGTCGAACGTGCCGTAGAGGCCGAGGTGGATATGCACCACCCGGTCCGGGCCGTACCTGTGGAACAGGTGCTTTCCGTGGGCCTCCACCCGGGTGAGCACCGCCCCGTCGAGCAGCGCGGCGGATTCGGCGAACCGGCCCTGCGGGCTACTGACCCCCACCGGTGCCCGACCGAACCGCCTGCGGTGCAGCCGCGCGAGCCGGTGCAGCGTGTGGCCCTCCGGCACGGCGTCAGGACGGATCCGGCACCGCCGGGTACTCCCCCGTCCGCTCGTAGTCGGCCAGCAGGTCGATCCGGCGCTGGTGGCGGGGCTCCGCGGAGAAGCGGGTGGCCAGGAAGGCCTCGACGATCGCGGCGGCCTCCTCGAAGGTGTGCATCCGGGCCCCGACGCCGATCACCTTCGCGTTGTTGTGCTCGCGGGCGAGCCGGGCGGTCTCGATGCTCCACGCCAGCGCAGCGCGGCAGCCCCGGACCTTGTTCGCCGCGATCTGCTCACCGTTGCCCGAGCCGCCGATGACGATGCCGAGACCGGCGGCGTCCGCGACCACCCGGCGGGCGGTCTCGATGCAGAACGGCGGGTAGTCGTCGTCCGGATCGTAGTCGTGGGCCCCGACGTCGATCGTCTCGAAGCCGAGGCCGTCCAGGTGCCCGATCAGGCGGGCCTTGAGCTCGAAACCAGCGTGGTCACTGCCGAGGTAGACGCGCACGGGCGATGATCCTGCACCATGCGGGAGGTGGCGGGGGTCGACGGGGTGCCCGATGGCTGGGTCGTGGTCCGGGTGGGCCCGCCCACCCGCGGCGCGGCAGGGGGCGGCACGGTGACCTGGGCGGTGCTTCCGGACGCGGTCGCGGTGGTGGCCGCGACGTCGCGCTGCGCAGCGGTCGGCGTCGACATCCCCATCGGGCTGCCGTCCGGAAGCGCCCGCCGCGCCTGCGACGAGCACGCCGCCGCGCGGCTGGGACGCGCCCGGTCCTCGGTGTTCCCGGCGCCACCCCGGCCGGTGCTCGCCGCGGCCTCCTTCGCCGACGCCTGCGCCGTCGCCCGCGAGCTCACCGGCCGCGCGATCAGCCTGCAGACCTTCCACATCGGCGCCAAGATCCAGGAGTGGGATCGGGTCGAGCGGCTGCCACCGGGCCTGGTCGAGGTCCATCCGGAGCTGTCCCTGCGCACCCTCGCCCCGGAGATCGGGTTCGCGCCGAAGCGGACCGCCCGCGGGGCCGGGCAGCGCATCGCCGCGCTGGCGCGGTGGGTCGACCCCGCGGTCGCGCTGGCCGACCTGCCGACCGGCGCCCGCCTCGACGACCTGCTGGACGCGCTGGCCTGCGCCTGGTCGGCGGCGCGCTGGGCGCGGGGCGACGCGGAGGTCCTCGGGGCGGAGACCGACGAGCGCGGCCGGACGATGCGGATCGTCGTCTAGACCGCGCTAGTGCTGCGTTCCTCAAAGGGAGTACAGGTTGACGAGGGGGGCATGGTGGATCCGGGAGGACGGAGCCATGCCGAAGTTCTTGTCCGCGCGTCCGCCGGCTGGTCCGGACGAGGAACGCACGATCCGCAAGCTGGCCGGGGCCCGGCATGCCCCGGGGGACTGGATCCGCAGGGCGAAGATGATCGTGCTCAGCTGGCGGGGACTGCACACCACCGCGATCGCCGCCGCGCTCGGCTGTCACCCGCAGACGGTGCGGGACCGGCTGCACCGGTTCAACGCCGAGGGCCTGGACGGGCTGGGCGACCGGGCGATCCCCGGGCGGCCGCGGCGGCTGACCGAGGCCGACCGCTCG
>NZ_AUII01000052.1 GCF_000423625.1 Pseudonocardia asaccharolytica DSM 44247 = NBRC 16224
GATCTTGACGTACACCTGGTCTGCGACAACTACAGCACCCACAAGGCGCCCGTGGTCCGTGCCTGGCTGGAGCGCCATCCGCGCTTCCACCTGCACTTCACCCCGACCTACTCGTCCTGGCTCAACCAGGTCGAACGCTGGTTCGGGCTGCTGACCGACCAACGGCTCCGCCGCGGGGTCCACAAGAACCTCCAAGCCCTCGAACGCGACATCCGGGAGTGGATCCAGAGCTGGAACGACAACCCCCGGCCCTTCGCCTGGACCAAGACCGCGGACGAGATCCTCGAACGACTCGCCGCATATCTTGACCGGATTCCTGGCGCAAGACACTAGCTTCCCTGAGAGCACCGCTCAGCCGTTTCGTCACGCCCACCACGAAAGCAGCCGTGACAAGTCGGAGCGTTCCCTACGCCCCCCAGCGGGCAGGCTGCTTCTCAGCGACCCCGAACTGCGCGGCGGTCGCATCGGTCCGCGCTCGCTTCTCGGCATCGAATGTCGGCGGCCTCAATCGACGTGTCTCAACCTCCCAAATCCAACCGCTCACAACGGTGTCCGCAGGAATGAGCGGGTGGTCTTTAAAGGCCTGAACGGTCCTCATGCATGCTTCGTCGACGTCGTCCATCATCCCGATCCACTTGCTGAATGCTCCGGATGCAAGCGTTTGCTCGGGCAACGTGGGGTCGAGGGCGATGTTGTCCGTGTCGATGCCCTTGTCGCGGAGGCGGCGCTCAAGGTCTGCTGCATTAGCGGACAGCATTCCGCACTGCGTGTGCTGGACGATGACAATCTCGGTGGTTCCGAAAAAGTTGCACGTCAGCATCGCGGACCGGATCGCGTCATCTGTTACGATGCCTCCAGCATTGCGGAAGCAATGTGCGTCACCGTGCCCGACAGGCGAATCAACTCGGATTCCGAGCGCTTCATCCACAGGGAGGCGTTCATCCATGCAAGCGAGTACCCAGAGCTTGCGGTCATTGGGGCCGTCCGGTCCGTAACGGCGTCGGGTTGCCCAGCGATCATACGCTTCCACACGCTCGGTAAGCTGTTGCGCCAGTGTGGTCACATGCACCTCTCTTTCGGAGCTTTCCTGGGCCTATTTCACAGCCGCCTCCGTTAGTCGCTGACTCGGCATTCTTACGACTCAACGACGGGGACTATCGCCGGAGTTGCTGTTGCCAGCACAGCTTGCTTCAGACATGCTTTCATCGCCATACGTGTTTCTACGTGATTGTGACCCAGCTGGGCGTGGGTCTCGGGACCGGACGCGTTGTCGGGGAGCCCGTCGAGGAGGACGGCTGGAGTCAGACCACCTGGCCTATCCGCCGCCGGTTTGAGGTCGAATCTGAGCGTCGTACCGACCCAGCAAGGGCAGACCGTCCGTGGTCGTCAACATCTCGTAGCTGCGTGTCTGTGGTGCGGCGATCCCCACCCGGTGCCGGATATGGGTGTGCGGCACGCTCAATGCTCGTACGGGTCGGACGGCGCAGGCACGACTGTGACGTCCTCGACGATCAGGCTCGGGGTGTAGCGGTTGGCGCGCGTCGCGCTGCCCGCCACGACGGTCCCGCGCACCCGCAGCCAAGTGTCCGGCGGCCGGTCCCCGACGGGGCCGAGCAGCCGCACCACGTTCGGCCTGGCGTCGGCCGCGCAGCAGGCGATCGTGAGGCGGGCCAGCAGGGTGTCGGGGCCGCGGCGCACGACGAATCCGGTCAGGATGACCTCGCGGTCGTCGAGCGAGCGCGCCTCGTCCCACGCCGACCGTTCGACCACCTCCCCGATGTCGAGGACGAGCGGCCCAGGCGGCAGCGGCGGGTAGGTCCCGATGCTGGGCAGGGCGATCCCGCGGCCCCGGTCGACGGCGTCGGCCCCGAGCGCGGGCGGCGCGACAAGGACGATCACCAGCACCGGCAGCAGCAGCAGCCACGTGCTGTGCGGGGCGCAGTGGGCGTGCCCGTCGGCGGGCACCATCCCGCGCAGGTCGCGGACGAGCGCCACCGCGGCGAGCCCGATCACCACCGCCCCCGTCGCCAGCAACCACCAGCGATGCGACGGCCGCACGTAGCGCAGATAGGTGTCGTCGGCCGCGATGCGCACCAGCGCGCCGCCGAGCAGGAGCAGCAGGACGTGCTGGGCGTCGCGGCGCATCAGCGCGGCCCCAGCACGAGCAGCCCGGCAGCCACCGCGCACAGCACCGCGACGGCCAGGGTGGCCGGGGCGAAGCGCAGCGCGAACGCCCGGCCGAACGTGCCCGCCTGCAACGCGACGAGCTTGACGTCGACGGCCGGACCGACGACGAGGAACACCAGCCGGGGTAGCAGCGGCAGCATCGACAGCGACGCCGCCACGAACGCGTCGGCCTCGCTGCACAGCGCCAGCACGACCGCCAGCGCCGCCATGAGCAGCACCGCGAGCACCCACCGGTCGGCCAGCCCCGCCTGCCATCCGATGGGGACCAGCACCGACAGCGTCGCGGCGGCCAGCCCGCCCATCACGAGAAACCCACCGGCCGCGACCAGGTCGTGCCGCGCGGTCTCGGCAAGGACCGCCCAGCGGCCCGCACCGAGCGGCGTCGCGGCGGGCCGCCGGGCCCGCTCGGCGATCCACTCGGCCCGGCCGACCCGCTGCCACAGCCAACCCATCGCGCAGGCCGTCGCGAGGGAGCCGAGGAATCGCGCGGCGACCATCGCGGGCTCGCCGGGGAACGCGACCGCCGTCGCGACCAGGACGACCGGGTTCACCGCGGGCGCGGCGAGCAGGAAGGCGAGCGCCGCGGCGTCCGGGACGCCCTGGCCGATCAACCGCCGCGCCACCGGCACCGAGGCGCATTCGCAGCCGGGCAGCACGAGCCCGGCGACGCCCGCAGCCGGGACGGCGATCGACGGCCGGGCGGGCAGCAACCTGCGCAGCACCGCGGGTGTCACGAATGCCGCGATCGCGCCGGAGACAATGACCCCGAACACGAGGAAGGGCAGCGCCTGCACGCAGACGGCGACGAACACGGTCGCCGCGGTCCGCAGCACGGCGGCGTCGAGCGCCATGGTGATCAGCGGGCGGGCCACGATCGCCGCGATGAGCAACGCGCAGAAGGTGTGCAGGGAGGTGATCCGCGGGGTCGTCCGGGTGGGCACGGCCGGTGATCTTGCCAGGCGGGGGCGTCCGCCGGGGCCGGTTCGGGAGGATCAGTCGCTGTTGTCCACGACGATATCGGCGCGCTCCCGGGTGCCCTCCCGCGCCTGGAACGACGCCTCCTGGTCCGCCCACCGGGCGCGGAACGGGGCGTAGCCGGTCCAGTCGGCACGCGCCCGCAGCCTGCGTTCGCGCTGCGCGGGCGGGGCGTCGACCCAGATCGCGACCGCGGTGAACGGCCGCAGCGCGCGAGCCCCGGCCCCACAGCCCTCCAGCACGACGAGCGGTGCGGGGGCGAGCTCGCGCCAGGCGCCGCGGGCCCCGCGTTCCCAGTCCCACACCTGCCAGCGGGCCGGCCGGCCCGCCGCGAGCGGCTCGGCGATCCATTCGACGGCCAGCGGGACCGCGGCGGCGAGCCCGTCCCAGCCGGGGTAGAGCTCCTCGAGGGTGAGCACCGGGGCGTCGAGTTCCGCGCCGAGGCGGGTGGCCAGCTCGGTCTTACCGGCCCCGGAGAAGCCGTCGATCGTGACGAGCCGCCCGTCGTCGGGTCGGCTCGCCCGCACGCGGGCGGCGAGCTCGGCGATCCGCCGGTCGTCCACGCGCTCCTCCGCTTCGTTCACGGGGCTCGCACACGTGCCGCGATGCTCACACACGCGGCGGAACCTGTGTGCCAGCACCGCGACGCGTGTACGAGCTGTCACACACGGAAAACCCTGTGATGTATATCGAACTTTTGAGAGGGTTCGGCACATTGGGAGCCAATCGCTAGCATGATTGTCGAACTATCTCGGGGATGAGCGATCGCCGCGCGGAACACGGAGGCCAGAGATGGATACCGCAACGCTCCTGCAGGCCGACCCTTCGACACCGATCGAGTCTCTCTGCCTCGACGGGACCTGGCGGGCGGCGACGTCCGGCTCGACCTTCGAAGTGCACGACCCGGCCACCGGGTCGGTGCTGGCGAGGGTCGCCGATGCCGGGGGTGTGGACGCCGAGGCCGCGATCGAGGCGGCCGCGTCCGCGTTCCCCGAGTGGTCGGCACGCACCGCCTACGAGCGGGCGGCGGTGCTCCAGAACGCCCATCGGCTGATGCTCGAGCGCGCCGAGGACCTCGCCCGGCTGATGACGAGCGAGCAGGGCAAGCCGCTGCGCGCCGCCCGGACCGAGGTCCGCTACGCCGCGGACTTCATGCTCTGGTTCGCCGAGGAGGCCAAGCGGGTCTACGGCCGGACCATCCCCTCCGCGCGCTCCGACCAGCGGTTCATCGTCATGGAGCAGCCGGTCGGGGTCGTCGGGGCGATCACGCCGTGGAATTACCCGATCTCCATGATCACCCGCAAGGTGGCGCCCGCGCTCGCCGCGGGGTGCACGGTGGTGCTCAAGCCCGCCGAGCAGACCCCGCTCTGCGCCATCGCCGTGTTCGGCATCCTGGCCGAGGCGGGCGTCCCGGCGGGCGTGGCGAACCTGATCACTGCCAGCGACCCCAAGCCGGTCGGGGAGGCCCTGCTGATCCACCGCTCGGTCGCCAAGTTGACGTTCACCGGTTCGACCGAGGTCGGCAAGTTCCTGGCCGCGCGGGCCGCCGACCAGATGAAGCGGGTCTCGCTGGAGCTCGGCGGGCACGCGCCGTTCATCGTCTTCCCCGACGCGGACCCGGTGCATGCGGCGAAGGGCGCCGCGCTGGTCAAGCTGCTGAACACGGGGCAGGCCTGCATCTCACCCAACCGGCTGTACGTGCACCGCTCGATCGCCGACGAGTTCGTCGACGCGCTGCGCCGCCGGGTCGAGTCGATGAAGGCGGGCCGCGGCGTCGACGACGGCGTCAGCGTCGGCCCGCTGATCGACGAGAGCGCGTTCATCCGGATGCAGAACCAGGTCGTCGACGCGGTGGGCAAGGGCGCCACGGTGGTCACCGGCGGGAACCGGCTGACCGGCGGCGGACTCGACGGCGGCTGGTTCTTCGCGCCCACCGTGGTCACCGGCGTCACGCCCGAGATGGTGATGTACCGCGAGGAGACCTTCGGGCCGATCGCGCCGGTGGTGACGTTCGAGAGCGAGGCCGAGGTCATCGAGATGGCCAACGACACCCGCTACGGGCTCGCGTCCTACGTCTACACGAAGGACCTGGCGCGGGCCCTGCGCACGGCCGAGGCCCTGCGGTTCGGGATGGTCGGGATCAACGACATCAACCCCACCTCGGCGGCCGCGCCGTTCGGCGGGATGGGCGAGAGCGGGCTTGGCCGGGAGGGCGCCCAGGAGGGCATCCGGGAGTACCTGGAGACCAAGCTCGTCGGGCTCAGCATCTGATCGACCGCGATGAGCGATGCCGTCCTGCTCACCGAACCGGGGCCCGGGCTGCGGCTGATCACGCTGAATCGGCCTGCCGTCCGCAATGCCATGACCGCCGAGCTCACCGCCGCCTGGAGCGAGGCGATCGAGGCGGTCCGGCGCGACGACGGCGCGCGGGTGCTGGTCGTGACCGGCGCGGGCAACACGTTCTGCGCCGGCGCGGATCTCTCCTGGCTCGACCAGGGCGCGGCTGGGGACGTCACGCCGGACCGGCTCCGCGATCGGATGCTGCCGTTCTACCGGTCGTGGCTGGCCCCGCGGGAACTTGCGATCCCGGTGGTCGCGGCGGTCAACGGGCCCGCGATCGGGGCAGGGCTGTGCCTCGCGCTGGCCTGCGACCTGCGCTACGCGGGCCCGGCGACGGTCTTCTCCGCCCCGTTCATCCACCTCGGCACCCACGGCGGGATGGGCGCGACCTGGCTGCTGCCGGAGGCCGTCGGCGTCGCGCGCGCCCGCGACATGCTCTACACCGGCCGCGCGGTCGGCGGGGAGCAGGCCGTGGACTGGGGGCTGGCCAGCGAGGTGGGCGACGACGCGCTGACGCTTGCGCTGGCGGCGGCCGAGCGGATCGCGCAGGCGGCGCCGATCGCGACCCGCCTGACGAAGGCGGGGCTCGAACGGGCCGTCGCCGGTCTGGCCGAGGCCCTGCAGTGGGAGGCCCTCGCCCAGCCGGTGACGATGGCGACCGCGGATCTCCATGAGGGTGTGCAGGCCCGGCGGGAGCGGCGGCCGCCCCGCTTCACCGGGACGTAGGAGGAGCAGCCGATGGTGCGTGGATCGGATACCGATCTGCCGTCGACCCCGGACGTCCTGCGCGCGCTCGGCGACCCCGTGCGGTGGGAGATCGTCCGGCAGCTGGCCGGGGTCGGGGAGCTCGCCTGCGGCAGGCTGGAGGAGACGTTGCCGATCTCGAAGTCGACGATCTCCTACCACGCCCGGATCCTGAGCCGGGCGGGCCTGCTATCGGTGCGCAAGGAGGGCCGCAACCACTTCTACACCCTGCGGCGCGACACGCTGCGCGGACTCATCGCGGAGCTGGCGGAGGTGGCGCCGCCCCACCGGGCGACCGCGGCGGCGAACCGGACCACCGCGCCGCCCACCGTGGACGGCGCTACCGAGCTGCCCACCTGGTGATCCGGCTGCGGCCGTGCTCGATCGTTCTTGGAGGCGAACGCGAAACGATCGCTAGACTGGTCGCGTTGCCGCGTCGAGGTGGGGGGTCCAGCGGTGAGTCGTGCCGACGCCGGGGAGATCAACGAGTTGCACGCTCGCCTGTGCAAGGCGATTGCGGACCCCAAGCGCCTGCTCATCCTCGACGCGCTCCGAGACGGTCCGCGCGCGGTCGGTGACATCGCCGTGGAGCTGGGCATGTCGCAGCCCAACACGAGCCAGCATCTGGCCGTGTTGCGCGCCCGCAACATCGTGCGGACCGCGCGCGCGGGCAACACGATCTACTACTCGCTCACCAGTCTCAAGGTGATCGAGGCGATCGACCTGCTGCGCGAGTTCATGGCCGAGTTCATGGACGAGGCCGCCCGGACCGACAGCGTCGAGTGCGGCTGAGCCCGTCCGGTCTGCTCACCGGGCACCGTCTGCCCGCAGCGGTCCGTGGCCTTCGGCTCCGACGGTGAGGGTGCCGCGGACCGGCACCCGGACCCAGATGGTGTCGCCGGCTTCCACCGTGTCCTCGATGGTGAACGTCAGGTCGGGGATGGCGGCGTGCACATCGCGGATCGCGTCCTTGACGTGCCGGATCGCCTCGGCGCCGGTGCCGGCCAGCCCGAGCTGTGCTCGACCAGGTCGGGCGAGCACAGCTCGTCGACGACGACGGTCTCGCCGGTCGCGAAACCCTCCTCGAACATGCGCCGCAGCACGGTAGACGCCGGGGACGCCGCGGAGCGATGAAGGGTGGGGTCGGTGATTGCGCTCATGGTGAGCTCCTCGGAGAGGTGAGTGCAGTATTGGTGCTCTGGATGCAGAACTACTGCACTGGATGCACTGATAGTGTTCCCACGTGGCGCGTCGTGTCAAACCCCGTTCGACCTACCGGCAGGTGCAGGCCGCGGCGACCCGCGATCGCATCGCGGACGCGGCCCGGCGGCTGTTCGCCGCCGCTGGCTACGGCGCCACCAGCATGGAGACCATCGCGGCCGAGGCCGGGGTGGCGGTGCGCACCGTCTACTCGGCGTTCGGCGCCAAGCGCGAGATCCTCTCGTTGATCTGCGAGCGGTGGCTCGAGCACGCGCGGGCGCGGGAACGGACAGCGGAGGTGTTCGCCGAGCCGGATCCGGTTCGCAGGCTCCGCGGCGCCGCCAACTGGCTACGCGAGCTGTACTCCGCCGGATTCGATGTGGTCCTGATCTTCGAGGCGGCGACCGACGAGAGCCCCGAGACCCGCGCCCTGCTGCGCTCCAAGCTGGCCGGTCGCAACGAGGTGATGGACGCGATGATCGCCTCGCTCGACGATCACCTGCGGGTACCGCTGCCGGAGGCGCAGGCGGTCTATCGGGCGCTGGCGGCTCCCGGCGTCTATCGCGAGCTGGTGGAGGAGTCGGGCTGGACGCCCGGGGAGTTCGAGCGCTGGGTCGGCGACGCCCTGCAGCGGCACCTGCTCGGCGTGCCCGGCGACGAGCCCAGCCGACGATGAGCCGGGCGCCCTCGCGTCGATCAGCCCAGGGTGAACGGGTCGCGGGTGCCGCCGGTGAGCTCGACCCAGACGGCCTTCTCCTCGAGGTACTCGTCGATGGCGTGCAGGCCGTTCTCCCGGCCGAGCCCGGAGTTCTTGAACCCGCCGAACGGGACACTCGGGGCGACGACGCGGTAGGCATTGATCCACACGTTGCCGGCCTTGATCTTCGCGGCGACCCGGTGCGCCCGGTGGACGTCCTTGGTCCAGACCGCGCCGGCGAGGCCGTAGGGGGTGTCGTTGGCCAGCTTGATCGCCTCGTCCTCGTCGGTGAAGGTAAGCACGGAGAGCACCGGGCCGAACACCTCCTCCCGGTAGACCGTGGACTGCGGGGTGATGCCGGTGAGCACGGTGGGCTGGACGAACAGCCCGCCGAGCCCCGGGTCGGCGGCGCCGCCGTAGGCGATCGTGGCGCCCTCGGCCTTGGCGGTGTCGAGGTAACCGAGCACCTTGCGGTACTGGGGGTCGTTGGCCACCGGGCCCATCTCGGTCTCGGCCGCGGTGGGATCGCCCAGCTTGATGGTGGCCGCCCGCTCGGCGATCAGCCGGACGAGTTCGTCGTGCGCATCGGCGTGCACGATCAGCCGGGAGCCGGCCATGCAGGTCTGCCCGGTCGCGGCGAACACCCCGGCGATGATGCCGTTGGCGGCGGCGGCCAGGTCGGCGTCGGGGAACACGACCTGCGGGGACTTCCCGCCGAGTTCGAGGGTGACCTTGTTGATGTTTTCGGCGGCGGCCGCGGCGACCGCGCGACCGGTGGCGGTCGAGCCGGTGAAGGCGACCTTGTCCACGCCGGGATGTGCGGCCAGCGCGGCGCCGGTCTCCCGGGAGAGCCCGGTGACCAGGTTGACCACGCCGGGCGGGAACCCGGCCTGCTCGATCAGCTCGGCGAACCCGAGGGTGGAAGCGGGCGAATGCTCCGACGGTTTGACCACGACGGTGCAGCCCGCGGCCAGCGCGGGAGCGAGCTTCCAGGTCATCAGCAGCAGGGGGGAGTTCCACGGGGTGATGGCCGCGACCACCCCGACCGGCTCGCGGCGGGTGTAGACGAGATAGTCGGGGTTGGGGGCGGGGATCTGCCGGCCCTCGATCTTGTCGGCCAGTCCGGCGTAGTAGTGGTACCAGGAGCCCAGCCCGCCCGTCTGGCCGATCATCTCCCGGTACAGCTTGCCGGAGTCGTTGACCTCCAGTCGGGCCAGCCGGTCGGCGTTCTCGGCGATCAGATCACCGAGCCTGCGCAGCAGCGCGGCGCGGGCGAACCCGGTCAGCGTGCCCCATCCCCCGTCGAGGGCGGCCCGGGCGGCGGCCACGGCGGCGTCGACGTCCTCGGGGCCACCGTCGGGGACAACCGCCCACGGGCGGCCGGTGTAGGGGTTCTGCGACTCGAAGGTGCGCCCCGAGATCGCGTCGACGGCCTTGCCGCTGATCAGCATCCGGAAGTGCTCGAGCTCGTCCGCCATGTCGTCCTCCTCGACGTCTTGGCAGGTGGGGACCGGAGGCCGCCGGTTGTCGCCAGACTATCCGCGGGCGGCATGTCCGACAGCCGGGAAGCGTCATTCCATCGGGCATCTTCTCGCGGGTCACTGACGAAGCGAGCCACGCTCAACCGGGCCACGATCACCGAAGTGCTCCGAGGAAGCCCCCGGCTTCAGCCGTGGGGAGGAATCGGAACGACGTCTTACTCATTGGCCCAATGATTCAGCGCGGGCTGCTGGGCCCTGACTCCACCGTGTTGCGGCGGATTCCGCCGGTCATCGCCACGCCTCGCCGCTCACGCTCCGGTCCCCAGGTCGCGCCCGCCGGTCCAGGACCAGTGGGCGAACTCGCGGCGACCGGCGGCGAACCGGATCACCTGCGCGGATGGTGGGTTCACCAAGGTCACCTCCGTCTGCGGGCGAGGAAGGGGTAGCCGTAGACGTCGAAGGCGCGGGCGTTGCCCTCGCCGCCGGCGCCGCCGAAGGTGTCACAGGCGGGTCCGACCTGCACGTCGGTGAACCCGCTGCGTTCGAGCATCGCCTGCCAGCCCGCACGGGGCAGCCCGCCGGCGATTCAACCGGTCCACAGGTCGATGTCGCGCATCGCCTCCGCCGGGACCGGGCGGCCGTTGGCGATGTCGGCGAACTGCAGCCACCCACCGGGCCGCAGCACGCGGTGGATCTCGGTGAACACCGCCGCCTTGTCCGGGCACAGGTTGATCACCCCGTTGGAGATCACCACGTCGGCCCAGCCGTCGGGCACCGGCAGCGCCTCGGCCAGCCCCTCGCGGAGCTCCAGCTGCGCCAGGCCCAGCTGGGCGGCGGTGCGGCGCGCCTTGGCCAGCATCTCCTCGGTCATGTCGATCCCGACGACCCGGCCGTCGGGGCCGACCTGGCCGGCCGCGACGAAACTGTCGAAGCCGGCCCCGGCGCCGACGTCGATCACCCGTTCCCCGGGCCGGAGGCGCCGCAGCGCGAACGGGTCGGCCACCCCGGCGAACGACTCCACCGCCGCGTCGGGCAGCGCGGCCACCTCGGCCGCGGGATAGCCGAGCCGGGCGGCCAGCCCGCGGCCGGTGTGGAAGTGGTAGGTGCCGTCCGGGTCCGTGGCGACGGCGCGGTACTTGTCCTGGACCTGCTCCCGCAGTGCCTGCGCATCGACCGCCACGTCGCTCATCCCGCACCTCCGCTGGTCCCTCCCGTGATCGCTTGAGAGTGTCCACGACCCGCGCTTTTGTCAAGCTGTCGTTTGAGCTTGACAGGAAGCTGGGCCGCGGCCGACGATCGGTGCATGGGTGATCGGGCGGCGAAGGACGCGCTGTTCTCGGCGTTCGCCGAGGTGGCGGGGGCGCTGGGGTCGGGTCGCCGGGCCGAGATCGTCGACCTGCTGGCCCAGGGGGAACGCTCGGTCGAACAGGTCGCCGACCAGATCGGCCAGAGCGTCGCCAACACCTCGCACCACCTGCGCACGCTCGCCCGGGCCGGGCTGGTCAGGACGCGCCGGGAGGGGACGCGGGTCTTCTATGCGCTGGCCGGCGAGGGGGTGCAGGAGCTGTGGGCGGCGGTGCGCGCGGTCGCCGAGCAGCATTCCGCCGGCCTGGACCGGCTCGCCCGGGCCTACCTCGGGGATCGCAGCGAGCTCGAGGCCGTCGACCGCGGCACGCTCGTCGAACGCATGCGCCGCGGCGAGGTGCTCGTGCTGGATGTCCGTCCGGCCGCGGAGTACGCCGCCGGCCACATCGCCGACGCCCGCTCGGTGCCGATCACCGAGCTCGAAGCCCGGCTGCGCACGCTGCCGACCGATGTCGGGATCGTCGCCTACTGCCGCGGCCCGTACTGCGTCTACGCCGACCGGGCGGTCCGCCGGCTCCGCGAGCACGGCCTGCGAGCCGCCCGGCTCGACGACGGCTACCCGGAGTGGAAACGTGCGGGGCTTCCCGTCGCGGTGGGCGGTCCGTAACCCGCGAGCCGGCGATCACATCCCGTCGATCACCACGACCAGTTGTCCGTCCGAGCGGCTCGATCCCGCTCCCGGCCCGCACCGAGGCGAGACGATCACGATCGTCGCGCGGTGCATCACACCCGCGACCACCCGACACGAGGGAGCAAGCGAATGACCGAGACGACGGCGAACACCCTTTCCGAGCAGACACGCGAAGGACTGTCCACCCGCTGCGTGCACGCCGGGGACACCCGCGACCTCCGAGGAGCCATCCACCCACCGCTCTATGGGAACGCCACGTTCGCCTTCGAGTCCACCGCCGACCTGCTCGATCTCGTCGAGGGCCGCACTCAGGGCAACCTCTACACCCGCACCGGTTCCAACCCCACCATCCGTTCGCTGGAACGCAAGCTCGCCGACCTCGAGGACGCCGAAACCGCGCTCGCATTCGGTTCCGGCATGGCCGCCGAAGCCGCCACCTTCCTCGCGCACGTCCACGCCGGTGACCACATCGTCTGCCTCGGTGACGTCTTCGGCGGCACCTACGGGCTGCTCCGCGACAACCTGTCCCAGCTGGGCATCACCACGACCTTTCTCACCGCCGATGAGCTCGACAAGCTCCCCGAGGTCCTCACCGAACGGGTCCGCATCGTCTTCTTCGAAACCCCGACCAACCCCACACTCGACGTCCTCGACATCGCCGCCATCGCCGCGCAGGCGCACGCCGTCGGTGCTCTGGTCGTGGTGGACAGCACCTTCGCCACCCCGGTCAACCTGAACCCCCTGCACCACGGCGCCGACCTGGTCATCCATTCCGCCACCAAGTACCTCGGCGGCCACAGCGACCTCATCGCCGGAGCCGTAGCCGGGCGCGCCGAGCTGCTCGCACCGATCGGCGGCTGGCGCGGCAACCTCGGCCAGACCATCGCCCCCCAGGTCGCCTACCTGCTCTCGCGCAGCCTCCGGAGCCTCGTCGTCCGTGTCCGGGCCCAGAACGCCACCGCAGACGCCGTCGCCCGCTTCCTCGCCGAGCATCCCCGCGTCACGAGGGTCAACCACCCCAGCCTCGCCACCGGCGACCAGGCGGCCCTCGTCAAGACGCAGATGCGCGGCCACGGCGGGATGCTCAGCTTCCTCGTCGACGGCGACGCCACCACTACCGCAGCCGTTGTCGACCGGCTTCGCATCTTCAGCATCGCCCCCAGCCTCGGCGGCGCCGAAAGCCTCGTCACCCAACCGATCACCACCACCCACCACGGCCTCGAGCCCGCCGAACGCGCCCGCCGCGGCATCACCGACAACATGGTCCGCCTGTCCATCGGCCTCGAAGACGCCGACGACCTCATCAACGACCTCGCCCACGCACTCGACCGGCCGCAACCCGGACCATGAACCGCGGGTCTGCGTCAATCCCTCAGACCGTAGAGGTGTCTTGCGTCTGACTTCGTGAAGCAGATCCGGTCGGAAATACCCAGCCACGAGTCGGTGTGTCGTACCGACTTGGAGGCTGTTGATGATGTCCGCTTCGACCGTGTCTGGCAGGAAGCCACGCCGGCGGCTGTCGCCGAGCGAGAAGTACGAGTTGTGGATGTCGATCGTGACCGGGCAGGCCACGCAGCGGGAGGCGGCCGAGCGGTACGGGGTGGACCGCTCGGTGGTGGTCACGGCGTGCCGGGTGGCCAAGCAGGGTGCGCTGGACGCGCTGGCCGCCTC
>NZ_AUII01000053.1 GCF_000423625.1 Pseudonocardia asaccharolytica DSM 44247 = NBRC 16224
CCGCGGGTGGCCGAGGCCATCAGCACCCCGGGCCCGTAGAGGATCAGGCTGGTGTCGAAGCCCTTCCGGTTGATCCGGGTACAGGTGAGCATGTTGACCAGGCCGACCGAACCCTCGTAGGGCACGGTGTGCATGAAGACGTAGGCCTTCTCCCCCGGGTCGGCCTGGATGTCGTCGAAGACCTTCCCCTCGTAGTCGACGATCGCGTCGCCCTCATGCGCCCGTTCACCGACGATCTGCGCCACGGTGCTCTCCTTCTGTGTTGGGTGTGGTGATCGAGGGATCAGACCGCCGGGCCCGGGGACCGGGGTGGCGGCGCCCACGTCTTGCGGTGGCTGCCCGGCATCGCCGTGAGGATCCGGTGCCGCAGCGGCCATGGCAGCGCCATGTAGATCGGCGCGAAGATCCGCAGCCAGAAGATCTCCTTGAGCCCCTTGGGCGGGCGCGGGGCACGGCTACCGCCGCGTGCGGCCAGCCGCCGGTGGGCGTCGACGAGCAGGTAATGCTCCGAGTTGCTGCGAAGCCAGCGGAAGAAGGACGACATCACTTCCCCTGCCGCGCGGCGGCGAGGCCATTGGTCGCGGCGACGACGATGGGCTCGTTGAGCGCACCGATCGCCGGGGAGTAGACGTTCTCCATCGTCGACAGGTCGTGGAAGGTCATCCCGAACTTCACGGCCATCGCCAGGAAGTCGGCCCGTTCCTTGATCCCCTCGCCGCCGCCGACCAGCTGCGCCCCGATCAGCCGCAGCGAGTCCGGCTCGGCGAGCAGCTTGACCTTCACCTTCTTGACCCCCGGGTAGTAGCGGGCCCGGGAGATCCCCTCGGCCACCCCCAACACGTAGGGGATGCCCAGCGCGGTGGCCGTGGCCTCGCCGAACGAGGCGCCGCCGATGACCCACCTGCCCGCCGGGGTGCCCCACGGCACATACACCGCCCGATAGGCCCGATCCCCGCCGCCGGCGTTGACCCCGGCCACCTTGCCCTGGGCGTAGGCGTGCGACCCGGTCAGCCCCTGCAGCGGCACCCCGGTCAGCCCGTGCGGGATCTCGGTGACATCCCCCGCCGCCCACACCTCCGGCGCCGAGGTCTGCATGTGATCGTCGACGACGATCCCGCCGGTGGAACCCAGCTTCAGCCCGGCCGCCGCGGCGAGGCGGTTGTTCGGGGTCTTGTGCGTGGCCACGACGACCAGATCCGCCGGCAGCTCACCCGCGGACGTCCGGACCGCCCGGACCGTGCCCCCGGCCTCACCGAGGAAGGCCTCCAGGGAGGTGTTGAAATGCAGGTGCACGCCCAGCTCGCGCCAGGACTCCTCGACCGGCGCCATGATGTCCGGGTCGGCCACCGCGGCCAGCGCGTACGGGTGGGGGTCGATCAGGTGGGTCTCGACGCCGCGGTGCGCCAGCGCGGTGACCATCTCCGCACCGAGCGGGGAGGCCTCGACGACCACCGCCTTCTTGACGGTGTCGAGAACCTTGTCCCACTCCATGGCCCGGCGGATATTCTTCACGTAGTACAGCCCGCCGAGAGCGCCGCCGGGCACCCCCGGGTCGGCATAGTCGAAGCCGGTCGCGAGGACCAGCCCGTCCCAGCCGACGGTGCCCTCGCCCGCCACCGTGACGGTGCGGGCCGCGGTGTCGACCGCGGTCACCTCGGCCTCGTAGCGGACGTCGATCCCGGCCTCCACATAGGCCTGCTTGCCGGCCAGGAACAGCTTCTCGAAGCTCTCGATCTCGCCGCCGTGCACATAGGGAATGCCGCACGGGCTGTAGGCCACGTCCTCGAACTGGGTATAGACGACCACCTCGGCGCCGGGATCGACGGCCTTGACCCCGCCCGCGGCACCCAGCCCCGCCGCTCCCCCACCGATCACCACTGTCCTGCGCGGCACTCGAACCGCCTTCCGCCGTCTCAGGTCTGGGATCGCCAACTCGCATCGTCTACCATGCGATGTGTCATCTACTATAGGATACGTCGCATGGCTGTCAACCAGCCCTCCCGTCCCCGGCTTCGCTCCCAACGGCAGCTCCGGTCGAGCCCCCAGGCGGGGTGGTCGGAACCGTCCGCGGCGGGCGCTCAGTGCACCAGAGAGGAATTGCATGTCGAGGACCGCCATCGTCGCCCTCGGGGGGAATGCCTTCACCCGCGAGGACCAGCAAGGCACCTACGCCGAGCAGGCCCACAACGCCCGCGCCATGGCCCAGACCGTGCACGCATTGCGCCGCACCGGCTGGAACGTGGTCGTGGTGCACGGCAACGGCCCCCAGGTCGGGAACCTCGCCATCCAGCATGAGGAGGGAGCAGCCCTGGTTCCGCCGCTGCCGCTGTCCGCGCTCGGCGCGATGACCCAGGGACAGCTCGGCAGCCTCATCGCGATGTCGCTGCATCAGACCGCGCCGCGGGACGGCGTCGAGGTGGCGGCCGTCGTGACCCATGTCGCCGTCTCGCTCGACGACCCAGCCTTCGCCGATCCCCGCAAGCCGATCGGTCCGTTCTTCCACGGTGACGCGGTCACCGAGATGATCCAGACCCGCGGTTGGACGATGGCCGAGGACGCCGGCCGCGGACACCGCAGGGTCGTCGCCTCCCCGCAGCCGCACGCCATCGTCGAGGCGCGGACGATCCGCACCCTGGTCGAGGACGGTGTCATCGTCGTCGCGGCGGGTGGCGGCGGCGTTCCGGTCGTCGACGACGGGCGGGGCTACACCGGCGTCGACGCGGTGGTGGACAAGGACTATGCGGCCCAACGGCTGGCCAATCAGCTGGGCGCCGAGGCGCTCGTCCTCGTCACCGGCGTGCCCCACGTCGCGCTTGACTTCGGGACCCCGCAGCAGCGCACGATCACCGAGATCGGTGTCGACGAGATGGAAGAGCACCTCCACGAGGGACAGTTCCCCGAGGGAAGCATGGGCCCGAAGGTTCGAGCGGCCATCCACTTCCTGCGGAACGGAGGCGGGACCGTGGTCATCACCACCCCCGAGTACGCCGCGTCGGCGCTCAGCGACGCCCCGGGGCTCGATGGGCGGATGGGCACCCGCATCGTCCCCCTGTGCGCGCGCAACAGCGTTAGAACACTGTTACGCGCGCACGACCCTCGGTGAGCTGCGGTTATCCGATTCGGGGCCGACCCGGGCAGCGCGGTGGCGAGCGGCTCTGACGGGACGCTCGGCACCGTCACTACCCGGCCGGCCGGCGCCATTGCTCGGCGTAGCGCTGCGCGGACACGGCGCGCTCCGCGGCGTGCGCGGCCTCGCGCGCCGCGGCCGCGGAGCCCGCGCGGTATCCGGCCTTGACGGCGCGATGCTCGCAGGACTCGTTCATATAGGCGATCGAGTAGAGGAAACCGAGCAGCAGCCCTCCCAGCACGGCACTCGCGCGCACCGCCACCGATCCTGGGAGCAGCAGGAACAGCAGGACCGCGACCGGGGACAGCTGCACGGCCGTCCGGCACAGATGCCGCAGCACCCAGGAGCGCGCAGAGACGTCGTGCAGCACCCAGGCGCGGTACCGGGCGGGCAACCGTCCGCCCATGGCATACCACACCCACCGGAGGAGGCCTGGGCGGACCCGCACGACCTCGCGCGTCAACCCAGCGGCTCCACCGTCGACTGTGTCACTCATGCGGCAACCCTCACCTGCCGGCGCTGCACGAGCGTTGCACCGCCCGGCGACCGGGACGCGAATGGCGACGCTCTGCAGCCGCCCCGCCAGGCCGGGGATCATCTGGCTCAGATCGTGATCGGCTCTGGTGGATGCCGGCACGATGTTGTGCCCCGCCGCCTGCGCCCGACGCAGCTCGTGGCGCGGGGCGTCGAGCAGAACCCGGCCCATCCGGCCGCAGCTCGCGCGACCCGACCTGGATGTACTCACCGACCAGCTTGATCTACTTGTCGAGCCGGCCCTGGACGGTGTCGTACTTGAGCAGGCGCGCCATCGTTGCCGGGGTGGCGAGGTCGTTGATCACGACGATGTCGAGCTCGGGCTCGCGGGCCAGCGCGGCCCTCAGGAGGTACCGGCCGATCCGCCCGAACCCACTGATCGCGACACGTCCGCCGCTCATGTCCGTCTTCTCCTCGGCAGTTCCCATGACCCACCCATGCCGTCCGCTCGCGGGCGGGCAGCACGGGAGTCGTCATCTATAGTGTTCTATCATCTACTTTCAGAAATGACCCGGACGCCGAGGAGGAACGATCCGATGACGCAGCTGGTACTGCCCGGTGAGGTCGAGGTGGTGAACATCGGGCTGCCGATGTTCGCCGATGCCGTCCGGGAGCAAGGCCGTCCGGTGCAGCAGGTGGACTGGCGGATCCCGGCCGGCGGCGACCAGGCTGCCGTCGCCACATTGACCCGGCTCTACGGCGCGGCCTCCGCCGCGATCGACGAGGCCAACGCCGAGGTCGTGCGCCGGCTGGACTCGGGTATCCCGCGGCTGGTCGGGGTCGCCACGTTCGCCGACGCGGTGCCCGGCGTCGAGGGGCAGATGCTGCTGCATTGCGGGCCGGTGCTGCCCTACCCGCAGCATTGCGACCCGCTGCGCCGTTCGATGCGGGCGGCCGTGGTCGCCGAGGGGTGGGCATCGGACGTGGCGCAGGCCGACGAGTTGCTGCGCGGCGGCGAGGTCGCCCTGGACGCGGCGAACCACCACGACGCCGTGGTGCCGATGGCCAGCGCGATCGGGCCGTCCCAGCCGGCCCTGATCGTGGAGAACCGGGAGGGCGGCACCCGCGCGTTCTCCTCGATGAACCAGGGCCCCGGCGAGGTCGCCTGGTTCGGCCGGGAAACCGACGCGGCGATCGCGCGGCTGCGGTTCCTGGCCGAGACCGGCGGCCCCGCGCTCGCCACGATCCTCGAGGCGGCCGGCCCGCTCAACATCTTCGCGATCGCCGCCCAGGGCGTCACGATGGGCGACGACCTGCACATGCGCACCCAGGCCGCCACCAACCTGCTCACCCGCAGCTGGTTACCGCAGCTGGCGGAGTTGCCCGACGACGTGCGGGTGCCCTTCGCCGGCTATCTGGCCGGCAACCACCTGTTCTTCCTCAACCTGGCGATGGCCGCGGCCAAATCGCTGCAACTGTGGGCCGAACAGGTCCAGGGCGCGAGCATCGTGACCACGATGTCGCGCAACGGGACGACGTTCGGTATCAAGCTGGCCGGCTCACCCACCTGGCATCTCACCGAGGCACCGCCGGTCGGCGAGGCCATGTACCAGCCCGGGCAGGGCCGGCACGTCGCGGGCCGCGATATCGGTGACAGCGCCGTGCTCGAACTGACCGGGCTGGGCGGGCCGGCCGCGGGTGGATCACCCGCGGTGGCGGCGTTCCTCGGCGGGACGATGGCCGACGCCGCGGCCGCCACCGAGGGCTTCCGCGCGATCTGCGCCGGATCGAGCAGCCGGTTCACCCTGCCCCCGATGGGGTTCGCCGGAACCCCATTGGGCGTGGACGTGCGCAAGGTCGTCGAATCGGGAATCACCCCCAAGGTGACGACCGGGATCCTGCACGCCCACGACGGCTCCGGACAGATCGGCGCGGGCGTGGCCACGGCACCGCTGGACTGCTTCGTCGCCGCGCTGCACGACCTCGACCGCAGGCTCACCGCGGACGTGGGATGACGAGCGGGAGCCGACGGCCGCTGCGGCCCGCCGCCGGGGACGGCACGCGATCCGGCCGAGGGATCACGACGCGGCTCCCTCGTGGCCACGGGCGGCGACGATGCGGGTCCCGGCCTGCGGGCCGGGGGTGACGCCACGAGGAACGTCCACCGACGCGCAGGCCCGCTCGGCGTTGGTGATCACTGCGGTGCGCCCGCTCCCGCGAACGAACCGGATGGCGGCGTGGATCTTCGGGCCCATGCTGCCCTCGGGGAACTGATGCTCGTCCGCGTGGCGCTGCGCCTCATCGACGCTCATCTCGACGATCGGACGCGCCTGCGGCGTCCCGTAGTCCAGCATCACCTGTGGCACGTCTGTGACCAGCACCAGGGCGTCGGCGCACAGCGCGGTGGCCAGCGCCTGCGCCGCCAGGTCCTTGTCGATCACGGCCTCGACCCCACGGTAGCCGTCACCCTCGGCGACCACCGGGATCCCACCCCCGCCGGCCGCGACCACGATCATTCCGCGCTCGACGAGCGCGCGGACCGCGTCGATCTCGACGAATCGCCGGGGTCGCGGGGACGCGACGAGCCTGCGGTAGCCGCGTCCGGCGTCCTCCCCCACGGTCCACCCGCGTTCGGTGGCGTAGCGGCGGGCCTGCGGTTCCTCGAAGAAGGGACCGATCGGCTTGGTGGGCCGCGAAAACGCCGGGTCGGCCTCATCGACCACGGTATGGGTGATGATCGGGACGACACCGGACAACCGGCCATGGCCCGCGTCGTGCAGGGCGAGGGTGAGCAGGCAGCCGAGGTGGCCCTCGGTCATGGCGCCGAGCCAGTAGAGGGGAAGCTCGGGCACCCGGTGCGCGGCCTCCTCCTGCTGGATCGCGAGGTTGCCCACTTGCGGCCCGTTGCCGTGGACGAGCACGACGGTCCAGCCCGCCTCGCGCATCCGGCACACCGCGACGGCCATCGCACGCGCGTTCTCCACCTGCTCGGCGTGGGTCCCGGCCTGCCCGCTGCGGATGATCGCGTTGCCCCCGAGGGCGACGACCACGGTCTTGGCCATGAGCTGTTGCCCTCCGGAGGTCGCGGATCCACGATCATAAGACGAATCTTCACTATAGTGAATTACCATCCCGGCGATTTCACCTGCCCGATCGGACTAGCGGCGACCGGTAGAGTCACGGCTGTGAGCACGGCCATCCGGCTACGCTTGCTCGGCCCCTTCACCGTCGAGGGAGAGCTGTCGGCACCGGTGCCGACGGGCAAGGCCCGGCGGGCCCTCGCCATGCTCGCCGAACGCCGCGGTGAGTTCGTCTCCGTCGGCACCCTCGTCGACGCGCTGTGGGACGGCGACGCCCCGGAACGCGCCGACCGCAACGTCGCCGTCCTGATCAGCAGGCTGCGTCGGGCGCTGGGCCGGGAACGCATCGACGGCTCGGCGGCCGGGTACCGGCTCGTCCCCGACGATGTGGACATCGATCTGCACGAGGCCACCGAGCTCGTGGAGACCGCCGAGTTCGAACTCGCCCACGGCCGCTACGCACTCGCCTCGACCAGCGCGGAACATGCGGCGAAGCTGCTCGACGCCGACGTCGCGCTGGCCGGGGAACGCGACGGCGTCTGGGTCGACGAACTGCGCCGCGCGGTATGGCGTCTGCTGCGCCGCGCCCGAGTGTGCTGGAGCGCCGCCGCCCTCGAGCTCGGTGCCCACGACACCGCCGTCGAGGTGGCCTCGGCCGCGCTGCGTGACGACCCGTTCGACGAGGAGGTCTGTCGCATCGTCATGCTCGGCCACCAGGAGGCGGGCCGGTCGGGCGCGGCGCTGGTCGCCTACCGGTCGCTACGGCTCGCGATGTCCGAACAGCTGGGCAGCGACCCTTCACCGGCTACCCAGGCGGTATTCCTGTCGGTGCTGCGCTCCGAGCACCCCGCCGCGCCGCGCCGCGCCGCTCGCCACCCGGCGGCCGAGCCCGGCGGGCCCTTCGAGGACATCGTCGGACGCGAGGCCGAGCTCACCGCACTGCGCGAGCTGTGGGCGGGCGCCGCGGCAGGACGGCCTGCCCTCGCGGTCATCGTGGGCGAGCCGGGGATCGGGAAGAGCGCGCTGGTCAGGGCATTCGCGGCCGAGCCGCGCCGCACCGGCGGGCTCGCGCTGAACGTCAGCTGCTTCGAGGCCGAGCGGTCGCTGTACCTGCAACCGCTCGTCGACGCGGTTCGCGCCGTTGTGCACCGGATGAGCGCACATGAACTCCGAGAACTGGCCGGTACCCGACTCGGCACGCTCGTCTGCCTCGTTCCCGAACTGTCCGACCTCGTCGGCGAGATCCCCTATGCCCGCGCCGGCCCGGAGCTCGAGCACCGCCGCAGCCTCGACGCGCTCGCCGGGTTCCTCGTCCGGCTCAGCGGACGGCAGCCCGTACTCCTGGTGATCGAGGACATGCAGCACGCCGGGCGCTCCACCGTGGAGGCGCTGCACCTGCTCGCGGGGCGCTGGGCGGGCAGCCGGTCGATGGTGGTGCTCACCGAACGCACCTCCGACGACCCGACCGTGACCGACATCCTGCGCGACGTCTCCGTCTGGTTCGAGCTCGGGCCGCTGTCCCGGGCGGACGTCACCACCCTCGTCGAACGATCCCGCCTCGGCTACGACGCCGAGCGGCTCTACGCATGGACCGGTGGCTCTCCGCTGTTCCTCACCGAACTGCTGCGCCATCCGCCCGCCTCCCGCGGCGCGGTGACCATCCCGCGGTCGCTGCACGGGGCCGTCGCGGAACGCATCGCACACGCCGGCGAGGCGGTCGGCGAGCTGCTCTCCCAGGGCGCGGTGCTGGGTGAGACGTTCTCCCTCGACGGGGTTGCCGAGCTCAGCGGCCTTGGCGTCGAGGACTGCGCCCGGCGCGCCGGGCGAGCACTGCGCGCCGGCCTGCTCGTCACCCAGGGCGAGAGCTTCCGGTTCGCCAACGACATCGTCCGCAAGGTCGCCTACGAATCGGTCGCCGAACCGGTGCGGATCTCCCGGCACCGGCGCGCCGCCATGGCGCCGGCAACCCGTCCCGAGGCCGCTGCCCGGCATCTCGCCGCGGCGCTGGACCGGGCCGGCGCCGCTCGGGCATGGCTCGCCGCCGCGAATGCCGCGCACCTCGCCTCCGCCCACACCGACGCCGAACAGCTGCTGTGCCAGTCCGTCGAGGCCGCGCGGACCGCCGGAGATCGGTCCCTGCTGGCCGTCGCGTTGATGCGACGCGGCCGCGCCCGCTGCAATCTCGCGCGGCACGCCGACGCGCGCGCCGACCACGAGGAAGCCCTCGCACTGGCCCGCGAGATCGGCGACTTCGAGCTCGAGGCGCGGGCGCTCGAGCAGCTCGGCTGGACGGCGCTGTACGCGCGCGATGCGCTCGGCGCCGTCGACCTCGCCGAGCAGGCCACCGACCTCGCCGAATCGGCCGCTGCAGCTCCCGGCGCGGTACCGACCGCGATGCTGTTGCTCGGCCGGGTCCGGCACTGGGACGGCGACTACGCCGGTGCCGGCGCGGCCTACGAACAGGTGCTCGACGCCGAACCCGGCGAGACCACCACCGCACTCGCGCTGGCCTACCGCGGCGCCCTGCTGCAGCACCTGGACCGGTTCGCCGAGGCGCGATCCGTGCTGGCCCGCGCCGCGGTGCTGTGCCGGCGGGTCGGCGAGTTCCGCCCACTGCTGCAGACGCTGTTCTTCACCGCGCTGGCCCGCGGCGACTCGGGCGATTTCGCCGGCGCGCTGCGCGCGCTGGACAACGCCCGCCGACTGATCGACGCCGAGAACGTGGGGATCTACCGGGCCGGAATCGAGACGACGACGTCGTGGATCTGGCAGGAGCTCGGGCAGCTCGCCCGGGCTCGCGAGCACGCCGAGGAGGGGGTCCGGCTCGCCCGCCTCGGCGGTGGCGCGTTGGAACTCGAGCAGGAACTGCACGCGCAGCTCGCCATCGCCGACTGCGACCTGCTGCTGGGCCGGGACGATGACGCCGCCGCGGCCGTCGCAGCAGCCGCGCCGATGCTCGAGCGGTCGCTGCCGTTCAAGCCGCGCGCGGCGCTGCGGCTGCTGGAGATGCGCGCCCGATGGGACCCGGGCCTGGCCGAGGTGCTGCTCACCGAGGCCCGCAGCCACTCCTCCGCCAAGTACGCCGCGCTCGCCCTCGACCACCTCGGCCGCCCCGCGGAGGCCGCCGCTCTCGCGTCGTCGACGGGATCCGACCTGCTCGTGGCGCAGCTCGGACCCCCGGCCGCGCGGCGATCGGCGATCGCCCGGATCGTCGACGCGCTGCCGGCCGAGCTGCGGGAATCGTTCATCGGCGGGGGCAGGCTGACGGTGGGGCGGCCACGGACGAGCTAGCGGTCCTTGATCACCTATATTGTTAGTCGGCCGTCTTGCCCTTCTTGAACCGCGGATACTTGGCCCGCTTGACCCAGAAGTTCACGAACGCGGCCTGCAGATGCCGCAACGTGGCCCGCAGCGGCCCCTTGGACGGCTCGGCCAGCCACGCCGTGGCGGGGTCGCGTTTCCAGCCGGTGAGCCACCGGTCGGTCTCGGCGTGGGTGACCCGCCGACCCTCGGCCGTCCACGCCCGGGACCGCTCCGCGAGGGCCCGGTTGTCGACGTAGCGCACGCACCCGAACATGCGCGCCAACTGCTCGGCCTGCTCTGGGGTGGGGTAGAAGCGGTAGCGGTACGCCCGCCGCACCCACCTTCGAACCCATGTTCGAGAGGACAGCAAGTGGTTCTGCCGGGCAGGAGTTGATGCGCTCTCCCCGGCCCGAAGGCCGGAGCCTGCGCGCTACGTATCACGGTCACGAGGATCTCGGCGCAGATCGATGGCCATCGGCAGGTGCGGGCGCCCGACGTAGATCTCGGGCGCGCCACACCGGGCCCAGCCCAGCCTCCGAAAGAACGTCTCGTTCGGAGGCTGCACATGCGCGACCATCCGACGCCCGCCGTGGGCGGCGGCGGTGGCGACCGCGAACCGGACCAGTGGGGCGCCGAGCCCGGCGGCACGGAACTCCCGCAGTACCGCGAGCCGATCGCCCTGCCAGTTGCCGTCCGGATCGCCGAGCGGGAAGAGCCGGACGGTCCCGGCAGGTACCCCGCCGACGAAGCCGAGCACATGCAGGGTGCGCGGGTCACGGTCGTGCGGATCCTCATCGGACTCGGCGAAGATGCCCTGCTCGTCGACGAATACCGCGTGCCGGATGTGGTGGTGCGTGCCGAAGTCGGCGCTGTCTCGCACGAGCAGACAGCCGGCCGTCGCGGCCGGGGCGGCGGTCACGGTATCTCCAGCACGGCATCGGGAGTCGGGGCGGCCTCGATATCGGCCCGGTAGCGGCGCAGCGCCGCGAGCCAGTCAGTGCGGTCGCCGAAGGCCCGGGACACGACCGTGGGCCGGCCGTCGGCGGCGCTGATCGCCACGTCGATGCGGTAGGGGTCGCCGCCGGACCACGGGTCCGCGGTGGCCTCGAGGAGGGTCCCGGACGGCAGATGCAGCGCGATCCGCCTGCCCTCGGTCACGGCCTCCGGCTTCTCGGGACCGGACAGGACGACCCATACCTGGCCTGCGGCGCGGGCGGCCTCGACGATCTCGACACGACGGTGGCGCTCCCGTTCGGCGGCTATCTCGCGGTCGGCCATGCTGCAGGCGGCGCCGAGAAGCAGGTCGGACGGGATGACGGTACCGGCGGGGCAGGCGGCGGCGAGCAGCTCGCCGGGTGCGGCCTCGAGCGCGATCAGCTCGTCGGCCGTGCCGCAACGCCGGCGCAGCTCGGCCACCACGGCCTGGATGGTCGCGATTACTCGCTGGTAGGACGACGGATCGTTGAGCAGCGTCGGGTAGAGATGGTCCTCGGCCGCGCGCCAGCGGCTGCGTGCCACGGTCACGGCGGGCGAGTGGGTTCCGGCATCTGGCATGGCTGCTCCCCGGGTTTCGTGACGCGTCGTGCTCCGGCGGCGGGCGGGCCGGGCCACGAACCCGATCCGACCGCCGCCGTGCGGAAAGGCCGGCTCAGACCGTCCAGGTCTGGATGACCAGCGCGCCCTCGCGGCGGGCCTGGAGGGTGGCGTCCAGCACGTCGAGCGGTGAGAAGGGCTGCACGCCCTCGATCAGGTCGGTCTCCCGCATGCCATACAGCGCCGCCATCGCGAACCGGCAGGCGTAGACCTTGCCGCCCTCCTTCATGAACGTCTTGAGCTGGTTGTTGTAGGCCAGGCCACCGGGGAAGGCCTCGGC
>NZ_AUII01000054.1 GCF_000423625.1 Pseudonocardia asaccharolytica DSM 44247 = NBRC 16224
CGATCACGGTCAGTGCCTTGGTGCCGCTGTTCGCGCCGTGCCGCTGCAAGGTCAACCGGCGGTCCACGAGTCCGGCCAGGCCGACTCGCTGCGCCAACACCGCGGCCGGCAGCAGCCCGGCGGACGGCACGAGATTCGGTTCGTCGAACCTCACGGACACACGCGCCAGGTCATGAGATGCTCGCACTCGTCAGATGCCTTCCCTGCGCGGACGTGGTGGCCTCAGCAACCGACATCGTTCCTGCTCGGAGGGCATTTGATCTTTCAGGCGCGCCGTAGCCCACGAGGCTCAGCGGTGGATCCGGGCTAAAGGAGCCGTCCGTGTGCACCGAGTCGAGCATCCCGGGCCTCGAGTAGTCGCCTCGGCCCTTGCTTGTAGTCCGGCGTCGACCCGTTGGCCTCGAGTTAGGGCGTGCTCTTTACGAGGTCGGCGTGGTGGGTGGCGGCGACGTCGGGATGTGCGCGGAGACGGGCCTTGAGCAGATTGTCGCCAAAGGTACCGGAGATGACGTTGTCGGGGTTCTGGCTGACTCCACGAGCGTGTTCGGCGAGTTCGGCCGGCAGATCGATCCGGGGCACGGTGGAGTCCAGAGCGGGGTTGAAGAAGAACGGGATCGACAACCGGGTTTCGCCCATCGGCGGGGAAACCACGCGGTGCACGGTCGCCTTGAGGTAGCCGTCGGTGGCGAACTCCATCAGCTCGCCGATGTTGACCACGAACGCGCCGGGCACTGCCGGGGCGTCGAGCCACTCGCCGTCGCGCTCGATCTGGAGACCTCCCTTGCCCGGTTCAATCATCAGCAGGGTCAGCACGCCGGGGTCCTTGTGCGCGCCCACCCCTTGCCCGCGGTCCTCGCGGCCGGGGTAGCGGATGAGCTTGATCAGCGTCGAGGGGCGATCGCCGAAGGCCGCGTCGAAGACATCGGCGGGGCTGCCGAGCGCCACCGCCCAGGACCGCATCAGTCGTCGCGCGATCATCGCGCACCGCTGTTCCCAGTCGAGGAACACTGTCCGCAGCTCGGGCTGTGCGCTCGGCCAGAGGTTGGGTCCTTCCAGGCGCATGTAGGCGGGGGCCGCCGGCTCGTTCCAGGGGTCGCGCTCGGCGGCGATGTCGATCTGTTCGCGCCAGTCGACCTGGCCTTGGGTGAGCTCACCGCCGGTGCGGTTATAGCCACGAAAGTGCGGGCTGCTAAGCATCTCGACTTCGAGCTTGTCCTTCTCGGGCAAGGCGAAGAACCGCTCGGCCGCGGCGAACGCGCCGTCGACCACCTCGCCGGGAATACCGTGCCCGGTCAGGTAGAAGAACCCTGTTTCATGGGTCGCGTGGCGCAAGGCGTTGCGGAACGCCGCCGCTGAGGCCTCGTCGCCGTCGAGCAGGGACATGTCCAGGACAGGGAGACTCGCCGACACCGGCATGTGCATCACTCAGATCCTCCGCATCTCGGACGGCTTCGGGAGCGGTCACCGATATTAGCCCGAGTTCCGAGTTCACCTGCCATCAGACGAAGCTCCTTCGCCTAGACTCGGTGATCGTGCAGATCTCTTCGACGGACAGGGCGATTCTGGCGACGGTTCAGGAGAACTCTCGGATCTCCAACCGCGAACTCGCGGCCCGTGTCGGGCTGGCCGAGTCCACCACGCACGAGCGCGTCCGCCGACTCGTCGAAGCCGGAGTGATCAGCCGCTTCACCGCCGACATCGACCCGGCCGCGCTGGGCCGCCCGATGCAGGCACTCATCGCGGTACAGCTGCGCCCACAGAGCGCCGAGGTCGTCACGAAGTTCCTCGACGCTGTCGTAGATGACCCGTGCGTGCTCGACGCCACCGTCCTGTCCGGCGAGACCGACGTGCTGATCCGCGTGGCAGTGGCCTCCAGCGAGGCGCTCCGCACCTTCGCTTGGCAGAAAATCACCTCCGTACCCTCGGTCCGCTCGATACAGACCCACATCGTCTACGAGCACCGACGAGGATCGACGGTCACCACGGCGGACCCGTCCGACTAAGAGCGCCCGGCAAATGATGGATGGTCAGCGGAGCCGTCGGGTGGTCGGCCGGGTGGGCCAGCGGTGGAGGCTGCGGGCCTGGTTGATCAACCTACGGATGACGGTCAGGGCGGCGGCGAGGTGGAGGTAGAACTCGACGATGACCTTGCGCTGGTCGGTGAACCGGCGCAGTTTGCCGTAGCCGTTCAGCCACGAGTGTGTGCGCTCGACCGGCCAGCGGCGTCCGGCCTGGATCGGGGCCGGGACACCCTTGACCGCGATCTCGCCCTCGAAGCCCAAGATCTCCAGCAGGTCGCGGGTCTTGCCCGAGTCGTAGCCGCGGTCCAGATGCACGGTCGGGAACAGGTCCTCGCCGTGCACGCCGCGGTGCTGGGGCAGCGGGCCGATCATGTCCACGATGCCGACCAGGGTCGGCTCCAGCAGCGGCGAGTCGTGATCGTTGGCGCGGGCCGCGACCAGATGCAGCGGGATGCCCTGGTTGTCGCAGGCCACGGACCGTTTCGTGCCCTGCTTGCCCCGGTCGACCGGGCTGCGTCCAGCCACCTCCCCCCCGCCCGGGGACTTGGTGATCGATCCGTCGACCGACAGGTCGTCGAGGTCCAGGCCGATCATCTGGTCGTAGCCGGCCAGGGTGGTCCGCAGCACCTGCTCACCGATCCCGGCCTCGGCCCACTGGTCGAGTCGCCGGCGGATGGTGCGGTCCGAGCAGCCCGCGGTGGCGACGCGTTCGTAGCCGCTGCCGTGCACCAGGGCGGCGAGCACGTGGTCGAACACGACCCGGTCGGGGATCCGGCGGCGGTGGCATCCCCACGGATGGGTCGGGTCGAACTCGGGACGGTCGGACCCGATCAGGGCAGCGAACTCGACCCACAGGGGCTCGGTCAGGGATGCTGGCAGCAGAGGCACGGACTCTCCAGGCGATCATCAGGACATCAGCAATCCCATGATCACTTGCAGGTCCGTGCCTCTACCCGCAACGACACGCCGTCGCCTCTACTGCCGGACGCTCTAACTCATCGCGTTGGCTCCAAGCCCTGGAAATCGACAAGATCTTCTGGGAGACGAAGCAGGCCGCCTGATCAAGGCGCCTAGAGCGGCGCTGACCAGCGAGGATAGCTCCTCGTCAGTCAGCGTCGCTTTTCGTTGCTGGGGGTGTTCTCACGGCCCAGCGACGGCCCAGACGGCCCAGGAACGATCTTGAAATCCCAACGTGCGGGGCCCTTGGAGTGCCATCCCGGCGTGAGCTTCCCCCCGTAACGCGGACACCTGCGGTGTGGGGTCAGCGATCTTGGTCTGGCCTGGTATGCAGGGTCTCGAAGGTGACGAGGCTGTGCATTCCGATGCTGGAATGACGTCGGTTCGGATTATACCAGCACTAATGGCAACCGAGCGGACGCCTGTACCAGCAGTCGGCCTTCGAGCCTGGTGATCGAGAGCGGCGCCCCTCGCGGGCGGTGTCGCCGCCGGTCCGGATGCCCGTAGAAGCCGTCGGGCCCGACCCGGGTGATCGAGAGGAGCACGGCGCTCGGCGGCGACACCGCGCGGCGAGGATGACCCTGTTCGTGATCGTCAGGGTCGAGCCCGATGTCATCGACAGACTTCGAGTCTTCATGCGAGCTGGGGCGCCTGCCGATCCGCGGGGCGGGACGGCTCGTGAGATGTCGTGCCCAGAGCACTGTCCATTAGGGCGCCGGTGCCCCGCAGCCGACCGAGACGAGAGGACTCTGCATGGCAGCGGTGAGCTGTGGGATCGACTGGGCGCAGGACCACCACGACGTCGCCGTCGTCGACGAGCACGGCGCCGTGGTCTGCGCCGAGCGCATCGGCAACGACGCCGCGGGCCTGGCCCGACTGTTGGAGATCCTCGTCGAGCACGACCCGGCCGACCGGCGCCTGGAGGTGGCGATCGAGACCAGCCGAGGGCTGCTGGTAGCCGGGCTGCGTGCCGCCGGCCGGACGGTGTTTGCGATCAACCCGCTCGCCGTGTCGCGCTACCGAGACCGCTACCGCTCCTCGCGCGGCAAGTCCGACACCTTCGGCGCGATGGTGCTGGCGAACATCCTGCGCACCGACCGCAACGCCCACCGCCCGCTGCCCGATGACAGCGAACAGGTCCGCGTGCTGCAGGTGCTCTGCCGCGCTCAGCAGGACGCGGTCTGGGACAAGATCACCATCACCAACCGGATCCGCGCCCTGCTCAAGGCCTACTTCCCCGGGGCGGTCGCGGCGTTCGAGCGCGGCGGGAAACATCGGCTGGAGTCGGCGAGTTGCCGCACCATCCTCGCTGCGGCGTCCACACCGGGCGAGGCGGCAGCGCTGACCGAGCGACGGCTGGCGGTTCTGCTGCGCAAGGCCGGCCGCAAGCGAGGTATCGACGCCGAGGCCGCCCGGCTGCACGACTACTTCCACAACGAGCAGATGCACCAGCCCGAGGCAGTCGAGCAGGCCATGGGCGTGGCACTACGCGGCCTGGTCCGCCAGCTCGACGCGATCTGTGACGCCCTCGCCGAGCTTGAGACCTTGATCGACGCCGCGTTCCTGGCTCACCCCGACGGGCGAATCATCAGCAGCGTGCCCGGCCTCGGTGTCGCGCTCGGTGCCCGGCTGCTCACCGAGATCGGTGATGACCACACCCGGTTCGCCGCCGGCCGAGCCCTGAAGGCCTTCGCAGGCGCTGCCCCGGTGACTCGGGCATCAGGTCGCTCGACATTCGTGCACGCTCGCCGCGCGAAGAACAACCGGATGGCCGCGGTCGGCTACGTCTGGGCGCTGGCCGCAGTCCGCCACGACCCGCTCTGGGAGGCGCGCTACCGCGCTCGCCGCGCCGCCGGGGACCGCCACGTCACCGCACTCCGGAAGATGTTCAACAGCATGCCCGGCAAGCTCCACCACTGCCTGACCACCGGCGAGCTCTACCAACCCGACGAAGCCTTCCGCCCCCACCTCCCCGCGGCCGAAGCACCGGCTGCTTGACAGCTTGAGTTCGTGAGATGTCTCTATCCACTCGAAGACCGCACGGGCAAGCTCATCGCGTGTCTGCCACGCTTTTGTGCCGCGAGAGTCTGGGTGAATTTCCCGGATCTGTTTGAGGAGCAACTCGTTCTCCTGGGCACGCGGGGAAGCGGGGCGACCGAGCCAGTCGTAGTAGCCCGATCGGGACACGCCCAGCACCCGGCAGGCCCCCGCGACATCAATGTTGTCGTCGGCGAGTTCACGGACCAGCGGGAATACTAGTTTGGGAGGACGTTCTCCCGGGCGAAGTACGCGGCGGCACGCTTGAGGATCTCGACCTCAAGTTCGAGCCGACGCTTGTCCCGACGCAGCTCGGCAAGCTCGCGCTTCTCCTTGCTCGTCAGCTGTGTCGAACTGCCGGACTCGTCGACATCGGCCTGGGCCATCCAGTTCCTCAAGCACGACTCGGAAATTCGCAGGTCCTTCGCCAACTCAGCCACCGGTTTGGCCCGTTCACGGGCCAACTCGACAGCACGACGACGGAACTCGGGAGGGTGGGGAGCCGACACGACGACATCCTTCCCGGTGGCCGCAGCCACCTCAGGTCGGGTGTCCGTGCTCCGGGGGGAAGCTCACTCAACGCCTTCGAGATCACCTGCGACGGACGCCTGTCCGCCGCACGCGGATAACCCAAAGATCGACAGTTACACCGAAAAGTTGACAGACCCTCCTCTTCGCTGAGCCGCAGCGTCATCTACGAGCAGTTGCGCAGTGGCCGGCTGCGCTCGGTCCACGTCGGCCGGACCCGGCTGATCCCCACGTCCGCGATCGCCGAGTACGTGGCCCTACTGGAACGCGAGGCCGCCGAGTCCGACGAGTTCCGGGTGGTGTCCTGAGCACCCGACGGAGCCGCGGAGAGGGCGGCCTGCACTGGGACGAGTCCCGGCAGCGCTGGATCGCGACCGCCACGCTCGGGTCCGACGGCCGGGGCAAGCGGATCACCCGCAAGGCCAGCGGCACCACCAAGACGGCGGTCAAGGCCAAGCTACGGGAGATCCTGCGCGACCACGAGGACGGCACGACCGTCGCACCCGGCAACTACACCGTCCGGGAGACCGTGCACGACTGGCTTGCGTTCGGGCTCTCCGGCCGTGCGCCCTCGACGGTCGCGAACTACCGCACGATCGCCGAGACGCACATTGTCAACCAGCTCGGCGCTCGGCGGCTACGGGACCTCACCGCCGACGATGTGGACCGGTGGCTACGGGCAGAGGCACGCACGGTGAGCACGCGGACGGTCCGGCTGATGCACTCGCTGCTCAACCGTGCGGTCAGGCACGCGATGGCCCGGGACAAGGTCAAGCGCAACGTCGTGTCGATCTGCAGTCCCCCGGCCGGACGCGCGGGACGCTCGTCCAAGTCGCTCACGCTGGAGCAGGCGACGGCGCGGCTCAAGGCCGCCGAGTCGAGCCCGCTGCGCGCGTACATCGTCCTGTCTCTGCTGACCGGCGTCCGGACCGAGGAGCTGCGTGCGCTGCGGTGGGCCGATGTCGACCTGACCGGCGACCCGGACGCCACTCCCCCGGTGCCGCCGTCGATCTCGGTAGTCCGCTCGGTGCGCATCGGCGGGGACACCAAGACCCGCAAGTCCCGGCGACGCCTCGGGATGCCGCTGGAGCACATCTCCCGACTCGTCGGTCACAGCGGCACCGCGATCACCGAAGCCGTCTACCGCCAGCAGCTCCGCCCGGTTCTGGAGCACGGGGCCACGGCGATGGACGACATCTTCCCGGTCGCCGACCCGTAGACACTCACAGCGGTTTTCAGGCAGCTTGACGGGTGGGGTAGCCGGCGTGGGTGAACCAGCCGGCGGCGTCGGCCGGGGTGACCGCGTCCAGCGCGGCGGCGATCGCGGCGTCCAGGGCCGCCCGGCTGCGCGCGGCGGCCGCCCGGATGAGGGCCTTGAGCTTGCTGAAGGCCTCCTCGATCGGCGAGAGGTCCGGCGAGTAGGCGGGCAGGAAGACCAGCTCGCAGCCGGCGGCCTCGACCAGCGCGCGGATCCGGTCGGGGTTGTGCGCGCCGACGTTGTCCACCACGACCACCCTCCCCGGGCGCAGGCCGGGCAGCAGGAAGTACTCGAGATAGGTGGCGAAGACCGCGGTGTCGGTGCCGCCCTCCACGGTCATCGCCGGGCTCATCCCGGCCAGCGCCAGCCCGGCGAGCAAGGTGGTCACCGGGCCACGGTTGCGCGGCAGGGCCCCGTGCGCGCGTTCTCCGCGCACCGCGCGGGCCCGGCGGCGGGTCATCGCGGTGTGCGTGCCGCACTCCTCGACGAACACCAGCCGGCCCGGATCGATCGGGGCCATCCGCTCCCGCCACGCGGCGCGCGCGTCCTCGTCACGTTCGGTGGCGGTCAGGGTCGTTGCTTCAGCGGCCGGCCCGGCCGCCGCGCCCGCCCCGTCGGGGTCCGCGCCTGGCCGGGGGCGGCCGGCAGGCTGGCGATCGCCCGCGACATCGACGCCAGCGACACCGGCTCACCACCCGCGGCGACGAAGGCCGCGACGTGCTCGGCCGGGGCGGCGTCGGCGGCGGCGTCGAGGCGGGCCGGCAGCCAGGCGTGCAGCCGCCGCTTCTTCCTCGGCTCCGGCCCGTGCCGCTGCCCGGTCGCGGCCAGGCCGCCGGTGGCCCGCCGACGGGCCAGATACCGCTGCACGGTCCTCACCGACACGCCGAACCGGGCAGCCGCCTGCGGCTGGGTCATCCCCGCATCGACCCCGGCCACCACCCGCTCACGCAGATCCATCGAGTACGCCCGCACGTCGCCCTGGGTACCCCCGCCAACCAACCAGCACACCGCTGTCAGT
>NZ_AUII01000055.1 GCF_000423625.1 Pseudonocardia asaccharolytica DSM 44247 = NBRC 16224
TCGCACCGGGCCCGGAACAACCCGACCAGCCCGCGGGCGATCCCCGGGTGCGCGGCCAGCACCTCGGCCACATACCCCAGCCCGAACCGGCTCCCCAGCTGGCGGGCGTAGCGCCCGTAGGCGCGCAGCAGCGCCGCCTCCCGCCAGTCCAGCCCGGCCCGCAGCACCAGCGCGCTGAACCGATCCGACTCCGCCGCCCCCGCCCAGGCCGCCCGAAACGCCGCGCAGAACCCGGCCGCCACCCCGGCCGCCTCCCGCCCGGCCAGCCCGCGGCGGGTCGCCTCGTCCAACCGCAACCCGAAGTCGTACAACCAGCACCGGCGACCATCGGGGCGCACGAACTCCGCCGGACGCTCGTCGAGCACCTCCACCCCCAGGTCCTGCAGCAGCGGCAAGATCGCGGTGAGGGTGACCGGCGCGTCGGCGAGATAGAGGGTGAACCGGCGCATGGCGAGATCGCCGGGTTCGGCGCCCTCCGGCGTGTAGAGGCGCACATCGTGGCCGCCGGGCTCCAGCGCGAGGAGCCTGCGCAGATCCTCCACTGCGTCGGCGGGCTCGACCTGCGCCTTGTAGGCCTCCGGGATCCCGGCGAGCAGCGCGGGACCGGCCTGCGGGCCGAACTCGGCGGCAAACCGGTCGTCCCAGGTTCGGATGGCGTCAGTGAGCTCGTCCTGCAATGCGGTGACGCTGGGCAGCGCGAGGTCGCGGGCGTCGTCCGGGAGGTAGACGGTGAAGTGGACGAACGCGAGGCTCGCCTCGCTGACCCGCGCGGAGTAGTCCATCTCGCTGCCGCCGAGCCGGCGTCGTAGCACGTCGGCCATCGCCAACCGCGCCGAGGTCGTGTACCGGTCGCGGGGCAGGTAGACCAGGCAGGAGACGAAGCGGCGGTACGGGTCGGGACGCAGGAAGACCCGCACAACGCGTCGCCCGGCCACCCCGAGCACGCCGACCGCGATGTCGTGCAGGGTCTGCGCGCTCGCCCCGAACAGCTCCTCGCGGGGCAGTACCGAGAGCACCTCGAGCATCCGCTGCCCGGAGTAGGACTCCAGCGGGATCCCGGCGCGGTGGATGGCGTCGCGCACCCGCTGCGCGACGACCGGGATGTCGAGGACGTTCTCCTGCAGCGCGGCAACCGTGAGCATGCCGACGAAGCGGTGCTCGCCGGTGAGCCTGCGCTGCCCGTCGACCGTCCGGACCGCGACGTAGTACGGGTGGGCCGGACGAAGCACCCGGCTGACCGCGCGAGCACGGATGAACAGGAGAAGGTCGGGCGCGGCGGCGGTGGTCGTGTCGGGGGCGAGAGTGCGGGTGGCCAGAGTGTCGCGGCGCAGCACCCCGAGGCCTGAGGCCAGCTGGGGGTACAGCCGCTCGCCCGCGCCGTCGCGCACGGTGTAGTGGCGGTAGCCGAGGAAGGTGAAGTGTCCGTCGACCAGCCACCGCAGCAGCTCGGCGACGTTCGCGGCCCCCTCGGTTCGCGTCTGCGCGAGCAGCTCGTCGGCGAGCCGGCGGGCGCGGTGCACCATTCGGTCGGCGTCCTCGACCACCTCGCGCACGTCCTGAAGGACCTGCCGCAGCTCCCGCTCGAGCGCCTCGCTCCGGCCGGCGAGGAGGCCGAGGTCGAGGTGCATCCAGGACTCGACGAGCGCTCCCGTGGGCGGGTCGGCGGGGTCGGCGTCAGCGAGCACCTCCCGCAGCTCCCCGGTCACCGTTCGATGGACGACGACGATGGGGTGGACGAGTCTGCGAACGTCGTCACCGACCCTGGAGACTCCGGCCAGCACCGAATCCACCAGATAGGGCATGTCGTCTGTGACGATCTCGACGACCGTCGCGCCGTCCCGCTCGGAGACCCGGATCAGCGGCTCGCCCGGAACCCGGCGTCCGGCCAGCTCCCGCTGGGCGCGCACCACCTCCCCGAGGTCTGGGTGCGAGTCACCGATCGTGTGCGCCTGTTCGGCGGTCTGCCGCAGGTAGAGGCGCCGTAGACGGTCGAATTCGGTCTCCGCGTCGCTCTGCTCACCGGTCCGACTCATCAGACGCAGCTCCACTAGGTACGGGGCGGGTGATCGGTTGGCCTCACCCTAGTCCGCCGCCATACCTGCGCTCCGGCGTCGCGACGCCCGGTAATCACATGCCGCGGTAGGCGGCCAGCGCACCGGCGAGCAGATCCGCCAGGCCGAGGTTGGCCAGGTCCGGCTCCGGGTCGGGCGGGGCGGCGTCGTGCTGTGTGTCCGCATCCGGGGTGGTCGCGGCACCGCGATCGGTATCGGCGTGGGTACCGGAATGGGGCCGATCGGTTTTGGTCGCCACGGTGATCGCCGGCAGCGCCGTTGTGGCCTCCGCCGAGGCGCGCCGATGGCGACGTCCCCCGCTGCCCGGCGCGATATCCAGATTGCCGGGACGGAACGGTGGCCTGCCGTCGGTCGCGTGGCGGGTCCCGCGCGATTCGAACGTCGGCGCGGGGTCCGCCCCTGCGGTCTCCTCGCCGGCGTGCGACGGCCCAAGCTTCTGCAGTATCTCGACGCCCGGTGCGTCCGCCGCGCCGGCCGTGGTGGCCCGTAACACCACGCCTTCCAGCTCATCAGCCGCTGGGAGACCATCGACGAGGTCACCGAGCACGCTGCGCAACCAGCCGTCCGCGGAGGCGCGGCTCGACGCCGGCAGGACGACGCCGACCGCATCGGGGCCCTCGTCGCGCACTCTCGCACCGGGCGGTAGGTCGCCGCCGAGTCTTCGCCCCACCCTCCGCATCGCAGCGCGGGCGGCGCGACCGGTCACCCGCGTGTCGCCCGCGACCAGTTCCAGCACGACCACCAGCCCCGGCTCCGGAGGATCGGGCTCGGCAGCCGGCTCCGCGCTGCTCGCCATGGGGACGCCCCAGACCCTGTCGATCTCCGCGATGGCCCCGGTCAACCAGTCACCGGCCGCCCGTGCGGGATCGGCCGGCGGCCCTTCCGCGGTACCGCCATCCCAGGCGTCCGCGTCGGTGGACGGCGAGGGAGGTCCCGCGGTGTGGTCGGCCTCGGCCAGGGGCCACCTCCCCTCCGCCAGAGACCCGCTGCTGCGCAGCTCGCTGAGCAGGGCGTCCCCCAGCGGCGATTCGCTCGGCCCGATCGCGGGCTCTGGGGCCGGGGCCCCGTCGGTCCGGGAATCGACCGCCGGCTGCCACGACGATGCTGCCCCGTGCCGACCATCCCCCGGAACGGCGAGCGCGACCGCGGTACGGGTCGGCTCAGTCGTCGTGCGTGGATGCGGGGTCGGTTTCGCCGTCGTCGCGGCGGCGTCCCGGTCTTCCGCGGCCGGCCGCTGGGTGCGGCGGCCAGCGTCGGCAAGCCGGCCGGCCAACGCCCGGAACCGCGCGGTGCGCTCCTGGTCCTGCCGTTCGGCGACCACTCCGAGCCGCATCGACGCGACCGCGACGTCGAGCTGTCCGGCCGCCTCGTGCACTTCCGCCAGCGCGGTCCGGCACGCCGCCTCCAGGGCCGGCACACCGGCGTCGGCCGCCTCCTGCGCCGCTCTGCTGAGCGCGGCGGTCGTCACCGTGGACCGGTTGCCGCCCGTGGTCGCCCTGACCCACATGAGGCGCAGCTGCGCGATCTGCCGGCTGGCGGTGGTCTGTTCCTCGAGCCGGAACTCGATGGATTCCGCCGCCCGCCGCGCCTGCGTTCCGCAGCCGGCGTCGAGCAGCGCCCCGATCCACTGGGTCGCGAATGCGGCCGCCAGGTGATCACCACCGGCCGGCTTGCCTCCGGGATCCGAGGTCCAGCCAAGGCGGCCGAGCATCGCTTCGGCTCGCTCGGCCGCCGCCCCGTTCCGGCCGTGAGCGCGGTCGGCCGCCGTACGCAGCAGCGCGGCGACGGCCGACGCCGGCGTGTCCGGCAGCTCCCCGGCAGCGTCCTCGACGGAGCGGAGGAGGTCGTCGAGCTGATCGGGCCGCCCGGCCAGCGCGGCGCGGGCGTCGTTGACGAGCGCATCGAAGTGGATGTCTGCGGCGGCCCCGGGATCGTCCGCGAGCGGACGACGCAGGGTGTGTGCCAGGCTGCTGTCCCCGCAGTCGTGGGCCACCGCTGCGAGTTCGACCCGCAGTCGCATCGCCGCCGGGTCGGCGAGCAACGCGGCCGCGTCGCAGCCCGGCAACCGGTCGAGGCGTTCGAGGAGGCCGACGGCATCCTGCCGGGCGTCACCGATTGCGGCACGTCCGTGCAACAGCCATGCGGCGCCCTCCGCCCACGAGGACTCGTCCCCTGCCGCCTCGGCGAGCTGCACCACGTACTCGCCGAGTGCGGCGGTGAGCTCCGGTCGCGTCCACTTGAGCGCCGCCGCCGCCCGCAGGAGTGTTCTCCGGGTGTCCTCGCCGCCGGTGCCGAACCCGATCACCGTCACCCGATCACCGCCGTCACACAGCCTCCCGAGGAACCCCGGGGCTACCCCGGGTCAGTCCGGCACGCTCGCGAAGATCACCGCTGTGACGCGGGATCGCTGTTAGTCACGGGTGAGCTTACGATGTGTCACACGGTGTGGGCGTGCGGCCTCGGCCCCGAGTCGCTCGACCTTGTTCTTCTCGTAGGCCTCGAAGTTGCCCTCGAACCAGTACCACGCCGCCGGATTCTCGTCGGTTCCCTCCCACGCAAGGATGTGGGTGACCACGCGGTCCAGGAACCACCGGTCGTGCGAGATGACGACTGCGCAACCCGGGAACTGCTCCAGGGCGTTCTCGAGCGAGCTCAGCGTCTCGACGTCCAGGTCGTTGGTGGGCTCGTCCAGCAGGATGAGGTTGCCTCCCTGCTTCAGCGTCAGCGCGAGGTTGAGCCGGTTCCGCTCGCCACCGGACAGCACGCCGGCTGGCTTCTGCTGGTCCGGACCCTTGAAACCGAATGCGGCGACGTAGGCGCGCGACGGCATCTCGACCTCGCCCACCTTCATGTGGTCCAGCCCCTCGGACACCACCTCCCACACCGTCTTGTTCGGGTCGATGCCAGACCGGTCCTGATCGACATAGGACAGCTTGACCGTCTCGCCGACATGCACCGTGCCCGAATCCGGCTGCTCGAGCCCGACGATCGTCTTGAACAAGGTCGTCTTCCCGACGCCGTTCGGACCGATGACGCCGACGATGCCGTTGCGCGGCAACGTGAAGGTCAGATCCTTGATGAGCTGTCGGCCGTCGAAACCCTTGTCGAGGTGCGAGACCTCAACCACGACGTTGCCCAGCCGCGGACCGGGCGGGATCTGGATCTCCTCGAAGTCCAGCTTGCGGTGCCGGGCCGCCTCCGCCGCCATCTCCTCATAGCGTTCGAGCCGCGACCGGCTCTTCGCCTGCCGGGCCTTCGGGTTCGACCTCACCCAGGCGAGCTCGTCGACGAGACGCTTCCGGAGCTTCGCGTCCTTCCTACCCTGCACCGCCATTCGCTCGGCCTTCTTCTCCAGGTAGGTGGAGTAGTTGCCCTCGTATGGGTAGGTGCGACCCCGGTCGAGCTCAAGGATCCACTGCGCGACGTTGTCGAGGAAGTACCGGTCGTGCGTCACCGCCAGCACGGCACCGGGGTAGGAGGCAAGGAACTGTTCCAGCCACAGCACGCTCTCCGCGTCGAGGTGGTTGGTCGGCTCATCGAGCAGGAGCAGGTCCGGCTTGGAGAGCAGCAGCTTGCAGAGCGCGACGCGGCGCCGCTCACCGCCGGACAGCTGGGTGACCGGCAGGTCGCCCGGCGGACAGCGCAATGCGTCCATCGCCTGTTCGAGCTGGGAGTCGAGATCCCACGCGTCGGCGTGGTCGAGTTCCTCCTGCAGCCGGCCCATCTCGTCCATGAGCTCGTCGGAGTAGTCGGTCGCCATTTGTTCGGCGATGGCGTTGTACCGGTCGAGCTTGACCTTGATCTCGCCGACCCCCTCCTCCACGTTGCCGAGGACCGTCTTCTCCTCGTTCAGCGGTGGTTCCTGCTGGAGGATTCCGACAGTCGCTCCGGGGGAGAGGAGGGCCTCGCCGTTGTTCGGTTGGTCCAAGCCCGCCATGATGCGCAGCACGCTCGACTTACCGGCGCCGTTCGGGCCCACCACACCGATCTTCGCCCCGGGGTAGAAGCTGATCGAGGCATTCTCGAGGATGACCTTGTCGCCGTGCGCAAGGCGCACGTTCTTCATGGTGTAGATGAACTCCGCCACGACGACATGGTAGTTCCGCGCGGTCAGGCCCGGCCGCCCGGTAGCACGCCGACCAGATGGCCGTTGCCCTCGCCGGCCGCCGGTTCGGCGGGGTTCGGCACGTCGATTTCGGCGGTGCCGTCGCCGTGCGAGCGCTCGTCATCGACGACCTCCTCATGGTCGGACGGCACGGGCGTCTTGCGCGGCGAGGTACGGGCCAGGGCGGCGGTGCACCACGACAGGTCGGGGCCGACCGCGTGGGCGTCGATGGAGACGTCGGTGCGCTGGTTGCCGCCCTTGTCCTCGTAGTCGCGGGTCGACAGCCGGCCGTAGACGATGACGGGGTCACCCTTCACGAACGAGGCCCCGACGTTCTGTGCCAGGCCCCGCCACACCGTCACGGACACATACGTCGTCCCCGTTGTCGTCCACGTGCCGTTTGCCCGGTCCAGGCGGCGCTCGTTGCTCGCCACCCGAAAGCTCGCCAACTCGATCCCCTCCGCCGTGCGACGCCGGTTGATGCCCGTGGCGATGTTGCCGACCACCGTCGTCCAGATATCGCTCATCACGCTCTCCCGTCTGTGTTCCCCGGTGACGGGAGCAAGCCTCGCGTGGTAGGTCATCGAAAGGCAGAGCCACTCGATTCTTTGGGGATAACCGGACCTCATTGTGGATAAGTCGGCGGCCGTCGGCACAGACTCGGCGAAAATGTCATCTCGCCGTGCTAGCGGGTGCGGGTGCAAGCCGACGACGACGGCGGCCGGAGCGGCGTGCCCGGTCATCTCAGGGCAGCGCCCGAGGAAATTCCGTGGCAATAAAGAAATGGTCACGGGCCCCTGCCGGTGTGGCGGGGCCCGTGGCCGTTGGGGGTTTGGGGGTCGGCGGTGTCCTACTCTCCCACACCCTGGCGGGTGCAGTACCATCGGCGCTGGAGGGCTTAGCTTCCGGGTTCGGGATGGGACCGGGCGTTTCCCCTCCGCCATCGCCACCGACCGTATTAGCGGTGTCTTTTAGCGGTGTGTTCGGTGTGTGTTTGGTGTGTTCGGGGGGTGGGTTCCCGGCCCGGGGGGGCGGGGTGGTGTGCTCAGGGTCACACAGTGGATGCGAGCAGCGGGTTGGGGTAAGTCCTCGGCCTATTAGTACCGGTCGACTGCACCCCTTGCGGGGCGTCCATCTCCGGCCTAT
>NZ_AUII01000056.1 GCF_000423625.1 Pseudonocardia asaccharolytica DSM 44247 = NBRC 16224
CTTTCCACCACCCACCAGGCGGCAGGCGGTCCTATCCGGTATTAGACCCGGTTTCCCAGGCTTATCCCGAAGCTGAGGGCAGGTCACCCACGTGTTACTCACCCGTTCGCCGCTCGTGTACCCCCGAAGAGGCCTTACCGCCCGACTTGCATGTGTTAAGCACGCCGCCAGCGTTCGTCCTGAGCCAGGATCAAACTCTCCAACAAAAACCTGGCATAACACCACAAACCAACTGGCACAAACAAACCAATCCACCAAACAAAGCTCGACACACTGTTGAGTTCTCAAAAGACACCCGCACACCCACCACCACACGGCACCCAGGAGGCAGAACCTCCCCCGAAGACGACCCCGTGGAGGTTACCAGCGGGCCTGTTGACCGAACCGCAAGGACTCGTTCTATCCGGCCGTCTCGCTGACACCCAGAAAACTACCTGCCTCCCGGACGACGGTCAAATCGACCCCCTAAATACTCTCTGACCTGCGCAAACACCGCCGATCGGGGTTAACGGGAGGTTTCGTCGAGATCGTTCCCCGCGACGAGCGGTCGGGCGTCGTCAGCGTGGTCGTTCGGCGTTCCGTCCCGGCCGCCCGCCATCTGACGTGCGGAGACGCCGACCTGCGCGGCGGAGGACGGGTCGTCGGCATCGCCGTTTGTCGAGCGTTCGTCGCGCGTTGAGGCCGTGGTCACGTCCGTCGGATCGGGCTCCTGCGCGGTGGACGTAGCGCTTCCGGTCGCTAGGCGGCGCAGCATCGCGTTGTACGCCTTCAGGTCGGCGTCTCCGTCGGCGTCGGCTCGACGATCATCGCGTCGTGCCGACCGCTCGTCGAGGCGAGACCACTGCACAACCAGCGCGATGACCACGAGGAGGATCGGCAGTTCGCCGGATCCCCAGGCCACTCCTCCACCTACCTGCTGGTCGTGCAGCAGGTCGGGCACCCACGGCAGCGCCAGGCCGCGGTAGAAGGTCTCACCGATCACGGTCTTCGTGCTCATCAACGCGATGCCGAAGAAGGCGTGGAACGGCACCGCGGCGAAGACCACGGCGAGCCTGGCGATCGGCGCCAGCCGGCGCGGAGCCGGGTCGATCCCGATCAGCGGCCAGAAGAACAGCGTGCCCACCAGCAGGAAGTGCGCGTTCATCGCGACGTGCGCCCAGTGCTCCCGGAGGGCGAGGGCGAAGAGGCTCGTGAAGTAGAGGATGTAGAAGTTGCTGACGAACAGTGCGAGGGCGATCAGCGGATGCGTGAGCCATCTCGCCGCCGGGGAGTGCACGGCCGCGAGCAACCACTCCCGTGGGCCAGGCGGAGCGGTCTTCCCGGCGACGGGCAGGGCGCGCAGCGCCAGCGTCATCGGAGCACCGAGCACCAGCAGGATCGGCGCCAGCATCGAGAGCGTCATGTGCCCGCTCATGTGCACGCTGAACATGGCCGGCGAGTACCGTCCGATCCCCGAGCTCGTCGCGATGAGCAGCACGGCGCAGCCGGAGAGCCAGGCGACGATGCGTCCCGTGGGCCAGGCGTCCCCGCGTCGGCGCAGCCTGCGGACTCCCGCCAGATAGATCAGCGCACCCGCGATCGCCAGCGATCCGTAGATCAGGTCGAACCGCCAGTCGAACAGCAGCCGGGCGATGGTCGGCGGCCCGTACAGGTCGTACCCGATGAGGACCTCGGTCACCGACGGCGGTCCGGACGGTCGCTGGGGCGGGGCACTCCGGCCCAGCGCCACGGCGAGCCCGATGGTGCCGAGCATGATCAGCACTTCGACCGCGCCGAGCCGGACCAGCGCTCCCGTCTCGCCTCGGGCCGCGGCGTCCACCGAGCGGCGGCGGTGCGCAGCCCCGAGCGCGCCGAGGACGACCAGCGCGACCATCTTGCCGACGATCAGCCAGCCGTAGGTGCTGCCCAGCAGGTCACCCAGGGGGATCCGCACCAGCGCGTTCAGAATGCCGGTCGCGGCGAGCGCGACCCAGCAGACGAGTGCCAGACGGGAGAACCTCGGGACCGCTGTCGCCAGCACGCTCTTCCGGTCGGGCCCGGCTCCGCCGGTGGCCACCGCGACGATCGCGATGAGTCCACCGACCCACAAGGCTGCGGCGAGCACATGCAGCACGAGGCTGTTCGTCGCGACGTCATGCGCACCGCCTCCGGCGGAATGGCCGGTCAGGGCGACCGGGAGCGGACCCGCGACGGCGAGCCCGAAGACAACAACCGACCACCCCCAGCTGAGCACCAGCCGACATCCGACCATGACAAGAAGTGCGATCAGCGCGGTCAATGTCCAGGAGATCCCCGCTGCCAGCTTCGGCACGAGGGTCCCGAGCAATCCGATGTCGAGCACGTCGGACACCGGACGACCGAGCGCGTCGGCGACGTTGAGCGGGATGAGCAGGAGCGCACACGCGGCCCAGAGCGCGGCGGCGTACGAGCCCACGCGCACGGCCCGGTACCCGGCGACGTCGAGATAGCCGGAGCGTTGCGGCGGCGCGAGGAACGCCGCGAGCAGCAACGCCCCGATCGTCGTCACCATGCTGACCTGGGCGAATGCTCGCACGGCCGGCAATCCGACGGTCGTCAGCTCCCCTGGGTCGGGAAGCCCGAGGGCCTCGGCCGGGCGAGCGCCCGTCAGTGCGGTCAGGCCCGCGGCGATGAGCACCGCGATACCCGCTCCGAGTCCAACCAGACCCGCGACCCCGCTCGATCGTGACGAACCGGCCGGTCGCGCCGCTGGTTCGGCGGTCGTCTGCGCCATACCAACCAGGCTATGCCCGGCGCAACGGGTGTTGTCCGCCGCCACCGACCGCGCGCTTCGAGACGGCGGCGGCGCGACGACGGCTCAGGCCGGTTCTGAGGCCTCGGCCGCCGCCCCGACCACGATCCGCGGCTCCTCGCTGATCGGCCCCTCGAGCACGTCGGCGACCACGCAGGTGATGTTGTCCGGGCCACCGGCCTCGTTGGCGAGGGCGATGAGCCGCTCCACCGCCTCGGCGCGGTCGTCGACGCTCACCAGGACCTCGTGCATGCTCTCGTCGGTCAGCACCGCCGTGACGCCGTCGGAGCACAGGAGGTACCGGTCGCCGGGTGCGGCATCGATCACGCAGACGTCCGGGTCCGGGGCGTGCCCAGCCTGCAGCGCCCGCAGCAGCACGGACCGCCGCGGATGCGTCATCGCCTCCTCGCGGGTGAGCCGGCCTTCGTCGACGAGTGCCTGGACGACCGTGTGGTCGTGAGTCAGCTGGGAGAGGACACCGTCGCGCAGCCGGTAGATGCGGGAGTCCCCGATATGCAGCACACCGAGACGGGTGTCGTCGAGGAGTAGCGCGACCGCTGTGGTGCCCATTCCACGCAGCGCGGGGTCCCGGCTGGCCCGTTCGTCGAGCCGATGTGCCGCGTCCGCGAGGCCGTTGAACAACGCTGAGGCGAGATCGATGTCGTGCAGGTCGGTAGGCAGCGCGTCGTCGAGGTCGGACAAGGCGGCAACGGTCAGCGCGCTGGCCAGCTCGCCGTGAGCATGCCCACCCATCCCGTCAGCGACGCTCACGAGGCGCCGGCCGGCTGCTGCCGAATCCTGATTGCGTGCGCGTTGCCTGCCGACGTCCGATCCGACCGCGGACCGCAGAGCCAGTGCCATTGGCGCAGTATGAAGTCTGTGTATCGGCTTCACAAGAATCGAGGCCGTGAATTAGCTTTGCACTCGTGGCGGAAGACACAACCGTGAATTCGGGCGATATCGCCCGCCTCGGTCGTGTCAGCCGGGCCGCGGTGAGTAACTGGCGCCGTCGCCACCCGGACTTTCCGCAGCCGGTCGGCGGTACGCCGTCGAGCCCACGGTTCTCGCTGCGGGACGTCGAGGCGTGGCTGCGGCGCAACGGCAAGGCGTACACCGTGTCGGCGGCCGAGCAGGTCTGGCAACGGCTCCGCGCCGAGGGCGGCGAGCTCGGGCTCGGTCATGTCGTCGCGCGGGCCGGGGCGCTGCTGGTCTGGCTGCGCGACGGCGATGACGCACCCCTGGTCGCGGGCGTCGCCGAGCGGACCGACGCACGATTCGTCGAACTCGTCGAGGAGCTCGCCGAACAGCACGGGCACGCAGGTGCGTTCGAGCTGCTGCACGGGCGCTACCTCGAGACACACGGGCGGGTGCTCGGTGCGACGAGCACGGAGGTCACCCACCTCATGATCAGATTGGCGGACGTGCCGGGCGGTACCCTCCTCGACCCCGCCTGCGGCACCGGGGGTCTGCTGCTCGCGTCCAGGGCACGCAGGGTGTTCGGCCAGGACGCCGCCGTCGACAGCGCCGTCATCGCCGCGGCGCGGCTGCGGCTGCACCGGCGGACGACCACCGTCCTGACCGGGGACTCGTTGCGGCACAACGCTCTCGAGGACGTCGAGGCCGACGCCGTCGTGTGCGACCCGCCCTTCGGCGACCGCGAGTGGGGTCAGACCGAGCTGGTCGCCGACCCACGCTGGGTGCATGGTTTGCCGCCGCGCGGCGAACCCGAGCTGGCCTGGGTGCAGCACTGCCTCGCGCACGCGCGACCCGGCGGACGGGTGGTGATCCGGATGCCGGCAGCCGCGGCATCGCGGCGGGCCGGACGCCGCATCCGCGCCAACCTGTTGCGTGACGGCGCGCTGCGCGCCGTGCTCACGCTCGGACCCGACGCCGACCTCTGGTTGCTGCGCCGGCCGCGACCCGGCGATCCGGCACCATCCCGGGTGCTCCTGCGCGACGCCGACCAGGCCGGCGACGTGTGGGCCGATATCGCGTCGGGGCATGGAGTCCGGATCGTCGATCTGCTCGACGACGATGTGGATCTCACCCCGGCCCGGCACGTCCACCGGGTCAACGCCGGAGGGCTCGGGCAGGGCTACGCCGACGCGCTGGAGCGATTCCGGGAGCTCGAGCTCGTCCCACCGGAGCTGCCGACCCTCACCGAACGCCGGGACCTGCGGACCACACCGATCGGACGGTTTGAACGGGCGGGCGTGGTCTCGATCCGCCAGTCGACGTCGCAGATGCCCGTCAGCCGCGGCGAGCTCACCGTTCTGACCAGCGAAGACCTGACCCTCGGACGACCGGCGTCCGGACGGACCGTACCCACGGACCGGGTGGTTCGGCTCGAGCCCGGCGACGTGGTCGCGGCACCGACCGGAGCGGCACGGGTCGTCGAGGTCCCGGCCGTCCTCGGCCCCGGGCTCGCCGCCTACCGGGTCGACCCCACCCACCTGGACGCCGAGTTCCTCGCGGGCGTGCTGCGCGCCGCGGGCCCGTGGAACCGCGGCGCGAGCCGTACCGAGCTGCGACGGACCCATGTACCGCGGCTGCCGCTGCCCGACCAGCAGGCCTACGGCCGCGCGTTCCGGGCGCTGCTGACGCTGCAGGACACGGTGCGTGCGGTCGCTGAGCAGGGCGACAGGCTCGCCCGGCTAGGTCTGAACGGCCTGCTGGACGGGCTGCTCGGGCCGCCGTGACTCCTTTTGTAAAGTGCCGTCGAGAACACCCGCCCAGGTCCGGGCCGCGGCTGGGGGCCCGCTAGGCTTCCGACGACGGTTCCCGACCGCCGAGGCACGATCCGCCCTCGTAGCTCAGCTGGATAGAGCAAGAGCCTTCTAATCTCTAGGTCGCAGGTTCGAATCCTGCCGGGGGCACAAACCCTTCCTGAACAGTCAGGATACCGTCGAAGCGGCCAGCGCTGGCCGTCCGGCAGAAGCCAGAATCCAAGAGCAATCGAGATACCAAGAGCCTGTACGACCCGAGATTCTCGGTGCCGTCGCTCCCGCTCGTGCCTCACCAGTCGCTCCGGTCTTGCTCTATCCAGCCGAGCTACAGGGTCAGCGGTCGCGCCTGCGCCCCTGGCGTGGTGACCGTTCCTCGCCCTCGTCCGGCGGCAAGTACGGCCGAGCCCAGTTGTACGCGGTGGTCTGACTGTGAGGATGGTCGAGCCGGCCCGGTGATGGTGGGCTGGTGGTGACAGCAGCGGGGGTGACCCGTGGTCTGACTGGCGTGATGCCCTTGAGCGGACTTGTCCGCCTGCTGTTGTCGGCACCGGCCCGGCCCGGAGCAGCTGGCCTGATCAGGAGCATGACCGCCGGACTCGACCTCCGACGTGTCCCGTCACAGTCCTGCCGCGCTCCGCACCGGACCGGACCTCACGTCCGCCACGGTCAGGAGAACGCATGTCCATGCTGGCAGAACTGGTCGAGCTCGTCATCGGGGTCGACACCCACGCCGATACCCACACCGCCGCGCTGGTCGCAGCCGGC
>NZ_AUII01000057.1 GCF_000423625.1 Pseudonocardia asaccharolytica DSM 44247 = NBRC 16224
AGGGCGAGCTCGACGCCACCCACCGGACCAGCCGGGCCGCTCATGCCACCCGAGACCACCGGCGCGATCAACACCGAAGGTCCCTTACATGAGGGCGACATAGAGGTCGGCCGATCCGGCGCGGAGGATCTCCTCCGGCTCGACGACCAGCACGGAGTCGAACTCCACACCCTTGGCCTCTTCAGGCGACAGGACCGGGGCTTCAACAGCGTCGAGATCGGCGGCGAGCCGCTGCGGCGCCACGACCGCGACGGTTCCCTCGCGTTCGGACTCGGCCTGCACCGCGCGCATGACGGCCGCGGCCAGCGCATCCGACGGCACGCGACACGCCCAGGGTCGAACACCGACCCAGCGGACCGAGCGCGGTGGGTCGACACCGCGCAGCAACCCGGCCGCCACCGCCATGATTTCTCCGGGGGTACGGTAATTGACCGTCAACCTGTGGTGGATCCACCGTCCCTCGGCAATCGGATCGAGCACATCCGCCCACGCGCGCGGTCCCGCGTCCGAGCGACGCTGCGCCAGATCACCGACGACGGTGAACGATCGGCTCGGACAGCGGCGCACGAGCATCCGCCACTGCATCGCCGACAGTTCCTGAGCCTCATCGATCACGACGTGGCCGTAGACCCAGTCGCAGTCCGCTGCAGCTCGTTCGATCACGTCACGTGGGTCGTGCTCGGCCAGGCGCGCGGAGTCGACGAGGTCCGCCGCGCCGAGGACATCGTCATCGGTCTCGTCGACCGCGGTCTCCAGAATCTGCAGCACCCCTGCGGCATAGCGCTGCGCTGCGACTCAACTCGTGCGGGACATCCGCCCCGAGGTCCCCGGTGAGCTCGGGAGACTCCCGCGGCGCCGGCCAGCCCGCTCCGATCCGGTCGACGGCTTGTTCGGCGAGGGCATGGATCAGGGCGCGGGCGAACCACGGACGCGCCTCGTTGTGCGGCAAGCCCGTTGCGCGGGCACGGGCTCGGGCCTGCGCAGCGAGGGCCACGTCCACCTCGACGACGACGTCGAGCACGATGGACAACGGGGCCTCAGCGTCCGGCAACCCCTGGCGGTCGGCGACGGCCGCGGCAAGTGCCGTCACCATCGCCGCCGAGCCCTTCACCCGGGCCGCCACCGGTAGGTCCTGTCTCTCGGTCCGTACCCTGGGGAGCAGCCGCGGCGGCTACCCTCTTGGGGCAGCCGCCCAGCCTCGTCTCCACATTGCGGGAAGAAGTGCGTCCTAGCCAGGAAGGCGGACCTGCCTCAAGGACCCGGTCGCGCGATGAACGTGCTACTCACCCGTACAACGGCCTCAGGCCGGACGCGGCGCGTACATGATGACGGCGACGCCGACGAGGCAGATCAGCGCGCCGATGACGTCCCATCGGTCGGGGCGGAAGCCGTCGAGCACGACGCCCCACAGCAGCGACCCCGCCACGAACACCCCGCCGTAGGCGGCGAGAATGCGGCCGAAGTGCACGTCGGGCTGCAGCGTCGCGACGAACCCGTAGATCCCCAGCGCGATCACGCCGGCGCCGATCCACAGCCAGCCACGGTTCTCCCGCACGCCCTGCCACACCAGCCACGCGCCACCGATCTCGGCCAGCGCCGCGAGAACGAACAGGACGATCGAGCGCGCGACAGTCACGGCGTCAGCGTAGATCGCGTTCCGGTTCCGGCGTCGCCGCCGGCGCGGCGGCGCCGGGTGTCATGGATGCAACTTGATCGCGCTGCCGAAGCCGAGGTTGAGCGGTTGCTGAATCGCGATGTGCAGGAAGCCCAGGTTCTCGAGCTGCTGCGCCCGGCGCAGCGGCCCGACGTCGAGCGGCCGTAGCCCGCCGTCGGAAACGAGCTGGGAAACCTTCCGCTTGGCGTCCTCGTCGTCGCCCGCGATCAACACGTCCAGCCGTTGGTCGTCGACCTCGCCCTGAACGAGCGTGGCCGCGAAGGTGGTGTTGAACGCCTTGACCACCGAGGTTCCGGACGGGACAACGCCCTGGACCTCTTCGGCCGAAGAGCTGCCGGGCTCGGTCGCCAGACTGTCCCAGGTGTCGGTGTTGACCGGATTCGTGATGTCGACGACGACCTTGCCGGCGAGCTGGTCGGCGTATTGCTGGACGGCGTCCTTGATACCGGGGTAGTAGACGGCGAAGACGACCACCTCGCCGCCGAGCGGAGCCGAGGGGTCGGGCGCCGTCGCGGCGCCGCCGAGCTCCCCGGCGAGGGCCTGCGCCTCCGCCGGGTCGCGGTCGATGATCTCGACCTCGTGGCCGCCCGCGACGACACGCGTCCCGATTCCGCGACCCATGTTGCCGGCACCGATGATCGTCACCTTCATCTGTCCACCTCCCATGGGACAGAGGACGCGGCGGAACCCGCGAATGACCGCCCTCAGTATGCGACCGTGAACCTGGTCCGCTGGTGTTCGGGCTGCTCGGCCTCATCGAGCAGCGCCACCGCGAGGTCCTCCATGGAGATCATCGAGTTGCCCTCGGCGTCGACCAGCAGTTCGTCGGAGCCCAGCCGGTACCTGCCGGTGTGCTCCCCCGGTTCCAGCAGCGCCGGCGGGCTGAGATAGGCCCAGCCCACCCCGGGGCGGCTCGGCAGGCCTCGAACTGATCGACGCACGCCAGCGCGATAGGCCGCCAGTCGGCCGGAAGATCCGGGTCGTCGATCACCGTGGCGCCGCCACCGGGCACGGTCAGGGTGGCAGCGCCGCCGACGACCATCAGCCGGACGCCGGTCCGGGCGGGTCCGGCCAGTAGCGCATTGGGGTCGTCACGAGTTCGTGCTCCAGGCCGGGCGCCGGACGGGTCGCGGTGATCACAACATCCTGTCCGGCGCTCAGTGCAGTAACGTCCTCGGCTTTTCCGGCGTCGCCGACACGCGCGATAGCGCCGGCGTGCAATTCACGGAATCGGGCCGGATCACGGACCACCGCGGATACCTCATGGCCACGGGCCAACGCCTCGGCCGCTACCCGGCTGCCCACGTTCCGGCTGCCCGAATACGGGGATGCGCATTGTTTCCGCTCCTTTTGATCGGTTGCCTGCTATTCCCAGGCCATGGAGCCCTTCTCCTATGGCATGTGGTCGTACTCCGGGGTTGCCGCGCGATCAGCCAGGCGTGGACGAGGTCGCACGCTCTGCCTGCTGGAAGTCTGTGCCGCAACGAGGGCGACGAGGACGATGAGCCCGCCCAGAACCTGTGGCACGGTGAGTCGCTGATCGAGCGCCGCCCAACCGAGCGCGGTCGCGACCACCGGGCTGAGCAGGCCGAGGAAGGTGACGTTGGTTGGAGGCAAGGCACGGATGCCCCGGAACCAGAGGGGATAGGCGAGGGCGGCGCCGATGATCGTGAGGTAGCCGTAGCCGGCCAGGTTCGTGGCGGTCAGCGTCGTGGGCGGCGGTCCTTCGACGAGGAGGGTGACCGGGAGCAGCAGCCACCCGCGACGAGCTGCCACCCGGTCGTCGCGAGCAGGGGTACGGGCGAGCGCCAGCGTTTGCTCAGCACGACGCCGGTCGCCATCACGGCCGCCCCGCCGACCGCGGCGACGATGCCGAACCCGTCCAGCTGGGCATCGGCACGGAGCACGAGCAGGCCGACACCGGCCACACCGGCGATGCCCGCGATCGCCGTCCTGCGGGAGGCGGCGGGTGAAAGCGACGAGCAGGAGGCCGGCGGGAAGGGCACGCACCACCGCGGCCAGCAACGGCCGGTCCGGCGGCAGCAGCTCGGCGGTGACGAAGTAGGTCGTCCCCCAGACAGCAGGCGCCAAGGCGGTGACCATGATGATCGAGATCAGACTACTTAACACTAAGATATATTAGCTCACCGCTAAGACAACGACCGGTCCGGCGAGATGGCAGATCATGTCGGCCGCGTGCTCGAGCAGTGGTGCGCGCAGCGTCCCCGACCTGGACGCCTCACCGATGGCGGTCATCGGGCGCCGGACGAGGCTCCCTCGGGTGATCGAGGCCGAGTCGCACCCAACGTTCAGCGCTCACAGCCAGAAATCCCCTTTTGGGATCAATCAGGCAGGGCATCACTCCGACACCATCTCATTCCGATGGATCGCTGCCGAAGTCCGCTCAGCTGGTCAAACCAGTAGATTAGGATTCCTAATTTGATCGTGATCCGCATACTTTCAAACCGATGACCTCATCACCCGAATGAGCTAGGATTGCCCATCTCTTCCGCAAACGCAATTATTTCGGCGGGTTGGCATCAGGTTTGGCGACATCCACTGTGCTGACAAAGGCCACCAAGGGATTCCGGATGCCGGGCCGGTTGGCCGAGGTTCCGCTGCGTCGACAGCTGTACGAGCAGCTTCGTAGCGCCATTCTTGGAGGTCAGCTTGCACCGGATACGGCTCCCTTCGAGCCGGACGCTCGTCACGGAGATCGGCGTTTCCCGCAATATCGTGCTCGCCGCGCTGGAACAGTTGTATACCGAGGGCTAGGAGGGTTATTCACGCGAGTGCATAGAAGTGGAGTGCAACTACGGTTGAAATGGTCTCCGCGAACGTTGCGAGCGGGCGGCGGTAGTCGGTGTGCAGGATGCGCCCGCTCGTGAGGTTGGCGATGACCCGTTCGATGCGGTAGCGAATCTTATTGACTTGAGTGTTGAAATCCTTCTCCCAGTCGAGAAGGTCACGGCACTCCGGTTTCTTGATGGGCGTATCCATGCCGTTGCCGACGTATCCCTTGTCGCCTATCCAGTTGCTTGGGTCAAGCGTCCGTAGGACGCCTGAACCCTTCAGGCAGTACGAGTCGTGTCGAC
>NZ_AUII01000058.1 GCF_000423625.1 Pseudonocardia asaccharolytica DSM 44247 = NBRC 16224
CCGTTCCTGGACTACCCGCCGGAACTGCGTCGCGTCGTCTACACCACCAACGCCATCGAGTCCATCAACTTCCAACTACGGAAAATCACCAAGACTCGCGGACACTTCCCGTCCGACGAGGCCGCGATGAAGCTCATTTACCTGGGCCTGCGGAACATCTCCAGCAAGAGGGGAGGTGAATCCGGAACCGGTACCTGGGGCTGGAAAACGGCTCTAAATACACTGGTCGTCCTCTTCCCTGGACGACTCCCACTGTGAGAGAATAACAACGTCAGTCACCCGTAGCTTACACGGGAATCGTGACAGGCTCGCGGAACGAGACGACCGACCTTGCCCCACTCGCCGACGCCGCATCCGGTCGCCGGCGGGTCGATACGGTCGCCAACCGGGTGCAGCGCAACGCGGTGTGCCTGCGCGATGTTGCCTACCGGATACACGCGCACGTCGAGTTGCGCGAGCGCGCCACCAAACCGGAGGCCGCTTACCGGGACCAGTTCCGCCGCCGGGTGTCCCGGGGGAGCTGCTTCAGCCAGCCCTACCTGGGGACGCGGGAGTTCACCGCGTACTTCGGGGACCCCGATGACCGGCCCCCGATCGAGGTGAGTGAGGACCTCGGGATCATGTTGCACTCCGTGGACCACTCGACGACCCCGGCCTCGTTCACCTGGTTCACCGCCCGCCTCGACAACGGCGTGCTGCACGTCCCGGCGCAGGGCATTCCCGGAACGGGCGTGGCCTGATGCTGTTGCAGCGGCTGGTTCAGTACGCCGAACGTGACGCCGCGCCCCCGTTTCACCGGGAGCGGCAGTTCGACTGGCAGCTCAACCTCGACCGGGACGGCGGCCGGAGTCCGACACGTTGCAGCGGCTGGTCGCCGCCGACGCCAAGGGACGGTCGCGTGGCGTGCTGCACGCCGTCCCGACCGCGGTGCGAGCTTATGGTGTGGCGCCCAATCTCGCCGCCGACGATGCCCAGTACGTGCTGGGCTGGGCCGACGAGGACCGCAAGCCCGAACGCGTGGCGCAGTGCCACGCGGCGTTCGTCGAGCTGACCCGGCGGTGGGCGGAGAGCCCGCAGGGACGCGACGATCCGGTGGCGCAGGCGGTCTCGACGTTCCTCCGCAGCGGGGCCGCCGTCGAGATGCGACGGCCGGGAGAGTGCACCGCCAAGAGCGGCGTGCTGATCGCCGTGGCCGGCGTCCCCGCCTATCGGGCGGCCTCGGTCCCGGACTTCTGGAGCCACGAAGTCGCCCGGCGCAAGGGCGCAGGGAATGGCCTGTGTCTGGCGTGCGGACGGGTCGGACCACTGCTGGACACCGTCCCCGGCAAGGTGCCGTCGCGCCTCGTACCGGGCGCCACGAACGACACCGCCCTGGTCAGCGTGAACGAACGGGTCTTCGGCTACGACCTGGTGACGCAGCTGTCGGCCAGCCCCGTCTGCATCCGGTGTGGTGAGGCCGTCACCACCGGCCTGATCCGGGTGCTGGGTTCGACGAACTCGTCGAGCTTCGGGGGGCAGGACAGCCGCCTGGCGTGGTGGACCACGCAGGACACCCCGTTCGACGCGATGGCCCTGCTGCACCGACCATCCGGCCCCGACGTCGCAGCCCTCCTGGGATCGGTGCACACGGCCCGGCAGCAAGCTGCGACCGAACTCGGCAAGGCGAGATTCTGCTCGGTGACCCTCGGCGGCAACGTCGCGCGGATCATGGTGCGGGATTGGGTGGAGATGCCGCTGGAGCAGCTGCAACGGCACGTCGCGGAATGGTTCGCCGACCAGCGGATGGTCTCCACCCGCCCGGACGGCGCCGAATTCCACAGCATCGGCCAGTTCGCGCTGATCGCCGGCCGATGGATCACCGACGGCAAGCGCGGCCGCTACGCCGACTTCGGCGCCAAAGGTGCCAACCGCCCGGCGGACGTTCATCGCGACCTGGTACGTGCCGCGCTCCGCAAGACCCCGGTGCCGCCCTCACTGCTGGCCCATCTGGTGCACCGGGTGCGGACCGACGGCCACCTCGACGACGCCCGTGCCGCGCTGATCCGGCTGATCCTGACGCGCAGCCCGCTGACCACGGAGAAACCCATGCCTGGACTCGATCCGTCCAACACCAACCCCGCCTACGTCGCCGGCCGCGCGTTCGCCGTCCTCGACCAGATCCAGTACAGCGCGTCGGAAGAACGCAGAAACACCACCTACGGCGACCGCTTCTTCGCCGGAGCGATCAGCAACCCGCGGGCCGCACTGGTCACCGGGCGGCGGGACGCCGCGGCCTGGCTGCGCAAGCTGCGCCGGACGAAGACGGGCGCCGCGATCCGTCACGAAAAGGAGCTCGACGGGCTGTTCGCGCTGCTCGATCCGGCCCGTGACGTCCCGGCCCGCACCACGCTGACCGAGCAGTCGCTGTTCCTGCTCGGCTACCACCACCAACGCGCCCACGGCTTCGCCGCCGCCCGAGCGGCCCGTGACACCGTCACCGAGACCCCCGAGGAGACCAACCAGTGACCGCTCCCCACCTCGACCCGACCGTCCGGCACGACATGGTGTTCCTGTTCGACGTCGTCGACGGCAACCCCAACGGTGACCCCGATGCCGGAAACCGCCCGCGGATGGACGACGAGTCCGGCCAGGGCCTGGTCACCGACGTCGCCCTGAAGCGCAAGATCCGCGACACCATCGCGCTGGCCGCGGGCGACGACCCCCGCTACGACATCTTCGTGCAGGCCGGCTACGCGCTGAACCCGAGACTGGAGGCCTCGTACACCTCGAACGGCCTGGAGCTGGGCGGCAAGGGCAAGATCACACCGGAGCAGGCGGCCGTGGCCCGGGCCTGGCTGTGCGACCGCTACGTCGACATCCGGCTGTTCGGCGCCGTGCTGTCGGTCGGCAAGACCCAGGCGCTCGGCCAGATCCGGGGACCGGTGCAGGTCACCATGGGTCGCAGCATTGATCCGGTGTTCCCGATGGATCACGCGATCACCCGAGTCACCCAGACCAAGCAGGAAGACATCGACAAGGGCGAGAGCACGGAGATGGGCGGCAAGTGGACCGTGCCCTACGGCCTCTACCGCGCCGAGGTGTTCTACTCGGCCACCAGGGGCGCCCAGACCGGCGTCGACGGCCGCGACCTCGAGCTGCTGTACCGCAGCCTGGAGATGATGTTCGACCACGACCGGTCGGCGACGCGGGGGCGGCTGACCCCTCGGGGACTGTACGTGTTCAGCCACCCCGACGCGTTCGGGGCGGCGCCGGCGCACCGGCTCACCGAGCGGATCCGGGTCGCCCGTGCCGAGGGTTCGTCCGACACCGCGCCCCGCAGCTTCGCCGACTACGCCCTCTCCGTCAACGACGACGAGCTCCCAGCCGGGGTGCACCTGACCAAACTCATTGCTTGAGGATGTGGGAGCAGCCAGGACGGGAGCGCCGAAGCGTCCCGATCTCAGCGCTGGAACACCACGCCTACTGCCCCCGGCAGGCTGCGTTGATCCATGTGGACGGCTACTTCGACAGCACCGTCGACACCGTCCGCGGCGATCTCGCGCATACCGCGGTGGACCGCGTCGGGATCGGACACGGCCGGGATCGGAGCAAGCTGTTCCGGTCACTGCCCGTGTGGAGCGACGAGCTCGGGCTGCACGGCATCTGCGATGTCGTGCAGTTCGAGCCGGACGGCCCGATCCCCGTCGAGCACAAGTCGGGGACATACCGTCCGGGTGGGCCGGCGGATGTGCAGGTAGCCGCACAGGTGCTGTGCCTACGGGAGATGTTCGGCGCCGACGTCCCGGTGGGCGTGGTCTTCTCGGGCAAGCAGCGCCGACGGCATGAGGTACCCGTCGACGACGCCCTCGCCGAGCGGGTCCGGCGCGTGACGGCTGCGGTCCGCTCCGTGCTCGAGGACGCGGAACTCCCGCCGCCGGCCCACGACTCCCGGTGCCGACGATGTTCGCTGCTACCTGGCTGCATGCCGGACGCGCCCACCGTCATCACCGGGCTGTTCACGCCGCGGCCGCTGGGGGAGTGGGATGACTGAGTTGCTGAGCACTCTCTACGCCACCACGCCGGGTACGAGCCTGCATCTCGACGGCGACGCTGTTCGGCTCGCCCATCCCCAGCGCCGAGGACGACACCTGATACCGCTGGTCCGAATCGACCACATCGTCGCGTGGAACGGCGTCGACCTCACCGACGACCTCCTGCACCGGTGCGCCGCCGATGGTCGATCGGTCACCTGGCTAACGCGCAACGGCCGGTTCCTCGGCCGGGTCAGCGGACCGCAGACCGGCAACCCGATGCTTCGGCTGGCCCAGTTTCGCGGCTACGAGGACCCGGAGCGCCGGCTCGCGCTGGGTAAGCCCGGATCCACCGTCGCTCGAGCCATTTGATCGTTTTTTCGTTGCGGTGTCCGGTCTCAGGAACGGGGCGTGCTGATCTCGCCGGTCTGCCGGCTTCTCCGGGTCCTTGGTCGGGGTGGGTAGCGGGTCGAGGTGGTCAGGTGGGGATCGGCAGGGCGGTGGCCCGGGCCAGTGCGGTGAGGAAGGCGGTGGCCCAGGGCCACTTGGCGGGTAGGCGCAGGTGCAGCCGACGGGCGGAACGCACCAGGCGGCCGGGAACGCAGAACAGCGTGCGGCGCAGCGTGGCGGCGGTGGCCCGGTGCAGGTCGGCACCGGCGAGGATGCCGACGCCGCGGCCGAGGTTGTGGCCATC
>NZ_AUII01000059.1 GCF_000423625.1 Pseudonocardia asaccharolytica DSM 44247 = NBRC 16224
TCGTCGAGCACCTCCACCCCCAGGTCCTGCAGCAGCGGCAAGATCGCCGAGAGCGAGACCGCCGCGCCGATCCGGAACATCCGGAACCGCACCTCCGTGTCGGGGCCGAGCACCAGCTCGAAATGGGGCTCGCTGCCCAGCCCGCGGATCCGGCGCAGGTCGGCGAGCGCCTGCACGGGGTCGGTGTCGTCCTTGTAGCCCTCCGGCACCCCGGCGACGTAGTCGGCGATCTCGTCGTCGCCCGCGCCGACGAGATCGAACACCCAGTCGTCCCAGGTCAGGATCACCACCCCGAGCTGGCCCTGCAGTCGGATCTGGTCGGGTTGCGGCGCAGCCGGATCGACCTGGACGACGAAGTGGACCAGCGCGAGTCTCGACTCGCTGATCCGCGCGGTGTGGTCTATCCGCCACCCGCCCAGCTCGTGGAGCAGCAGGTCCTGCATGGCCAGCCGCGCGCGCGTCGTGTACCGGTCGCGCGGCAGGTAGACCAGGCAGGAGACGAAGCGCCCGTCCGGCTGCCGTCGCAGGAACAGCCGCAGCCGCCGCGGCTGGGTGAGCGCCAGCACGCCGGTGGCGGTCTCGTGCAGGGCCTCGACGCCGGCCCCGAACAGCTCCTCCCGGGGGTAGTCGGAGAGCACCTCGAGCATCCGCTGCCCCGAGTAGGACTCCAGCGGGAAGCCCGCGCGGTTGATCGCGGCGCGCACCCGCCCCGCGATGGCCGGGATGTCGAGGACGTTCTCGCGCAGCGCGGCCGCGGTGAACAGTCCGAGGAATCTGTGCTGGACGGCCCCCACGGACCTGATCACGACGTAGTACGGGTAGGCGGGGCGCAGCACCCGGCTGGGTGTGCTCGCCCGGGTGAACACCACGGCGTCGGCGTCGCGATCCTGGACGAGCGACGGCTCGTCCTGGCGCAGGACGCCCAGCCCTGATCCCGGTACCGCACGCAGCCGGTGGCCGCGCCGTTCGCGGCGATCGCGCCGGTAGCCGAGGAACAGGAAGTGCCCGTCGGCGAGCCATTCCAGCAGCCGCGCGAGATCCTGGGCATCGGCGGCGGGCGCTCCGGCCAGTTCGGCCGCCACCTTCCGCACGGTGCCGACCATGCGTTCGCGGTCCCCGGTGACCACGCGGACGTCGCTGAGCACGTGGCGCAGCTCGGCTTCGAGGTCCGCGAACTCGTCGGCGGGAAACGGGTCGAGCTCGATCCGCATCCACACCTCGATCACGCAACCCGGGGGTGCTTCCTCCGCGGCGGGGACGACCTCGAGCAGCTCACCGTCGACGCCGCGGCGCACCACGACACTCGGATTGATCATCTGGCGGACCCGGGCATCGACCCGGCCGACGCCGGCCAGCACCGACTCCACGAGGTAGGGCATGTCCTCGCTGAGGATGTCGACGACCGTCCCTCCGGTCGCGGCCCCGCGGACGTCGATCAACGGGGCGCCTGGCCCAAGATGCGCGGCCATGGCCCGGTGGGTCCGGGCGGCATCGGCGAGCGCGACCGACGCGTCGACGTCCGAGCCGAGTGCCTCGACGGGAACGTGCCGGGTGTAGAGCCGGCACAGCTCGACCAGCTCCGGGTCGGCCGCCGCCGGCCCGGCCTCGTCCCTGGCGTGACTCATCGCCACCCCCGATCGGCTCCCACGATTGTCTCTACACCTGCCGACGGCTGCCGCCTATGGTTCGTTCGTGGGGATCGCGGACGATCAGTGGGCACGTCTGTTCGCCCGCATCGTCCAGGACTCGCATTGGGTCACCGGCGATCAGCTCTCAGTGATGATCGACAATGCGGTGCGGTCGGTCGGTCTGACCGCGGAGGTGCTGCTGGTCGACCTGGCGCAGCGGGTGCTGAGTCCGGTGCAACCGCAGCCCCTTCCGGCCGTGCAGATCGCGGGGACGCTGGCCGGGCGCGCGTACCAGACCGAGGAGATCCTGGCCGGCACCGACAAACGCGGCGGGCGGGTGCTGTGGGTGCCGGTACTGGACGGCACCGAACGGGTGGGGATGCTGTGCATCGGTCTCGACGACGACGTCGTGGACGATCCCGAACTGCGGCGACGGTGCTGGGTGCTGTCGGGGCTGGTGGGCCACATCGTGATGACGAAGCTCGTCTCCAGCGACCGGCTACGCCGGCTGCGCAGCAATGGGCCGCTGTCGGTGCCGGCGGAGCTGTTGTGGCATCTTCTGCCACCGCGCACGTTCGCCACCGAACAGGTGGTCATCACCGCGCTGCTGGAGCCGCACGATCGGGTTGCGGGGGATGCCTACGACTACGCGGTCGACTCGAACGCCGTGGAACTGGCGGTCTTCGACGGGATCGGGCACGACATGCAGGCCGGCCTGATCACCGCGCTGGCCATCACCGCGATCCGCAACGGGCGCCGCGCCGGTGAGATCGACCTCGCGGCGCTGGCGAGCCGGGCCGACGATCTGATCGTCCAGCAGCCGGGACCGCTGAAGTTCGTGACCGCGGTGCTCGCCCGCCTGGATACCGAGACCGGGATGCTGCAGTACCTGTTGGCCGGCCATCCGCCGCCGCTGCTGCTGCGCGCTGGCCGGGTGGTCAAACAGCTCGACCATCCGCAGCGGACCCCGCTCGGCGTCCGGGCGGTCGGCGCCACGGGCCCGGTGGTCGGTCAGGAGCAGCTCGAGCCCGGGGACCGGCTGCTGCTGTACTCCGACGGCATCACCGAGGCCCGCGACGAACGTGGGGCGTTCTTCGGCGAGCGGCGGCTCGTGGATTTCACCGAGCGGGCGGCGTTGAACAAGCTGCCCGCGCCGGAGACGCTGCGGCGGCTGGCCGCCGCGGTCCTCGCCCATCAGGGGGAGCGCCTACAGGACGATGCGACGTTGCTGATGGTGGACTGGTCCAGCACCGCTCACGCACAGATGGTGCCCGCCGACGTCGGCTGAGGCGCCGCCGCGGGTCAGGCGTGGTCGGCTGGAGCGGGGATGACGTCGGTGTGGGTGAAGTCGTTGCCCTTGAACAGCAGCGGTTCGCCGCGGCACATCGCAAGCGCGTACGCGAAGCAGTCGCCGAAGTTGAGCTTGGCCGGATGGCCGCTGCCCCGGCCGAAATCGCGGTAGGCGGCCCTGGCGACGTGCGTCTGCTCGGCTGTGACCGGTTCGAGGACCAGCCCGGCCTTGGCCACCAGGTGGTCGATCTGGCGGCTCGCGACCGGATCACGGCCGGAGTCGATGACGATCGCGGTTTCCAGATAGTTCGCCACCGATATTCGGGGCTCGGTCGCCGCGAGGGCGAGGGCGAGTGACTCGGCATCCGGCTCGTCACGCAGGATCGCGATCAGCGCCGAGGTGTCGACGATCAACGGGGAAGCCCGCGCTCGTCGTACAGCAGCTCGCCGTGATCGACCGAACGCGCCGGCTCGGCCAGCCTGCGTGCCGAATCGCGCCCGATTGCGAGCAGGGCATCTGTCTTGCGTCTGACTTCGTGAAGCAGATCCGGTCGGAAATACCCAGCCACGAGTCGGTGTGTCGTACCGACTTGGAGGCTGTTGATGATGTCC
>NZ_AUII01000060.1 GCF_000423625.1 Pseudonocardia asaccharolytica DSM 44247 = NBRC 16224
CTCTTCTACCGGGGTCCCGCACCCGTTCGTGGTCATCTACGGATCTTCGGCGTGTCGCGGCCGCCGACCACTGCTACTGGCAAAGGCTCAGTGTCAGCGGGAAACCGCACGAAGTGTCGGTGGCGGTGGGTCTGATCGCGGCGTGCGTTTGTTCGTCGGCGACCGGGGCGGCATCCCGTGGGTGGGATGCCTGCGCACGGTGTTGTACTCGTCGATCAACGCGGCCACCCCGGCGCGGGGTGGCGAGGACGGTGATCGGGAAGATGCAGACGCGGGCACCACTCGGCTCCAGGAAGAACGCGATCCCCGACGGTATCAGCGCTGAAACACCCGAAATGCACGATTATGCAGCACCGCCTGCATGATCATCCAGCGCTCGAACCCGCTTCCGCCCCGGCTGTCCCATCGACGGAGGACTGTTCAAGTTGTACAGTTTAGGCATGACCGTTGCTGAGATGTCCTCGACCGAGGCGCGCAACCACTTCGCCGAGGTGGTGGGGCGGGCTCAGCATGCCGGGATCACGACCGCCATCACCAGCTACGGCCGGCGCGTGGCGGCTGTCGTCCCCGTCGAGGTGCTCGACCTCCTCGAGGAGCTGGAGGACCGCGGTCTGTCCCGGATGGCCCGGGAGGCCAAGGCCGAGCCGGGCAAGACCGTCGACCACGCCGCCCTGCTCGCCGAGTTCGCCCAGCGCTGACCGGTGCCGGACGCTCCCCTCTGGCACATCAGCTCGTCGGCGACCGCGGCGAGGGCCCTGCGCAAGCTCGATCCACCGGTGGCCCGGCGCATCCTCGACGCCGTGAGCGGCCTTGCGGAGGAGCCGCGGCCGGCGCCGCCGGTGGGCAAGCCGCTCAAGGGCGAGCCCGGCGCGTGGCGGCTCAAGGTCGGGGACTGGCGCGTGGTGTACGAACCGCAGGACGACGCGCTCGTCGTCTTGGTGCTCACCCTCGGCCACCGCCGCGAGATCTACGACCGGCTCTGACCGGCTCTGACCGGCTCTGCAGAGGCCGGACCGGCCCGGCGGCGAACAGCGAGGCGCACCAGCTGACCAACCTGAACCGGGCGATGCGCGACGACGCGCTCCGCGTTGTCTCCTCGCCGCCCGCTCCTCTTCCTCGTGCTTCGGTGTCTCTACGTACAAGGGTGGTGGATGCTGGGTCGCGCTCGTCGCGGTCGCGCTGCTGCCGGTGGCCGCGGCCACCGCCGTGCTGATCCTGTGCTCGTTCAGGATGCCCTCGGTCGTGGAGCCGGCCGCGCGATTTACCACGGCGTGGCTTCTCGCTGGGTTCGTGGACGCGATCGCTGGCGACGGGCAGGTGTCGCACCGAGGAGGAGCAGGGGTAGGGGGAGAAGACGGGTTATCACCCCACCGCTTCCAGCACGGGTCGCATCGGCGGCGCGACCGCGTGTCAAGCTCGGGCCGGATCGTGGTCGGCAGCATGCGTACTGGAACCCTCGGCGCCGGACTCCAGGGCGCTGGCCGGACACTGCCATTTTCGTGGCGCCGCGGCGCTGTCGTTCACCCGTCGCTCCACATCTGACGCGTGGAACGACACGAAGATGTCAGCAGTCGGGTCCGGGCGGTCCGGGCGTGAGAGAGAACCCGGCGTCGTCGGTGAGTTCGAGGTAGCCGCCACCGGGGTGGCAACGGATGAGCCCGCGTTGTTGCAGGGCGACGACGGCGGCAGGGTCGAGTTCGTGGTGGGCCTCGGTGAACACGCGGGGGCGCTGGCGATGGCGTGCACGCCGGAGTTCGCCGTGACCTCCCGTGCCAGGTGCCTGCGGGAGACGATCACGCCCTGCCAGGTCGCGCAGCTGCTCGCCGAGCAGCTCGGATTCGACGCCGACACCCGTCGGCCGTTGACCCACATCTTCGAGCGCTGGGACGGCAAGGGCATGCCGGGCGGGCTGCCCGGCGCGGCGATCGCGCTGCCCGCCCGCCGGGGCAAGCTGGCGCCGGCAGGCTTGGCATGCGGTGCTCCCGCCTGCGCACGGCCTGCGCACGTAAGGGTCAGCCGAACAGGATGTGCCCGCAGCGTCTGCAGGTGGCCTTCATGCCGTCTGTGTCGTCTCGGGCAGGCTTCGTTACCAGCGGCGCGAGGTGGCGGTGCTGGGATCGGTCGACGATCGCGTCCTCGCCGTCGCCCACCCGCACGGACGCTGCCGATCCAGCACCTCGGCGGGACGGCGGCCGTCCTGGGCCCTCGCAGATCACTGTCATTTTTGTGGAGCGACTGCGCTGTCGTTCTACCGTCGCTCCACATGTGGAACGACAGGTCGATATCAGCGCGAAGCGACAGATCGCGTGTCAGTAGGCGACAGATCAGATGTCAGCAGGCCGGAGCCATATGACCTATCCCGGTGCGGGCCGGGTAGCTCGCGGCCAGACTCGTAGGCTGCGCCCGTGATCGAGTCGGCGTACCTCAGCGAAACCCGCAGCGGCTACGACGCGGTCGCGGGACCGTACGCGGAGACGTTCCGCTCCGCGCTCGACGACAGCCCGCTCGACCGCGCCCTGCTCGCCGGATTCGCCGAGCTCGTCGCCAACCGACACCCGGGCGGCCAGCTCGTAGAGGTCGGCAGCGGACCTGGCCGCGTGGCCGCGTACCTGCGTGCTCTGGGGATGTCGATCCGCGGGATTGACCTCTCCTCTGCGATGGTCGACCTCGCCCGACGAGAGCACCCCGAGATCACCTTTGACGTCGGCGAGATGGGCGCGCTCGACGCGTTCGACTCGAGCCTGGCCGGCCTCGTCGCCTGGTACTCGATCAACCACGTTCCCCCGGCACATCTGCCCGCGGTGTTCACCGAGTTCCACCGCGTGCTCGAGGACGGGGGCCATCTGCTGCTGGCCTTCCAGGTCGGCGACGACGTCCTGCACTTCGACGAGGCCTTCGGCCACCAGGTCTCGCTGGATTTCCGCCGACTCCAACCCGACACCGTCACGGCCCTGCTCGACGACGCCGGGTTCGAGCTCACCGCCCAACTCGTCCGAGCCCCCGGCCCGGCCAGCGCCGCGGCGAGCATCCCGCAGGCATTCCTCATCGCCTGTAGGCGCCCGCCCGCCACCGACCGAGCCGTGCCCACGCCAGCGCCGTGCGTCCCCCTGTCGCTCGACCCTCGGTCCACAGATGAGTGGCAGTAGACGCGGCGAAGATGGCAGTGCCCAGGGCGCTACGCGGTGGCCTCGGGAGGCTGCAGGCGGAGTCCGTACTGGACGTCGTCGGTGAGCTCGAGGTGGCCCCCACCGGGGTGGCGGCGGATGAGCCCGCGTTGTTGCAGGGCGACCACCGCGGCTGGGTCGAGCGACCGCGTCCGTCCGGCGCCGGCGCCCCGGGCGAGCGCGAGTGATCAGGACTGGCACTACAGAGGTTGAAGGGTTGGCGTTTCGCCGTGGCTCGTCACTGACGGCGGCGGTCGGGTGCGTGCATGCTCCCGGCATGAGGTATCCGGATTCCGG
>NZ_AUII01000061.1 GCF_000423625.1 Pseudonocardia asaccharolytica DSM 44247 = NBRC 16224
GTCCTACTCTCCCACACCCTGGCGGGTGCAGTACCATCGGCGCTGGAGGGCTTAGCTTCCGGGTTCGGGATGGGACCGGGCGTTTCCCCTCCGCCATCGCCACCGACCGTATTAGCGGTGTCTTTTAGCGGTGTGTTCGGTGTGTGTTTGGTGTGTTCGGGGGGTGGGTTCCCGGCCCGGGGGGGCGGGGTGGTGTGCTCAGGGTCACACAGTGGATGCGAGCAGCGGGTTGGGGTAAGTCCTCGGCCTATTAGTACCGGTCGACTGCACCCCTTGCGGGGCGTCCATCTCCGGCCTATCAACCCCATGGTCTGTGGGGGGCCTTACCCACGCTGTGGTGGTGGGAGACCTCATCTTGGAACGAGCTTCCCGCTTAGATGCCTTCAGCGGTTATCCCTTCCGAACGTAGCCAACCAGCCGTGCCCCTGGCGGGACAACTGGCACACCAGAGGTTCGTCCGTCCCGGTCCTCTCGTACTAGGGACAGCCTTCCGCAAGTCTCCTGCGCGCGCGGCGGATAGGGACCGAACTGTCTCACGACGTTCTAAACCCAGCTCGCGTACCGCTTTAATGGGCGAACAGCCCAACCCTTGGGACCTACTCCAGCCCCAGGATGCGACGAGCCGACATCGAGGTGCCAAACCATGCCGTCGATATGGACTCTTGGGCAAGATCAGCCTGTTATCCCCGGGGTACCTTTTATCCGTTGAGCGACACCCCTTCCACCAGGTGGTGCCGGATCACTAGTCCCGACTTTCGTCCCTGCTCGACCCGTCGGTCTCGCAGTCAAGCTCCCTTGTGCACTTACACTCGTCACCTGATTACCAACCAGGCTGAGGGAACCTTTGGGCGCCTCCGTTACTCTTTGGGAGGCAACCGCCCCAGTTAAACTACCCACCAGGCACTGTCCCTGAACCCGTTCAGGGCCCGAGGTTGAGACACCCAATCCGACCAGAGTGGTATTTCAACAACGACTCCACGGCCACTGGCGTGGCCGCTTCCCGGTCTCCCACCTATCCTACACAAGCCGAACCGAGCACCAATACCAAGCTGTAGTAAAGGTCCCGGGGTCTTTCCGTCCTGCCGCGCGTAACGAGCATCTTTACTCGTAGTGCAATTTCGCCGAGTCTGTGGTCGAGACAGCGCCCAAGTCGTTACGCCATTCGTGCAGGTCGGAACTTACCCGACAAGGAATTTCGCTACCTTAGGATGGTTATAGTTACCACCGCCGTTTACTGGCGCTTAAATTCTCCGCGTCGCCCCGGAGGGCTAACGGGTCCTCTTAACGTTCCAGCACCGGGCAGGCGTCAGTCCGTATACCTCGTCTTGCGACTTCGCACGGACCTGTGTTTTTAGTAAACAGTCGCTTGGGCCTGGTCTCTGCGACCGGCTGCGCCTAGCCCGCGCGGGGCTTCAACGCCTCCGGCCCCCCTTCTCCCGAAGTTACGGGGGTATTTTGCCGAGTTCCTTGACCACAGTTCACTCGATCGCCTCGGTATCCTCTACCTGACCACCTGTGTCGGTTTCGGGTACGGGCCGCAACGGCACTCGCTAGAGGCTTTTCTTGGCAGCATGGGCACACCCTGCTTCGCCGCATTCGGCTACGCATCACCCCTCACCCGTCCCATCCAAGGGAGACACCCGGATTTACCTGGGCGTCGGGCTACCGGCTTGCACCAGTACCACCACTCACTGGCGGGGCTACCCTCCTGCGTCACCCCATCGCTTGGCTACTACCGGTTCGGGTCCCACGCTCCCCCACCCGGCCACCCCGAAGGACGGCCGGCGGGTTCGGATGGTCAGCATCACCGGCCTCGCCACGGGCGCACCATCACGGGCACGGGAATATCCACCCGTCGTCCATCGACTACGCCTGTCGGCCTCGCCTTAGGTCCCGGCTCACCCTGGGCGGAACAACCTGGCCCAGGAACCCTTGGTCATTCGGCGGCAGAGATTCTCACTCTGCTTACGCTACTCATGCCTGCATTCTCACTCGCACACCCTCCACCGCACGCTCCCGCGGCGGCTTCCCCGAGTGCACGACGCTCCCCTACCCACCACCCCCGCACAGGGGGCGGTGCCACGGCTTCGGCGGCGCGCTTGAGCCCCGCTACATTGTCGGCGCAGGACCACTTGACCAGTGAGCTATTACGCACTCTTTCAAGGATGGCTGCTTCTAAGCCAACCTCCTGGTTGTCTGGGCGATCCCACATCCTTTCCCACTTAGCGCACGCTTAGGGGCCTTAGCCGGTGATCTGGGCTGTTTCCCTCTCGACGACGAAGCTTATCCCCCGCCGTCTCACTGCCGCGCTCGGCCTACCGGCATTCGGAGTTTGGTTGACTTCGGTAAGCTTGTCGGCCCCCTAGGCCATCCAGTGCTCTACCTCCGGCACCCAGCACGCGACGCTGCACCTAAATGCATTTCGGGGAGAACCAGCTATCACGGAGTTTGATTGGCCTTTCACCCCTACCCACAGCTCATCCCCCAGGTTTTCAACCCTGGTGGGTTCGGGCCTCCACGACGTCTTACCGACGCTTCACCCTGGCCATGGGTAGATCACCCCGCTTCGGGTCTACACCCCGCGACTGACCGCCCTGTTCGGACTCGCTTTCGCTACGGCTCCCCCACCCGGGTTAACCTCGCCACGAAGCATAACTCGCAGGCTCATTCTTCAAAAGGCACGCCATCACCCGCAGGCTCTGACGGCTTGTAGGCACACGGTTTCAGGTACTGTTTCACTCCCCTCCCGGGGTACTTTTCACCTTTCCCTCACGGTACTCGTCCGCTATCGGTCATCAGGAAGTATTTAGGCTTACCGGGTGGTCCCGGCAGATTCACAGCAAATTCCACGAGCTCGCTGCTACTCGGGGAAACACGATCCAGCCCGGCTGCGGTGTTTTCACGTACGGGGCTCTCACCCACTCCGGCGACCCTTCCCAGCAGTCTTCCGCTAACACCACAGCACGACCTCGCGGGTCCGGCAGAACCCACACGACCGC
>NZ_AUII01000062.1 GCF_000423625.1 Pseudonocardia asaccharolytica DSM 44247 = NBRC 16224
TTGGTCGTTGATCCATCTACCGGAGACCTCACTCATCTCCGCTGACCGACACGCACAGGCGACGGACGAAGATCCACTTTTTAAACAGGCGCTAGCCACGAAGGCGCCGCTCGGGTCCCTACAGGTCGTAGTAGAGCATGAACTCCCAGGGGTGCGGCCGCAGGCGGATCTGGTCGACCTCCTTGGTCCGCTTGTAGTCGAGCCAGGTCTCGATCAGGTCGTCGGTGAAGACGCCGCCCTCGATGAGGAAGTCGTGATCCGCCTCCAGAGCATCCAGGACCGCCTCCAGCGACGCCGGCACATGCTTCACCGTTACCGCCTGCTCGGGCTCAAGTTCGTAGAGGTCCTGGTCGATCGGGTCCGGCGGCTCGATCTTGTTCCGGATCCCGTCGAGGCCGGCTTGCAACATCGCGGAGAAGGCGAGATAGGGGTTCGCGGTGGGATCGGGAGGGCGGTATTCGAGGCGCTTCGCCTTGGCGCTCGTCATGTACATGGGGATGCGAACGCAGGCCGAGCGGTTGCGCTGCGAGTACACGAGGTTGATCGGCGCCTCGTAGCCGGGGACCAGGCGGCGGTAGGAGTTGGTGGTCGGTGCGCAGAACGCCAGTAGCGCGGGAGAGTGCTGGAGGAGCCCGCCGACGTAGTAGCGGGCCAGATCGCTGAGTCCCGCGTATCCCGTCTCGTCGTAGAAGAGATTCTCCCCGTTCTTCCACAGGGACTGGTGAACGTGCATGCCGGAGCCGTTGTCGGCGAAGAGTGGCTTGGGCATGAAGGTGGCCGTCTTGCCCGCCCTCCAGGCGACCCCTTTGACCACGTACTTGTAGTTCATCACGTTGTCGGCCATGGCCAGCAGGGACGCGAACCGCATGTCCATCTCGGCCTGGCCGGCGGTACCCACCTCGTGGTGCTGGACCTCGATGGGGATGCCCAGCTCCATGAGGGTCAGGGCCATCTCGCTCCGCAGGTCTTGGTGCTGGTCCATGGGGGGCACCGGGAAGTACCCCTCCTTGTACCGGGGGCGGTAGCCGCGGCTCCCTGGGTGCCCGGACGCCCAGACCCCCTCGACCGACTCGATGTGGTAGTAGCCCTCGTGCTGGTTCTGATCGAAGCGCGCCCCGTCGAAAATGTAGAACTCGAGTTCGGGGCCCCAGTAGGAGACATCGGCGATGCCGCTTGCCTGCAGGTGGGCCTCCGCCTTCCTGGCGACGTAGCGCGGATCGCGTGAGTAGCTCTCCCGCGTCATGGGGTCGACGACGAAGCAGTGCATCTGAAGCGTGGGCACCTCGCGGAACGGGTCCATCACCGCCGTCGTCGGATCCGGCATCAGGAGCATGTCGGACTCGTGGATCGCCTGGAACCCGCGGATCGAGGAGCCGTCGAAGCCGTAGCCCGACTCTATGCCTTCCTCGGTGAGTTCCTCCACGGGGATGGAGAAGTGCTGCATCAGCCCGGGAAGGTCGCAGAACCGAAGGTCCACGATCCGCGCGGCACCGCTCTGGGCAAGTGCGAGGACGTCTTGCGGCGTTTCAGCCATGACCAGCTCCTTGCCAAATTTGGCCGGTTCATCGAAGGATCCAGCGGCACGCCGTCGGATGGCGGCAGTGTCGTCGCCTATGCCGTTGCGAGCGCGTACCGGACGCTGCCGGTGACCAGTGCTGCCCAGGCGCGCATGTTCGCCCTTCTGCAGGCTGCTCTCGTTGCGTCGGAGTTAGTCGTACGCCGTAGCCGGTGCCCACGCTAGGGCCGAGCGTCGTCGAGTAGGGGGAGGTTCAATGCGCCGCGCCGGTGGCCGGGCGCCGAGTCGGGTCTCGAGCGGTTCGTCACCCTCTGACTGCGTTCCATTGGGTGATCCGGGCTCAGATGTCGCGTTGGAGGGCCTGGAGGTTCTTGCATACCCCGCCAAGCCGACGCTCTCCGCCCTTGCAATGCCGATCACCTGACGGCCCGGTCGCCGGAGCAGTCGGCGGATGTGGCGCGTGAGCCATCGGCACACGTGGATGAACGGTGCGAGGAATCGATCATCGGGGCTGCGAACGTCCTTCCATACCTGACGAGCACCCTTGATCGTCAGCGCGACGCCGCCGAGCTGTATGGCGATGCCGAGGAAGAACAACGCGAGTTCCCACACAAGGACGATCTTCGTGTTGCCCACGTCCAGCGCCCATCACGGGGCCAGGCGGCCGAGGAGCGCCGTCCGTGCGGCTGTGGCTGAACATCAGATCAACGCTTCGCGTGGTCGCGCTCGATCTCCCGAGCGTGTTCGGCCATGCGCCGTATGTCGCACGGGTACCGCCGGTACCCGTGCTGCGCTCCGAGCGCGCACGTCTGGCAGTACCCGCGACCCTCGTCCGTGTGCTGGCCGATCAGTGCGTCGGCGAGTCCGGGGTTCTGAACCATGAACTCCTCGAGCGGGTTCATGCCTTGCTCGACTCCTCGGCCACGCTGGTTCCCCTCCCGGATGATCCTACCGCCAGACGTACTGGCTTTCCGATTTGGAAAGATTTGTCAACCTACCGTGACCGAATGCCCCGCGATCCTGACGAGCTGAGCGAACTCGCTCGCCTCTTGTCGCGGGATCTCCACGAGCTGAGCGACGAAGAGTTGATCGCTGCCGCGAGAGCGTCCGGGGAGCTGCACCGCGCCGGACCGGAGCGGACCGGCCGTCTGCTCGCCGAGTTGTACCGACGAGACCAGTTGTCGTGGCCGAAGATCGCTGAGTTGACCGGGATCGGACGCTCCTATGGTGTGTCAAGCCGCGCGGGTGGCTGAGGTGGGCGGGTTCTCGAGCTGGCGGTAGAGCTGGCGGGCGATGTAGCGCTTGAGG
>NZ_AUII01000063.1 GCF_000423625.1 Pseudonocardia asaccharolytica DSM 44247 = NBRC 16224
CCGCCGCCTCCGCCCGCCGGTGAGGGCGGACCGACCACCACGGCGGCCTCGGCGCCGACGTCTCCCGCGGCCGACCCGGCCGTCTGACCACCTCGCCGCGAGCGGTGGGGGGAGGGGCCGGAACCGGCGCGGCACGGGAGCCCCTGCGCCGGTTCCGGTCTCGTTCGGATATCGATTCGCGACGTCTGCTCACACTCACGCGCCGCCACCGATAAATGAGCGTGGCCGCGGAAACGCGGCCGGTCGAGGCGGATCGAAGGAGTGTGATAGGCGGTGGCGCGGATGGTGGCGGCGGTCATGGGGATGGAGGCCGCGGCGCTGGTCGTCGCCTACCTTGCGTTCGGTTGGCCGGCATTGCTGATCGGTGCTCCGGCGCTGGTCGGAACCGCGCTGGTGCTGCTGGTCGTGCGGGCCAGCGAGGCGCCGCGGCGGCGGCTGCAGGCCGTGCGGGCGACGCGGTGGGAGTCGCAGGCTCCGCTCCCGGGCGGGCTGATGAGCGGGTTCTTCGAGCTTCCGGCACCGGGCGGGCCGGCGCCGCGGGAGGCGGGGCGCCGACCCGTGCGATCCTGACGGTGTGCTGATCCGTCGGGCCCGGCCCGAGGAAGCCGGCGTGCTCGCCGGGATCGCCGTGCGTTCGAAGGCGTTCTGGCCGTACCCGGCGGACCTCATCGCCCGCTTCGGCCGGACCCTGGGGCTCACGCCGGACGTCATCGCCACGAACGAGGGGTGGGTCGCCGAACGCGACGGCGTGATCCTCGGTTTCTACCTCCTGCTGCACCGCGGCGAACGCGCCATCCTCGACGACCTGTGGCTCGAACCGGCCGAGATCGGCCGGGGTGTCGGCCGCGCGCTGTTCACCCACGCCCGGGACCGTGCTGCGGCGGCCGGCGCGCACGCCCTGGAGTGGGATGCCGAGCCGTACGCCGTCGGGTTCTACGAGCGGATGGGTGGGCGCCGGGTCCGGTTCGTGGACTCCCCGCTGGGCCGGCCGCTGCCGGTGATGCGCCTCGCGCTCGGGTGACCGCGCCTCACACGAGTATTGTCATCAAATGATGATGAATTCTATGCCTCGGAGGTCGAGATGAGAACAACGGTCGCCCTGGACGACGAACTGGTGGCCGAGGCGCAACGCCTTACGGGGACCACCGAGAAGAGCGCGCTAATCCGGCAGGCGCTTCGTGCGTTGATCGAACGCGAGAGCGCTCGGCGTCTAGCGAAGTTGGGCGGTCGCGAGCCCGAGTTGACGGAGGTTCCCAGGCGCCGAACGCCGCCCGCGTGATCCTTGTCGACACCTCGGTCTGGATCGACCACCTTCGGATCGGGCACCCCACGCTGGCGTCGCTGCTCGAAAACGGCCGTGTCTTGAGCCATCCCTGGGTAGCGGGTGAGCTCGCCCTCGGCCACCTCTCCCGACGCCACGAGATCCTGGGACTGCTCGGCAACTTGCCGCAGGCCCAGGTCGCGACCCCCGTCGAGGTGGCAACTCTGATCGAGCGAAGGCGCCTGTTCGGGCTCGGCATCGGCTACGTCGATGCGCAGCTGCTGGCAGCGGTGCTGCTGACAGCAGAAACACGACTGTGGACCCATGACAAGCGCCTTGCTGCGGCGGCATCAGACCTGGGGTTGGCTGCCGAGCTACCGAGTCAGACTTGATCAATCCGTCCAACCCGGACGATTGTCACGGTGCCCATGGGGCACGCTGCAGGTGATGGGGCAGTGGCATAACTGCGGTTCGATCGCGCCGACCGTGCTGGCCACCCACCCAGTGGCTCTGGGTGCGGTGCTCGACACCCGGGGCGGGTCGTGCGTCCGGCCTACGTTACCGCCGGATCGTCGTCGGCGACGTTGACGTGCAGCCGGTCTAGCAGTTGCTCGAGGCTGGCCACCTCCGCACTGGTCAGCCCCCGGCGAAGGCGCCGGTCGTGCGCGATCGCGGTCTCGCGCAACCGGCCGAACAGCTCCTTCCCCGCCGGCGTGAGCTCCACCAGGTGCACCCGACGGTTCGCCGGGTCGCGGCGCCGGGTGACCAGGCCGTTGCGCTCCATCGCGTTGAGGTGGTGGGTGAGGGTCGCGCCCTGGATGCCGACGGCGTTGGCGAGCTCGCGCTGGTTGCCCAGCGCCTGGGTGCGCAGCGACAGCAGGATCAGCCAGACGGGGAGCGAGCCGCCGGCCTCGGCGAGGCGGGCGTCGAACGCGCGGCTCACCGCTCGGGCGGTGCGCGCGAGGGTCAGGCCGATCGGCCGGGAGGCAGGCGGGGGCACCCGGAGACCCTAGCAAGGATTCGACGTCTAACTCATTGACGCCTAATCATTTGATATCTATCGTTCCTGATGCACGCCCGGTCGACCCGAGCTAATGCTGCGTTCCTCAAAGGGAGTACAGGTTGACGAGGGGGGCATGGTGGATCCGGGAGGACGGAGCCATGCCGAAGTTCTTGTCCGCGCGTCCGCC
>NZ_AUII01000064.1 GCF_000423625.1 Pseudonocardia asaccharolytica DSM 44247 = NBRC 16224
CGACACCGGTCAAGACCGCCGCCGTGACCGGCTGAACCGGTCGCCCCGCCACCGACCCCCCTTGACACCCAAGCCCCCATAGGGAATCAGCCGAGGGGATCCCGGCGCAGGGAGCGCGGCAAGCGCCCCAAAGCCACGAAACGAGCCGGGTGTGATTCGCGGTAAGTCCTCGTCTGCTGATCCGGGCCATGTTCTTCTCAGCCGGCGAGGCGACGGCAGCGACGGCGCCCGGCGTCTCCAACGCAGATGCCCCGGGCTCCGACGCGGTGCCGTTCTCGCTGGAGATCGGATGGTCAGTGGCCGACGGCGGCCGGGCGCGCCCCGACGTGCCCGAGTCCGGCCGCCCGGCTCCCGCGCACGAGGAGGCGCGCGATCCGGGCCGGGACGGAGTCGGGTCCGGGGACGCCGACGGGACGGATGCGCCCGTTGTGGATCGCGGTGGCCTTCCAGCCGTCCCCGTTGCGGACAACGATCATCGTGTTGCGGGTGCGACGGCGCTTCGGCAACCGGGTGCGCCAGGCGACGAGCACCGAGCCGGTGGCGTGCACGAGGGCGATGCCATCGGCCAGGTAGCGGATGCTCTCGATCTCGCCGACCAGCGCGCTGCCGTAGAGCACGCCACGGAACAGCTTGTCGTGCGAGGCGACCATGGGATCACGGCCGCGTTCAAGGTAGCCGTCGTAGGAGACGTAGTCGCAGTCGTCGGTGAAGCAGGCGCCGTACGCGTGGGCGTCGCCGTCGGTCCATGCTCGGCACATGCGCTCGAACAGGGCGGTGATCTGCTCGTCGTCGGTCATGGTGACGTCCTTTCGGCCGGTCTGCCGGACGGGGCGGTGGGGAGGACGGTGTGGCTGCGCAGGGCCGCGACGCGGCGGTAGAGCAGGTCGGTGGCCCGGGTGAGAAACGTGTGGATCGCGGCGACCTCGGCGCCGGTGAATCCCTCGAGCAGCGCATCGTGGCCCGCCGGGAGCGTGGCGAACAGATCCTGGATCTCCTCGACCGCGGAGTTGGTCGGGTACAGGAGCTGTTTGCGCCGGTCGCGGGGGTGGGGTTCGCGGCGTAGGCGTCCGCTGCGCTCCAGCCGGGCCACGACGCCGGTGATCGCACCGGTGGTCAGCCCGGTGAGCGCCGCCAGTTCACTGCCGGTCATCGGGCCGCGCTCGTGCAGCAGGTCGAGGCACTTGTGATCGGCCGGACCCAGCCCGAGCCGTTCGGCCAGTGCGTGATGGAACAGGACGGTGGCGGTGCTGTGCCGCCGCGCCAGAGACGCGGTGATCTCGCGGGCGAGGTCCTGCCGACGTGGCATCGTGCATGCCCCTCTCGTCGCTCGCGAAACCGACCTTCGCGGCTCGTGCCAGGAGTCCGGGAACCGGCAAGACTCCTTAGCTTCTAAGCGACATCGTAAGCGTTAGGTCAACCCTGGGATCGTGGCGGTGGTGATCGTCCTCATGTGATCCTGCGGATCTGCTGCCGCATCTGGCCGGTGTGCTGATCGAGGACGTGCGACGACGCCACGATCACCTCTCGAACACGTTCTCATGGAGCCATGACGGCGCCTGCGCGCCGCCGACTCGAAGGGGTATCATTGGTGTATGACACGCACCAACATCGACATCGACGACGAGCTGGTCGCCGAGGTGATGCGCAGGTTCGGGTTGAAGACCAAGAAGGACGCCGTCGACCTGGCCTTGCGGCGGCTGGTCGGGCCTCGGCTCTCGCCGGAGTTCCTCGCCGGTCTGGAGGGGATCGGCTGGAAGGGCGATCTCGATGAGATGCGCGGCTCCCGGGTCCAGGACGTCGAATGCAGCTGATCGACACCTCGGCTTGGGTGGAGTACCTGCGGCGCACCGGATCCCCGGCGAACGCCGAGGTGCGCCGCCTCCTGCGCGAGGAGCCCGGCGCCATCGCGACGACCGAACCGGTGATCATGGAGCTGCTGGCCGGGGCGACCAGCGAGCCCGCGTTCGCGAAGCTTCAGGTGCTGACAGGCGGGCTCCGGCTCCTGCCGGTCGATGCGGCGCTCGACTACCGGGACGCTGCGGTCGTGTACCGCGCGGTCCGCGCCGCGGGCGGTACGGTCCGGAAGATCCTCGACTGCCTGATCGCGGTCGTCGCCGCCCGGACCGGCGCCACGCTCGTGCACCGCGACCGCGACTTCGACGCGCTCGCGCCGGCCCTGCCGGACCTGCGCGTGCGTTCCCTGGTCTGACTGTGAGGATGGTCAAGCCGGCCCGGTGATGGTGGGCTGGTGGTGACAGCAGCGGGGGTGACCCGTGGTCTGACTGGCGTGATGCCCTTGAGCGGACTTGTCCGCCTGCT
>NZ_AUII01000065.1 GCF_000423625.1 Pseudonocardia asaccharolytica DSM 44247 = NBRC 16224
CGAGGATGGCCGTCGATCCGGACGCGGCACACGGCACCGGGCAGGCCGCCCAGTACCTGCTGCGCGCCGCCGACCGGGACGCCGCCGACCGGGACCTGATCCAGCAGATCTTGGTCGAGGCCGCGCGGGTCGACGCGGTCGAGGACGCCGCCTCCGGGCCGGGGGTGCGCGGTGACGAGCTGCCGGCGCGCTGGCACGGGCGGGCCGGGCGCCGCGAGCGGATCCGCGCCGCGCGGGCCAGGGTCGAGGCCGCCGAGGCGGCCCGGCGGGCCGAGCAGGCCCAGCAGGCCGCCGAGCGGGCGCAGACCGACGCCGCCGTCGCCCATGCCCGCCGGCTCGCCCTGCGGACCGGGTGATCCCGCACGCGGGCTTTCGGCACAGCAACCGGATCGGGTGCGCGCGGCATTTCGGCGGAGTTCGACGCGCCGCACGGGCCCTCCAGCGACGACGTGAAGGCCGTCGTCGCCGCTGCCTTGCGGGCTCGGCGGTGGGAGTGCGTCGTCGGCGGCGGCGCAGGATGGGGTTGGACCGCCCTCGGCCCGCGAGACGTAGCGGGCGTTGCGGCGCCGCCCGGCCGTGTCCGGCCCCGGACCGGAGCCGGATCATGGAAGACTTCCCCTCGCCCCACCCGTTCAGCGACGCTCCAGGAGCGACCCGTGGCCGTGCAACCACTGCTCGCCGAGGATCCGCGGGAGATCGGCGGCTTCGTCCTCGACGGGCGGCTCGGTGCGGGCGGGATGGGGGTCGTCTACCGAGGCTGGTCGGCGTCCGGCCAGGTCGCGGCGGTCAAGCTGGTGCGCGCGGAGTTCGCCGACGACGCCGAGTTCCGCACCCGGTTCCGTCGGGAGATCCGCGCCGCGCGGGCCGTCGGCGGCACCTGCACCGCGAAGCTGCTGGCGGCCGACCCCGACGCCGAGCGGCCCTGGCTGGCCACCGAGTACGTCGAGGGCCCGACACTGGGCGAGGTGGTCGCCGCCTCGGGGCCGCTGGCGCCCGAGCCGTTGCGCGCGCTGGCCGCCGGGCTGGCCGAGGCGCTCGCGGCCGTCCACGCCGCGGGTGTGGTGCACCGCGACCTCAAACCGGGCAACGTGCTGCTCGGCGCCACAGGCCCCCGCGTGATCGACTTCGGCATCGCCGCGGTGGCCGCGGCGACCAGCGCGACCCGCACCGGCATGGTGGTCGGCAGCCCCGGATACATGTCCCCGGAGCAGATCACCGGCACCGGCCGCGTCGGGCCCGCCTCGGACGTCTTCTCCTGGGGCCTGACCGTGGCGTTCGCCGCGACGGGCCGCCCGCCCTACGGGGCGGCGGACCGGTTCGAGGTGCTGCTCTACCGGGTGGTCCACTCCGAGCCCGACGTGGCCGGGCTGCCGGCGGCCGTCGCCGGCCCCGTCCTCACCGCGCTGGCCAAGCAACCGGAGCGACGGCCGACCGCCGAGGGCCTGCTGCGGATGCTGCTGCCCGGCGCCGCCGACCCGTACGCGGCCGCGACGGTGATGCTGCGCGAGATGTGGCCGGGGGTGCCGCCGCTGCGCCGGACCGAGCCGCGGTCTCGGCGCACCCGGACCGTGCTGGCCGTCGCCGGGACCGCGCTGGTGCTCGCCGCGGCGGGCACCGGCGGCCACCTGCTGCGCGGCGACGACCCGGGTGAGGGGGCGGCGCTGCCTACGATCACCGACCCAACCCCCGCGCCGACCACGGTGGCGTCGACGGCTCCGGCTCCGGCCCCAACCACGGCCCCCGCGCCGACCCGCAGCACACCCGACGTGGCCGGCTTCGCCGGCCCGATCGACGCGGTCGGCGACCGCACCCGGTTCAGCGAGTTCGTCTACGCCCACGATGGTGAGCTCATCCACCTCGACATCACTCAGCAGGACGGGCACGCGAGCCTCGACCCCGACGGGTCCGGCTACTTCGCCGTCGAGGACGACTGCGCCGAGCCGCCCTGCGGCGGCGTCCAGTACGCCGTCCGCGACCCGGGCCCGCGGACCGACTCCGTGTTCAGCACCGACGAGGGCTACCTCGTGGTGCGCGGGCATTTCGCGGTCACCGCCCATCCGGGCATGCAGATGGGCTACCTCTCCGTCGGCCTGCGGGCCGTGCCGGCCTCCGAGGTGTCCTGACGCCGCGCGAGCCTTGTCGCGGCGGTCCGGGTGCGCCGGAATGCGACAGGCACCCAGTCGGTGCTCGCGTCCGAACTAGTGTCTTGCGCCTGAAATTCGTTGATGATGTCTAGTATGGGCGTCGTGGCACGCACGGGACGGCCGGTGGCCGCGGTGACCTTGA
>NZ_AUII01000067.1 GCF_000423625.1 Pseudonocardia asaccharolytica DSM 44247 = NBRC 16224
GGACATCATCAACAGCCTCCAAGTCGGTACGACACACCGACTCGTGGCTGGGTATTTCCGACCGGATCTGCTTCACGAAGTCAGACGCAAGACAGTCGCCGGAACTCCGGCGGGTAGGGCTTGGGCACGACAGACGATCTCCTTCACAAGATCGTCAGACCCTATGTCTCCTCACCTTCGTGTCCGCCAAACGGGGTCAACATCAGCTGATCTATGTAGTAGGTGCTTCACGGTGAGGCTCCTGCGGCTGATAATCAGCGCACAGTGGTCGCGCCCAGGGAGAATCGACGGTCGACATGTCAGTCCCGCACAGCGGAGTCGGCTGTGACCTACCGGAGGACCTCGCGGGGATACCGGCACCAGAAACCTCACATCGGACCTGTTCAGCTTGATACCCGGCGAGCGCGGGTCTGCACCGCGATCGGAGTGCAGGGACTGTCACGTGGGTTGGCCTGCGAGGTCAACATGGTCATCCGACCCGCTGAGCGCCCCAACGCGCCATTCTGAGGAGGCTTGACATGTCGGTCGGTAGACCCGCCCCCGGCTCTCTGACGGTTCATCTGATCAGGCACGGGCAGACCGCCAGCTACGACGAGGACACCGGGCTCACCGAGCTTGGGCGGCGACAGGCGATCGGCAGAGGGGTCCAGCTGGCCGCCCTCTGTCGAGACGGAGATCAGATCAGGTTCGGCTACGCGCCGACCGTTCGGACACGCGCGACAGCCGAGCTCTTGCAGGCCGCGGTGCTTCAGCGTGTTGCGGAGTTGGGCATCACGCTGAAGGACGGTGGGATACAGCCAGAGCCTGGCTTCCGCAACGTCCAGGTGTGGACCGACGAAGGCCCAATGGAGCCGACCCGAGCTCGGGGCCGACACCTGGAGCTGCTGGCCGCTGATGCCGGCATCCCCCGAGGTTGGGTCAGCGAGGCCAGGCAGTTCTGGTGCGCGCATGAGGCGACTGGTGACGCGATGACCTTCTGGCTCAAGACGCCCCTTCTCTGGCACGAGCCACCGGCCTCGGTCGTTCAGCGGATGCTCCTGGTCAGCCTCGGGCGCGTCGCAGAAGGTATCGGTCAGCATCTGTTCGTGGCTACCCACTCCGGATGTCTTCGAGCGCTCGTGGCCTGCGTGGCAGGGACGGACCTCGGCGAACCCGACAACGCCGAGGAAGTCACGCTGGAGCTGGCCGCAGGCAGCGATGTCGTCGCGGTCTCCTACCGCGACCACCGTTGGCAAGCGCGCATACCAACCGCGCTGTTGAACTGGTCCGCGACATGACCGGTGGTGACGGACTCGTTCACTACCTGGAGCAGTTCTCGGGTGGTCCTGGGTCCGACAAATAGCTGCCGGTACTCCCGCCACACGCTGGCCGCCAATCATGGCCTCGTGATCGTTCGACCTTTGTGTGGGCTCGGTCCTCGGAAGCGAGGCTGATCGATCAGGTCCCCTCGTGCGGTTGGCCGACAAGAGGCACGGTGTGGAAGTTGCGGCGGAAATAGATCGCCGGTTGGGCCTCGCCGAGGCGGGTGTGCTCGACCTGGCCGAGCAGGATGGTGTGGTCCCCGC
>NZ_AUII01000068.1 GCF_000423625.1 Pseudonocardia asaccharolytica DSM 44247 = NBRC 16224
AGGCGTTTACGCGGTTCCAGGCCGACTCCGCGGCGCTGACCTGCGACGATAGCGCGGCGTGTGTCCAGATCAGGCCATCAGCTGCGGAACGCGGGTCCAACACTCACACCACGGTCCGAAGCCGGTCTTGTTTACCGACTCGCCGTAATCGGGCTTCGTGACACGTCCGTGGCATCACACGTGGCGCGATACTGCCTGGTCAGCGCGCAAATTGTGTTACGAGGACGGCGCCCTGGCCGCTGTTTGCGGAGGTAGAGGCCCTGACTAGTTCGGATGAGTGTTAGTCGCGCGATCCCGGTGCTTGTGGTAGGAGCGTTCTATCCCAGCTTCACGCGCTGGTCCCCGAAGTTGGCAACGATATCCACGGTTCCACCCAGTGCCTCCACGTACGCCCGGATAGTGCCAAGGCCGGCCTTCGTGAGCTCGCCGCGCTCCAGCGCGGAGACCGAAGGCTGACTTACGTGCATTCGCTCCGCGAGCTCGCGCTGGGTGACGCCCTGCTCAGTACGGATCTCCCGCAGTTGATGCGCACGAACGAGCTCATCGAGGTGTGCGCGGTGATCGGCAACCCGATCTTCCCGCGGGACTCGCTTGGCTCGGACCTCGCGCCAGCTACTAGCCATCGTGCTCATCCTCCATCCAACGCTCGTACCGTTTCTCCGCCAGCGGGATGGACTGGCGATACCAGTCGGTCCACCGCCCGGACTTGTCTCCCGCTACCAGCAGTACTGCACGTCGGGCCGGATCGAAGACGAACAAGATCCGGACCTCTGATGCGCCAGTCGATCCGGGGCGAAGTTCCTTCAAGTTGTGCATTGAGGAGCCCTTGATCCTGTCAACCAGGGGTCGTCCTAGCGTGGGACCATCCACTTCCAGCTTGTCGATGGCTGCCGCGACCAGGTCGTACGTCTCGTCGTCGACCTCGTCCAGCAGCCATGCCTCGACGTCCTCGAGGAGGATCACCTCCCACGTCATGGACCAAGTATAGCCCACAGGTTGTATAGGGCAAGGTCTATGATGGGTCGAGAGCGGCTGCTGCTCCGGCCGGCGCACGAGCGTGGACGTCGACCTCTGTTGCATGAGGCGGCGATTGCAGGATCGATGCGGTCGGCCGAACCACTCCGCTGTCGTTCGGCCGGCGTCTGAGAGGATTGTCATGCGGCACTCGTGCTGCGTGGCATCACACATGGCGCGAAAGTCCGCGAGCTGGATGCAAATTGAGCAGGGTGGCCGCTGGTGGGGTCGCTGTTCTCGCAGGTAGACGCCCTGGTTGGCGAGTGCCGGCAGCCTTGTAAGCGGTAGGTCGTCGGTTCGAGTCCGACCACCGGCTCCACGCCGGTGACGCAGCGTCGGCACGACCTCGACCAGTTCGGCGGAGCATCGAACACACTCTCGCGGTACACAGGTTGAAAGGCTGGGGTGTTGGCTACGGGGGTTGGAGGGTCAGGCCCGTCGCGGCGATGAATCCGTCGAGCAGCCCCGGCCGGT
>NZ_AUII01000069.1 GCF_000423625.1 Pseudonocardia asaccharolytica DSM 44247 = NBRC 16224
TCAAGGTCACCGCGGCCACCGGCCGTCCCGTGCGTGCCACGACGCCCATACTAGACATCATCAACGAATTTCAGGCGCAAGACACTAGCAAGGTGGTAAACATGTCGGCCGGGGTCGCCGCGCACAACCAGGAGATCGAGTCGCTTCGGGCAGGGCTGCCGTCGCGTGACCGCGAGAGCGTCGAGGCCTACCTCGAGCTGGTCCTCGATCGGACGCCGTTGCCCGACGACGTCCCTCGCCAGGCGGAGGTCGCCTACTCGCCACTCGGCGAACAGGCCGTCGTCCGGTTCGAACTGCCGCCCGTCGACGTCGTGCCGACGATCGCGAACTACACGTTCGTCGGCACGACGGGCGAACTGAGGGAGAAGAGGCGATCTGACGCGGAGTTCCGACGTCTTTACCAGTCGATCGTGAGTCAGATCGCGCTTCTCTACATGCGCGATCTCTTCGAAGCCGACCCGGACCTGGAGAACGTCGAGTTCGGAGGGCACGTACATGCGATCAACCCCGCGACCGGGCAACGCGAGTATCCCTGCTTGATCAGCTTTGCCGTCGATCGGGAGCGATACCAGTCCCTGAACCTGCGCGATGTCACCCGGAGAAGTGTCTTGCCCATTTGGAGATCTTCAAAGGCCGGAGTTACGGAGGCTGGAGGTCCAGGCCGGTTTTGGCGAGGAATCCGGCGATCAGTGCGGGGCGGTACTGCATCTTCCTCGGCCGGGTCTTGATGAGCCGGACCAGGCCGTCCAGGGTCCTGGTGGCCAGGCTGACCAGGGTGCGCTTCAGAGGCGACCAGACCCCCTCGACCGGGTTGAGCTCGGGGGCATAGGCGGGCAGCTGGATGACCCTCAGCCAGGTGTGGGTGGCGATCAGCGTGCGCATCGCGGCCGACAGGTGGGTGTTCAGGTTGTCCCAGCACAGCACGAGCGGGCCGCCGAGCTGGGCGTGCGCGGCGTCCAGCAGGGCGGCGTGGTCGGCCTCGGAGAAGGACTTGCGCTCGCCAGCCCGGCCCCGGCGCAGGCGGATCCGGTAGATCAGCCGGGGTGGGCGTCCGGGTTTGGTGGCGATCAGCCCGGCGATCATGACCCGGCCGGTGCCGCCGGCGCGCACCGTCACCACCGGGGTCACCCCGCGCCGGCCCCAGGTGCGGCCCCTGAGCGGCCTCAGGCTCTGCCCGGCCTCGTCGGCGAAGCAGCGCCAGGCCCCCAGCTCCCCGCGTTCCGCAGCTGATGGCCTGATCTGGACACACGCCGCGCTATCGTCGCAGGTCAGCGCCGCGGAGTCGGCCTGGAACCGCGTAAACGCCT
>NZ_AUII01000070.1 GCF_000423625.1 Pseudonocardia asaccharolytica DSM 44247 = NBRC 16224
CTGCGCCTCACCCCCGGCGGCCTGCTGCGCATCGACAAGAAGAAGATCAACGCCGAGGCGAACCTGGACGGCAAGTACCTGCTGCGCTGCTCCGACCCCCACCTGCCGGCCGAGGACATCGCGCTGGGCTACAAGCAGTTGCTCGAGGTCGAACGCGGCTGGCGGGACATGAAGACCACCCTGCAGCTGCGGCCGGTGTTCCACCGGCTCGAAGACCGCATCCGCGCCCACGTCATCCTGTGCTGGCTGGCGCTGCTACTGATCCGCATCGCCGAGACCACCACCGCAGACACCTGGGCCCGGCTGCGCGAGGACCTGCAAGAGCTGCACGTGGGCACGTTCGAAGGCCCGGCCGGCACCTTCCGACAGCGCACCGAACTGTCCGCCGCTCAGCGCACCATCCTGAACAAGCTGGGCATCGATCCACCCAAGAAGATCATCGACCTGGCCCCGCCGGCAAGGCCCTGACCAGCGCAAACCTCGCCGCCTGGACACACGCCCATCCGGCGGCGATCACGCATACCCGCAGGTCACGCCCCAGATTCCGTGTCCAGCCCGTCAGCCAGCTGCGGAAGCCGGGCACGGGCAGGGATGAGAGTGCCACCAGGTCCACGAGACCGATCGTGGTCCACCGGTGGTGGTCCGGGCTCCGGGAGGTCCCGGAGCCGGTCCGATACTGTCGCGGCCGGGCGCTCATGCCACTATGTAGCGAGATCTCCCGCGTTCAGACGGGTGTTTCTCGCCGGTGTAGCTCAGTTGGTAGAGCAACCGCCTTGTAAGCGGTAGGTCGTCGGTTCGAGTCCGACCACCGGCTCTGCGCTGACCTGCGTAGATATCATCCTGGAGACCGTAACAAGATCGCCAGGCACCCACGCAGGTGGTTGCTCATGCGCTCAGCGAGCGGTGTGGGCTTCTTGTCGAGGCGGCTTCCCTATTGGCGGGTCGCGTCAGTCGGAGCAGGTTGCCCTGCGCCACCACCAGTCTGCGTGCGAGTGGTGCCGAACTCACACGCATCTGTCGCCGGATCCTGAATTCTGACCCCCTGGCGTTCTGGCGGGCTCTACTCAACGTCGCAATGTTGGCTGGTCCGGTGAGGCTAGTGCTGCGTTCCTCAAAGGGAGTACAGGTTGACGAGGGGGGCATGGTGGATCCGGGAGGACGGAGCCATGCCGAAGTTCTTGTCCGCGCG
>NZ_AUII01000071.1 GCF_000423625.1 Pseudonocardia asaccharolytica DSM 44247 = NBRC 16224
ACCCCCGGCCCTTCGCCTGGACCAAGACCGCGGACGAGATCCTCGAACGACTCGCCGCATATCTTGACCGGATTCCTGGCGCGACTCACTAGATGAGTGATTCCGTGAAGCTGGTGTTCAGTGGTCGTAGGGCACCAGTGATCGTTTGGTCGTGACGCCGGTGGTCCAGTTGTGCCAGATGCCGCTGGCCAGGGCGAGGAGTCGCTGGGCCACGCGGGTGAAGACCCCGTCTGGGGTGCGCCCGCCGTGGCGTTCCAGGTCGAGCTGGCCTTTGAGGCTCTGGTTGACCGATTCGATCCACTGGCGGACACCGCCGAGGTGCCCGTTGGTGTAGGTCTCGTCGCGGCGGTCCGGGCGCCGCAGGCGTAGCCCCATTGCTTCGGTGAGCTGCTTGAATGCCGCCCCAGCGAAACCCTTGTCGGCCAGGATGAGCTGCCCGTCGCGCACGAGGCGGTGGTTGTGCTCCAGCAGCGCGGCCAGGACCTCGCGTTCCCCGATCTTCGGGTTGGCCAGGCACCACATGACGGGCATCCCGTCCCCAGTGCAGACCAGGTAGAGCTTCAGCCCCCAGTAGAAGCGCGAGTGCGAGGCGCAGTAGCCGTAGCCGGCGTGGCCGGCCAGATCGGATCGTTTGACCGTCTGGCGGGACATGCCACAGGGCACCGGCGTGGCGTCGGTTATCCATAGCTCGTCGAACCACGATGGGCAGCGCTGGGCCAGCACGCGGATCGCCCGACACAGCAGCGCACGGGCGTTCTTGAGCCGCTTGTGATAGCCGGGCTGCTGGGGCAGGTTCGGGAACATCGCACGCCACTCGGCGCTGGCTCGGATGTGGCGCACCCAACGGGACTCGCAGTGGTAGCCCTGCAGGATCTGAGCCACTGCCAGCGTGATCAGTTCGGAGTCCGACAGCAGCGGCCGACGGCCACGCCCGCGGCGTGGTGGCACGACGTAGTCGTCGATCACGACGTAGAGTTCGACCAGGAGGGCGTTCAGTTCTTTCGTCACACATTGATCTTGAACGCTCTCCCCTCATGCCCCGGGCACGACACACCTCACACGATCTTCACGGAATCAACCATCTAGTGAGTCGCGCCAGGAATCCGGTCAAGATATGCGGCGAGTCGTTCGAGGATCTCGTCCGCGGTCTTGGTCCAGGCGAAGGGCCGGGGGT
>NZ_AUII01000072.1 GCF_000423625.1 Pseudonocardia asaccharolytica DSM 44247 = NBRC 16224
GGGGAGTTCTCCTCGGAGTTGGCCCCACCCTCTGCTGTGGCAGCAGCGCGAGGCGGGCGCGGGTGGCGGCGGTGCGGGCGTCGGCGGCGATCTGGTGAACCGCCCCGAGATTGGTGGAGGGTCTGAAGCCACGGGAGAGTGGGACAGTGCCGGCACCGAGGAAGTACCCCGACGAGCTGCGTGAGCGCGCGCAGCGGCTGGTCGCGGAGGCGATGACGGAGGATCCGTCGCTGTCGCTGAACGCGGCGGTGAAGCGGATCGGCCCGCGGGTCGGGATCGTGCCCGATACGTTGCGCGGCTGGTGCAAGCAGGCCCGCATCGATGCCGGGCAGGCGCCGGGCACGACGACGGATGACGCGAAGCGGATCAAGGAGTTGGAGTCCGAGGTCCGTGAGCTGAAGCGGGCCAACGAGATTCTGCTGGCGGCCAGCTCGTTCTTCGCGCGGGAGCTCGACCCGCGACTGCCCTGGTAGTGGCGTTCATCGACGCTCACCGCGAGCGGTTCGGGGTCGAGCCGATCTGCCGCGTGCTCACCGGGCACGGCGTGCCGATCGCCCCGTCCGGCTACTACGCGCACCGCTCCCGGCCGCCGTCGCCGCGGGCGGTGCGCGACGCGGCGGTGTTCGCCGAGATCGAGCAGATCTACCACGATCCGCAGCTGGGCCGCGGCCTGTACGGGGCCCGCAAGGTGTGGCATCAGCTGCGCCGCCAAGGCGGGGTCGACGGGCTGCCGGTGCCGCGCTGCCAGGTCGAGCGGCTGATGCGCGCCGCCGGGCTGCGCGGCGCGGTCCGCGGCCGCACGGTGGTCACCACGACGGCCGACAAGGCGGCGAGCAGGCCGCCGGACCTGGTGGACCGCGACTTCACCGCGAGCCGTCCGAACGAGTTGTGGGTGGTCGACTTCACCTATGTGCCGACGTGGTCGGGGATGGTGTTCACCGCGTTCGTCTGCGACGTGTTCTCCCGGCGCATCGTCGGCTGGCGCACCGCGGCGAGCATGCCGACCCAGCTGCCGTTGGACGCACTCGAGATGGCGTTGTGGGGACGACGACCCGGGGCGTGTCACGCGAACGGTGTAAGCCGCGGGTGGACCAAGATCGGCTGCTGTGATCGACACAGCGGCCGGGAAGGACACCCACGTGAGCAAG
>NZ_AUII01000073.1 GCF_000423625.1 Pseudonocardia asaccharolytica DSM 44247 = NBRC 16224
AGCGCGACCTCGGTGGCGACCTCGGCGGCCAGAGCCGACCAGGGCATCGCCGGATGCTCGCCGTGGAGCGCGACCGCGGCCGCGGCGGCGGCGCGCCACTGCTCGGCCCGCTCGGCGCCCTGCTGGCCGTGCGAGGTCTTGGTGATCAGGGTGAGCGGCCGGGCCCGGCCGGCGCCCAGCGGCGCCCGCGGGGCGGGCCAGCGGCCCAGCACGGCCGGGTCGGTCTTGGTCAACGCCCCGGTCCGCGGGGTGGCCGGCAACAGCTGGCGGACCAGGTCGGTGATCCGCCGCTGGTGCAGCGCGGCCTGCCGGGTGAGCCGGTCACCGGCCCGCACCCGCCGATCCAGCGCCGCGGCGGCCTCGGTGTCGGGCAGCTCGATCGGGTGCCGGCCGGCCGGGGCCCGCAGCGGCAGCCGGGCCAGCCCGATCGGCGTCGATGCCGTTGGACTTGGCGTGCCGGGACAGGAACCGGCGCAGGTCCGCGGCCTTCGCCGAGGCCACCCGGAACACCCGATGCCCGCGTGCGGTGGCCAACACCGCGATCGGCAGCCCCGCCGGCCCGGTCGGCTCGATCACCACCTCCAACCGCGGCCCGCCGGTGCCCCCGCCCGCGCGGCGGCCTCGACCGCGGCCAGGCTCTCCCCCGTCGGGCGGGCCCGGCGCCGGCAGACCTCCCCGCCGCGGCCGTCGAGCACCCGCCCGGTGTGGTCGCTGGCGATGCCCAGATCGATCCCGACCAGGCGCCGCTCCTCCGTATCGTTGATCATCACGCTCTCCTCGTCGTCACACCAACCGGTGTCCCCCGGGCCGGCCACGACGGGCTGCGCGATCACTCCGACGGTCACAGTCCCACGCTCTGCGGGCACCGACCGGTGGCTCCCGGTGACGGCTCCCACGCACGTGCTGCAAGCGGGCCCGACCTCAGCCAGGCGTCGACCCACTTCCCTCATCCGGGCCATCCGTGACCGGGCCAGCGGTGGCAATCAGACGAACGGGACCCCGCCTCCCGGCGGCTCCCAGAGGGCGAGCTCGACGCCACCCACCGGACCAGCCGGGCCGCTCATGCCACCCGAGACCACCGGCGCGATCAACACCGAAGGTCCCTTACATGAGGG
>NZ_AUII01000074.1 GCF_000423625.1 Pseudonocardia asaccharolytica DSM 44247 = NBRC 16224
GCGAGCCGCGTCAGTGTGCCCTCCAGCGTCCCGATCGACCGGAACACGGCCGCCAGCTCGGGCGGCGCGGTGAGGCCGTGGCGCGCGGTGAGGCCGAGCAGCTCACCGAACACGCCGGCGTCCAGCGTCGAACCGGGGCCGAGGCTGCGGGCCATGAAGAGGCTGCGGGCCATGAAACTGCCCATCGCGCGCTGCAGCGCGCGCTCGTCGAGGCCCTCGGGCGTGCCCACGAGCTCCAGCAGCGCGGCGACGACCGGTACCGGATCGCCCCTGTCGATCGCCATCAGCAGCTGCTGCAGGCTTTCGCGCATCGCCGCGTCGAGCCTGCCGACGGAGCCGTAGTCGAGCAGCCCGAGCCGGGCGGGGCCATCGGGTTCGGCGGGGTCGAGCAGCAGGATGTTGCCCGGATGCGGGTCGGCGTGGAAGACCCCGTCGAGCAGGATCTGGCCCAGCAGGCAGTCGAGCAGGGCGGCCGTGAGCGCCGCGGTGTCCGGGCCGGGCGGGACGGCATCGATCGACGTTCCGCGGAAGCGCTCCATCACCAGCATCCCGCGGGTGCACAGCGCCGACTCCAGCCGCGGCGGCTCGACCGGGACCCCGTTCCGCGCCGACCCGACCGCCACCGCGGCGATGTTGCGCGCCTCGACCCGGAAGTCGAGCTCCTCGCGCAGCGACGCGGCGAACCCGTCCGACAGCGCGACGATGCCGAGCGAGCGGCCCCACCGGGTGGACCGCTGCAGCCGTCGCGCGATCCGGTCGACGATGTCGAGGTCGTTCCCCACGACCTGGGCGATCCGTGGGCGCTGCAGCTTGACGACGACCTCGCGCCCGTCGGGCATCCGGCCCACATGCACCTGGGCCATCGACGCGGCCGCCAGTGGCTCACGGTCGATCTCGGCGAACACCTCGGCCGGCTCCCGGCCGAGCTCCGCGGTCAGCGTCGCGGCCAGCTCGTCCCACGGCACCGGGCTCGCGGCGGACCTCGGAGCAGCGCAGCAGGTACTTGCCGTCCAGGTTCGCCTCGGCGTTGATCTTCTTCTTGTCGATGCGCAGCAGGCCGCCGGGGGTGAGGCGCAG